>NZ_JAKGAQ010000002.1:472500-1074921 GCF_021532615.1 Octadecabacter dasysiphoniae
AACAACATAAAAAAATGCCATGACACCGATGGCGCGGCGGAATTTCAAAAGGTTCAGGCCGAGGTATTTGCGGGCCGGAGTAATAGCGAGGCCGATGATCAAGAGTTGCAACGTGATCTCACCCATTTCGCGTTCGAGCGCGTTGATAGGTTCAACGCCCATGCCGCCCGTTTGGGCCAGCCAGAACAGATAAGGGATGGGCAGACTATATAGTATATAGACAAGCCACGTCGGAACCTTGCGCGCGAAGCTATTGATCGGGTCGACGAATTTGGACAATGCGGACATGGGCATGGCTTTCTGATGCGCCGCGTGTTGCGGCTGTTGACCCTACATTGCGGTTGCAGATTTCAAAAGAAAGAGGATGTCATCGTTCCCACGGTGAGTTGCAGATTGTTTCAATGCTTCCGGTGCATCATCCAAAGGCCCATCAGTAGCGCCACAAGCGAAACGGCGACGAAAGGCAACAAAACGCTGTCTCTATATAAGAGGCTGTCTCTATATAAGAGAGAGATAAGGCCGGTGGCACCGATGGACGTCAGCGCAACCGGCAAAAACCCTGTGAAGCAGCAGAGCAGGCCAAGTACGCTGCCCAAGCCGCCCAAGGTGGCAATAGTCCTGCCCATCAGTAATTTTCGCGCAGATCCATACCTTCGTACAACGACGCAACTTCTGGGTAGCCGTTGAACATCAGCGTGTCTTCGCGGCTGTTGAACAATCCTCCACCGATGACGCGATGGGATGCTTGTGACCAGCGCGGGTGATCGACCTGCGGGTTCACATTACTATAGAACCCGTATTCACGCGCATTGATCTTGTTCCACGTGGTGGGCGGTTGCTCGTTTGTCACCGTAATCTTCACAATGGATTTGATCGATTTGAACCCGTATTTCCACGGCACAACCAACCGGATTGGCGCGCCGGACTGATTGGCAAGTGGGCGATCATAGATGCCGGTGGCCATAATCGTCAAAGGATGCACCGCCTCGTCCAGGCGCAGACCTTCCACATAGGGAAATTCAATCACGTTCCGGCGCACGCCTGGCATGACGTCTGGCAGAACTGCGGTTTCGAACGCAACATGCGTGGCCCCGTCTTGGATACCTGCACGGTTCAGCAAATCAGCCAGTTCAAACCCGTTCCATGGAACAACCATCGCCCATGCTTCGACGCATCGGAAACGGTAAAGGCGTTCTTCCATGGTCATGCCATCAACAAGTTCGGCCAATGAAAACGTGCCCGGATTGTCGACCATACCATCAATCGTGATTTCCCATGGATCGGTTACCATATCGCCAGCGTTGTCTGACGGATCGGATTTGCCGGTGCCGAATTCATAGAAGTTATTGTAGGTCGTGATCTGTTCCCACGTGTTTGGTTCAAGCGCTTCTTGTGCCGCAACCGATCCAACCCCGCCAAGCGCGCCTGCACCCGCCATCCCTGCGAGGATCGCGCGGCGGTTCAGCCAAAGCGGTTCAGGTGTGACGTCTGCATGTGTAAATGTGTTCTTCCAGCGGTGGGCCATGGGTCTCTCCGAAGTTCAATTTCTTTGCTGTATATATAGTGCAACGTTCACAGGTCACTAAAAGTCGTGTCACATCTGCGCGGGGCGCCTGTAATGTTTGCGCGTGCCGCGAGCGTGGAGGGGGCCAGCCCCCGCCCGGTGGGCTCCCCCGGAATATTTATGAAGCTCAGACGCAGGTTAGGACGGATAAAGCGTTGAGAGCGGGATGCTCGTGCCGTCCGGCTGGACAATGCGAACGTGATCGCGGCGCATTTTTCGCGGCTCTGACACGCCGACAGAATGCGCGATTGTTTCTACCTCTTTAATGATGCCTTTGGCGTAGGCCGCGACCTTGTCGTATTTTTCGGACGGAACGAGGCCCTTTTGAAACCGTGGATCATGGGTCGTGATGCCAGTCGGACAGGTGTTCTTGTTGCATTTGAGGGCTTGGATGCAGCCAAGCGAAAACATGAACCCGCGCGCGGAGGTAATAAAATCAGCGCCGGCACACAATGCCCATGCGATATCGCCTGGGTTCACCAACTTGCCGGAGGCCACAATACGGATACGATCCTTTAGACCGCGTTCATTGCGCATCGCCGACACGCGCGGCAGGGCTTCGCGGATCGACACACCGACCAAATCCATCAATGGCATCGGGGCCGCGCCTGTACCGCCTTCGCCACCATCCAGTGTTATAAAGTCAGGGGCGGTGTCTGCGCCTCTCTCTACTATAGTATCAAAAAACTCGGCGAATGCCTTTTCGGACCCCATAACGGTTTTGATCCCCGTAGGCAGCCCCGTGACGCCGCGAACATGGACGATGAAATCGAGCAGATCATTCCAATCATCCACTTCGGCGTGCCGGTTCGGGCTGATGCCATCTTTCCCGCGCGGCAGACCGCGGATGTCTGCAATCTCAGCACTAATCTTGGCGGCCGGAAGGATGCCGCCCTTACCGGGCTTAGCCCCCTGCGCGAGTTTGATTTCGATCATCTTGACCTGATCGTGCGCGGCAACCTTGCGCAGTTCGTTGTCGTCCAGATTGCCATCCGCGTCCCGCACACCGTATTTGGCGGTGCCCATCTGAAACACCAAGTCGCACCCGCCTTCCAAGTGGTAGGGCGACAAACCACCCTCGCCCGTATTCATCCAAATTCCAGCCTTGGCGCACCCTTTGGATAAGGCCTGCACGGCTGGTTTGGAAATCGCGCCATAAGACATGCCACTTAGATTAAAGATAGACGGTGCCAGATACGGTGTGCGCGCGCCCTCCCCGATGATCAAAGGATCCGTACAAGCGAATTGGTTGTCTAGCGGTGGAAACGCCGCGTTGGTGAAAATCGGCGTGCCGGGGACAGACAGATTGCGGGTTGAACCGAATGCAATTGTGCTACCGCCCCCGCCCGCCGCATGTTTAACCCATTCCCGTTGCGCA
This sequence comes from Octadecabacter dasysiphoniae, assembly GCF_021532615.1. Classification (GTDB taxonomy): domain Bacteria; phylum Pseudomonadota; class Alphaproteobacteria; order Rhodobacterales; family Rhodobacteraceae; genus Octadecabacter; species Octadecabacter dasysiphoniae. Next base: position 475,443 of record NZ_JAKGAQ010000002.1, read on the forward strand.
CGGTTGAAGGGCAATTCTTCGCGATCCATCGCAAAGAAATATTGGCGAAAGAATTCCCCCAAGCTGGAGAACACATAGCGAAACCGCCCCACCACAGGATAATTGCGGCGGATCGCATCATGGGTCTGCGTACGGTCAATCACAAACAGGATCACCAAAACCGCAATCACCACACCGAGCGAGATGATAAGAGCAAGTGCCAGCCCTTCGAAAACAGACATGCTTAGGCTGGAAAACATTGGCGCGACCCTTTGGTGAAGAAACAATCAGAGACCACACAATAGATTGGTACCCTTTCGGTCAACCGACTGTTGGTAAAAGCAAGTTTACCTTTCCCTTTCGTTAACCACTGCATAGCGTGTGTCAAAAGGCGGGCCAGATTCTGTCAAGAATGTGGCACCGTCGGCGCTGGGGAAGGCGCAACGGGGATTTGAGAGCATATTATTAGACGCGCCGCTTCGGTGCGTTGTTTTTGTTATTGGAGACTCTCATGTCTGTTGCTGATCTTAAGATTACCGAATTGCTATTTAACACTGGGCCCACAGGCTTTCAGTTTATCGAAGTCACCAACACGGGGGCGACTGCCGTTTCAAGTCAGGATTTCTTTGTCGGAAACGATGATTTTGGCCCGGCCTATTTCGAAGGCAACTTTGGCCCCGATATCCAGATTGCTGCTGGCGCGTCGATTGTTTTGGTTCCTGTTGTGCCTGATTTTTCAGAAGAGGTTTTCGAGCCCCCAGTTCCCGTTACCCAAGCCGAGTTTGAGGCGGTCTACGGCCCGCTACCGGCTGGCGCTGTTTTCCTAAGCTATCCGGCATTTTTGGCCCCGGTTGAGGGCAATTTGTTCACGGGCAACACGTCTTACACAATCGGTGGCAACGATGTCTTTGGCGACAGTGTGTTCATACCCGACGGTGGCACAGTGGGCCAAAGCGCGCAGATCGATTCCGCTGGCGTGATCACGTTCGGTACGCCAACACCGGGGGCGACCGGGCTTGTTGTTCCTGTCGGTCCAACATCCGGTGATGATGTTCTGTTTGGTGGCGATGCCCCTACGACGATTGACCTGATGGATGGTAACGACACTTGGACAGGCGTGGCCAGCACCGACGAATTCGTCGTTGGCATGTATATCGATAGCATTCTTGGCGGCAGCGGGGATGACTCCATCTTCGGCGGCCTTGGCAATGACTTGATCAACGCTGGTCGTGATAATGACCTCGTGGATGCGGGCGAAGGCAACGACAAGGTTTGGGCCGGTCAGGGCGATGATGAAGTTTACGGTGGCACAGGCGCAGATCGCTTGAACGGAAACTCCGGCGACGACGAAATCTATGGCGGCAACGGTGGCGACATCATTCGTGGCGGCAAAGGCGAAGATTACATCGAAGGTGGCGGCCAGTCAGACAAGATTTGGGGCGGTTCGCAGGCTGACGAAATCTATGGCGATACAGGGAACGACTATATCAATGGCGGTGCCGGTTTCGATTTGTTGTTTGGTGGTTCCGGCCACGACGATCTGTACGGCGGCACATTTGACGATGTGCTGTATGGCGGAACCGGATCGGACCGCCTAAATGGCGGATCGGGCGATGATGAATTGCACGGTGAGCGCAGCAATGACCGTTTGAACGGTAATTCCGGTGACGACAGCCTGTATGGCGGGTCGGGCAACGACAAGCTTTGGGGTGGTTCCGAAGACGACGTTCTGTTCGGCGGCAGCCAGTCGGACACGCTGAATGGCGGCACAGGCGAGGATATTCTTGTCGGTGGTTTGGGTAATGACATCCTGAACGGTGGCCAGGACGCAGATACCTTCGTATTCGCTGGCGTCACAAACTCGGACATCATTGAAGACTTCGAAACAGGTATCGATAAGATCGATTTCACAGCCTATGGGCCCGTGTCTGATCTGGATGCCGTGTCTATCGCCAGTCAGGTGGGCGACGACGTCGTGCTTGATCTGGGTGCGCAAGGCGACATTACCCTGAAAGACACCAATCTGGCCGATCTGTCCTTGGATGATTTCATCTATATTTCTGACGATATCTTCGTCGTTGGCTAACAAATACCTATGCAGCAGATGATCTAGGCCCGGCGTAGTCCGGGCCTTTTTCGTTTCAAACAGCGTCTTTTGATAAACCTGTTGTGACTTGAAAGTGAAATCCACGCGGGCTTAGTGCGCCCTGTCTTTGCGTCAAATGACACCGGCGGAAACCCCCTGTGAACCAAAACCGACAGGCCACGTATTCCTTTACGATACCAACAAGGTGTCGACTTACTGGAGGACTACACATGTTTCGTCGTACATTCATGGCCACAACGGCCGCACTCGCACTGACCGCAACATCTGCTTTCGCAGACGGTCATTCCAAGGACATCGTGGACACAGCTGTTGAGGCTGGCACATTCAACACCCTCGTCGCAGCCGTAGAAGCCGCCGGACTGGTGGAAACGCTGAAAGGCGAAGGGCCGTTCACAGTGTTCGCACCAACGGATGACGCATTTGCCGCATTGCCCGAAGGCACAGTCGAAGGCCTGCTCGCAGACCCAGAAGCACTGGCAGCCGTGCTGACTTATCATGTGGTCGCGGGCAAAGTGATGTCGGGCGATCTGTCTGATGGCATGATGGCCACGACTGTAAATGGCGCAGACGTCACGATCATGACCGAAGGTGGCGTAATGGTGAACGAAGCCAACGTGATTGCAGCCGACGTAGAAGCATCAAACGGCGTGATCCACGTGATTGACGCAGTGATTTTGCCACCAATGTAAACGGTGCAAACCATACTTTTGGCCCCGGCGCGTTCCCCCACGCGCCGGGGCTTTTCTTTTGCCGGATCACCGTGCAAATTCGTGCCATGAAAACAGCAATTATTACAGGCGCGGCGCGCGGGATCGGGTTGGCAACCACTGACATCCTTTTGGCAAACGGCTGGCAGGTCGCGATGGTAGATCGGGACGCGAAAGCCCTCGCCGACGCGCTAGAAACCCGCACAAATGTGCACGGCATTGATTGTGACGTGTCCGACGAAGGCTCGGTCAAAGGGATGATCGCCGAAACACTGCGCCACTTTGGTCAGATAGATGCGCTGGTGAACAACGCAGGCGTCGCAGATTTTTGCCCCATCGAAGAAACCGATTTCGTGCGCTGGAAAACGGTGATGGAAACAAACCTTGATGGGGTGTTTCTATGTACGCAGGCCGCGATCCCCGCGCTTAAGAAAACAAAGGGCGCGATCGTAAACATCGCCAGTATTTCCGGCTTGCGGGCCTCAACCTTACGCGTGGCATACGGCACATCCAAAGCAGCGGTCATTCAGCTAACGCTGCAACAGGCCGTCGAACTCGGCGAATATGGAATTCGCGCCAATACTGTTTGTCCTGGTCCGGTGCGCACAAAATTGGCAATGGCCGTGCACACGCAAGACATCATCGATGCCTACCATGACGCAATCCCGCTGAACCGCTACGGGTCAGAGGCCGAGATCGGCGAAGTCATTGCGTTTCTGATTTCGGAGAAGGCGAGCTTTGTAACAGGCCAGACCATCGCCGCAGACGGCGGGTTTGAAGCCACGGGCGTCGGGCTTCCGGCGTTGCGATCCTAATAGACGTGCATCATTTCTTTGATTAACGGCAGCACGGAGGCGGCGATGATCCCGACCCCTGCCCCCACGCCAAGACGTACAGGTAGGCCCGGAAATTTCGGGGCAACAACGCTAAGGCAGCCACAAACAACAGCGTAAAAAGCAATAGTAATCGGGTCCATGCGCAAAAGCGTAGCACACAGACCCGATTTTTGTCACCTTTAGTGAACGACAGCGTCCTCTGGGGGGCGACGGTTTGATTTGCTCACGCGGTCGCCAACCAGCAATCCATCCGCACCCGCTGAAACAGGCACGGTGTCGCCATCTTTCACATCCCCCGCCAGCAGCATCTCAGCGAGCGGGTTTTGCAACGCATGTTGGATTACCCGCTTTAATGGGCGTGCACCAAACACCGGATCATAGCCTTCATCAGCCAGCCATTTGCGCGCGTCATCATTAAGGGCGAGGTTGATCTTGCGCGACGCGAGCCGTTTTAGAAGACGCGCCATCTGGATAGTCACGATCCCGTCCATGTCGTCGCGCGCAAGGCGGTCAAAGATGACGGTTTCATCCAAACGGTTCAGGAATTCGGGGCGGAAGTGCGCGCGCACCGCATCCATCACATCGCGTTTGGCTTCGGATGCATCCGACCCTTCAGGCAACTGGCTAAGCGCTTGGCTTCCGAGGTTGGATGTCAGAATGATCAACGTCTGTTTGAAATCAACAGTGCGCCCTTGGCCATCCGTCAACACGCCATCATCCAAGACCTGCAACAGAACGTTAAACACATCCGGATGCGCCTTTTCGACTTCGTCAAACAGGATCACCTGATACGGCCGTCGCCGCACGGCTTCGGTCAGCACACCGCCTTCGTCATAACCGACGTATCCGGGGGGCGCCCCGATCAGACGCGCAACCGCATGCTTTTCCATGAATTCAGACATATCGATGCGCACCATCGCGCTGTCATCATCAAACAGATATTCGGCAAGCGCTTTGGTCAGTTCGGTCTTACCCACGCCGGTTGGTCCAAGAAACAAAAAGCTGCCCAAAGGCCGCCCTTCGTCGTTCAACCCGGCGCGGGCACGACGCACGGCATTGGCCACAGCCCGAACCGCGGCGTCCTGACCGATGACGCGCTGGTGCAGCCCGTCTTCCATACGCAGCAATTTTTCACGTTCGCCTTCCAGCATCTTTGCGACAGGCACGCCTGTCCAACGCTCAACCACGCTCGCAATCTGTTCAGGGCGCACGGCTTCTTCGACCATCAAATCACTGTCGTCCGCCTCCCCCAGCTGCTTTTCAAGCTCGGGGATAACGCCGTAAGACAATTCACCCGCCTTCGCGAGGTTGCCTTCACGCTTGGCAATATCCAATTCGGCACGCGCCCGATCAAGCCGCTCCTTGAGATCACGTGACCCCTCAAGCTTATCGCGTTCCGCCTGCCATTTGGCGGTCATCTCGGCTGATCTTTCTTGCAGATCAGCAAGTTCTTTTTCGCGCTTCTCAAGCCGATCCTTGGAGGCTTGATCGTCCTCCATGCGCAGGGCCTCTACCTCGATCTGGAGCTGTAGGACCTGGCGATCAAGCTGGTCCAGTTCTTCGGGTTTGCTGTCGACTTCCATGCGCAAGCGGCTCGCGGCCTCATCCACCAGATCGATGGCTTTATCCGGCAAGAAACGATCTGTGATATATCGGTGCGACAAGGTTGCGGCACTCACCAAGGCAGAATCCGAAATGCGTACGCCGTGGTGAAGTTCATATTTTTCTTTGATACCGCGCAGGATGCTTACCGTATCTTCGACAGTGGGTTCTTGCACGACAATCGGTTGGAAACGCCGCGCCAACGCCGCGTCTTTTTCCACGTATTTGCGGTATTCATCCAAGGTCGTCGCACCGATACAGTGCAATTCACCCCGTGCCAGCGCAGGTTTGATCAGGTTAGCAGCATCCATCGCGCCGTCACCCTTACCCGCACCCACAAGCGTGTGCATTTCGTCGATGAATAAAATGACTTCGCCCGCTGCTTCGCCCACTTCGTTAAGAACAGCCTTAAGGCGTTCTTCGAATTCACCACGGTACTTCGCACCCGCAATTAGCGCGCCCATGTCGAGGGACAGAAGCGATTTGTTGCGCAATGATTCCGGGACATCACCGTCGATAATCCGCAGCGCAAGACCCTCGGCGATTGCAGTTTTACCCACTCCGGGCTCACCGATCAGCACCGGGTTGTTCTTTGTGCGGCGCGACAACACCTGCATCGCGCGACGGATTTCTTCGTCGCGCCCAATAATCGGATCAATACGGCCTTCGCGGGCACGTGCAGTCAGATCCATCGCGTATTTCTTCAGCGCATCATAGCCTTCTTCGGCGCTGGCAGTGTCAGCGGTGCGGCCCTTGCGGATATCATTGATCGCGGAATTCAGCGCCTGCGCCGTCACCTTACCGGCATCCAAAGCATCCTTTGCTTTGGACTTGGTCATCGTCAGTGCCATCAAAATGCGTTCGACAGGCACAAAGCTATCGCCGGCCTTCTTGGCCAGCTTCTCGGCCTCGGCGAGAACCTTACCCGTCGTGCCATCCATATAGGTTTGCGCCGCATCGCCGGACACCTGGGGCAATTTCGCCAGTGCAATATCAACGTTCTGCAACACGCGCGCAGCATCACCACCCGCCGCATTGATCAGATTCGCCGCGAGGCCTTGATCATCGTCTAAAAGGGCCTTGAGAAGGTGTTCAGGCGCAAGCCGTTGGTGGCTTTCGCGCATTGCGATCGTCTGGGCGGCCTGAATGAAACCGCGCGACCGCTCTGTGAACTTTTCTAAGTTCATAGGTCTCTCCTTTATATAAGCGCCCCGGATTGAATGCTGCCCGCAATGCGGCACAGAGGTATGGGGCCTCGATTGACATATGGGGGGCGATTTCGGGCTGTTCAAGGTCGGTTGATGATTGCGGCGCTGGGGCATAGAACGGCCAAAATCAAAGGAGCCCGAAATGACTGATGACCGCCTGATTGTTGCCCTTGATGTGCCTGATGCAATCGCCGGACTGGCGATGGCCGAACAGATCGGGGATGCGGCATCGTTTTACAAAATCGGTTTGGGAATGTTGACCGGCGGAGGGCTTGCGCTGGCCAATGAACTCGCGGACGAACACGGCAAACGTATTTTCCTTGATATGAAACTGTTTGATATCGGCGCAACGATTGAATCCGCCGTGCGGGGGCTATCTCGGTTCGGGCATGATTTTTTGACTGTGCATGGCGATCCGCATGTCGTGCGCGCTGCGGCCCAAACCAAGGGTGAGATGAAAATCCTCGCCGTGACGATCCTGACGTCACTGGACCGCGCTGATTTGAATGCGGGCCTGATCAAATCGGGCGACATCACTGATTTGGTGCAAGAACGCGCAGGTCTGGCGCTATCCAACGGCGCTGACGGAGTGATTGCCTCCCCGCAAGAGGCCGCGCTGATCCGCGCCCTGCCAGAAGCCGAAGGAAAGCTGATTGTGACCCCGGGCGTACGCCCTGCGGGGGCCGATCTAGGTGATCAAAAACGGGTCACAACACCTGCAACAGCTATTGCAAACGGGGCAGATCACGTAGTTGTCGGACGTCCGATTTGGCAAAATTCCAACCCACGCGCCGCCGCACAGGCCATTGTGGCAGAACTCCGCTCACCTCAGGCGCAGACTCCGAACACTTGAAAATAAGGGCGTTGGCAGGAACACGCCCGCAATTATTACATTGAATCACAGGGTTGAGGGAAAACGTGTGTTTTCTTCCCCTTCAATGGCGCCAAAGTTATCCCCAAGTGTTGTGGAGGCAATCAGTGCCGCCACAACATCCACGTAAAAGGGGATACACGATGATTACGCTGAACGACATTCGCTACACTGGCCGCGGCTTTGAAGCTGCAGTTGTTTTGCCCACCCGCGATGGACCACTGCATTTTGATTGCCGCGTCGATGGGCCGTCATCGCTTGACCCTTTTCACGTAAAGCGTGCCCTGCTGGGCCATGCCGTGCGACAACGCACGCGCTAAGGAAGGACTGCAATCATGTCAGATATTTTGCTTGGAAACATTCGCTACAACCCCACGACTGGCGCCTACGAGGCCCGTGTGGATATTGACCGCAAAGGTCGCACATACCGGTATCCGTGTTCCATTCCGGGGACGCTGATGATGGATGAAAGTGCCGTGCGTCGTGGTCTGGCACTGCAGGCGATGAAGATGTCGCGCCGCGAAGGTGGACTGGCCTCAATTCGTTAGATTTTGAAGATATCTGTCACTGCCTCTGTCCGAATTGTCCCTCGGATAAGAAACTCCTCGTGAACAGATCGAACTGGCCCCGCCGTTTTCGTGCGGGGCCCTTTTTTATCAATCGTTGATGTCGCGATCCCAGATTTTAACCTGGCCCCGGCGGATGCCAAAGATTTGGCGCATCAGGACATACGCGATCAGCGACAGCACGGCAAATATCACCAACGTCCATGCAAGTGACAAGCCCGTGCCAATGCCAAGCCAGATCACGCTGCCCAAGAAGAACGCGCCGACCGCAAAGCCGAAGAAAATCCAACCCGGAATCAAAACCTCGGCGATGGCCAGCACAAGGGCCGCCACCATCCAGATCCACCATTCGTTAAACCAAGACATTATACGCGACCCTTAAGCATCTTGAACGCATCGCCAAAGCTTTCGATCAGGTTCGCAGGCAGGACAACGGTGTTGCTGCCAGCGGACGAGCTCATCGCGTTGACGGCCTCAACCTGTTTTAATGCAACTTGGTACTGCGCGGCCTCAAGACCGTTTTCAGCAATCGCGACGGCAACCACCTGCGTTGCGTAGGCTTCGGCGTCCGCAGATACACGACGCGCTTTGGCGGCTTGTTCGGCAGCATACAATTCAGCATCCGCCTGAAGTTCAACAGACCGCTTTTTACCTTCGGCCTCGGTTACTTGCGCACGACGCGCACGTTCCGCGTTCAACTGCTGAAGCATCGCTGCACGTGTCGCAGCATCCAGATTCACGTCCAGGATTTCAGCGCGTGTTACTTCGATACCCCAATCATCAACCTGCGCCGCAAGCTGGTCTTGGATCGCGAGGATCAAACCGGTGCGGTTCGCCTGCACTTGGTCCAGCTCCATCTTACCGATTTCAGAACGCACGATACCCGCAACAGTTGTGGAAATCGCGCCATCAACATCGCGGATACGGTAAACCGTCTTTTCAGGCTCAGTGATGCGGTAGAAAACGGATGTTTCAACCTGCACCAACACGTTATCCGATGTGATCGCATCCTGGCCCATGACGGGCAACTGACGTTCAAGGATCGAAATCTTGTGCGCAACGCGGTCAAGGAACGGGATGATAAAGTTGATGCCTGGTCCAAGTACCGCGCGCAGACGGCCAAACCGTTCAACGACATATTTCTCGGACTGCGGAACGATCCGCACACCAACCAGAATACAAATGATAATAAAGGCCGCCAACAAGATCAGGACGATGTTCCCGCCGATCAGGTTGGTGATGATGTTCTCGATGTCCATAAAATGGGTCCCTCAAATTTATTATGACGTGCCGTGTTTGCCAGTTTTATAGGCCATTTCGCGGCATTCTTCCACCAGCTAGATAGGGTCGCCACCCGTTCCCTGCAACCAGAGCGTCAGCCGATTCCGCAAGGCTGCGATCAGGTTTGGCAATTTCGCCACATTTGATGGGTGTTCTTGCCTCACATGCCTGCCCCCCTTATCTGTGGGGCCATGCCATCCCTTTGTCGCGCCTGTTTACACACATTCAATGACGGTGCCCGCTGCCCCGCGTGCCGCAGCCCCCGTGTGACGGCGCATGATGAGTTATTCGACCTGACGATCGCCCACATGGACTGCGATGCCTTTTACGCCAGCGTCGAAAAACGCGACAATCCAGATCTTGAGGGCAAGGCGGTGATCATCGGCGGGGGCCGCCGCGGAGTTGTATCCACCTGCTGTTACATTGCGCGCATTAAAGGCGTGCGATCGGCGATGCCAATGTTTCAAGCACTAAAGCTTTGCCCCGAAGCCGTCATCGTGCGCGGGCGGATGGATCGCTATGTCGAAGTGTCCCGCCAGGTACGCACCCTGATGGATGAACTGACGCCAACGGTTGAACCTTTGTCACTGGACGAAGCGTTTATGGACCTGTCCGGCACCGCCAAACTGCACGGTGCGCCGCCTGCGGTCATGCTTGCGCGGCTGACAAAGCGCATGCAGGACGAAATCGGGATCACGGGGTCCATCGGGCTAAGCCATAACAAATTCCTCGCTAAAGTGGCCTCTGATCTGGACAAGCCGCGTGGGTTCTCCGTGATCGGCGCGAAAGAAACGACAGAATTCCTACGCCCCAAACCCGTGAAACTGATCTGGGGGATCGGCCCTGTTGCCCAGCAATCGCTGGACGCGGCTGGCATACGGACGTTTGATGACCTTCTGCGTTGGGAAAAACGCGATTTGACAGATCGGTTTGGCGGAATGGGTGAACGGCTCTATTCTCTTGCGCGCGGGGAAGACGCACGCCGCATCAGCGCCCACACACCCGTAAAGGGTCTCAGCAACGAAACGACGTTTAACGATGACACCGCCGATACGGACATTCTGGATGGGCACATCTGGCGCATGGCGGAAAAAGTTTCGGCGCGGGCCAAGGCGAAAGACAAGGCCGGGCGTGTCGTAACGCTGAAACTAAAACGCGCAAACCACAAACTGCTGAGCAAACGGCAATCCTTGCACCAGCCCACCCAATTGGCCGACACGATTTATCGCTGCGCACGCGGGTTGTTCGATCAAGTCGGCGATCAGGGGCCCTATCGCCTGCTCGGCGTAGGCATTTCCGATTTGGTCCCCGCCGGGGATGCCGACCGTGAGGGCGATCTGCTTGACCCAAACGCAACCAAACGCGCCGAAGCCGAACGCGCCGCAGATGCGATCCGCGAAAAATTCGGGAAGGATGCAATATTGAAAGGGCGGGCGTTGCGGTAGTTACTCTGCCGCGACGCGCAGGTCGCTCGGTCTGCCTATGCCCGCGATTTCGGCCATGACACCGTCCAGTTTTGCCTTGAATGCCTTAAAGTTCGCATTTGGTTTTATCGTGGCTTCGTCCATGTAGATGGATCGATCAATTTCAACCTGCACCGCGTGATGGCGCCGCGACGGGCGGCCATATTGCTGGCAAATGTACGCGCCCGCAAACGGCATATTGCGCGCGACCTTGAAACCCGCAGCGCCAAAAGCGGCTTCGACTTGTTCAACAATCGATGACGCCGCAGATGCGCCGAACCGGTCACCTAACACCACATCAGGGCGCGTCGTGCCCGGTGGACCGACATGTTCCAACGCTTCGTGCGGCATGGAATGGCAATCAATCAGGATCGCTTCGCCGAATGTGCGGTGCGCCTCGTCCATCAGGGATTGCAATGTGTCGTGATAGGGCCGCCAGACGGTTTTGATCCGTTGGTGGGCCTCGGTCAGGGTCAGCTTACCGTCATAAATCGACCGACCACCGGATACCACACGGGGAATGACCCCAAGCCCACTCGCGATTCGCGGATTGTGGGCAACACGGCGCACACCATCAATCACGGCAGGATCAAATTCATCGGGGCCACGATTAAGATCAAGATAGGCACGTGGGGCTTGGGCCAACAAAAGCGGCGCACCATGATCAACGGCCCCGCCAAACAAATCATCGACGAAAGCATCTTCGGACGACCGGATATCTTTTTCATTCAAAACGGCGCGGCGCAAAAATGACGCAGGGTACTTGCGGCCCGAATGGGGCGATGCGAACACAACTGATGTGGTGCGGGCCACCGGGCGGCGCAGCAGGTAGGATAATTCAGTGTTAACGTTGCTCATTCGTGCCCCTTCGTGACCAGACTGTAGCGCATTTCGCGCAAATACCAAAAGCCCTTGATCCCTATCCCGACTCTTTATATAGACCGCGCAACCGACGCGCGCTTGCGCGTCCCTTTTCGTTTTAGAACACGGTTCTATTCGGTTTGGGAGGCAAGTGTGTTAAGGGTATGGATGATTAGCTCAGCGGTAGAGCACTTCGTTGACATCGAAGGGGTCACTGGTTCGATCCCAGTATCGTCCACCATTACTTTGCACCTTTGGTGCGGACATGAATTTAGCCGCGCTGGCAACAGCGCATGAACGAAACAAAGGCGCATCAGACGCGCCGCGAGACAAAGGATAGAACACATGAAAGTTCGCAACTCCCTCCGGTCGCTGAAAAACCGCCACCGCGATTGCCGCGTCGTGCGCCGTAAAGGCCGGGTCTACGTTATCAACAAGACCCAGCGTCGTTTCAAAGCCCGTCAGGGCTAAACGAGACCGCAGTAATTTGAGAAAGCCGCGCCCAGAAATGGGACGCGGCTTTTTCTTTGTTCCGTGTCTTGTTTTAGAAAAAACCCTTCTTTCAGACCGCACATTCGCGTTAATGCGAAATGGCCTGACCAAAAGAATACTCAGACGATCAGCACAGGGTTCGCCATCCGCACTTGCGATTGATCGCGGGCCTGACGGTGTACGGTGCAACGCAATTGTGCCGGGTCAGGTATCCCTGACCTTCGGGCGCAAAGCGCACCTGCCCCCTAGCCTCGCCGTGATTGCCCCCTTACGCTGGGACAAATCATAACCGAAGAAAGGGTTTTCAATGATCAAACCAATTTCAACGGCACTGGCCACGTCGCTTTTCGCGCTGGCTGCACTGCCGGCCGCCGCCCAAGACGCCAATTTATGTGGCGGCGCAGGTGCGAACGGGCAGTGGCTTGGTGGGGACGAAGCCTCATCCGATATCTCAACCACGGACAGCTACATTGAACAGATGGCGTTGGTCTTGTTGCGCAATGAATACGTCGGGTTGTTCACGGTTTCACAAGATGGCGATTACCGGATCGAAGCCCAAGGGCGTGGGGGCGGCGATACTGTTCTGGATGTGCGCGACGCCAGCGGCGAAATCGTCGCATCCGATGATGACAGCGGCGGCGATGCGGCCAGCCGTGCTGAAACTTACCTCACCGCAGGCACCTATTGCGCGTCTATGCGCAGCTTTGACGGGTCCCCGCTGACGGCATTTGTGCGCGCCGCACGGATCGATCAGGAACCACTAACGGCTGGTTTCGCCGCACCAAGTGGTGGGGGCGACGGCGAATGCGACCTCAGCACCGCGCAACCTTTGGTCCTTGGGCAACCTGTTTCAAACCCGTGGTCCACCCAGAATGTCTATAGCCTGCGGATCGACACACCCATGGCCGTGTCGCTGACAGCAGAAAACGAGACAGCAGACCCGATCCTGACGTTGTTTGACCCGTCGGGCAATTGGCTCGCCGAGAACGACGATTTTGATGGGCTCAACAGCCGCATCGACATGGCAAACCCTTTGCCTGCCGGTGAATACTGCGTCGCAGTTGATCTATATGGTGACGAAAGCGTGCCGATCACGGTGACGGCAAAGGAATACGACGCTGCTGAAATTCAGCGCAATCTATACGCGCGCGGCGACGCAAGCCCACCACTGGACGGGACGTATCCTGTTGAACCACTGGGGGAGCTGGCAACACGCCTGCGCCAGGACGTAAACGTCAATGGTGATGCGACGTGGTATTCATTCGAGGTTTACGAGGGTGGTCTGGTCTTGGTCGAGGCAATCGCGCAAGGCCAAGGCGACCCCGTATTGGTCATGTACGACGATCTTGGCCGACAGGTCGGATACAATGATGACTATGACGGAAGCCTGAATTCATTGCTGACAGTGCGGGTGCAACCGGGCACTTATCTGGTGGCCGTGCGTCAGTTGGACAACGGCACGACAGGTTTTGTGCGGATGCTGTTTGAACGCTACGTTCCCGCCCGCCCATAAGCGGATTGAAACGACACGAACCCCGTCCCAACCATGCGTTGGGGCGGGGTTTTGTTTTTGATCAGCGCCCCGGAACAGTGATTGAGATTGATCCCGTCATCAGCCCAACAGCCGTTGCACGGTCCACATATCCCGTAGCTGTCAGACCCTCAGCCTCTTGGTAGGCGACGATGGCGTTGCGGGTATTTCCGTCAATGACACCGTCCAAGCGGCCGGGGTTATAGCCCAGATCGCGAAGACGCAGTTCCAACAATTGCGCCCGCACGCCTGACAGGCGCAAATTGGATTCTTCGCCGCGTGATTGTGCGACCTGCGCGTCAGAAATGCGCGGTTCGCTCAGCGCTGTGATCTGCGCCAGCGCCTGCCCCGAAAAGACGCCAGACGGATAGGCCGCAAGATATTCTTGATATCCTGCGATGTCGTCTTGGCTGTCGGCAATTGACCATGCGGCGCGGTCGGCTGCCTCTGCGGCGCCGCGACGGCGGTCTTCGATCTCGGCCAAACGGGCCTTGGCGATGTTGGCAAACAGACCGTCAGGATAACGCGCAAGGTACGCCCGGAACCCCGGTTCATCGCCGACCCCGCCAGTTTCACCCCAATAACTGCGATCAAGCGCTTCGGCTTGGGCACGCTCGCGGGCTTCCTCTGCTTCAATCTCGGCTTGTCGGCGGGACGCTTGTGCATCCAGCAGATTAATTTGATCGCGCGACAAATAGGATGTCTGCGGAAACCCGTTTGATTGCTGCCAATTGGTAATCGCACCGCGCGACCCGGGGCCAAAAATCCCGTCCACGCCACGTGTATTGTAATTCAGCAGCGTCAGTTGCGATTGAACCGTGCGGCGTGCATTGCGATCCAGCCCCAAGGCTTCTTCGACCAACCGCGCAGCGCGGTTCGGTTCTGCCAAGATCGCCTCAATCTGTTGTTCGGCGTCATCCACGAACCGACCTGTCGGATAGCGCGCAACGTAATTGCGGTACGCCACGACAGTGTCAGCGGCGGTCGTGCGATCCCACAACGCGGCCTCTGCGTTCAGATCAGCCTCTGTCGGGCCAGTCGGCGTTGGGTCCGGGGTTTCAACAATCACTTCGCCGGGCATCAAGGCCCAATTGGCTGGCAGGTATCCATCAACAAACAAGGATGGATTTGACAACAGCCGCCGACCGATCACCGCCTCCGGTTCGGTCAATTCACGCGATAATACAGTAGATGCCATTTGCGGTGTCGTTCGGATCACGGTGACACCTTGGGGAATGTCCAACGCACCGATACCAGACGACAACGCGCTGTCGTCCATATCCAGATCATCAGGATCAGCCGCACCCAACAGCAAAACAGCCTGACCGGGGCGCGCGCCAAGCACCGCCAAAAGGCTATCAATCGCAAGGCCCGCGTCATCCACAGAAAACAAATCCGGTTCAGATGCTTCGGCCGTCAAAAGCCATGTGCGCGTGCCGTCTGTTACGAAATGGCCGGACAGGGCCACAACCAACCGGTCCGCATCGCCGACACTTTGCTGAAACGCCGACGCAAGGTCCTTGGCGGCTGCGACGCGGCTATTGGCGCGGCTGAACACATCAAACCCCAGCGCGTCAAAGCGATCAGTGGCACCAAGCAAATCATCGGCACGGTTCACCCGATCAAGCTGTTCATACCGCTCCATCCCAAGAATAAGGGCGGCATCCTGCGCCCAAACGGGCAGCGGCAACATCAGGGCGGTGGTCAGTAAAAGCGAACGCATGGTGGGTCCTTTCGATTGGATCTGCATACATTTGGCCCGCATTCAGATCCGATATACAATAACACCGCGACGTATCGCGGTATTGCGGTTGCAGCCCATCTTCGTCATCCCTGTCCCACACGCAAGACACCGGATGTTTCAATGAACTACACAGACGATTTTTCGCCGGATGCGCTCGACCCGCGAATCACGGTTCACGAAGGCGCCCAAATTGTTGAAATCGACTTTACCGGCCTGTATTTCCACACCAGCGCCGATGTGAACGCCTTTTATGACCGGGTTGAGGCGCGGATCTACGAAACAGGTGAAGCGCAGTGGTTCTTTATGGTGAACACGCAAGACTACCGCGTCGATGGGGACGCATGGTTTGCCTTCACGCGGCGCGGGTTGGATTTGAACGAAGGCCACGGAATGAAAACCGTGCGCTACGACGCCGACCCGATGACGGTGAAACAAATCGCAAAGGCGAAGGGAACCGACCGTGCGAACCCGAACCTGTTTGGATCACGCGAGGAGGCATTGGAATTCCTCAAATCACTACCCTCCAAACGGCGCGAACGCACCGCGCACCACCCCAATTTCCACAAAGCCGAATTCCTGCGCCGTCTGGCGTTTGACGAAGACACAGGCATCCTTGAAATTGATCTCTCCGGCATGAGCCTTGAACATTCGCGCGACGTCAACGACGTCCACAACTGGACCGAAGAAGCGATCCGCGCGACGCGGCATAAATGGTGGGTCATCTTCAATTACGAAGGCACGCGCATCCAGTCGCGGGCTTGGGTGCAGTTTTCACTGCGATCCGATGCGTTCAACGCAGAATATTCCATGGGGTCCGTCCGCTACGCGATGGGATCAGAAACCGAGGCTGACAAACGCCTGCGTTATGAGGCCAAAACAACCCGCCCCAACATCCGCAACACCCGCACAGAAGCGTTGGCACGGCTTGAGGAGTTGCGCGCAGAATACGCCGCGAACCATTAGGCCAGACAGGGTTGTACGATTGGGCCGCACACCTATGCTGATAGCGGCAGATATGCCCCAACAGTTAGGACCCGACATGCTGATCTGGCTTCGCAGCGAATCCCGCGACAATGAATCCCGCACGCCCTTAACACCGGACGGGGCCGCACAGCTGATCGCCAAAGGCTGGCGCGTCGTTGTTGAAGGGGATGATCACCGCTGCATCCCAACCACTGACTATGCCTCAGTAGGGTGCGAAATCACGCGCGCCGGATCATGGGTGGGCGCCCCGAAAGGTGCGATCATTCTAGGGCTCAAAGAACTCCCCGATGATGGAACCGATCTTATCCACCGCCACATCATGTTCGGGCATGCGTTTAAGGCGCAATTGTCCGGTCGCGTCTTGCTAGATCGGTTCAAATCAGGCGGTGGAACGCTGCTTGATCTGGAATATCTGGTTGATGAAACAGGCCGCCGGGTGGCCGCGTTTGGGTTTTGGGCAGGCTATGCTGGCGCTGCTTTATCTGTGATGGCGTGGGGCCGTCAGCAAAGGGGCGCGACGTTGGGTGCGGTGGACATGTTCACATCGGCCCAAGTGATGGCCGACGCGGCAAAGGCCGAATTGGGCGCCCCCCCCAGCGCATTGATCATCGGTGCTTTGGGTCGCGTGGGCAGCGGGGCCGCCGCCCTGTGCAAAGCCGTCGGAATTGAACCCACAGGCTGGGACATCGCCGAGACCGCCCACGGCGGACCATTCCCCGAAATCCTGACGCATGACATTTTATTGAATTGCATCCTCGCCCACGAAGGCGCGCCTGTGTTTGTCCACGCGGATGCAGGCAGCACGGATCGCAAACTGTCTGTGATCGGCGATATTGCCTGTGATCCCGACAGCGATTATTCCCCCATCAAGGTCTATGATCGTGCAACGACTTGGGATGCGCCGACTTTGCGGGCCCACGACGACCCGCCGCTTGATGTTATGGCGATTGATAATCTGCCCTCGTTACTACCCTCCGAAAGCACCGAGGATTTCGCAGCGCAGTTGTTGCCACATCTGTTGATGCTCGATCAGATCGACAAAAGTGTCTGGGGCCGCGCAACGCAGACCTTCAACAACCACGTCTAATACAGGTCGTTCTCTTCGGATCGCGCTGACACGCCCAGCGCGTCCAGTCCGTTTTCAAGGTGGTCTGGCAAAAGCGGCGACCCCGCGAGGTAATCTTCGGTAGGCGTTGTTGCCTCATCCAAGGCCGTATTATGGGCCTCGTCAAAATCTGCCGCATCAAAGCTATCGCGCCCGATCCACATGATAGCCACAAGATCAGCTTGTTCGCCTTGCGTCAGATTAGACACGAAGCCGTCAAACTCGGCCCGCCTGTGGGGCAGGTCGCGGGCGAGGATGATGACTTCCGCCACTTTATCAGTTGTAATTTTCATGACGTTCTCCCGTGCAATGACGACAGGGTGCCAAATTTCGCAGGGCTGCGCCTTGATCTAGGACAAACGGATTACTTGCCGAAAATCCGGTAGTACAGCCAATCAGGAAGAAACTGGGATGCACGAAATACCAACGAAAACGCGGTCGGAAAACTGCGTTTGAAGCGTCCCGAATTCATATGGTCAAACATCACTTGCCCGGCCTGCGCAGGTTCCATGATGAACGGCATGTTGAAATCGTTTTTATCAGTCAGTCGCGTTTTGATGAACCCTGGGTTGGCGACCTGAACATCGACGCCCGTTTTGCGCAGGTCCGCATACATACATTCCGCAAGCGACATCGTGCCCGCCTTGGACGCCGTGTACCCGATCGACCCCGGCAAACCGCGAAAACCGGTCAACGATGATGTAATCACGATATGCCCATCGTCCTTAGCCACCATCGCAGGCACCACCTGCCCCAAAACACGAACAAAACCCGTGAAATTGATATCAACCATGGCGGTGGCCTTTTCGGCGTCCCACTCATCCGCCCCGAACGGCCAATAGACGCCTGCCAACAGCACAACACCGTCAACATCGCCCACGGCCTCTGCTGCCGCTTTGACGCTGTCATCATCGCTGATGTCGATGGTCTGATAGGATGCCTTGCCGTGCATGTCTTTCACGGCCTCGGCCAACGTATCCTCAGAACGCGCGGACAGGATGACTTCGGCACCTTGACGGCTGATGATTTCCGCCAGCGCCTTGCCCAACCCTTCACTGGCCCCGATCAGCCAGTACCGTTTTCCCTGCCAGTCGCGCATTACTTTATTCTCCGGGTTGCATGGATGATGCATTTTTTGGGCGCATCGTTGCGACCAATTCCGCCACCTTGATCCCGAATTTGCGGAACTGGCTGCGGTTCATCACATTGCCATTGGGCGTCATATACATCCAATCGTTGACCTTCAGAACATGCCCGCCGGCTTCGTCCGTCAGCTTGATGTCGTAATTCAGCTGCACCGCAGATCCATGCTGTTGGCCTGTGCCAACGCCAACCAGATCGGGCGCTTCGGCCTTCATTGATCCATCATTGCCCAGTGTGAATTTCCATTCGCGGTGTTGGACATTGCCGCTGTCGTACCGGAATTCTTCACGCACGGTACCGATGTTGCCGTCCCAGCTCGCGATGAAATCCGCCTCGAACCGCGATGTGACCCGCCCTGTGGGGCCGTAGATCACGCCTTCGCATTCAATGGGGCCATTGAACACGTCCCGCATGTTGAACTGCGGCCCGTCTGAATAATCAGCAGGTGCCTGCGCCATAAAAGACGCGTATCGGCCGCGCAGGATCAAAAGGGCGGCAACCGCAGCGGCCCCCAGCAGGAATAGGATCGTGGACGTCATCGGTTCAGTCCTCCAGTTTGGTCATGGCCAGCAACGCGATGGCCAGAAGTTTCAGCAAGGACGGCACAAGCGCATAAAGCACCGTCAATAATGTCAGAACCTGCGCAGTGTTGTCCGTGCCTGCCTGAAATCCCTGCAATTCGAGCAAGGGCAACAACAGCACGGCCGCGAAGGCCAATGTAAATTTCGAAACCAACGACCACAGGCCAAAGCCCTGTCCGCCGTTGGGGGATATGATACTCATACGTTTGGCGAACATCGCCGGGAGCAAAGTTAAATCGGCACCAATTGTCGCACCCGACAAAACGCAGATAATCGCAAAGGCGGTGACGTCGCCGGTGCCCAGTGTGAAGGCCCATCCAAAAGACGCCACGGCCAACACCATCGCCCACAACAGCACCGGTTTCGCGCCGAATTTACGGGCCAATACAG
Source organism: Octadecabacter dasysiphoniae (assembly GCF_021532615.1). Lineage (GTDB taxonomy): Bacteria > Pseudomonadota > Alphaproteobacteria > Rhodobacterales > Rhodobacteraceae > Octadecabacter > Octadecabacter dasysiphoniae. Next base: position 494,894 of record NZ_JAKGAQ010000002.1, read on the forward strand.
ACCAGAACGGCGATGAAACTGCTGCTGACAAAAAGAACAAAACCAAAAGCGGCCCTTCCCATCCTTGGGCGCCAAGGCGGCTTTCGACGAAGAACAGGAACAACGTCGATGATACGGCAAGCGGCGTCGCGTTGATCAACGCAAGCAACAACAAACGGCGCGCAGTTGGGTCATTTATGATATCGCGGATCGGGGTTGGCTCTTGGGCCGTGGACGCAGGTGTCCATTCGCGCCACATGAAAGCCGCGACAATCACGGTGGCGATCGCAAATCCCCAAGCAAAGGTCGCGAAGGGGTCGTCTGAATAATCCAACAACAACGTCGGCGCGATTGCAGCCAAACATATCCCCAACAGCGCACCGCTTTCGCGCCATGCGGCCAGTCGCACGTGGCCATCATGGCTGTCGCCCACCTTGGCGATGCCTTGGGCGTAAAAATTGATGGTGAGAAAACTGAATGCGCTAAACAGCCCTGTAATCGTCAGGCCAAACCACCACACCGGATCAATCGGTGGCGCAATGGCGAACAAACCAATCATTGACAGCGCCAGAATGGCTGCGCCGAACGTCACGGCAATTGCCTTGGCTGCCCGTAGGCGTTCAGACAACCAACCCAGCAGTGGGTCTTGCACAAAATCAAAGAACCGCAAGCCACCCAAAACCGCGCCAAGCACCGTCAGGCTGACGCCATAGGTGTCGGCATAGTATTTCGGCGCATAAATATAGATCGGCAGGCCCGCACCCGACAGAACGGCCGCGAACCCCGTATAGGCGGGATAGCGTTGGGATAGGGCGTGGCTAAGGCTCATCTTGTGACGTCTTTTGCGGGCGGCTCTGGGCGCGGGCGATACCCAGCACCTTTCCACCACAGCTTAACCGCCTGCCAATGGATCAACGCCAACACACGGCGCGATCCGAACGGGCGGCGCAACATGGCCTTCAGAATACTCGTGTTTGTTAGCGGTTTTCTCGGCCCCGTCAGGGTCGCAATCAAACCGGCATGATCTTCGGAAAAATCGATCCAGACGCCGATGCTGTCGGGCTGGATATCAAAACGAAAGGTGTATTCCCCCGCGATGTCCTGAAACGGAGACACATGGAAAATCTTTTGCGCGGAAATCGTATCCGCCTTCGTGATCGCGCGCAGATCATCATGGTGGCACAAATATGAATGACGGTCGCCAAACGTATTGGACACTTCGGCGATAACGACCCGCAATGTGCCTGCCTCATCATAACAGAGCCAGAACGACACAGGGTTGAAGACATGCCCCAACACCCGCGGCTGCGCGAGAAGTTCGACACGCCCTTTGACGTTAAGCTGATGGTGTTGAAGAACATCGCGAACCCACGCCGCGCCAATCCCGGCCTTTGGCGCGCCGCCATGGTCAACATCATGCAAAGACATCACGCCACGCCCATTGCGCGAAAACAGCGCGGGATGATCAATGTCCTTTTCGGCATCCAACAACACGTAGTCGATGGAATAACGGAACGCGTTTTTCGTCTCGCCCCGCCTGCCGTGATAGGTTTCACCCGCGATATGTTGGATTGTCGTCACTCTGCCGCAACCAACATGGCATCACGCGCGCGGATCGCCGCGACGACATCCATCGCGGACCCGATCCCGTCTTCGTGGAACCCGTTTTTCATCCACGCGCCACAAAACCACGTGCGATTGGTGCCATTGTACGCTGGCATTGCCTGCTGTGCGCCCAGCGCGGCCAAATCATAGACAGGGTGGCGCAACGTGACCTCATCCCAGATCAGCGCAGGATCAATGTCGCGGGTCGTGTTCAACGTCACAAACAATGGATCGCCCTTCAGCCATGGCTGCAACTTGTTCATCCAATAGGTCAGATCAATCCGATCCGATTGTTTATCCGCATCCTCTGAATACACCCAAGACGACCAAACCGATTTGCGTTTCGGCATGATTGAGGTGTCGGAATGCAGCACGATTTTGTTGGGTTGGTATTTCACCGCACCGAGCAGCGCAGTTTCGTCCGCTGATGGATCAGCAATCATCGACAGGCTGTCATCGGAATGGGTCGCAAAGATCACCTCGTCGAAGTCTTCCCATTCAGACCCCGGCGCTTTGATCTTCACACCGTCCTGATCGCGCCGAACCGCTTCGACGGGGGTGCCAAGGCGCATAACAACACCGCGCTCTGCCATCGAAATGCCGAGGCGCGACACATATTCCTGTGACCCGCCTTTGACGGTGAACCATTGATGCTGCCCCGTGATGCCCAGCAACGCGTGGTTTTCGAAAAACGTCATCATTGCGTGGGCTGGGAAATCCATGATCTTTTCAACGGGTGTCGACCAAATCGCGCCAGACAATGGCAACAAATAATAGTCGCGAAAATACGATCCCGCACCGAGCTTTTTGATCAACCCTTCAACGGTCAAACCGTCTTCCTTGGACAACCGCACGCCGTTTTTGTTGAAGTTCAGCACATCACGGATCATGCGCAGGAATTTCGGGTTGGCCATGTTTTTGGGCTGCGCGAACAACGCGCCAAGGGACGCCAGGCCGTATTCGAATGCGCCGCCGTTGATTGATGCGCCAAAGGACATGTTGGATTCTACCACAGGCACGTCGAGTTCGGCGAACAACGCCGCAAGATGGGGGTAGTTGGCATAATTAAAGACGATGAACCCCGTATCGACGGGCTGATCCCCGTTGACCCCGGCCATGCGGGTGCGGGCGTGTCCGCCAAGGCGCTGTTCGGCTTCGAACAATACCACTTGGTGATCTTTGGACAGCTCGTGCGCGGCTGCCATCCCTGAAATTCCCGCGCCAATTACCGCGATGCGTTTGATCGCATCGTTCTTATTATTCGTTGTCATACCGTGTCGTTCCCTCAGACTATCGCACCCAGCGCGACTGTGCCGCGCAGCTGTTCTTATAATCTTTACGCTGCGGGGGCGACTTTGGTTTTTAATAAGGTGGTTTATTTACTGATCCAAAGCTGACCAGCCCCCGTATTATTGATATGTTGACCGAAACATTAACCCCTACCAAGACGACAACACCAACTGCGCACACTGCGCTTTTGGCCTCTAAAGCCTTGAAACAAAATAAGACTCAGGGTGACTGCACACACGAGGTGAATGTGACGCCAGCGAATAAACCGGATCGAATGGCATGGGTAACCCACCTGGCCGCCATTCGTGACAACCAAGATCAATCGGCTTTTGCCGAAGTGTTCGGCTATTTCGCGCCACGCGTGAAGGCCTTTTTGATGAAGTCGGGGGCCAGCCCGGATCTGGCAGAAGACGTAACTCAAGAAGTCATGGCGACCTTGTGGCGCAAGGCCCACATGTTCGACCCCGCCAAGGCCAGCGTATCCACTTGGATATTCACGATCGCACGAAACAGACGGATCGACGTGCTGCGTAAACAGCGCCGTCCTGAACCAGAAGACCTGACATGGGGACCAGAAGCGGAACCAGACCAAGAAGACGTTTTGGCGCTGCAACAAGAAAGCGCGCAATTGGGTGAGGCCATCGCGGCCCTGCCCGACAAGCAAAGGGAACTGATCGTTCGCGCCTACTACGGAGAATTGACCCACAGCGAAATAGCCGACGCTACGGGCCTTCCTCTCGGAACGATTAAATCGAGGATACGATTGGCGCTGGACCGTTTGCGCCATCAATTGAAGTGAACTGTATGATGAACGAAATTAAACACCACCTGACCGACGCCCTTTTGATGGCGTACTCTGCCGGCTCGTTGCCCGAAGGGTTCAATCTGGTCGTCGCAACGCATATTTCCATGTGCGACGAATGCCGCGCACGGATGCATGAATTTGATACCGTGGGCGGTGCCGTGATGGACGCCGAAGCGCCCGAAGGCCTGTCTGACGGAAGCTTCGCCGCGACGCTTGCTCTCATCGCCGCTGAGCCCAAAGACGCGATTGTCGCAAAGCCCGCCAAAGGCGATTTGCCCGCACCGCTTCAGGATTATGTCGGCGGCAATCTGGCTGATGTAAAATGGCGCAAAGTCGGTGGCGGTGTCCGTCAGGCGATTTTGAAAACTGACAAATCCGCAAGCGTGCGCCTTTTGCACATTCCCGCCGGTGCGCAGATGCCAGACCACGGCCACCGCGGCACAGAACTGACGCTGGTTCTGCAAGGTGCCTTCAAGGACGAAACAGATCGGTTTGGCGCCGGTGACATCGAAGTCGCCAGCGAAGATGATCATCACCAGCCCGTCGCCGAAATGGGGCAGGATTGTATCTGCCTTGCGGCCACTGACGCGCCTTTGCGCTTTAACAGCTGGATTCCACGGATCGCCCAGCCGTTCCTGCGCATCTAAGTCACAACGATACGACACTACGCTTCCCCGGAACGAAAAAGGCGCCCTCAGAGAAATCTGCGGACGCCTTTTTTGCTTATTCCGTTCAGTTTAGCGCGACGGCAAAGACACCCAGCGCATGCCCGTCGCTTCACCAGTGGTGAGGTTGTTCAATTGGCCAATACCTGACGGCACACCGCCCGCGTCCAGCTGCAACGCCATGCGCAATTCGTTGTTGCCATAGGCGACGCCTGTTTCGGTTGCCTCCAACTGGAACTGCGCACCATTGGACAACACCACGCAAGACCGCGGGATCAACTGATCGCCACATTCGATGATCGTTGCCTCTTCTGGCGGATCGGTCAGCACCGATTGATAGTAAAATGTCAGCGTATTACCCGGTGCGAAAGGCCCCGTTTCACCGCCGGGCAACGCCGCTAGACAGCCGCTTAGTACCGTTGCCATCAACGCAAATGGCGCTGCCTTCTTAATTCCACGCAAGATCACGATTCTCTCCCCGCCATGTCAAATACCCATCGCCCCCCGGCGACAAAAAGAACGTGCGGCCACGATACGCGCCCGTCACAACAAAATAATCCAAGGTTCGTTCGACATGCCCAACATGGCCATTGGCCCCGCAAATATGCGTGCCACCACAGGGCGTCAGGCTATAGGTGTGCAATTCACCGTGCTCGTTCGCGACGACATAAACCGCACCGGACTCAAACGGCAAATCGCGGTAGCTGCTGTCGATCGTGCGGCGCGTCTCTGCCAAAAGATCATGATCTTCGATTTGACCACGAAACGTCGTCCAATCGGCGGTTGTGCAGGCACCCAGCACAAGCAAACTTGTCAGACCGATTAAATACCGCATGATCGCGCTCCCCTTTGGTTGCGCTACGCTACCCGCCACCCCGCCATGCCTCAAGCGACATTTGGCCTAGGTACGCCCGAAAAGACGCTCAATATCGCTGAGTTTCAGTTCAACATAGGTGGGGCGGCCATGGTTGCACTGACCGGATCGCGGTGTGCGCTCCATCTCGCGCAGCAGGGCGTTCATTTCTTCGCCCAACATCCGACGTCCCGTACGGATGGACCCGTGACAGGCCACGCGGCTCAGGATCGCCTCAAGTTTTTCCTGAACCAATGTGCTGGACCCCTGATCATCAAGCTCATCCAGAATATCGCGCAACATCGCCTCGGCGTTGACTTCGCCCAAAATCGCTGGCGTTTCCCGCACCGCAATTGCCCCGCCACCAAACGGTTCGATTGTCAGACCAAATCTGGTCAAATCATCAGCCACGGCCAAAAGCTGTGCCGCGTCACCCTCAGACATCTCGATAATTTCGGGGATCAACAGCGCCTGCGCTGCAACCCCGTTTTCAGCCATCTGGGTCTTTAACTTTTCATACACCAGCCGTTCGTGTGCCGCGTGTCCGTCCACGATCACAATGCCCGTTTCAGTCTGTGCGATGATGTAATTTTCGTGAACCTGTGCGCGCGCCGCACCAAGTGGGTGGCCTTGTGGCTGATCATCGCCTCGTGGCGCATCCTCAATCACTTCGACACGCCCGGACATATCCGGCGTCATCTCAGCGAACCCGCTTGGCCGATACGCTGGGCCCGTACCGCCTGTTGGCCGATCCATCTGATACACGCGCCCGGCAGGTTGTTCTGGTGTCATTGCCCCCAACGTCGCGCTAGCAACAGTCGTTGACGCCCGATGCCCGGCATTTGCCAACGCAGCGCGCAATGCGCTCACGATCAGGCCACGCACCACGCCCGGATCACGAAACCGCACTTCGGATTTGGCGGGATGTACGTTGACGTCCACGCGCGTCGGATCAACATCGATGAACAGACACGCGGCCGGGTGGCGGTCACGGCTCAGCGTATCCATATAGGCACCGCGCAACGCACCGATCAGGACTTTGTCCCGTACAGGGCGGCCATTCACAAACAGGAATTGTTGCACCGCTGACCCGCGTGAATACGTCGGCAGCGCGGCGTAACCCGTCAGATGCACACCTTCGCGTTCCGCATCAATAGGCAATGCATTATCCGCAAAGTCCTTGCCTAAAACACCACGCAAACGCGCATGCAGCCCTTCGAACATATCGCCCGTTTCACCGTCAGCACGAAACGTCACGCGGGATTTTCCCTGCGACACATCCGTCAGAATGAACGTCACAAACGGTTCCGCCATGGCAAGGCGTTTGATCACATCGTTGATTGCCTGCATTTCGGCGCGATCAGTGCGCAGGAACTTCAGGCGCGCGGGCGTCGCGTAAAACAAATCCCGCAGTTCAACGACCGTTCCAGCACTCAGCGCGGCGGGGCGCACCGGATCATGGACACCACCGGAAACCAAGATTTCTGCGCCTTCACCGTCGCCCGTGCGACTGCGAATGGTAAGCCGCCCAACCGCACCAAGGGACGGCAATGCCTCTCCGCGAAATCCGAAACTGTGGATGTTCAAAAGATCGCTGCCATCAATTTTGGACGTCGCATGACGCGACAGCGCAAGCGGCAGATCGGCGGGCGTCATGCCAACACCATTGTCGGTCACGCGGATCAGGGTTTTGCCGCCATCTGCTATCGCAATCTCGATCCGGGTGGCCTTCGCATCAAGCGCGTTTTCAACCAGCTCTTTAACCGCAGAGGCCGGGCGTTCCACGACTTCACCCGCGGCAATGCGGTTGATTGCGGCATCGTCCAGCTGCGCAATGACAGGGCGAAGATCGCTTATGTTGGGGTCAGGTGCGGCCATGGCGCTATAGATAGCACGCCACAGCCTGATTCTAATAGATCGAAAGGTGGTTAATTGGTGGCTTCCAACCCAACCGGCTGCCCTACAACGACAAAGTGCAAACCGTCAGGGTCCAGCAGCTCGCTTGCTACGCGGTTCACGTCCTCAAGGGTCACTGCATTCACCAAATCATTGCGGTTTTCGATGTATTCTGTGGGCAGCCCAACGGCCTGCATTCCCACCAAAATTCCCGCAATCTCGGCGTTCCCGTCAAACCGAAGCGGATAGGCCCCCGTTAAATAGGTCTTCGCCTGCGCCAATTCCTGCGCGCTGACGCCCTCAGACGCCATCAACGCCCATTCATCGCGCACGACCTCAATCGCTTCTGCGATGGTGCCATTGGCAGACGCAACTTGGCCCAAATACACCTCACTCAGGTCTTTGGGGACGAGGTACGTGTAAATCCCATAGGTCAGTCCGCGTTCTTCACGGACTTCACGCATCAAGCGGGATTCCAACCCATTGCCACCCAAGATCTCGTTCAACAGAAACGCTGCAAAGAAATCATCGGCATCACGTTCAATCCCCGCATGTCCGAACAAGGCAACAGACTGGGGCGTTTCAAATTCTACAATGGTCGTGCCGCCGTCCAGGCCGAATTCCACACGCGGCGGAATTTCGGGCCCGTCTTCAGGCAGCACACCAATCAGATCATCAATTAGAACGCCAAGTTCCTCAGCCGAAATATCACCAGCGGCGCCCACATGAACACGGCCCTTTACCAATGCGTTGCGGTGCGCATCAAACAAATCCGCTTGGGTAAGGGCAGCGACAGTTTCAGCGGTACCATCAATGGACGATCCATAGGGGTGGTCGCCGAATGCAGCAGCATCAAACGCGGCACCGGCAATGCTGTTGGGGTCTTGCGCATCGCTGCGCAGGATAGACTGCACCTGTGCGCGGACACGTTCGATTGCGTCATCGTCAAATCGCGGGTTGATCAACGCATCGCGCAACAACGCCACCGCCTCGTCACGATTTTCAGATAGGAAAACCGCCGAAACAGACACGGAATCATCATAGGCATTAAATCCATACGACGCGGCAAGCGCTTCGCGGGCTTCCTGGAACCCACGAGCATCCAGATCGCCTGATCCTTCTTCAAGAAGGGCCATCATCAAGTTTGTCGCACCCCGCTTACCGGGTAAATCCAGCGTCGCACCACCGTCAAACACGATTTCAATCGCGACAAACGGAATCGATTCTTCTTGGACCAACCATGCGTCTACCCCACCGGGTGACGTAATTTCCTGAATATCAATCGCACGCGCAGGCAGGGCGGCGACAGCTAGGGCAAAGGCAAGGAAAAGACGGATCATTGAAGGACCTCCCTGCTGGGAATGACCCAACCTGTAACGGATTGTTTGCGATCAAGGACGCGCGCCGCGGCGGCCAGCACGTCTTCTTCGGTGACGGCTTGCAGGATGTCAGGCCATGCTTGCACGTCCTCAACCGTCAAACCGGACGTCAACGCAGCACCGTACCGGCGCGCAAGACCACCGACGTTGTCACGGGCAAAAATCTCACCTGCTTTCAACTGGGTGCGCAAAGCCTCCATGCGCGCCGGATCAATTCCATCGTCAAGGAACTTGGCAACAGCGGCATCCATCGCGTCTTCTGCTTCTTGCAAGCTCACGCCCTCAGCTGGCACGACTGTCAGCCCGAATGTACCATCATCAAGGTTCAGCCCGTCATAGAACGCACCCGCATAGACAGCGGTATTCGTTTCGAACTGCAATGCAATCCCAAGCGCAGAGGTGAAGGGCGATCCCCCCAACAGGTCCGCCAAATACGTCAATGCCGCGGCTTCTTCTTGCGCGCCTGCGTCACGTTCCGGCGCAAGATACGTGCGGCTTACATAAGGCTGCGCCACACGTGCATCCTCAAACACCAAACGACGTTCTGCCGTCTGCGGGGGTTCCTGCGTGCGGAACCGCTCAGGCAGGTTCGGTTCAGCGGGAAGCGGGCCGTAGTATTGCTCTGCCAGGGCCAAAACGTCCTCGGGCTCTACGTCACCGGCAACCACTAAGATCGCGTTATTGGGGGAATAATAGATGTCATAGAACGACAGCGCGTCTTCCATATCCAGCGTTTCCATCTCGTGTTTCCAGCCGATGATCGGCACGCCATAACGGTGGTTCAGGAATTGCGCAGCCCGCATCTGTTCACGCGCCAAAGCACCGGGTGAATTTTCAGTGCGCTGATTGCGTTCTTCCAAGATCACGCCGCGTTCGGTCACGATATCATCTTCGGTCAGGACCAGATTGTTTATCCGGTCGGCCTCATATTGCATCATCAAGGGCAAACGGTCCGCTGCAACACGCTGAAAATATCCTGTGTAATCATAGCTGGTAAACGCATTGTCTGATCCGCCATTTTCCGCAACGACCCGCTGGAATTCACCGCTTTCGACATTTTCAGTCGCCTTGAACAACAGATGTTCAAGGTAATGCGCAACGCCAGAAGACCCGACAGGTTCATCCGCAGATCCGGCCCGATACCAAAGCATGTGCACAACAACGGGCGCGCGGTGGTCTTCGATAACAACCACGTCCATTCCGTTATCAAGCTGGTAGGTCGTGACTTCTTCGGCCGTGGCTGTCGTAGCCAATAAAGCAAGTGCCGCAGCAAATAGGCGCATCAAAATTCTCCGCTTATGTTTGGAATGTACCTACGCCGGATCGGGCGGGCTTCAAGGGGCCATACGCGGATGTGAGCGCGGTGTTGGTTACTGTGGCGGCGCAGATGGCGTTGCGACGCCCGCATTGCGGAACCGCGTGAGTTCGGCGTAGGCGTCAAGCGCTTGGCGCGCATAGGCGCGGAAATACCGATCGCGTCCACGAAAGAACCCGAACCGCGATTGACGTGTGCGAAATGCTTCGTCTTCGGACGCCAAAGTCTGGCGGATGGCAGGGTCAACACCATTGCGGCTTGCGGCGGCGACAAGGGCACCATCGCGCACAGGTACGCCATTTGGCACCAGCGCATTGGCACTACCGCCAAGCGCGACAACAGCATCCGCAATCGGTGCAGGATCAGCACGGTTGCCAGCGCCGGGGGTCGGTGTTGGCAACGTGGCCGTGTCCGCCGGCAAAACCAGCGGCGCCATCGGCATCACACGGAATTCGTCAGGGCCACCGCCCGAGGCACGCAAATCCCGCAAACCCCGGTCCCCGCTTGTGCAGGCGGCCAATGTCAGCATCGTTGCGATACATATGAATAATCTTGTCATCATCCGCCTCACGTCTTCCTTGCGCTTGTTTTAGACCAATCCACAGTCCACGTCACGCAGTCTTCTTTTTGTCGTTGCTGTCCGTGAACAACACCAAACCAATCGCCCCCGCAAAGATCGAAATATCGGCGATGTTAAACGCATACGGGTTGGTGAAACCGCAACATGACATATTCAGAAAATCCGCAACGGCGCCGTGTAAAACACGGTCCACAACATTGCCCAGCGCACCGCCAACCAAAAGGCCCGCGCTGATATAGGCCCATTTTCCCACGTTTTCGCGTTTAATCCACCAGATCACAAAACCCGATATTACCAAGGCAACGGCAATCAGCACCCAGCGCATATCAAAATCCGCAAACAACCCAAAATTCACACCGCGATTCCACGCCATGCGCAACGTTAAGAACGGCGGGAACACCTCGTAGGTTTGGTTTGGCAAATTGGGCAAGTTGATCTGATAGAGCACGTAAAATTTGCTCAGCTGATCCACGAGGAAAATCCAAAAGCCGGTCCAGAATGTCAGGCGCATTTACGTTTCTCCTCAGTGGCGGAAGTGGCGCATGCCGGTGAACACCATCGCCAATCCTGCTTCGTCTGCTGCGGCAATCACTTCATCGTCGCGCATAGATCCACCGGGTTGAATGACACAGGACGCACCCGCCGCCGCGGCCTCAAGAAGACCATCGGCAAACGGAAAGAACGCATCGGACGCGACAGCAGCACCCTTAGCAAGGCTTTCGGGCAAACCTAGCGCATCAGCCATGCGCTGTGCCTTCGTGGCAGCAATCAACGCTGAATCAAGACGGGACATCTGCCCGGCGCCCACACCAACCGTCGCCCCATCTTTGACGTAGACGATGGCATTGGATTTCACATGCTTGGCGACTTTCCACGCAAACAGCAAATCAGCCAGCTGTTCTTCCGTCGGGGCGATTTTGGTCACCACTTTCAGATCAGACGCCGCAATATGACCGTTGTCTTTGTCTTGCATCAGATATCCACCCGACACTTGACGAATGGTCTGCGCCACCGCCATCGGATCAGCCAAACCGCCTGTCGTCAAAAGGCGCAGGTTCTTTTTGGCTGCAAACATTGCTTTGGCTTCATCTGTCACGGACGGTGCGATAACGACTTCGGTGAAGATGTCTGTAATGGCCTCGGCTGTCTGGGCATCAAGCTCACTGTTCAGCGCAATGATACCCCCGAACGCAGATGTCTGATCGCATTCAAACGCCTTCTGGTAGGCTTCTGCCAAGGTCGCACCGCGTGCCACGCCGCAAGGGTTCGCGTGTTTGATGATCGCAACCGCGGGGCCGTCTTTGGCATCAAATTCGCTGACCAGTTCAAACGCGGCATCAGTATCGTTGATGTTGTTATAAGACAGCTCTTTGCCCTGATGCTGCTGCGCCGTCGCCACGCCGGGGCGGGCAGATCCATCTGTATAAAACGCAGCCGACTGATGCGGGTTTTCACCGTAGCGCAACGTCTGCGCCAGCGTTCCACCAACCGTCTGACGGCGCGGTGTGCCATCCAACTGGCCAGCCATCCACGTGCTGACAGCAGTGTCATAGGCCGCCGTGCGCGCATAGGCCGTCTGCGCCAACCGCTGACGCAGGGCATAGGTGGTGTGCCCGTCGTTCGCCTCAAGGTCAGCAAGCAAGACCTCGTAGTCTTCAACATCAACAACCACGTTTACAAAACCATGGTTCTTGGCAGCGGACCGGATCATCGCAGGCCCGCCGATATCGATATTCTCGATCATCTCAGCATCTGCCGCGCCACGCTTCAGCGTTTCCTCAAACGGATACAGATTGACGACAACCAGATCGATTGCGCCAATGTCATGTTCATCCATTGCGGCCACGTGGGTATCATTGTCGCGCAGCGCCAAAAGCCCGCCATGAACCGCCGGGTGCAGCGTTTTTACACGTCCGTCCATCATTTCAGGAAAGCCTGTTACATCGGCCACGTCTCGGACCTCAAGACCTGCATCGCGCAACGCGGACGCCGATCCACCCGTGGACAACAATTCAACCCCGCGCGCGGCCAAAGCCTTACCTAAATCAATCAATCCGGTCTTGTCGGATACGGACAGCAAAGCGCGGCGGATGGGTTGAAGATCGGTCATGTTGGCCCCCTCAGGCGGTATCAGTTTTCCAGATCCGTCGTCGTCGCGCCTACGTCACGCAAACCAGTCGGCACATCATGTGCCTTGGACAACGACCAACGGATGCGCGTCGCATAGGCCATTGCGCGCCCAGATAAAACCACCTGTTGCGTCGCACGGGGCCGCAATCGCCCGTTTTCTAAATAAACCGATGGTTCAAGGCGCATATCTGCCGCCCCGTCTTGGCGCAGCACCCAAATCTCACCTGATTTTTGCGTCAGCGAAATCGCCGCACCGCCAAGATCAATCACGGCCTCGACCTCGGGATGCAAATGAAACCGCACGGACCATGCGATCCCCTGCAGCTTTTCACGATCCAGCGCACGGTCAAAAACCGGCTCGTCTGCGGGGGCCAACGTGGTGATCAAATCTTCGCCTGCAATGCCACGCCCGTCCGACGTCAGATCAAGGGTGCGCACATGTGTCAGCCCGTTGCTGCGCCGGTATCCGTCGTGCGCCGTCGCAAGGCGGTACCCGTCTTTCAGGGTGCTGATGTCGGATTGGACCTCAACAGGGCCGTCTTGCAGCAACTCCTCGCCATTCTTGGCGATTGTTATACGCGACGATGACAACCCTTCGATACACAGCGTCGAATGGCTTGGCGTGGCCCGACCCGCGCGGCGCCATTCGGGGCCAAAATTACTGCCAGACCCACAATTCACGATCAAAGGCCTGCGCCCCGATGTAATTTCCATCGCCAAGGTCGATGCATGCGCTTCGGCGGCGTAATTTCCCGACGGCGGCGCACCCACATCCACGACAACGCTGGTTCGCCCTGCCGACAAACGCCCGTATCCCATATGAAGCGATCGATCAGGCTGCTCGAACGTGCCAACAGCGGCCAACGCTTGATCCAACCACCCATCAAGCCCACGCCCGCCGCCGTGAAACCGTGCCAATCCGCCGTCAGAATGGCGCAGCGCCCGCAAGGTCGGCGCGATACGGCCCATCGCAGACGTCAGCGTTTCAGGTACATCGCGCTCCGCACCGCGCAGGGCAGTTTCCACCCATGACAGCAGCGTCAAAATCTCAAGCAGTTCTTCGGGGTTGCGCGACGGAATACCACCGTCCAGCCCGATCTGAACCTTGCAATCGCGGGTCAGCATATCAATCGCGGGGGCGACGCGGCCTTCCATCCCTTCCAGCGACAAACCCGCATAGATCATCCCTGCCAAGGCTTCGAACCGCGCCAAACCGGGACGGGCCGATTTCCAGCGGCGCGATAGGAAAATTGCCTGCTGTGCTGCGGATTTGAAATAGGCTTCTGACGCAGATTTATCGGCACCGCGCAGCAGGAAAAACCCGTGTGCAATCCAGCGAATCAAACGCCGTCCTGTGATGTCAGGCGTCCAGCCCGCCCCACGCCCGTGGCCGTATTTTATGATCCATTCTGCCAACCACGCCTGTGCCGTTGCGCGCGCTTTGGCATCACCCACGGCCGCCATATCATCAAGCCACGCAAACCCGTGAGCATCATTCGTTGACGTATCAACGCGCGCCGCTGCGTCCCACAGGTTAACGCTAGGCGCTTCGATCAGGTGACCGGAAAACAGGAAATTACCCGCCAACAGCTGACGGCCCCGCGCATAATGGCCGATCATCTTGGGTTCAGGGTTTGATCGAAATCCAGTCGCGGGACGGGTCCGTGCGGCCAGCCGCGCGTGCAGCCGGTTCATCAGACGCACGCGCCTTGAATGTGTGTCGGTTGTGTCAACCACGTCGTCTGTGCCTCTCGCCCGTGCTATTCAGCATCTTTGCGTTGGACTGACCATAGAAGGCTCTGCGTTTTAAGTCACGGCTTTAACTTAGGCAGGTTTGCGCAATTGGGCGATGTAAAACCCGTCCATACCGCCCTTGTCAGCCCAAAAATCCGGGCGCAGGCGCAATCCGCCTTCTTCAGTCCGCCAATCAGCGTCCACACCAGCAACATCCAACGCATCCACATCCACCGTCAGGCCGGGGTTACGTTCAAGCGCTTCGTCGACCTGAACTTCGCCTTCATCAGGCAGCAGCGAACAAGTGCAAAACACCAATCGCCCACCAGGTTTGAGCAGCGTCAAAGCATGATCAATCATCCGGGCCTGCTGATCGATCAGGTCTTGAAATTCGGACCCGTCCTTGGCGTAGGGCAAATCGGGGTGACGACGGATCGTGCCCGTTGCAGAACAGGGTGCATCCAGCAAAATTGCGTCAAAGCCACCTTCGCTAAATTCAAACGCATCCGATGTGACAGTCTTGGCCGTCAGCCCCGTACGTTTCAGGTTTTCCTTCACCCGGATCATACGCCCAACGGACGAATCAATGGCCGTAACATGCGCACCGGACGCCGCGATTTGCATCGTCTTGCCCCCCGGCGCCGCACATAGATCAAGGATTTTTTCGCCGTCCTGCGGGGCCAGAACCATCACAGGAATTGCGGCGGCGGCATCTTGGACCCACCAGTCGCCCTCATCAAAACCGGGCAGCGCAGACACCTGCCCCGCGTTCGCCAGCCGGATCGACCCAGTCGGCAAAATTTCGCCTTTCAACGCGTCATTTGCAGCGGCAACATCCCCTTTGACGGTAATATCCAATGGCGCGCCTGCAAAATGAACGGCTTCCATGGCCGCTACGATCTCGGGCGAATAGGCGTCTTTTAATGGCCCACGCAGCCAACCGGGAATGCGCGGATTGGCAAGTTTCGCCCACCCGTCAGGTCCCTCGGCGGCGACTTTGCGCAATACTGCGTTGGTCATGCCCTTCATCGTCGCCGTGCGCTTGTTGCGCGCTACCAGTTCAACACCGGCGTTCACAACACCATGCGCCGCCTCACCGCCCGCCAATTCAACAGTGCACAGGCGCAAAACGTTGCGCACGGCCTCTGGCGGGGTTTTCTGCAAAAACCGCGCCAACATGCGATCCGCACGCGCCATGCCGCGCAAAGTTTCCGTCGCAAGACGCTGGGCGCGGGCGCGGTCTTCGGCCGGAAGGTGCTGCAACGCGCCCTCCCCAATCAGCTCGGACAGCAGTTTTCCTTCGCTCGTAACCTGATCGAGAAGGAAAAGCGCGGCCTTGCGTGGCCCTAACCCTTGTTGCTGCGACATATGTAACCCCTTGGCGAATGATCTTGGCGGGGTATATCAGGTGGGTACGCCGCGCAAGGAGAGCAACGTGACCAAAGACCTACCAGATGCCGCAAAGCGGGCCTTGGCCGAAGCAGAAGACCGCCGCAAGACCGCAAAAGAACTGGAGTTGGCAAAAGAACTCGGTGGCCGCGACGGGCCTGAACCCGTCCGCTTTGGTGACTGGGAGAAAAAGGGCATCGCCATTGATTTCTAGGCGTTGGATCAGATCATGATCATCGAAATCCGAAAATATACGTTAAAACCCGGACGACGCGAAGATTTCGTCACCTATTTCGAAACCGTGAATCGGCCTGCCTTACGTGATGCGGGTATGCTCGTGTTTGGACCAATGCGGGATTTGGATAACCCCGACGTCGTCCACTGGATGCGCGCGTTTGAAAACGAAGAACAGCGGCAAAAGATCAAAGATACGTTTTATGACGGCCCTGTTTGGACGCAAGACGTTGAACCCGTCGTCATGCCAATGATCGAAAAATTCGAAGCCTCAATCGCGCAAACCACCGACGGTTTTCTAGGTTTCACCGATACGCCAAAACTCTAGCGAATGCGAAGAACCGCATCGTCACCCGTACCCTGATCCACAGTGAACCGGATCCGGTCGCCATTCACCTCAACCAGCTGGCAATTGTACTCGATCGGGTAACCTGACCAATCCATGTCACGGCAGAAATATCCGTCTTCCCACGTCCATGAACCGACGATATCCCAACCCGCTGCGCGCCCTGTGATGGTGCCATTGTCACGTACATTCAACGTCAGGCCATACAACGCAATCTTCAGGTCCTTGCCACCAACCGTGTCCACAAACGTCGCGCGATCACTGATGCGCTCATAGGCTTGCGCGCTTGCGGGCAAAGCCACAAGCAGTGTCGTAATCAAGGAAAAAGCGCGAAACATAAGCGGCCTCCGTATTGGTAATCAGTTCTGATACGCACCAAACCCGAAAAAGGTTCACTCTTCGTTGAGGCCAAGGACATCAAACATATCATAAGCCCCCGGTTTCTGCGTTTGTCCCCAAATCGCAGCCTTCAGCGCTCCGCGTGCAAAAATGGTGCGGTCCGTGGCGATATGGGTCAGCTTGATACGCTCCCCCGCGGCGGCGAAAAGAACGTCATGCTCGCCCACAATGTCACCACCCCGAATGGCGCTGAACCCGATATCACCCCGCTGGCGCGCACCCGTAATCCCGTCACGGCCAGAATCGCTCACATCCTTTAGGGAAACACCACGCCCCTCGGCGGCTGCTTCACCCAGCATCAATGCCGTACCGGACGGTGCGTCCACCTTATGGTGATGGTGCGCCTCAATCACCTCGATGTCGAAATCTTCATCCAATGCGGCAGCAACTTTTTTCGTCAGCTGCACCAGTAAATTCACACCCAAAGACATGTTTCCTGCACGCACGATCACCGCATGTCGCGCCGCCGCGTCCAGTTTGGCAATGTCATCTTCGGTCAGACCCGTCGTGCCGATCACATGCACAGCGCGGGCTTGTGCGGCCAGTTCAGCAAAGCCAATCGTCGCGGCAGGTGCCGTGAAATCAATAACCGCTTGGGCCTTGGCAAATGTCGCAACCGCATCATCGCTCACGATCACACCAACCGCCGCGCCACCCATGGCAACGCCAACATCCTGCCCGACCCAATCATGCCCTGTGCGTTCCAGCACACCGACCAGTTTGCATGTGTCGGACGCTTGAACGGCGCCGATCAACATCTGCCCCATGCGGCCAGATCCGCCTGTAATCACAATCCCCGGTAAATCGGTCATTTCATGTCCTTCCGTCACATCCGCGCCACTGCGCTTGGCAAGCGCTTTGAACCCCCTTACATGGACGTCATGGCAAAGAACAGATTTTCAGGCAAAGAAGGCCCAACACAGCGGATGCTGCGTGTGGGTGAATTGATCCGCCGCAGTATGTCGGAGATTTTGCAGCGTGGTGAAATCCACGACCCCGACCTGCAACGTATGTCCATCACTGTGGGCGAAGTCCGGATGACACCAGACTTGTCCATCGCTACCTGTTTCGTGCTGCCCCTTGGCGGCAAAGACGCAGATTTGGCGATCGCGGCACTGGCACGCAACAAAGGCGAATTGCGCCATCTTATTTCCAAAGGGATGAAGCTCAAGGTCACGCCGGATCTGCGGTTTCGCATTGACGATATGTATGACCGCATGGACGCCACCCGTGCGATGTTCGCCCAAGATCGCGTCGCCAAAGATGTGGCCGCCCCTGATTCCGACGAGGAAGAATAATGCGCTGGCTGGCGGGTCTGTTCCTGTTGGCCACCCCCGCGGCGGCACAATTCAACGAAGTGCCGTGTGAAAACATCGACCACCTCGGCGCGTCCTACACAGTGTGCGAAGTTCTTGCGACGGACGACATTCAGCTGTTCCTGCGCGACGATGACGGGGCAATCCTCGGCAGCTTCAGCGCCGTCGAAAATCACGCAGGCCGCACCCTGACCTTCGCGATGAACGCTGGCATGTACCACGATGATCGCGATCCAGTGGGCCACTACATCGAAGACGGCGTTGAGGAAATGCGCGTCATTACGTCCGACGGCCCCGGCAATTTCGGCCTGCTGCCCAATGGCGTGCTGTGCATCGGCGACGACGTGCGGGTGTATGAAACGCTGGCGTATGTTGATGCGCAACCGGCCTGTGACTTTGCAACGCAATCCGGTCCTATGCTGGTGATCGATGGCGCATTGCACCCCCGTTTCATCCCCGACGGCACATCGAAATTCATCCGCAACGGCGTGGGCACATCCGCCGACGGCACCCGCGCCGTGTTCGCCATCAGCAATGAAGCCGTTAATTTTCATGACTTCGCCACGTTGTTTCGTGACCGTATCGGCCTGCCCGACGCGCTGTATTTCGACGGCAAAGTCAGCCGCATGTACGCGACATCCATCAACCGGTCCGATTTCGGTTGGCAACTTGGCCCTATCGTCGGTGTGCTTGACGGCGCGACGCCGTCCAACTAACCCGCCCATCTGACCTGACCTCGGAGGCTTCAATGGCACGCAAACGCAAAGGACGCGACCTGCACGGGTGGCTGGTGGTGGATAAACCTGCGGGCATCACGTCCACCTCAGTGATCAACAAGGTCAAATGGGCGCTGGATGCGAAAAAGGCGGGCCATGCGGGCACGCTCGACCCTGAGGCAACGGGCGTCCTGGCCGTCGCATTGGGCGAAGCCACCAAAACCGTGCCGTGGATCACCGACGCGCTAAAGGCCTACACATTTACCGTGCGTCTTGGTCAGAAAACCAACACCGATGACGCCGAAGGCGAAGTCACACACGAATCCCCTGATCGCCCGACGGACGACGACATCAAAGCACAGCTTGGCCAGTTCGTCGGCGATATCATGCAAATCCCACCTGCCTTTTCGGCTGTCAAAATCGATGGCCAACGCGCGTACAAACGCGCCCGCGACGGCGAAGAATTCGAAATCGCGGCGCGTCCCCTTTGGGTCGAAGAACTGCTGCTGGTCGATCGCCCCGATGCGGATCATGTCACCCTTGAAATGACCTGCGGCAAAGGCGGCTACGTGCGTTCCATCGCGCGCGATCTGGGCGATGCATTGGGCTGCTTTGGACACGTGCGCGAATTGCGCCGCACATGGTCCGGCCCCTTTGACGCCAAAGATGGCGTAACCCTGGAACAACTGGACGAACACGCAAAAACAGACGGCCTCGATCACATGATCCAACCGCTCGAGGCCGGGTTAGACGATCTTCCGCGCGTCCACTGCCCCGAATCCAGCGTCACCAAACTGCGCAACGGCAATCCCGCGCTGGTCATGGGCGACGTCGAATACGGTGAAGAATGCTGGGCTGCCCACGACGATCACGCCATCGCAGTCGGCATCTTCAAATCAGGCGAACTCCACCCGACGCGGGTTTTCGTACGTTAACGGTGTTGGTCAATCAGGATCGGGTTCCCGTCGGGATCAATCACAACGAACGATCCATTCCCCGTGTCTTCACCGGTTTCCTGGCTCACCTCATGGCCCGCCGCGATAACTTTTGCCTTGATGTCGCGCACGTCCTCAAAGGGGTCAACATTCTGCGCGGCTTGATCCCAACCGGGATTGAACGTCAACATCGGGCGCTCAAACATACCCTGAAACAACCCGATCAACGTGTCCCCGCTCGTCATGATGGCGTAGTTGTGTTCAACTGTACCGCCAAAATGCGAAAATCCGAGGTCTTCGTAAAATGCGATCGATTTTGCCAGATCCTTCACAGGCAAACTGATCGAAAATGCACCTAGGTTCATGGGATATCCTTTCTTTATCGCACCACCCTAGCACATTTTCCCACAGATCGGCATAACCCCGACATGATCACGCGAACCCACACCAAAGGCGATGCGCCCTCAACAGCTGTGTATTCGGACTGCGAACGCTATCGCTATTCCCTGACACGCATCTGGGACGGGGCCGGCACGTCGGTGCATTTCATCATGCTCAACCCGTCCACCGCGACCGAAGTGCAAAACGATCCCACGGTTGAACGCTGCGAACGCCGCGCCCGCGCTTTGGGTCACGGGGCGTTCCGCGTCACCAATATTTTTGCGTGGCGCGACACCGATCCACGGCAAATGCGCAAGGCGGATGATCCGGTTGGCCCCGAAAACGATGCAACAATCCTGGATGGGCTTTCATGGGCCGACCAGACGATCTGCGCATGGGGCACGCACGGCGAACACCGCGCGCGCGGCCCCGAAATAGAGACGCTTTTGCGGGCAACCCGCGCGCCTCTGTTTCATCTCGGCCTCAGCAAGGCAGGTCATCCCAAACACCCCCTCTATATCGCCTACACGCAGCAACCCGAACGCTGGATTGCCCCCTAACGCCATGGATTCCTGAAGGGTGCGTTAACCATGCACCCATATTTACAAGGCTTTTGGGCGGATGTTCACGTAAGGTTTCGCTGAACCGTAGCTATCGCCATGTGTCCGAATCATTCGGTCAACTGGCGCCTTTTCGAAAGCGATATGTCATACTTGCACTCCTTGGCCTTGTCGGCATTGCCGTTGCCGGAACTGCCTTCGTCGGCAATATGCTCCCCGATGAGGAGGACAACACCGACAAAGCGTTCGACGAGATGGAAAATGATGCGAACGACGAAGACACCCCCGATCTGCTAGCGTCCATCCCGTTTGATGACCCGGTTGAGGACACGACACCTTTTGAAACGGCGCAGACCACAGCGGCCAACACTCCGGCTGGTGTGAACAACGCGGCTGTCCAAAACCTTGCTCCGGCGATTGGCCTGACGGGCGGTGTCGTTGAATCCGTGGGTGAAACACTGTCCGATCCCTTCGATCTGGTCGAAGACGTGGTCGAAACTGTCGGCAACACAGCCGATACTTTGATCCTCGCCGGGGGCGGCGGTGATGACTTGCTGACTGGTGAATTAGGCGATGACTACCTGACCGGCGGTGCTGGCGATGACAGCCTTACAGGCGGTGACGGCATCGATGAAATCCACGGTGGCGCTGGCGAGGATATGATCAACGGTGATGATGGAGATGACACCATGTTTGGCTATATCGGTGACGATGTCATGTCCGGCGGAACGGGCAACGATAGGCTTATCGGTGGCGACGGCGATGATGCGATCCATGGCGGAACGGGTGATGACCAGCTGAACGGCGGATACGGCGATGATACCCTTGTTGGTGGCGCAGGCCGCGACAATATCCAAGGCAGCGAAGGTGACGACATCATCGATGGTGTCTCGGGCGAAGATATCGCCGAAAAAGATTACCTGAACGGCAGCGAAGGAAATGACACGCTGATCGGCAACAACGGCGATGTTATGTCCGGCGGTGACGGCGCGGATCGCTTTGAAATCACCAGCGGGACTGTGTCGATCATGGATTACGCTGACGATGATCTTCTTGTTCTCAGCTACGAAGGCGACGTGCCCGTCCTGACGACCGAAACAACAACGGACGGAACGATGCTCTTGGCCAATGGTCAGCCCGTCGCATCCTTGTTCGGTGTCACCACATTTGACATAGGCGATGTCCAAATGGTCGCGGCCTAAACTGCCACCAAACCTATAGGCGACATTTCCTTTGCGTTTGTGGGGGAATCTTCCTATACGCCCGCATCACCCCTGATTTTATTGGGGATGATGTCCCTCCACGGGCCCTGCTGGACGACATCCCGGCTTGTGCCATTCACCCTTTTTAACAAGGAGACCCCGATGTCGATTACTGTTGAAGAAAAAACACGCCTGATGAAGGAATTTGCAACCAAAGAAGGCGATACTGGTTCGCCCGAAGTACAGGTTGCTATCCTGACATCCCGCATCACGACCCTGACAGAGCACTTCAAGACACACAAAAAAGACAACCACGGTCGCCGTGGCCTTTTGAAAATGGTCGCTCTGCGTCGTAAACTTCTGGATTACACCAAAGGCAAAGACGAGGCGCGCTACCAAGACCTCATCAAGCGTTTGGGCATCCGCCGCTAAGAACCTTAGGTTTTTAGGAACGTATAGCAGCCGCCCTCGGGAAACCGTGGGCGGTTTTGCTTTTGCTGACAAAGATATAGGGCTTCTTCATGGACATTTTCCTCATTACATCACCCGGTCTGCAAGACCTCCTTGCCGTTGAAGCCCGCGAAAAAGGGTTCAAGGTCACATCTGTGATCCACGGCGGCGTGACACTGCGTGGCGATTGGCCCGCAGTCTGGCGCGCCAATCTACAACTGCGCGGTGCCGCCCGCGTTCTGGCCCGCGTCGGCGAATTTCGCGCCCTGTACCTGTCGCAGCTTGAAATGAACGCCAAAGATTTCGACTGGGCCGAATTCCTGCCCCACGGCAGCGAAATCAAAGTCGAAGCAACCTGCCATAAATCGAAAATCTACCATGCCGGTGCCGCCAAAGAACGGGTTGAAACCGCGTTGGCCTTCAAAGGGTACGTCATCGCCAGCAATGACGTTGAACCCGATTTCAATATTCGCGTCCGCATCGACCACGACATCGTCACGTTTTCCCTCGATACCTCCGGCGCGCCTTTGCACAAACGCGGCCACAAAGAGGCCGTCAACAAAGCCCCCATGCGTGAAACCATGGCCGCCATGTTCCTGCGCGACGCGGGGTTCAACGGCAAAGAACCCCTTTATGATCCCATGTGCGGTTCTGGTACGTTCCCGATCGAAGCGGCTGAAATCGCACGGCGCCTTGATCCGGGTCGCGGACGGTCGTTCGCGTTTCAAACGCTCGAACACTTTGATCCTGACACCTTTGAAGACATGCGCAGCCCCCCGCGCGACGCGGCATTTAACGTATACGGTTCAGACCGCGATCAGGGTGCCATCACCATGTCACACGCCAACGCCGACCGCGCCGGCGTGGCCGACATCGCGTCCTTCGACGTCAAATCCATCGGCGACGTCACCGCACCCTGCGACGCCCCCGGCCTTGTCATTGCCAACCCGCCCTACGGTGGGCGCATCGGCAACAAAAAACCGCTGTTCGGACTGTATGCATCGTTCGGCGAACGCATGAAGTCGAATTTCAAGGGCTGGCGCGTGGCTATCATTACGTCCGAACCCGGCCTTGCAAAGGCAACCACCCTGCCTTTCAAACCCGCCGGTCCGGTCGTTGATCACGGTGGAACCAAAGTCCGCCTATGGCAGACCGATCCTCTTTAATGGCCGCAAGCGGCGCGATAGCATCGCCGCAACGCGCATCTAAATTGGGGCACACCACGTGAAACGCATCATTGTTCTGCTTCTTGTCCTTGGCGCTTTGGCTTTTGCGGGACTGCAGGCACGCGAATACAGTCGGTCCCGCGATACGCAGATGTTTGGTACGCTTTTGAACCGCGTGGACACCCCCCAACAGGTCATCGCGCTGACGTTGGATGATGGTCCGACGCCACGCCATACCTACACCCTTTTGGATATCCTGATGGCAGAAGACGTCACAGCGACGTTCTACCTCACCGGGCGAGAGGTGACAGCCAATCCCGATGCTGCCCGCGCAATCATGCAAATGGGCCACGAGATCGGGAACCATTCATGGGATCACCCGCGCATGGTCCTGATTACCCCGCGTGCCGTGCGCAGCCAGTTGTCGCGCACAGATGACGCAATCCGCGCAATTGGATATGAAGGTGTTTTGCATTTCCGCCCGCCCTATGGGCGCAAGTTGGTGGTGCTGCCATGGGTGCTGGACCAGCAGGATCGCACCACTGTGATGTGGTCGGTTGAACCCGAAACCGATCTCGGGTTTGACGCACCCCCCGAAGACCTCGCCGCGCATGTGATCAACACGGCGCAATCCGGCGATATCGTGCTGCTGCATGGCATGTACAGCGGCAACGATTCAACACGTGCGGCTTTGCCTTTGATCATCCAGGGGCTGCGAAACCGCGGGTTCGAATTTGTGACAGTGTCCGATCTAATGGCCCTGCGCTGATCCCACAGTAACCCTTGCAAAACAGCCCTATTCCCAAACGCACCAAAGTGCTGTAGACGCCCCCCATCTGAGACGTCGCGCTTAAGACCCCGGCGTGCGCATAAGGACTTGGGGTCGGTGGCAATGGGGCCACCAATGATACGAGGGACTTGGGAACGCCCAAGGGTGCCCTCAAATAGGAAACGATAATGTTCAAAGAAGTTAAAAAATCCATTCAGTGGGGCGAAGAAACGCTCACACTGGAAACGGGTAAAGTTGCACGTCAGGCTGACGGCACAGTGATCGCCACATACGGTGAGACAACCGTTATGGCCAACGTCACGTTCGCCAAAAAGCAAAAGCCGGGTCAAGATTTCTTCCCGCTGACAGTTCACTACGGTGAAAAATATTATGCCGCCGGTAAAGTACCTGGTGGTTTCTTCAAACGCGAAGCACGTCCAACAGAAAAAGAGACGCTGACGTCTCGTCTGATCGACCGCCCAATTCGCCCGCTGTTTGTAGATGGGTTCAAGAACGAAGTACTGGTGATCTGTACCGTTCTGTCCCACGACCTCGTCAACGATCCCGACATGGTTGCGATGATCGCGGCCTCTGCTGCGCTGACAATTTCCGGTGCGCCGTTCATGGGCCCGATTGCCGCGTGTCGCGTTGGTTTTGAAGACGGCGATTACATCCTGAACCCTGAAATGGACGACATGCACAAGTTGCGTGAAAACCCGGAACAGCGTTTGGACCTTGTTGTCGCAGGCACCAAAGACGCCGTGATGATGGTTGAATCCGAAGCATACGAGCTGTCCGAGGACGAAATGCTCGGCGCGATCGAATTCGCCCACGAGCAGATCCAGCCGGTCATCGACATGATCATTGATCTGGCCGAAGACGCAGCCAAAGCTCCGTTCGACTTTTCTGCACCTGACTATTCCGATCTGGCAGCGGCCGTTGCCAAAGCTGGTGAAAAGCAGATGCGCAAGGCCTTCGCGATCCAAGACAAGCAGGAACGCACAACAGCTGTTGGCGAAGCCCGCACAGCGATCAAAGAAGCGCTCACAGACGAGCAGCTGTCCGATGAAAACCTCGGCTCCGCAATGAAAGGCCTCGAAGCCTCCATCCTGCGCGGCGACGTTGTGAAAACCGGTAAGCGTATCGATGGTCGTAAAACTGACGAGATCCGCGACATCGTTTCCGAAACTGGCATCCTGCCACGGACCCACGGTTCTGCCTTGTTCACACGCGGCGAAACTCAGGGCCTCGTTGTAACGACGCTTGGTACAGGCGACGACGAACAAATGATCGACAGCCTTCAGGGCATGTATAAGAGCAACTTCCTGTTGCACTATAACTTCCCCCCCTACTCAGTTGGTGAAGTCGGTCGTTTCGGCCCTCCCGGACGTCGTGAAATCGGCCACGGTAAACTCGCATGGCGCGCCCTTCAGGCCGTTTTGCCAGCCGCCACCGATTTCCCATACACCGTGCGCGTTGTATCCGAGATCACTGAATCCAACGGTTCGTCCTCCATGGCATCCGTCTGTGGTGGCTCCTTGTCCATGATGGACGCGGGTGTTCCGCTCAAGGCGCCAGTTGCTGGTGTTGCGATGGGTCTGATCATGGAAGACAGCGGCGAATACGCCATCCTGTCCGACATCCTGGGTGACGAAGACCACCTCGGCGACATGGACTTCAAGGTTGCGGGTACCGAAAACGGCATCACGTCCTTGCAGATGGACATCAAGATCGCAGGCATCACGCCCGCCATCATGAAAGAAGCAATGGCACAGGCCAAAGCGGGCCGTTTGCACATCTTGGGCGAAATGGCGAACGCACTGACAGAAGCGGCTGAATTCTCCGAGCACGCACCACGTATCGAAACGATGCAGGTGCCAACGGATAAAATCCGCGAAGTCATCGGTTCTGGCGGTAAAGTCATCCGCGAGATCGTCGAAGTGTCCGGCGCAAAAGTCGACATCAACGACGAAGGCATCATCAAGATCGCATCGCCAAACGGCGAAGCCATCAAGAAAGCCTACGACATGATCTGGTCCATCGTGGCCGAACCTGAAGAAGGCATGGTTTACACCGGAACAGTCGTCAAGATCGTCGACTTCGGTGCATTCGTGAACTTCTTCGGCAAGAAAGACGGCCTCGTGCACGTCTCCCAGATCGAAAACCGTCGCCTGAACCATCCATCCGACGTTCTCAAAGAAGGTCAGGAAGTGAAAGTAAAGCTCTTGGGCTTTGACGATCGCGGCAAGGTGCGCCTGTCCATGAAAGTGGTCGATCAGGAAACCGGTGAAGAAATCAAAGAAGAAAAGAAAGAAGACTAAGGTCTGATCTTTTCGAAAGAAGGCCCCGATGGAAACATCGGGGCCTTTTGCATTTAAGGGTATGGAATCTCTGACCTCTTCGTGATGGGCAAAACCTTGCCCATGCGACCCTAAACAGGTCATATACGCGTCAATAGACGTTTTCTGGGGACTTATTATGATTACGCGCCGCCATTTTCTGAACACCGCCGCAGCCACCGCTGGTCTTGCCGCAACTTCCGCAAACGCCCAAGGTTATCTGGTCCCAGAAGGCAATTTGCCCCGCGTGGTCCGCATTGACCGTGATTATGCCCCCGGCGAAGTCCACGTCGAACCGGGCAATTTCAAACTCTACTGGATGCTCGGCCCCGGCCTTGCGCTACAATATGCTGTCGGTATTGGCCGTGCGGGCCTTTATGAATCCGGCGACTTCATGATTCAGGTCAAAAAAGAATGGCCCAGCTGGACGCCGACACCGGACATGATTGAACGCAGCCCTGAATCCTACGCGCAATACGCCGATGGCATGGACGGCGGCATCAACAACCCGCTGGGTGCCCGCGCGCTGTACTTGTTCAAAGGCAACCGCGACACGTTCCTGCGCATCCACGGCACCAACGCGCCACGTACCATCGGGTCCGCAGTGTCAAACGGCTGTGTGCGACTGGTGAACAGCCATATCAGCGATCTGTACAACCGCGTGCCGCTGCAAACCCGCGCCGTGCTTCACTAATAAAAACGCCCCGCCCACCAATCCCGAACGGGACGGTGGGCGGGGCGCATTTGGCCAACGGCCAAACAGCGTCGCTCAGCGTTACTTCGGCAGCTTTGCCATCCGCAAATACGGCAATTTGGTATCAATCGACCCGTACTTTGCAATCGCGTCTTCGTCAGACACGGCCACAGGCACCACAACATCACCGCCCGGAACCCAGTTCGCAGGTGTCGCCACGTTTTCCCGTGCCGCAGTCTGCAACCCGTCCAAAGCGCGCAGCACCTCGGCGAAATTACGACCCACGTTCATCGGATACGTCATCGACAGCTTCAACTGCTTGTCCGGCCCGATGATGAACACGCTACGAACTGTAGCGGAATGCGCGGGCGTGCGGCCGTCCGGCATATATGCCTCAGCGGGCAACATATCGAACGCCTTGGACACCGCCAGATCACCATCTGCGATAATCGGGAAACCCGCCTTCGCACCGGCAAACCCTTCGATGTCGGTCTTCCATTTCTTGTGTTCTTCAACACCGTCCACGGACACGCCAATCACCTTGGTGCCACGCGCGTCCCATTCATCGGCCAACTGCGCCACAGCACCAAACTCGGTCGTGCAAACGGGCGTAAAATCCTTCGGGTGGCTAAACATAATTGCCCAGCTGTCCCCTACAAAGTCGTGTAGGTTGATCGTGCCCTGATCCGTTTCAACGGTCATATCAGGGATCGTGTCGTTGATGCGCAAACCCATGTCGGTGCTCCTTCTTGTGTGTCCTTTCCAAACATATATGTCTTGCACAGACGCAGTTCCACCTTGGAACACGAAACAACCGGAGGCACAGATGCTCGAGAAACGCGAATTCTATATCAATGGCCAGTGGGTCAGCCCCGCAAAGGCAAACGATTACAACGTGATCGACCCATCCACAGAAGAAACCTGTGCCGTCATTTCGCTCGGTGATCAAGCCGACACAGATGCAGCCGTTGCCGCAGCAAAGGCTGCTTTCCCCGACTGGGCCTTCGTAGATCGCACTGAAAAGATGGCCTTGCTGAAAAAACTCCTCGAAGTTTACAAAGACCACGCCGAAGAAATGGCGCAGGCAATGTCCATGGAAATGGGCGCGCCAATCGATATGTCGCGCGCCAATCAGGTCGGCGCCGGGTCTTGGCACCTCGAAGGATTCCTCAAGGCGTTTGAAACCTTCGAATTCGAACGCGACTACACAGCGACAGAAAAAACCCTGCTCGAACCCATCGGCGTCACGGCGCTCATCACGCCATGGAATTGGCCGATGAACCAGATCGTCCTAAAGGCCGTGCCAGCCATCGCCGTGGGTTGTACAACGATTCTTAAGCCATCCGAAATCGCGCCGCTCTCCGGCCTTCTGTTCGCAGAATTCATGCACGAGGCGGGCTTCCCCGCAGGTGTGTTCAACATGCTCAACGGTGACGGCGTGGGCGTCGGCTCGCAGCTCTCCGCGCACCCTGATGTGGATATGATCAGCTTCACGGGCTCCTCGCGCGCAGGCAAACTCATCTCCAAATCCGCCGCTGATACCCTCAAGCGCGTGTCGCTGGAACTGGGTGGCAAAGGCGCGAACATCATCTTCAAGGATGCCGGTGCCAAGGGCGTCGAATATGGCGCGGCGCGGTGTTTCCGCAATTCCGGCCAATCATGCAACGCACCAACCCGCATGTTGGTTGAATCGTCTTTCTATGACGAAGCCGTCGAAATCGCGACGCGCATGGCCAATGAAACCAAAGTCGGCCCCGCATCCGAGCAAGGCCAGCACATCGGCCCCGTCGTATCCGAGGCACAGTTCGACAAGATCCAAGGCCTGATCGAAATCGGCATCGGTGAAGGCCGCCTTACGGCTGGTGGCCTTGGCCGCCCCGATGGTCTGAACCGCGGCTTCTACGTCAAACCAACCGTCATCGCAGACGTCACGAACGACATGCAGATCGCCCAAGAAGAGGTGTTTGGCCCTGTCCTGTCGATCCTCAAGTTCGACACGATTGATGAAGCCATCGCAATCGCCAACGACACGCCCTACGGCCTGACCAACTACATCCAAACGCCGGATGATGAAAAACGCCGCCACGTGGCGCGCCGCGTGCGGTCCGGCATGGTGGAAACCAACGGCAACGGCTTTGCCCAAGGTTCCCCGTTCGGCGGCTACAAACAATCCGGCAACGGACGCGAAGGCGGCGTCTTTGGTCTTGAGGAATTCCTCGAAGTCAAAGCCGTTTCAGGCTGGAACTAGACACAACGAAGGCGCGCGGATAGGAACCCTTCATGTCCGCGCGCACCCCTTTCATTCCCACGACCGTCCACAAACGTGACGAATTTTCGGAAACTGTTTCAGGTCATCTTGAAGATGCACCAGACACAAAACTCGTCTTGCGTAAACTTGACGGGGTGCCCTTCTGGGCCAAACCGATCGCCAATTTCCTCGCCCGTAAAGAAATCAAATCACTGCGGGTTGTCACAGGGATCGAAGGCACACCCGACCTGATCCGCGTGGATCACGAAGGCATCCTGCGCAGCTGGTCAGACGGTATTCCCCTCAACCTCGCGAAACCGTCCGATCCCGCATTTTACCGCGACGCACGGCGCATCCTGCGCGACATGCGGGCGCGCAACGTCACGCACAATGACCTCGCCAAGCCGCAGAACTGGTTGATGACGCCGGATGGCATGGCCTCTGTGATCGACTTTCAATTGGCGTCTGTGCATCGCCGCCGTGGCAAACTGTTTCGCACCATGGCCTACGAAGACCTGCGCCATCTTTTGAAACAAAAACGCCGTTACGCCCCCGCGCATCTGACGGCGGCCGAAATACGCATCCTGAACCAGAAATCCCTGCCCACCCGCATTTGGATGGCAACGGGCAAACGCGCCTACAACGCCATCACGCGCGGTGTTTTCAACTGGTCGGATCACGAAGGCGTCGGCAACCGCATCGCACAAGACGGCCCGCAGATCATCGCGGATTTAGAATCTAACAAAGACGTCTCCGGCGTTGTCCTCAGCCCCTTTGCACTGCCTGCCAAAGGGATGGGCATCTACGCATTCGTTGAAACATCACTCGATCAAACCGCGACACGCGCGCTGATCCCCGAAGGACGCGTCGAACTAATCCAGCCCGTCGCAAAACTGCCACGCGCCGATGTGCTGGAACTGATCGCGATGAACCGGCTGGACGAACTGGACATCGTGCTTACGAACGAACCGGATTTGCGCGCGATCACAGATCCCATCGTCGCGGGCCGCCTCAATCTGACGGACAGACGGCTTACCGGGGTTTAGAACGGCGCCTTCGCACGAAACTTTACGCCCTCACCACCATCAGGATGGCGCAGGCGCAATTCTTCGGAATGCAGCATCATGCGGTCAAATTCTTGCGCTTCACCGCTCGCGTAGAACGGATCACCCAAGATCGGATGGCCCAGGGCCAACATATGCACCCGCAACTGGTGGGACCGCCCCGTTTTTGGCATCAAACGCACACGACTTTCGACACTGTCACTGCGCAAAACGCGCCAATCCGTCTGCGCCGACTTGCCGGTGTCATGGCACACCTTCTGGCGCGGGCGGTTGTCCCAATCAACAATCAGGGGCAAATCGACAGTGCCTGTTTTAAGCTCTAACGCGCCCCAAACACGGGCAACGTATGTTTTCTTCGTATAGCGTTTTTCAAACTGCAAACCGATGTGGCGCTGCGCGTGGGGCGTCAGCGCGAACACCATCACACCGCTTGTGTCGCGATCCAGACGATGCACCAACAGCACCTGCGGAAACGCGACCTTCAAGCGTTCAATCAAACAATCGGCCAGTTCAGGCCCCTTGCCCGGCACAGATAACAATCCGGCAGGTTTGTTCACGATCAGAATTTCATGGTCCGCGTGGATAACGTCCAGCGGGACATCCGGTGGATGATACGCCGAACTCATGCGTTGCGGCCCCGAAACATCGCGTAGGTATACAGGCCCAGCGCCGCCCAGATCATCGGAAACGCAATCGCGCGCGCCTCTCCGAAGGGTTCATCAAACACAAACACCGCCACCAACATAATCATCGTCGGGGCAATATATTGCATGATGCCAATGGTGGTCAGCCGCAGCCCTTTGGCCCCGTTGGCATACAAAAGCAGTGGCACCGCTGTCACAATCCCGCAGCCCACCAGCAGCCACATATCAAACGTCACGGGCACAAAATGCCCGCCCCCCGCGAACCAAAGCCACACAAGATAGCCCAAAGCAAACGGCATCAAAATCAGCACCTCAAGCAGGAATCCCTGATTGGGCCCAATCGGCAAGGATCGTTTGAAATACGCATAAAACCCCCACGTGGTGGTCAACGCCAATGCGGGCCACGGCAGTGATCCGTTTTCAAACGTCAGCACCAGCACCGCAAACAGCGCCAGCAAAACCGCAGCCCATTGCAGGCGGTTCAACCTCTCGCCCAGCAACACAGACCCGAGGAACACGGAAAACAACGGGTTGATGTAATAACCCAGCGCCGCATCCAACGCGCGGTCTTGTGCAATGGACCAGACGTAAACGCCCCAGTTCACAGAAATCAGCGCCGCCGTGACACACCCCATCGCCAAACTGCGCGGGTCGCGCAGCACGCGGCCGATATCGCCCGTGCGTCCCAACAGCATCAAGACCAATCCGGCCACGGGAACCGACCACAACACGCGGTGGGCCACGACCTCGATCGCGGGCACATGCGCGAGGTATTTCATATAAAGCGGCAGAAACCCCCACAACACATAGGCGCAAAACGCAAAGCCAAAGCCGCGCAATGTATCTTCGTTCTGGGGGGATGTATTGGCCATGTCTGCATCAGCACGACTTCACCCGCCAAGGTCAAGCACTGACACCTGCATCCGCCAGCATATTTTGTCGCCTAGCCCATCACGATCCGAGATACCCGCCAACAATCGCAATGAACGCCCCGATATGCACAACCATAATCGCACGGTCTTTCCACATCACACCAACGATGAACCACAGGATAATCCCGACAACAAAGGCCGCAATATTCCACGGAACCACGTTCAACCCCGTCAGCCCGTACCCGATCAGCTGGATAACTGTCGCGATCCATTTAACGGTGTCGACGCGCGCCACCCGTTAAACCTTTACGCGTTCTGATTTCGGGTCATACATCGGCTTCAGGGATGCTTCGGCCTTCACCTTCGTTCCCATCACATCGATCTCGTAGGTGGATGCCAAAACATCCGCAGGTTTTTCGCCTTTGCACGGCACATATCCAAGGCCCATCGCACCACCAAGCGTGTGCCCATAAGCGCCTGAGGACAGATATCCGACAAGCTCTCCGTCGCGCAGGATCGGCTCGTTGTGATAAAGCAGCGGCTCGGGGTCGGTCAGCTTGAACTGCACCATGCGGTTTTCCAACCCGTTTTCCTGTTTCTCAAGCACCGCTGCACGCCCGATGAAATCCGGCTTGTCCTTTTTGACGGCAAAGCCAAGGCCGGCCTCCATCACATGGTCTTCGCACGTGATGTCATGGCCAAAATGCCGGAACCCTTTTTCAATCCGGCATGTGTCCATCATGTGCATTCCGCACAGCGTCAAACCTTGATCCTGGCCTGCTTCATGCAGCGCTTCGAACACATGGCCCGCCTGATCCGCACTGACGTAGACTTCCCAGCCAAGCTCCCCGACATAGGTCACACGGTGCACCCGCGCCATCCCCATACCGATCTCGATCTCTTGGGCCGTGCCAAACGGGTTCACGTCGTTTGAAAAATCCGCAGGCGACACGGCCTGCAGCAGCTTGCGGCTGTTTGGCCCCATCACAGCCAAAACGCCCTCGCCTGCCGTCATATCCGTGATCACCACATTGAAATCACCGACATGGCGCTGCATCCAGACCTGATCAGCCAATCGCGTGGCCGCAGGTGTCACCACCAGATAGGCAGTTTCGCTCAGCCGGGTTACGGTCACATCCGCTTCGATCCCGCCGCGCTGGTTCAGGAATTGCGTATAAACGATTTTGCCGACAGGCACGGAATAATCACCGCCGCCGACATAGTTCAAAAAGCGTTCGGCGTCGCGCCCTTCGACTCTGATCTTACCGAATGACGACATATCATACATGCCGACGTTCTCACGGACGGCCTTATGTTCCGCCGCAACATTGTCGAAGAAATTTTGCCGCTTCCAGGAATACTCATACTCCGGTGTCTGCCCGTCGCGCGCGAACCAATTGGCGCGCTCCCAACCTGACAGTTCCCCCATCACGGCCCCATGCTGGGCCAAATGGTGATGAAACGGAGTCCGCCGAATGCCGCGCCCCGTCGCCTTCTGGCGGAACGGATAGTGATCGGCATAAAGCAGGCCCAAAGTTTCGGTCGACCGTTCCATCAGGAACGTCTTGTTCCCCATAAACGGTTCCATCCGGCTGATATCTACATCGCCCAGATCAAACGGTTTATCGCCATCATCCATCCACTGCGCCAGCGCCATACCAGCCCCGCCAGCCGATTGAATACCAATCGAATTGAACCCGGCAGCGACCCAGACATTGTCCATCTCGGGCGCAAGGCCAAGGTGATAGGCATCATCGGGCGTAAAGGATTCCGGCCCATTGAAAAACGTATGAATCCCCGCCTCGGCCAGCATCGGCAGACGCTCAACCGCTTGTTCCAAAATCGGCTCGAAATGGTCGAAATCCTCGGGCAATTGATCAAATTCAAAGTCCGCAGGGATCGGCCCCCACGGTTTGCTGACAGGCTCGAACGCACCCAAAAGCATCTTACCCGCGTCCTCTTTGTAATAGGCACATTCATCAGGAACGCGCAGCACTGGCATCTGCGTCAGCCCCTCAATCGCCTCGGTGACGATGTAGAAATGTTCACACGCCTGAAGGGGCACATTCACGCCCAGCATCTTGCCGACCTCACGGCCCCACATGCCCGCACAGTTCACGACGTGATCACATTCGATCGTGCCGGACCCGTTTTCGTCTTCCCACTGAACACCGGTGATACGCGCACCATCGCGCACAACGCCCGTGGCCTTCACGCGTTCCTTTACAACGGCACCGCGTTGGCGCGCACCCTTGGCCAGCGCCAGCGCGATATTGGCAGGATCGCCTTGTCCGTCTTTGGGCAAATACACACCGCCAACGACACCATCGATATTCAGATGTTCATAACGCGCCTTCACCTCGTCGGGTGAAATTTCTTCGGCGTCCACACCGAACGCACGCGCCATGGCGGCCTGTCGATAGATTTCTTCTTTGCGGTCCTCGGTCAGCGCGACAGTGATCGACCCGCAGCGCTTGAACCCCGTCGCAACGCCCGTTTCTTCCTCAAGCCTGCCATATAATTCTTGGCTATACTTCGCCAGCTTGGTCATGTTCTGGGTCGCGCGAAGCTGCGCAATCAGCCCGGCCGCATGCCAGGTCGTCCCGCTGGTCAGTTGTTTACGCTCAAGAAGAACAACGTCTTTCCAACCTAACTTGGTCAAATGATATGCAACAGAACACCCGATAACGCCGCCGCCAATAATGACAACGCGGGCTTTGGTTGGAAGATCAGCCATCAAATGGGCTCCTTAAACGATGGTATGTCCTGCCGCTTTCAGACGGCTGGCAATTTCGGAAATATGTGCGGGGCTGACTTCGCAGCAGCCCCCGATAATCGTCGCCCCGTGTTCAACCCACGCCATTGCATGGTCCGCAAACAAATCAGGTGTAAAATCACGTCGCATGTTCAGGGCATCAACCGTGGGCTTATCCGCGAGGAAACCCTCGGTGATCTGCTCAAATCCATTTGGATAGGCGCCATACGGCACACCCGCGCTGGCCAAAACATCCAACGCCGCCGGAATGGCCTCGGGGGCGGAACAATTCACCAGCACCGCCGCAGCACCCTTCGCCGCCTCAATCGCCTCCGCAAGGGGTTCACCGGATCGCAGTTTCGTGCCGTCGGTATCGGACACCGTAAACGCCATCCAGATCGGTTTTCCCCCGGCAGCCGCGCCTTCCATGATCGCCTTTGTGTGGGCGACAGACACGACAGTTTCGCATTGGATGATATCGACGTGCGGCCCGATCAGCGCTGCGACTTCGGCAAATTTCGCCACGGACGTCGCATGATCAGGCATCACATCCGCACGGTAACTCGCGCCCAGCGGCCCGATAGACCCCCCGATGCGCGACGCGCCAGCCGCACGTGCCTCTGCCAGCGCCATGGCATGCAAGTCGTCAAACTGCCCCTCCATGCCCGTCCCGTCCAGACGGTCACGATGGATCGCATAGGTGTTTGTCGTCGCCACCGTCGCGCCCGCTGCGGTAAAATCGCGATGCACGGCTTCGACAAGGCCGGGATGATCGATCATAACCTGCGTAGACCACAGCGGCGTCGGGCGGTCGCCCGCACGATGCACCAATTCCTGGCCCATCCCACCATCTAACAAAACGATTTCGCTCATGCTCGGATACGCGCGTTTTCAGCGTCCCAAAGCGGTGCGTCTTCTTGCACGATCGCCTTGCGCTTCACGCCAAAGATCTCGACCTCAAGCTCGGTGCCGGGCGCTGCCGCATCTGCACGCACCACACCAAGGGCGATGGATTTATTGACGCGGTAGCCCCAATCGCCAGACGTGGTTTCGCCGACAATCTCATCACCCATCCAGACGGGCGACATATAAGGCGCATCCGCATCCGGCGCGTCCACGATCATCGTGACAAACCCCTTCTTCGGTCCGCTCTGCATCTCGGACGCCAGGGCGGCTTTGCCGGGGAAATCCTGTTCTTTGCCAAGGCGCAAGAACCGGTCAAGACCACCTTCAAGCAACGTGTAATCTGTCGACAAATCGCCTTTCCACGTCCGGTAGCCCTTTTCGATCCGCATCGAATTCAGCGCATACATCCCGAAAGGTGCCGCACCCTGCGCGCGAATGGCGTCATAAACCGCAGCGCTGTCGTCAAACTTGGAATGTACTTCCCAGCCCAATTCACCCGCGAACGAGATACGGAACAGTTTCACAGGCTTGCCCGCAACCGTCGCATCCTGAAGCGTCAACCAACCTGTGCTTAAATCAGCGCCCTCTGAAATCGCCGCAAGCATATCGCGCGACTTTGGCCCCGTAAGCAACGCCGTGGACCACTGCGTCGTGATATCCGTCAGCGTCAAAGACCCGTCGCTTGGCAGCAGTTTGGCAAGGTGTTCAAAATCATGCCACTGGGCCACAGCCGCTGTCATGATCCAGAAATCGTCCTCATCCCAACGGATGATCGTCACCTCAGTCACGATACGCCCGCGGCTGTCGGTGAAATACCCAAGGTTCATGCGGCCCGCTTTGGGCAGCGCCCCCGCAATCTGGGTGCGCAACCATTCAGCAGCACCTACACCACTCAACGCATACCGCGAAAATCCGGGCATATCGAGGACACCGGCATTATCACGCACGGCCTCAACCTCGCGCTTGATGCCAGCCTCCCAAGGGCCACTGCGGCCCCACGTCTGCGTGGATTCCTCAGACGTGTCTTCGCCGTCCTGTGCAAACCAGTTTGCACGTTCCCACCCGTTATACGCCCCCATCTGCGCACCCGACGCAAGCAACGCTGCGTGGTTCGCGGACAGCTTTTTGTCACGTCCGGCGGGCCATTCGTGATGCGGGAAATGCATCGCGTATTCGTGCCCGTATGTTTCCAGCGCCTTGGACAGGCAATAATCGTGATCGGCATAATCGGTATAACGGCGCGGGTCGACAGACCACATGTCGATCTCTGTCTCACCGTGCATGATCCATTCCGACAGCACCTTACCGGCACCACCGCCCTGCGCGATTCCAAAGGTAAAGGAATGCGCCTCAAACGCGTTCTTTACACCGGGCATCGGGCCGATCATCGGCAGGCCATCGGGCGCATAGGGGATCGGGCCGTTGATATTACGTTCAACACCGCCCTCACCCAACAGCGGCAAACGTTCCATCGCGTCTTCGATGTAGAAATCCAGACGGTCCAGATCATCGGGATAAAGCTGGAAGGAAAAATCCTCAGGCATCGGGTCTTCGGGTGTCACCCAATGCGCCTTACAGTTCCGTTCATACGGGCCAAGGTTCAGGCCGTGTTTGTCCTGACGCAGATAGTAGCTGATATCGGGGTCACGGATCATCGGCATCTTCTGGCCGCGCTCTTTGGTGAACGCCTCAAGCTCGGGCAGCTGGCCTGTCAGGAAATACTGGTGCGACATGACAACCATCGGCACGGTGCGCCCGCCGAACGGCTTGAACATCTCACCGACACGCTGGGCGTAATAGCCAGCGGCGTTGACGACGAACTCACAGCGGATATCGCCCTTTTCGGTCTTCACGATCCACTCATCGCCATCACGGTCAATGCCCGTTACAGGGCTGAACCGTTCAATCCGCCCACCTGCATCGCGCGCACCTTTGGCCATGGCTTGGGTCAACTGGGCCGGGTCAATATCACCATCCAGCGGATCCCAAAGACCGCCCGCAAGATCATGGGTTTCCATGAACGGGTTATGTTCTTTCAGCTCTGCGGGGGAACAAATATCCATCGACAACCCCTGCGCACGCGCTTGGCCGACGATCTTTTCGAATTCCTGCAACCGCTCTTTGGAGTGGGCCAAACGGATCGCGCCGGTGACGTGGTAGTTCATCGGATAATCGACCTCGTCGGCCAACCCGCGATACATCTCAGCGCCGTACCGCTGCATGTTCATCACCGCCCAGTTGGGCGCAAAGTTGGGCACGTTGCCCGCCGCGTGCCACGTGGACCCCGCCGTCAGCTCGTTCTTTTCGAGCAGCACACAATCCGTCCAACCAGCACGGGCCAGATGAAACAATGCGGACGTGCCCACGACACCGCCCCCGATGATGACCACACGGGCCGTAGTTGGAAAATCTGCCATTGGTGTTGCTCCCTAGTATGTCTTTAGCTGCGGAAGGCCATCCGCGATTTCGTAATAGTCACCCTTGTCGGCGACATAGATATGTTTGTCTGTGTGCAGCCCCGTCGCGCCATCAATGGTGCCGGACATGACGGACACCCGCCCGCCGTCATCCTCATGGCGCCAAAACAATGACGATCCGCAGTGATTGCAAAACCCGCGCTGGGCCTTGGGGGATGATTGAAACCACGCCAATGTTGCATCAGACGTGAACTGCAATTGATCGGGGTTCACCTGCGTCGCTGAAACGTGGTGCCCGCTGGTCTTGCGGCACTGCACGCAGTGGCACGCCACGGACGGGCGCAATTCCCCCGTCAGGGTGTAGGCCACACCGCCACATAAACAGGATCCGGTTTTCATAACGTCCCCTGCGGTTGTGGGGCGGCACCCAACAGAATGCCGTATATGATGAAACACGCGGCCATCGTGCGCCGGAACCAGACGTTGAAAACCGCCCCAAGCGCGGCACGCCCCAACCCCGCACCAAGGGCGGTAAACGTCAGATAACTGCACGCCGTCAATGTCAGCGCTGTCGGCACAATGACCCACATCTGCTGGCCAATCGGCACGTCAGGTTGCACGAACTGGCTAAACGCCGCCAAATACCCTGCCACGCTTTTGGGGTTGATTACCGCAATCGCCAACGCGCGTTTGTAAACAGACCCCGCAGGGCGATCCTGCACCTGCACCGGGGTCTTCGCCGTGATCCAGCCACGCACACCGAGGTAAATCAGGAACCCCGCGCCCATGTATTTCGACACAGAAAACGCTGCCTCCGATGCGGTCAAAAGCGCGGTAATCCCGAACGCGGACAACGCCAGAAACAACGCCGCCTGTGTCAGGATCGCCGCGACCCCCAGCAGACTGCGCACAAATCCAATCGACATCCCGTTGCTGATACAATTCACAGCATTCGGCCCAGGCGTGGTGACAAACACCACCCAGAACAGCGCGAATATGGTCCAAGCTTCAAATGTCATTTAATAAACCGGCGGCGCAATAACCCAGATCGCCACACAGGGCGCAGCATAGGGATTCATCCAGCGGAAAGGTTCACCGCGAATGCGGAAACTATCACCCGCACTTAGCGAATAAATCTTACCGCCAATCTCAAGATCAAGCCGCCCTGATACGATATACCCGACCTCTTGGGTGGGGCGCGTGACAGGTTCGGATATCTTGCCGCCCGCCTCGAACGTAGAATGGACCATCTCGAAATCGTCTGTCAGATCGGGCGACAACAATTCTTCGACCAGCCCCGCAGATCGTGACCCGATCGGGCGACGCGACGCCGCGCGCACAATCACACCTAATTCATGTTCGGGCGCTGCAGATCGAAACAGGCTCGACACTGATACATCCAGCGCCCGCGCCATCTG
The DNA here is from genome assembly GCF_021532615.1 of Octadecabacter dasysiphoniae. GTDB lineage: Bacteria > Pseudomonadota > Alphaproteobacteria > Rhodobacterales > Rhodobacteraceae > Octadecabacter > Octadecabacter dasysiphoniae. The sequence continues at coordinate 534,345 of NZ_JAKGAQ010000002.1, forward strand.
GCGCAAATCCGTGATCGATGGTTCAGACAAATCCCGTTCAACCTGCGACAGCCAGCCAACAGATCGGTTCAGCGTCTCACCAAGCTCCGCCAACGTCAGTCCGCGCGCCTTTCGCAAGGCACGAATATCAGCCCCGAGGGTGCGGCTTTCTGGCGGTAGGTCGTGAATCACGTTTGGCAGACTCCTTGTCTGCACAGAGCATTGCCACGCCTTCGTGAAAATTCAAAGGATTTTTTCACGCCGCAGTGCGGCGACCGAAAACATCCTTCAAAATCACCGCCATTTGGGTGGCATCATCATCCGTAAACGCATCCGGCTGATCGCTGTCGATATCAAACACCGCAATCACATCGCCCGCAGCGTCAAACACAGGCAAAACCAGTTCGGACCGCGTTGAACTGGCGCAGGCGATATGGCCCTCGAACGCCTCAACATCCGGCACCAATTGCACCTGCCCTGTGCGCGCCGCAGCCCCGCAAACCCCACGCGAAAACGGGATTTGCAAACACCCATGCCCGCCCTGATACGGCCCGATCTTCAAAAGCCCGGGCTCGGTCACGCGGTAAAATCCGGTCCAATCGAACCGCGCGTCGCTATGATGCACCTCACAGGCTATCGTCGCCATCAGGGCAACCGCATCATCCTCGCCCTCTGTCAGGCTTTGGATCGTCTGGGACAGCGTCGCGTAGTCAGGCATCATTTTCTCCGAATCTTGCGGGTTGGGGGGCATTAAGGACGAAAAACCACAAAACGGCCCCAATGTCTCCGCATCGCCACCAGATTCCAACGTCAAACCTGCCCTTGTAGCTGCATAGGCTCACCTCGGCGTCGCGTGTAACAGCCCCCACCCAGTGCGCGACGTCGAGGACTACCTTGCGCCCTTCCCCTTCCCGACCACAATGCTAGGTTCCTTCAAAACGAAGGAGCATCCATGCGCGATTTTCAAAAACCCGGTCGGTCAGCGGTCATCGCCCAAAACGGTATTTGTGCAACGTCCCATCCCTTGGCCGCCAAAGTGGCCGTGCAAATCCTTGAGGCAGGCGGAAATGCCATGGACGCCGCAATCGCCGGTGCTGTGTTGCTTGGAATATGCGAACCCCAGTCCACCGGCATTGGCGGCGATGCGTTCTGCCTGTTCAACCTTCCCGGCAGCGATGATGTCCACGCGATGAATGCATCCGGTCGCGCACCCGCCGCACTGGACGCCGCCAAACTGCGCGCAGACGGTATGGATGTCCTGCCGCTGACATCCGTTCACGCGATCAGCCTGCCCGGCGCGATGGATGGTTTCATCCAGCTGTCCAAAGACCACGGCAAAATCGGCCTCGCCGCGACCCTCGCGCCCGCGATCCATTACGCAGATGCAGGCATGCCCATAGCCCCGAAAGTCGCGTTTGATTATGTCCAATCGGGCAGCACCCTGCACGGCGCAGGCCGCACGCATTACACGCTGCAAGACCAGTCCTTGAAAGTCGGGCAGATGTTCCGCGCCCCCGGTCAGGCAGACGCACTGCGCCGTGTCGCAATGGATGGCCGCGCCGGTTTCTACGAAGGCGAAGTCGCCGAGGACATGGTCAAATCCCTGAACGCAGCAGGCGGCACCCACACGCTGGATGATTTCGCCAACGTGCGCGCCGATTACACCGCCCCCGTGTCAGGCACCTACAAAGACATCGAACTGGTCGAACATCCGCCCAATGGTCAGGGCGCCACCGCGATCCTGATGCTCAATATCCTCAAACACTTCGACATCGCAGGGCTGGACCCAATGGGCACCAAACGCGCCCATCTTGAGGCCGAGGCCGCAAAGCTCGCCTATGACACGCGCAACCGCGTCATCGCCGACCCCGATCACACCGCGCGGCTGGACCACATGCTAAGCGCGGACACGGCCGCAAAACTGGCCAACATGATCGATCCCGCATCCGCCATCCCGCCGTCCCTGCCCGGCGCCGAAGCCGTGCACAAAGACACCGTCTATATCACTGTGGTCGACAAAGACCGCATGTGTGTGTCGATGATCTATTCGATCTTCCACAGCTTCGGATCCGGCCTCGCGTCCGACAAATTCGGTATCCTGTTCCAGAACCGCGCTGCGGGCTTTACGCTGGAACAGGGTCACCCAAACGAGGCTGGCGGCAACAAACGCCCCATGCACACCATCATCCCCGGAATGGTCAAACGCGCAGGCAAAATCGAAATGCCGTTCGGTGTGATGGGCGGCGCGTATCAGCCCTGCGGCCACGCGCGTTTCCTGACCAACATGGAAGACTTCGGCATGGACGCCCAAACCGCCATCGACGCCCCGCGCTGTTTTGCCGAAGGCGACACGCTGAACATCGAAACGGGCTACCCCGAAAAGGTCGCGCAGGAACTGGCCGACATGGGCCACACTGTTACGCGCGCGGAAACCCCTATCGGCGGTGCACAAGCGATCAAACTGCGCAGCGATGGCATGCTGGAAGGCGCATCAGACCCGCGCAAAGACGGCATCGCGCTGGGGTATTGATATGAACTGGGACGCCCTCACAAAACGCCTCGCCCGCACGGGTGGCCTTGCGTTCATGATCGCGGGCGGCATCCTGTGCGGCCAAGCGATATCGCAGGCATTAGACGGCGTGCCGGACGCAACATTAGACGCAGCAATCTACGCGGCCATGTTCAGCTTTGGCGGAATGATTTTCTTCTGGAGCCGCAGACCCCCGAAAGACTAGTTCAGCTGGAAATGCAGCGGGTACTGGCCATCCTGAAACGGGCCGAACAAATCGTCCAGATCAGGGTGGTCCACAGGCTGACCGGAGTAATCCGCGACCAAATTCTGTTCGGACACATAAGCCACGTAATAGGACTGATCGTTTTCCGCCAACAGGTGGTAAAACGGCTGGTCCTTCAGCGGGCGTGCATCCTCGGGGATGGCCTCGTACCATTCATCCGTGTTGGCAAACATCGCATCCACATCAAACACAACGCCGCGAAACGGATGTTTACGGTGTTTGACCACTTGGCCCAGATGATATTTTGCGCGTGTCTTCAGCATGGTTTATTCGCCCCTTGGCCGTTACTAGACAAAAGCGCCCCGATGAGTCCATCCAAAGACGGTAAATTTTAAGGAAACAAACTGTGCAACTTGCTCTGACAGTGCTGGAAATCACCGCGCCAGTGTTCCTTTTGGCCGCCGTCGGCTTTGTCTGGGTTAAGTTAGGATACGAATACCGCGTTGAATTCGTGACAAGATTCGCGATGACGCTGTCCGTTCCCTGTCTGATCTTCACCGCATTGATGGGCACGCAAGTTGACGCTGCGGCGCTTGCGGCGCTGTCGGTTGCCGCCCTTGTGGCCTACGCGCTTGTCACCGTCGCCATGTGGCTTTTGGTTTTGGTGGGGCGGCTGGATCGGCGCACATTCCTCGCGCCACTGATCTTTGGCAACACCGGAAACCTCGGCCTGCCGCTGGCCTTGTTCGCGTTCGGCGACGTCGGGCTTGGCTACGCTGTCGTGGTGTTTGCCGTCATGGCCGTTCTCAGCTTTACGTTTGGCGTCTGGCTGGTGTCGGACGGCGGATCGCTGACCAAAGTCATCAAAGAACCCGTCGTTGCCGCAACAATCCTCGGTGCGCTGTTTTTGTGGCAAGGCTGGCAAACACCGACCTTCCTGACAAACGCGCTGGAACTGATCGGTCAAATGGCGATCCCGATGATGCTGATCACATTGGGCGTGGCCGTGGCCCGCCTGAAACCAAATGCACTCGGCCTTGCGACGCTTCTGGCGGCGATCAAATACGCGGTCTGTGCGGGCGTGGCCGCCGTTGTGGGCATCTGGTTCGGCCTCGATCCCGTCGCTCTCGCTGTGTTGGTGGTGCAGGTGGCGACCCCGGTGGCAGTGACATCCTATATGCTTGCGGCCAAATACGGCGCAGATTCTGACTCAGTGGCGGGCCTCGTCGTGGTCTCAACCCTCATGTCAGTGGTCACTTTACCGCTCATCCTCGCATTTGTGATCTGAACACCGCTTAAAACCGGTTCCCACATTGGCGAAACCCCGCTAAACTGGTCGCAATAAAAATATAATAAAATAAGCGAGAGGCAGATGAGCAAACTCTTTCGCGCCTGTGTATTACTTTTAATTCTGGGAAGCTGCGGCACCCGGGACAGTTCTGCACCGCGCAATCTAGACAACGCCTGTTCCATTCTAACAGAACGCCCGCATTACGTGCGCGCCTTCAAACAGGCTGAACGCAACTTTGGTGTGGAAACCCACGTGTTGATGGCGATGATTTATCAAGAAAGTAAATTCATCGCAGACAACCGCCCCCCCCACCAATACGCCCTTGGCGTCATTCCGACAGGCCGCCAATCGTCCGCACTGGGATATTCCCAAGCGCTTGACGGCACATGGGAAGAATACGTCGATCAACGCGGCGGGCGCGGATCAGATCGCACCGACATTCAGGACGCCGCTGATTTCATGGGCTGGTATATGACTGCCACCGTGCGTGAAAACGGCATCCCGATGAACGACGTCTACAACCAGTATCTGGCCTATCACGACGGCCGCACAGGCTGGCGCCGTGGCACATACCGATCCAAACCATGGTTGGTGCGCATCGCTGGCGAAGTCCGTGACCGTTCTGTGATGTATAACGCACAACTTCGGACCTGCCGCACATTCCGCTAACGGCGGTCTGATCCAATAGAAAAGCGCGCCTCAAGGGGCGCGCTTTGTTGTTTTTAGTGGTCTGGCGTCTGGGGCAAAGGCCGTTAGTTCCCCCAATTGCGCATTTCGCGTTGGATGTTGAACAAAATGTCAGGCACGCGCCCGTCCTTGGCCAAATCACCCAAAATCACCGTGGTCTGCTGGCCTGTATCGTCGGTCACAATCCACTGGCGCAGCTCAACCGGGTTGGAGGTATAGACCATCTGGATATTACCGTACTCGGGATGATCAGGGTCTTGCGCCGTCACGGTCGTCGTTGTCCCGTCACTTGTGTGACCGGTCACCATATTGGTCCGTGCGAAGTCGATATTGCGTTCAAGGATGATCGATAACGGTGTCTGGTTCAGCGGATAGCGATCCGGCCCCGTATCCGACCGCGGATCAAAAATTGCGACCTGTCCGCCCCCTGCAACGACCAGCGATTCCTCGGGCGGGTTATATTCAAACCGCACACGGTTCGGGCGCTTGATAAAAACCGTACCTGTGGAAATCGTGCCATCTGCGTTGATCTGCGTAAATTCACCCTCCGCACTGGTGAACGAGTTAAGATAAGTCGACACTTGCCCAAGCGACAGCTGCTGGGCCTGAGACGGCGAAGCCATGAGCCCTGCAAGCGCGAGGGGCACAGCCAAAAGACAAAGTCGGCGTGTAATCTGGTTCATAATTCCTACCTAATCCGGGTTGCAGCGATTTGCACCTTATCGATGTCACAAACATGGGCCTTGCGCCGCCGTTAAGCGATATCATGCCGCCCGTTACCAGATAACACGCTGATTTTGCTTGCGATGAAAGGGGCTCTGCCCCCGTCGCTGCGCGCCTCCCCCGGGATATTTACAAACCAAAGAAGCCGATTTGCGGCTTTCCCCCCTGCACGATCCCATTTAGCGTCAATTCATTGATCCGGGGGGATTCTTCATGACCGATTTTCTGATGCTGGCGTTTGTGTTCTTGGTCGCGGGGGTGATCGCGGTGCCGATTGCATCGCGCTTGGGCCTTGGATCCGTTCTTGGGTACTTGATCGCGGGCATTCTGATTTCCCCCGTCTTGGCGCTGCTGGGGGTCGATGTGATTGCGATCCAGCATTTCGCCGAATTCGGCGTCGTGATGATGTTGTTCCTTGTCGGGCTGGAACTGGAACCAAAACTGCTTTGGGCCATGCGCGCGCGGCTGATCGGGCTGGGCGGTGGGCAGGTGGTGTTAACGACCCTTGTGGTCATGGCCGCGGCCATGGCCTTTGGCCAAAGTTGGTCTATCGCGCTGGCTATTGGTTTGGTCATGGCATTGTCGTCGACAGCCATCGTTCTGCAAACGCTAAACGAAAAAGGCCTGATGAAAAGTGACGGAGGCCAATCCAGCTTTAGCGTGCTGCTGACCCAGGACATCGCGGTTATTCCAATGCTCGCCTTCATTCCGCTTTTGGCGATTTCCACCCTCGGCGATGTGCCTGCTGATATGGTCGCCCACGGTGAAACCGCCCATGTCGAAGCCCCAGCTGACCCCCACGGCGATCCCCATGCAGCGGATGATCACGGCGATGATCATGGGTCGGGCATGAGCCTTGTTGACGGGCTTGGGCCATGGGCGACTGCGGGCGTTACCATCGCCGCCGTTGCTGCGGTTGTCCTTGGCGGCAGCTTTCTGACTTCCCCGATTTTCCGCTTTGTGGCGGGCGCCAACCTGCGCGAATTGTTTACGGCAACGGCGTTGATGATGGTTATCGGCATCGCGCTTTTGATGTCGCTTGTCGGTCTGTCGCCCGCGCTTGGCACATTCCTTGCGGGTGTCGTTCTTGCCAATTCGGAATACCGCCACGAACTGGAATCCGACATTGATCCCTTCAAGGGTCTGCTGCTTGGCCTGTTTTTCATGACCGTCGGCGCGGGCATTGATTTTGGGCTGCTACAGGCAAATCTGCTTGCCATTGTAGGCATGACCTTGGGGCTGATCGCCGTAAAGGCGGGTGTTCTTTTGATCCTTGCGGTGGTGTTCAAAATCAATGGCGCAGATCGCTGGTTGTTCGCGCTTGGCCTCGCGCAGGCGGGTGAATTCGGCTTTGTGTTGCTGTCTTTCACCGTTGCAAGCAATGTCATCCCCGGCCCGATTGCCGACCTTCTTTTGCTGGTTGTGGCCCTTTCAATGCTTCTGACGCCACTGTTGTTCATCTTTTATGACCGCGTGATCGTGCCGCGTTTTGCGGCCGGCGAAACACGCGAAGAAGACACGATCGAGGAATCCAAAGGCATCATCGTGGCCGGACACGGGCGCATGGGTGTCGTCGTCGGGCGTATGCTGGCCGGTGCCGGATACGGGGCCACCGTCATTGATTATTCGTCCAAACAGATCGATTTCCTCGCTCAGTTCGGGTTTCGCGCCTATTACGGCGATGCGACCCGCCCCGATCTTTTGCATTCTGCTGGCATTGCTGACGCGAAAATTCTGGTCGTCGCGATTGATAACAAGGAACAGGCCACAGCGCTGGTCCACTACGTTCACGCCAATCATCCCCATGTCCACATTGTCGCCCGCGCGATTGACCGCGGTCATGTCTATGATTTGTGGCATGCAGGGTGCCGCGATGTGATCCGCGAAACCTTTGACAGCGCCACCCGCATGGGGCGTTCCGTTTACGAAGCCCTCGGGATTGAGCGCGAAAAATCGAACCTCATGGTTAAGGCCTTCGCGGATATGGATAAGAGATCCCTGCGCGACATGGCCGAACATTATGACCCGGACCTGCCAGCCACACAAAACGAAGCCTACATGACCAACGTGCGCGAAATGATCCAGGTCTGGGAGGCCGAACTGGTCGAGGAAAACAAACGTATCCTTGCAGATGGTGGCGCAAAAACGGGGTCCGAAGACCCCGCCTAAATCACTGCCGTTCCGGGATCAGGATTTCGCGTTTGCCCACATGGTTGGCGCCAGACACGATGCCTTCGTCTTCCATCTGTTCCACCAAACGCGCGGCTTTATTGTACCCGATGGCAAGCTTGCGCTGGATGTAGCTGGTCGAACATTTGCGATCCTTGGCGACAATCGCAACGGCCGTATCATACAGCGCGTCTTCGCCATCCGTGTTCCCGCCAAGGCCAAGCACTTCGTCGATAGACGATGCGTTTTCATCCGCTGGCCCTTCGACAACACCGCTAAAGTATTCCGGCGGGCCGTAAGCCTTAAGGTAGTTCACTATCTCTTCGACTTCTTCGTCGCTACAGAACGGCCCGTGGACGCGCGTAATCTTGGACCCGCCCGCCATATACAGCATGTCACCCATGCCCAGCAGTTGTTCGGCGCCCTGTTCACCAAGGATCGTGCGGCTATCGATTTTGCTGGTCACCTGGAACGAAATCCGCGTCGGAAAGTTCGCCTTGATTGTACCGGTGATCACGTCCACCGACGGGCGCTGCGTCGCCATGATCAGGTGAATACCCGATGCACGCGCCATCTGCGCAAGTCGCTGGATGCAGGCCTCGATCTCTTTGCCGGCAACCATCATCAGGTCGGCCATCTCGTCTACGATGACGACGATATAGGGCAGAACCTCGGGCGTGAATTCATCCGTTTCAAACACGGGTTCGCCCGTGTCATCGTCAAAACCAGTCTGCACCGTGCGGTTAAACTGTTCACCCTTCGCCAAGGCATCCTTCACGCGGCCATTATACCCATCGATATTGCGCACGCCCATTTTGGACATCTTGCGATACCGTTCTTCCATCTCGCCCACGACCCATTTCAGGGCGACAACCGCCTTTTTCGGGTCGGTCACAACAGGCGACAACAGGTGCGGGATGCCGTCATAAACCGACAGTTCCAGCATCTTCGGGTCAATCATGATCATCCGGCATTCTTCAGGGCTCAGCTTATACAGCAGCGACAGGATCATCGTGTTGATGGCGACGGATTTACCAGATCCCGTTGTACCCGCGATCAGCAAGTGGGGCATTTTCGCAAGGTTCGCGATGATCGGTTCACCGCCAATATCCTTACCCAAGGCCAACGGCAGCTTCATGTTGCTATCGCCGAAATCACGTGCGGATAGCATCTCGCGCAGGACAACCATTTCACGGTTCTCGTTCGGCAATTCGATCCCGATCACGCTGCGGCCCGGAACCGTCGACACACGTGCCGACAAGGCGGACATGGATCGCGCGATATCATCGGCCAAACCGATCACGCGGGACGCTTTCAAACCGGGTGCAGGTTCAAGCTCGTACATCGTCACAACCGGACCAGGGCGCACCGACACAATGTCACCTTTGACACCATAATCATCCAGCACGTTTTCCAACATCCGCGCGTTTTCTTCCAACGCTTCGTCGCTCAACACATGGCGGGTGATTTCTTCGGGCGACGACAACAGGCTCAGCGGTGGCATTTCATATTCAGGGCGCTGGTCGTCAAACTTCAACGCGGGCTGGGCTTCTGCCTTGGCTTGGCGCGACGGCGCGGGCGCTTTGCGCACGGGGTGCTGAACAACGGCCTTGGCTTCTGGCACGGGCACCGCAGCAGGTGTGAACGCGGCGGCGGGCGTCGGGGCCACGTCCGCGGCGACATATTCCATCGTCTGATCGGGATACTCTTCGACAAACTCCGCCATAGGTGCATCGCCCGTCGGGGCCATATCAAGTGCGGCCATTTGTTCGGTGTTCAACACCAACGGACGCGGGCCGCTTGCCTTGGCCACAGGCGGTTCAATGCGTTCTGCCGTAGCGTGAACCTGCGGTTCCATCCGGCTGGCAATTGCCGCTGTGATCGCGGGGTTCACACCGGGTTTCGTGGCAACAGTCACCTCTTGCGGTTGGCCGGAACGGCTGCGCACGGCATTCGCGATGCGTGCGGAAATCCGGTCAGTGTCCGCCACAGGCACATCGCCCTGCATGTCTGGTTCTTCGATCAACTCAGGCTCTGGCATCGGGTCAGACCGCTTTAACAGCGATGCAAACAATCCGGGTTTAGCCTCGGGTTCGGCATGGCGCACGGGGGCCGCCAACGGGGCCTGTTCGGTCATGCGCGGCGCGGCAATCGGTTCTTCGATCGGGTCGAAATCCTCATACCGTGTGGGCATCGCAGGGTTCGCACGCACCACGGCCGCAACACGGGCCGTTTCAGCCGCCATGGACGGCGCAGGGATCGCACGTGCGGCCTCCAGTTCTGCCTCATATTCTGCCTTTTCAGCGCGTGACAATTCACGGCGTTCCTGCACCTTGGTGCCCAGAACCTGCGCGCCTTTGTAAGACGCAGACGCCGTCTGCCCCAACAGCTTAAGCAGGCCGGAATAGGCAACGATCACGCCCACCAACAAGAACCGCCCAAGACGACGGATTTCAAACATCGTAAAGCCCAGCGCGAACGCCATCAGCGAAAGCACGCCAAGACCCATCAAAAAGGACATCAATTTAACGCTGAACGTCGTCCCGAACGGCAAAATGGTCAGCAGGATGCTCAGCACCATGTCGCCAAAATGCCCGCCAAGCCCGAAACTTTCGTCCCATCCCGCGCCGGTGTTCAACGTCGCGGCATAGATCGCCGTGACAGCAATCGCGATGGGCGCAAAAATCACCCGCGCGATGGCACGTTCCTGACCATAGTGTAGTGTAAACCGCAGACCCCAGGCCATCAGCACAACAGGCAGCGCCCAGCTTGCGTAGCCCACAATCATGAACAGTGCGGCGGCAAATGACGCACCTGGCCGACCCAGCCAGTTCTGAACAGGGGCATCCGTCGCGGACATGAAATTCGGATCATCAGGCGCATAGGACCACAGCATCATCGACACCATCAAACCGGCCACAAACAGGCCAATCCCCACCAGTTCGCGCCCGCGCTTTTCAATCGCGGCCTGCGTGGAACTGTCGAGTAGTGGATCGCGTTGTCGGGTCTGATAAGATGCCATTTTGCCTATTTCCTCACGTGTACAAACAGTCGCGGATTTGGGTCAAACCGCGCTGCGTTTCTTCTTTTGGGGCGACCAAAGCCACCCGGATATATCCTGAGCCAGGGTCCCCGCTTGGGTCGGGTCGGCTCAGGTAAGCGCCGGGAAGAACCCGAACGCCTGTCTCTTGCCACAGCCTTAGCGTGGCTTTCTCTCCGTCCTCCACAGGAAGCCAAAGGAAAAATCCGGCTTCGGGGGACGTGTAGCTATTGATGCCTGCAAAAACCTCATCCGCGGCGTCAAACTTCGCGCGGTACAGATTACGGTTCTCGATCACATGGGTTTCGTCCGACCAAACCCGCGTCGACACCCGCTGAATGGGCATCGGCACCGGCGCACCGGCATAGGCACGCAACTGGCGCATCTCTTTGGTATTTTTCGGCCCGCTCGCGACAAAACCGGATCGCAGGCCGGGCAGGTTGGATCGTTTGGACAACGAATGAAACACGACAACGCGCTCAGGGTCACAGCCCGTATCGGCCACGGCCTCAAGCGCGCCCATGGGCGGCGTGTCGCGGTAAATCTCGCTGTAACACTCATCCGCGAAAATCTTGAAATCGTGCTTTTCGGCCAGCGCGATCAACGTCGCCCAATATTCGCGCGTCGCCACTGCGCCCTGCGGATTAGCGGGCGAACAAATATAGGCGATTGTCGTGCGGTCCAACACATCAGCGGGCAACGCCGCATAATCCGGCAAATGCCCCGTGTCTTCGGTTGCGGGCACCATCACCGGTTCAGCATTCACCGACAAAGCCGCAATCGCATAGACCTGATAAAACGGGTTGGGCAACAACACGACAGGCTGTTTGCCGTTCTTGGTTTCAGGCGCCAGCGCCATCGCCGCGTTGTACAGCCCTTCGCGCGTGCCGTTCAAAATCATCACGCGGTCTGGTGTAATATCGACAGAATAGCGCCGCGTGATCCAACCACAAATCGCCGCCAACAGCTCTGGCGCGCCTTCGTTTGTTGGGTATTTCGCAAACTCACCAATGGAATCGGCCATCACTTGGGGCACGAACGACGGGAACGCATGGCGCGGTTCACCGATGGTCATGTTTATAGGGTCGCCGCCCGGTTCATGGACGTCGAGTAAGGCGCGCAAGCGCGGCCACGCATAGGCCGGTAGGTTCGAAAACCGCTCGGGGTATGTCATTACTGCCTCAAACTACGACCTCATTAACGGGTCGCTTTCATCCAAAGTAGCCTGACAGGGCTGACCGTGTCCAGAAAAAGGACGCCTTATCGGTCACTTGTGTGGCTTTTACGCCCGATCCGCATTCAGGGCGGCCTGTGCAGCGGCCCCAATCCGCAACAGACGCGCATCATCGCCCCCCGCCACATTGATCAAAATCCCCACCGATGGCACCCCCGTAGGCAGCGCAAGCGACGCCAACCCCATCAGGTTCGCAACCCGCGTATTTCGCAGCGCCTTCAGGTTTTGAACGCGGTAATATTCGGCATCATCGATCAAACGCTGCAAGTTCGGCGGCAATTCCGGCGCACCGGGGCAGACAATGGCATCAAACCCCGCCGTCGCCGCACCGTAGACCGCACGAATGTCGCGCAATTCATCCCAAAGCGACAGATATTCATGGGCCAGCACATCTTTGCCTCCCCGCACCCGCGACAAAATCTGGTGGTACATCTTGTCGGGGTCCGCTTCGACCAAATCACGCCAGTTGGCATAGGCATCCGCCGTGTACAGCGGCAATGACATTTCAAACGCGCGGTCCAGCTCGGGCACGCTCACCGCAACAACCTCCGCCCCCGCGGCCTCCAACGTGGCAACGGCCGCCAGATAGCCCGCCATCACGGCCGCGTCCACATCGTCTAGAACGACAGATTGTAGCGCGCCAAACCGCATTCCCTTCAACGACGCACCGCCCAAATCGGCCGCCGCGCCGCCCTCAAGCGCGGCCAGCATCAACGCCGCATCCTCAACCGTGCGGCACAACGGCCCGACCGTATCAAACTGCGAACACAGCGCGACGGACCCCTCAACAGACAGCCGCCCGAACGTGGTTTTCAGCCCCACAAGGTCATTCCAAACCGACGGAATACGCACCGATCCCCCCGTGTCAGACCCAACAGCCGCCGCCGCCAACCCAAACGCAACAGATGCCGCCGCACCCGACGACGACCCGCCGGGCACCGCAGCCGCATCGTTCACACAAGGCGGTGTGGCCGTGCTCGGGTTATATCCTAACCCCGAAAACGCGATTTCTGTCAGATGGGTTTTCCCCAAACACACAAGGCCCATGCCCGTTGCCACGCGCAGCACCTCTGCATCGCGGTCCGGCACACGGCCCGCCATCAATTTGGTACCCGCTTCGGTCCCGACACCCGCCGTATCAAACAAATCCTTCCAGCTGATCGGCACACCGTCCAACGGCGACAATCGCTGCCCCGCCTTGGCGCGCGCAGATGCCGCCCTAGCCTCGGCGCGGGCACGATCATGGGTCACGCGCGCATAAATCCGGTCGCGCATCTCGTGCCGGTCAATCGCCGCCAGATAGGCCTCGCACAAATCGATGGGGTCAATCTCACCGCGCGCAATTCCGCGCCCCAAATCCGCCGCGCTCGCCCAAAGCCAATCTTGCATTGCTATCTCCTTTGAAAGTGACGGTAGCGACCATGCAGCACATGGACAATCCCGCAGCCGCGCGCATATTGCCTCTTATGAAAACGGACACAGACATCATCATCGTCGGGGGCGGGCTGAATGGCCCCACCCTCGCGATTGCCCTCGCGCAGACGGGCCTGAACGTCACAATCATTGACGCCCTGCCCGCGCCAACCCGCAAACTGCGCGATTTTGACGGGCGGTCTTATGCGCTGGCCCATGCGTCCATGCGGCTGCTGCGCGGGATCGATCTGTGGGATGATGTCAAAGACCACACAGAACCGATGCTGGAAATCAAAGTCACCGATGGGCATGCGGGCACAGGCCCCGCCCCATGGATGATGCACTTTGATCACCGCGAAATCGAAGAAGGCCCCATGGGTTACATGTGCCAAGACCGCCACCTACGCCAAGCCTTGCTGACCAAAATGGACGGCGATGCACGGATCACCCAAGTGTCCGGCGAAACCGTGGTGTCCCAAACCGCAGGCAGCGTCACGCTGGCGTCCGGCAAAACCATCACCGCACAGCTGATTGTGGGGGCAGACGGGCGCGCGTCGGGCACCGCACAGCGCGCAGGCATCAAACGCACGGGCTGGGGCTACGGGCAAACCGCAATCGTCTGCGCCGTTGCCCACGAAAAACCCCACGGCGGCATCGCGCATCAATTCTTTATGCCTGCCGGACCGCTGGCCATTCTGCCGCTTCCCGACAACCGCTGTTCTATCGTGTGGTCGGAAGCCGACGCGCGCGCAGCAGACATCATGGCGATGAAAGACGATGATTTCCTCGATGCCCTGCGCCCTGCTTTCGGCAGTTTCCTCGGTGATATTTCACTGCAAGGCAAACGCTTCAGCTACCCGCTTGGGCTGACCATCGCGAACCGTTTTATCGCTGATCGCGTGGCCCTGATCGGGGACGCGGCGCACGGCGTCCACCCCATCGCGGGCCAGGGTCTGAACGCGGGCCTGCGCGATGTCGCGGCCTTGGTTGATGTCCTGTCAGACGCCAAAGCCCGCGGCGAAGATATCGCCAGCCCGGCCGTTCTGGCCCGTTATGAACAATGGCGCCGGTTTGATACAGCGACCCTCGCCGCCGCGACGGACACGTTCAACAGATTGTTTTCAAACGATAACCCATTGCTGCGCGCGGTGCGTGACGTTGGAATGGGCATGCTAAACGCCGCCCCCGCCCTGCGCCGTTCCTTCATCCGCGAGGCCGCGGGTCTAACAGGTGATCTGCCCAGCCTGATGCGCGGCTAGTCCGGGTCAATCACCCGCGCTTCGTCAATCAACAAAACCGGAATACCGCCGCGAATAGGGTAGGCCAAATGCGCCGCCTTGCTGATCAACTCACCGCGCGCCGCGTCATATGCCAACCGCCCCTGACATTGCGGACACACCAGTGCCTCCAACATTCTGGGGTCAAAATTCTTTTCGCCGTCGGCCATCACTGCATCATTTGTTGTGCGTCATCGCCACTATAAAGCGCATATTCGATCAACGTCACCAGCGTTTCGCGGCGCGTCACCAACGATGGCGCCTCAAGTAACGCTTGTCGTTCTTCGGGTTCAAACGGGCACATCATCGACAATGAATTGATCAACAACTCGGGGTCAGCGTCCGACATTGTCTCCCAGTCCGTGCTCAACCCGCGTTCTTCGAAAAAACGGCCCAGCAAATCCATCAACCCGTCGCGGTCCATGTCAGGGTCGGTCTCTTCCGGCCCAAGATCGGATTCAAAACCCGACCAATCTACCTTAACGCGGCGATAGGGCGTGAATCCCTCAACCTCTTCGCGCAACCGGAACCGCGATCGGCCCGCCAGCGTAATCATATACCGGCCATCTTCGGTTTCCGACATCGCGGTCACGCGCCCCGCGCACCCGATAGAATGCAAACGCCCGGCAGTGCCGTCCGGCGTTTCACACGGTTGCACCATCCCGATCAATCGGCTTTCGGTTTTCAGCACATCATCAAGCATCGCAAGGTAGCGCGGCTCGAACAAATGCAGTGGCAACCGCGCGCGCGGCAGCAAAAGCGCACCGGGCAGCGGAAAGATCGGTATCGTATTCGGTAAATCTGTATGTGTTCCCATGTAGGGCAAACTAGGCCGAACTGCGCGTCAGGCAAATATCATTGATGATAACTTGCGACGACCATTCAAAACGACAGGATCTGTCGGCTTCAAAGCATCGAAAATCGTAAACAATTGCGCCTTGGCGGCCCCGTCATTCCAATCCCGATCGCGGCGAAAAAGATCAAGCAATTGATCAACAGCGCCTTCGGTGTCGCCCGCCGCATGAAGCGCAGTCGCCAGATCAAGCCGCGCTTGGTGGTCGTTTTCATCAGCTTCAACCGCAGCCGTCAATTCCGCAACCGGGCCCGCATCCGCCGCCTGTTTGGCCAGTTCAACAGCCGCACGCGCCGCTTCGATTTCGCTGGCGTCATGAATTTCGGCAGGAACACCATTCAACACCGCTTCTGCTTGGGCCACGTCGTCCATCGCCAGATACGACCGGATCAAACCACCCGCCGCACCCGCATGCATCTCGTCTTCTTCAAGGATCGCGGCAAATGTCTCAACCGCGTCGGCGGCCTCACCCTCGGCCAGCATCGCCTCAGCGGCTTCAACGGCATCATCAAGGCCGTTGTCCTCAGGGCCGGCAAGATCGGCAATCTTGGTCACAAAGGCTTCAATTTCGCTGGGGGGCAGGTTGCCCTGAAACCCGTCCACGGGCTGGCCGTTAAAGAACGCATACACCGTCGGGATCGATTGAATCTGCAACTGGCCCGCAATGCCCTGATTTTGATCAACGTCGATCTTGACCATCTTCACGCGCCCGCCCAGCGCCGTCACCGCCGCCTCAAGCGCGGGACCAAGCGTTTTACACGGGCCACACCACGGCGCCCAGAAATCCACAATCACCGGAATGGTTTTAGAGACCTCGACCACGTCCTGCATAAAGGTCGCATCGCCGCTGTCCTTAATCAGATCATCCGCCGCTGCGGGTTGTTGTCCACCAAGTTCAAGCATCATGTTCTCCGAAAAAAGTTACGTCGTGTTGGCGCCTATATGGGCAACCGCAGCCCAAACGCCAAGGCCTCTACTGGCGTTTGGCACCCATACCAAACCCATACCCGACCCATACCAAAACCATATCAGGGGCCATTTCGGCCCATTTAATGGTACTAACCTATTGATTACAGATCAAAAGTCGCAAAGACAGGGGCGTGATCACTGGGTTGTTCCCATCCGCGAACGGCACGAATGACGCGGCTTGAATGGGCGGCATTTGCGATGTCAGGCGTGGCCCAAACATGGTCAAGACGACGCCCCTTATCGGCCCCGTCCCAGTCCGGTGAACGATAGCTCCACCAGCTGTAAAGCGGGCCGTCAGGGATGTCCGCACGGGTCACATCAACCCAGCCACCAGCGCCCTGAACTTCGGCCAATGCTTCGACCTCAACGGGGGTGTGACTGACCACCTTCAACAACTTCTTGTGGTCCCAAACATCGTCCTCGCGCGGGGCAATATTCAGGTCCCCCACAAGGATCGATTTCGCAGGCGCATTGGCCGTAAAATGGTCCCGCATTTCAGTGAGGTAATCGAGCTTTTGACCAAACTTTTCGTTGATCTCGCGGTTGGGTTTATCGCCCCCCGCAGGCACGTAAAAATTGTGCACCGTCACGCCATTTTCCAGCCGCCCCGCAATGTGGCGCGCATGGCCCAGATCGGCGAAATCCTCAGCACCGGCTTCCTCGATTTTCATCTTCGAAAAGATCGCGACACCGTTGTAACCCTTTTGCCCACGGGCGACCATGTGACGATAGCCAAGTGCTTGAAATTGCTCCAAAGGGATCTTGTCTACGGGGCTTTTGCATTCCTGCAAACACAGCACATCGGGCGCTTCTTGCGACATCAAACGCGCGACCAACCCCTCACGAAGACGGACTGAATTGATGTTCCAGGTGGCAAGGGTAAAGGGCATGATGTTCTCCTGATTTCGCGGTGATCCTAGCCGTATCAGCCCTGCTTTGCCAGCCAGTCCGACACCTTTGCCAGCCCCTGTTTCAACACTTCGGGGTAACAGGCAAATCCGATGCGCACATAGCCCTCAACGCCCAAGCTGGAACCGGGCGTGAACATGACGCCAGTATCGCGCAAAAGGGCGACGCAAAGGTCATAGGATTTCATTGGCACATCCAATGCCACAAACGCCGTCGTGCCCGCCTGCGGTTTCACATATCGCGCCTTGGCTTCACCTCTCACCCAGTGGTCGAGAACCGCCAGATTACCCCGTGTAATCTCACGTGATCTTTCCAGCACAACATCCCGCGCCTCAAGCGCCATAGCCGCAAAATAATCGTCAACCATGCCAACGGAAATAGTCGTATAATCGCGGTGGATTTCGCAGTCATCCAGCAGGGATTCCGGCCCCACAATCCACCCCAATCGCAACCCCGCCAACGAATACGCCTTGGACGTCGACCCCGTCGAAATCCCCTTGTCATAGACCTCAACAATCGATGGCACAGACGCCCCTTGTTCGGTGCCGCGATACACCTCATCGCATAGCACCCACGCGTCCACAGATCGCGCAATTTCCGCCACCTTTTCAAGGCCCTCACGGTCGATCAGCGCGCCCGTCGGGTTGTTGGGATTGGTCAGCGCGATGACCTTTGTAGCAGGCGTCACGGCCGCTGCAACGGCGTCCCAATCGGGCAACCAACCGGCAGTTTCTTTCAAGGAAACTTCGCTCACCTGCGCACCCAAACTGCGCGGAATCGCGGTGTGTTGCTGATAAGTCGGCGTGATCGCCACGACATGATCCCCCGCACCCACAAGCGCCTGATACACCATGTGATTGGCCCCGATTGTCCCGTGCGTAATCAACACGTTTTCGGCGCGCTGACCGTCAAACATATCCGCCACCAAACCGCGCAAACGGGTCGACCCGCGGATCTCTCCGTAGGTCATTTGCATCGCCGCCAAATCGCCCGGCATTTGTTGCGTCGTCCCCGCCATTTGCATCAGCTCGGCCAAGGTCAAAGAGGCCACACAGGTCTCGGCCAAATTCAACTCACACTTGGTCTCCCAGGCGTTCATCCACTGCTCGACCCCGAAAGGTTCAATTTTCATGAAAAGCTCCTTTTGTTGGCGGCAGTTGACCAGCCCCGCGTGGCGTCGTCTAGATGGCGCGAACAAAAGGATTGCATCATGACCAAAGAAGGCCACCACCTCGACCCTACTGACTGGGATGCTTTCGGGCGTGATATGCATGATCTGCTTGAGACCTGCCTGACCCGTATGAAAGGCGCGCGCGATCTACCGTGGCAGCAAAAACCAACCGAGATGGGCGTTGAACTGGACGGCACCGCGACCCCCACCGCAGACGTGTTCACCCAGATCACAGACACGGTCATGCCCTACGCCACAGGCAACACGCACCCCGCCTTTTTTGGTTGGGTCCACGGCACAGGCCTGCCCGTCGGGGTCGGCGCTGAACTGATCGCTGCCACGATGAATTCCAACTGCGGCGGGCGTGACCACGGCGCTGCCGAAGTTGAGCGTGAGGTGATCAACTGGCTGACCCGCACCGCCGGAATGCCTAACACCGCGTTCGGGATTCTGACGACGGGAACATCACAGGCGACGATCCTTGCCCTTTCCGCCGCCCGCGCCCGTGCCTTTGGAATGGACGTGCGCAAAAAAGGCATCCGCGCCCTGCCTGAAGTCCGCGTTTACATGGCGAAAGGCGCACATTCCTGCGTTGCCAAAGCGCTGGAAATCATGGGGCACGGGTCTGATTGTGTGCGCCAAATTCCGGTAAATGACATGTCCCAAATGGATGTGCCCGCCTTGAAGGCCGCGATTGATGAAGACCGCGCAAATGGCCTTGCTCCGCTGGCGATAATCGGTACGGCCGGGTCTGTTGGTGTTGGTGCCTACGATGATCTGAACGCCATCGCAGACCTCGCCGCACAAGAAGAAATCTGGATGCACGTCGATGCGGCCTTCGGTTATTGGTCCCGCCTTGCTGATAGCCCTTACCGCGAATTGTCTGACGGGATCGGGCGCGCGGACTCCATCGCGCTGGACACACACAAATGGCCCGGCGTGCAATACGATTGCGGTGCCTGCCTGATATCAGACCGCGATCTGCACAGATCCACATTTTCATCCCGCCCTGCGTACCTCGAATCAGCCAAATCCGGCCTTGCGGGTGGCGATTTATGGTTCTGCGACTACGGAATCGAACTCAGCCGCGGGTTCAAGGCCCTCAAGGTCTGGACGGCCATCAAAACACTGGGCGCGGACGCCATGGGCCAAGCCATTACAGACAACTGCAAACAGGCCGCATTAATGGCGGACCTTGTGAACGCATCACCCCATTTGACCCTGCAACACGACGTCATTTCAAACCTGTGCTGCTTCTCGGTGGCCAAAGGCGATGTCACAAAAATCGCGGCTGACCTACAGAATGCGGGCAAAGGCGTGTTTTCCACAATCACCGTAAATGGCATTCCCTGCCTGCGCGCCGCCATCGTTGGCCACCGCACGACAAGCAATGACATCCGTGCCGCAATCACAGCCGTCGAGGCAACCCAAACCTAACCCTTCTTTGGTTTATAAATATCTCGGGGGTCTGGGGGCAGCGCCCCCAGCTGATCGGACAGGCTCTGCCTGTTCGACAAAAAAAGCCCCGACCGAAAATGGCCGGGGCAAGTCCAACAGGGAGGTGGTGATGTAACCCCATCACCAAGGGAACTTTACGCGACCAAACGGTAGCCGCCGCTTTCCGTCACCAACAAACGCGCGTTGGACGGATCAGGTTCAATCTTTTGGCGCAGACGATAAATGTGGGTTTCCAGTGTGTGTGTCGTAACACCTGCGTTATATCCCCAGACCTCGTGCAGTAGCACATCACGGGCGACAACGCCTTCGGTGGCGCGGTACAGGAATTTCAGGATATTTGTCTCTTTTTCCGTGAGTCGGATTTTCTTTTCGTCCTCTGTCACCAACATCTTTTGCGCAGGCTGGAACGTATACGGCCCAAGCGTGAATACAGCGTCTTCGGATTGTTCATGCGTGCGCAACTGGGCACGGATACGGGCCAAAAGGACCGGGAATTTGAACGGTTTGGTGACATAATCGTTCGCACCAGCGTCCAGTCCCAGAATCGTATCACTGTCGCCGTCATGGCCTGTCAGCATCACAATCGGGCATTTCACGCCTTGTTTGCGCATCAAACGGCAGAGTTCGCGGCCATCAGTATCGGGCAGGCCAACGTCCAGTATCACAAGGTCGTACAGACCTTCTTTGGCCTTCGTCATGGCCTCTGCACCATTACCGGCCTCGAAGACGTCGAAATCTTCGGTCATCAGCAATTGTTCACCCAGCGCCTCGCGCAGGTCCTCATCATCATCGACGAGCAGGATTTTCTTGAGTTGTGCCATTACTGGTGTCTCCTTGGTTGCATTACAGATGTGTTGAGATACGAGTTCACACAAGTTTTATGGCATCCGCTCACGCCGTCGTGTCACCAGCAGGGTAAATGTTTCAATTTATCACGGATACAGGTATCGGAAGGGGGCAAAGAAAGCCCAATTATGACATTCGCACCCGACCCGACAGAACGTCTTGCCCGCGCCCGCGCAGATTTGCGTATGGGGGTCCCTGTCGTTTTGGAAGACGGTTTGGTCATTCTGGCCGTCGAAACGCTCACTCCGGGCAGGTTTCAGATGCTGCGCGACATGTCGGAAAACCCGCTTTTGACGATTACAGGTTGGCGGGCACAGACGCTTAAGGCGCGTGCCTATGATGGTGACGTGGCGCGCATCAACCTTCCGGAATATGCGACAATGACATGGGTGCGTTCAATCGCGGACCCTGCGGATGATCTGAACCATCCAATGAAGGGTCCGTTGTTTACAGTGCGCGACGGCGCCGCAGGGCCACACCGTGCTGCGATTGCTTTGGTGAAATCCGCGCAACTGCTGCCCGCGATCCTGAGTGTTGAGGTCTTTGACCCCGCCACGTTTGCCGCGACCCATGATCTGACACTGGTTTCGCGTTCGGCGGCTGACCCCGCAGACCAGGGCGCGCTAAACCGTGTCGTTCACGCCCGCCTGCCCATGGATGCGTCAGAGGCGGGGCGTTTGCACATCTTTCGCCCCGATGACGGAGGCGAGGAGCACTACGCAATTGAGATCGGCCATCCGGACCGCAGCAAACCCGTTCTCACCCGTCTGCATTCAGCGTGTTTTACCGGCGATGTTTTGGGGTCTCTCAAATGTGATTGCGGCCCACAACTGCGCGGGGCGATGGCGCAGATGGGGGCCGAAGGGGCCGGCGTGCTGCTTTATCTAAACCAAGAAGGGCGCGGCATCGGGCTGGCCAACAAGATGCGGGCCTATTCGCTTCAGGATCAGGGATTTGACACGGTTGAGGCAAATCACCGCCTTGGCTTTGACGATGATGAACGCAATTTCCGCATCGGCGCGGATATTCTGAAGGACATGGGGTTTAGCGCGGTTCGCCTGCTGACCAACAATCCCGCCAAGGTCGATAAACTGACCGATTGCGGGCTAACGGTAACAGAGCGCGTGCCGCTGAAGGTTGGCGAAAATCGCCACAACACATCCTACCTTGCGACGAAGGCCGCGAAATCGGGCCACATCCTTTAGCGTGCGAACCGCAGCAGGACCGCCCCAATGATTGTGGTGAACGTGGCAAAAACTTTCATCAGGTCCAGACGTTCCTTCATAAAGAACACCCCGATGAACAGCGCAAAGATGATGGATGATTCCCGCAGTGCCGTCACAAGCGCGATGGGCGCTTGCATGAATCCCCACACGACCAACGCATAGGCGCAATAGGATGCGCCGCCGCCAACGATGAAAACAAACCGTCCTTCGGTCCGCAATCGCGACAGCAGGCCCGGTTTGGTCGCCCTTAGGAATCCTGCAAAGATCAGGGCGCTGCCGATGGCCGACCAGCCATAAAACCCGACAGCCGTGCCCGCAACGCGCGCGCCCAAACCATCAACCAGCGAATATCCCGCGATGAAACAACCCGTGATCGCCGCCAACAATGCGGCCTTCGGGTTGCGCGCCCCGCCGTGGCCGCGCACCAAACCGAGCGACAACAGGCCGGTCCCGATCAGAACAATTGCCATGACTTCCTGCCAGCCGAGGATCACATTCAGGAATGACACCGACACCATTGCGACAATCAAAGGGGCAATACCCCGCGCAACAGGGTAGACCTGCGTCAGGTCACCGATCTTGTAGGAATTGAGAAGGAATATCTGATACCCGAAATGCAAGGCAAGCGAGCCGAGCAGATACGGCCAGCACGCCAAATCAGGCATTGGCACAAACGCGAGGCCAACAATCGCATAAGGAAGGTGCCCGATTATAACCCCCGCCATACTAAGGTGTTTGTCCGCGGCACCCTTTGCCAAGGCATTCCAGCAGGCGTGCAGCAACGCCGCCAGCAAAGTCGTCCCGATAACAATCGTCGGCATTCGCATCCCCTTTTGCCGCACATTAGGCGCAGGACGATGGCTTGAACAACCCGTGCCCTTCTGGTCAGTCTTGGAACATGAAAGCCACTGATCTTGTCGTTACGCCCACCCATCTGCGGTTCATGGGCCGCAAATTTCCCTGTTCGGTGGGGAAAGGCGGCATCAGCACCAATAAGAAGGAAGGCGACGGCGCCACACCGCGCGGCACGCATCGTTTGGTGGGGATGCTTTATCGGCCTGACAAGATGGTGCGGCCAACTGATTGGGCGCTCCCGATCCGGCCCCGCGATCTTTGGTCAGATGATCCAACCCACGAAGACTACAATATGATGGTGCGCGCGCCCTATCCGCACAGCCACGAAAAACTGCGCCGTGCGGACCGCCTGTATGATCTGGTGATTCTAACCGATTGGAACTGGCCCTACGCCGTCAAAGGACGCGGGTCGGCCATCTTTATACATCGCTGGCGCAAACCGGGGCACCCGACCGAAGGCTGTATCGGGCTGCGGCCAGCTGATTTGGCGTGGATCGCGCCCCGCATCCAACATTCGACCCGTCTTATTGTGCTGTAGGTACGCGATCCCCGAAAATGGCTGACCCGACACGAATGTGCGTCGCACCCAAGGGGACCGCGGATTCAAAATCACCCGACATTCCCATGGACAACCCGTTGAGACCATTGCGCGCGGCGATCTTAGCGAGCAGCGCGAAATGCAGTGACGGTTCTTCTTCTACAGGTGGAATACACATCAACCCACGCACAGGCAGGTCCAACGCAATGCTTTCAGCGATGAACGCATCGGCCTCTGACGGTAGGATACCGGCCTTTTGCGACTCAGCGCCGGTGTTCACTTGTATATAGAGGTCAGGACATGCGCCCATTTCTTGCGCCAGACGCGCAATGGTTTTGGCCAGCTTGGGACGATCAAGCGTGTGGATGGCCTGTGACAGTTCCATCGCCTGCCGCACCTTGTTGGTTTGCAACGGGCCAATGATGTGCAGTTCGATCCCGTCATAGTGTTCACGAAAATCCGGCCACTTCCCTGCGGCCTCTTGAACGCGGTTTTCCCCGAAGACTCTGTGGCCCTCCTCAAGAATCGCCTGCACCCTTTCATTCGGCTGCACCTTAGATACCGCAATCAACGTGGTTTCCCCGACATTGCGACCAGCCTTGGCCTCTGCGGCGTGCAAACGGGCGGTGATTTGCTCTAGGGACATGATAAGCTCCTGATGGTATTACGTGTTTTGTGTTGCAACCTGACATAGGGCGTTACCATCCCGCTGTCATCTACGCAGGTCCGTTACCTGCGGTGTGGCACGTCTGCATCATTTTTACGGCAGGTCCGGTTTGCACGGCCAAATTCCTTGAGTGTGCAAGGGTTTGGGCGCAAACAGCCTCCAATGCTAGTTGAACTGGCATTCTCGCAGAATGCAAACACGAGGAATTAACAACATGACACGTATCCTACTTGCCTCCACAGCACTCATCGCCCTCGCTGGCGCTGCTGCTGCAGAAGGCCACACAGGCATCTCCTTCACAGGTACTGCTTCTCTCGGCTTCAACGACGACACAACCGGCAACAACGTTGCTGTTTCTGCCGGCGACAACAACGTTGGCTTCTACTCCGACCTCGACATCGTCGCAGGCTTCGCAGCTGAGCTCGACAACGGCCTGATGGCTGCTGCGTCCTTGAACCTGGACAACTTGGGCGATGCGTCCACAGACGGCACAGAAGATGGCTTTGACTACACATTGTCCCTGACATCCGAAACTGCTGGCATGTACTACGGCGACACATCTTTCGCTGCACAGAACGTCTGGGCATCCGCTGGCGACATGGAAGCTGACGGCTTCTCCGAAGCTGACGGCGAAGTTGTTCTTCGCGGTGAAGCAGCATTCGGTGGCGTTTCCACACAGATCTCTTACGCTTTGGCAGACTCTGCTGACGTAAAGAACACTGGTGACCAGCTGGAGCAGCTCTCCATCGGTATGTCCGCTGACTTCGGTGGCGTAAACGTTGTAGCAGCTTACCAGGAAGCCTTCTCTTTGGCTGCTGACGGTACAGCATACAACACAGCAAACGGCGACATCACTGACGCAGACATCTTCGGTCTGTCCGTTGGCACGTCCTTCGGTGGCGCAGACATCCGTCTCGCATACGCTGAAAACTCCACTGCTGGTACAGACTCCACAGGTATCAAAGTTGCTTACCCACTGGGTCCAGTAACTGCGACAGCTTACTTCGTTGCTGAATCCGCTGGTGGCGACAACTACGGTGTAAACCTGGCCTACGAAAATGGCCCAGTTGCAGTTGCTCTGGACTACCAGGACGACCAAGGCGTAACAAAAATCGGCCTCGAAGGCTCTTATGACGTCGGCAACGGCATCACAGCCTACGCTGGTTACCTGACACAGGACGCTGCTGAAGATCGTTTCTACGTTGCAGGTTCCTACGACCTGGGTTCCGGCGCAGAGCTGCTGATCTCCTATGCTGACGACAGCGACGACATCGACGAAGATGAAATCGGTGCAGGCGACTACCAGCGCGGCACAACTGTTGAGGTATCCTTCGACTTCTAAGGAAGCCGAAAGATCCTAAAAGATTTGGGCGGCCCTTAACGGGGTCGCCCTTTCTTTTTGGGGCAACAGGATTTTGGAAACATCCAATGATCCCACAGGCCTTGTGGCATCTGCGCCCCTTCGCTACACATTTCCCCAGACGAAATTCGCAAGGATTGCACCCGTGACCGCACCAAAGACTCTCCGCCGCCTGACGTTTGGACTGGGCTTGATGGCTTCGCTCGCTGCGTGCGGAAGCTCCTCTGGTAGCATCGGCAGCAATCCCCTCGGCTCAATCGGCAGCTTGGGCTTTGGTGGGAACAACTCAGAAGGTGCCACGCAACAAGCCACGCGAACCCGCGGTGCTGAAAATGTGGCCGTGAACCGCTATCTTTGGGCGGCATCCTTGGATGTGCTGAACTTTTTGCCTGTGCAATCTGTCGATCCGTTCACAGGCGTTATCGTCATGGGGTACGGCACTCCCCCCGGTGGCAACCGCGCCTACCGTGCCACGATCCAGATTTCTGACCCTGCGCTTGATGCGCGGT
This sequence comes from Octadecabacter dasysiphoniae, assembly GCF_021532615.1. GTDB lineage: Bacteria > Pseudomonadota > Alphaproteobacteria > Rhodobacterales > Rhodobacteraceae > Octadecabacter > Octadecabacter dasysiphoniae. Next base: position 560,254 of record NZ_JAKGAQ010000002.1, read on the forward strand.
CTTTGAACCTCGCTATCCTCACGCGCTCTGGCCCTGCCGCCTCTGAAACAACGCGCGCCATCGAAGACGCAATTCTATCGCGCGCACGCCAGTTGCGCATCGCGGACGGTGCGCTGTAAAACAGCCCTAACCTGACCAATTTCAGCGCCGGGCATCTCGCTCGGCGTTTCTATTTTCAAGGACACGACATGTCGCAATACGCACCCGCTGAAATCGAAGCCAAATGGCAAGCCGCTTGGGATAAGGCGGACACATTCAAGGCCGTCCGCAGTGACGACAAGCCCAAGTATTACGTGCTTGAGATGTTCCCCTATCCGTCCGGCCGCATCCACATCGGCCATGTGCGCAACTACACCATGGGCGACGTGATCGCGCGCTATAAACTGGCGACTGGTCATAACGTGCTCCACCCAATGGGATTTGATGCCTTTGGCATGCCCGCCGAAAATGCGGCGATGGCATCGGGCGGCCACCCCAAGGATTGGACCTATCAAAACATCGACGACATGGTCGCACAGATGAAACCGCTGGGCCTGGGCATCGATTGGTCGCGCATGTTCGCGACCTGTGATCCGGAATATTACGGACAGCAGCAGGCATTGTTCATCGATATGCTGGATGCAGGCATGATTGATCGCAAAAACGCCACCGTAAACTGGGATCCGATCGATATGACCGTGCTGGCCAACGAACAGGTCATCGATGGCAAAGGCTGGCGGTCTGGCGCAGAAGTTGAACGCAAAGACCTGACACAATGGTTTTTCAAAATCTCCGATTACGCGGATGAGCTGTTGGGGGCGTTGGACGGGTTGGACAACTGGCCCGCCAAGGTGCGTTTGATGCAAGAAAACTGGATCGGTAAATCTCGCGGTTTGCAATTCTCGTTTTCAATGGTCGAAGGCGTCGGCGCGCACGACCGCGTTGAGGTGTACACAACCCGCCCCGACACGTTGATGGGCGCGTCCTTTGTCGGCATTTCCCCTGATCACCCACTCGCAAAAGAGCTTGAGTCAGACAACGCCGATCTGGCAGCGTTCAACGCTGAATGCCGCAAAGGTGGCACGACTGCCGAAGCATTGGAAAAGGCCCCTAAGATGGGCTTTGACACCGGTTTGCGCGTGCGCCATCCGTTCGACAACGCATGGGAATTGCCCGTCTATGTGGCCAACTTCATTATGATGGATTACGGAACAGGCGCGATCTTTGGCTGCCCCGCACACGATCAGCGCGACTTTGACTTTGCAAAGAAGTACGAACTGCCGATCATCCCGACATTCCTACCATCCGAAAACGCGGACCCGGAACTGACCGAGGCTTTCGTGCCGAACAAAACCGACATGGTGCACTGGCTGACACCTTTCGCATGGGACTCGGCAACCAACGGCGCGGACGCCATCGATAAGGCTGTGGATTTCTGTGAGGCCAACGGCGTTGGTCAAGGGGTCACGAAATTCCGCCTGCGCGATTGGGGCCTGAGCCGCCAGCGATATTGGGGCGCACCAATCCCCGTCGTCCATTGTGATGACTGCGGCGTGGTGCCCGAAAAGAAAGAAAACCTGCCGGTTGAACTGCCCTACGATGTGTCTTTCGACATTCCGGGCAACCCGCTGGACCGTCACCCCACATGGCGCAACACGCCCTGCCCAAGCTGCGGCAAGGACGCCCTGCGCGAAACCGACACCATGGACACGTTTGTCGATTCGTCATGGTATTTCGCGCGCTTCACGGCCCCCCATGCGGCCACACCGACAGACATTGACGACGCCGCCTATTGGATGAACGTCGATCAATATATCGGCGGCATTGAACACGCGATTTTGCACCTGCTGTATTCCCGTTTCTTCGCCCGCGCGATGGTCAAAACTGGCCACCTGCCCCAAGGCACCGAAGAACCGTTCAACGCGTTGTTTACGCAAGGCATGGTGACCCACGCGATCTTTAAGACGGACGGCCCCGATGGCCGCCCCGTCTATCATTACCCTGAAACAGTTGATCTTCGCGATGGTGGCGGATTCCTGAAGGACGGCACACAGGTCGACATCATTCCTTCGGCCAAAATGTCCAAGTCCAAGAACAACGTCGTCGATCCGGTGGCAATCATCGAACAATACGGCGCGGACACCGCCCGTTGGTTCGTGCTGTCCGACTCCCCCCCCGAACGGGATGTGGAATGGACGGCATCAGGTGCCGAAGCCACGCACAAACACTTGTCGCGTGTGTATCGTATCGCCTGTGAAACGGCTGAAAACACCGACGCCGCAAATGGCAACGACGAAGCCCTGCTGCGCGACATGCACAAGGCGATCTTTGATGTCACGCAGGGCGTTGAAAGCTTCGGGTTCAATGCGTCTATTGCGAAGCTGTACGGTTTCACCGGGGCGATCGCGAAATCCAAGGCAGGTGGCGATGCAAAGCGTGAGGCCGTTAAAACCCTTGCGCAGTTGATGTCGCCCATGACGCCGCATTTGGCCGAAGACATCTGGGCCATGCTGGGTGGTGAGGGCCTTATCGCGAATGCGCCATGGCCCGTCGTGAACGAGGCAATGCTGATCGAAGACACAGTGACCCTGCCCATCCAGATCAATGGCAAACGTCGGAGCGAAATCGCCGTGCCCAAGGATATGAGCAAGGAAGAGGTTGAAAAACTCGCCCTCGCGGATGAGGCTGTGATGAAGGCTTTGGACGGCAACGCGCCCAAAAAGCTGATCGTTGTACCGGGCCGGATTATCAATGTTGTCATCTGACAGACGTAAAGTTCTAACTCTCCTCGCGGCCCTGCCATTGGCGGGCTGCGGGTTCACGCCAGTCTACGGCACGAACGGATCGGGCGGCGCGCTGCGTGGTCGCATTGCCTACCGCGCGCCGGATACGCCAGAAGGATTCCGTCTGCGCACCCGGCTCGAGGATCGGTTGGGCCGCACTGAACAGGGCGATTACCTTTTGACCGTGCAACTGGACATCGAAGAAGTCGCCGTGGTGATTTCGTCCGCCCAAGACATCAACCGGTTCAACCTGCCCGGCGAAGCAACTTGGGTTTTGACCGAACCGGACAATGACACGCCGCTTGCATCCGGCACCGCTGCGACCTTCACGGCGTATTCAGCATTTGGCACGACCGTTGCCACACGCGAAGCACAGAACGACGCACGTGACCGCCTTGCAATCGCATTGGCTGACTTGATTGTGACGGATCTTATCGTCGCCTCAGCCCCGTGAAGCTGTCTGCGCGCGACGCCACCGGATATTTCCGAAAACCCGATCCATCGGGCGCGGGCATCCTGATATATGGCGGTGATGCGATGCGAGTAGCGCTGAAACGCCAAGATGTCATCAAAGCCCTCGTGGGACCGAACGGCGAAGAAGAAATGCGCCTGACCCGGATGACTGGTGCGGAATTGCGCAAAGATCCGGCGCTGCTGGGGGATGCGATCAAGGCACAAGGGTTCTTTCCCGGCCCGCGCGTGGCCTTCATTGAAGAAGCCACAGATGCGGTGGCCAAGGCGATCAGCCCGGCACTGGCGGATTGGGTGCAGGGGGATGCGCAGATTATCGTGACGGCGGGCCAGCTGAACGCGCGATCCGCCCTTCGAAAACTGTTCGAAGGCCATCCGTCGGCTTATGCCGCAGGTGTGTACGACGACCCGCCCACGCGTGATGAAATCGAAGCGTCTTTGCGCGATGCCGGGCTGAAAAACGTCGGCCATGATGCCATGAACCTGATCAGCGCCTATGCCCGCGAAATGGCCCCCGGTGATTTGCGCCAGACCATTGAAAAACTGGGATTGTACAAAATCGGGGATGACAGCGAAGTCACGACAGAAGACGTCGAAGCCTGCGCACCTATGTCCAATGAGGCCGGTCAGGACGATCTGTTGAACATTGTCGCTGATCTGAAGGCCCATGAAATCGGACCAATCCTGAGCCGTCTTTACGCCCAAGGCACGCAGCCTGTGGCCCTGTGCATTGGCGCGATGCGCCACTTTCGCCAGTTGCACGCCGTAGCGTCTGATCCGGGCGGGCCGGCAGCAGGGACCGGCAAACTGAAGCCGCCCGTCTTTGGGCCGCGCCGCGACCGTATGGTGCGCCAAGCCAGCAATTGGGGGCGTATAAATCTGGAAGACGCACTCGGGACCATAACCGAGGCCGACCTTACATTGCGATCGGCGAGCACCGCACCGGACCGCGCGCTGGTCGAACGTATGTTTATACGGTTGGCGATGTTGGGCCGTAGACGGGCCTAGAGAGCGGATATGGCAGGCTGCCCTGTTCGCAGTTCAACTGCCCCCAGAATCAAAAAAGGCAGGCGCGTTGCCTGCCTTTTTCAAAATTCTGATAGGTCGGTTTAGGAACCGCCGCTACCTGCAACGTCGCCTGTCTCAGCAAGAACAACGATTGAAGCGAAGATTGCAGTAATACCGGCAAGACCACCAAGGCCAGCAAGTGCGAACAGGCCGCCGTTCTTTTCGATCATTACAACTTCACCGGCGTCAGTTGTGACGTTCTGTGCTGTTGCTGTGGTAGAAGCAGTTGCCAAAGCAGCTGCCGCGATGAGTGTAGTGATTTTCATAACGAGGCTCCAAAAAATGTATGCGTTAACTCTCGGCGAGATTATGTTTTATTTTAGGCGAATACAAGCGAATGTCGCGCGGCTTATAGCCTTTGATACCCGAGATAGCCGGTCTGGACCGAAATCCACTGCCGCGATTGCCAGATTGTGCCGTCTCGATCACGCCAATAGGTGTTCTTAAAACCGAAATTACTATCGGTGCATGTCTCTTCCAGGACGGTCGTCTGATACGTTCTTTCAACAATTGTGAGGGATTCTGACCCGGTTACGACAGTCGAACACTGAAACGTCCGGCGTTCGATTTCGTCCAGACCATTCAGGAAATCCAACGTTCTGAGGTGGTTACCACCCCCACGTAACGACGCCACAGCGCTGGAAATATCTGTGCCCATCAGGTCATCCCCAAATCCGCGGGATGCAACCAGAAGGCCGCGATCAAACGCCAAGCTTAATCCATCCTGACTGGCCCAAGTCACTTTGCTGCCGTTCGTGGCAACCTTTAACAAGATTGCTGTCGCATCACGTGATATGATGCTTACGCGCAACAAATCCGCCTCTTGGGCTTCGATTACAGCGCGTGTCATCGCAACGCCGCCTTCCGACGGCGAATCGTCAGCCCCTGACAACGATCCAAATACGCCCGACAAAAGCGACACTGCACGGTTGCCTTCTTGCAATGGTCCGCACGCTGCGACCAACGCCAAAGTTGCGCCCAAGAGCCCGGTGATCAGAGTTTTCTTCATCGCCAGAACCGTCCCCAATTGTCTTGCATCTGGCCCTGATGGCCACCTTCAACGACGTCATAAAGCCGCCCGTCAATTCGCAACCTTGCACCGCCATCGCGTTCAAGGGACGACAGCGTTGTGCCGGCCGTATCGCGTGTCGGTGTTCCAACCAGCGCATCAAACGGCACTTCAATCCGGATACCTTTATCGAACGAACCTTCACCGAAATCTTCAAATTCGACGTTGGTGAGAGTGAAATATCCGCCGACCTTCCAGCCGTTGTTGAATTCCCGATCCAGAGAAAACGTCGCGCCCCAATCACCTGCGAGGTACCGGCCAACGTCAACCTGCGCGACAAACCCGTTGTCGAAATCGTAGTACGCGGAAACATGGCCCGTCACGATGTCATAGTCTTCACCGGAATAGTCTGTGCAATTGATATCTGAACACGCCGGACGGAAGCCAAAGCCCATGTCGAAATCACGCATGATCGAATAATTCAGCTCAGCACCGAGGGCCAATTGATTGTCCACGGGCTTCCAAAGGACTTCGCTCGACACACCGGCAAAGCCACGTTCAAGGTAACCGGCAGAAACGCGGCTATACAGATCGCGGCCAGGACGCGCGTACCATGACACGAACAGGTTTTCGATCCCGCCACCAGATTCAGCACCATAGCGCAGACCAGTGCGGCGCACGTCCGGCAAGGTTGACTCTGAAATACGTCCAACTTCGTCACGGTTGCCCAGAAGACGCTGTCTGTAGCTGCCCGCCAGAACAAGGTTCGGGCGCAGTTCGTATTGGAAAGACGCCTCAAGCCCGACGTCGCCGCGTGCGGGACTTTCGCCATCAAACAACGTCACTTCCAGATAGGGTGAAATCCCCCAGAGGAAGGCCGGTGTCGGATCGTCATACAAAATCGCGGGCGCTGGACCGGATGCATCATCAAACAGCACGCGGTCATACGAAAGGGCTGTCGCATTTGGTGCATTTTCCAGCTGTTCCATATCGCCACGGCGGATGGTTACGGAAGATAGCGCGATACCGTTCTGCGACGGTTCGAGAACAAACGTATCGATATCCAGCGGGGCAGCATTGGTCAGCAAACGTGACAAACGGCCAACACCTTGTGCTTCTGCACGGTAGCGGCCGTTTTCATAACGCACCCGCAATGTACTGCCCGTGATTTCTGCCCCGATCAGACGGAACCCTTCGGCGGACATGATTGCCCCGAGGGCCTGTACTGCGCCAGCTTGAACCTGCGGCGTGCCCCATGACGCAGCCGCGGCAGTCATCTCGGAACGTACAGCAACCGGGATCGGGGCCTGATCAAGGCCTGACACCGTTGGACGCGACGTTGGATCAACTATGATAGTCGCCGACAGTCCGACCTCGCTGCCATAAAGGTAATAGGCGCCCAGCTGATAGGACTCATTGGGTTGCCACGTCACACCAAAGTTCAGAGGGGATTCCCTGACAAAATCTGTGCGGTCTGTTTCGCGCTGATAGGAATCCGACGAGTATTCCGCCAAGACGGTCCATTCATCGTTCAAGCGCCATTCGACGCCACCAAAGAACGCCGCATCACCGCGAAAGAACTGCTTTGCGAGAACCGTGCCGCCCGTGCCCGGACGATCCGTCGGACGGGTCTCAAAACCTTGGTCAATAATCCCTAGGGGGTTTGTAAATCCGTTGACAGTACCCAGACGGCCCCAGCCAATGCCACCCGAAACGCGCACATTGGGCGACACGGTTTTTGTGGCAACGAAATATTCGCTGCTGTACCGGCCCGTCCCTAGGAAATCACGGAAACCAATCGCGACGGCGGGGCGAATCCGACCTTCGTCAGCCAACAGATATTGGGCATCAAAGCTGCGGTCATAGGCATCAATCAGGGAATACCGAAAATTTGCCGTCAGACGGGGCAACACCTGAAAACTGAATGTCGCGCGGCGGGTATCGCCAAACGCAGACAAGTTCGCCGATATCTCTCCGTCGGGCAACGCCACAGCAGAGGGCATATCAATGATGCCGGGTGTCCCGAAAAGGGTGTACGTCGCCCGCCAACTGTCTTCGCCAGTACCTTGCGCAACAACCGGGGCGGCGGCGATGGAGGCAGCAACAGCGCCTGCAAAGCCTATGAAACTATAAAAACTGACCATAATTAACTTCTGGCACTGTCGGTCAGCCTGCCGCAAGCCTATTTTTGCGCAAACCCGCCGAGTCGTTGCAACTAAACGTCAAAGGTGGGGGATATGCCATACCGTGCCAGGAAACGTCGTGCCAAACCGCCCCAAAGCCACAGAAACCCGCGCTTTTCGTCAGGTTTATAATTTGGTCTAGTCGCTCAAGCAGTGCTGGGCTATTCAGCAGAAAATTTTGACATAGGACAAGAAGATGAAAATTGCAGTGATCGGAACGGGCTACGTTGGTCTGGTGTCAGGTGTGTGTTTCTCCGATTTCGGGCACGATGTTGTGTGTGTCGACAAAGACCCATCTAAAATCGCCAAGCTTGAAGCAGGCGAAGTGCCTATTTACGAACCCGGCCTCGAAGAGCTGATGGCTAAGAACGTCGAAGCTGGCCGCCTTACATTCACGATGAATTTGGCCGAAGCAATTGATGGCGCCGACGCTGTATTCATCGCCGTTGGCACACCGACGCGGCGCGGTGATGGCCATGCAGACCTGACCTATGTGATGGCCGTGGCAGAAGAAATCGCGTTGGCGGCAAAGCATTACACCGTCATTGTCACCAAATCGACAGTGCCCGTTGGCACCAACCGCCAAGTCAAACAGGTCGTGCGCAAGGCAAACCCCGATCTTGATTTTGATGTGGCGTCCAACCCGGAATTCCTGCGCGAAGGTGCTGCGATCGACGATTTCATGCGCCCTGATCGTGTGGTTGTCGGCGTCCAGTCAGAGCGCGCGGGCGACATCATGAACGACGTCTACCGCCCCCTGTTCTTGCGTGATTTCCCAGTGGTCATCACCGACCTCGAAAGCGCCGAGATGATCAAATATGCGGCCAACGCATTTTTGGCGACGAAGATCACATTCATCAACGAAATTGCCGCACTGTGCGAACGCACTGGCGCTGACATCAAACAGGTCAGCAAGGGCATGGGCCTTGATGGGCGCATCGGGAACAAATTCCTGCACGCAGGGCCCGGTTACGGTGGATCATGCTTCCCCAAAGACACCAAAGCCCTGGCACGTATCGGTCAAGAACACGCGGTTCCCATGCAGATCACCGAAGCCGTGATTAAGGTGAACGACGAAGTGAAACGCCGCATGGTCGATAAGCTTTTGGAGCTGTGCGACGACAGCTTTAACGGCAAGACGGTTGCGGTTCTGGGTGTGACGTTCAAACCAAACACGGACGATATGCGAGATGCGCCATCCCTGACCATCATTCCCGCGCTTGTCGGCGGTGGTGCGAAGGTGCGCGTTGTTGATCCGCAAGGCAAACACGAAGGCGAAGCATTGTTGCCCGGCGTCAAATGGATGGACGATCCGTACAAAGCAGCGCGCAACGCCGATTTGGTCGTCGTGTTGACGGAATGGAACGAATTCCGTGGCCTCGATCTGTCGCAAATCGCCGAGCATATGGTGACACCGCGCATGGCGGACCTGCGCAATATCTATTCGAACAAAGATGCGAAACGCGCGGGCTTTGACTCCTATGTCTCCATTGGTCGCGCACCTTATGAAGCGTCAGCAGATCAGGAAGACTAACCCCGCGAATACACGTCTTCGTGGCGAATGATATCGTCTTCGCCAAGATAGCTACCGGTTTGAACCTCGATCAGGGTTAGTTCGACCTTGCCGGGGTTTTCAAGCCGGTGGATGTCGCCTTGCGGCACATAGATCGACTGGTTTTCGAAGACCATTTTCACTGTGTCACCAACCGTCACCTGGGCGGACCCTTCGACGACAACCCAATGTTCTGCGCGGTGTACGTGTGATTGCAGCGACAGCACCCCGCCAGGGTGGACGCAAATACGTTTCACTTGAAACCGCGGCCCCATGGCGAGGCTTTCGAACCATCCCCAAGGGCGATGATCACGCGTAAAGGCATCCGCCTGCGCGGCACCTTTTGCACGCAGCGCATCCACAACTTTTTTGACGTCCTGACTGCGCGATCTGTCTGCAACCAGCACCGCGTCGGGCATCGCGACGGCGATCACATCCTTCAGGCCCAAACCAATCAGTTTCTGGCCTTCGCCTTCGGACCACAGCAGGGAATCTTCGCATTCCAGCGCAGTTGCATCCCCATTCACGCGCACGCCGTTTGTGTCTGCACCCGTCCAACGCACGGCCTCCCAATCGCCCAGATCTGTCCAGCCATCGGGAAACGGCATGACGACCAAGTTATCTGCCTTTTCCATGATCGCGTAGTCAACGCTGATCTTGTCTGCGCCCGACCACGCAACCGCGTCCAAACGTTTAAACCCCAGATCCGGCTGTGCGCCATCAAGGGCCGCGCGCACTGGGTCAACCAGTTGTGGCGCGTATTTTTCAAAGGCGGCTAAGACGGTCGAGGCCTTCATCAAAAAGATTCCGGCATTCCAAAGGTAACGGCCCGTTGCCAACATTTCCTCTGCGGTTGCGCGGTCTGGTTTTTCTACGAAACGCGCCAATGGTGCGGTCTGCCCGCCAACTGGATCGCCCGAAAGTTCAAGATACCCGTAGCCCGTTTCGGGGCGATCCGGCGTAATTCCGAACGTCACAATTTGTCCTGCCTGCGCATCGGGCGTGGCCTGCGCCACAGCCGCCAAAAAGGCGTCAGTGTTGGGCACCAGATGGTCTGATGGCGCCACAAGCATAAGCCCGTTTTCATTGGCGTCAGACACGGACATCGCCGCAAGCAAAATCGCTGGTGCTGTGTCACGCCCTTCCGGTTCAATGAAAATATGTTCTGGCAGGATGCCAACCTTGCCGAGCTGTTCGGTAACGATGAACCGAAAGTCCTCTGACGTGAGGACGAGAGGCCGGGTCATTCCCGCGCCTGACAGCCGCGCAACGGTCTGTTGAAAAAGCGATTGAACGCCTTCAAACACTGAAAACTGTTTTGGAAAGCTTTTGCGTGACAAAGGCCAAAGACGGGTGCCCGCACCGCCTGCTAGGATCACGGGGGTAATCATATTCACAGCCCTCAAAAATTCACATCATCGATCTAGGTCGGTTGAAAACCAAATTGACCCAGGTGGGATGACAAGGGAAGGGGCTGTTTTACACAATCCGTCTTAACCCAATTGAGGTTTAGCTGTACCTGTAAGATCGGCGCGGTGGTAACCCTGAACATCGCGTTCAATAACGGTCCGAACCATTGCTTTGTCCGAATTCTGAACAGCCGAGGCCAAATCACGAAGCATTCTTGCGGTTTCAATCTGGCTCAACCGTGCCTCATCGGCGCGCAAGATTTTGGCGTGTGGCGTCGGAAGTAGTGAATCATCGTCGATAAGCAGTTCTTCGTACAATTTCTCACCGGGGCGAAGGCCGGTGATCTTGATCTCGATCCCGCCCATGTTGTCAGGCGATTGAACGCTTGCCCCTGACATTTCGACCATCCGCCGTGCGACATCGACAATCTTCATCGGCTTACCCATGTCGAGGATGAACACATCACCGCCCTTGGCAAAAACCGCCGCCAGCAAAACCAATCGTGCGGCTTCCGGAATGGTCATGAAGAAACGTGTGACATCAGGGTGGGTGACCGTGATTGGCCCGCCCTGCCGGATTTGGCGCTGGAACAACGGCAAAACAGAGCCCGAGGACCCAAGCACATTGCCAAAACGCACCATCGAATAGCGCGTGTGCGTAGATCGCGTGGCAAGGTCCTGCAACACGAGTTCTGCAAGCCGCTTCGTGGCCCCCATCACATTGGTCGGACGCACGGCCTTGTCTGTGGAAATAAGAATAAAGCGGTCCACGCCACACTTGTTTGCGGCCTCTGCGACAATCTGGGTGCCCAAGACGTTGTTGCGCGCGCCTTCGACTTCGTTGTCTTCCACCATTGGCACGTGTTTGTAGGCCGCCGCATGAAGCACGACTTCGACTTTTTCTGTGGTCAAGACATCCTCAACCCGAACGGCGTTACAAACCGACCCAAGCCGTGCCACCAGTTCGATGTTCTTTTCAGTGGCAATCGGGCGCAGCGCGGCCTCAATCTCATAAAGCGCAAATTCACTTTGCTCGAACAAAACGATTTTCTGCGGGCGACATTCAACAAGCTGCTTGCATAATTCTGATCCGATAGACCCGCCTGCACCCGTCACCATCGCGGTACGACCTGCGTAGGTTTTGGCGATCTCGGGAATGTCGAGGTCGACGTTATCGCGGCCAAGCAGCGTATTTGGCGCGACCGTTTTCAGTTCTTTGCTTTTGCCATAGATCAGATCGACGTAGGACGGCAAAACCTGAAGGTCGATATCCAGCCGTGACAGCTCTGTCACCAGATCGGCGAGGTCTGTTTGATCAAGGGATGGAATAGCAACCAAAATACGTTTGATCCCTTCCGCATTGATAATGCGTTCAAGTTCGGCACGTGGATGAACACGCAGACCAGCAATCAACAAGCCCTTGTAGCTGGGATTATCATCGAAAAAACAAACTGGAACGACCTCGGGGCTTTGACGAAGCGCGGATGACAATTGAATACCCGCCGCGCCTGCACCAAAGATCGCAACCCGCGTGACTGAACCGGATCCGCCAAGGGACGTCAGCAATTGCAAAGCGACCATGCGCCCAAAAATCGCGAGCGCAAAATAGCCCGCCGCGAAAATCGCGGGAATTGATCGGACCGATCCAATATCAAAAACCAAACTTGTCAACGAAACGACGCTGCTCAGGATCATTGCAACAACTGCAACACGAAGCGCGCCGCGCATGTCAAAGGACGACAGTTTTATCCACGGCAGGCGAAGACCAATGATCGCGACAGGCGCAAGGCACATCAGCAAAACTGTAACGGGCCAAGATGCCGCAAAGCGTTCAATCGGAAACGCCGTACCGTACCGCAGCACAAACGCGAGGTAGAACGCAGCAAAGACCATGCTCCAATCAAAAGACAGCAGCATTATTCTTTTCGTACGACGTGAAAAAGAATCAACCATTACATGTCCTAGTCATTAAGCAACGCACTTTCGTATCACACCAGAGGGACGGCACCAACTGTACCAAAAAACACAGCGGAGCTTTGCCCAGCCCTAAATTTCAATGTGGCAATCGCTCAGGTACTCAAGGCGCTTCAAATCTTTACGAATAATTAACATTGCGTAATTGCTTGTAAGATGTGCTGGCAAGTAAGGATTTACATACTTGCCCGAACATGAGGTTCTACAGCCACATATTGCGCTTGCCACCCTGACCATGACAGGAAGAACCCGCAGCCTTAGAGGAACAATCATGGTAAAAGCACTCGTCACGGGATCAGCAGGGTTCATTGGATATCACCTGTGCAAAAGGCTGCTCGCGCATGGGTTCGATGTTATCGGGTTTGACGCGATGACGGATTATTACGATGTGCGTTTGAAAGAACGGCGTCAGGCGAATTTGCTGCAATCGGGCGGTTTCAAAGCCGTTAATGATCGTCTTGAAAATGACGGTGTGTTGATGGACCTGATCGCAGCCGAGAAACCCGATTACGTGATCCATTTGGCCGGACAAGCCGGCGTTCGTTATTCTATCGATGAACCGCGTTCTTATGTGGATGCCAACATCATCGGCACCTTCAATCTACTAGAAGCCGTGCGCGCCACACCTGTGAAACACCTTTTGCTGGCATCGACATCATCTGCATATGGCGCCAACACGCAAATGCCGTACACAGAAACGGACAAGGCCGACACTCAGATGTCATTTTATGCGGCCACCAAGAAATCAAACGAGGTGATGGCCCATTCCTATGCCCACCTTTACGATATTCCGACAACGATGTTCCGCTTCTTTACGGTCTATGGCCCATGGGGCCGCCCCGATATGGCGCTGTTCAAATTCACCAAGGCTGTGCTGAACGGTGATGCCATTGACGTCTACAACCACGGCGACATGTCACGCGATTTCACCTACGTCGAAGACCTCGTGCGGGGGATTCATCTGTTGCTGGATGCCGTGCCGGAACGACTGGATAATGTGCCCGATGGCGACAGCCTGTCGCCCGTCGCACCCCACCGCATTGTCAATATCGGTAACGGCGAACCTGTGCAGTTGATGGCCTTCATCGAAGCCATTGAAAAAGCCTTGGGGCAAACCGCCGTGAAGAATTTCATGGATATGCAGCCCGGTGATGTCCCCGCGACATGGGCGGACGGCGCATTGTTGAAAACGCTGACAGGATACACGCCGAAAACAGACGTCGAAACGGGCGTACAAGCCTTCGTCGATTGGTACCGCGACTATTACGACGCCTGAAGCCGACGCGCTGCGGCCAACCCCGCCCAGCGTCCCGTCGCAAGGCACGCCGTGATAAGGTAACCACCCGTCGGAGCCTCCCAATCGAGCATTTCACCCGCGCAGTACACACCATCACGGCCGCGCAACATAAGATCGCCATCAAGCGCGCCGAAACGTACCCCGCCCGCAGTTGAAATCGCTTCGTCCATCGGGCGCGGAACCAGATTAGGGAAACGCAAAGCCTTTATCGTCGCGGGCAGTGATGCGTCACTAAATCTGCCAAATTCGTTCAATAATGCACGTTTCAGCGGATCGAGTTTTAGAACCTTGCGCAACGTGTTCGCGGTTGATTGTTTGCCCTTAGGGGCGGCTAGTTTCGCCGCGATATCAGCCTCACTGAGGTTCGGGAGCAGATCGAGCACCAAAGGCGCGCCATCACGAATAGCCGACGACACGGCGTAAATACCGCCGCCCTCAATTCCCTTGTTAGACACAACAAATTCACCGCGCGCCACGACCCCACCGGCCGTCAATTTGCATCCTTTAACAGCCGTTCCGAAATGCTGGGTCATGTGGTCAGACCAAGGAATTTCAAAACCCACGTTCGCAGGTTGGAACGGCGCAACCACATCCAACAAATGCCCTGCCCATTTGCCGTCGGACCCAAGCCGTTTCCAGCTGGCACCGCCCATCGCGAGAACTGTAGTTTTCGCGTCGATGGTCTGTGGGCCTTCGGGCGTGTTGAATGTCGCCGAACCACCATCCCAGCCTGTCCACCTCCAGCGTGTTTGGATCGTTACGCCCTCTTGCGTCAATCGCGCCACCCATGCCCGCAAAAGCGGAGAAGCCTTCATTTTGACGGGAAAAACTCGCCCCGTGGAACCTGTAAATACATCCTGCCCAAGTCCCTGCGCCCAATCGCTGACGGCATCGGGGCCAAAGTCAGACAAGATTGGCGCCAGAGTATCCAAGGCATCGCCAAATGCGGCCTCAAATGTATCTTTGTCTTCGGCCTTAGTCAGGTTCAAACCCGATTTGCCTGCCATCAAAAACTTACGCCCAACCGTCGGCATCGCGTCTGCGACAATCACCGAATGACCCGCTGCCGACAAGACTTCGGCAGCCATCAATCCGGCAGGACCGCCGCCAATGATCAGGGCATCTGTCACTCGGGCGCGCCGACAGGAAGGCCGCCTTTGACATGCAACACACGCTGTGGGAACGGAATTTCAATGCCAGCGTCTTTCAGGGCATTCCACACGGCGAACCGCACATGGCTGCGGTATTTGAACTGGCCATCGTCGATGCCTTCGACCCAGAACTCAACGATAAAATCGATGCCACTGTCGCCAAAATTATCAAGCTCAACGTCGGGCTTATGCGGCGCATCAAGAACGAAATCGAGAGCGGATACCGCGGGCTCAATGATGCCCGGAATCAGGTTGATATCCGTGTCATAGCTGACAGAGAACGTAACCTCATAGCGGTTGGCTGACCCGCTGTCGGAATAGTTGATAACGCGTGTGACGATGAAATCTTCGTTCGGAACGACGATCCATTTGCCATCAAACGTTTCCAGAATGGCGGCACGGGCTGTCATCTTGACGATCGTGCCCGCCTCGCCGCCATCGAGTTCAACGTAATCCCCAACCGTTGCTTGCCCTTCGAGAAGCAGGATCACACCGGAAACGAAATTCGATGCAATTTTCTGAAGGCCAAAACCGATACCAACACCCAGCGCACCCGTCAGAACCGCCAGCGACGTCAGTGGCACACCCGCGATGTTCATCGCAACCAGAAACGCCGCCCCAAAAATCGCGATCTCTGCCGCTTTGACAGCCAACTGCCGCGTCGCGGGCGGCATGTCTTGTTTTTCAATCAGCGCGCTGGATTGGTCGTTAGACCAACGCCCCAGCCAGAACATAATGGTCGCCACAACAGCAAACCGCAAAAGCCCAAGAAGCGAAAAGGACATATTGCCCAAAGGCACCGTCGTCGCGCCCAGCCACAGTATCACAGGGTCAAGAAAGCCCAGCGCATACACAGCGGCCAGCGGAATCAGAACCGTCTTTCCGATCAATTTCAAAAGCGGATCGGACAGCATATCGCGCACGAACGCACGCACTGCGAGAAACAGGAAAACACGTTTGCCAAAGGCAATGACTTCACCCGCACCAAAGACAGACCGCGTGACCTGTTCACCAATCGCAGTCAACGCAAACGCCAAAAGCGGCAGAACAAGCGGCATGAAGATCAGCACAAACCTGCGCGCTTTTGACAGCGCCGTTTGGCTGTCTGCCGCTGGCGTCAACGCCTTGATCAGCCTCGGGTTCAGCTTGCGCGTGATAAATACCGCCGCCACGTAGGCGACCACCAGCAATGCAAATTGCACCCAATTGGCCGGATCAATAATCCACGCCAAAGCGATCTCGTATACGGGCATCACATAGCCCAGCACTGTGTTCATCAGGTCATTCATAATCGCCCCCTATACCACGTTTGTGCGCGAGGAAACTGCTCAGCCGATCATCCCTTTGATCGCACCCACAAGGGTGGGATCAGCGGCAAGTGCCGGTTGAACCAGATCCATCGTGTCAGCGTCCAATGTTATCTGGCTGATCTGGTCAATCAGCCCGAGGGCCAGCGCCTCGTTCGCGTCGAGCTTTGCGCCCGTCAGAAGGATGCGCTTTGTCGCGGATGGCCCGACGAGGCGCGCCAGTCGTGCAGGGTCTGAGGGCTGTGGTCGCACGCCCATCTTGATCACCGGATAAAAGAATTTTGCCGACGGTACTGCGATGCGCAAATCACAGGCCAACACCATGCCCAGCGCGCCGCCTGCACATGACCCATTCAGCGACGCAACACTAAGCCCCCGAAAATCCGCAACAGCCTGCGAAAGACGTTCCCATGCCGGCGACGTCGCAAGGGTGCCGTTGCGCACATCTTCAAGATCAGCCCCCGCGCTGAATACTTTGCCCGCACCTGTCAAAATCAAAACTGTCTGATCCGCGTCTTCAACAGCGCCCGCCATGTCGTTCAACATGTCTTCTGTCAGGGCGTTGGCCTTTTCCGTGCGGTCAATTCGCACAGTGAGGCAGCCACCCGATACGATTATATTGATCAAATCAGGCCCACCGATCTGCGAATATCATCTTCGCGCAGGGAAATGTCTTCGCCCAGATATTTATCCGCCTCGAGGCCGCACATCCACACAAGCGTTTTTGCAGGCCATTCCGGCGGGATATGATCGGACCATTCAAGCTGGCTAACGGGGTTGATCCCCGATGCCTTGATGTCGCGCTGCATATCCGTGGCAACCGTACCCGGTGACAGCCCCATAATACGAAGCCCGTGTTCGCGGGCCTCTTTGTCCGCACAGCGCGTCAGCATGTAGGCCCCGGCTTTTGACGAACAGTAGGACGACCACGCCTCAATCGGGTTATGTGCCGCGCCAGAGGAAATCGTAATAATCGTGCCCTGCCCGCGTTTGATCATATCGGGCATTGCAGCGCGCATTCCGTTAAAGACGCCCTTAAGGTTCACATCGATTGTTTTGCCCCATGCGTCCGGGTCAGCGTCCGCCAAATGGCTGATCGGATCGAGCAATCCGGCGTTGCCGATGAACACATCCAACGGGCCGAATGCCGCAACCGTCTTTGCAATCGCAGCCGTGACGGCCTCGTAATCCGACACGTCACACCGTACGGCGATTGCATTCTCGCCGATTTCGCGCGCCAGCGCCTCGATCTCGTCGCCGGACCGCGCCACCAATGCCACCTTTGCCCCTACGTCGGCGAAAGCCCGCGCAGTGGCGGCACCGATCCCGCGGCTCGCGCCGGTGATCAAAACGACCTTATTCGTCATATCCATGTCGCGTCCTTTCGACTGTCTGCACAATTCCGGATCAAATGCTGCACAAGGTCCGGCATACGTGACCTTGACCCCCCTGCGCAGAGTTGAAAAGCTGTTCCCAACATTTTTCCGCAGGAGCGCCTTATAATGAAGAGCATTCGTCACACGAGCCTTATCGCCGCGATTTTATGTGGCACAACGGCCAACGCCGATGTCACCGCCCAGCAGGTTTGGGACAATTGGACAGAACAGATGGCAGTTTACGGCCAAGGGTTCACCACAAGTGGCGAAGATATGTCCGCCGGCACCCTCACAATATCAGACGTCAAGATCGAGATGAGCGATGACGAAGCAACGATCACTGCTCTGCTTGGCGATATCGCCCTGACGGAAAATGGCGATGGTACGGTCTCGATCACGGTTGCGGACAGCTACCCTATCACCATCAATGCAACGCCGCAGTACGGCGACCCCGTCAAAGCAAACCTGACGGTGTCCCAAGAGAATATGTCGCTGACAGTGTCAGGTGATCCCGAAGCGATGGTCTATGATATCGCCGCAGACCGTTATGCATTAAGCCTCGACAATCTTGAAGGCGATCAATCCATGGACGTCGAAGTTGTGGATGCCGTGATCGCGATGCTGAACGTGGCGGGCCAATATTCCGTCAGCGAAGACACCCTGACGCGCATTGACTACGCCTTTAATATTGGTGCGCTGGACATCGACATGCTGTTCAACGAAATCGACGCGGGCGGCACGATTTCAGGCAACGCCGATATTGCTGACCTTGCGATGTTTGCAAAAATTGCCGCGCCGATCGATATGGATATGAACGCCGAACAGCCCCCTTTTGCAGATGGTCTGGCGTTCGAGGGCGGATATACCTTTGGCAATCTGTCCTATGCGTTCGACTTTGATGTGAAGAACGACCAAGGGTCCGGGTCTGCCACCGTCGACAGCGGCATTTTGTCGGTCGCGTTCGACATGGACGGTGCGCTGTATTCCGGCACGTCCAAAGGCATCGACATCACCATGTCGATCCCCAATGAAATCCCCTTCCCCCTTCAGGCGAGCATGGCGCAATACGGGTTTGATTTCGATATCCCACTGAGCCAAGGAACCGACGGCCCGCGTGATGCGCGTTTGGGGTTCAACTTTACTGAATTGGCAATCAGCGACACCATTTGGAACCTCGTTGATCCACAAACGATCCTGCCGCGCGAAGCGGTTACCGTTGCCATCGGCCTGTCCGCCAAGGTTACCCCATTCTTTGATTTCCTCGATCCCGCCCAACAAGAAGCGGCAATGATGACGGACGTTCCGGGTGAACTGAACAGTGTCGAAATTACAGAACTTGTTGTGAAGGGTGCTGGCGCTGAAATCACAGGGGATGGTGCGTTCACATTCGACAACAGCGATCTACAAACATTCGATGGCTTTCCACGCCCCGAAGGCCAGGTCAATTTCGCGATCAATGGCGTGAATGGCTTGATCGATAACCTTATCCAGATGGGTTTGATCCCGCAGGAAGAAGCGATGATGCCACGTATGATGATGGGTATGTTCACGACGCCTGTCGGTGACGACATGCTGACCTCAACAATCGAAGTGAACAGCGAAGGTCACGCGCTCGCGAACGGTCAACGTCTGCGCTAGGGCTACAAATCGCCCGAAAGCACCTTACATGGATAACAGAACTTCGCGGCGTCTGGTTCAACCAGGCGCCGCATTTACTTTCAGGAGAGACACATGAAGATCCGTTTAGCGACCAGTTTTATCGCCCTGTCTACAGCATTCGCCGTTCCGGCCTTTGCCGACGTCACAGCAGCCGATGTGCTGTCCAACCAAAAGGCATTTTATAGCGCATTGGGCGTTTCCCTAAGCGGAGAATTGTCCGGCGACACGTTCAGCAATCCGGAAATGAACATCGTCTTTCCGCAAGGCGTGGCCAGCATGCAAGTCATGATAAATGGCGACGTGACGATGGCGGACAATGGTGATGGAAGCGTTCTGATCACCTACCCGTCACCAATGACGCTGTCTGTGTCAGGTGGCGCTGAGGACGAGGGATCATTTTCGGTCGATATGACGATGACCCATGATGGATACTCTGTTCTGGCATCCGGTGATCCAGGCGAAATTACATATATTGCCGACGCGCAGAACCTTCGCTTTGACGTGACCAACGCCCAAGCCGACGGCCCTAATGCCGATGAATTCGAGATCGAGGGCGCGTTCACAATGGATTTCTGGACAGGCACGTCCACTGTCACCGAAGGCAATCTGATCAATTACACATCGACATCCGAGGTGGGTAATTCCGGTGCGGACTTTACGTACACGATCGACAATGTCGTATCCAAAAGCACTCAAAATACCCAACCTGTCCAATCCAATATCGATATGATGCTGCCCGTGGGTGGGTCAGATGTAATGAACTTGTCGGCCGCCCTGCGCAACGGATTGAGCATTGCTCTCGAAACCACGGGCGCGGCTTCAACGTCAGTTTCGGAAACGACGTTGAACGGTGAGGTTATGAACCGCCAAGCCACAAGCACAGGCCCGCAAATTGCAGCATTGACCGTTAACGAAGATGGCCTCGCTGCGACCGCCGAAGCGGCTGATTTCGCAATGACGTTCAATGACCAGACGTTGTTCCCCGGCGATCTGGATTTCGCCATGGATCAAATCAGTGCGAATTACGATGTTCCCCTGAACGCATCTGATGATCCGCAGGACTTCCGCATTGCGACCAGCATGCAGGGCCTGACACTCGGCGATACGATCTGGGGCCTGTTTGACCCCGCAGGCATCCTGCCGCGCGATCCGGCAGAGGTTTCGTTTGACGTAACAGGCAATGGCACCAACGGAACCGACTTCCTTGATTTCGCCGCCATGGCACAGATGTTCGGCCCACCCGCGGTTGAAATTGATAACGTAACAATCGAAAACTTGCGTATCGCCGCTGTCGGCGCAGAAGCCACGGCAAAGGGCGCGATGACGTTTGACTGGACAGATTTCCAGACAATCCCCGGCATCGCCCGCCCCGAAGGCAAAGTGACGGTCAATCTGAACGGCGCGAATGCGTTGATGGACAACCTCGTTGCGATGGGGCTCATCCCAGAAGAGGAACTGATGATGCCACGTATGATGATGGGCATGTTCGCAACACCAGTGGGCGACGACATGCTTGAAACTGTGCTTGAGGTGAACAGCGAAGGCCACGTTTTGGCGAACGGCCAGCGTCTACAGTAACGATAAATCCGGGCGGCGCGCACTTGCGGGCCGCCCCAACACAAACTACCTCCGTCGCAAGCAAAGGAAGTTCCATGACACGTACGCTTGCAGATTTGACCCAACGCCTGATTGATGCCGCCAAAGGTGCGGGCGCTGACAACGCCGATGCCGTCGCGATCTCGGGCACCTCCGTTAACATCGACGTTCGCAATTCTGTCCTAGAAGAAGCGCAGCGTTCTGAATCCACCGACATAGGGTTGCGTGTTTTTATCGGCCATCGATCCGCCAACGTCAGCGCATCCGATACATCGGACCGCACAGTTGAAGAAATGGCGCACCGCGCTGTTGCAATGGCAAACGAAGCCCCCGAAGACCCGCATTCAGGCATCGCGGACGTGTCCCAGCTTGCGACGGACACAGACCCAGCACGCCTAGATCTTGTTGATGCAGGCGACGAACCCGACCCCGCGTGGCTCGAAGAACAGGCGCGTATCGCTGAATCCGCGGCGCAGGCGGTTGATGGTATCGCACAAGTTCAATCCGCGTCCGCCGGATACGGCCGCCGACAGGTCTACATGGCCGCAAGCAACGGATTTTCCGGCGGTTACGAAAGCACAGGCCATTCCCTATCCGCCGTCGCAATTTCCGGCGAGGGCACAGGAATGGAGCGCGATTACGATTTCGACAGCCGTATCCATTTGTCCGACATGCGCGACGCTGCCGAGATTGGCCGCGTCGCGGGGGAACGCGCCGTTGCCCGCCACGGCGCACGCAAACCACAAACGGGCACGTATCCGGTGTTGTTTGATGAACGTATCGCAGGTTCCCTTATCGGGCATCTGTTGTCAGCCAGTAATGGCGCAATGATCGCGCGCGGGTCGTCTTGGCTGCTGGGCAAAAACGGGCAACGCGTTCTGCCAGAAGGCATGGATCTGATAGAAACGCCCCACCGCCCCCGCGTGTCCGGTTCACGGCTGTTTGACGGTGAAGGCCTGCCAACAGCGGAACGCAAAATCATCGACGATGGCGTCCTGACAGGTTGGACGCTCGACCTGGCGACAGCTCGCAAACTGGGGCTGGAGAGCTCCGGATCAGCATCGCGCGGCACGTCTGGCCCACCGTCCCCATCCGTAGGCCACGTGACATTGACCCAAGGCGTCCAATCGCCAGAAGACATGATCCGCGATATGGGCACAGGGCTTTTGATTACGTCTATGATTGGGTCCACCATCAATCCTAACACAGGCGATTATTCCCGCGGTGCGTCCGGTTTCTGGGTTGAAAATGGCGAAATCGTTTACCCCGTCAACGAATGTACTGTGGCAGGCAATCTGCATGACATGCTTGCGCGGATCGTCCCCGCGAACGATGCACGCACGCATATCAGCCGCGTTATCCCCAGCCTGATGATTGACGGGATGACCCTCGCAGGTGCGTGACCTCGAACTTCTCATCAATGCGGCACGCGATGCGGGGGATATCGCACGCGGGTATTTCAACGCCTCGCCCGAAGTCTGGGAAAAATCCGGCGGCCAAGGCCCCGTAACCGAGGCCGACCTGCACGTGAACCGCCAGCTTGAGGCAGACCTTCAAGCGGCGCGCCCTGATTACGGCTGGCTGTCCGAGGAAACCGAAGACGGCGATGCCCGCCTGAAAACCGAACGACAGTTCATTATCGATCCCATAGATGGCACCCGGGCGTTCATCGAAGGCAGCAAAGACTGGGCCCATTCGATTGCCATCACCGAAAACGGAAAACCTGTCGCTGCGGTGATTTACCTGCCCATGCGGGATTTGATGTATGCCGCCGAGATCGGCAAAGGTGCGACCTGTAACAACGACCCCATCTTTGCGACGAATGACAAACCGATCGACACGGCCACGGTCCTGTCCAACAAACCAAATGTTGACCCGAAACACTGGGCAGGGGCAGTTCCGCCGTTCAAGCGCACATTCCGCTCCTCTCTTGCGTACCGCCTTGCGCTTGTGGCGCAGGGACGGTTTGACGCGATGCTTACATTGCGGCCCACTTGGGAATGGGATGTCGCCGCCGGTGCATTGATCGTCACAGAAGCTGGCGGCATCGCGAGCGATCAAAAGGGCGGTCCGGCCTTGTTCAACAACCCCCATCCGCAAATCAACGGCATGGTCGCGGCAGGCGGAATCCATAGCACTTTGATAACTGCGTTGGTGTGATCTGCTTTACGCGCAGCGCCCCCTCCAATAGGGTCTGCGCAACGTAATTTGACCGGTAGGTATCCCATGGCACAACGTCTGCACCTCGTCTTTGGTGGCGAACTCATCGACCCAACCAAGAACGCTTTTAAGGACGTCGATGACATCCACGTCGTGGGCATGTTCGCGGATTACGAAAGCGCGTTCAACGCCTGGAAGGCAGAGGCCCAAAAGACCGTAGACAATGCCCACATGCGTTATTTCATCGCGCACATTCACCGCCTGCGCGACGAAGCGGCTGAAACGTCTGCGACTGAAGAACTCGGTTAAAAAGGGGGCGCGGGTCCAGTGATTTGGGTGCATTGCGGTGACGCGAGCGAGATCACAACGACCCTGTCGCTGGCCAACCGCCTGATCGAACACAGTGACGCTGCGGATGTCTTGGTAACGTGTGATGCCCCGCACCTTAGCGCATTCGAAACCTTGCCGAGCGACGTTATTTGCGTCGAAGTCCCATCGGACAGCCCAACGAAATGCCGTGCCTTTCTGGACAAATGGGGGCCGAGCTATCTGATCTGGAACGGTGGCGCCCTGCGACCCGCGTTGTTGCGACAAGTCGAACGATCTGGCATTGCCGCCACGCTTATCAACGCGCGGAATGCGGGCCTTATTCCCGGTGGATCACGTTGGTTACCACGGGCCACGCGCAGTGCTGTTTCCCCGTTCCACCGCATCCTGACAGCAGACGGTGCGACCGCCACGCGATTGATGCGCGGCGGGGTCGCGGCTGAACAGGTTGAGGCCACAGGCCCGATCCTCGAAGAACCCATCCCCCTTCCGCACGATCAATATGAACTGACAGTGATGGCCGAAGCCTTTGGCGCGCGACCAATGTGGCTTGCAGCCGACGTCGTGCAAAGCGAAGTCGTGCATATGGCAGCAGCACACATGGCGGCATCGCGCAAAAGCCACCGTTTGATTATGGTCTTGTCGCCGCGCGACATCGGCGATGGCCCCAAATCGGCGCAAGTTTTACGGGATGCGGGGTTCAGAGTAGGTGTACGATCCGAAGGCGATGATCCAGAACCGGAACACCAAGTATACGTCGCGGATCTGCCAGATGAATTGGGCCTGTGGTATCGCCTTGTGCCGCTGACTTTTATGGGTGGCACCATGAGCGGAGGCGGCGCATCGTCGCCTTTCGAACCGATCCTGCTCGGCTCTGCAGTGGTTCATGGCACCCGAAAATCGCCCCACCAGACACGGTTTGAACGACTGGCGAGCGTACAGGCCTGCCGCGAAATCCGATCTGCATCGGAACTTGGAATCGCCATCAGCGTCCTGATCTCACCTGAGCAGACGGCCCGTATGGCCCTCGCGGGGTGGGACGAAATCACACATAACGCCGAAACAATAAATCGATTGATAGAGACGGCGATGCACGGTGTAGCACGTCCGGAAGGCGCGCCATGAAGCCACCCCTGTTCTGGTACAAAAATCGCAGCCTGCCGGGGTTGATTCTGTCTCCTCTCGGGGCGTTGTACGCTGCTGCAACCGCACGCCGTGTGCGTCAAAAGCCAAGCCACACGGCGACCATTCCGGTGATCTGTATCGGCAATATCAATGCAGGCGGCACAGGAAAAACCCCGACTGCAATTGCTTTGGCCCAACGGCTGACCGACATGGGCCAAACACCGCATATTGTCAGCCGCGGATATGGCGGGTCCATCGTGGGGCCGATCAGGGTCGATCCTTCAACTCACGCTGCGGGAGACGTTGGAGATGAACCTTTGATGTTGTCTTCTTTCGCGCCGACTTGGGTATCCAAGGATCGCGCCACGGGGGTCAAAACGGCAGAGGCCGCAGGCGCGTCTGTGATTTTGATGGACGACGGATTTCAAAACCCGAGTGTTCACAAAGACCTGCAAATTGTTGTGGTTGACGCGATCAAGGGGTTCGGAAACGGGCTCACCATGCCCGCCGGCCCTTTGCGTGAACCGGTAAACGCTGGGTTGGCGCGGGCTGATGCTGTTCTTGCGATTGGCCCTGAATCTGCGCGCCAAGCCTTTACGCCAGACCTTCCCGATCATTGCGTGCGCTTGAACGGACAACTTGATGCTTTGGCGACGGGCATGCCGTGGGGCAATCTTCCTGTGCTCGCTTTCGCAGGCATCGGCCACCCTGAAAAATTCTTTGCAACGCTCAAATCATTGGGCGCGAATGTGGTGCGCAGCGAACCTTTGTCTGATCACCAACCATTCACCGATGCACTTCTAAAACGACTAGAGGCCGAGGCCAGTGCACAAGGGCTAAACCTCGTGACAACGGAAAAGGATGCCGTCCGCCTGCCGGATCATTTTCGCGCGAAAGTACTGGTTTTGCCGGTGCGCCTGTCTTTGAACGACTGGGCCCCGCTGGATGAAAAGATGGCGGCGCTGGGGATCACTCAGAAATAATGTCCTGATCCTGCCCCAATGTCGGGGCCGGTCTATCCAGCGCCAAATCCGCATCAGAAAACCGCATCGGTGGGCGCACTGACGGGGCACTTTCCAGATCAAGCCGTAATTGCCGCGCAATGACCTGCGGGTCCGCAAACACATCTTCAAACGTATTGATCGGGCCTGCGGGAACGCCACTGCCTTCGCAAGCCGCAAGAACATCTGACTTCGTCCATACCAGCATCCGTTCCGCCAGCAACGGCACCAGAATTTCACGATGTTCAAGGCGCGCAGGATTGGTCGCAAAGCGCGGATCAGTGCCCAAGGCATCTAACCCCAGCAGGGCACAAAATTTACGAAACTGGCTGTCATTGCCCACAGCGATAATCACATGCCCGTCTGCACAATCAAACACCTGATAGGGAACGATATTGGGATGGGCATTGCCAAGCCGCTGGGGGGACACGCCAGTCGCCAGAAAATTCATCGCTTGGTTCGCGGTCGTCGCAACGGCCACATCCAACAGTGCCAGATCAATATGTTGCCCCTGCCCCGTGGAATGACGCTGGTGCACCGCTGCAAGGATCGCGTTGCTTGCATAAAGGCCGGTAAAGATATCCGTAACAGCAACGCCCACCTTTTGCGGCTGCCCATCAGGATCACCCGTCACGGACATCAGCCCGGACATCCCTTGAATGATGTAATCGTATCCGGCGCGGTTGGCATAAGGACCATTCTGACCAAATCCGGTAATGGAACAATAGATCAGCCGCGGGTGTGTCTTTTTCAAAGTCGCATAATCCAGCCCGTATTTGGCCAAACCACCAACCTTGAAGTTTTCGATAACAACATCCGCATCGGACAAAAGCCGCAGCAACGCGGCCTTACCCTCGTCGGTACGGAAATCAATCACGACGGATTTCTTGCCACGATTACAGCCATGAAAATAGGCCGCAGATGCTTCGCCTTCATGTTCGATAAATGGCGGGCCCCAACGGCGCGTATCATCACCCTCGGGGGCCTCGACCTTGATAACCTCAGCGCCCATATCCGCCAAAAGCTGGCCAGCCCACGGACCCGCAAGAATGCGGGCCAGTTCAACAACCTTAAGACCCGCCAGCGGTGTCATCAGTTGGATTCAGCAAGCTTTTCGTCAAGCACGGCAGAAAAATCTGCGTAATTCATGTTCGAATATTTTTCACCATTAATGAAAAACGTCGGCGTACCCTGCACGTCATCCGCATCTGCATTTGAACGATACCACGCCATCAATTCTTGCGCCTGATCCGCGTCCGCCATGCACACGTCAAGTTCAGCGTCGCTTAGACCCGCGACTTTGCCAATGTTACGCAGTGCCGCAGAAATCGCCGCACCATCACCAGCCCGCGCCCAGCCTTGTTGGTTTTCATAAAGCAGGTTGGAAATACCGAAGAACCGCATTTCCCCACCGCAACGGGCAACCATGGATGCCCAAAGGCCCGGCTGGTCAAAATAGACTTCGCGGTAGGTGAACCCGATCAGACCAGTGTCGATATAGTTTTCCTTGATCTGCTGGTATTGATTGGCATGAAACGACGCACAGTGTGGGCACGTGTAGGACGCGTATTCCAACACCTGAACGGACGCATCTGGGTTGCCCTGAATCATTTCGACAACGTCAAAATTCGAGGCAGTTTCAGTGCTCGCGATTGTTGTTGTGGGGCCCGTGTCACGGTTCATAAACCACGCACCGCCTGCAACGGCGACGATTGCGACAACAGCAACGGAGGAAAGGACGGATTTATTCATGGATTACTCTTTCAAGTCTTTGAAGGACGTTTGCTTATGACATTTGCGCCCAAAGCCGCGAGGGCCGCGCGCAGGTCTTCATTTTCTACGGGCTTGGCGAGGGTTTCCGCTGCCGCCCGTGCTTCTGGTTTCGGGCCGCGTGGCGTTTTCACACCGTGATCAAAGGCCAGCTGACCTTCTGCGAAACCCGTTGCGGCTGTTTGTGTGATTCTGATCCGCGCGATGGCGTTATAGCCATAACAGGCATTTACCTTTTCGCGGATTTGTTCTTTTTGCATCTCGAGCATCGGCGCTTGTGCGCCAGACGTCAGCACCGTCAACGTCGCGCCAAACCCGCCTTTTGCGTACCCAACATCAACAGGATGCGCGATCTTGGCAGTTGCTTCACCCACGATTTCCGCCCAATGGGTCAGAACGCGCGACTGCGAAAATCCACGCGTCTCTGTGGCCCCCCGGATGCGTTTTTGCACCAGAGTCACAGCACGAGAGAATCCGCGCGTTTTTGATGTGGGACGTGGCTGTTTCATATTCACGCGCTACTCTAAACCCTATGGGCAGCAACGCCAGAGAAACCACTATCAAAGGGTCATAAACATTGCGTGACATAACCGCACCCCTACTGGATTGGTACGACGTCCATGCGCGCGAAATGCCGTGGCGTGTAATGCCCGACGATCGCAAGGCTGGTGTCATGCCCAACCCATACGCCGTTTGGCTGTCAGAGGTAATGTTGCAGCAAACCACTGTTGCCGCGGTTCGCCAATACCACCAGAAATTTACACGGATCTGGCCGACTGTGGCGGAATTAGCCGCAGCTGAGGATGCGGATGTAATGGCTGCTTGGGCGGGGCTTGGCTATTACGCCCGCGCGCGCAACTTGTTGAAATGCGCCCGCGCAGTCGTGGCAGACCACGGCGGAGCGTTCCCACAAACCTACGACGACCTGATCACATTGCCAGGCATCGGCCCCTACACGGCCGCCGCTATATCAGCGATTGCCTTTGATGAAGTTTCTACAGTTCTAGACGGCAACGTCGAACGTGTCATGGCACGGCTTTATGACGATCACACACCCTTGCCCGCCGCCAAACCCGTGCTGATGGATTATGCCCAGCGCCACACATCCAACGAACGCCCGGGCGACTACGCCCAAGCCGTGATGGATCTAGGTGCGACGATCTGCACCCCGAAATCCCCGGCCTGCGGGATTTGCCCGATTATGGTTGAATGCGCCGCCCGCGCCGCAGGCAGTCAAACTGAATTGCCAAAGAAGACTCCTAAGAAACCCAAACCAACGCGCCATGGCATTGCCTATATCGCACGGCGCGCTGACGGTGCTTGGCTGCTTGAGACGCGGCCAGACAAGGGGCTTCTCGGGGGGATGCTCGGCTGGCCGACGACAGAATGGGGCGACGCGCCTGACGAATACGAACCCATTTCGGCAGATTGGATCGAATCAGACACCGAAGCGCGTCATACATTTACGCACTTTAACCTCGTCTTAAGGGTGCAGACCGCATGGTTGCCCCAAGACGCATCGCCAAACCGTGGACAATTCATGCCTGAAGACACCTTTAGCCCCAGCGCGCTGCCAACAGTGATGCAGAAGGCCTACACATTGGCCGCTGCGACGCTACGGCCTGTTTGAGGGTCAGCTGCAAACCTCTATATTGCACCCAAACAGGAGCATCTGAATGACGTCCTTTCCCGTCGTATCCCCCGACAACATGGCCCGCGTCACACGCGCGGCCCCATTCTGGTTGTCGATCGGACTGATCCCCATCGCATGGATCGGCGCAGTGTTTGGTGGATGGACGGTCATATTGATGCCCATCGCGACCTGGTATTTGTTTTCGGCAATTGACGCGCTTGCAGGCAAATACAGTGGAAATGCCGATCTTGAGACGCCCGAAAAAGACCTGTTCTGGTATCGCGCAATCACTATTCTTTGGGCGCCTTTACAGTTCATCACGCTGTTTAGTGTGCTTTGGTACGTCACGGCGACAGACCACCTTGGCACATTGGAAAAGATCGTGCTGTTCTTCGGAATGGGCGTCGTGTCCGGCACTATTGGCATCACCTACGCGCACGAATTGGCCCACCAGAAACCTAAATTTGAACGCTGGTGCGGCGATATCCTGTTGGCGATGGTTCTATATTCGCATTTTCGCAGTGAACATCTGCTGGTGCATCACCGCTATGTTGGAACCCCCAAAGACCCCGTGACGGCGCGTTACAACGAAGGTTTCCATCGTTATTTTCCACGCGTTTTGCGCCAACAACCTGTATCGGCCTTTAATGCCGAAAAGGCGATGCTGGCCCGCAAAAAGCTCCCCTGGCATCACCGTTCCAATCCGTTCTGGCGCTACGCTATCTTGCAATTGGCGATGCTGGTCTTCGCAATCTGGATCGGCGGATGGGCGGGGCTTGGCCTGTTCTTGGTGCAGTCCTTCGTTGCGATGTGGCAGCTTGAACTTGTCAATTACGTCGAACACTACGGGCTAACGCGCAAGCACCTCGGCGATGGTAAATATGAACACGTCTTGCCGCGCCATTCGTGGAACGCATCGCAACTGGCATCCAATTGGTTGTTGATCAATTTGCAGCGCCATTCAGACCATCACTATAAACCCGACCGCCGTTTTCCATTGCTTCAAACTTACGACGAAGACACTGCGCCGCAACTGCCGTATGGCTATCCAATCATGACGATGGCTGCGATGATCCCACCGGTTTGGTTGCGGATCATGAACCCGCGGGTGCGGGCATGGCGAAAAAAATATTACCCCGAAATCGAAGACTGGCTGCCGTATAAACACGGCACCAATCCTATGCCGCGCTAGTGTGTGTTGCGGCGTTGGCCGCTCACCCATGCCCAGCTTGATTTGCACATATCGGCAAGGCTTCTCTTTGCCTCAAACCCCAATGTTGCCTTTGCCGCATCTGGCCGCGCGGTCAGAACGGCAACGTCGCCATCACGGCGCGGCGCAATCCGGTGCGGCAGGTTTTGCCCGCTCGCGTCAGAATACGCCTTCAGAACCTCAAGAACCGATGATCCCTGCCCCGTCCCGAGGTTAACCGTATGGCTTTCGCCTGTCTCAAGCAGCGCGTTGAGCGACAGCACGTGACCATCCGCAAGGTCTTCCACGTGGATATAATCGCGTACGCCCGTGCCATCAGGCGTATCATAATCGTCACCAAAAACGCCAAGTTCGGGCAATTCGCCAGTGGCGACCTTGGCGATGTAGGGCACCAGATTGTTCGGCGTGTCTTCGGGATCTTCCCCAATGATCGCGGATCGATGCGCCCCGACTGGGTTGAAGTACCGCAAAATTCCAACGGCCCAATTGTCAGGCAGTTGTTCCAAAATCTGCTCACCGGCGATTTTAGTAAATGCATAGGGTGACGTGTAGGTGCGTGGGTGGTCTTCCGGGATAGGCTGAACATTTGTGTCGCCATACACGGTCGCCGAGGATGAAAATACGATACGGCGCACGCCTGCGCCGTCCATAGCGGCGAGTAGATTCAGCAAACCACCGACATTTGTGTGCATGTAATCCAGCGGTTTCGCCACGCTTTCACCGACAGCTTTACGCGCGGCAAAATGGACAACGCCGTCAATCGTGTGGGTCGAAAACAGTTCATCCAACAGTGCGCGATCAAGAACGTCGCCCTCAAACACATGCACCTTGCCGCCGGAAATATCCCCGAGCCGGGCCGGTACATCTGTCTTGGCGTTGGAAAAATTATCAAGGATCACGACGTCATACCCGGCCTCAATCAAAGCCAGATACGTGTGCGATCCAATGTAACCCGCACCACCCGTCAGAAGAATTTTCGCCATACGATCCTCATACTCTACGTGCCCTTATGGCGCGGATCTTTTCGCGCGTCACGGGGGAACTCAAACAGAAAAAACCCCCGTCAGGTCTTGGGGACCGACGGGGGATAAGTGGTGCCACGGCTGGAGGGCCGCAGGCACAGGCGGTAAACTGGAAAAAATTAGATGGGTTTAGTTGGCCCGCATTTCCGAACGGATCTGCTGGCGCAAAAGATCAATAGGGACCTTTTTGCCGTCGCGGCGATAATGCCAATACGTCCAACCATTACAGCTGGGCGCGTTTTCGCAGGCGGCACCAACTTGGTGAATAGACCCTTTTGCGTCAGCGCCAATCAGGGATCCGTCTGCGCGTACCTTGGCCTTGTGGCGGCCATTGATCGACCACAGCTCTTCGCCGGGGCGCAGCATGCCGCGTTCAACGACCTGACCGAACGGCACACGTGGTTCCGCGCGTTTGGATTGGGTCACTTCGAGGGCATCCGCCTCAATCTTGCGAACATTCGCAAGCCGCTTTGCCGCAACAGCGCGATACTCTGCCTCACGCTCAATCCCGATGTAATCGCGGCCAAGCATCTTGGCGACCGCGCCCGTTGTGCCCGTTCCAAAGAAGGGGTCCAACACCACGTCACCAGGGTTGGTCGTGGCCAGCAATACGCGGTGCAGCAGGCTTTCGGGCTTTTGTGTCGGGTGGGCTTTGTCGCCGGCTTCGTTTTTCAAACGTTCGTGTCCTGTACAAATCGGGAGCACCCAATCGCTGCGCATCTGTGTGCCTTCGTTCAGCGATTTTAGGGCTTCGTAGTTAAAAGTGTATTTCGACTTCTCGGTTTTTCCGGCCCAGATCAGCGTTTCATGCGCGTTTGTCAGGCGTTTGCCGCGAAAGTTCGGCATCGGGTTGGACTTGCGCCAGACAACATCGTTGAGAATCCAGAACCCTTGGTTTTGCAGTTCAGCGCCCATGCGAAACACGTTGTGATAGCTGCCGATCACCCAGATCGCGCCATCCGGTTTCAGAATGCGGCGCGCAGCAGACAGCCAAGCCCGGGTAAATTCGTCGTAAATCTTAAAACTCTCGAACTGGTCCCAGTCATTATCGACAGCATCCACTTTGGAGTTGTCGGGGCGGTGCAGATCACCGCGCAACTGAAGATTATAGGGCGGATCCGCAAAGATCAGATCAACGCTGCCTTCTGGCAGGCTGTTCATGACGTCGATGCAATCACCATCGATAATGCTGTTTCGGGGCAATGCTGGCGCATCTTTCCCGGCTTTTTTCTTTGTCATATCTGCCTCTGTCCCGACTTTAACGCCTTGGCGGTTTGTCCGCTCGTTTGTTGGCCTCAATGTGAGTCAAAGGTGATTCGCAGTCAAAAGTTTTATTGAATCAAAGGGTTACGATTTATTCTTGTCACAACATATTGTGGACGGGTTTGAACGACCGTCTATGGTGTGGGGTTACCCCAAGATTTTGCAGCGCAGATATGTGGCTTTTGGACCCATATCCGGCGTTCGTGTCCCAGCCATAGCCCGGATACTGTTGCGCCAAATCACACATGATACGATCGCGACAGATTTTTGCCACAATTGAGGCCGCAGAAATCGACACAGAGCGCGCGTCGCCCTTGATGATCGTCGTCGCGGGAATGGCCAAGCCACGCGGGATCATATTTCCGTCAATCAATGCATGGCCCACTTTGCCCAATCCGGCGATGGCACGTTCCATGGCAAGATGACTGGCCCGCAGGATATTGATCTGGTCAATTTCTTCCACGGTGGCGTGGGCAATAGACACTTCGGCAGTTGCGAAAATCAATGGCTCCAACGCTTCGCGCTTTTTGGCAGACAATGCCTTGGAGTCGTTCAGCCCAGCGGGGATATTGGTGGGATCAAGAATAACAGCAGCGGCGGTTACAGGCCCAGCCAGTGGACCGCGGCCAACTTCGTCAACGCCCGCGATATGCAGGACACCGCGGACGGACAGATCGTGCTCGAAGGAATAATCAGGACCAGACATATCAAGGGTCAATCAGACCCAAGCGCGGCCCGCAAGCCTTACAGCCAGAATAACGAACCAGCGGCGGCCCGGCCACGTGCGTAGGCCTCAGCCACAGGATCTTTCTTGGCTTTTGCTTTCGGCGCTGGCTTTGGCGTTGCCTCACGTCGTTTGACGGACTTGGCAGACTGGAATTTGGGGGTCAGGCGATCTTGGATCATCGGGATATCCTTTGCTTCAATTCTCTTTGATTAAAAAATAGGGATACTTGGCGCAGGAACCACAGCCAGTTGCGCAACGCCGTTATGCAAAATTTGCAAGCAATATCAATTAACCATGACCAAACACAAAAAGAGGCAGGGGGCCATGTCCTCCCCCCTGCCTCTGATCAGGTCACCGCCACTGGAACAAACGCCCGGCGGTCACCCTATGTCCGCGCCAGCCTTATCGCTGGTTTGTGCGGAACCCTTGATCGCGTAAACACCGCACGCGAAAACCTTGACGGATACGTCCTTCCTGATTGCGAATCCGCACATGGCAGGCCTGCGGCAGGCGCTCTACGTGGGCGTAATTGTTACGAAGGCAGGCTTGGCCAAACATCCGCACCGTGTTGCCATTGCGGCGTGTCCGGTCGCGGATACAGCTGGCCGGCAAAACCCGCCAATCGCGCGTAGCGGCAGGGCGCGGCTGCCTTTGCGGCGTAGGCGCCACATCGTTATCACGGCTGTTGTGAATAACTGCGCCCAGAAACAGAAGCGTCAGAATACCTGCTATGGCATCGTCGCTGGACATGTCGGCAGACGCCGTTGTGGGTGTCAGGCTTGTGACAGTCAAAGATATGGCAAGAACGCCAGCGGTGAAGGTTTTCATGAACATCGTGTGATCCTTTCAGATGGAGCAAGGCATCAGCCCCGCTTGAGATGGGTCAACGATGGTCTCGGACGGCTCTGCCTCTCAATAACGACGAATTGTTATGGGTTGTCGGGCACGCAGTGGCGCATGGATATTGAATATCAATCGCCGCAACGTCATGGTCTGATCATGAAACGCATTATTCCTCTCACTCTCACGATTTTGGTTTTCGCGACAGGCGCACAGGCGGCCTGTTTTGCCGATTACAAAGCCAAGCGTGACGATCCCCTTCGGCTGCACTACGGTGTGGCGGAAATCATGGGCGCATGCAGTGTCGACGGCGCAACCGCCGAACTCACGCCGCGCCTTGCTGCCGATGATTGGCAGTTATTAAGTATCGAAGGTGTCTTTGACGATGCCGGACTTGAGGAGAGACAGGACAGTGCAGGAGACTACTACCTCCGCTATTGAAGCGCGCCAGACAGGCAACAGGATTGTCGTCGGTGGAATTGCAGCGATCGTGGTCATTCTTTTGACGGCGGCTGTTTTGCTGTTCCTGAACCTACCCGACGCCAATGCGTTCAACGCACGGGTTGAACAACTGTTCGTCGAAAACGCATCGCTGACAGGTCAGGCCGAAATCAAGCTGTTGGAAATCCTTGCGCAATCGGGAACCGCATTTTCCGCAACGCTGGACAGCTACCGCTTCGTGATTTTTGTGCTGTTGGTCTTCGCGACGGCCCTTTTGGTTGCAGCCGTCGCGTTCCTTGTGATGTTGATCGCCATGAACCGACGCATGGGGCAGATCGAACGCAAAGGGATTGAGGTCAATTCACTCCTTATCTCACGCGATCAGAACATGGTTTATCTCAACAACTTCGAATTCAAACTGACAGACGCCGCGATTGAAACGCTGTCCGTACTGGCAGAGGCCCGCATGGACGACGAAGTTTTGTCCGGCGCGGAAATCGAAGGCGTCATTTCAGGCCGTCCAAGCGTGGATTGCGAAGAAGCCGCCGGTGCCACCCGAATTAAGCGCCTGCGCGACACACTTGGCAATCAGATGATCTCGGAACTTCTGGTGCGCAACATCGCGCGCCGTGGCTATATGCTGGCAATCGACAAAGATGTGATCCGCATGGTCTGACCTCAAACGGGGAACGTCGCAGTCGCTTTCCCCGTAAAAGGTCAACCCTTCATACCCATCTATACATCATGAAACGACGTGAATTCCTCAGTTCCGCCGGAGCAGCGGCTGTCCTCCCAGTCTTGCCCCTGCCCGCGATAGCATCCCCCACGGCAGTCGCCTCAGCCAACGCCGCTCAGGTCGGTTGGGCGGCGTTATTCGCCCGCGTGAATGACCGTGCGACGCCTGCCCTTATCCAGAAATGGATGGGTGTGGGGCCAGAACAAGCAAATGCCCTCATGTCCGAACTGGTCAAACGCAACATCATTCACGCCCCCATCGCGGGCAGCGCAACATCTGTTCAACCGATGTATCCACGCGGCGGCGTCCCGGGCATTGCTAAATCGTCGGGCCAAATACTCCGTAAAGCACGCGATATGCTAGATACATTGGCCGATCTTGACGAACACGATGCCGCCCCCGAGGAGGACGTTGATGAAACGCCGTGAATTTTTAACGGGGATCGCAGCCACTGTCGGGGCAACGGCCCTGCCTTTGCCCACCCTCGCCAAGGCCGCCACGCACACCACCGCAAAGGTCCTGCCGTTCCACTACGGTTGGGCCTGCGTTTTTGCGCGAACAAACAACGGGATTACCGCAACAGACATCCAGCGTGTGTTCAATGTATCCCAAAGCGAAGCTTCCTCTCTAATGGATCGTATGCTCACCCGCGGTGTTCTTCGCCCTCCCGGCCTTGATGGCCGCAGTCACGCCACACGCACCTGGGAACCTCGGATTCAAAAGACGGCATCGCCTAACCTCAATAAATCCACCGAACACAATGCAAGATCGAAACGCGGCACACGGGCCATAGCAAAGTTCCGCCAGTTCATCGCGAATATGAAAACAGAACCTGATGTCACCCGCGCCGCTTAAGAGGTCAGAAAATACGGATCGACACGCCGCCAAAAATGCAAAAGATCTTGCCCGAACGCCGGTGCCTGACCCATCGCCTCGACTGCGAAGGCATCCGCAGACACAAGTGCAGCCATCTGATATCCAACCTGCGCCGTCGCAATAGCATCGGTTGAGTCCAAAATATCCTCAAACGTCGCTGCAGCCGATGTTATAGAAAATGCAATGGCCAAAGCTTTCTCGTTAGGCCACCGCTGCGCCATTTCCCGAACGAGTTTCCGAATTTTTCGATGATCCTCAGTCGCCAAACACGCAACCGCATACTCAATCATCAGGTCCAAGTTACCCTGACGCATTCCCCATCCTGTGCTTTCCCCCAAGGTCACCCTAACAGCCGCACAGAAAAATTACACCCCAACGGTAAATGGCGACCCCGGCAGGATTCGAACCTGCAACCTGCCCCTTAGGAGGGGGCTGCTCTATCCAGTTGAGCCACGGGGCCATGGCCCTTTATCTGACTTGCATTGCGGCATGCTGCAAGGCCTTGGACTTCCCTGCGCAGTGTCGCTAACATTTGGTCAAAATACCCCCACAGGATGGTGCCCGTGCAGACCCGATCAAAACGACCCCTCACCTTGCGCGATGTTTCGGAAGCCTCTGGCGTCAGTGAAATGACCGTCAGCCGCGTGTTGCGCAACAAAGGCGACGTCAGCGCCACAACCCGCGCAAAAGTCAAAGACGCCGCGCGCCGCCTTGGGTATGTCCCCAACAAAATTGCCGGTGCCTTGGCGTCACAACGGGTGAATCTGGTCGCTGTCATCATCCCAAGCCTTGGCAATATGGTCTTCCCAGAGGTCCTGTCCGGCATCAGCGAAGAACTCGAGGATACCGAATTACAGCCCGTTGTTGGCGTTACGGATTATCAGCCCGAAAAAGAAGAAAAAGTCCTGTTTGAAATGCTGTCGTGGCGTCCAAGCGGGGTCATTATCGCCGGGCTTGAACATTCAGACGCATCCCGCGCGATGTTAATGCAAGCGGGTATTCCCGTGGTTGAAATCATGGACACAGACGGGCAGCCCATCGACACGGCTGTCGGGATTTCGCACCGCCGCGCTGGCCGCATCATGGCCGAAGAGATTCTGGAAGCCGGATACAAACGCATCGGATTTATGGGTACGAAAATGCCACTTGATCACCGTGCGCGCAAACGCTTCGAAGGATTTACCCAGACACTTGCCAAAGGCGGGGTCGAAATTGCCGATCAGGAATTTTACTCCGGCGGATCAGCCCTTGCCAAAGGGCGCGAAATGACAGCTGCAATGCTTGAACGCACGCCTGACCTCGATTTTCTGTATTACTCCAACGATATGATCGGCGCAGGTGGTCTTCTTTATCTGCAAGAACAAGGCGTCGATATTCCCGGCAAGGTGGGCCTTGCGGGGTTCAACGGGGTGGAATTGCTGGACGGATTGCCGCGCCAGTTGGCCACAATGGATGCCTGCCGCCGCGAGATTGGCCAAACTGCGGCACGCATCATCGCCGCGCGAAATGCCGAAGGGGCGAGCAATGAGGGCCAAGTTGTCGAATTATCGCCCAAGCTGTCGCTCGGCGATACGCTGCGCAAAGTCTGAAAGATGTCCGCGTCTAACACCCTAAGCGGCAGTTGGACGGGCCGATATGATTACGACAACGTGGCCTTCGGCGTGCCTGTTTCATTTGATGCAGTCTTAACTGAAACGGGCAGCACGCTGCGTGGTGAAATCGTTGAACCCAATACATTTCGCACGGAAGAAACCGACACTCTGATTGCCGTTCTGGTAGGAACACGCAACGGATCCGCCGTGCGGTTTGTTAAGACCTACACAGATTTCGAAGAAAACGATCACCCGCACTACGACGGCCAAGTGAACGCAACAGCCACGCGCATTACAGGCCGTTGGCACTTTCCGGGGATGCCAGGGGTCAAAGGAACATTCCTCTTGGCGCGCACGGCACAGGCCGCCGCACGCAAAACCACGCGTGCCACCCGAGAAATGACATTCGGAGACAGTGATTAACTGGCAAAAGTGGTGAGCCCGTCCGGGTTCGAACCGGAGACCTACTGATTAAAAGTCAGTTGCTCTACCAACTGAGCTACAGGCCCACACCGCGCTCTACTAGAAACAGCCGCCGTAAGGGTCAACCCCTAAATCAGTACAACACTGGATTCATCTTGCGGGCTCACCTATATGGCGCGTCATGATACAAACCCTTTCTTCAGGCTTGCCGTTCATGAAAATGCACGGGCTGGGCAATGACTTCGTTGTAATTGACGAACGCGATGGCGTTGCGCGGGTTACCGACGACATCGTTATTGCGATCGCCGATCGCCATCGCGGTGTCGGGTTTGATCAACTGGCAGTGATGTCAAAGCACGGCAATGCCGATGTGCATCTGACATTTTACAACGCAGACGGCAGCACGGCAGGGGCTTGCGGCAATGCAACCCGCTGCATCGCGCGTCACATTATGGATGAAACGGGCAAGACCGACCTGACCCTAACGACAGAACGCGGGACGTTGTTTGCGCGCGATGCAGGCGACGGTCTGACCTCCGTGAACATGGGCCACCCGCAACTGGACTGGAAAGACATCCCATTGGCGCGCGACGTTGATGTCGACGCACTGCCAATTGACGGCGCGCCAGTTGCGACGGGCATGGGCAACCCGCACTGCACGTTCTTTGTAGATGATGCAGAAGCTGTCGATCTGCTCACGCTCGGCCCGAAGATCGAACATGATCCGCTGTATCCCGAACGCACAAATGTTCAGGTCGCCCACGTCGTTGCAAAGAATCACCTGCGGATGCGGGTCTGGGAACGTGGCGTTGGCCTCACGCTAGCATCTGGGTCATCTTCGTGCGCCACGGCTGTTGCCGCCCATCGCAAAGGGCTGACTGACCGCCAAGTGCGCATTGATCTGGACGGCGGCACAATTCACATCGACTGGCGCGACGACGGCATCTGGATGACAGGGCCAACAGCCCATGTCTTTGATGGTATCTGGCACCTATGAGCGCAGCGCCAAAATTCACAACACTCGGTTGTCGCCTGAACGCCTACGAAACCGAAGCGATGAAGGAACTCGCCAATGCGGCGGGTGTCCAAAACGCAGTCGTCGTCAACACCTGCGCCGTCACAGCTGAAGCCGTGCGCAAAGCCAAAAAAGAAATTCGCAAATTGCGGCGTGAAAACCCGGACGCTACGCTGATCGTAACGGGCTGCGCCGCGCAAACCGAACCCGAAACTTTCGTCGCCATGCCCGAAGTCAACAAAGTCATCGGCAACACCGAAAAGATGAACGCGGCCACATGGAACGGCATGGCGCCCGATTTAATTGGCCAGACCGAACCCGTGCAGGTGGATGACATCATGTCGGTCACCGAAACTGCGGGCCATTTGATCGATGGCTTTGGCACACGATCCCGCGCCTATGTGCAGGTCCAGAACGGTTGCGATCACCGCTGCACCTTTTGCATCATCCCCTACGGCCGTGGCAATTCACGCAGTGTTCCTGCGGGCGTTGTCGTCGAACAGATCAAACGACTTGTCGGCAAAGGATATAACGAAGTCGTCCTAACGGGTGTGGACCTCACGTCTTGGGGTGCGGACCTGCCCGCGAACCCCAAACTCGGCGATCTCGTCATGCGTATCCTGAAACTGGTGCCAGACCTGCCGCGCCTGCGGATCAGCTCCATCGATTCGATTGAGGTCGATGAAAACCTGATGCAGGCCATCGCCACTGAACCCCGCCTAATGCCCCACCTCCACCTGTCGCTTCAGCACGGTGACGACCTGATCCTCAAACGCATGAAACGCCGCCACCTGCGCGACGATGCCATCAAATTTTCCGAAGACGCCCGCAAACTGCGCCCGGATATGACGTTCGGCGCGGACATCATCGCAGGCTTCCCGACTGAGACCGAGGCGATGTTTGAAAACTCTCTCAAACTGGTCGATGATTGCGCTCTAACATGGCTGCACGTCTTCCCTTATTCCCCCCGCCAAGGCACTCCCGCCGCGCGAATGCCCGCCGTAAATGGCAAAGATATCAAAGCCCGCGCCGCCCGCCTGCGCGCCGCAGGGGATAAAGCAGTCGCGCAACACCTTACTGCACAAATCGGGCGAACCCATCACATCCTGATGGAAAACCCCCGCATGGGTCGCACCGAACAATTCACCGAAGTGACCTTCGACACAAACCAGCCCGAATCCCAAATCGTCACCGCACAGATCATTGGCCAATCCGGTGCACAGCTTATCGCTTCACCTGGCCCGTAAACTCCCGCCGGAGGCATCCATCATCACAACACCGATCCTCTATTCCTTCCGGCGCTGCCCCTACGCCATGCGCGCCCGCCTCGCGATCGCATCCTCAGGGCAAACCGTCGCTTTGCGCGAAATCCTGTTACGTGACAAACCCGCTGACATGTTGGACGCGTCGCCCAAAGGCACTGTGCCTGTATTGATCACCGATCGCGTTATCGAAGAATCCATCGATGTGATGCACTGGGCGCTTGAAAAATCCGATCCCGAAGGTTTGCGCGACCTTATGACAGATACGGCACATGCCTTGATCACAGAATGTGACGGCCCGTTCAAAGCCGCGCTCGACCTGACGAAATACGCCGTGCGTCACCCCGATACCGACCCCGCGCAAAGCCGTGCAACTGCCGCCGAATTTATCCAAAAGCTCGACACGCAGCTCAGCGGTAAACCTTGGCTACTGGGCGATCGGCCCAGCCTTGCAGACCTAGCGATCCTGCCATTCGTGCGACAATTCGCACATACGGATATTGGGTGGTGGGACGCACAAACCTTCAACCACGCGCAAAATTGGCTGGCCGCGTTCAAGGCCTCGGATCGCTTTGCAACCATCATGACAAAATACACCCCTTGGAAAACAGGGGATGACGTGATCCTGTTTCCCTAACCCAAAGGACACGCCATGCACCCCAACCCAATCTATCGCCGCACAACCGACACCCGCGCGTTTGATCTGGTCCGGGCGCGTGCCTTCGGGCAGATCACGGTGAATGGGCCTGATGGTTTGCTGGCCTCGCACATCCCCGTTCTGCTTTCAGCTGATAACACGTCAATAGACATGCACCTTGTGCGGTCCAACCCGATCCAACGACTTTTGGATGCGCCACAAGACGCGCTGTTGGCGGTCATAGGCCCGGATGGATACGTGTCGCCCGATTGGTACGGCGCAGTCGATCAAGTGCCCACCTGGAACTACGCTGCCGTGCAGATTCGCGGCACGCTGGAACGGCTTGATCACGCGGTCATGCACGACATGCTTGATCGCCAGTCCGCCCA
This sequence comes from Octadecabacter dasysiphoniae, assembly GCF_021532615.1. GTDB lineage: Bacteria > Pseudomonadota > Alphaproteobacteria > Rhodobacterales > Rhodobacteraceae > Octadecabacter > Octadecabacter dasysiphoniae. The sequence goes on from NZ_JAKGAQ010000002.1 coordinate 601,517, forward strand.
TTTCGAAAACCAATTGCCAAAAACGCCTTGGACCACGTCCAAGATGACACCCGAGGTACTGGAAAAGATGATGCGCCAGATCGTCCCCTGCCGCCTGACGATCGCAGACGTCCAAAGCACATTTAAGCTCAACCAGAACAAACCCGATGACGTGCGCCTGCGCGCCGCTGACGCAATGGCGCAATGCGGAACCGGAATGGAAACCGCCGCCCTTGCCGAACTGATGCGAAACCCGCCTGAAACCGACTGAAAGGAACTTCCATGCAACTGATCATGTCCCCCGCCTCTCCGTTCGTGCGCACGGTCCGCGTTTTATTGCGCGAAACCGGCCTGATTGACCGTGTCGATGAAGTCGCCGTTGCCACAACGCCCATGGCGTCAGCAACCGAGGCGCTTGCCGCGAATCCCACCGGTAAAATCCCCAGCCTTACACGTGCGGATGGCCCCGCGATCTACGACAGCCGTGTTATCACACGGTATCTGGACGATATGGCAGACGCGAACCTTTATCCAAAAGCCAGCCTGTACGAAGTCCTAACGCTTGAAGCGACGGCAAACGCGATCATGGATGCCGCCGTGTCCATGGCCTATGAGGTCCGCTTGCGCCCGCAAGACCAGCAGTCCCCCGACTGGATCGAAGCACAGTGGGGCAAGGCCGCCCGCGGGATCGAAGCGATCAACGCCCGCTGGATGAGCCACCTGAACGGCCCGCTAAATGCAGCACAAATCGCTGTGTCTTGCGCGCTCGGCTACATCGATCTGCGCCACGACGCGCGCAATTGGCGCAAAGGCAACGATGCCTTGGCGGCATGGCAGGCCGAATTTGAGACCCGCGAGTCAATGCAGGCCACAAAACCGTAAGGCAGGGCCAAACGACGCATCTGGCCAAATCAGGCGCAATGATGCTGGACGTAGAAGCACGCTAGGGCTAAGTAGCCCCTTGAATGAACGCCTTTTTAGGGGCTTTCATCGTATTTGACGGGCAATTGGCCCCAGAATTCGGAGATTAACAGGTGTCGAACGCAGAACACGACCACACAACGCGCCGCGACTTTATCTACTACGCAACTGCTGGCGCGGGTGCAGTTATCACGGGTGCAGCTGTCTGGCCGCTCGTAAATCAAATGAACCCTTCGGCAGATGTCTTGGCGCTCGCCTCGATTCGCGTCGACATTAGTGCGGTTGATCCCGGCACACAGCTGACAGTGCTGTTTCAGGGCAAACCCGTCTTTATCCGTCGTCGCACGGAAGCAGAGATCGCGGAAGCCCGCGCTGTCGAAATGTCAGACCTGATCGACGCAGAAGCAAACAACGCCAACTTCGACAACGATGAACCGGCAACGGACGAAAACCGCACGCTCGACGAAGCTGGCGAATGGCTCGTTCAGTCTGGTGTATGTACACACCTTGGCTGTGTGCCTGTTGGTGACGGCGCTGGTGACTACGGCGGTTGGTTCTGCCCGTGCCACGGGTCGCACTACGATACAGCTGGCCGGATTCGCAAAGGCCCAGCGCCGCGCAACCTGCCAATTCCCACCGCGTCCTTCGTGGACGAAACAACACTTCAACTCGGTTAAGGAGAGAAACCCATGGGTGGCATTCCCCACGACCATTACGAACCGAAGACCAAAGGCGAAAAGTGGCTCGACAGCCGCTTGCCCATCGTAGGCCTTCTGTACGGCACATTGATGATCCCCACGCCCAAGAACCTGAACTGGATGTGGATTTGGGGCATCGTCCTGACATTCACACTGGCGCTTCAGATCATCACCGGCGTTGTGCTCGCGATGCACTATGTGCCCGACGTTGATCTTGCGTTCGCAAGAGTCGAACACATCATGCGCAACGTGAACGGCGGCCATATGATCCGCTACTTCCACATGAACGGCGCATCGTTGTTCTTCGTGGCGGTCTACGCACACATCTTCCGCGGCCTGTACTACGGGTCCTATAAAGCACCCCGCGAAGTCACGTGGATCATCGGCATGCTGATCTTCCTGTTGATGATGGGTACGGCGTTTATGGGTTACGTTCTGCCTTGGGGCCAAATGTCTTTCCACGGTACAGCCGTTATCACTGGCCTGTTCGGCGCGATCCCGTTCGTTGGTGAAAGCGTGCAAACTTGGCTGCTGGGCGCGTCTGCGGTTGGTCAACCTGCGCTGAACCGCTTCTTCTCGCTGCACTACCTGTTGCCGTTCGTCATTGCAGGTCTTGTGATCGTCCACATCTGGGCATTCCACACGACAGGCAACAACAACCCGACAGGTGTTGAAGTCCGCCGCGGTTCAAAGGCAGAAGCCGAAAAAGACACGCTGCCGTTCTGGCCGTACTTCGTGATCAAGGATTTGTTTGCGCTGGCAATCATCCTCGCGGTCTTCGTGGCTGTGGTTGGCTTTATGCCAAACTACCTTGGCCACCCGGACAACTACATCGAGGCAAACCCGCTCGCGACGCCGGCACACATCGTGCCAGAATGGTACTTCTTGCCCTTCTACGCGATCCTGCGTGCATTCGATAACACCGTCTGGGTCGTGATCATCGCTGAATGGGTATCCTTTGGCATCATCGACGCAAAGTTCTTCGGCGTGCTCGCCATGTTCGGTGCGATCGTTGTGATGGCGCTGGCACCATGGCTCGACACCAGCTCGGTGCGCTCCGGTCGCTATCGTCCGATGTTCAAATGGTGGTTCGCCATCCTCGTCGTGGATTTCTTTATCCTGATGTGGGTCGGCGCAATGCCAGCAGAAGGTATCTACCCGATCATCGCTTTGATCGCGTCGACCTACTGGTTCGGTTACTTCCTCGTTATCCTGCCGTTGCTTGGCGTCATCGAAAAGCCGCTGACACCACCCGCCACGATCGAGGACGACTTTAACGCGCACTACGGCTCAAAGGCTGCATCGGGTGAAACCGCTGCATCCCCGGCTGAGTGAGAAAGGACGAATGAATATGTTCCGCAAACTCACCCTTACCGCAGCAGTCGCCCTTGGCATGACCACGGGCGCGGCATACGCAGCCGGTTCCGAAACCCACGTCGAGGATTTTGATTTCTCGTTCGAAGGTCCATTCGGGTCTTTTGACACCAACCAGCTTCAGCGTGGCCTTCAGGTTTACACTGAAATCTGTTCGGCCTGTCACGGTCTGAAATTCGTCGCATTCCGTAACCTGTCTGACGAAGGCGGCCCAATGCTGCCGGACGACCAGATGCGCGCATACGCTGAATTCTACGACGTGTTCGATCAAGCCTTGTTTGACGGCGAAGGCGATTTCCGCCCCGCCACACCTGCTGACCAATTTCCGGAAAGCAGCCTGTCAAACGCACCTGACCTGTCCTTGATGGCCAAAGCACGCGCTGGTTTCCACGGCCCTTACGGCCTTGGCATCAACCAGTTCTTCAAAGGCATGGGCGGCCCTGAATACATCGCGTCCCTGCTGACCGGTTATGAAGAAGAACCACAATGCGCGCTCGACATGGAAATCCCGATGGACGGCTACTACAACACGGCCTTCGCGGCTGGTGGTTACCCGGATGAGTGTAAATACGAAGACGGGTCGCACAAGTATCCAGGTTCGTGGATCGGCATGGCACCACCTCTTTGGGGTGATGACGTTGAATTTGCCGATGGTCACTCAACCGAGCTTGAGCACGTCTCTGAGGACATCGCAGCCTTCCTGATGTGGACAGCTGAACCCAAGATGATGGCCCGCAAGCAGGCTGGCCTAACTGGCGTGATCTTCCTGACGATCCTGTCCGTATTGCTGTACCTCACAAACAAACGTCTGTGGGCACCGCACAAATCAGCGGCCAAGCGCAAAGACTAGGCGTATCAATCCAAGATCCAAGATGACGAAAGGCCCGCCATTACTGGCGGGCCTTTTGCATTTCTAACCAAGGTAATCTTTGAAGGCCTCGGGCGGATCGCGCAAAAACTGTGATGTGACCGCGGGGGCAAACGCGATACCCGGCGCGACACCGATAACCGCATCCGCCACGCGCGCCGCATCCGCCGGATCATGGGTCACCATTATGACAGTCCGCCCCGCGGCTTTTGCCAGCTCAACCGATAGATCCAGCATCTCGGCCTTAAGGCCCGGCCCTAGCGCACTGAACGGTTCATCCATGAGCATGATTTCACGATCTTGCAACAACGCCCGCGCAAGCGCCGCTCGGCTCTGTTGTCCGCCTGACAATGCCGCGGGCAAACGATCGCCCAACCCGCCAAGCCCAACACGATCAAGGATCGCATTCACGCGGTCGCGCTGGGGCACCGTCAGCCGCAGCCGCGACGACACCGCCAAGCCGACATTCTGCATCACCGTCAAATGCGGGAACAGATTGTTATCCTGAAACAACATCGACACAGGCCGGTTCTGAGGCGGCAAAAGCGTAATATCAGCATCCTTCCACAACACCCGACCGCTGTGCTGAGGGTGAAACCCTGCAATTCCGCCAAGCAACGTCGACTTGCCGGATCCGGACGGCCCAATCACCGCCGTTACCTTTCCGGCTTCAATCTTCAAATCGGCAGACAGCTCATAGGTGCCCTGCCCAAACATCGCCTGATCACACCACAGCATTGGCGCGCCCTCCCTTATCGAAGGCCCAGAACAGGCCTAGCGAAAGCGCAACCAATAACAACGCCGCACCGTAGGCTGCCTGCATTTGATAGGCGCCCATCAATTGATACATCACCAACGGCAACGTGCCCTCGCCCGGGCGTGAAAACAGCGTAATGACCCCAAGATCGCCCATCGCCAACGCGCCCGTCAGGCCCGCCGCGAACCCCATCGGCCGGCGCAGGCGTGGCAGATACACGATCCGCCACAACGTCCATCCCGACAGGCCCAGCGATTGGCCAAGTTTGCCAAAATCATCCCGCGCGGATTCGACCCCGGGCCGCAAAATGCGCAATACAAACGGCAAAGCCATCAACACATTCACCAACATCGTCACCGGCAGCGCGACATCAGACGGGCGCACAAATGGCTGCACAATCAGGAACAATCCGGTGCCCAACACCAATCCCGACACCGAAATTCCCAGCAACGACGCAGCCTCACCCGCTTTCGTGGCCAGCGGCAACGCAAGGGCCATCGTCAAAATAACGGCGCCCAGCGCAATGAACAGGGATCGCAGGGTGGCGGGCCAGATGCTTGGCGGTAAGTCCAACACTCCGGGCAATCCGGCGACCAGCACAGCCATAAGCGGGGCCAGCAGAAACGCTGCGGCCAACATGATCCAGACGCCATCCAAAATGCACGACCCGTCCCAGCGCTGTACGACACGGTCCAGCCCGACGCCGATCATGTCCCCCCGCGACAACAGCAGCGCAGCACCCCCTGCCGCCAATCCAAGGCACAGCTGAACCACAGCCAAAGACGCGGCCTTACTCAGGTCAAAGTCAAACTTGAACGCCTGATAAATCGCAAGCTCAACCGTCGTCGCCTTCGGCCCCCCGCCCAGCGTCAACGCCACAGCGAAAGACCCCAGACAAATCACAAAAATCACAGCAAACGCACCCGGCATTATCCGCCGCAACATGGGCCATTCCAGCACCCAAAACACAGGCGCACCAAGGGACGCCGCCACGCGGAATCTTTCGGACGGAATGGCAAGCCACCCTTGCAAGATCAGACGCACCGCCAATGGTAAATTGAAGAACACGTGGGCCAAAATAACCCCGTGTGCCCCGTAAATATCGAGCTTGGGAACCCCCAAAGGCCCCAACACGATGTTCAAAAACCCGCGCCCGCCAAAGACAGCCAGCAAGCCCAAGATCGCGACAATCACCGGCAAAATGAACGGCGCCCCCATAACGGAAATCAGCGCTGATCGCCCGAAAAACGAACGCCGCGCCAATGCCCGTGCCACAGGTACGGCCAACACGACACTGATGATAGCCGACCAGAACGCCTGCCAAATCGTAAACGAAAGTGCGTCCAGATCAGCCGACGACAATGCGGAAAATCCGCCACCCCGCCACAACACTGCCGTCACGGGGCCAATCACCAGCCCCGCGACGATCAATGCTGCAATTATTGGGACAGCGCGCTGCGCCATGCCTCAATCGCTTGTTCACGAAGCGCTGCGGCCTCGTTTTCGTCATAGAACAACACCTTTTCCGGCATTGGCAGATCTTGGAACCCTGCGGGCCACTGCGCTTCTGGCAATGCTGCGGGGAACGACCAATTGGTTGTTGGAATCATCGTCTGGAAGTCTTCCGTCAGAATGAACGCCATGAACTGATCTGCCAGATCCGGGTTATCTGTGGTCGTCAGCTTTGCCGCCAGTTCGACCATGAAATAGTGACCTTCTTCGAATATCGCAGCTGTCTTGGTCAGGTCTTCTTCCGCGATGATGTGATAGGCGGGCGACGTGGTGTAGGACAGCACGACATCGGCTTCACCGTCCGTAAACAGTCCGTAGGATTCAGACCATCCTTGCGTCACGGTGACAATCTTGGGGGCCAATCGCGTCCAAGCGGCCTCTGCCTCGTCCCCATAAACCGCATTGACCCACAACACCAACGCAAGGCCGGAGATCGACGAACGCGGGTCTTGGATGACAACGCGTACATCGTCGGGTGCATCCAGCAACGCCTCAAACGATGTAAATCCGTCGGATTTCGTGTTGTCGTAGATAAACGCCGTGTGCCCGTAGTTGAACGGCAAGAACGTGTCGTCGTCCCAGTCAATCGGCAACGTCAGGGGTGACAAATCCAGTCCGTGCGGCGCAAACATCCCGCTGTCTCGCGCGCGTTTGGTGACATCGGTGTTAAACCCGATAGCCACGTCGGCCTCGGTGCGGGCACCTTCCAGCAACAGACGCGGCAACAGATCACCCGTCTGATACTGCAAATCACAGCCGCAACGTTCCTCGAACGCCGCCTCAATGCTTGGGCCGGGGCCCCATTCGGATCCAAAATAATCGGGGGCATAAACTGTCAACACAGGCTGATGGCCATCTGCAATCGCAGCGGTGCCAAACAAAAGTCCTGCGACAGTGAGTAGGGTCTTCTTCATTCTCTCTTCCTCTCATTGCGCCGAACGGAGAAAGGGGGGCTTTGATGATTTGGCCCGTTACCTTCCCTCCGCCGGTCTTAACCGGTTCAGGTTCTACGGGTCCGTCTTTCGACATCTCAGCCACAATGGCCCCCCGAGGTGTGACAAGACGTAAGGCGATGTCGCACACTTGGCAAGGGGCAGTCACAGCGATAGACCGTGACAAAAGGAGCCTACCCATGTCGATCAACTCATACGGCCATCTTTTCCGCGTCACCACATGGGGCGAAAGCCATGGGCCTGCCTTGGGCGCGACGGTTGATGGCTGCCCCCCCGGCGTGCCATTGACTGCGCCGATGATCCAACACTGGCTCGACAAACGCCGCCCTGGTCAGAACAAAATGACCACCCAACGCAACGAACCTGACGCTGTGGAAATACTGTCTGGTGTCTATGACGACGTTACAACGGGCACCCCGATCCAGCTGATGATCGAAAACACCGATCAGCGGTCCAAGGACTATGGCGATATCCTCAATACGTTCCGTCCCGGCCATGCGGACATCACGTATCATCAAAAATATGGCGTACGTGATCCACGCGGGGGCGGACGCAGTTCAGCGCGCGAAACCGCATCCCGCGTTGCGGCAGGTGGTGTCGCACGCGAAGCAATCAAAGCGCTCGCGCCGAATGTGCAAATCACCGGATACATGGTTCAAATGGGCGAAAAACACATCGACCGCGCGCGGTTCGATTGGGACGCGATTGAGGGCAACGATTTCTGGTGCCCCGATGCAGGTGTGGTGGAAGAATGGACCGATTACATCAACTGGCTGCGCAAAGACGATCACAACTCGGTCGGCGCGATGATCGAAGTCGTGGCCCGCAATGTCCCCGCGGGCATCGGCGCACCGGTTTACGGTAAGTTAGACACTGATTTATCCGCGGCCATGATGTCGATCAACGCCGTCAAAGGTGTGGAAATCGGCGAAGGCATGGCCGCCGCCGCCCTCACAGGGCGCGCCAACGCAGACGAGATTTTCATGGGGCCGAACGGGCCAGAATATTCTTCCAACCATGCAGGTGGCATCCTTGGGGGTATCTCAACGGGCCAAGACATCGTTGTGCGGTTCGCGGTTAAACCGACGTCCTCGATCCTGTCGCCCCGCGCCTCCATCCGCATGGACGGCTCCCCGACCGAGGTTGTCACCAAAGGCCGCCATGACCCCTGCGTCGGCATCCGTGCAGTGCCCGTCGGCGAAGCAATGATGGCCTCCGTGATCCTCGATCACATCCTACTGGATCGCGGTCAAACGGGCGGCGTACGCGGCAAAATCGGCTAGCGCTGCTTGCTGAGTTGTACTGCCAAAATCCCGCCTGTGATGATCAACACGCCGATGATGTCCATTGATCCCAATTTTTCGCCCAGCAACATGGCAGCAATGGATACGCCAAAGAACGGCGTGAGGAAATGGAACACTGCCGCAGGCGTCGCGCCAATGCGGTCGACCAGGTAGAACCAGATCAACGTGGCCCCAAGGCCCGGAACGATCACGGTATAGGTAAACGCAACGATCAGCTGCCAAGACCACGTAACGTCGAACGTTTCGAACGCCAGTGCGGGAATCCACAGCATCGCGCTGCCGACCAGCATTTGCAGACCAACAATCATCAGGAAATTTCCGCCCGATGATGCACCGCGCACCGACAACGTCGCAACCGTGAGAGAGATGACAGCGACCACGCACAGCCCAAGCCCGAACAGATCAACCGTGCCCTGCAACCGCGCACCCATGATCAACGCGACGCCAATCATCCCCGCAACCAGCCCCGCAATGCCAAGCGGGCGGATTTTTTCGCCAAACACCAACCAGCTTGCCACGCCGACAAGCAGCGGCATGGTTGATGCAACGATGGCTGCCAGCGATGCTTCGATGGTCTGCATGGCGATAAAATTCAGCCCGAGGTAAAGCGCGTTTTGGGAAATGCCAAACACCAGAACGGCGACCCATTGGCGACGGGTCAAATGCCAGCTTTGCCCCATCATCCGCGCCAGGAATACGCCAAACACACCCGACAGCAGAAACCGGAACGCCAACGCATAAAGCGGCGGTGCATATTGCACGATCACGCGCGCGGATGTGAACGCAGACGCCCACATCAAACCGAACGCTAGCCCCATCAATATTGCTTTGCCGTCAATCTTGCCCATGGTCCCTCACAACGAAAAAGGGCCGCCTCGAAAGGCGACCCCCTATTCAAACAAGCGGATCAGCGATTAGCCGTTCACGCTGTCCTTGAGTGCCTTTGCGATTGTCATTTTGACAACCTTGTCAGCGTCTTTCTTGATCTGCTCACCAGTTGCTGGGTTGCGGACCATACGCTCAGGACGTTCACGGCAATAAATTTTGCCAACACCTGGAAGTGTGACAGCACCGCCGCCAGATACTTCGCGAGTGATCAGACCGACCATCGCGTCGAGTGCTGCGGATGCGGATTTCTTGTCCGTGCCCATATCTTCGGCCAGAGCTGCAACAAGTTGCGTCTTGGTCATTGGTTTCGTCGCCATTGTAATTCTCCTCGTTCTGCCCGTTTTTTCAGGCTCTTTGCTCAGCTAGTAAACTGTATGTGGCTATGTTCCACAACGATTAGTGCAGTATTACAAGTGAAAAACTGCATATTGTGGGTAAATACCCCAAATATCGCTCGTTACAGGAAGGCAGTTTCCTCAAAAGACCGTAATTTACGGCTGTGAATCCGCTCAAGTGGCATCTTGCGCAGGTGCTCCATCGCCCGAATTCCAATCATCAAATGGCGCGAAACTTGCGTTTTGTAGAAATCCGACGCCATGCCGGGCAGCTTCAATTCGCCGTGCAGCGGCTTATCGGAGACGCACAGCAACGTCCCATACGGCACACGGAACCGGAAACCATTGGCGGCAATCGTCGCACTTTCCATGTCCAGACCAATCGCACGAGACTGCGACAAACGCTGCACTGGCCCCGATTGATCGCGCAGTTCCCAGTTCCGGTTGTCAATCGTCGCCACCGTCCCTGTCCGCATGATCCGCTTCAACTCAAACCCCTCAAGCTCGGTCACCGACGCAACCGCCTGTTCGAGCGCGATCTGAATTTCCGCCAACGCAGGAATCGGCATCCACACGGGCAGGTCATCATCCAGCACGTGATCTTCGCGCAGATAGCCATGCGCCAAAACAAAATCACCAAGCCGCTGGGAATTCCGCAAACCTGCGCAATGCCCCACCATCAACCACGCATGTGGGCGCAGAACAGCAATGTGATCCGTCGCCGTTTTCGCGTTGCTTGGACCAACACCAATGTTCACCAACGTAATCCCGCCCTGCCCTTCGCGGCACAGATGATAGGTCGGCATTTGCGGCATCTTTGGCGGCGTTTCCAAAGGCGCATCCGCATCCGTAATCACCTGATTTCCCGTGCTCACAAAATGCGTATATCCGCTGTCAGGATCAGCCAGCATTTTGCGCGCGTAGGCCTCAAACTCCTCAACATAAAATTGGTAGTTCGTGAACAGCACATGATTTTGAAAATGTTCTGCCTTGGTGGCGGTGTAGTGCTGCAATCGGGCCAACGAATAATCGATACGCTGGGCGGTAAACGGCGCCAGCGGGCTCGACCCGTCTTCATGATGAAAATCGACCCCATTCACGATGTCATCATTTGTTGTCGCCAAATCCGGCACATCAAACACATCGCGCAGCGTGAACTGCAATGCACCTTCTTGGGGCACTTCAACCTCGCCGGACACCGCAAAATGCACAGGCATCGGTGTGCTCGACACGCCAATCACAATCGGTTCGGCGTGGTTTTCAATCAACAATCCGATCTGCTGCTGCAAATATCCTTCGAACAAATCCGGCCGCGTTACCGTGGTTGAATACGTCCCCGGTCCAGCCACGTGGCCAAAACTCAGGCGCGAATCTGTTTGCGCATAGGTCGACGTCGTGATGCGAATTTCTGGATAAAACGCGCGAAACCGCGTGTCCGGGCGCGCACCTGTCACATTTTCCGCAAACGTCTTGGTCAGAAAATTGACCGCAATATCGTACAATTCCCGAAGCCGCGCGACAGCGGCCTGTGCATCTTTGAACTGCTCTGCGACCGGCACCTCCGGTGAGATAACGGGCAAATGTGCATCTGATTTCATCATGGCTTAAGCCTCCAATTATTATTGTTCTTATGCGAGACACAGAAAACGCCGCAGAAGGCACTGCGGCGCGGTTCAAAAATGTGTCTATGTGTGTTCATGCACTATAATTCACCACTCCGCCGCGCGCCGCAAGCCCCCGCAATGTCGCTTTTTCACTAGTCAGCCGTGCATCTGTCGTGTTGGCTACACGCAAGGGAGACCCGTCATGTCCGTCACGAACCTCAAACCGAATCTGTCCCATTGGCAAGACCGCGTGGACCTCGCAGCTGCGTTCCGCTGGACGGCACGCCTGAACATGCACGAAGGCGTGGCAAATCACTTCAGCTTTGCGATCAATGATGATGGCACCCAGTTTCTGATGAACCCCAACCAGATGCATTTCAGCCGCGTCAAAGCATCTGATCTGATCGTGGTTGATGCCAACGACCCGGACACCCTCGAAGGGCCGAACGCGCCAGATCCCACCGCATGGGGCCTGCACAGCGGCATCCACCGCCATTGCCCGCACGCCCGCTGCGCCATGCACGTCCATTCGATCCACGCCACAGTTCTTGCGACGCTCAAGGACAGCCGGCTTCTGCCCATCGACCAGAACTGCGCAACATTCTTTAATCGCTACGTGATTGATGACCACTACGGCGGCCTCGCGTTCGAAGAAGAAGGCGAACGCTGCGCGGGCCTGCTTACGGACCCAAAACAAAAAGTCATGATCATGGGCAATCACGGCATCATGATCATCGGCGCCACCGTCGCGGAAACGTTCAACCGTCTGTATTATTTCGAACGCGCCGCAGAAACCTACATCCGCGCGCTTCAAACGGGCCAACCCTTGCGTGTGTTGTCCGACGAAATCGCCGAAAAAACCGCGGCCGAACTTGAAGACTACCCCGAACAGGACGAACGTCACCTGTCAGAACTCAAGGCAATCCTCGACGAAGAAGGCAGCACCTATGCGTCCTAGATCGTTCTTTGAAAACCTGCGCGCGTGGACCAGCACACGCCGTTTAGGACGGGAAAACAGGCTCTAACCCTGCATAATTCCCTCATTCAAGGCATCGATTCCCATGACAACTTATGGCCTCACCGACGAACACAGCATGATTGCGGGCACCGTTCGCAGTTTCGTTGAAAATGAAATCTACCCCCACGAAGAACTGGTCGAACGCACCGGCGAAGTCCCACCAGAAATCGCGGACGAGATTAAGCGGAAGACCATCGAACTCGGGTTTTACGCCTGTAACTTTCCCGAAAGCGCGGGCGGGGCGGGTCTGAACCATGTCGAATTTGCGCTGGTCGAACGTGAACTCGGGCGCGGTTCGATGGCGCTCAACCACTTCTTCGGGCGGCCCCAAAACATCCTGATGGCCTGTGAAGGCGACCAAATCGAACGCTACCGTGATCCGGCGGTCCGCGGCGAACGCATGGACGCCTTGGCCATGACAGAACCGGGCGCCGGATCAGACGTGCGCGGCATGAAATGCAGTGCTGTGCGCGACGGTGGCGATTGGGTCTTGAACGGCACCAAACACTTTATCTCTGGCGCGGACCACGCAGACTTCATCATCGTCTTCGTCGCCACCGGCGAGGATCAGACCCCGCGCGGCCCCAAAAAACGCATCACGACATTTCTGGTGGATCGCGGCACCCCCGGCTTCACGATCCGCGACGGATACAAATCCGTATCTCACCGCGGCTACAAAAACATGATCCTAGAATTTGACGACTGCCGCCTGCCCGACGCGCAGGTCTTGGGTGATGTCGACGGCGGGTTCGCCGTGATGAACGAATGGCTTTATGCGACCCGCATTACCGTCGCCACCATGTCCGTGGGCCGTGCGCGCCGCGTGTTCGACTACGCCCTTGGCTACGCAGCAGAACGCGAACAATTCGGCCAGAAGATCGGCAAATTCCAAGGCATCAGTTTCCAGATCGCGGATATGATCACCGAAATTGACGCGGCGGATTTGCTCACCCTCGCGGCTGCAGATCGCCTCGACAAATGTCTGCCCGCCAACCGCGAAATCGCGTCTGCAAAACTCTATGCTTCTGAAATGCTGGGCCGCGTCACAGACGCCGCAATTCAAATCCACGGCGGCATGGGATTGATGGATGACTACCCCCTCGAACGGTTCTGGCGCGACGCCCGCGTTGAACGCATCTGGGACGGCACCTCAGAAATCCAGCGTCATATCATCAGCCGCGAACTGCTGCGCGCCCTGGGTGCCTGAATATGGATTTAAAGAGACTGTTTCGCCCTAAAAGCATCGCAATCATCGGTGGGGGCGCATGGTGTCGCGCCGTCACCGAACAGCTGCAAAAGACAAACTACAGCGGCGACATCTGGCCCGTTCACCCCCGTGCGGGCGACATTTGCGGCCTAACCGCCTACCCAACAGCGCTTGATTTGCCGGACGTGCCCGACGCCACATTTATCGGTATCAATCGCGACGCGACGATCGGTGCTGTCGAACGGTTGGCGCGCATGGGGGCAGGTGGTGCGGTTTGTTTCGCCAGCGGCTTTGGCGAAACAGACGACGGGCACGACGCGAACGCACGCCTGCTGAAAGCCGCCGGAAATATGCCCATTCTTGGTCCGAACTGCTACGGCATGATCAACGCGCTTGATGGGGCGTCCCTATGGCCCGATCAGCACGCCTGTCTGCCTGTCGAACGTGGCGTCGCGATCCTCACGCAAAGCTCGAACATCGCGATCAACCTGACGATGCAGAAACGGGGTTTGCCGATTGCCTATGTCGTGACCTGCGGAAATCAGGCCCAAATGTCAGAGGCAAAAATCGCCGATGCCTTGCTTGATGATCCCCGCGTCACCGCCATTGGCCTGCACATCGAAGGTTTTTCCGATCTGCCCGCATGGCAGGCCCTCGCGCGAAAGGCGCACGCAAAAAACATCCCCCTAGTGGCGCTAAAGGTCGGCAAATCCCAAGAAGCCCGCGATGCAACAGTGTCACATACCGCATCCCTCGCGGGCAGCGACGCTGGCGGTCAGGCGTTGTTGGATCATCTTGGAATCGCCCGCGTGAACGACCTCCCCACGCTCATCGAAACGCTAAAAATCCTGCACACCGTCGGACCGCTTCCCTCTGGTCAAATCGCATCGATCAGCTGCTCCGGAGGAGAGGCGAGCCTGATCGCCGATCTCGCCCATGGCACAAACCTCTCATTTCCGCCCTTGAACGAAACCCAAACGGCAGCCCTCTCAAACGCCCTTGGACCCAAGGTCGCGCTGGCCAATCCTCTCGATTATCACACCTATATTTGGCGCGACACGCAGGCCATGACACAGGCATTTTCCGCCATGATAGACCCTAATTTGGCCATGACGTTCCTGATCGTGGATTTCCCCCGCGCTGACCTGTGTGACGACAGCGATTGGGACTGCGCGATAAACGCCGCGCTACAAACACGCGCTGATACTGGCGGCACAATCGCCATGGTTGCGACGATGCCCGAACTGATGCCGGAACATGTCGCGACGCAGTTGATGGCGGGGGGGATCATGCCGCTTAACGGATTGGCAGAAGCCCTCGCCGCGACCCAAGCCGCACACACCCGCACCCCGATGCCCGGCGATCTGATCGTGCCGACCCCAACGCAAAACGCCAGTGTCCTATCAGAACATGATGCCAAAGTCGCCCTGCACGCGTTTGGAGTTCAAACCCCCATAAGCCGGACAGGCCAGATCAACGATCTCGCGCAATGGGCTGACGACGCAAACGAAACCTTCGTGCTCAAGACAACAGGCCAGGCCCACAAAAGCGACAGCGGCGGCGTGGCGTTGTCCCTGCATGGCGGCGATGCTGTGCGCGCCGCCGGGGCAGCAATGGACGGCGATTTATTCCTCCTCGAAGAAATGATCGAAGGCGGGGTCGCCGAAATCCTCGTTGGAATCGTCAAAGACCCCGCCCATGGGTTTGTGATCACAATTGCGGCGGGTGGTATTTTCACCGAACTGCTGGATGATCGTGTTTCAATCCTGTCACCGGCAACCAAAAGCCACATCAAACAGAGTCTATTACGCCTGAAAATAGCCAAAATTCTATCCGGATACCGCAACCAACCCGCTGTTGACATCGACCAGATCGTCGACGCCGTCGATGCGATCCAGTCCTACGTTCTTGCCAATCTCGACACCGTGGAAGAGGTTGAGGTAAATCCCCTCATCGTCACAACGTCCCGCGCCATCGCCGCTGATGCTCTCATAAGGAAACGCCATGACTAACCCTGTCAAAACCCGCCGCGACGGTGCCATCCTCGAGGTCACGCTGGACCGCCCCAAGGCCAACGCGATCGACCTTACGACAAGCCGGATCATGGGCGACATTTTTGCAGAATTCAGGGATGATCCGAATCTTCGCGTCGCCATTCTGACAGGCGCAGGCGAAAAATTCTTTTGTCCCGGGTGGGATCTGAAGGCAGCGGCAGACGGGGACGCCGTTGATGGGGATTATGGTGTGGGCGGCTTTGGCGGCCTGCAAGAATTGCGGGATATGAACAAACCCGTCATCGCCGCCGTGAACGGTATTTGCTGTGGCGGTGGCCTCGAACTCGCGCTGTCGGCAGACATTATCCTCGCTGCGGATCACGCAACCTTCGCCCTACCTGAAATCCGCTCTGGCACTGTCGCCGATGCGGCCAGCGTAAAACTGCCAAAACGCATTCCCTACCACATTGCGATGGAACTGCTGCTCACTGGGCGTTGGTTTGATACGAACGAAGCCCTCAATTGGGGTCTGATCAATCACACCTATCCGGCGAACGATCTGATGGCGCAGGCGTGGGAAATGGCCCGCCTCCTCGCGTCCGGCCCGCCTCTCGTTTACGCCGCCATCAAAGAAGTCGTGCGCGATGCCGAAGATTCGAAATTTCAGGATGCCATGAACCGCATCACCAAACGCCAATTGGCCAGCATCGACAGTCTCTATTCCAGCGAAGATCAGCTCGAAGGGGCCAAAGCCTTTGCCGAAAAACGCGATCCCGTCTGGAAGGGCCGCTAGGCCAACAGCGTCTTTAAACGCCGCAGCGCAAATCCGTATCCTTCAGTGCCGAGCCCCGCGATAACGCCCTCAGCGCGGCCGGACACATAGGAATGATGCCGGAACCGTTCGCGTTTGTGGATGTTTGAAATATGAACCTCCATCACAGGCCCCTCAAACGCATTCAACGCATCCAGAATGGCGACAGACGTATGGCTCAGCGCACCGGGGTTGATAACGATCCCGGCCGCAACCCCGCGCGCTTCCTGAATCCAGTCAACGATAACGCCTTCATGGTTGCTTTGCCGTCCCTCAACGTCAAAGCCAAGATCACTGCCCAAGGCCACACACCCCGCCACCACATCATCGAGCGTTTCAGACCCGTAGATTTCCGGTTGGCGTTGCCCAAGAAGGTTCAAGTTCGGGCCATTGATCAGCAGAATTTTTGTCATGGCGTGACAATCTGATATGCGCGCGCCCCTGACAAGCCCCCTTCGACTTGCACCGCGCCGCGCCCTGCGTCACGAAAGGGCATGACAAAAACGCTCCTCTCCTTTGGCCACGGCTATTCCGCCCGCGCCCTGACCCGCCTGCTCTCCGATGATTGGCGCGTCATCGGCACCACCCGCAGCGAAGAAAAGGCCGCCGCCTTGATGGCCGAAGGAACCGAACTGCGCATTTGGCCGGGGGCAGATCTGATCCCGGCCCTCAATGCCGCCACTCATGTTCTGATCTCCGCTGGCCCGTCAGAAGCGGGTGATCCTGTCCTCAATGATCTGCGCGCCGAAATCGAAACACGGCGCGATCAGTTCGAATGGGTGGGCTATCTGTCCACAACAGGTGTTTACGGCGACCATCAAGGGAATTGGGTGGATGAAACCACGCCCCTCACACCCTCCACCAAACGCGGCCAAATGCGCGTTGAGGCAGAGGCCGCATGGCAATCCCTCAATCTGCCCCTCCATATCTTTCGCCTTGCCGGCATCTACGGGCCCGGCCGTGGCCCTTTTGCCAAGGTTCGCAATGGCACGGCACGGCGCATTATCAAAAAAGGTCAGGTCTTTAGCCGCATCCATGTCGCTGACATCGCGCAGATTCTGGCAGCATCCATCGCCCGTCCAAACCCCGGCGCGATCTATAACCTATGCGACAATGATCCAGCCCCACCAGAAGACGTCATCGCCCACGCCGCAGAACTCCTCAACCTCCCGATCCCACCCGCGCAGGATTTCGAAACCGCCGACATGACGCCCATGGCCCGCAGCTTTTACGCCGAAAGCAAAAAGGTGCGGAATGATCGCATCAAAGACGAACTTAGCGTCGAATTAATCTATCCCGACTATCGCGCAGGGCTACGCGCGCTCCTCGCTGCTGAAACTGGCGGCGTTTAACACGTCACACACTTGCCTCGACGGCGCTGCCACGCCATATCGACCCCAAAGAAGGGACACCGACATGACGCTCCGTGAAAAGACAGCCGCGCTCTTGGACACGCCGAGGTTTGGCAATTTCATCATCGGCGTGATTATCTTCAACGCGATCATCCTCGGGCTCGAAACATCCAAGCCGTTGATGGCGTCCTTTGGCCATGTCATCCACTTGCTGGATCTTGCGTGTCTTTACATCTTTGTCGTGGAAATCGTGCTTAAGCTGTTCGCCCATCGCTTGCGGTTCTTCCGCTCGGGCTGGAACATCTTTGATTTCTTTATCGTCGGCATTGCGCTGGTTCCCGCAGCACAATCCTTCTCGGTTTTGCGCGCCCTACGCATCCTGCGGGTGCTGCGCATCATCTCCGCCACGCCGTCCCTGCGCCGCGTCGTCGAAGGCTTCCTCAAGGCATTGCCGGGGATGGGCAGCGTCTTCATCCTGATGTCGCTGATTTTTTACATCGGCGCGGTCATGGCGACGAAACTGTTTGGAAACAGCTTTCCGGAATGGTTCGGCACGCTGGGCGCATCCGGCTATTCGCTGTTCCAGATCATGACGCTGGAAAGCTGGTCGATGGGCATCGTGCGCCCCGTCATGGAAGTGTACCAATACGCATGGGCGTTCTTTGTCCCCTTCATCATGGTCACAACATTTGCCGTGGTGAACCTGCTGGTCGGTCTCATCGTAAATTCCATGTCCGAAACCGCGTCAGAAGAATCCAATGCGGCCACGGACGTCTACCGTGACGAAGTCCTCGCTAAACTCGAAGCGATCGAAAAACGTCTGGACGAAAAATAAGGGACGGCGGGAGGGGCGCCTTTGCCGCAGGCAAACAGCGTCTCGCCCGTCAGGCCAACTTACCAATCACGCCCACGCCCAACACATCCAGCACCTTGGCTTCAATATGTTCGGCGTTCATGGCGGCAGTGTCATACATATCCGCAGGGCTGGACTGATCGATGAAAATATCAGGCAACACCATAGACCGGTATTTCAGCCCGTGATCAAAAACGCCCGCCTCCGCCAAAAGCTGCGCAACGTGTGATCCGAACCCGCCAACCGCACCTTCTTCCACGGTGATCAGCGCATCGTGATCCGCAGCCAATTGCAAAATCATGTCACGGTCCAACGGCTTGGCAAATCGCGCATCCGCCACAGTGGGCGTGATGCCCTTGGCCGCCAACGCCTCACACGCTTTTTCAACCTCTTGCAGGCGTGTCCCGAACGACAAAATTGCCACCTGCGATCCCTCGCGGATCATGCGGCCCTTCCCGATCTCAAGCGGCTGTGCGTCTGCTGGAATATCAACGCCAACACCTTCCCCGCGCGGAAATCTGAACGCAATCGGACCGTCATCATGGGCAACAGCCGTCGCCACCATGCGCACCAATTCCGCCTCATCCGCAGCGGCCATCACTACAAATCCGGGCAGGTTCGACAGAAACGCCACATCGAACGATCCCGCATGGGTCGCACCATCCGCCCCGACCAATCCGGCACGATCAATCGCAAAGCGCACAGGCAGTCGTTGAATGGCGACGTCATGCACCACTTGATCATACCCGCGCTGCAGGAACGTCGAATACAGCGTGCAAAACGGCTTCATCCCGCCCGCAGCAAGCCCCGCACAAAACGTCACCGCATGTTGCTCGGCAATACCGACGTCAAAACACCGCGACGCGAACCGTTCCATAAATTTGGTCAGCCCGGTGCCGTCCGGCATCGCCGCCGTAACCGCAACAATCTTGTCGTCCTGCGCGGCGGCGTTCACCAAGGCTTCGGCAAACACAGACGTATAAGACGGCGCATTGCTGACCGCCTTTTTCTGCTCTCCGGTGATCACATCAAACTTGCCCGTCGCATGGCCTCGATCCGCACGATCCTCGGCGTATCCTTTGCCCTTTTTGGTGATCGCATGGATCAGGATCGGCCCCGTCGCGCGGGTCTTTACGGTGCGCAACACAGACAACAGCTGCTCCATATCGTGCCCGTCAATCGGCCCAAGATAGGAAAACCCCAGCTCTTCGAACAACGTGCCGCCAACGGTCATATGCTTCAGCATATCCTTGGCGCGCTTGGCCCCCTCTTGGAACGGTTCGGGCAGGAACGACACCGCCCCCTTCGCCGCCGCCTTGAATTCCTGAAACGGATCACCTGCATAAAGCCGCGACAGATAAGACGACATTGCGCCCACTGGCGGGGCGATCGACATCTCGTTGTCGTTCAGAATAACAATCAATCGTTTCTTCAAATGGCCGGCATTGTTCAACGCCTCATAGGCCATGCCCGCCGACATGGACCCATCCCCAATCACGGCAATCGCATCGCCACCTTCGCCGCCCAAATCCCGCGCCACAGCAAACCCCAGCGCGGCAGAAATTGACGTGCTGGAATGCGCCGCCCCAAAACAATCGTAGGGCGATTCAGACCGCTTGGTAAAACCAGACAACCCATCCTTCTGGCGCAACGTGCGGATACGGTCCCGCCGCCCTGTCAGAATCTTGTGCGGATAACACTGGTGGCTCACGTCCCAGATGATCTTGTCCTTGGGGGCATCAAACACCGCGTGCAGCGCCACCGTCAATTCAACCACGCCCAGACCCGCGCCCAGATGCCCGCCCGTTTCAGACACCGTCGATATCGTTTCGGCCCGCAGCTCATCCGCGACGGTACGCAATTGCGCATCGCTCAGCCCGTTCAGATCACTGGGTAAATCAATGAGGTCCAACGTCGGAGTATGAGGTCTCGTCATGACGGCTCCTTTAGTGACTGCGGTTCACAACAAACCGCGCCGCGTCTTTCAGCACTGCGCCCTTGTCACCATAAACAGATAGCGCATCGCAAGCCTGATCCACCAATTCAACTGCGCGGCCTTTCGCCCCATCAAGGCCAAGAAGCGATACAAACGTGGCTTTTCCAGCGGCTTCGTCTTTGCCGACAGCCTTGCCAACAGCGGCCGCATCGCCGGTCACATCCAGCACATCATCCGCAATCTGGAACGCCAAACCAACGGCATCGCCGTAGGTCTTTAGCGGCGCAACATCCGCCTGCGCCATCATCGCCCCTGCCATGCAGGACCACGTTAGCAACGCGCCCGTCTTGCCGCCCTGCATCGCAATAATCTCGTCCAGCGTGAACGGCACGGCAGCAGTCTCGGCCGCAATATCCGCAGCCTGCCCGCCAACCATGCCGGCAACACCCGCTTGTCGCGCCAATGACATCATCAACGCAGCACGCACATCACCGGGAAAATCCGCCTCACCGATCAGCTCAAACGCCAAGGCCTGCAACGCATCACCCGCCAAAATGGCCGTCGCGTCATCCCAAACCTTGTGAACCGTCGCGCGGCCACGGCGCATATCATCATCGTCCATCGCCGGAAGATCATCATGGATTAACGAATAGGCATGCACACATTCAATCGCCGCCGCGACGGGCAACGCGCGCCCGATCCCGTGCAACCGCGCCGTTTCCATAACGTAAAACCCGCGCAATGCCTTGCCGCCCACAACGCCATACCGCATCGCGTCTGCCAAAGGTGGATGTAGGTCACACCCGATCCGCGCATCCAGAAAATCCGAAACCGCAGCAGCATCCGCCGCCAACGCCGCCTTAAAATCAGCCATCCAACGGCGCCGTGCCTGTCGGTTGCCCGTCCCCGTCCAACGTCAGCTTGGCGACCTTTTCTTCGGCTTCTTTCAGCTTGGCCTCACAGCGGCCTTTCAACAACGCGCCCCGTTCATACAGCGCGATAGATTCGTCCAGCGGCACTTCGCCACGCTCAAGCTTGCCGACGACCTGCTCTAGCTCGCGCAGCGCGTCCTCGAAACTCATCTCTGCTACATCGCCACTCATCGCGCCCGCTCCTTCAAAACCTTAACATGTGCGCGTGCCGATCGGCCCAGCGCCTCCAAATCATACCCACCCTCAAGCGCGGATACCACCCGACCGCCGCAATGTTCATCCGCCACATCACACAGTTTCTGCGTGACCCACGCGAAATCATCGTCCTGCAACATCATCCCCGCCAATGGATCAGCCGCATGTGCATCAAATCCGGCAGAAATCAGCAGAAGTTCAGGTTTGAACGCCGCAAGCCTCGGGAACACCTCGCGCGTGTAAGCATCGCGAAACACCTTTGAAGAACAGCCCTCAGGCAGCGGGATATTCACGATATTGCCGACACCCGTTTCGTGCGCCGCACCCGTCCCTGGCCACAGCGGCATCTGATGGGATGAGAAAAACAAAACCCGCGCGTCTTCTTCCACCAAATCCTGCGTGCCGTTGCCGTGATGCACATCAAAATCCACAATCGCGACGCGTTTCAGCCCGTGAAACTCCATCGCATGTTTCGCCGCTACTGCGACGGATCCGAAAAAACAAAACCCCATCGGCGTTTCACGTTCTGCGTGATGACCGGGCGGGCGCACAGCCGCAAACGCATTGCCAACCTCGCCGGACATCACCAGATCAACGGCCTTCACAACGCCGCCCGCCGCGCGATACGCGGCTTCTAACGTGCCCACGGACATATGCGTATCCGCATCCAAAGACCGCCAACCATCCGCGGGTGCAGCATCCCGAACGGCATTCAAATGCGCCTGCGGGTGGCAGCGCAACAAATCATCGTCAGCTGCCATTGGCGCCGAAACAGACACTAAATCCAGCCCCTCCAACGCGCCCAAAACCGCATCCAAACGCGCCACCTGTTCAGGGTGTCCGGGCGGCGTCACGTGATCGTAACAAGCCTTATGTGTAATCAATGCTGTGGTCATACTGCCCTGCCTCTCAATCCGGCGCGAGCATGTATCCCGCCCCGCGCACCGTCTGTAAATACCGTGGCTGCTTTGGATCAGCCTCCAGCTTGCGGCGCAACCGCGTGATCTGGACGTCCACCGCACGTTCCTGCGCCTGCCCGCCAGATCGCCCTAAACGATCCACCAATTCCTCGCGCGAAATTGCCTCTCCGGGGGTGGCAGAAAATATCTTCATCAATTGGATTTCGGTGGCTGTCAGCCGCACCAGATCCTCGCCCTGCCACATCTCACCGCGCTCCATATCATAGCGCAGTGGTCCCAAATGCAGCACCTTGGGCACCACTGTCTCTGCCTCACTTGGCGGCACACGGCGCAGGATCGAATTGATTCGCAATAACAACTCTTTTGGCTCAAACGGCTTGGCCAGATAATCATCCGCACCCGCCTCAAGCCCGGTAATCCGGTCACTTGTTTCGGCCTTGGCCGTCAAAAGCAAAATCGGTGTATCCCGCGTCTTGCGCAAATCAGCGCACAGTGTCACGCCGTCCTCACCGGGCATCATCACGTCCAGCACGATCATATCAAAATCGAGCCCCGACAGAATACGCCGCGCATGGGCCGCATCCCGCGCCGCTGTCACCAAAAACCCGCTGCGCACCAGAAATTTCTGCAACAACACGCGGATGCGTTCATCATCATCGACAATCAGCAAATGTGGCTGGTCACTGTGCATCGCGTTACCCCTTCAGGTCTTTCAGCGCATCATATCTGTTGCGCATGTCTTCATCCATCATCGCTTCAAGAACCTGCCGGAACCCTGTCACCGCCTCTGGCCCCGCTGCACGATACGCCGCGCGCATCCTGTCACGCTGGGCATCGGATAATTGACGCTCCAATGCCTCGCCTGCCTCGGTCAGATACAAATGCCGTTCCCGTTTGTCCCGCTTGCCGATTTCACTGCGGACCAAACCATCCTCCATCAATCCGCGCAACACACGGTTCAGCGATTGCTTTGTAACGCCCAAAATAGCGAGAAGATTGTTCACCGTTCCGCCGGGACTGCGATGAATGAAATGGATGGCGCGGTGATGCGCCCGCCCATAGGCTATATCCGATAGAATGCGATCAGGGTCTGCCGTGAACCCGCGATAGGCGAAAAACATCGCCTCGATCCCCTTGCGCAACTGCTCGTCCGTCAGGAACAACAGCGGATTGCCGGTCTCTCTCGCGCCACCTTCCATAGGGGCCTCCTTCACATTCCCCGTCATAATACGTCAGCTTTGTTGACATTCCAAGAAGGGATCGGTATCGAATCGAAGGTTTCGCGCAATAAAATGTCCACATCGGACCTAAACGCGACACAAATGCAAAGACAACAGGAGGCCTCGACATGGCTGGCGGATACGATGATCGCGACGGAAAAATCTGGATGGACGGCAAATTGGTCGAATGGCGCGATGCCAATGTCCACATCCTCACCCACGCCATGCACTACGCGTCCTCCGTGTTTGAGGGCGAGCGCTGCTATTCGGGCAAAATCTTCAAATCCCGCGAACACTCCGAACGGTTGATCAAATCCGGCCAGCTGATCGATTTTGAAATCCCTTACACGGTCGATGAAATCGAAGCCGCCAAACAGGCAGCCCTTGATGCCAACGGCCTAACAGACGCCTACGTGCGCCCCGTCGCTTGGCGCGGTTCAGGTGAAGATATGGGTGTCGCCGCCGCCAAGAACCCTGTCCACCTCGCCGTAGCCGTTTGGGAATGGGGCAACTATTACGGGGACGCCAAATTCAAAGGCGCCAAGCTCGACATTGCGAAATGGAAACGCCCCTCGCCCGAAACAGCACCATCACAAGCCAAGGCCGCAGGTCTGTACATGATCGCAACCATGTCCAAACACGCCGCCGAAGCCAAAGGATGTTCTGATGCGTTGATGTTCGATTATCGCGGCTATGTGGCCGAAGCGACGGGCGCAAACCTGTTCTTCGTCAAAGACGGCGAAGTCCACACGCCCAAGCCCGATGCATTTCTAAACGGCATCACCCGCCAAACGGTCATCGGCATGCTGCGCGACAAAGGCATCACGGTGAACGAACGTGTCATCATGCCAGAAGAACTCGAAGGGTTCGAACAGGCATGGCTGACAGGCACCGCCGCCGAAGTCACGCCCATCGGCCAGATCGGTGATTACAATTTTGAGGTCGGCGCGATCACAACCGAGATCGCGAAAGACTACGAAAAACTGGTCCGCGCCTAAACGCGCCGCCCGCGTTCAATTTCAAGATACTGGACAAGTCGCCCGTTGCCGATCTGGCGCGGGCGATCCAGTATTTTGGAATGCTCCGGCGTATTGGCGTCCTTTTCACAACGACGCAGCGCCGCGTTGGCATGTGACGTAACAGGCGATGTCGTCGGATGGTCGATAATATGGCGGGTCATGGTCGCTCCTCCATTGCTACGATAATCCGATGATACCACAAAACGCGCCGCCGCGCACGCAGCCCTACTGCAAACCCTTCGCCTTGACCTTGCGCCGCGCTGTTGCATCCATTCCCAAGCTGCGTTCCCGCAGCACAATGATGACGCCGGCACAGATCACCAGACCAGCCCCCATCAACATGCCGATGGTCGGAACCTCTGAAAACCAGACGTAGCCGATCAACACGGACCACAGCATCGATACATATGTGAACGGCGCCAAAACCCCCGCCTCCGCGAACCGATAGCTTGATGTTAGCA
This sequence comes from Octadecabacter dasysiphoniae, assembly GCF_021532615.1. Lineage (GTDB taxonomy): Bacteria > Pseudomonadota > Alphaproteobacteria > Rhodobacterales > Rhodobacteraceae > Octadecabacter > Octadecabacter dasysiphoniae. Next base: position 626,628 of record NZ_JAKGAQ010000002.1, read on the forward strand.
AGACCTGTCCAAGGCCGCCGACGATCCCTGCACCCACCAGCAACGCCAATTCATTCCCCGTCGGCCAAACCCAGCCGAACGGAATGGTCAGCAAGGACAACACCGTCGATGTTGCCGAAAACCAGAACACAATCGCCGTCGTGCTTTCTTGCCCCGACATGCCCTTGACCCAGACCTGCGCCAGTGCGGCCAAACACGCCGATCCCAGCGTCAATCCAACGCCCAGCGCCTCGTCCGTCCCAAGGCCCACGCTCAACCGCGGTGCCACGATGATCACGACCCCGACAAACCCCAATGCCACTGCCGCGATGCGAACAAAGCGAAACCTTTCGCCTAATATCAGCGCCGCAAGAACTACCATCAATATCGGTGTGACAAACCGGATCGCTGTGACCTCGGGCAGGGGCAAATATTTCAACCCCGCAAAACCAAGCCCCATGGCACAAGATCCAACGATCCCGCGCACCGCATGATTGCGCACAGATTGGGTGCGGACGCCCTGCATGATCCCGCCATGCGTCACCAACCACACCAGAACAATCGGCATCGCCATGACAGACCGGAAAAACATCGCCTCTCCGGCAGGCACCCGATCCGCCGCTTTGATGAACGCCGACATAACCGTAAACACCGTGATCGCCGACAACATCAAAAAGATGCCGCGCGTCACATTGGTTTGGGTGGCTGTCGTCATACCCGATGCTTACGCCTGACTGCGCGCAACGGCCAGCAGATTACTGCACTGGCGTAACCCGCAAAATATCGCCACCCCGCACGTCCGGCAAAACCAGCAAATCACCGTTTTCCAAAACCTCAACATCACGCACGCGCCCGATGTCAGCCAGCAATCGTTCCTCCCCGATCACGCGCCCGCCCTCAATTTTCAGCCGCACAACACCACCGGGAAACAACGACGCTACGAACAAATCACCGCGCCAATCACGGTAAGGTCCATCATCGGGATAGGCCGCCATCCCACCCGGCGCGATCACCGGATCCCAATAATACACAGGCTGCTCGTACCCATCCGCAACGGCGATCCCCTCGCCCACATCCGACCCGCTATAATTGATCCCGTAGGACACGACGGGCCAGCCGTAATTCGCGCCAAACTCAGGCCGGTTCAGCTCATCCCCGCCGCGCGGCCCATGTTCGACCGTCCAAAGATCACCATCGCGCAAAATCGCCCCCTGAATGTTGCGATGCCCCGTAGACCAGATTGCAGGCGTCCCGCCATCCTCAACCCACATGACTTTCCCGACAGTCGTTTCGCCATTCTGGGCTAGCTCCGCATTCCCACGATCTCCCGCAGTGATCCATACCCCACCGCGCGCCGCAACCACGCGGCTCCCAAAATGCTTATTGCTATTGATCGCGGGCGTTTGCACGAAAATATCCGCAGCTTGGGTCAGCGCCCCATCCACAAAAACACCACGACCCGCCGCTAATGCAGACCCGCCATCAACAGGTTTCGCATAGGTCCAATACACCACACCGTCGGTTTCAAAATCCGGCGAAACGGCTACGTCCAGCAACCCGCCTTGATTTCGCGCGGCAACGTCGGGCACGCCGGAAACCTCACCCAATCGTGCACCATCCGCACCAACAATATGCATCTCCCCGCCACGCTCGCTCACTAAAAAACGGCCATCAGGCAGCGGCGCAATCCCCCACGGAAAATCAAATCCACTGGCGAACACCTCAACCGAAATCACGCTCGGCCCGACCGAAGGCGCACGTGTCTGCCCCTCAAACGCGGGCGCAAAATCGGCGTTGGGCGCGCCCTGTTCGACTTGCGCCAGCGCCAATGTTGGCATCAAACATATCAAAAATCGCCACATCACGTCGTCCTCCTAAAGGCGCGCGATAGCCCACCGCGCTGCATCTGAAACTTCGTCCGCCGGATCATCCACCAATCCCGCCGCTACATCCTTCAACGCGGCGTCGCCGGAATTGCCAATGGCATACAGCACATTGCGCACGAAACGGTCCCGCCCGATCCGCTTGATCGGGCTACCTGAAAACATGGTGCGAAACGCGCCGTCGTCCAGCACCGCCAAATCACGCAGCGGTGGGGCCACCAGTTCAGGCCGCGCCGCATACCGGATTTCGCGCGCCTCCACGGCAAACTTGTTCCACGGGCAGACCGCCAGACAATCATCACACCCGTAAATATGATTGCCCATCAAGGCACGCAATTCTTCGTCCACGCGGCCCTTATGCTCAATCGTCAAATACGAAATGCACCGCCGCGCATCGAGCTGAAAAGGAGCAGGAAACGCATCCGTCGGACAAACATCCAGACAGGCCGTACACGATCCACAATTCTCAACACCGGGTGCGTCCGGCTCCATCTCAAGCGTCGTAAAAATCGCGCCAAGGAAAAACCAGTTCCCCAACTCACGGCTCAGCAGGTTGGTATGTTTGCCCTGCCAGCCAAGCCCCGCGGCAGCCGCCAGCGGCTTTTCCATCACCGGTGCAGTGTCGACAAACACCTTTATCTCGCATCCCGCCTGATCGACCAACCACCGCCCGACCCGTTTCAGCCGCTTTTTCACCAGATCATGATAATCACGGTTCTGCGCATAAACCGAAATCGCTGCACGGTCCGGCTGCTCTAACACCGCCAGCGGATCATGCTCGGGCGTGTAGGGCTCGGCCAACATCACCACGGATTTCGCCGCGGGCCACAGCGCCGCAGGATCACCACGCCAGGCCATCCGCTCCGCCATCCACGCCATCTGGCCATGACGGCCTTCATCAACGAACTGTTTTAACCGTTCAGGCAATTCAGGCACCGCATCAGGGCGGCACACGCCAAATCCGGCGAACCCTTCCTCCAACGCTTTCGCGTTCAAGCGCGCCTTCAAATCCACGCGCTCACCCTTTTCTTTGGTTCTAAAATATTCCGGGGGAGTCGCAAAGCGACGGGGGCTGGCCCCCCGCCTGTCGGATTGGCGAAGCCAATTCGAACCAACCTAGAAATCCAGATCGTTGTAATGCGCAGGTTGTGGAAACCCCGAAATCTGATCCGCCAATATAGACCGGAACGCAGGGCGCGATTTAATCTTCGCATACCAATCCTTCACGATCGCGCTGCGGTTCCAATCCACGTCCGACACATAGTCCAGACACGACAAATGCGCAGCAGCTGCAAAATCTGCCAAAGACATCTCGTTGCCCGCCAGCCACCGCCGCTGATCCAACAACCAATGCATATAATCGAGGTGATATTTCACCGCCTTACTGCCCGCCTTTACGTTCGCCGAATCCGGATACCCCGTGCCCATGACTTTGCGAAAAACGCGCTCGCCCATCAACTTGGTCGTCACCTCATCGTTGAACTTGTCATCAAACCACGCCACCAAACGGCGCACTTCGTAACGGCTGTCAGCCCCTTGCGGCAAAAGCGGCGGCGTCGGATGGGTTTCTTCAAGGTATTCACAAATTGCCGTGCTGTCGGCCATCGTCCGGTTGCCCATTTTCAGGATCGGCACCTTTCCGGCAGGGTTGCGGCGCAGGAAATCTGCGTCCTGTTCCCAGTACCGCTCCTCGACCAGCTCAACCTCGATTCGCTTTTCAGCAAGGCTCAGACGCACTTTGCGTGAAAACGGAGACAGCGGGTAATGGTAAAGACGGTTCATCAAAGGCCTCAGTGAAATGGTGCCCCTTCAATGCCCCAACCACCCCGCCGTTACAATCCCAGCGCGCTATTCAAAGCAGTCCGCGCGGCCATCCGCGCCAATTGTCGCCGCCCCGTCGCGAATGGATGCCGCACGGCCGCGCACAAAAGACGACGGCTGCGATGCGGATCGGTTTTTCGGGTTGGGCAGGATCGCGGCCAACCGTGCCGCTTGCGTCGGCGACAAATCCGCCGCCCGCACACCGAAATAATGCACCGCTGCGGCCTCAACACCGAATACACCTTCGTCAAATTCAGCGACATTCAGATACACTTCTAGAATACGCTCTTTGCTCCAAACGGCCTCAACCAGCGGCGTCATCAACGCCTCCAGCGACTTTCGAAACCAGGATCGCCCGTGCCACAAATAGACATTCTTCACGACCTGCTGGGAAATCGTCGACCCACCGCGGTTTGATCCGTCTTCCAATGCCGCTTGGATGGCCGTCAGATCCAAACCCCAATGCAGGCAGAAATTCGCATCTTCTGCGGCGACCGCGGACCGCGCCATAACAGGCGCAATTTCTTCCATCGCAACCCATGTCTGGTTCACACCACCCACACGGCGCCCTTCGGAAAACATATAGGGGGTCGTGGGCGGGTTCATCGCTGAAAACGCCACGGTTGCCAGCACCGCAAGTGCGATCATAACCAAAATCCCCCGAAACACGTACTTCACAATACCCCGCCACAACAGCCGCGGGCGATCGCGCAAACGAACTGCCTTTGCGGGCGTCTTTTTCCGTGCCTTTGACGTTTTGCGTGTTGAGCGAGCCATAGCGCCATTCACCCCACGCAAGGGGGCAGGGTCAAGCGGTGAACCCCAGACAACCGTCTACCTGTCACCGCAAAGCACCTTTGCCTCTTGTCCGCGCAACACGGTGCGCGCCGTGTCCCAATCCGGGCCAACCGTTCCGATCATTTCAGGAAACATATCCATGACCTCGTCGCGCAAATCATCGTCTTGCAAAATATAGTCGCCGGGGAAAAAGCTCTCCGTGGGGATACCTTCGGCCAGCAGGATTTCATGCTGGTCAAACATCAGATGGTGATAGTCCACATGGCGGCGCGGGGCGCGGTGAATGGTATCAGCATTGACCAGATGAACCGCCGCAACCAGCACTTCGTCTTCCCCGAAAAAAAGCTCCGCACGCCAACCGGACACCAGAATTTTGTGCTGCGGCGACACAAGCAGTTCTTTGGTATTTCCAATCGCGCCGGGGGCAAACCGGATCGGCGCGCGTTTGTCCAATGCAGCCAGCCCACGCGAACCGCGCCAGCGCACAGGCTGCAATCCGTTGTCCAGCGTGCGCACAAGATCACCGACCTCGATCTGCTCAACTGGCGTCATCCCTTTTTCGGTTTCGATACATGTGCCCGCCGCGAAACAAGGCGGCCCTAATTCCGAAACAGTCAGCGGCCCCTGAGGAGAAACCCAAGAACTTGACACGAACGTCCCGTTCTCGAGAACCTGGCCATCTGTGGGTGTAAAAGCACGGTCCCCATTCGCAAGGTAAAACGTGATGCCCGTATAGGTAACATTTCCGATTCCCGACACATTGATTGTTACGGTATCGCCTGGATAGGACGCCGAAATATCGATGCCGTTCACGCTGTCATTGTCGAACCTGTCAAAATCGTTGTCGTCATTCTGATCGGTCAGATCATAAGACACAAAACTGACAGGCGTCCCACCGCCCACAGGGTTGGCGGGATCAAACGTGAAAAACTGGTCTGTATACGTCGTAGGCATAACTGCACCTGCACTGGTTTCGAACAATGCTAGAATGCAGGTGCAATTGGTCCGATTTCGGGAACAATTAAGGTTACGTTAGGGTAATTTAGGGCAGAACAGCCTTAAACGAAAATACCGCAACGGGGCAGAATGTCGTTGTATTTCAAGGCGATGTCGGTTGTTTCCATATTAGCGACCACTGTCGCCAACACAGAAACAACCAAATTCAACGGCCATCAATCATGGCAAAACAATGCCCTATTCGGCGGGCATCGCTGCGGGTTCAATGCTCAACGGAGCGGGCAGATGGACCAACATTTCCTTCGGGCAGACCTGCACAAAGTTCGCGCGCTCTTCTTCCCAATGCTGCAAGATATCAGCGGCCTTGCGGCTGCCAGTCTCTTCCAGATGCCGCTCGATCAGGCCTTTCAGCTGTGTTTCCCAGTGATCCACGGTCACATCACACGTGACCAGCGTTTCCATATTGATCAACGCCGCTGTTTCTCGCTTGGGGTCATACAGATAGGCCATACCGCCCGTCATACCCGCCCCAAAGTTCGCGCCGATGGACCCAAGGATCACCGCAACACCGCCCGTGGTATATTCACACCCGTTGGAACCACAGCCCTCAATCACGACGGACGCACCGGAATTGCGCACGGCAAACCGCTCACCCGCACGACCGGCAGCAAACAGATAACCATCCGTCGCACCGTACAGAACCGTGTTTCCGATGATCGTATTTTCAGACGCCACCAGCGGTGAATTCATCGGCGGACGCACGACAATCGTACCCCCCGACAGACCCTTACCAACGTAGTCATTGGCATCGCCCGACACTTCCAGTTTCAGCCCGGGCGCTGCAAAGGCCCCCAAAGACTGGCCGGCGGACCCCTTCAACTTCACCGTCAAATGATCGGGTTGCAGGCTGTTCCGCATCCCGAAATTCTTGACGATATGGGACGACGTGCGCGTCCCAATGGTCCGCAATGTGTTCTGCACCGCATATTCCAGCTGCATCTTCTCACCATCCTCAAGGAAGCGCGCAGCATCCTTAACGATCTGTGCGTCCAGCGTATCAGGCACCGCATTGCGTGGCTTGTTGCGGTCATAGACAATCTCTTTCGCGCCATCGACGGTGATCAACAGCGGGTTCAAATCCAGATCATCCAGATGCGCGGACCCACGCGAAACCTGCGCCAAAAGATCGGCACGGCCAATAATGTCGTCCATGGATTTCGCGCCAATCTCGGCCAAAATCTCACGCACTTCTGTCGCGTAAAACGTGATCAGGTTCACGACTTTGTCGGCATTACCGGTGAACTTGTCGCGCAAGGCTTCGTCCTGCGTACACACGCCGACGGGGCAGGTATTGGATTGGCACTGACGCACCATAATACAGCCCATGGCGATCAGCGCAGCGGTGCCGATCCCGTATTCCTCGGCCCCCAACATCGCGGCCATGACAATGTCACGCCCCGTGCGCAGGCCACCATCGGTGCGCAACGTGATCCGGTCACGCAGGTTGTTCATCGCCAACACCTGATGCGCCTCGGTCAGGCCCATTTCCCACGGCAAACCCGCGTATTTGATCGACGTGGCAGGCGACGCGCCCGTGCCGCCATTGTGACCCGAAATCAGGATCACATCAGCCTTGGCCTTGGCCACACCGGCGGCAATCGTGCCAACACCGGATGACGCGACCAGTTTCACCGTCACCTTACAGCGCGGGTTGATCTGCTTGAGGTCGTAGATCAGCTGCGCCAAATCCTCGATGCTATAGATATCGTGGTGCGGCGGCGGTGAAATCAACGTCACCCCCTTGGTCGAATGGCGCAACCGCGCGATCAAATCCGTCACCTTCATGCCGGGCAACTGCCCACCCTCACCGGGCTTGGCACCTTGGGCGACCTTAATCTCAAGCTCCTCACACTGGTTCAGATATTCCGCTGTGACGCCAAAACGCCCAGACGCAACCTGCTTGATCTTCGCGCTTGGATTATCTCCATTCGCCTCGGGCACGAAGTGCGCCGGATCTTCGCCGCCCTCACCAGAATCCGATTTCGCACCAATCCGGTTCATCGCCACGTTCAGCGTCTTATGCGCCTCGGGCGACAACGCTCCCAGCGACATACCCGGCGTCACAAACCGCTTACGGATTGACGTAATGCTTTCAACTTCCTCAATCGGGATGCTTTTACCCATCGGCTTTACGGCCAACAGATCGCGCAAATGGATCGGAGGGTTGGATTGCATCGCGGTCGAATACTGCTTCCACAATTCATAAGACGCACGGTTACAGGCCTGCTGCATCAGGTGCATCGTCTGCGCTTCCCATGCGTGCTTTTCGCCAGAACGGCGCGCCTTGTAGAACCCGCCAATCGGCAAAACGTCCTGCCCGCCAAGCCAACCGGCCTTGTGGACTTCTTCAACCTTGCGCTGGATACCGGACACACCGATGCCGGAAATCCGGCTCTGCATACCGGGGAAATACTCGGCAACCATCGCGCGTGACAGGCCGACAGCCTCAAAGTTCAGACCGCCGCGATAGCTGGAAATCACCGAAATCCCCATCTTCGCCATGATCTTCAACAGGCCCTGATCGATCGCATAACGATACCGCGCAACCGCCTCGGTCAGGGTGCAATCCAACAACCCACGTTCAATCCGGTCATCAAGAGAATCCTCGGCCAGATAGGCGTTCACAACCGTCGCACCACAGCCGATCAACACGGCGAAATAATGCGGATCAATACATTCCGCAGACCGCACATTCAAAGAACAGAACGTCCGCAGGCCCTTTTTGGTCAGCCATGAATGCACAGCCGACGTCGCCAAAATCATCGGCATCGGTACTTTGCCCGCGCCCTGATGTTGGTCCGTCAACGTCAGATGCCCGGCACCGGACCGCACCGCATCTTCTGCCTCGGCGCGGATACGCTCAAGGCCCTGACGCAAAACGTCGGGCGTTGCATCGGCGGGAAACGTACAATCAATTTCCACACACGACGCATTGAACGATGCCTGCAACGCATCCCACTGGGCATTGCCCACGAACGGCGAATCCAACACCAAAATCTCGGTCTGGGATGAATCCTCATCCAGCACGTTCTTAAGGTTCCCGAACCGCGTCTTCAGGCTCATCACACGGAATTCGCGCAAGCTATCAATCGGCGGGTTCGTGACCTGGCTGAAGTTCTGGCGGAAGAAATGGCTCAGCGGGCGATACTTTTCAGATAGAACAGCTGACGGAGTATCATCCCCCATTGACGCCAGTGCTTCTTTGGCGTCCTCGGCCATCGGCGCCAGAATATTCTCCAGCTCCTCAATCGTGTAACCGGCGGCAATCTGGCGCTTGCGCAGTTCAGCGCCGGAATACAGCGGCGCTTCGGTCACGGCACCCAAATCATCGTCCAGCTCGTTGATCTTGCCGACCCACTCCCCGAACGGCAGCGCATTCGCCATTTTGTTCTTCAGTTCTTCATCATGGAACAATTCGCCCTGCCCCATATGCACACCAATCATCTGACCGGGGCCCAGCGCGCCTTTTTCAATGACGTTGGCTTCGTTGATCGGAACCATGCCCGCCTCTGACCCGGCGATCAGTAAACGATCCCCCGTCACGACATAACGCATTGGGCGCAGACCATTGCGATCAAGCCCCGCACAGACCCAACGACCATCGGTCATCGCCAAGGCCGCCGGACCATCCCAAGGCTCCATCACCGAATTGCAATAGGAATACATATCGCGCCACGACTGGGGCAATTCCGTCGCCTGCTTTGACCAGCTTTCAGGGACCAGCATTGTTTTCGCCATCGGCGCAGACCGCCCCGCACGCACAAGAACCTCAAACACGGCATCCAGCGCGGCAGAGTCAGACGACCCGCTTGCCACGATGGGTTTAATATCCTCGGCCGTGTCGCCAAACGTCCCCGACGCCATGCGGATTTCGTGGGACTTCATCCAGTTCATGTTGCCTTTAAGCGTGTTGATTTCACCGTTGTGGGCCAACATCCGGAACGGCTGCGCCAACCACCACTGCGGGAATGTATTTGTCGAATACCGCTGGTGATAAATCGCAAACGCGGATTCAAACCGCTCATCCATGAGGTCGGGGTAAAACTCCGCAACCTGTTCGGCCAGCATCATGCCTTTGTAGATAATGCTGCGGCACGACAAAGACGCAAGATACAGTTGCGACACACCCGCAGCCGTCGCAGCCTTTTCGATACGGCGACGGATCACATACAATTCACGCTCGAATGTTTCTTCGTCGACGCCCTTGGAATTGGAAATCAAAATCTGCTCAATCTCGGGGCGGGTCGCGTTGGCCTTTTCACCGAGGCACGCGATTTCGACCGGCACATGACGCCAGCCATAGATATAATAGCCCATCCGCAAAACTTCGGTTTCAACGATTGTGCGGCATGTTTCCTGCGCGCCAAAATTCGTGCGCGGCAAAAACACCTGACCCACGGCGAGCATTTCACCCGCGCGTGGTTCATGACCCGTGCGCGCGACTTGGTCATAAAAGAACGGCACCGGAATTTGCACGTGGATACCCGCGCCATCACCCGTTTTGCCATCCGCATCAACCGCACCGCGGTGCCAGATCGCCTTTAGCGCAGCGATGCCATTTTCCACAACTGAACGGGATTTTTTGCCATCAATAGACACGACCAAGCCAACACCGCAGTTGGCCTTCTCGTCCTCGTGATCATACAGGCCGTTTTCGGCCATCCAGTCACGCTTTGCTTGTTCGGCCTCGGCCCATGCTTCGTCATACTTGGTCATCGCATATCCCCTTCAATATGGAGGTTCTTTTGTTCATAGTCGGCCCGCGTCATCCGTCTGTGATCACCCGCAAGTGTCACATAGGCCGGCGCGCGGTCGTGATAAATTTCTGAAATCAGCGGAAACGCGGCAGCGTCCGCAAACAATCCTGGCATCAGCTCATAGGCGGACGCATAGGTGCCTTTGGTATCGCGCAACCACAACGGGCTGCCGCAGGTGCCACAAAACGTGCGTTCGGCAAACTCGGAAGATGCATAGGTCCGCACAGGTCCGGTCGCGCTGACAGCATCTGCACTGGCCTCAAAGGCGGCAAAAACAACACCGTTGTTGCGCTGACACATGATGCAATGGCACGCCCCGATCGCGGCGATGTAATCCCCATCAACCGTAATACGGACGTCACCACACAGGCACCGCCCGTGCAAAACGCCCTGCCGGCGGTACGGATCACGAAGATCTGCGCTCACGGCGATACCTCAAAAGATGACATCTGCACGCCACAGCCAAATTTCGGGTTCACTGACAGATATCCCGATTCCCCCGGAAAGATGAATTCAACCGGCGTGTCATCGCTGTCGAACCGATCATCGGATGTGATGTAGCTGCTGGTCCCACCGATAAACATGCGCCACTCTGGCGATACATACTCGGACCCTTCGCTTTTCCACATTTCATTTCCGTCGCCATCAAACGCCGTCAGCGCGTACTGCGTGCGCAACAACGTCACGCCATCGATCTCAACGCTTTCGCCGGTCAGGCGATCAAAGCCAACGTACTGGCTGTCGCCAATCTCGCGGCTTTCAGTGATGAAATCCCAGGTATCAAGATCATTGGCCAACAGCTCGCTCATGGACATAGGATCAGTTGAATCGGTCGACATCCGCTCAGTGTGGCCAGACCGCAGATGGAAACTCTCCAGCCACTCGGCATCGCTGCTGATCCGGCCCACATAGGTCAGGCCCTCTTCGTCCAGCGTCGCGCGGCGCTGTTCGCCGTTCTGATCCTCGGTGCAGGTAAAGTAATGCGATACAGAACAGCTCTGGCTCTGAATCGTCAGATAGCCTTCGCATCCCTGCGGCAGCGAAAATTCCTGCGCCGCCAAAGGTCCAGCAGCGAGAACAGCAAATGTCAAAGCAGTCTTCATCATTCTTCAATACTCCACGTCAGCGATGCTGACCTTTGGTCTGGTTTTGCGCCCATACCGGACCCATACCAAACCCATACTGGACCCATACGCCTATTCAGCGGCGACAGACGCGCCCTGATTGACGTATTCGAGGATCGCCTCAGCCGCGTCGCGCCCGTCTTTAATGGCCCAAACCACCAGTGACGCACCGCGCACGATGTCGCCCGCAGCGAACACACCTTCAAGGCTGGTTTGCCCTGTTGTGAACTCGGCTTTGATGGTGCCCCAGCGGGTCACTTCCAATTCCGGCACGCCCCACAATGTCGGGATGTCTTCGGGTTCAAAGCCCAGCGCCTGAACGACCAGATCAGCCTCTTCAACGTAATCGCTGCCCTCAATCAATTCCGGCATCTGGCGGCCCGTCGCATCCGGCGCACCAAGGCGCATTTTCTGCACCATGACACCTTCAACAGTATCGCCAGTGAACCCCTTGGGTGCAGACAACCAAACAAACTCGACACCTTCTTCTTTGGCGTTCTGAACTTCGCGCATGGATCCCGGCATGTTCGCTTCGTCGCGGCGGTACAGACATTTCACCGTGTCAGCACCCTGACGGATCGCGGTGCGCACACAGTCCATCGCGGTGTCGCCACCACCGATGACAACAACCTTTTTGCCTGCGGCGTTCAGCTCACCTGAATCGAACTCCTCAACGTCATCGCCGAACGATTTGCGGTTGCTTGCGGTCAGATAATCAATCGCGCGGACAATGCCGTCCGCACCAACGCCCGGGGCCTCAAGACCCCTTGTTTTATAGACACCCGTGGCAATCAGCACCGCTTCGTGCTTGCCGCGAATGGCGTCAAAGCTCAGGTCATCACCCACATCGCAATTCAAAACGAACTCAACGCCGCCGTCTTCCAGCTGCGCCATACGCTGCATGACAATATCTTTTTCCAGCTTGAAACCGGGGATGCCGTAGGTCAGCAAACCGCCCCCGCGATCATAGCGATCATAGACGGTGACCTGCACACCCTGACGGCGCAGCATATCCGCCGCGGCCAATCCACCGGGGCCAGCGCCAATGATGCCAACGCTTTCCGTGCGCTCTGTGTGCGGGCGGATCGGCTTTACCCAGCCGTTCTCGAACGCGGTGTCTGTAATGTACTTTTCAACGGACCCGATGGTCACTGTGCCGTGGCCGGATTGTTCAATCACACAGTTGCCTTCGCACAGGCGGTCCTGCGGGCAAATGCGGCCACAAATTTCGGGGAACGTGTTGGTCGCCTGCGACATCTCATAGGCTTCTTCAAGACGCCCTTCGGCGGTCATGCGCAGCCAATCGGGGATGTTGTTGTGCAACGGGCAGTGCGATTGGCAATAGGGCACGCCACACTGGCTGCACCGGCTCGCCTGCTCCTCGGCCTTGGCCGTCGCGTACTCTGCGTAAATCTCTCCGAAGTCTTCTTTACGTAGATTGGGCGGACGCTTCTCAGGCATGTCCCGCTCGACCTTCGTAAACTTCAACATCTTTTGACCAGCCACAGGACATTCTCCCAATCAGATTCCGAAACACCGTTCTAATGCGCCACATCACAAAAGAAAAGTCAGTATAGTTTACCTATTTGCCATTTATTTGCATCACCCGCGCGGCCAATGTCAATCAAATACGAAATTAAAGGTCCGATACGGACTTATATATTCCCTTCCCCAACAGACTCAGTGATTTAGAAAGGCCGAAACGAATCAGAGGACATCCATGCCACTCCTAACGCTCGTGCTGGCCGCGCTTATCCAAGGCATCACAGAATTTCTGCCTGTATCCTCCTCTGGCCACCTTATTTTATTGCCTGCGCTGACAGGAATGGACGATCAAGGCCAGGTCATCGACGTCGCCGTTCACGTCGGAACCCTGTTCGCCGTGATCCTGTATTTCTGGGCAGACGTACGCATTGCGCTGGGCGGGTTGTTGCGCCTGATGCGCGGTAAAATCGACACCAAAGGCGCGTTTCTGGCGTTGTGCCTGATCCTCGCCACGATACCCGTGGTCATTGTCGGACTGATCCTAAAACTGACAGGCGTCGATATGATGCTGCGCTCAATGACAGTCATCGGCTGGACGATGATCATCTTTGGAATCGTACTGTATTGGGCAGACCAAATCGGAAAGACAGACCGCACCGCGGATCAATGGTCGCTGAAGCACGCCGTTGAAATGGGCATATGGCAGGCAGTTTCCCTAATCCCCGGCACATCGCGATCTGGCATCACAATCACCGCCGCACGCCGGTTGGGATACAAACGGGAAGATGCCGCAAAACTTTCAATGTTGATGTCGATCCCGACGATCATTGCAGCAGGGTCGTTGGCAGGATTTCAGGTCGTCTCGTCAGGTGACACACAAGCCTTCAAGGACATCGCAATCGCTATAGTCCTATCATTCGTCGCCGCGCTTTTTGCATTGGCGCTGATGATGCGCCTCCTCAAATCCGTGAGCTTCACACCATACGTTCTCTATCGGATCGCCCTCGGCGCACTGCTCCTCTGGATCGCCTACACCTAAACCTTGAGGTTCTTAGCGCTTTCCTTGATCGCATCGTACTGACCGCTCGGGCGGAACCGCCACAGGTAATCGGGCAGGATCGCTTCCATCGCCGTTGGCGTCATGCCCAGCGCCGCAAAACCCTGCGCGCCGTCGGCCACCACGTTATCCACCGCAAGGTTTTTAACCTGATCCGCCGTCAACGGCCCACGCACCAAGCCCAGCGACAACACGCGCCCAACCTTAAACCCGAACGCCATAACGCGGGCAGCCCAAAACGGAATGTTAAGCACCAAACGGCGACGGCGAATAACGCCTAGCATCTGATCCATCAGCTCACGGAAGGTGTATACGTCCGGCCCGCCAAGTTCAAAAACGCCGCTCGCCTGGCCTGTAACGCCCATCACAGCCGCAGCCGCAACATCATCAACAAACACGGGCTGGAATTTCGTATCAGCGCCAACAACAGGCAACACCGGACCAAACCGTGACATGCCCGCGAACCGGTTAAAGAACCCGTCTTCCTGACCGAAAACGATCGACGGGCGCAGGATCATGGCGTTCGGCATATGCTTTAGCACACCTTCTTCGCCCGCAGCCTTCGTGCGTGCATATTCGCTATCACTCTCGGGATCGGCACCAATCGCAGAAATCTGAACCATCGCCTCAACACCGCTGGATGCCGCAATCCGTGCAACCCGCTCCGCACCCTCAGCCTGAACAGCCTCGAACGTGTTTTTGCCAATCGAATCCAGCACACCCACGCAGTTCACAACCGCATCCGCCCCGTGCATCACCGACAACACTGACGCATCGTCACGGATATTACAGAACACAGGTTCCACCTGCCCGACAGCGCCGTATGGCTTCACAAACATCGCCTCGTTTGGATTGCGCACCGCCACCCGAACGCGCCAGCCTTCTTTGGCCATGCGACGTGCGATGTAGCGCCCGACAAAACCGGACCCGCCGTAAATGGTGACAAGTTTGGACATGGATGCGTTCCCTTGGCTAATTGCGCCTAGGGTCTACCCCCGCCCCCCGCCTAAAACAAGGCGCATATCGGCGCATATTGCTGGTCCGTGGGATTCAATGGGCGAATCCCGTTGACAGGTCTGCGCAGCCCCTTTAATGCCACCCGAGTTATCTGTTGCCCAGATGGCGGAATTGGTAGACGCGCCAGCTTCAGGTGCTGGTGTCTGTATGGACGTGGAGGTTCGAGTCCTCTTCTGGGCACCATCCTCCCTTCGTGATAAAAGGGACCACATGACAAATCACCTTTACCAAAATGATCTTCCCGACGGCCTGGACCTTGGTCCCGTTGTGGCGATTGATTGTGAAACCATGGGGTTGAACCCGCATCGCGACCGTCTGTGTTTGATCCAGATGTCGGGCGGTGATGGCGATTGCCACCTTGTGCAAGTCGCCGTTGGCCAGACCGAGGCACCGAACCTGTGCAAGATGCTGTCTGACCCGAATGTTCTAAAGCTGTTTCACTTTGGGCGTTTCGATATCGCCGCAATGTTGAACGCCTTTGGCACCGTCACAGCACCCGTTTATTGCACCAAGATCGCCAGCAAACTTGTGCGCACCTACACGGACCGTCATGGGCTCAAGAACCTGCTGCAAGAATTGTTGAACGTCGATATCTCAAAGTTCCAGCAACAATCCGATTGGGGCGCATCAGAGCTTACCAAAGGGCAGCTGGATTACGCGGCTTCTGATGTTTTGTACCTGCACCAGTTGCGCGATGAGCTGAACAAGCGCCTTGAACGCGAAGGCCGTATGGACATGGCCCAAGCCTGTTATGATTTCCTGCCCATGCGTGCGCAGCTTGATCTTGCGGGTTGGCCCGAACAGGATATCTTTTCCCACTAATGACAGATTCCAAATTCATCGATACCGCCCGTCGGGTGATCCGCAACGAGGCAACGGCCCTCGGCGCGTTGGCCGACGCTCTTGATTCAACGCTGAGCGACGCAGTTGATCTGATCCTGAAATCCAAAGGCCGGATCATCATTTCCGGCATCGGCAAGTCCGGCCACATTGCACGCAAAATTGCGGCGACTTTGGCCAGCACGGGCACGCCCGCCCATTTCGTCCATCCTGCGGAAGCGTCCCATGGTGATCTGGGGATGGTGACGCGCGATGATGTTGTCCTTGCGATCTCAAACTCCGGTGAGGCGCCTGAACTTGCCAATCTGATCGCCTACACCCAACGCTTTGCCATTCCATTGATCGGCATCACCAGCCGCCCCCAAAGCGCGCTGGCAACGCAATCCGACATCGTTCTATTGATGCCAAAACTTCCCGAAGCCTGCGGCACAGGCGTTGTCCCGACAACGTCAACCACCATGACCCTCGCGTTGGGCGATGCATTGTGTGTCGCGATCATGGAACACCGTGCGTTTTCTGCTGATAACTTCCGCGACTTTCATCCCGGTGGGAAACTCGGATCCCAGCTGTCGCGCGTTGGTGATTTGATGCACACGGGTGACGCCGTTCCATTGTCCGGTGAACACACCCCAATGAGCGATACCCTGCTGACCATCAGCCAAAAGGGGTTCGGTGTTGTTGGTGTTCTGGACGATAACGGTTACCTTTCCGGCATCGTAACCGACGGTGATTTACGTCGGAATATGGCCGGGTTGCTGGACCTGACGACGGGCGAAGTCATGACGAAATCGCCCGGCACCATAGGCACCGCAGCACTGGCCGAAGAGGCCGTGAACGTGATGCAAAGCCGCAAAATTACCTGCCTGTTTGTTGTCGATCCTGACGGGTCGCGCAATGTGGCGGGCATCATCCACATTCACGACTGCCTTCGCGCAGGCATTGTGTAGATGTTTAGCGACGACAATTTTTATTCCCAACTCGTCGGCTTTCTAAAAATCACTCTGCCTTTGGCGGCCATTGCGTTGATGTCGACAGTGTTTCTGTTCGCCCGCGCGCCAAGCCCCGAAACAACGATTCCCTACGCCGAAATCGAAGAAATCGCGCGTGAACTAGGATTGTCAGGCGCGCAATTTTCCGGCGTAGCTGACGATGGGTCTGTGATTGAGGTAACAGCACGGCACACCCGCCCTGATGGCAAAATCCTAACAGCCGAGGTGTTATCCGCCGGCATCGATACGGTGGATGGCACCCGCATCGACATCAATGCAGGGCGTGGCGAAATCGACAATGACGCACAAACGGCGCGGCTGACGGGGCTGACACGCCTTGTCACGTCAAATGGATATGAAATGGAAACCACAGGGATCACCGCCAACTTTACCACTGGCCGGATCGAATCCGAAGGCGCCCTCGAAGTTCAGGCACCGTTTGGCGCGCTTACCGCAGGGCAGTTGATCATAGAAACGCCAGAAGGTGAGGCAGGACAAGTGATGCTTTTCCAAAACGGCGTTCGGCTGATATACACGCCGCAACAATAGGATTCTTTGACGTGACTATTTTGAAAACTGCCGTGTTATGTGTTGCCGTTCTGTGTGCGACGCCTGCATTTGCCCAGACGAATATCAACCTTGGTGTGATCAATGCTGACCCGACCGCGGCCGTTGAAATCACCGCAGATAACCTCAGTGTAGATCAGACAACTGGGACGGCCGTTTTTCAGGGCAATGTCGTCGTCGGCCAGGGTGACCTGCGTGTATCTGCTGGCCGGATTGAGGTCGTTTATAGCGGCACATCAGGTGCGATCAGTCGCCTGGCGGCCAGCAATGGCGTGACATTTGTCACCGCAACAGAAGCCGCCGAAGCCGCAACAGCCGACTATGATCTAGATGCTGGCACGCTGACCATGCGCGGAGATGTATTGTTGACCCAAGGCACCAGCGCGATTTCCGCCGATACAATGCGCGTGAACCTGTCCACTGGCGCAGCCCAAATGGAAGGCCGCGTGCGCACAATCTTCAACCAAGGCGGCAACTGATGCCCGAACTCACGGTCACTGATGGCGATGTTGGCCTAAAGGTCGTCAATCTGCGAAAGAGTTACCGTAAACGGCTGGTGATCCGCGACGTCAGTATGGAATTGGGCCGTGGCGAAGTCGTCGCGCTGCTGGGGCCAAACGGATCGGGTAAGACCACGTGTTTCTATTCCATCGCGGGCCTTGTGACGCCAGAGGCGGGTAATGTCATGGTCGACGGGCGCGATGTAACGACCTTGCCAATGTATCGCCGTGCCAAGCTGGGCATTGGATACTTGCCGCAGGAAATGTCTATTTTTCGCGGGCTGAATGTCGAAGACAACATCATGGCGATCCTCGAAATCGCCGAACCAGACCGCCACAAACGGCGCGAACGCCTCGAAGAATTGCTGTCGGAATTCTCGATTGAACATTTGCGCCGCGCCCCCGCGATGGCCCTGTCCGGTGGTGAACGCCGCCGTGCTGAGATTGCGCGCTGTCTTGCCGCAGACCCGAAATACGTGCTGCTGGATGAACCTTTTGCAGGTGTTGATCCGATCGCTGTCGGCGAGATTCGTGCGCTGACCGCTGATTTGAAAAAACGTGGAATCGGCGTGCTGATTACGGACCATAACGTTCAGGAAACACTACAAATTGTGGACCGCGCATATATCCTTCACGACGGCAAAATCCTGATGTCGGGCACCACGGACGAGGTCGTGCGCGATGAAAATGTGCGCCGCGTCTACCTCGGCAATTCTTTTCGCGTTCCGTGATCATTTTACAGATGTCATTGACAGACGACCCCATTTCATCGCCCAATGACTGGGATGACAGACAAGATTTCATTTGTGATCGGGGTCACGCCTAACGGGCGCCAGCCGCACACAACGGTCTCTCTGTTATCCTACCCGACAATTCGAACGTAACTTAATGGATCCTTAACCGTTCTGACGCCCGAATTGCCCGTAACGCACAACGAAGGAGACAAGATGCGCTATCAGATCACAGGAAAGCAAATCGACATTGGCGAAGCGCTGCAAACCCACGTCCAGACGGAAATGGGCGAGGTTTTCAGCAAATATGCGGGCCGTCCCACAGACGCCAATATCGTCTTTTCCAAGAGCGGGCACGAATATGTCTGCGAAGCTGAGGTACATCTATCGACGGGCTTGACCGCCCAAGCAAAGGGCAAAGCTACTGAAATCTATGCAGCTTTTGATGGCGCGTCCGAGAAAATGGAAAAACAACTTCGGCGGTATAAACGCCGGCTCAAGGACCACCATAAGGAGCGATCACAACCCGTTGAACTTTCTGATGCAGGGTCCTATATCCTCGCTTCAAATAGTGAGTCGGAAGAGCACGAGCCAGAAGGCGTGAGCTCCATGATCGTGGCTGAAATGGAAACCAAAATTCCAGAGCTTTCCGTTGGGGAAGCAGTCATGCAAATGGAGATCGCAGACGCCCCGGTTTTGGTTTTCCGAAACGAAGGACACAGCGGGATCAACGTTGTTTATCGTCGTGACGACGGAAACATCGGTTGGATCGACCCGCGCAACGCGAGTTAGATCGGGCACGTGCCCCGACAGGATTTAAGATATGACCATTCAGGACATTCTTCCCGCGACGGGTATCAAAGTAATTGCTGCGGCAAGCAGCAAGAAGCGGTTGTTCCACGACTTGGGTGATATGGCCGAAACCTGTTTCGGTCTTGATCAGGCCATGGTCGTGGACGCCTTGCTGGATCGCGAAAACCTTGGCCCAACAGGTGTTGGCCATGGCGTTGCTCTTCCGCATGCGCGTCTGCCTGGCTTGGCCAAAGTGTGTGGTTTGTTCGTTCGGATCAAAAAACCGTTCGACTTTGATTCCGTTGATCGCCAGCCCGTCGATCTGGCGTTTGCACTGTTTGCGCCAGAACAAGCCGGCGTTGACCATTTGAAGGCTTTGGCGCTGATTTCACGCACCCTGCGCGACAGCGGTGTTTGCGCAAAATTGCGTGCCAACGAAGACCCGTCGACGATTTATACAATTTTGACGGAAACGATGACGGCGCAAGCCGCTTAAGCGTAGGGTCCAAACCCGAACGCATCGTAGTCACGCTGATAAACATCCATAACTGCTGCCTCAATCTCGGCATCATAGATCGCCTGAAGCCGTGCGGCATGTGGGTCTGTCACGTCGGCAACTTGTGGCATGGTTTCTTTGCCGATTTGGGCGGCAATGATCGCAAGGTCATCGCTTAACCGGTCTTCTCGCAGCACCATGTCAGGCGTGGTGAATTCGGCAAACCCCTGCATGGCGTTCGCTTGTGTCGCCCAATGGGAATCGACCCGAATGGCCGTTTGACCGCCCAAATTCGATTTTACGAACTTCAAAAACGCCAGAAACGCGTCTTTGTGGTCGACGTCAGAATAGGTGTCATCGGGCATGTCACGCGGCAGATTCAGGTTAAACTGTTGGGACAGCGTTTTTCGGATACCGACATAACTGCCTTCGCCCGTGCGCAAAATCTTATCGCAGAACGCGGCGTGGGCGCGGGCCACCGGGTGGCGAACCACTGTAAAACTGCGATGGCCCACGTGGTGACGTTTCCAATCGCGCAGGGATTTCTGTGTGAAACCTGACAACAAACCGGTCGGTTCCGCATCATCCAACGCCGAAAGCCATTCAGCCACCGCGCCCTCGGGGCCAGAACGGATCGGAAGGTATAGTAAGGGCGATGCAGGTGCCGCAAGAAACGTTGGGACAGACGGCCCGCGGCGCGGTTCAAAATTCGGGGTCCGGTTGAGGTTGAACCGATCGAGTTGCGCAAGCGCATCCTCCATCTGATCAAAGTTAACAACTTTATCCGACATCGGGCTGGGGTTCTGTTTCTTGAGGGATTTATCCAGTTCGGCCAACCGCGCGTCACTGCCCAGAAACGCCGCCAACCCGTTCATAACATCAACATCCTGCAGGTCTTCGTAATCCACGTAGAACGCCGTTTGGCCAGATTTCTGCAACGCATTCAGCAAGACAACCTGAAAACCTTGCAGCTTATTGATGTGACGTTCAAATTCCTCAGCGTTGAATTCAACGGTCTTTTCGCGCAAACGCTTAACGTCCTTGAGGGTCCACTGCCCTGTGGCCTTGGCGATTTTCCAGCTGACATAGCTTTCAATCGGATTGCGCGTGAGGATGATTTTCGCGCACCGCACATCAGAAATGATATGATCCAGAACACGCGGTTCATGATTGTTGAAAAACCGGAATCCGTTTAATCCGTCAGCGTCTTTGACCCGTTCAATCAGATCGAACGGATCAGCGTCGCGATCCTCAAGGGAAACACCAAGCGGTTTGCGATTGTTAGGATAGCCGACAAAATTGGGATTGAACGCCTCACCGTGGCAGGTCAATCCGTCGAAAGCGTTGATGTTAGCCTCAAGAAAATTGGACCCGGTGCGCATTTCAGCAAAGACGACGAAATAATCAAAATCAGCCATGAATTACCGCACCAAATAGGGTTTTCGCCGCGACGGACGTTCGTTGACCTGTGGGGCCTCTGTCGGGAAATCACCCATAAGATAAGGGTGCATTCCTTGGTTCTTGAGGTTCTGCAAAAACTGCCCGAACCCAGTGAGGTCGGCCATCTTGGGTGCCTCGGTCACGCGGCGCAAGTTCTTTGCGCCCATTTCATCGAGAACGGTCTGCAAGGCCTCCATCGGGGTTTCGATGAAATCCGCCAGCGTCCAAATGCGGATGCGCGCCTTGGCCCAAGGCGAACGCAACGCCGCAAGATGCTCGCTTTCGATACGCTGAAGTTCCGCTGCATCTGCGCGGATATCAGAAAAGTTCCGGTTCGACTGAAACAATGGAATCGCCCATGCGCCAGAAATCACACTGATCTGCGCGTTGGGGTCTTTTGCCAAATCCCAACTGGCGAATTGGCTGTCGGTTGGTCCGAACTGGAAACATTGACGTTCGCCGCGGGTATTCCAGATAAGGTTCACCAGAAACAGCTGCGCGTGGTGGTCGCGCAGTTTTGCATTGTCACACAGTGCGCCGCTGAACGTCGCCTGCCGGCCCTCAAATTCAACACGGTCCTTGGCGTACAGATGCCCATGAACACGCGTGCCGGTCATGCGGGACAACCACGGTTCGAAGTCTTCAAACAGTTCCGCGAAACCTTCGAAGACCGAATAAGGGGCCGAGGTAAAACCGTTCTCATGGCCCGGTCTGGGAAGGCGACTTTGCATGAACAGGCCCGCACGGCCGCGCGTTCGACGTTCAACCGCTTTTGAGAAAATGCGGTCGATCTTACCTGGGTTTGGTTCAGCCCCTTTGAGGGGGTTTTCTTCGTTCAAGAAATTCTCATAGAGACGATCCGCATCTGGCCAAATTTTACGCGCAACAAAACAGTCCGAACGGCGCAAAAGCTGGAGGTGATCGTCGTAAAAAATATGCGGCTTACCTTGGTAGTCGAATTTCGAAAGGGTCAACGATCGGCTTTCGATGTTTTGCGAATACAGGCGCACGAGGGTCTGGAAATAACTTTCGTCCGGAATCCAGACGCGTTTGAAATACCCGTCATAGACAGCGCGATCCGGATCTTCGAGGATCGCAGACAAAGTTTGACGTGTCAGGCACCACCACTGCGATCCCATATGCGGGACAATTCCATCGGGAATACGGCGATACATTTTGAAACGACGCTGGAATTCAACGTAGCGGTCAAACAGAAACCGCTGCTTTCGCCAGGAAAACGGGAACCGCAGTGTAAAGCGTTCAAAATCCAGCCCGCCTTGCGTCCAGGGCACATCCGCTGTTGTCGCGCTTTCGATGAAATCTGTGCGTGGGCGACGGGCGAGGTAATCCTTGAGATCATTGATCGGGCGCAGCGGAAGACACGAACCCGACGCAAGATAAACGTGCCGTACGTCGGGAAATTTCTTAAGCATCAGCGTCGAAGCAGATTGCGACGCCGCAACAATTCCCCATGTTCCCCATTCACAACGATGACGTTTGGAAAACAGCACGTCCGGCAAATCGGCCACGCTTTGGACGAAAGCATCGTAGGTCGCTTTCGACACGTTTTTGTCGACATGGACAACGACCGGGCAGGCAGCGGCGGACCAATGGCGGATCACCTCCTCGGCGCGGTGCAATGCGTTGTGCACCAACATGACGACACCGACGGTCATGCCCAATTTCCTTTGGACATCAGGCCGAGAATTTCAAGCTGGCGCCAGTTGATGTATTTCTCGCTCCATTTGCACCACAGGTCGGGATGTTGCGCGATGCCTTCGGCGTAGGCTTTGTATTCGTGACTGCCCGCGTAGTGTTGACCGCGATCTAGTTCTTCGGCGGCCTTGGCCCCGAATGTGTCAAGGAATTTGGTGTGCAGCAGAACGCCAGACGCCTTTTCACCACCCCACTCATCATAAACGAGGTTCAACCCGCGCGGCAGCACCATGTGGGTCGAACTTACATAAGCGTAATTCTTATCCCATTTCACGAGAGGTGTTTTGTTCAATGCAGGCGCGCGCCAAGGTTCATCCTTAAAGAACATTCGCGCGCGCGGTCCGCCTTGTATCCATAGATTGTAAAACAGATGATTTTTGGAAATCGTGTAGTTGCCGCTGTCAAACCACGACGCGATTTCCATCGGATTCTGACCACGTTGATATGGCACCGCATCCAGCCGTCCCTTTGGATACATATCCAGTAACATTGCACCAAAACTGCGGATGTCAGATGCATCCAGCCAATCGGTCAGGGCGCGGATCGGGCGTGTGTCACAGAACGGGTAGACGAAAAATTCATCGGGATCGACGACGAGGGTCCAGTGGCCGTGGGCATATTTACGTTGCAAGTGGTTCAGCCAATCAACGCCAAACCGCGATCGACGATAGCTTCCTTTGGCTTTCCAGACAGAACAATCGGGCTGTTTGGCTGCATATTCGCCGCCGCCATCGTCGCTGTCATTATCAACCATGATGAAATGATCGACGCCCAAGTTTCTGTAATATTGAAAGAAATACGGAAGCCGGATGTCTTCGTTGCGAAACGTAGAAAACACCAAAAGATCGCCGGGTTTAATCTGATCCGTGCGGTCCTTGGTCACCTGCAACTCACGGCTTTTGCGCCGGGCACGAAGGTGCCAGCGCTTTCGCTGAAGCCGAAGCCGATATGATGTCCAGGCGCCCAAACTGTTCCTTCCCATCGTCCTAGCAAAGTCTTCTAAACTCGCTAGAGCCTTATGGTTAACACACCGTTGAAAATACGAGCAAATACTGCCTACTGTTTCCATTCAATAAACAAAGGGCAGGATTAGGCAACCTTTCCGGTGACTGGTGCGTCAGGTCCACGATCCGCGTGACATCAACCCCAACTTTTCCAGCTGTGCGGTACCTGTGTAACACACAGAGCCTTCGTGCCACAAATCGGGGTCATCCATGAGGGCAGAGTAATAGGGTTGATACAGGTCGCTGTTTTCAAAATGCTGGGCGCGGCGAAGTTCTTCTTGGGACTTTTCACCGATATTTGGCAAAAATTTGGTATGTAGTAAGATGCCGGACACCCGATCACCTTGCCCCGTGTCAAACACATCGTTCAAACGGCGCGGCAGGATTTGGTGGGTCGATGTGACGTAGGCATAACCCCTACGCCATTTCACGAGCGGCGTTTTGTTCAGCGTCGGGGATCGTTCTGGCTGGCTGCCAAAAAACATCCGGTCACGCACGCCGCCTTGAATCCAGAGGTTCCCAAACACTGCGTGAATTTTGGCGCGATAATTATCGGGATCAAACCAAGGGATGGCAGCAACAGGATCGTCCCCGGCTGTGTACGCAGTTTGTCCAACTGAACCTTTGGGGTAAAGATCAAGCATCAGCGCACCGAATGCATCCCGCCCAGTATTTTCCAAGTGGTGTGTCAGATCACTAAGATTGCGCGTGTTACTCTCTGGATAGATCAACAGCTCATCCGCATCGACGGAAAGACACCAACGGCCAGCCCCGTGTTTGATCTGCAAACAGGTCAGCCAATCCACACCAAATCGCGATGCCTTATAGCTGTCGGGCGTGGTCCATAGGGACACATCAGGTTGGGCGGACAGATAGGCGGCGGTGCCATCATCGCTGGCGTTATCGACAATTAGAAAGTGTGCAACGCCAAGGGCGCGATAATGCGCCAACCAATGTTCAACCCGCAGCATCTCGTTGCGCATAGTCGAAAAAACCAGGACGCCTGTCTTCGGAATGCCGCCCCCGGACGCCAGCACAATCTCACCACGTCTTCGCCAAGACCGCAGCAAAAGACGGCGGCGTTTCCACCGCATCCGATAGGCAAAAATGGCGTTTGAGACAGTCGAACGATGCGGTTGATCCCCGGAAACGTCGAAGGGGAACATCCGCGCGAAGTCCGTTACTGTGCGGCTTGTTGCATCGACATCAGTTCACGCAGATAGGACCCGAATTCGTCGCCCAAATCTTCGCGTGCCAACCCGAAGGCCACCGTTGCCTGCAGAAAGCCTGCTTTTGATCCACAATCGAACCGCTGCCCGCGGAACCGGAACCCGTAAACATCGCGTCCTTCGGACAGTTCAGCATCAATCGCGTCGGTCAGCTGGATTTCGCCACCGGAACCGGATTTTAGTTTATTGAGGTTCTGCATAATCTTCGGCGTCAGAATATAACGGCCGATAACCGCCAAGTTCGATGGTGCATCTTCGGTCTTTGGTTTTTCGACCAGTCCTTTGACTGACACCATCGATCCGAGGTCTTCTTTGATGTCAATCACACCGTAAGAAGATGCCTTTTCTTCGGGGACTTCCATCGCGGCAACCATACACCCGCCGGTTTCTGCATGTGCTTCGACCATTTGTTGCAAACATGGCGTTTCCGCTGCGATGACATCGTCAGGCAAGATCACGGCAAAAGGTTCGTTGCCCACAAGACGGCGGGCGCACCACACGGCGTGGCCAAGGCCAAGCGCACGTTGTTGGCGAATATAGGCAATGGCACCACTGTCCATGTTGGTCGATTTCAACTCATCCAGCAGGTCGGTTTTACCTTTTTTACGCAGCTCTGCCTCAAGGTGCGGGGCCATATCGAAGTAGTCCTCAAGCGCGGATTTGCCGCGCGAGGTCACGAAGATAAATTCACGGATACCTGCAGCGCGGGCTTCGTCGATCGCGTATTGGATCAAAGGGCGATCCACGAGCGTCATGATTTCCTTGGGAACGGATTTCGTTGCAGGCAGGAATCGTGTTCCCAAACCGGCCACAGGAAAGATCGCTTTCGTTACACGCTTCTTCATAAACTACCTCTTAGTGACCCAGTTTCGGATCATATTGCTTACAAGCTACTAACACCAAATTACATTACGACAAAGCAACCATGGTGGTCATTTTGTGGGGAAGTTTCGCCCGTTTTTATCATGGTTGCTTCATTTGTGCCAACATCGCTTCTATTTTTGGCACATCCTCAGGGTTGTTCAGTTCCCAAAACTGGCGGCCACGGGCCTCCACCTCAACACACAGCATGTGCGCGCCACGTTCCAAGAATCGCAGCTGTTCCAAACCTTCAAGGTGTTCAAGAGGGCCGGATGCCCAGCGCGGATAAGCCGCCAAAGCAGAAGGGCGATAGGCATAAACACCAACGTGATGGAACACAGGCGTCTCGTCGTTATCTGCATAGGTTTTACCTGTGAAGGGAATGACCTCTTTCGAGAAAAACAAGGCGTTGTGATCGGCGCCAAATACCGCCGTCGTCCCGCCCACACGCCCGTGTCGGCGATCTTCAAGCAACCCGTTCAGGGCGTATCCATCACACCGAAGCACGGGTGTCGCGACCTCTGCCACCGGATCAGCAGACAGCCCCGCGACAAGGTCTTCGATAAACCACGCGGGTGTCAGGGGCGCATCGCCTTGCAGGTTCACGACAACATCATATGCCCCGCCAAGCGTGTCCAAGGCCTCGGCGCAACGCTCGGTCCCGTTCTGGCAATCTTGCGATGTCATAACGACCTCGCCGCCAAAGGCCTCGGCAGCATGTTTAATTCGATAATCGTCAGTAGCAACCACGACACGGTCCACGCCAGCGACATCCATCGCGGCTTCCCAAGATCGCTGGATCAAGCTTTTCGAAACACCCGTCGCACCGCGTAATTCCACCAATGGCTTACCGGGGTAACGCGTTGATGCGTAGCGCGCGGGGATGACGACCAGAACACCCATTACGGCAGCTTCAGATCGATGCCCGGTGCGTAGGCAATGAAGAACGGGTTTGCGAAATCTTCTTTGCCGTAGGCCAGTGGCATATGGTCATCAAAGCGTACGACATGGCCGCCTGCCCCTGTCAGAACGGCGTGCCCTGCGGCGGTGTCCCATTCCATCGTTCGACCTACACGCGGGTACAAGTCAGCCTCACCCGTCGCGACAAGACAAAACTTGAGAGACGATCCCGCGCTTTTCATATCATTGACGGAGTACTTGTTGATGTAATCATCAGTGGCCTGATCGCGGTGGGATTTTGACGCAACAACCATCAAACCCGTGTTGTCAGGTTTGCTAACAGAAATCGGAACGGTCGTGCCAATGGTGTCCTTATCCAGCCCACCGACTTCTTCAACTGAAACACCCGCGGCGTTCGTGTAAAACAAACGACCTTTGGCGGGTGCATAAACAACACCACGACGCGGTGCGCCGTCTTCGACATAGGCGATGTTAACCGTAAAATCCCCGCGACGATGGATGAATTCTTTGGTCCCATCAAGCGGATCCACGATGAGGAAAGTGTTGGCCGTAACGCTGTGGCTGTCGGCCTGTTCTTCGGTCACCAACGCAACGTCGGGAAAGGCGGCACGCAGTCCGGCAGAAATGTGGGCATCCGCAGCTTCATCGGCCGCCGTCACAGGGCTGTCATCGCTTTTGGATTTCACTTCAAAATCATCGGAGTTGTAAATCTCCATGATGATGTCGCCAGCTTCCAATGACAATTTGCGCATCGTTTCGGTTAACTTGTCGAAATCCATCACACTTCCTCTACATAATTACGTATCACGGGCGTTTTAATTGATCCGTGCGTGTTGGCCCCTTATGCTGCGGCGCTAAAGGATCGGCAAGATTTACGTGCCACAAGGGCAGAAGCCCGCCAATCGGCGCAACCAGACAGGCAAAGAAATGTTCGAAGCAAGACGTCCCATGACCCGTTCGCGGTCCGCGTTCAATATGTTGGAGCTGATCTACCACTCCATCGTACGCGAGATTCGCAAAGACCACCGCAATGCCGTGGTGGGCCTGTTGATGAACATGATGCAGACGATTGTGTTCGTGACGGCGTTCTATTTCATGTTCACGGTCCTTGGCCTGAAGGGCAACGCGATCCGTGGTGATTTCCTGCTTTATATCATGTCGGGCATCTTCTTGTTCATGACACACACGAAAGCGATGGGGGCAGTCCTTAAGGCGGAAGGCCCCGCATCTGCGATGATGAAACACGCGCCGATGAACACGATTATTTCAATCGCGTCGTCATCCATCGCATCGCTTTACATCCAGCTGCTGTCGATGGCTGTGGTGCTTTATCTGTATCACGTGATCTTTAGCCCGATCACAATCCACGACCCCACCGGCGCGATGGGTATGGTGTTGTTGGCGTGGTTTTCGGGCGTGGCGGTTGGCATCGTGTTTTCATCGCTTAAGCCGTGGTTTCCCGGTTTCATCTCAATTGTGTCGTCGATCTATGCACGCGCCAATATGATCGCGTCGGGCAAGATGTTCGTGGCCAATACAATGCCGGGATTCATGCTGGCGATGTTTGACTGGAACCCGCTGTTTCACGCAATCGATCAGGCGCGCGGCTATGTGTTCATCAATTATAATCCGCACTACAGTACGATCAGCTATCCGTTAAAGGTTAGCATCGTGTTGATCATGGTTGGTCTGATGCTTGAATTTTACACCCGCAAAAACGCATCTGCCAGCTGGGAAGCCGCCAGATGATCCGCGCCTTCGCCCTTCTTGGTGCGATGGCCTGTCCATCTGCCGCAGCACAATCCTTGCCGGATCGGTTCATGATCGATGGCGTTGCGGCCGACGATGTTCTGAACATCCGGTCAGGTCCATCACCTTCGGATGATGTTGTTGGAACGTTAGGGCCGTTTACCCTCAACGTCGAAGTCCTCGACCAGCGGGACGGTTGGGCGCAGGTGCCTACACCAGAAGGCTGGGGCTGGGTATCAAAACGCTACCTTGCGGACAACCCATGGCCCGAAAACGAAGTGCCCCGCCCATTGCAATGTTCCGGCACGGAACCGTTTTGGACGTTCTCGATGTATCCCCGCGGAACCGAGTATTCTGAATTGGCGCTAAACGAACCCACACCGCGCGTTCAAACAGTTGTGTCAGAAACCATTGCCCCAAAAGGCTTCTTGATCGAGACACAAGAAGGACCGACCCTAACACGGACGCTCATGGTTGACGGTCGCATCTGTTCAGACGGGATGAGCGACCGACCTTTTGGAATGTCGGCCACCCTGTTCACACAAGCCCCCGACGGCAACTACGTACAGACAGGTTGCTGCACGATGCAGGTAAACTAACCGAACGGAATCACGTCACCACGCGCAGTGTCAGATTGATCCGCCCGCCACCTGTCAGAAGCGTCGATGATCCCGCCCGCGTTTTATCGACTCCGTGATAGACCAACCGCGCGTCACCCCCCATCACGACCACATCGCCAGACTTCAGCCAGATCGATTCTGTAGGTCCGCCCCGCGTTGTATTGCCAATCCGAAACAAGGCATCATCGCCAAGGGACACCGAAACGACAGGTTCGCTGAAGTGCGCTTCGTCGCGATCTTGGTGCAGACCCATTTTCGCGCTGTCGCGATACAGGTTGACCAAACAACATTCCGGCGCGCGCAGCGACCCGGACACCTGATCCCAAATCTGCAAAACAGACGCAGGAATCGTAGGCCACGCCGTGCCGTTCGGGTGCTGACGGGCATAGCGGTATCCGGTTTTGTCAGACGTCCATCCGAATTCACCTGCGCTTGTCATTTGGACGGACATCGGTTTGCCATATGGCGTCATTGGTGAAAACAACGGAGCCTTCGCCACGATCCCCCGAATATCATCAAGAATCATGGTTTGAACATCTCGTTCCAACAGCCCGTGAAAGACTTGAACCCCTCGTAAAACCACCGTTGGCCGCATCTTAACCCCTCATTGTCAAAAATTGCGCATTTCACCCCTGTTACATAGGTTGCAGCGCGTATTTTGCGTCCCTATATACACTCCGATCCGAACAAGACCTCTTTGTTCGACCGATTTTAACAACCGAAGGTGTCGGGTGCCATAATGGGCCCGCACCGCCTCACATCGCCTGAAAGGGATTTGAACATGGCAAAAGTAATTGGCATCGACCTCGGGACTACAAACTCCTGCGTCGCAATCATGGACGGCTCGCAGCCACGCGTTATCGAAAACGCCGAAGGCGCGCGCACAACACCATCAATCGTAGCGTTCACAGACGACGAACGCCTTGTTGGCCAACCTGCAAAACGTCAGGCTGTTACGAACCCGGAAAACACAATCTTTGGTATTAAGCGCCTTGTGGGTCGTCGCAACGATGACAAACATCTCGCCAAAGACAAAAAGAACCTGCCGTTCAACGTGGTTGATGGCGGAAATGGCGACGCATGGATCGAAGCCAAGGGTGATAAGTACTCCCCTGCTCAAATCTCTGCGGTCATTTTGCAGAAGATGAAAGAAACCGCTGAATCCTACCTCGGCGAAGAAGTCGATCAGGCCGTCATCACGGTTCCTGCCTACTTCAACGACGCACAGCGTCAGGCGACCAAAGACGCCGGTAAGATCGCGGGCCTCGAAGTGCTGCGCATCATCAACGAGCCGACAGCGGCTGCGTTGGCCTACGGCCTCGATAAAAAAGAGACACAGACAATCGCGGTCTATGACCTTGGTGGTGGTACATTCGACGTAACCATCCTCGAGATCGACGACGGCCTGTTCGAAGTGAAATCCACCAACGGTGATACGTTCCTTGGTGGTGAAGACTTTGACATGCGCATCGTCAACTACCTCGCGTCTGAATTCAAAAAAGACAACGGTGTTGACCTCAAGGCCGACAAGATGGCGCTTCAGCGTCTGAAGGAAGCGGCTGAGAAGGCAAAGATCGAACTGTCCTCTGCGTCCCAGACAGAAATCAACCAGCCGTTCATTTCGATGGGCAAAGACGGATCCCCGCTGCACATGGTCATGAAACTGACACGTGCGAAGCTGGAAGAACTTGTTGGTGATCTGATCAAAGCATCCATGAAGCCATGTGCAGCTGCGTTGAAAGACGCAGGGCTCACCAAAGGCGAGATCGACGAAGTTGTTCTGGTCGGTGGTATGACACGCATGCCAAAGGTCATCGAGGAGGTTACAGCCTTCTTCGGCAAGGAACCACATAAGGGCGTAAACCCTGACGAAGTCGTTGCCATGGGCGCTGCCATTCAGGCCGGTGTTCTTCAGGGTGACGTCAAAGACGTGGTTCTGCTGGACGTCACGCCATTGTCCTTGGGTATCGAAACCTTGGGCGGTGTGTTTACGCGCCTGATCGATCGCAACACAACGATCCCGACGAAGAAGTCGCAGATCTTTTCAACCGCCGAAGACAACCAGAACGCCGTGACGATCCGTGTGTTCCAGGGTGAACGTGAAATGGCCGCGGATAATAAAATCCTTGGTCAGTTCAATCTTGAGGATATCCCGCCAGCACCGCGCGGCATGCCACAGATTGAGGTGACGTTCGACATCGATGCCAACGGTATCGTATCCGTTCAGGCGACCGATAAGGGCACCGGCAAGGAACACAAAATCACGATCCAGGCCTCTGGCGGTTTGTCCGATGAGGACATCGAACAAATGGTCCGTGACGCGGAAGAAAATGCTGAGGCCGACAAGGACCGTAAAGAACTGGTCGAAGCGCGCAACCAGGCCGAGAGCCTCATCCATTCGACTGAAAAGTCCATGGAAGAGCACGCGTCCAAGGTTGATCCGACAACGATTGAAGTGATCGAGCTGGCAATTGCCGCGCTCAAGGACGATCTGGAAAACGACGATGCGGGTAAGATCAAATCCGGCATCCAGAACGTGACTGAATCGGCAATGAAACTGGGTGAGGCGATTTACAAGTCCGCACAGGAAGAAGCCGGTGAAGCCGAGCCTGACGCCCCTGGCGCAGACGAAGTTCCCGACGATATTGTCGATGCCGACTTCGAAGACCTCGACGACGATAAGCGCGCTTAAGCGTGACATAGTGGGGACCGGCCTTTGCGGTCGGTCCCGCACGTCCCAAAAGGGGAACCCTCATGTCAAAACGCGATTATTATGAGACGCTTGGTATCGCCAAGGGTGCTAGCGCGGATGAAATCAAGAAGGCCTATCGCCGCAAAGCGAAAGAGCTCCATCCAGACAGCAACCGCGACAACCCAGAAGCGGAAGCCCAGTTCAAGGACGCGGGCGAAGCCTACGAAGTCCTAAAAGACGCTGACAAAAAAGCTGCCTATGACCGTTATGGCCATGCAGCCTTTGAAGGTGGCATGGGCGGCGGGCGCCCCGGTGGCGGCATGGGTGGTGGTCAGGGTGATTTCGGCTCTGCCTTCTCTGACATATTCGACGATCTGTTCGGCAACATGGGCGGTCAACGCGGTGCGGGCGGCGGACGCAATCGTGCGGCACGCGGCAATGACCTGCGCTACAATCTGCGCGTCACCTTGGAAGAGGCGTTTGCCGGTCTTCAGAAAACAATCACCGTACCTACCTCTGTTGGGTGCGATTCGTGCAATGGCACGGGTGCAGAAGGCGGTTCTGAACCGCAAACCTGCCCCACGTGTTCCGGTATGGGCAAGGTCCGCGCGCAGCAGGGTTTCTTTACGGTCGAACGTACCTGCCCGACGTGTAATGGCATCGGTCAGACGATTAAGAACCCGTGCAACACCTGTCATGGCGCAGGTCGCGTAGAAAAAGAGAAGTCACTATCTGTTAACATCCCTGCGGGTGTCGAAACGGGCACGCGTATCCGTCTTGCTGGCGAAGGCGAGGCCGGCATGCGTGGTGGCCCGACTGGTGATCTTTATATCTTCATCGAAGTGCGCGAACACGATCTGTTTGAACGCGAAGCCAACCATCTGTTCTGCCGTGTACCTGTGTCCATGGCGACGGCGGCACTGGGTGGCGACATCGAAGTTCCGACAATTGATGGCGGTCGATCCCGCGTGAAAATACCAGCGGGATCACAGTCTGGTCGTCAGATGCGTCTGCGCTCCAAAGGTATGCCAGCCCTGCGTGGCGGTGGCGCCGGTGACATGTTCATCGAGATGGCGGTGGAGACCCCGGTAAATCTGACGAGCAAGCAGAAAGAACTGCTGCGGGAATTCGAAGATCTGGCGAGCGACAACAATCCACAAAGCTCCAGCTTTTTTGCTTCTGTCAAATCCTTCTGGGACTCTATGAAGGGCTAAGCTTCGGTCGCTGTTAACCATACAGTAATGGAATCGCAGCAAGGTAGAGGCATGAAACATGCCTTTGCCGAAGCCCCGCAGCTGCCTTTGAACGACGCAACACTCATCACGATTGATCGTGATGAGGTTGAGATTGTTCCCGCCGTACCGCCGCAGAAAAGCGGTAAGGTTCCTTCCTATCTTTCTGATCACCGCAAACGGTTGCGCCATCGGTTTCTGACAGGCGGCGCAAAAGCGATGCCTGATTATGAAATCCTTGAACTAACATTGTTTCGTGTCATTCCCCGCCAAGATGTAAAACCGTTGGCGCGACGTTTGATTGACACCTTTGGTGATTTGAATGGTGTGCTATCCGCGCCGATCGCCCGGCTTGAACGGGTTGATGGTGTTGGCACGGCTGTCGCACTCGAACTCAAGGTGATGGAGACTGTCACCCATCGCATGGCGCGGGCGAAAATCATGCAACGGCATGTCATCAGTTCGTGGGACGCCGTGTTGGATTACTGCCACACAGTCATGGCGCACCGCGACACTGAACAATTTCGAGTGCTATTTCTGGATCGAAAAAACGTCTTGATTGCGGACGAAGAACAAGGCGCGGGCACGGTTGATCACGTGCCTGTCTATCCCCGCGAGGTCGTTAAACGCGCGCTTGAACTTAACGCATCAGCGATGATCCTTGTGCATAATCACCCGTCAGGCGACCCGACACCATCAGACGAGGACATTGCCATGACCAATCAGATCGCGAACGCGGCAAAAGCTCTCAGCATTTCCTTACATGATCACTTGATTATCGGACGGTCCCGCGAATTGAGCTTTAAGTCACAGGGCCTAATCTAGCCTGCTTCGCGGACCCAAAGTTCAACACGTCGATTGGTTTGCTGACCCCAAATCGTGTCATCACACGCCATTGGCAGGGCCTCTCCAAAGGCCTCTGTTTCAATCTGGACATTCACAGGGATATCGCCTCCGAGCGCGCGCTCAACGTCACGGCGCACTGCTTCGGCGCGGGCGGCTGACAAATCACGATTGGCACTGGCTGGGCCGCGCCCGTCACTGAACCCGACAAACATCAATTCTCGTGCGCCAAAACGCCCGTCCCGAATGGCTTGCGCCAGTTGCATCACATTTGAACGAGACTGCCCGTCAAGCCGGGTAGACCCCGGTTCAAATCGAAATGTGCTCGACATGCGAACGCGGGCCGACAGAACGCGCACCATCCTTTGCAATTCAGTCAAGGGCACCTCTGTTCCGGCGTTCAGAATCGCATTCGAAAGGCGATCACCCTGATCAGACAACGGGATAGGAACCGCAGCAAGGTCAACAAACCCCGCACGTCTAATAACAAGCTGCGCCGACGGGGACCGAAGCCAATCGAGGAAATCAACAATCTGGGGGTGCTGATTACGGCGTGGCAAATATAAAAACATCGGGAAGGTCAGCGGATAATCTTCTGTCTTCATTGTCAAAAATTGGGCATTTGATTCCAACCCACATGGTCCGCTTAGTGCCAAAGGTTGGGTGTTTCCTGTTTCGCCAAACGGCAGCAACGTCAGGCCATTGGCCCCCTTTTCAACTGCTTCGACAATGCCGCGTCGCGTCACCACATTTTCTGGCGGGTTCGGAAATTCAGTGCCAAAGGGTCGCATGAATCTGTCTTCAAACCCTTCAAGCTGCCCACCTAGACCAAATGCAATCTGGCTCTCAAATTCCGATTCTTGGCCCGACAGTGATGCAATCAAGTCCGCCAAAGAGATTGATCGAAT
The DNA here is from genome assembly GCF_021532615.1 of Octadecabacter dasysiphoniae. GTDB lineage: Bacteria > Pseudomonadota > Alphaproteobacteria > Rhodobacterales > Rhodobacteraceae > Octadecabacter > Octadecabacter dasysiphoniae. Next base: position 661,696 of record NZ_JAKGAQ010000002.1, read on the forward strand.
GTCAGAGGATGGAGACGCTACAGGAACCAGAGCATCAAGTGCGAGAATCCGACCCTGACGCGCAAGGTTCAGTCGGCCAAGGCCCGCCGCCGCAGCTGCATCAAGCTCGGCTTTTCGCAACTCTCGCATCGACATCAGGACGTCTGCATCATGGGCGATAAACGCCGCAAAGCTGTCGTCAGACGATGCAACCGTCAGGCCAATATCGAACATTTCCGTCCCATCGGGCTGTGACATCTGGAATCCGTCGGCATCCTCCCGAACTGTCCAGCCTTTATCGCGGGCATACACATCGATAAGGGCCGGCATTAAAAGATCGCCCATTTGCTGCGCCCCAATAATCCTGAGCGTCGGAACGTAATTAGCTAAATCCGGACAGGCTGCATCTTCGCAAACCATGTCCTGTGCTCGAAATGAGACCAGACCAGTTGGTGTCGCGACCGTTGCGACGACACCGTCATACGCAACAAAACGACCCGAAACTGCAACGGCGTTATCCACTGATCGGAAAGTGACGTCTTGGGACGAAGCAGCGCCCACGCAAATAAAATGTGCGGCGAAAACCGCCGCACATCTCAAAACTGCTAATCTGATATCAAACTCAGGCCATGTCATCTCGACGCGATTGTCAGGTCCTCAAACATGTTTTGCAAGATCAGAAAATCACCAACAGCATCGCAGTCCGGCATGATCATCGTCAGATCGAGTGCGGATGTCGCGCCCGTTGGGGAAACTTGAATGCTTTGCGCGTTAAGTTCTTGCCCGCAGTTTCCGGCCGTAATCTCTGCTTCGGCCACCAGCATGACATCAGGCGTTACGCCGATCATACCACTGGGGAAGGTGTAAATTTCTGCCATCAACGGATCAGGGGCCGACGCATTACCAAGCTTCACAAGGTACCCGCCCTCAGCAGTGGCAAGCCGCGCCATATCACCGGGGTTGCCGGCATGAATATGCGCATCATCGCCGAAGTTAGCATTGCCTTCATAGGCGCTGAGCATGACGGATGTTTCGCCCTGCCACTGCAAGACTGCACGATCGTAATTGGCAAAGTCAGGAATCGCGACTGTAGAGACAGCTCCATCGCCATCCGCGAAGGCCGCAATCATAACGGCAACCTCTGCGAGCGCCGGAACATTCATGTCCGCTGCGCCAGATGCATCTGTCATGGCAGTAAACATCATGCCCTGATGATGCACAGTAAATGGTGCAGATGTGTGGCATGGCGCGCTGACGGAAAGGGCCACAGTTGCAGCCGTGCTGGCCGTTGCCGACATAACTGGCACGCAATCCACTTCAACGGCTGCAATTGCGTCCGTTTCGATTTCTGGCATTTCTTCTGGATCAAGGGCGGCAAGCTGAATCGGTGCTTGTGGTTGAGGAGGTACTTTTGCGGCCTCTGGCAGAACCACCGCCGATTCAATTACAGGGTTAGGCGTGGCAAGATCGGGGGCCTTGGGTGATGCGACACCAGCCTGTGCCACAACAATGGGCTCTTCGAACGGCATAACCATTGGATCAATAACATCTGCGGCGGCGTCAACTTCGACGGTCTCCGCGAAAGGGGCGGGTTGTTCGGCTGCGGTGTCTGCACCGAAACGTGCCGCCAATGCGTCACCGTTCTGCATTACAAAACCAATGCCCAGCGCAACACTGAACGTGCCCGCGGCCATTCCAATTTGCTTGATTTTAGCCATCTGAAATCTCCTTCCCACAATGGGATCAGAAAACAGATTGCTTCATGTAGATGGCCTAAGAAGGGCCACCATTGGGATTCTTTCAGTCCGCAATGGGGCGAAAAGGCGGCTTTTCATTCGCCTTTAAGACAAAGCACCATGGCAATGTTTAAACTTTTTCCCGGACCCACACGGGCATGCATCGTTGCGACCGGGGTTACCCCAGGTCTTCTCGTCCGCCTCATCAAATCCGGGTTTTGCATTTGCTGCCGGTGTTGCAGCGGCCGTTGCACCCGCGGCCGCACCACCGAGCAACCGACGCTGTTGTTCTTGGGCCTGTGCGACCATTGCGGCCTGTTCTTCCTGCGTCATGGGGCGAATCTGCGCCAACTTTTGCGTCACATCAGACCGCAATCCATCAAGAAGACCTTCGAACAATTGGAACGATTCTGTTTTGTATTCATTCAGCGGATCACGTTGTGCATAGCCACGGAAACCCACAACAGACCGCAAGTGTTCAAGCGTTAGCAGGTGTTCGCGCCATTTGCCGTCAATCGTTTGCAACAGAATTTGCTTTTCGATGTTGCGCATGACCTCGGGCCCGAAGGCCGCTGTTTTTTCGGCCATATGTTTATCCGCCGCTTCTTCCAGACGTTCACGCAGATCATCGTCGTCCACACCTTCTTCGGCGGCCCATTCGATAACGGGAACATCGATGCCGAGTTGCGCGATAACCTGCGCGTACAAACCTTCGGTGTCCCACTGATCCGCATAACTTTTGGCTGGGATATGGGCATCAACCAAATCATCAATAACTTGGCTGCGCATGTCAGCGGCGATTTCGGACAGGTCTTCGGCTTCCATGATTTCGCGGCGCTGGCTAAAGATCACCTTACGCTGGTCGTTCATCACGTCGTCGAATTTCAGCAATTGCTTACGAATGTCAAAGTTGCGGCCTTCGACCTTTGCTTGCGCGCGTTCAAGCGCCTTGTTCACCCAAGGGTGCACAATCGCTTCGCCTTCGCTCATGCCGAGGGACGAAAGAACCTTATCCAATTTCTCGGATCCGAAAATCCGCATCAGATCGTCTTCGAGGGATAGGAAAAACGAAGACTTGCCCGGGTCACCTTGACGGCCAGAACGTCCGCGCAGCTGGTTATCAATGCGGCGGGATTCATGGCGTTCAGTGGCGAGCACAAACAAACCACCCGCGTCTTTTACCGCTTGCTCGTCTGCTTTGTGCGCCTCTTCGATCTGGGCGCGGACGTCTTCGTTCACATCATCAGGCGTGGCGGCGATTTGTTCCATGATCTTAAATTCGACGTTGCCGCCCAATTTAATATCGGTTCCACGGCCCGCCATGTTGGTCGCGATTGTGACTGCACCCAACTTACCTGCATCCGCCACGATCTGCGCTTCTTGTTCGTGCTGGCGGGCGTTCAATACGCTGTGCTTGATGCCTTCCGCCTCAAGAAGCTGGCTCAAGAATTCGGATTTCTCGATCGACGTCGTACCAACCAGCGTTGGCTGGCCTTTTTCATGTGCTTCTTTGATCGCTAACACGACCCCATCGAATTTTTCTTTGGCGGTGCGGTAAACGGCATCATTTTCATCAATACGGGCAATGGGGCGGTTCGTCGGAACCTCAACAACGCCGAGGCCGTAGATCTCCATGAATTCTTCGGCTTCCGTCAGCGCGGTACCGGTCATGCCACCGAGTTTGTTATAGAGGCGGAAATAGTTCTGGAACGTCACAGAGGCGAGCGTGACGTTTTCAGGCATGATCTTCACGCCTTCTTTCGCCTCAATCGCCTGGTGCAGGCCATCCGACAAACGACGGCCCGTCATCATACGCCCTGTAAATTCGTCAATCAGGACAACTTCGTCGTCACGCACGATGTAGTCTTTGTCCCGCGTGAACAGCTTATGGGCGCGCAGGCCCTGGTTTACATGGTGCACAATGGACGTGCTTTCAGGCGAATAAAGGGATTGGTCTTCTGGCAAGATACCAGCAGACACCAAGCGCACCTCAAGGAATTCATTGCCTTCATCTGTGTAGTTCACGTTGCGGGTTTTTTCATCTAACGTGAAATGATCATCCTGAATTTCAGGAATCAGCTTATCGATGGTCGTGTACATTTCGCTGCGATCTTCGGCGGGGCCAGAAATGATCAATGGCGTGCGGGCCTCATCCACGAGAATGGAATCAACTTCGTCCACAATCGCAAAGTTGTGGTCGCGCTGGTTCATCTGGGCCAGCTCTGACTTCATGTTGTCGCGCAGATAATCAAAGCCAAGTTCGTTGTTGGTCGCATAGGTCACATCACAGCGATAGGCCGCGTTCTTTTCGTCTTCTGGCTGCTGCGGGTACACAACGCCAGTGGTAAGGCCGAGGAAGCCGTAAACCTGGCTCATCCATTCGGCGTCACGTTTGGCAAGGTAGTCGTTCACCGTCACAACGTGCACGCCCTTACCGGTCAGCGCGTTAAGATAGGCCGGGAATGTCGCCACAAGGGTCTTGCCCTCACCCGTTTTCATCTCTGAGATATTGCCTTGATGCAGGAAAATTCCGCCCATCAGTTGCACATCAAACGCCCGCAGACCCAGCGCACGCTTGGCGCCTTCACGGCAGTTAGCGAATGCTTCTGGCAAAAGATCATCAAGGCTTTCGCCGCCCATCGCGCGCTTGGCAAGTTCTTCTGTCTTGGTTTTGATGCCCTCGTCGGTCAGCGCCTCGAACTCGGGTTCAAGCGCGTTGATCTTTTCGATCAGGGGCCGTGTTGCCTTTACCTTACGGTCATTCGGCGTACCGAAAATCTTCTTCGAAATGGAACCAAGACCGAGCATATTCTCTCCGCGCGCGCCGCAATCGGCGTCTCTGACATCAATGTGTGAGGAGGTTGGTTGTGCCTGTCGGGCGCGCCCAATAGAAAAGAGCCAAGACCGGCCTCCGATAGACCTTATGGGGATGTAAGGGGCCGCCATGTAGGTGTCAACGCCGCGCCCCGTCGCGGATCATCAAGGGACTGTTAACATGCTATTTCGCACCAAAATGCTGGCCTCCGCCGCTGTTTTTGCTCTCACCGCCGGTTTTGCCCAGGCAGACAGCCACAGCGAAACCACAGCGCAGACTGTCGTGGCGTCGGTGAACGGGTCTGACATTACGCTCGGCCAACTTATTATGCTTCGTTCGCAATTGCCGGAACAATACCAGCAGTTGCCAGATGACGTCGTTTTCAACGGGCTGATTGAACAACTCGTTAATCAGCAACTTCTGGCGGATACGCTTGAAGAAGAACCAGCCCGCGTCGGTATCGCGATCGCCAACGAATTGCGATCATTGCGCGCTGGCGAAGTTGTGAACGCGATGAGCAACGAAGAAATTTCCGATGAAGCATTGCAAGAAGCATATGACGCGCGCTTTGCCGGGGTTGAGCCTGATCAAGAATTCAATGCATCCCACATCCTTGTCGCGACTGAAGAAGAAGCAGTCGCTGTCAAAGAGATGATCGATGATGGTGCTGACTTTGCGGAAACTGCGGTTGAAAAATCAACTGGCCCGTCCGGCCCGTCTGGTGGCGAACTTGGCTGGTTTGGCCCAGGCATGATGGTCGCTGAATTCGAAGAAGCCGTCATGACCTTGGATGCCGGCGACGTATCTGACCCTGTTCAAACGCAGTTCGGCTGGCACATCGTCAAACTGAACGAAACGCGGATGACGGCCCTTCCAGCTTTGGATGACCTACGCAGTGAGCTGGCCACTGAAATCCAACAAGAGCGTTTGAACGAAAAGCTGAACGCATTGACAGAGACAGCGGATATCACGCTGCCTGAGGAAGACGAATTTGACTATTCGTTGATCCAAAATCTTGAGCTTCTTGAGGACTAATAATGACACTCTCCCCCCTCGCGCCGCCCCGCTTTCCAGATCTTCCTATAATTGACGGAGTCCGGTTTGCGTCAGGCGCGGCGGGGGTTAAATACGAAGGCCGCGACGATGTCATGTTGGCAGAACTTGCCGCCGGAACGACCATCGCTGGTGTCTTTACCAGATCATCAACACGATCAGCACCCGTCCTCGATTGCCAATCAAAGCTTGGAAAACCATCTGGCGAACGCGCAGCTTTTCTAGTGAATTCTGGCAATTCCAACGCCTTCACAGGGTCCGCAGGCGAAAAATCCGTCGAAGCACTTTGTCTTGGTTTGTCGGATGTCATGACTATCCCCGAAGACCGCATCTTTACCGCGTCCACGGGTGTCATCGGTGAACGGTTGCCGCACGGGCGGATCATCGACACCATGAATGATCTGAACGCGCGGCTTTCGCCCAGCGAAATCAAAGGTGCGGCGTCCGCCATCATGACGACCGATACCTTTGCCAAAGGCGCGTCGGCCGATGTTGAAATCGATGGAAAAGTGGTACGCATTGCTGGCATCGCCAAAGGCTCGGGCATGATCGCACCCGATATGGCGACGATGCTGGTTTACATCTTTACCGACGCGAAAATCAGCCAGCCTGATCTTCAGGCGCTGCTTGGTGTTCTCAACGACAAGACATTCAATTGCATCACGGTAGATAGCGACACATCGACATCCGATACATTGATGGTCGCGGCGACAGGCGCGTCTGGCGTCGATGTGACCGATAGCGCCGGATTTACGCAAGCGCTGCGCGATGTGATGTTGGATTTGGCCCATCAGGTCGTGCGCGACGGTGAAGGGGCGACCAAATTCGTTGAAATTCGTGTGTCGGGGGCGGCGTCCGACACAGAGGCCCGCGTGGTTGGGCTATCGATCGCGAATTCGCCGCTCGTTAAGACGGCCATCGCTGGCGAAGATCCCAATTGGGGCCGTATTGTTATGGCGGTTGGCAAATCCGGCGCACAGGCGGACCGGGACCGTTTGGCAATCCGTTTCGGGGACATCACCGTTGCGGAAAACGGGTGGGTGTCGGCCGATTACACAGAAGACGCAGGGGTCGAATATATGAAACAGCAGAACCTTGTTATTGGCGTCGACCTTGGCATTGGTGGCGGTCTTGGAACAGTTTGGACGTGCGATCTGACCCACGGATATATCACCATAAATGCAGACTACCGATCATGAAGACAGTTCTGGTCAGTGCCGTTGCTTTGATTGACGTAGATGGGCGCGTTTTGTTGGCACAGCGCCCTGAAGGCAAATCCATGGCTGGTTTATGGGAATTCCCTGGCGGTAAGGTTGAAGCCGGCGAAACACCAGAGGCCGCCTTGATCCGTGAACTTCACGAAGAACTAGGCATAGACACGTGGCAGTCCTGCCTTGCTCCGCTGACGTTCGCGAGCCACAGCTATGATGATTTCCATCTTTTGATGCCGCTGTTTGCCTGCCGCAAATGGGAAGGCACGCCCCAGCCCCGCGAGGGCCAAACCCTTAAATGGGTGCGCGCCAATGACCTAGCAACCTACCCGATGCCTGCGGCTGATATTCCGTTGATCCCGCTTTTGCGCGATTGGCTTTGAGTCCGTCGTTTCAGAATGTGGCAAAATTCGGGCAAAAGTGGCAAGATTGTGGCACAATTTAAGTGACAGACTGATCGAACCCGTCCTATCATCAAGTTATTGGAGATCTTTGGGGGAAGAAAAACCATGCTGCGGACGATTACAGTAGGCAACCACATTCAGATTCAGGGACTGCATGTCCGGACACTCGATAACGGCAAAGTCGTTGTCGCAGTCGGAAATCGCGAGTTTGAAGGCAAACCAGTTACGCGCCTGAATTAAACGAATCGACCACTAAGATGAAAAAAGGGACGCCGATTTGGCGTCCCTTTTATTTTGTCTAGATAGTGAAGATCAAAGCGTCCGCTCGACCTCTTCGCGTTCGAAAATCTCGATCACGTCATCAGGGCGGATGTCTTCGTAGTTCTCGAACGCCATACCGCATTCCTGACCGGACTGAACCTCGGGCACTTCGTCCTTGAAACGCTTGAGCGTCTTAAGCGTGCCTTCGTGGATAACAACATCATCACGTAGCAAACGTACACCAGCAGAACGACGTGCGACGCCTTCGGTGACAAGACAACCCGCGATCTTACCGACGTTGGATACCTTAAAGACCTCTTTGATCTTGGCGTAACCGATAAAGTTCTCACGAACCTCGGCAGACAACAGACCGGACGCCGCTGCTTTCACATCGTCCACAAGATCGTAAATGATGGAATAATAGCGGATCTCGACGCCTTTTTGGTTCGCCGAGTTACGGGCCGGCGCGTTCGCACGCACGTTAAAGCCGATGACGGGCGCACCCGAGGCTTCTGCCAACGCGATGTCGGACTCTGTAATCGCACCAACGCCGGAATGCAGAACGCGTACGCGCACTTCGTCGTTGCCGATTTTTTCCATCGCCTGAACGATCGCTTCGGTCGAACCCTGCACGTCGCCTTTGACAAGGATCGGAAGCTCGGACACGTCCTGATCCGCTTTGGCATTTGCCATCAGCTGATCCAACGTCACCGCAGCACCGGCCGCCGCACGCTTTTCCTTAGCGGCGTTGGCACGGTATTCCGCGATTTCACGGGCCTGTGCTTCGGTTTCTGTGACGTTAAGAACGTCACCAGCTTCGGGTGTGCCGTTCAGGCCAAGAACCTCAACAGGAACCGATGGGCCCGCTTCGTCTACGCGATCGCCTTTGTCGTCGATCAACGCGCGGACTTTGCCCCACTGCTCACCTACAACAAAAATATCGCCACGCTTCAGCGTACCGGTTTCAACCAGAACAGTCGCGACTGGGCCACGGCCCACGTCAAGCTGCGCTTCGATCACGGCGCCTTGGGCCGCGCGATCCGGGTTGGCCTTCAGTTCCAAAATCTCGGACTGCAATGCGATCGCCTCAAGGAGTTCATCAAGGCCCTGACCAGTAATCGCCGACACTTCAACGTCCTGCACTTCACCGGACATTTTTTCGACGATAACTTCGTGTTGCAACAAATCTGTGCGCACTTTGTCAGGGTTGGCCGCTGGACGGTCACATTTGTTGATCGCCACGATCATCGGAACATTGGCCGCTTTTGCGTGTGCAATCGCCTCAATCGTTTGTGGCATTACGGCGTCATCCGCCGCGACAACCAGAACAACGATGTCAGTCACTTGCGCACCACGGGCACGCATCGATGTGAACGCCGCGTGGCCAGGTGTGTCGAGGAACGTCAGCACGGTACCTGTATCGGTTGTTACCTGATAGGCACCGATGTGCTGTGTGATCCCGCCCGCTTCGCCAGCAACAACTTTGGCATTCCGGATTGCATCCAGAAGCGATGTTTTACCGTGGTCCACGTGACCCATGATCGTAATGACGGGCGGACGACCCTTAAGGTCTTTCGCGTCGTCTTCGATGATGTTGATCACATCCTCAACGTCGGCGTCAGAAACGCGCACAACCTTGTGGCCAAATTCTTCGATGATCAGTTCCGCAGTGTCCGCGTCGATAGATTGGTTTTGCGTCGCCATGATGCCGTTGGTCATCAATGCTTTCACAACCGCAGACACCTTTTCGGTCATCCGGTTCGCCAATTCGGAAACGGTAATCGCTTCTGGCAGCTGAACGTCGCGCATAACCTTTTCGCGTTCTACGTTTTGGCCCATCGCCTTTTGACGGGCGCGGTCCTGCTTACGCTTCATCTGCGCCATGGAACGATGGCGTCCGCCCTCGCCGCCACGCAGTGCTTGGTTCAGCGTCAGCTTGCCACCGCGACGGGCATCATCCTGACCCTTGTTCTTACGCGTATCGCGATCGTCTTCTTTCTTGCGCGGCGTTGCAGCAGGCGCGCCACCACTTGGGGGTGCGCGGCGCTGTGCCGGTGCGAGTTCGGGATCAACAACAGCAGGTGCGGCGGCAGCTTGTGCCGCGGCCTCTGCATCGCGTTTCTTCTTCTCTTCCTCGTCCTGCTTGGCCTTCACAGCCTCGTCGCGTTCTTTGTCTGCTGCTTCTTTAGCAGCAATTTCGGCCAAACGACGCTCGCGCTCTTCGGCGCGGGCTTTTTCGTCAGCTTCACGCTTTGCAGCATCTTCGACTTCGCGGGCTTTCGCGGCCTGCAATGCCTTCATGCGACGCGCCATTTCGACGTCCGAAATACCAGCGGGCCGCTTTGATGGGTCACCGCCGGGTCGGACAGGTGCCGCACCGGTGGGTTTCGCAGCCGCCGCAGCCGCAGGCTTTGGGACCACAACGCGTTTGCGTTTGGTTTCAACTACGACGCTTTTGGTGCGACCATGGCTGAAGCTTTGCTTCACGCTGCCGGGTCGGGAAATACCAAGGGGCTTTTTGCCGTCTGAATCGCTCATGTAGCTTCTGTATCCTTCCGAACGGTGCCATCACCGCCCTCTATCTCGCGCAAGCCTTTAAGCTTTGCGGCTTCATCTACAACAAGGTCGCTGAGTCTGCCAGAGGCGAGTGCCCCGTGTATTACAGTCCCGCGCCCGAATGCCAAACCCAATTCCTGGGCCGTAAGGCACCCGTAATATCGCGCCCCTTCGGGCGTCCATAATTTCGTCTTTCCGCGTTCCGAACCATCCGAGGCTTGCAACAATGCACGAACACGTTCGCCGCCTGCAACCCAACCTTTGACCTTTTCGAAACCCGCAACCGCCAAACCCGCCTTGCGGGCCAGTGCAATCAGATCAACAACGCGGCGCGCAAGCTGGCGTTCCACTTCGTCGGTCAGACCGTCAGGTACATTCACCGCCTGCTTTGCGGACTTCGAAAACTGGCCTTTGCCAGCTTTGTCCAACGCATCACGACTGGCCGTCACCCAAATTCCGCGTCCTGGTAACTTTTCCAGTATGTCTGGATATACCAGATTATCTGGCCCCACGACAAACCGGATCAACCCCGCCTTAGGGGCTGTGTCACCGGTGACAATGCACCGACGCTCTGAGACATCACGGTCTTTGGTTCGCCCGCCGCGACCCATCAGGTTACCCGGAGGCCTGAAATCAGGCCTCCTGTTCCTCGCTGATGGTGTCTTCTTCGACATCCGAAACAAGATCATCAGGATCAACCCAACCCAACATAACACGTGCTGTCATGATCATGTCTTGAGCATCTTCCAATGTTACCTCGAATGGCTCAAGCGAACCGTCGTCCTTGGTGCGTTCGCCGTCTGTAACGGTCCAACCGCCAGCAAGTTCCCAATCTGCACAGGTTGCGAAATCTTCCAGTGTTTTCACGCCGTCATTTGCCAACGCTTCAATCATCTGGGGTGTGAGGCCTTCAAATGCAACCAGGCTGTCTTCGACGCCCAACGCACGGGCGTTTTCAAGCGCCTTCGCATTCTTGGCATCGATTACATCGCGGGCACGTGCCTGCAATTCGCTGGCCGTATCAGCATCAACACCGTCGATGACCAACAATTCGTCAACTTCAACATAGGCGACTTCTTCGAGGGTTGTGAAACCTTCGGACACCAACAACTGGGCAAAGAATTCATCCAGATCGAGCGCTTCGATGAACAAACCAGTGCGCAGTTCAAACTCGGCCTGACGACGCTTGGATTCTTCTTCTTCGGTGAGGATATCAATATCGAGACCCGTCAACTGCGACGCCAGACGCACGTTTTGGCCACGACGACCAATCGCCAAGGACAGCTGTTCTTCTGGAACAACAACCTCGATGCGCTCAGCGTCTTCGTCAAACACAACCTTGGATACTTCGGCTGGCTGCAGAGCGTTCACAAGGAACGTCGGCATGTCTTCATTCCACGGAATGATGTCGATCTTTTCGCCCTGCAATTCGTTCACAACGGCCTGCACGCGCGAACCACGCATACCAACGCAAGCACCGACGGGGTCGATAGAATTGTCATACGAAATCACGGCAATCTTGGCACGTGAACCGGGATCGCGGGCAACGGCCTTAATCTCGATGATGTTCTCGTAAATCTCGGGAACTTCCATCTTGAACAATTCAGCCATGAACTGCGGGTCTGTCCGGCTCAGGAAAATCTGTGGCCCGCGCTGTTCGCGACGCACTTCTTTGATGTAGCAACGGATACGATCGTTCGGGCGATAGCTTTCACGGCCAATCTTTTCGTTGCGACGCAGAATGGCTTCGCCTGTGCCCACATCAACAATAACGTTGCCGTATTCTTCGCGCTTGACCTGTGCGTTGATGATCGTACCAGCGCGGTCTTTGAAATCTTCGTACTGCTTGTCACGCTCGGCTTCGCGGACCTTTTGCAGGATCACTTGCTTGGCGGATTGCGCAGCGATACGGCCCATTTCAACCGGTGGCACTTCTTCGATGAACTGCTGACCGACTTCGGGGTTTTCCATGTACTCGGACGCCTGATCGACGGTGAACTCAGCCTGATAATTCTCAAGCTCTTCTTCGGCGACAACTGTACGAACGCGCGTGAACGTCGCTTTACCGTTGGAACGGTCGATAGACACCCGGATATCCATTTCAGATCCGTAGCGGGACTTCGCGGCGCGGGCGAGGGATTCTTCCATCGCCTCGATGACCAGACCTGGGTCGATCATCTTTTCGCGGGCCACGGCTTCTGCGGTTTGCAACAATTCCAGCTGGTTTGCTGATGTAATCGCCATTAGTTTTTCTCCTCGTCAGAGCCGCCTAGCACGGTCTCAACTTCGTCAAATTGGGTCTCGTCGATTTGGCCTGCGTCTTTGCGGCCCTTCAATACGTCACGGATCAATTCATCCGTCAGAACAAGTTTTGCGTCGGTCAGCCAATCAAACTTCAAACCGATTGTCAGGGGTTCACCCTTTTCCTCGATCTCGATCAGAACTTCATCACCTTCGGTTCCGCGCAGCATGCCTTTGAAACGGCGGCGGCCATCGATCAGCTGTTCAGTTTCAATCTTGGCTTCGTTGCCATCCCACTGGTCAAAATCTTTCAACCGCGTCAGAGGGCGATCAATACCAGGGCTGGACACCTCAAGCGTATAAACATCGCTGATCGGGTCTTCGACGTCGAGAAGCGCGGAAACAGCAGTGCTGATTTCACCACATTCATCGACCTCGATCGTGCCATCAGCCTTTTGCGCCATGATCTGAAGGATCGATTCCTTGCCAGTCATCAAACGCACACGCACGACTTCATACCCCAGATCCTCAATGGTTGGGGTGATGATTTCTGTGATGCGGCGATCCATAGCCGCGCGGGCGATCAGTTCAGACATGGGCACTTTCGTTTGGACACAAAAAAACGGGCGCGCGGCCCGTTGGAATTTCGGTGGCTTCGGGGGTGGAGGCCGAAACGCGCTGTTGGGGTGGATATACGGGCTGTGCGCCGAGTCTGCAAGGGGGAAGGTAGGATTGTACTAGACGAACGTTTCCGGCATCATCAGTATCTATAACATAGCTTAACGAGCCAAAAATCCTATGCGCCTCTTTAAATTTCGAAGTCAGCAGGTCGAGGTTGTTAAGTTCTCTGTTCAACCATCCGACCTCGTCGCATGTCAAGCAGGTCTGGCAATTGCCGTCTTGATCAAAAACGAGGCCGCCTCAATCGATGAGTGGCTCAGATTTCACCAAGCAGCGGGAGTATCCCATTTCATACTTTACGACGACGGATGTACCGATGATTCAATCGATATCGCTCGACGTGCCCTAACTCCATCTGAGCTAACGGTGATACCTTGGGCACAGCGTCTTCAGGACTCAAAGTTCGGACGAGCGATTCACAATCAAGGTTTAGCTTTCGCTCATGCAATATCTAATTTTCGAACGCGTTTCCGCTGGATAGCGTTTACAGATATTGATGAATTTCTTTTCCCAACCTCAAAGAGTAGTATTCTTGAGGTGTTGTCGGACCTTGAACATGTCGACAATCTGATACTCCATTGGACAATGTTCGGTCGGCAAAATTTCCATAAGACACCAAGCCAGATCATCCCTAATTACACCGAAAGAATGCTTGACCCGTTCGAGTCGCAGGTAAAAGGCATTCTAAATTTCAAGTGTGTCGTCAATCCGATGAAAGTGACTAAAACCTATATTCACGGGTTCGAAACAAATAGTAGCTCAACAATCTGGAACTCTCTCGGCAGTGAATTTAAATTCGGTGATCACAAATCATCAACATTCCACGACGGCGCAGCTTTGCAGTTGAACCACTATTACTCAAAGTCTCAACAACAACTTGACGAAAAAATTGCAAAGGGATCAATTGGGGACTCATTGTTCACAGCAGCTTTGAAATCCCCTGATGTACGCGCTACCAAGTTAACCAATCGGGTCCTCGAAATAGAACGGGAAACGGTGGAAGACCTTGGCATTCAAGATTTCTGTAAACGTGCAAACATCGATTTAGGCTGAATAGACCTTTGCCTCCTCCTAGACACAGACTGGAAAGTTATGATCGATCCACACAAAAGCTATGATGATGAATTTTATGACCGCCAAATGTCAGGTTCCTATGATAGCGCAGCACGAATTTCTGAACATCTGGCCCAATACTATCGCCCAAAGACAGTTGTAGATATTGGGTGCGGACGGGGCACCTGGTTAAAAGCTTTTAGAGACACTGGGGCAGAAATTACAGTTGGGTTCGATGGACCGTGGAATAGCCAATCGGACATGATCGACCCCAATGTCAAGTATCACCAAGCCGATCTAAACAAACCGCTAACCCTACAACATAAACAGTTCTTTGATTTAGCTATATCGTTGGAAGTTGCAGAGCATCTGTTACCCGCCTGCTCGAGCGACTTTATCGCGAAGCTGACACAGTTTTCCGACGTTGTCCTTTTTAGTGCAGCTTACTTAGGCCAAGATGGAAGAGATCATATCAATGAACGCGAGCACAGCTTCTGGGCAGAGCTTTTCATTGAACGAGGCTATGTACCGTACGATCTGTTCCGACCTGTTTTCTGGGGAGACTCGGATGTCCGGTTCTGGTACCAGCAGAATTGTTTTCTATATGTCAAAAGTGGATCAGACCTCTGTCGAGTGCTTGCCGAAAATGGTGTGTATCCAATCAAGAACCTTAGCTTCATGAATTGCGTTCACCCACGGCTTTTCAAACGGTACACAAAACCCAGAGGTCTAAAAAGGATCTTTTGGAAAATTCGTAAGATGACTGGCCGAGGTTGAACTAATGACCGCTTGAAATCTAACGTTACAGGCTGGATTCTCGACAACACTAGAAAGAGCCTTTGTAATAAATTCGCCCAAAAATCGCCCAATTTGAAGGTTAACTCGCATTTAGGTTTATCAAATGGAGGAAACCCAAATGGATATGACAATTCTTATGATGGTCGCGGCGTCCGCATTCATGTGCGGCGTTGCCTTGATGTACCTTGTGATGATGCGCACCCTGAAAAAGCGGGCCGCTGAAGGCGAAATGGCATAAGCCAGACGATTAACAAAAATGCAAAAAGCCCCGCCAAACTGGCGGGGCTTTCTGTTTTCTAAGGTCGCTTACCTTATGCGACAGACCAACGCTCGGCCATGCGAGCGTTATCCATCTGCCAAAGGTTACCGATCGTGTCAGGCGAGCTGATACGGTTGTTAACGGCCTGAACGTAGTTCGCAAACATTGGCACCAGAACACCGCCTTCGTCGCGCAGAATTTCCTGCATCTCAAAGTACTGTGCCTGACGCGTGTCTGTGTCCAGCTCGGCGCGTGCAGCCAAAAGAAGCTCTTGGAAACGTGCGGAATCGCCGCTGTCCCACTGGCTGTCGTTCCACGGCACACCTTCTTCGTATGCTGTTGAGAACATCCAGTCTTCTGTCGCGCGACCGGACCAGTAGCATGCACAGAACGGCTTGTTCAGCCAAACGTTGGACCAATATCCATCAGACGGTTCCTGGATCACGTTGATGTTGATGCCACCCGCAGCTGCGGACGCCTGATACAACTGACCCGCATCAACCGCACCCTCAAACGCCGCGTTGGACGCGGAGAAATCGATGTCGATGGAATCAAGACCAGCCTGCTGGAGGTAGAACTTTGCTTTGTCCGGATCGTAGGACAGCTGTTCCATATCAGCATGGTAGTACTGGTTCGCTGGGCCGATTGGTGTGTCGTTACCAACAGCGCCGTGACCAAGGAGGATCTTGTCGACGAGTTCCTGACGGTTGATGCCGTACTTCAACGCTTTGCGAACATTGACGTCATTGAACGGTGCAACGTCTGTCAACATCGGCATGGAGTAGTGCTGGTTGCCCGTCACTTCTTGAATGCGCAGGGCAGGGTTCGCCTTGAGCAATGCTTCTGTCTTAAAGTCGATCCGGTTGATCGTATCGACCTGACCCGTCATCAACGCATTCATACGCGCCGTGTTGTCGTTGATCGCGATGTATTCGACTTCGTCAAAGAAGCCGGCATCGTCACCCTTGTAGTGATCAGCATAACGGCTGGCCGTCATGCGTACGCCTGGGTCGAACGATGTGACCTGGTACAATCCGGTACCGATACCCTGCGCAATTGCCTCTTCGATCTGGCCAGCAGGGAACATCAGGATGTGATAATCGGACATGAGGTATGGGAAGTCGGCGTTGCCAGACGCAAGCACGAACTGGACCTGATGTTCTGTGATTTTGTTCATCTCAACGATGGCTTCGACGATCGGCTTGGCGGCAGATTTGGAATCTTCACCAATGTGCATCTGAAGCGATTCAATCACGTCATCAACGCCGAAGGATTTGCCGTTGTGGAACGTCACGCCCTGGCGCAGGTTGAATGTCCAAGTTTTCGCATCTGCGGAGGCTTCCCAGCTTTCAGCAAGCTCACCAACAAGCGAACCGTCAGCGGCTACTTCTGTCAGGCAGTCAAACACACACCCGTGCGCAGATGCGATCATGAAGATGTCGGAGTGCGTCCGGCCATCCCAGCTGTCAGAGGTGTTCGCGCCACCAAGACCAGCGGTCAATTTGCCGCCACGTGTTTGCGCCTTGAGCGGCAATCCTGTCGCCGCGAGTACACCCGCCGCTACACCAGATTGCAGCAATCCGCGTCTGCTAATTCCATACATATTTTAGTCTCCCTGAAGTTTTCTTCTTTATTGGCGCTTACGTTACGCCGATTCGGTCACATTTTTCCAACAGCTGCGTCGCCAATGTTGTCGACACCCCGTTCCTGCAACAGATCTGTCAGCCAATCCGGGTCCATTTCGGGCACCGAACTCAGCAGCAAATCCGTGTAGGCGTGATGTGGTGGGGTAAACATGTCCAGTTTCGGACCCTGTTCCACCACTTTGCCGTCCTTCATTACCACAACCTCATCTGCGATCGCTTTCACAGTCGCGAGATCATGCGTGATGAACATATAAGACAGCCCCAATTTATCCTGCAAATCGCCCAGTAGGCGCAGGATTCCTTCCGCGACAAGCTGATCCAAGGCGGATGTCACTTCGTCACAAATGATGAACTTCGGTTCCGCCGCCAGCGCACGCGCGATGCCGATGCGCTGTTTCTGACCACCGGACAATTCAGACGGCAGACGGTTGAAATAGGTGTCTGGCTCAAGCTCGATCTGTTCGAGAAGCTCATTCACCCGTTTACGGCGCTCAGCCCCGGTCAGACCCATATAGAACTGCACAGGACGGCCAATAATCTGGCCAATCGTTTTGCGTGGGTTCAGTGCCGTGTCAGCCATCTGGTAAATCATCTGCGCCTGACGCAGCTGATCCTTGTTCCGTTTCTTGTAGTTCCCCGGCAAGACCTCACCATCAAACGAGATGTCACCGATCCGTGGCGGCAAAAGGCCCGTAATGCAGCGCGCAGTTGTTGATTTACCCGATCCGGATTCACCAACAACAGCAACAGTGCGACCCGCATGAATGTCAAAACTTACATCATGCAAAACGTCCGTTTTACCGTAGGCGGCAGTGATTCCATTCACTGACACAACCGGCGTGGACCCCGTATTTACAGCAGGCTTTGCGGGGCGTTCAAATGCGCGCACGGCCCACAGGGATTTCGTATAATCTTCTTGAGGGTTGGACAGCATCGTACGCGTATCGGCCTCCTCAACCTCATCGCCACGCAGCAGTACTTTAATGCGGTCCGCCATTTGCGCCACAACCGCCAAATCGTGTGTGATGTAGATCGCTGCAGTGTCGAATTCTTCTACGATTTCACGGATCGCAGCGAGGACTTCGATCTGCGTCGTTACATCCAAGGCCGTCGTTGGTTCGTCGAAGATAATCAGGTCAGGACGGCATGACATCGCCATCGCGGTCATCGCGCGTTGCAATTGCCCACCCGATACTTGGTGCGGATAGCGAAATCCGATTTCGTCAGGATTGGGCAGTCGCAACTTGCGATAAAGCTCCATGCCGTCGGCAGCGCTGTTGGCGCGGTTATCGACACCATGCTGAACAGGCGCTTCGGTGTGTTGATCGATGATCTTATGCGCCGGGTTGAAAGACGCAGCAGCAGATTGCGCCACATAGGCGATACGTTTGCCGAGAAGGTTTCGTTTCACCGCGGCAGATGCCGTGACCAGATCGATACCGTCAAATTCAACGGTGCCTTCTGATATCCGCACCCCGTCGCGGGTGTACCCCATCGCAGCCAAACCGATGGTCGATTTGCCCGCGCCGGATTCCCCGATCAGGCCAAGGACTTCGCCCTTCTTGAGATCCATATCAACGCCTTTGATGATCGGATTCCATGTTTCATCGGAACGGCCATCAATCTTGAGGCCACGGATTTTTAGAAGACTGCTCATTCCTTCAACCCCGATGATTTATGCAACATCCAATCGACCACAAAATTCACTGCGACAGTCAGCAATGCAATTGCACCCGCGGCCAAAAGCGGTGCCGCTGCAACTGTCGGCGCGAAGGCCGCAAAGTTGATAAATGGCGCAAGGTCTTTGACCATTGTGCCCCAATCCGCCAGCGGCGGCTGAATACCCACGCCGAGGAACGAAAGCGCGGCAATCGTAAGAAAGACAAAGCAAAACCGCAGACCAAATTCAGCCAACAAAGGCGCCATGGCATTCGGTAGAATTTCCTTGAAGACCAGATAGCCAAGCCCCTCGCCACGTAGTTTGGCGGCTTCGATGTAGTCCATAACAACGATGTTCAAACCAACGGCACGGGCCAGTCGATACACGCGCGTGCTGTCGATCACGGCAATGATAAGAACCATAAAGATCGTCAGCGGAATGCCCAGTCTGTCAGCCCAAACGCTTGCTATGGTCATAAGCAACAATGCAAAGATCAGGGACGGGATCGCCATCAAAACATCAACCGAACGCGACAGAAGTTGATCGAGCCAACCTTGCAGCGTCGCCGCCAGAAACCCCAAGGACCCGCCAATGAAAAACGCCAGAAGCGTTGTAATGAAGGCGATTCCAACCGTATTTTGCGCGCCGTAAATCAGGCGGCTGAGGATATCACGGCCAATTTGGTCAGTTCCCAATGGATAGGCAGGATCGCCGCCAATCGCTGGATCACCGCCGGCCATAACGTTGGCAGCACCAAGGATTTCCGCCTGTCCGTAGGGCGCGATCTGACCAGCAAATACCGCAATGATAGCATAAATCAGGATAACAAGAATCCCAAACGACGCCGTCAGCGGCATAGATCTGAAAAGCTTGCGCGACCCGTCAGTGCCTACAACGCGACCGAAAAGACGGAACAGGAACGCAGCGATGGATGCGATGATGAACCCTTGCACAGCCCAGCGGAAAAACACGACGCCGGCGTTCGGAACACCTGTGTCCAGAACTTTAGGTTGGAAGTAATACCAGACCGACCAAAACAAAAGAAAGGCGCCCAAAACATATCCGAACGCTACGCCATAACTCATGTCGCGAAACTTTGGCGCGTTGCCCGTTAGTTTTTGGCCCGCAAACCGGAAGACATGCGCGCCCAGCGCGATTGATAGGACAATGGCGACAAACCACAAAAGACCGCTCATTTCGGGTGCCTCAGACGTGGGTTGGACAGGATGGACATGATATCCGCCGTCAGGTTCAAAAGGATATATGCGGCCGCAAAGATCAGGCAGCACGCCTGCACCACAGGGATGTCGCGGATTTTCACGCTGTCTACGAACAGCTGGCCAATACCCGGATAGACAAACACGACCTCAACCACGACAACGCCGGTGATGAGGTACGCGAGGTTCAGCGCGATAACGTTGATGATCGGCGCAAGTGCATTGGGCAACGCGTGTTTCACAATGACCCGCATCGGCGACAACCCCTTAAGGCGCGCCATTTCGATGTAGGGCGATGCCAGCAAGTTAATAATCGCCGCACGGGTCATCCGCATCATATGCGCCGTCACAACAAGCGTAAGCGTCAAAGCAGGCAGCATGGATTTTTCGAGACGCTCTGAAAACGGCATTCCTTCGAAAATGTTAGACAGACTCGGAAAGATCGGGTTCAGCACCGCAAGAAACAGGATCAGTACATATGCCATGAAGAATTCAGGGGATGAGATCGAGCTGAGCGTAAACATGTTCGCAATTTTGTCGAACGCCGTATTGCGGTACAGCGCCGCGAGGATACCGAGCGTCACAGCCAAGGGAACCGCAATCGCCGCCGTTACCGTGGCCAAAAACATCGTATTGCCCAGCCGCGGGGCGATCTGTTCGGCAATCGTCGTTGTTCCTGCACCGCCAAAATTAGCGAAGTTCAATTGTGCAAAGCTGGTGCCAAGATCCAGGGTCAACATACCCTTCAACCAATCAATGTATCGAAAAAACATCGGCTGATCGAGGCCAAGATCACGACGAATAGACGCGACAGATTCTGGTGTGGCGCCTTGCCCCAAAATGGCCTCAGCGAAATCACCGGGCAGTAGATTGACGGCAACGAAGATGACAATCGAAACAACAAACAGCGTAACAAGGCCAAGTGCGAGGCGTTGTAGAACAATCCTGAGTAGTGATGACACGCTTAGCGTCCCCCTTCGTTAACTCTACGTTAGCGACTGAGACGCAGCTTACAACCCGTTAGATTTGTCCGATATTGAGACTTTTATCCTATCCATTGCCCTGATCAGCTCGGCTGAAATGCCGGCTTCGGACAACGCATGGCCAGCTTTTGCAATCATAACAAGACGCGAAGCGGGCCAGTTTTGGGAAAGTTTGTAGGCCGACACAGGCGGGCAGATCATGTCGAACCGACCCTGCACGATAACCCCGGGAATGTGGGCAATCTTGTCCATGTTATTCAAGATTTGTTGGCTTTCATCCAGAAAACACCCATGGCTGAAATAATGATTTTCCAGTCGCGCAAATGCGCGGGCATATTCAGCAGGGCCTGATCCACCCGATCCGTCGCTATCGATTGATGCCAGCGCATTTTCCCACGCGGCCCACGCGCGGGCATAACGCGTTTCAAGCATGACATCGCCAGAAAAAAGACGGCGATTATAGGCGGCAATCATGTCGTCTTGTTCATCTTCAGGGATAAGATTTGCAAACTGTGCCCATAAATCAGGCCAAAATGCACCCGCGCCGCCGCCATAAAACCAATCCAATTCACGCTGGGTGCTTAAAAACACGCCACGTAAGACCAGATGGGATACCGCCGCCGGATGCGCCTGCGCATAAATCAAGGCAAGCGTTGCACCCCAACTGCCGCCAAAAACGATCCATTGATCAAGGCCAAGCGTCGTTCGGATGAGTTCAATGTCAGCGACCAAATGCCAAGTGGTGTTATTTTCGACACTTGCATGCGGGCGCGACCGCCCACAGCCGCGCTGATCAAACAGAATAACGCGGTACACGTCTGGATCGAAATAGCGGCGCATCATCGGGCTGCACCCACCGCCGGGCCCGCCATGGAGGATCACGACAGGCACACCATTCGGGTTTCCTGCCTGTTCCACATACACACGGTGCCCATCGCCTACGTCCAACATCCGCTGGTCGAAGGGGTCAATCGGTGGATATAGATGCGCAACCGCGCGTTTTTGTCCTGAGGCCTTGTCCATAATCGATCTATATAGCGCGTTACAGAAGATGCCCATTGGTGGCGCAGAATTTTCCGGAGGCCCAATGACAAACCCAAGCACGACGACCGTCGACCCCGCCGAAATCGCAAAGTTCGAAGCCATGGCCGCTGAATGGTGGGACCTTGAAGGTAAATTCAAACCCCTGCACATGCTGAACCCGACACGGCTGGACTATATCACCCAGCAGATCGCGTCAGAATTTGATCGCGACCTCAAAGGCGACAAACCGTTTGCCGGATTGCGTATCCTCGATATCGGGTGCGGTGGTGGCTTGCTGTGCGAACCGATGGCGCGATTAGGCGCAACAGTCGTTGGTGCTGACGCGGCCGAACGCAACATTCCTGTGGCACAGGTCCATGCCGAACAATCGGGCCTTGAGATTGATTACCGATTTACCACCGCCGAAGCGATGGCCGCGGACGGGGAACAATTCGACGTCGTGTTGAATATGGAAGTTGTAGAACACGTCGCCGATCCGCTGTCCTACCTGACGGCCTGTCATGATCTGTTGAAACCGGGCGGCTTGCACATTTGTTCTACCATCAACCGCAATCCAAAAAGCTTTGCAATGGCGATTGTCGGCGCGGAATATGTGATGCGCTGGTTGCCCAAGGGGACACATGAATGGAACAAGTTCATCACACCGGATGAACTGTTTGATCTGATGAAAAACGCGGGTCTTAGTCCCGTTGATCGCAAAGGTTTCAAGTTCAACTTTTTGCAGTTCACGTGGTCGATTTCGGCCAGTGATTTATCGGTCAACTACGTTACTGCCGCGCTAAAGCCCGATTAATATCCGCCCTTCATAACGCCGAATATTGTTTCTGCATGTTTGAACCCCATCTGGCGATACAACCGCCCCGCATCGCTGTCAGCCTCGGCAACGATAACCACTTGCGCGTCGGGCGCACGGCCCAGCGCCCAAAGGGCTGCATGGCGCAACAACGCTGAACAGATACCACGCCTACGATGTGTCAAACGGGTTTCCACCGACTGATAGCGCGCAATCGTTTCGTTATGAAACATCCCCATTTGCGTCACCAATACATCGCCGTCGAACGCGCCGAACCATTGGCCTAGACCCTTGGAAATTTGAACACGACGCCCGGCATTTCGACGCTCCAGATAAGACTGGTAATATTCGGCATCGTTGCCTTCTTCGCGTGTGATGTCCAACTGAAGATCCAGCGCTTTTGCCCAATCATCGGGGCCATCAAAGGGGCGCAACACAATACCGTCCGGCACGTCTGCATCCCGCAAAGGGCCACCAAGCAACAGTGCATCGACACTTTCACCATCACAACCAAGCGCGGCAATACCATCCAGCAATGGCGCAGGATCAAGGCCCGGAATATCCCAAACGGCAGCGCGGTGGTTTGCGTTTGGGAAATGCGCCTCAAACAGCGCGAAAGTTTCAGCGGGGGTGCGGGACGTGTCGGGCAGGATCAGTTGATTGCCAACCCAGTAATGTGGTTCCGTTGGCGTGGATTGCACGAGGTATGGACCCTGCGTGTCTTCGTGTTGCGTGAGATGCGAAAGACCTGACAACGTGAACAACTCTGATCGCATAGTCAGCGAACGAAGGGTCATTCTCCCTCGCTCAACTGGATACGTAATTCGCGCATAACCGGAAGAATTGCGCGGACCTTATCGTAACCGACTTCATCAACGGCCTTTGCGATAATGGGCGCAATGGCGGCCAACGCAGTATCGCGGGCGCGCAGTCCCGCAGGGCTGATCGTTACAAGCTTGCGGCGCGCATCATCCCAATCGGGGCGAATATGGACGTAACCGGAATCTTCCAATTTGCGCAGCGTGTTTGTCATCGCCCCACGCGTCAGATGAAAAATCTGCGCCAATTGCGCGGGGGTCTTTTCGGATTGCGTGCGCGCCAACTGGTTGAGTACGGAAAAATGCGACAGCTCCATCCCGCGCGGCAGCGCTTTAGCCACGTTATTTCGTGCCAACTGATCAACCGTCAAAATCTCGCTAAAGAGAGCGACGGCAAGGCTGTCTGTATTTGCATCCATAGGTCTAGGGGCCGTGATAATCCGCATCATGTGTCAGCGCAGGAATGCGCTTGCGTGCTTTAGACACTTCCCTGACGTCAATTTCAACGAGCGTGATGCCGCAACCTTGGCCAGCATCCGCCAATATTTCACCCCAAGGCGACACAACCAGCGAATGCCCAAAAGTTTCGCGCGATTTACCTGTGTTGGCGGGATGGGTGCCGGTTTGGGCAGCGGCAATCACAAAACACCCCGTTTCAATCGCACGTGCGCGCAACAGCGGTTCCCAGTGGGCGGCGCCAGTTACAGGTGAAAACGCCGATGGAACAAGCAATATATCCGCCCCTGCTTTGGCAAGGTCGCGGTGCAAATGCGGGAACCGCAGGTCATAGCAGATCGTCAAACCGATTTTCGCAAATCCGGCGTCCGCCATGACCGCCCTGTCACCGGGCGCATATCCCGTCGATTCGGCATATGTTTCATCGGCACTCACCTGCACATCAAACATATGCATCTTGTCATAGGTCGCAGTGATTTCGCCGTTCGGGTCGATCAGGAACGACCGGTTCACGAATCGGCCACCATCACCCCCCGTCAGGGCGAGCGACCCGATCGACAACCAAATCGCGTGCTCTTTGGCGCACACCCTTAGCGCAGCGAGTGCTTTGTCGCTGTCTTGATCCGCCAGCACAGCCCTTTGATGGGTGCGGTCCATACTGACGCAATTGGTGACTTCGGGCGTGCAAATAAATTCCGCACCCCGTGAGGCTGCATCCGCGATCATCTGTTCAACCACCGCTGCGTTCGCAGCCGGATCATCAGATGACGTCAGTTGAAGCAGGGCGATTTTCACCCGTTCAAAAGCGCGTCTAGTTTTCCAGCACGCTCAAGCGCTTGCAGATCATCGTTCCCACCCACGTGGATATCGCCGATGAAAATCTGCGGAACCGTGCGGCCGCCATTTGCGCGCTGGGTCATTTCTGCGCGGCGCGATGGGTCTGCCATCACGTCGACTTCGGAAAAGCTAACGCCTTTTGACGTCAACAAACGCTTCGCAGCATGGCAAAAGCCACAGATCGGAGTGGTATAAAGTTCAACGGTCGCCATTCGGGTCATCCTTTTTAGGTTCACCCCTATCTAGGCGTCCTTGACGACGCGGGCCAGTGCAAGCACGCAAACGTCATGTGCGCCCGCCGCGATACATGCTTCGGTCGCGGCGGCGAACGTGGCACCGGACGTCATAACATCATCCACAATAACGACGCGTCGACCTTTCAGAGTGTCTGTATGCCTTGCATGAATACTGATCGCACCATTCAAGGCTTCGAACCGTTGGTCGCGCGTGTGGCCTTCCAATGGGGCGGTGCGTTTTGTACGGATCAAGGCATCGGGGATACAATGAGCCCCCGAAATCGCCGCAACATGCTGGGCCAAAAGGGCTGCTTGATTGAAACGGCGCCGCAGCAACCGGAAACGGTGCAACGGGATCGGCACGACCAAGGTGTCAGGTTTAATCAAATCACCCGCAGCGCGCGCCATCCACGGGCCGGCAGCGCGCACAAGATCCGTGCGATCCCCGTGTTTGATAGACAAAACCATACGGCGCGCCTTGTCTTTGTAGACCATGGCCGCCCGCCCCTTGGACCAAGGCCGTGCGATGGTCATGCAGTCGTCGCATAAAACGCCTTCTTCAGGTTCACCCTGTCCGGGCAAGGGCGATCCGCATTGATCACAGCACAGCCCGGAAATGAACGGCGTTTCCGCCCAGCACGGTCCACACAACGCGAAATCGACGTCTGTGCGCGCTTCGCACATGACGCATTGCGGTGGGTAGATCGCTTGGATGAGGCTTTGCAATGCCACTGGTTTCTCCTACATGGGCGATATGACACAGCCACCCCGCCTGACCGACCGTGCCGCCCTGTCCCGCAATCGCGCGCGTGCAGATGCTATGTTTTTGCAGGCGACTGCGGCTGATGATGTTCATGAAAGGCTGATAGAGGTTAACAGAACCTTTACGGCGCCCGCGGTGGTCACCGGTTTTCCCGCTGAATGGTCAGAATGGATGCCCAGCGCAAAAGTTGTTGAGGATTCCGAAACACTGGCGCTGGATGAAGGCGCGCATGATCTGGTGATCCACGCTTTGTCGTTGCATTGGGCCGACGATCCGATTGGCCAATTGGTGCAGTGCCGACGTGCGCTAAAACCCGATGGCCTGTTAATCGCCACATCGTTCGCGGGACAAACATTGCACGAATTGCGCAGCGTCATGGCCGAAGCCGAGGTTGCACACACAGGTGGGTTGTCACCGCGTATCCTGCCAATGGGTGAAATTCGCGATCTTGGCGGGCTTTTGCAACGCGCCGGATTTGCCCTGCCTGTAGCAGACACAACGCCGCTGACAGTGACCTACGACACACCAATCCACCTGATGCGTGATCTACGCGCCATGGGGGAAGGCAATGCGATGGACCAACGCCAACGCACCCTGACACGCCGCAAAATCTTTGCCCAAGCAATGGAACGCTACGTCGCGACTTTTGCAATGGACGATGGCCGCGTTCCTGCGACATTCGAAATTGCCACGTTAACGGGCTGGGCACCGTCAGAAACACAACAAAAGCCCCTGCGCCCGGGATCGGCAACGACACGTCTGGCAGACGCGCTGGGCACACAAGAAAAGCCCTTAAATGGGTCCAATGATTGACGGCGCACGTAAAATAGCTATCTGACCTTTATGACAAAAGAGCCCAATAGCCCCATGTTCGATGCAAAATCCCAGGACAACCCCATGGATGTAGCCGTTTGCCCGATGCATGCGCCATCCGATCACCCGAAAATCAAACCTGCAAAGGTTGGTGTTTTGTTGGCAAACCTCGGCACACCCGACGCCACGGACTATTGGTCTATGCGCCGGTATTTGGGTGAATTCCTGAGCGATAAGCGCGTTGTCGATTATTCCGCATGGGTCTGGCAGCCATTGTTGCAGCTGGTCATCCTGACCAAACGCCCCTTTTCCAGTGGCGCCGCCTACAAAAGCATCTGGAACGAGGAAGACAACGAATCCCCCCTGCTGACCATCACGAAAAAGCAAACCGCGGCCATGAAATCGCGGCTTGAGGACATCTACGGTGGTGAAGTTGTCGTGGATTTCTGCATGCGCTACGGCAATCCATCAACGAAATCCAAAGTGCAGGAAATGATTGACGCAGGCTGTCAGAAGATTTTGTTCTTCCCTCTCTATCCGCACTACGCTGGTGCGACGTCTGCCACCGCGAATGACCAATTCTTCCGTGCTTTGATGCAAGAAAAATGGCAGCCCATCGCGCGGGTTGTTGAACCATACTATCAGGACACTGCGTATATCGACGCTTTGGCGCAATCGATTGAAACGGCATATGCTGCGGAAGAAACCAAACCGGAAATCCTTGTCTGTTCCTATCACGGCGTCCCGCAGCGGTATTTGCGCGAAGGTGATCCCTATCATTGCCAGTGCCAGAAAACGACGCGCCTGCTAAAAGAACGCCTTGGCTGGGACGACACGCAGATCATCACGACATTCCAAAGCCGGTTTGGCCCCGAGGAATGGCTACAGCCCTACACCGTCGAAGAAGTCGCCCGACTGGCTGAAAAGGGTAAGAAAAATATCGCCGTCTGCGCGCCCGCCTTTTCTGCCGACTGCATTGAGACCCTCGAAGAGATCAACGAAGAGATCAAAGAGAGCTTTGAGGAAGCAGGCGGTGAGCACTTCACATATATTCCATGCCTGAATGACAATGACGCACATATGGATGCGCTATCAGGGATCGTTCAGCGGAACCTGCGTGGCTGGCTCGATTAATTCGGCAGGCTGCCACTTTCGATTCAAAATAGGATTAGACAAACAAAAAGGCCGCCCCAAATAGGAGCGGCCTTCTTATAGAATATAGCGCTAAGCTTAGTCGGAAACAGCAACTGCAACCAGAGCAAGCAAGATCAGTGGGATGATCAGGCCAGCGCCGGAAGAAGAACCAGCAGTTTCTTCCATGACGACGACTGGTGCCATCTCCATGACTGGCTCAGACATGTTGCCAGCGAATGCTGTGGATGCTGCTACGCCGAATGCGGCTGCGAGTGCGAACTTTTTCATTTTATTTCTCCAGTTAATTGCCCACGGCAAAAGTTAGTGAGGTTTAGCCATGGGCACCCAAGACTTCCCTCGCAGTATGCCAAATCATGAAAGTTCGTTGAATGCAAATGCTATAGGGGTCTGCCTGCCACAACTTGGCCCAATTGTCGTCAAATGAGCAACACTTCGGCGTTCTGGCCATTACTACTGCAAAAGCGCGGCAAAGTCCTGATAATTAACGTCGTTATGCCCACCTAACACCCCCGAAATTGCGGTACAGGGCGAAAACCACACAACAGAACAGCGAATCTGGTAATTTTGCTGCGTCCGCGCACCAGAATGTAACAATATGGGCCGCTTCACGCTGATGTGGGTTTGAAACGGAACATCCAAGGGGGTATGC
This sequence comes from Octadecabacter dasysiphoniae, assembly GCF_021532615.1. Lineage (GTDB taxonomy): Bacteria > Pseudomonadota > Alphaproteobacteria > Rhodobacterales > Rhodobacteraceae > Octadecabacter > Octadecabacter dasysiphoniae. The sequence goes on from NZ_JAKGAQ010000002.1 coordinate 689,813, forward strand.
GAAGGTTAAATCGATAAAGGTGCTTCTTATGCTTCGCCGTTCATTTCTTCTAAGCTCGATGGCCTTTGGTCTGGCAGCATGTGCTGGGCCACCCGCCGCGATTGGCCCTGACGGGCTTCCTGTTGCCCGCGTTTATCGCATCGGACCGCAGGACACGGACAACATCCAGTTCAGAATGCTGGATGGGTTGAATGCCCTGCGTCAGGCTGCTGGCGTGGGTGACGTGCAGCTGAATGCGCAATTGAACGCAGCAGCAGCAACCCATTCGCGCGATATGTCTGTGCAGAACCGTCCCTGGCATTTCGGATCTGACGGGTCATCACCGTTAGATCGCCTTCGCCGAGTTGGGTACAATGGCGCCCTGACGGGTGAAACGATTTCTGAGACCTATGAGACAGAGCTGGAAACCCTCGCCGCATGGATGAGCGCGCCAAATACACGCAGTGTATTGTTGGACAGCAACGCAACCGAAATGGGATTTTCGTGGTTTCAGGAAGGGAACGGCAAAATCTGGTGGACGCTGGTTCTGGCGAATGGAAACGCCCAAAGCATCGTTGCCCAACCGAATGCCATTCCGCTTCAATAGGCCTTAGGCATATAGAAAGATCGGCGTTCCGACGTTGACCATCGCATAGATGTCTTCCATCTCGCGGTCTTTCACCGCGATGCAGCCCCATGTCCAATCCGGTTCACGACGGAAGCGTTTGGGCGTGCCGTGAATAAAGATGTCTCCACCAGGTGACTCCCCCATCGCCCGCGCCTTCGCACGGTCCGCGGCATTCGGGTAGGAAATCCCGATCGATAGATAAAAGCTGCTGTTGGGGTTCTTGCGATCAATGAAATACGCGCCTTCGGGCGTTTTACCGTCGCCTTCTATTTCCTTATGGCCAACCGGGGCAAATCCAAGTTCGAAATCATAAGATTTCAGAATCTCGTTTCCGTTGAGCAAGAACATCCGACGACGTCCCTTTTGAACAACTACACTGGTCACGGGCGGACCAGTATAGACATTAAATTTGTCCGAGCACGCCGTCAGCGCGAACAAGGCGGCAACGCTGGTAAAAGTCCGGCGATTCATCATCAAAAATAGTCCCACTCAATCTTTGGGTGTGCAGTTATCCCAAACGAGCCAATTCTCCTAGAACTTCGTCTGCGCGATTCGTCACGTCCGCGTGAAATAGCCAACAAGCTCGACATGTGGGGACCAGCGGAACTGATCAACAACATCCATCCATTCCACTTGAAAACCCGCCGCAATCATTGTGGCTGCATCGCGTGCGAATGTAACTGGATTACACGACACCATCACGACCCGTTTCAATTTGGACGCGCAAACCGTCGCAATCTGTGCCTCTGCACCCGCGCGTGGCGGATCCAACACGGCGACGTCATATTTTGCCAACTCATCCGGTTCCAGTGGTCGGCGATACAAATCGCGGGTTTCCGTCGTCACGGTCTTCAGCCCTGTCGCGTGACGCCATCCACGATCAAGCGCCTCCAGCATGTCGCTGCTGCCCTCAACGGCATGAACTTCAGCCATTTGCGCAAGCGGAAGGGAAAATGTGCCCGCACCAGAAAACAAATCGATAACACGTTTCGCACCTTTTGCGGCATCGGTCACTGCGGCAGCTAACGCGGCCTCTCCCTCACGGGTGGCTTGCAAGAACGCGCCAGCGGGTGGAGCTACTTTCGCAAGGCCAAACACCTGATCGGGCGATTTACGTGTTACGACCACATCATCGTTCCAGGCAAGCCGGGCAAGATTATGCTGTTCTGCCGCACCAGCCAATTCGATACGCAATTGACCCGTTAGTTCACGCTCGGTTTCAACAAAAACATCCAAACCCGAAAGCGTATCCGTGACGGTCAAATTCACCTCGGACTTGCGCGACGCGGCTATGATTGTCAGCGCCTCGAGTGCCGGAAAACCAGCACGGATCGACGGTAACAAAAGCTGGCAATCGGGCACATCGACCAGCGTATCAGACGCCTTACCGTGAAACCCGACCATTGCACCCTTTTTGGTGCGCCGCCCCGCCATACGCGCGCGACGGCGGCTTTGGGCGGGGGACGTATGAAGCGTGCGAAACGGAAACGGCAAATCCCGCGCCGTCATCGCGCGTTCGACAATCATCGTTTTCCACGTCGCGACAAAATCATCCGAGGCATGTTGAACCGTACAGCCTCCGCAGCTTTTGAAATGGCGGCAGGGCGGTTTCACACGATCTGCAACCGGCGTAATGATCCGCGCCGTGCCATCTGGCTGCACCTCGACCTCTTCGCCGGGCAAGACACGTTCAAGGTGCGTCCCGTCTGCCAGCAACCCAAGCCCTGCCTGGTTCAATTTTTCAACCGTCTGACCCATTATTCCGCCGCATCCTGTTTGCTGTCGAACCCACCCGATTGGCGGTTCCAGTATTTCGCATAGGTCCCATTCATCGCGAGCAGGTCTACGTGGCTTCCTTCTTCCACAATCGCGCCATGTTCCAGCACAATGATACGATCCATTCCAGAAATTGTCGAAAGACGGTGGGCAATCGCGATGACGGTCTTACCATCCATCGCGTGATCAAGCGCGGTTTGAATCGCGGCCTCTACCTCACTATCGAGCGCAGATGTCGCCTCGTCCAAAACAAGGATTGGTGCGTCTTTCAGCATTGCCCGCGCCAGTGCGATCCGCTGGCGTTGCCCGCCAGACAGCTTAACGCCGCGTTCGCCCAGATGGGCATCATAACCCCGCCGCCCAGTATGATCGGCCAGATCGCGGATAAAATCATCCGCCTCAGCCGTCCGGGACGCAGCAATCAGCATGTCATCAGTCGCGTCTGTCCTGCCATAAATAATGTTGTCGCGCGCAGACCGATTGAACATCGCCGTTTCCTGCGTGACCATCCCGATGGCTTTGCGCAGACTGTCCTGACTGACGGTTTTCAAATCCTGATCATCAATCAGAACGCGGCCCTTTTCCGGATCGTATAACCGCAGCAACAACGCAACGAGCGTCGATTTACCCGCACCAGACGCCCCCACAATACCGAGCTTTTCACCCGCCTTGATGGTGAGATTGATGTTGTTGATGCCGCCCGTTTCAGCGCCGTAGCCAAACGACACATTTTCAAATGTGACCTGTGCCTTTGCAACGGCCAGCGGTTTCGCGTTCTTCGCGTCCGTCAATTGGTGAGGCGGCGTCAGGGTCCGCATTCCGTCCTCTACTTCACCGACGTGACTGAAAATCGCCATGAGCACGAAACTAACCCAGCCCGTCATTTGGCTAAGCCGGATCGACACGGCGCCAATTGCCGCCAGATCGCCAGGGGTCACACCTGCGTCCCGCCATGACAAACCAAACCCGACCATGGTGATCGGCAAAATTCCCGCCAACGTGATGAGGCCAAACCGAAACAGCGTTGCGACCTCTCCGTATTCCAGCGCGCGGTGGCGCAAATCTTGCATCGCGACCTGCGCCGCGTCGGTTTCATGATGCGTGCCCGCGAACAATTTTACGGTTTTGATATTCGTGATCGTGTCCACGACTTGGCCTGATAACATCGCAGATGCCCCTGCCCGCGCTTTGGATTTGGCCCTGATCCGCGGGAGGAAAATACGCAAAAAGACAACGTACGTCGCAAACCAGCACGCCAAGACAATCAACAAACGCGGATCGACAGCGGACACGAGGAACGCGGCACCCAGAACCGAGGCGAGCGCGAACAGCACGGCGTTTACCGTTTCGATAATCACCTCAGTCAGGGACCGCGCGACTTGCATCTGCTTTTGCGCAATGCGGCCCGCGAAATCATTGTCAAAAAACGTCACCGCCTGCCCCAGCGTCCAGCGGTGCAGCCGGCCAACAACCAGAGTAAACAGGTTGGGGCCAATCACGACAGATTGGAACGACGCCGAAACGCCGAACAAGACGGGCCGCAAAACCATCAGCAAAACAATGGCCGCGATGAATAAGCCAATGCTGTCGCCGATTGGCGCGGTTGAGGATGCTACATCAACCACCCGCCCCAAAAGGTACATCGCCAAGACTTCTGTCGCCCCGGCAAGCGCCGAAATAAAGCCTGCCAAAAAGATAACGCGCCACGCACCAGACAATGCCCAGCCGAAAAACCTGGCGAGGGTTTGGGGCGGTGGCCCATCTGACGCCATCTGGCTATCGATGAGGCCGCCTAGTTTCTGGATGCCATCGCGATAGGCCCGTACAATCATTCCGCCACCTCAACCCCAATAAATCCGCCAGATTGGCGCGTCCAGAAACCAGCATACTGACCACCCCGTGCGAGGAGTTCGGCATGGCTTCCATCTTCGATCACGCGGCCATCATCGATCACGATGATCCGGTCCATCTGCGCAATCGTGGATAGACGATGCGCAATCGCGATAACGGTTTTGTCGTCCATCAAGCTGGAAAGCGTCGCTTGAATCGTTGCCTCAACTTCGGAATCCAACGCTGATGTTGCTTCGTCCAACAACAGGATCGGCGCGTCTTTCAGGATCACCCGCGCAAGCGAAATCCGCTGGCGCTGTCCGCCTGACAACTTAACACCCCGTTCACCGACTTGCGCATCATACCCTTTGCGGCCTTCCCCGTCTTGAAGATCGAGAATGAAATCATGTGCTTCGGCCTTTCTGGCGGCTGCGATCATCTGATCCTCTGTTGCCGACGGGTCGCCGTATAAAATATTGTCCCGCACAGAGCGATGTAACAGCGAGCTTTCTTGCTGCACCATGCCGATAGCCTGACGCAAACTGTCTTGTCGGATCGTCGCAATGTCCTGCCCATCGATCAGAATGCGCCCTGATTCAGCGTCGTAAAACCGCAACAACAGCTTTACCAATGTCGACTTACCAGCACCGGACTGACCGACAAGGCCAACCTTTTCACCCGCCTTGATCGACAGTGACAACCGGTCAATGCCGCCCGACCCGCGCCCGTAATGGTGGCTAAGGGATTGAATATCCAAGGCACCGCCGTTCACCTTCAGATCGGGCGCGCCGTCCGCATCTGTCAATGTAATCGGCTGGGCTATCGTTTCCATGCCTTCGGAAATCACACCAAGATTCTGGAACAGGTTCGTCACCGCCCACATGATCCAGCCGGTCATTGCATTCAACCGCAACGTCATCGCCGCAGCGGCAGCGACAATTCCCGCCGTCGCCAACCCGTCCGACCAAAGCCACAAGGACCAGCCAACCACCGACACAATCAACAACCCGTTTAGCAGGACCAAAGAAACATCCATGATCGTGTAAAGCCGCATTTCTTTCTGAAACGCGACGCGGGTGCCCTCAATCGCGTCGCGGGCATATTCGATTTCACGATCATGGTGCGCGAACATTTTGACGGAATGGATGTTGGTATAACTGTCGACAACGCGGCCAGTAACCTCGGACCTCGCATCAGACGATATCTTTGCTGCGGGGCCGACACGCAGAACAGTCCAACGCATCAACATCGCATAAAGAACGAACCAGACCACCAATGGGATAAGAAGGCGGGGATCAGCGCCCATCAGCAAAACCGCAGCACCGATGATGTAGGCGAGCGAGAACGTCACAGCGTCAAAAACCTGGAATGCGACTTCGGATGCGGCCGGAGGGGTCTGCATGATCCGGTTCGCCATACGTCCGGCAAAGTCGTTTTCAAACCACCCAACTGATTGGCGCAAGACATGGCGGTGCGCGCGCCAGCGCACGATGGCCGCAAAATTCGGGACAATGGATTGGTTTAACAGCGCCACATCAATGACCTGCAACGCGGGCCGCAAGGTCAGCAGGAACAAACCCATCGCAATGAATTCCCAACCGTAATCCGCCCAAAACGACACTTCGGACCCCGGCGCGATCAAATCAACCAAACGCCCCATATAGGCGATCAGCCAAACCTCGACCAACGCGACCACGACAGACATGATTCCAGCCGCCCAGAAAACACGGCGAAATGGACGCGCATAGCCCTTTAGGAACGGCCAAAGCCGTGTCGGGGGTGTGTCGTCCTGTGCATAGGGCACATAGGGATCGACTAGGTTTTCAAAGAAGCGGAACAAGGGACGTATCCTTTCCACTGCTCATATAGACCGGTTTAGGTCACAGGAAAACCAGACCCGAGAAAACAGCCAAGGCTACGGCCATGATCCGCATAAAGACCTGCCATTTTACCGGATCAGCAAGGAGGGTTTTCAATAGACTGCCCGCGTAAGTCCAAAACAGACAGACACACAGATTGGTGCCCGAAAACGTCAGGGCCAACGTTGTTGCCTGGGTCAGCGGCGCAAGATCGGTGACCAATGCAGATGCAGACGTCGCAACAGCCCAGATTTTCGGATTCACCCATTGGAACAGGACTGCTTGGCCAAAGGTAAAAGGGCGATCAGTATCGCGGGCTTGCGCGGGTTTGGCGTGCCACAACTTCCACGCCATCCACAAAATCCAAAGGGACGCGATGACCATCAGCACAACGCGCATCGCAGGGAATGTATCGATCAGCGCACCTAGGCCGAAACCGGTCACGAACGCGATAAACCCGACGCCCAGCGCGACGCCCAAAAGATGCGGCACGGTGGCGCGAAACCCAAAACGTGCGCCCGACGCCGTAAGCAAGATCACGTTTGGTCCCGGCGAAAACAAGCCAAAGAAGACAAACCCAATCAGCGCGGTCATGGCCGTTCTAACAAGGCAGATTTTGACATCTCAAATTGGGAAGCGATCCAGGTTTCTTTCAGAAACTGCAACCTATCCCCCAGTGCTTTTCCCGTATATTCTGGCATCAAATCCGCCGCCTGAACGGGAAACTTTGCAGATGCACCGCGTTCTAGGTCTGCCAGCACAGTTTCATCAAAAGGCTGCTGCAATGACGCCCAGCGCAACAACAAGCAATGAACAGCGGGCCAATAATCGTGCCGATACGCAAGCGCATGAGCAGGCGTCAATGATCCCGCTTCGCGCAGAACCAGCGCGATCTTTTTGGCAGCGGCGCTCGACAGCCGCAACCGGTCTGCCACATCCGCGCATCCCAGTGACGCAAGACGCGTCGCCATATCATTGGGCGCAACCATAGGGCCTTCGATCGGATAGCTTTCTTCGAGATCAATCAACCGCGCGAGGGTCAGCACACTGGCGCCGGGCAGAATACGGCCAAGAACGCCAGATTGCTCCATCGTGCCTACAATTGGCGCAGCGTCCCGGTTAGAGATGATGCGCGTAACCTCCGCGCCGATCCGTTCGCGCGAGATCCCCGTCAGACCATCCGCAAGCAGCGCACAGGCTGCCAAACCATCTGCATCAACGCCATCGTCTTGATTGCCGTGAGACGCCGTAAACCGGAAGAATCGCAAGATGCGCAGATAGTCTTCTTTGATCCGGTCAACGGGATCACCGATAAACCGGATGCGCCGCGCCGCAAGGTCTGCAGAACCCCCGACAAGATCACGGATTTCACCTTGGCGATTTGCATAGAATGCGTTGATCGTAAAATCGCGGCGGGTGGCGTCATCTTCGATGTTTCGGGAAAATGCGACCGTCGCATGACGACCGTCCGTTTCTACATCCGTACGAAATGTGGTGATCTCATAGGGGCCAGCGCCGACGGGGTCGACTGCCGTAATCGTACCATGTTCGATGCCTGTCGGAATGGCCTTCCAGCTGGAGCGTTTGAATTTAAGGCTTTCAACAATCGCTATCGTGTCTTCGGGCAGGGCGTCCGTAGATAGATCAACGTCATGCACGTGGCGGTCCATCATGGTATCCCGCACACAGCCGCCGACGGCGTAAATCTGGTGACCCGCATCTTCAAACGCTGCCATTAGGGTTTGCAACATGTCGTCCACCAACCAACGCGGCGTCCCGATATGGCGCAGCGTGCCATCGGCGCGCCAATTGGAGCGGAGTTTATCCGTCATGCCGCGCCCTCGGCCAAGCCGCGCAGAATACGCGCCGTCGCACCCCAGATATAATAGGGGCCGTAGGGGACTGTGTAATATTGGCGTCGTTGTCCGCGCCAATGACGTCCTTCGATCCGATAATTTTCAGGCATCAGGACATGGGAAATCGGAACGGTAAAAACCTCGGCCACTTCGCCGGGTTCAGGGACAAACGCCAAATCAGACGGCACCATCGCAATGATCGGCGTCACCGCATAATTCGTCACGGTTTCATGGCTCGGCAAGACACCGAGGACTGTCGCAAGCTCGGGGTCTAACCCGATTTCTTCTTGCGCTTCGCGCAGGGCCGTGTGGCACAGATCACGGTCAGTTTCGTCCTGACGCCCACCAGCAAACGCGATCTGTCCGGGATGGTGCTTTAGCTGGGCCGACCGTTTCGTAAGGATCAAATGCCCACCTTCTGTGACAGCGATTAAAACAGCGGCCGGTTTTAGCGAACGTTGCTGGGGCAATTCCACGTTAGGGTTCAGATCGAAGTCGGACGATGCCCCGCGCACGTTTTCAATCGCACGCGAGAGCATCGCCTTTAGGTCTTCAGGGCTTTGCATCTGGTCCTGCCGTCGCCTCAAATCCGAGGGTGTTCGGCTCAAACTCATAATGCGCACCGCAAAACTGGCAATCCGCCGTCACAGTGTTTTCATCCGTCGTCATATGTTCAATATCCTTCGCCGAATAAATCGACAGGGACTGACGCACTTTGTCAGGTGAACACGAACACCCGAACTGAACGGGCTGTGGATCAAACACGCGCGGCTGTTCTTCGTGGAACAAACGAACAAGCAGCTCTGTTGGTTGAACGGTTGGGCCGATCAGCTCAATCTCTTCTGCGGTGCGCATAAGCAGCGTTGCGCGCGTCCAGTTTTCACCTTCGTCGTCATTCAACAGATCCTCAACCGCGGTCAGGCCGTCATCCGTTGCTTCGCCTGGGTTCGCCAAGGGGGACGCTTTGGGCATCGCTTGCAACATAATCCCGCCAGCGCGCCACGATTCATCACCGCCCGGAACTGACGCTTTGCCAAAAGTCAGCTGAAACGCAGTTGGCAATTGTTCGGATTGTGCAAAGTACGCTTCGGCACATGCAGACAACGAACCACCTGCGATCGGGGTGATCCCTTGGTAGGGGGTCGTGCCTTCGCCCTGATCGATCAGGATAGCGAAATAACCTTTGCCCACTTGGCTAAACGGATGACCCGTCGGGTCAATGGCGTCTTTGTCATAGCTTGCGTAGGCGCGAACGCGGCCGGGTTCCCCGTCTTTTGTGGGGCCATAATAATCGGTTGCGATCAGGCGGGCTGGGCCGTCACCGCGCACTTGCAACGACAGCTTCCAACGCAGCTTAATTGTTTGGCCAATCAACGCCGTCAGCAACGCCATTTCTGCCACCAATGCTTCGACCGCTGGCGGATAATCGTGCTGCTGCAAGACCTGATCCAACACACCGTCAAGGCGCGCCACGCGCCCCCGAATGTCGGAACGGTCAAGTTGGAACGGCAGGACAGTGTCATCCCATGCGATAGTTGATGCGGTATTCATTTGGCTTTCCTAACAAGTCCAAGGTTGGCATACCGCGTCCATATAGGTGCGGCAAGGCAAGGAAAAAGGGCATGATCAGACGGTACGGCGAACGGGTTGACCCTGCTATGCGCTACACGCCGCGTCCCGGCGCATATGTTATCCTGCAAAGAGGCCGCGATTTACTGCTAACGGTGCAAGACGGCGAACGCCCCGAACTGCAATTACCCGGCGGTGGAATTGACGCGGGCGAACATGTTGTGCCTGCTTTGCACCGCGAAGTCATGGAAGAAACCGGTTGGCGGATGGATCGCCCTGTACGGTTGGGTGTCTTCAAACGCTTTGTTTTTATGCCCGAATACGACATGTGGGCTGAAAAGATTTGCACGATCTACTGGTCTCAGCCGACCCTTAGATTGGGCCCTCCCCTTGAGGAAACACACACCGCTGTTTGGGTCCCCATGGACGAGGCCCCCGCCCTGCTGAGTAACGAAGGCGACGCTGCGTTCGTCGCCAGCTTGCTCTAGTTTCCGAAACCGCGTAATTCGCCTGCAAATAACCCCTTTGGAGTCGCCCGATATGTCCGCCAAGTTCACGCCGAAAAAAGTTGTCCTCGCCTATTCTGGCGGTTTGGATACGTCGATCATCCTGAAATGGCTGAAGACGGAATACGGCTGTGAGGTCGTGACGTTCACTGCCGATTTGGGCCAAGGCGAGGAGCTTGAGCCTGCGCGCAAGAAGGCGTTGGACATGGGTATCCCCGCTGAGAACATCTATATTGAAGACGTCCGCGAAGAATTTGTACGCGACTTTGTGTTCCCGATGTTTCGCGCGAATGCGGTTTACGAAGGGCTTTATTTGTTGGGCACATCCATCGCTAGACCATTGATTTCAAAGCGTTTGGTTGAAATTGCTGCCGAAACGGGGGCCGATGCTGTGGCCCATGGCGCAACGGGTAAAGGCAACGATCAGGTCCGGTTTGAATTGGCCGCCTACGCGTTGAACCCGGACATCAAAGTGATCGCGCCGTGGCGCGAGTGGGATTTGTCGTCGCGCACCAAGCTTTTGGAATTTGCAGAGGCGCACCAGATTGAGGTCGCTAAAGACAAGCGCGGCGAGGCACCGTTTTCCGTTGATGCGAACCTGCTGCACACTTCGTCTGAGGGTAAGGTTCTGGAAGACCCCGCAGAGATGGCGCCGGACTACGTTTACCAGCGCACGGTTGCGCCCGAAGATGCACCAGAAACACCCGAATATGTTGAGGTTGGTTTTGAAGCAGGTGATGCCGTTTCGATCAATGGAGAGGCGATGTCACCCGCAACAATTCTTACGAAACTCAATGAGTTAGGCGGCAAACACGGCTGTGGTCGCCTTGATCTGGTTGAGGGTCGTTTCGTTGGTATGAAGTCGCGCGGTGTCTATGAAACGCCCGGCGGAACCCTGTTGCTTGAGGCGCACCGTGGCATCGAATCAATCACATTGGATCGCGGTGCGGCGCACCTGAAAGACGAGCTGATGCCGCGCTACGCGGAGCTGATTTATAACGGTTTCTGGTTCTCGCCAGAGCGGGAAATGCTGCAAGCCGCGATCGATAAATCACAGACACACGTGACGGGTTCGGTAACACTGAAGCTGTACAAAGGATCGGCCAAAACGGTTGCACGTTCGTCTGACTACAGCCTGTATTCAGAAGCGCATGTGACGTTCGAGGACGACGCGGGTGCCTATGATCAAAAGGATGCGGCGGGGTTCATTCAGTTGAATGCGCTGCGTTTGAAATTGTTGGCAGCGCGGGACAAACGCACGAAATAACGCGGTATGGTTCTGATATGGGTCCGGTATGGTTTCCATATGGGTCTGATACGGGTCTTTTCGTCGCCTCGTTGAAAACACGGGGTTTTTGCCGGATTCAAAATTTCTGGCCCTCCGCGCAGTGTGATCCCGTTTGGTAAAGAGCGCGTGATCATGCGCGCTGATGCGTTGCGTGGTGCCGTGTTCCGGCAGATGGTACCGGCAAAAGGAGACCATCATGAATTCCATGTTGCAGAATTTGAAAACGATTGCGCTGGGCGCGGCCATCGCAGTGGCGACATGTCTGAACGCGGGCAAAGCCGAAGCGCGGGATATGCAAACCATCGTCGTCGCGGGCGGCTGTTTCTGGTGCGTTGAATCAGATTTCGAAAAAGTGCGCGGCGTGTCCGAAGTAACATCAGGATATACGGGCGGCACAACGGCAAATCCGACCTACCGCCAAGTGACGAATAGCAACACAGGCCATTATGAAGCGGTTGAAATCAGATATGACCGCGATCAGATTTCCGAACGCGAGATTTATGATCTGTTTTTTCGCAGCGTCGATCCGACGGATGCAGGTGGGCAGTTTTGCGACCGTGGTGATAGTTACCGCACGGCGATTTTCGTCTCTACCACTGCGCAAGAACAGGCTGCGCGCGCGGCGCTGAGTGCTGCGCAATCCGAACTTGGCCAACGGATCGTGACGCCTATTTTAGCCGCTGCACCGTTTTATGACGCCGAAAGTTACCATCAGGATTATTACAAAGGGTCATCGCGGATCGTGACACGCGGCGGGATCAAAACGCAGGCCGAGGCATATGCATTCTACCGTGAAGGATGCGGTCGGGATGCGCGGATCGAACAGCTTTGGGGCAGCGATGCCCCATTCATCAACCACTAAAATCCTGCACGTCTTTTAGATCGGGAATCACATCCGCCGTACCGTGACGCATGACCATAAGCGCGGCGGCCTTTGAGGCGGTTTGCAGGGCTTGCAGCATCGGTTGCCCGCGATCCAAACAGGCGAGGACGTATCCGGTGAACGTATCGCCCGCGCCCGTGGTATCGACGGGGGTCACCTTGTGGGCTGGAATGTGTGCTTTGCCATCGGGGCCGAACCAAGTTGCGCCATCCGATCCGAGCGTGACGATCACGTCTTTGACGGGCAAGTCAGCGGGCCCCTGCCCCGAGGCTGATTTCAACTGATCCGCCTCGACCTCATTCAGAATCAGAAAATCGAGGTGCGGTAGCACAGTTTGAACGGCAGCAGCATCAAAGGGCGCCGCGGCATAGGCGACTGTCAAACCCATTTCGCGGGCCAGTTTGGCGCCCTCTTGCTGGAGGTTCGTTTCGTTCTGAAAAACAAAGGTATCGCCCGTTTTTGCACGGGTTAGTGCCTGTTCAAGCGTATGTTGCGGGATCGCGACGTTTGCACCCTGGTGCAAAATGATGCTGTTTTCGCCCTGCGCATCGACGGCAATGATCGCTTGTGCTGTTTCGACATCGATCTGTTCGATGTGGGTCGTGTCGACGCCGTATTCCAACAGCCGATCAACCGCCCAGCGCCCGTCATGCCCGACAGCGCCAATATGGTTCACGCGGGCCGCAGCACGCGCCGCGGCGACCGACATGTTCGCGCCCTTCCCGCCAAGGAAAACCTTGCGATCCGTACTGGCGAGCGTTTCGCCCGGTGCAGGAATGTGCGGCACGGAATAGACGAAATCCGCATTGATCGAGCCGAGATTCCAGATCGCCATGGCTACTGCGCCGAACTTGACGCGAGAACCGCCATGTTGAGGATGTCGTTGACCGTGCTGACGGTTGAACAGATTTGGATAGGGCGATCAATTCCGGCAAGGATCGGACCGATGACCGTCGCCCCCGCCATTTCCTGCATCAGCTTGACCGAAATCGAAGCGGAGTGGCGGGCCGGAACGACCAACACATTGGCGGGGCCGGTCAAACGCGAGAACGGATATGCCTCTTGTGCTTTGGTGTTCAGGGCGACGTCGACTGTCATCTCGCCCTCGTATTCGAAATCCACGCCCCGCGCTTCGAGAACGTCGGAGGCCACGTGCATTTTGGTCGCACGTTCTGACACGGGATAGCCGAACGTCGAAAACGACAGGAACGCCACGCGTGGTTCAAGACCAAGGGTGCGCGCAACCTCTGCGCCGCGTTCAGCAATATCAGCGAGGTCGTTTTCATCAGGCCATTCGTGGACCAGCGTGTCCGAAATCAAAACGATACGCCCGTTCTGGATGATCGCAGTGACGCCAACGGCGCCATCATGCGGGCCCGCGTCAAAGACGTGATTGATCAATTCAAGCACATGGGCAGATTTACGTGTCGCGCCTGTGACCATCCCGTCAGCGTGGCCGTGGGCCAACATAAGAGACGCGAAAACATGGCGATCGCGGGACGCCATGCGGTGGATATCCTGACGATCGTGGCCCTTGCGTTGCAGACGTTCATAGAGGAAATCTTTGTAGGTTTCGAGGTGGGGCGTGTTGGCGGCATTGACGATTTCAAGCTCATCCACCGCGTCCGCAAGGCCTTCCGAGGTGAGCTTTTCACGCACATCATCTTCGCGACCAACGACAAGCGCTTTGCCCAGACCGGAGCGTTGATAAAGAACGGCGGCGCGCAGCACGCGGGTGTCATCGCCTTCTGCGAATACGATTGTGTTTTGGTTGGCTTTGGCACGGGCATGAATGCCGCGCAGGATTGACGCGGTTGGGTCCATGCGGGTTTTGAGGCCCAGTTCATAGGCATCCATATCGACAATCGGGCGGCGGGCGACGCCGGTGTCCATCCCGGCGCGGGCCACGGCGGGCGGAATGACATAGATCAGGCGCGGATCGAACGGCGTCGGGATGATATAATCGCGCCCGAACGTGAGCTTTTTGCCGTATGCCATCGCGACCTCATCGGGCACGTCTTCGCGCGCGAGGTTCGCAAGCGCGTGGGCGCAGGCGATTTTCATTTCATCGTTTATCGCGCGGGCGTGGATATCGAGAGCACCACGGAACAGGTACGGAAATCCGAGGACGTTGTTCACTTGGTTAGGGTAATCAGACCGGCCTGTGGCAACGATGACATCATCGCGGACCTCGTGGACTTCTTCGGGGGTGATTTCAGGATCGGGGTTCGCCATCGCGAAAATGACGGCGTTGGGGGCCATGGAAACAACCATGTCCTGCGTCACGGCACCTTTGGCCGATACGCCGAGGAACACATCACAGCCGTTCATTGCCTCGGCCAGCGTGCGGGTGTCGGTTGCGGCGGCGTGGGCAGATTTCCATTGGTTCATGCCCTCGGTCCGGCCTTGGTAAATCACGCCTTTGGTGTCACACATGATGCAATTGTTGTGCTTGGCACCCATCGATTTGAGCAATTCAAGGCAGGCGATACCCGCGGCCCCTGCCCCGTTCAGCACGATTTTCACATCTTCGATTTTCTTGCCAGAAATTTGCAGGGCGTTCAAAAGACCCGCTGCGCAAATAACCGCCGTGCCGTGTTGGTCGTCATGGAACACCGGAATGTCCATTTCTTCCTTAAGGCGCTGTTCAATGATGAAGCATTCGGGGGCCTTGATATCTTCGAGGTTGATACCGCCAAACGTCGGACCCATCAGTTTAACGGCGTTACAAAATGCTTCCGGATCTTCGGTATCGAGTTCGATGTCGATCGAGTTCACGTCCGCAAAGCGTTTGAACAAAACCGCCTTGCCTTCCATCACGGGTTTCGACCCTAACGCGCCTAAATTACCCAATCCAAGAACGGCAGTGCCGTTGGAAATGACAGCGACCAGATTGCCCTTGTTGGTATAATCATAGGCCAGTTCAGGGTTCGCGGCGATGTCTTCGCACGGCACTGCAACACCGGGGGAATAGGCCAGCGACAGGTCGCGCTGCGTTGTCATTGGAACAGTCGCTTTTACCTCCCATTTGCCGGGGGTAGGTTCCAGATGGAACGCCAGTGCGTCTTCGCGCGTGACCTTTGTGTTCGCCATGTCGTCCTCCAATGCGTTTCGTATTGATAAGGACGTGCCAATGCGGCGGCAACCACCCGTTTTTGCACTTTCGTCGCTAACATTGGCCCATTAGGTTGCGGGGACAGCAATCGGGGGATCGCATGAGCAGCACCGTGACGCCGATGATGGCGCAATATCTTGAAATCAAGGCCGACCATCCTGACGCGTTGCTGTTCTATAGGATGGGCGATTTTTATGAGCTGTTTTTTGATGATGCAGTGGCCGCCGCCGGGGCGCTGGATATCGCGTTAACCAAACGCGGCAAACATCTGGGTGACGATATCGCCATGTGCGGCGTGCCCCATCATGCAGCCGAGGGATATTTTCTAACGCTGATCCGAAAAGGGCACCGTGTTGCGGTGTGTGAGCAGCTTGAATCCCCGGCTGAGGCGAAGAAGCGCGGGTATAAATCGGTTGTGAAGCGAGGGGTCACGCGGGTCGTGACGCCCGGGACGTTGACCGAAGATGCGTTGCTGGATGCACGGCGTCATAATTTTCTGGCGGCTTATGCAAATGTGCGCGGCGACGGGGCATTGGCGTGGGTCGACATTTCTACAGGTGCGTTTTCCGTGCTTGAATGTGACGTGGCGGGGCTGGGACCCGAACTCGCGCGGCTGGGCCCGAAAGAGGTATTGCTGAGCGATGCTGGCGAAGGCGATTTTGGCGGAATCGTCGAGGATGCGGGCGCTGCGGTTACTGTGTTGGGCAATGCAGCGTTTGACAGCACAAGCGGCGAAAAACGCCTGAACAGTGTCTATTCTGTCAAATCTCTGGATGGGTTTGGGACGTTTTCGCGGTGCGAAATTGCGGCAATGGCTGCCGTGGTCGAATACCTTGATATTACGCAGAAAGGGAAGCTGCCGCTGTTGCGCCCGCCGATGCGTGAAAAACGTGAAAGCGCGATGCAAATTGATGCGTCTACGCGTAAATCACTGGAATTGACCCATGGGGTAAATGGGGGCCGCAGCGGATCGCTGTTGTCGGTGATTGATCGCACGCTGACCGCTGCTGGTGCCCGCCTTTTGGAACGGCGCCTGTCATCGCCGTCACGGGATTTGGCGCAAATTGGTACAAGACAGGATGCGGTCGCGTGGTGTCTGGATCGCGGTGATGTTGCAGCGCTGTTAGAGGATCGATTGCGCGAAGTCCCGGATTTGGATCGTGCGTTGTCGCGCCTGTCACTGGATCGTGGCGGCCCGCGCGACATGACAGCTGTGCGCAGCGCGATTGCGCAGGCATCTTTGATTGCGGACGCATTGCCGGATGATATGCCAGATGTTTTGGCAGCGGCGGCCCGTGATTTGACCGGGCAAGAAACGCTATTGGCGCTGCTGGATGATGCATTGATCGCGGAGCCACCAATTTTGGCACGCGATGGCGGGTTTATTGCATCCGGGTATGATGCGGAGTTAGATGAATTCCGGTCCTTGCGCGACGAAGGGCGGTCCGTGATCGCCGGATTGCAAAGCCAGTATGTTGAGCGAACCGGTGTTTCAGCCCTCAAGATCAGGCACAACAATGTGTTGGGGTATTTTGTTGAAGTCACGGCGACCCATTCAGCGAAAATGCTGGCGTCGCCGCTGTCCGAGACGTTCATTCACCGCCAGACGACGGCCAATCAGGTGCGATTCACGACTGTTGAACTGTCAGAGCTGGAAACGCGTATTTTGAATGCGGGTGGGCAATGTCTTGAGATTGAAAAGCGGCTCTATTCCGCCCTGAAAGACGGAATTTTGGATCAAGCGCCTGAATTGTTCACTTTGGCACGTGCGCTGGCTGAGTTTGATTTGAGCGCTGCGTTGGCGCGTTTGGCGCGTGAAGAAAATTGGGTTCGCCCTGTGATGACGTCCGAGCGAGAATTTGTGATCACAGAGGGGCGGCATCCGGTGGTGGAGGCGGCGTTGAAACCCAGTGGAACGCCCTTTGTCGCCAATGACACAGACCTAAGCGATGAACAAATCTGGCTGCTGACTGGTCCGAACATGGCGGGTAAATCGACGTATTTGCGTCAGAATGCTTTGATCGCTGTTTTGGCGCAGATGGGCGCGTTCGTTCCTGCGAAGGCGGCGACGATTGGAATCGTCAGCCAGATTTTCAGCCGTGTCGGCGCGTCGGACGATCTGAGCAAAGGGCAGTCGACGTTTATGGTCGAGATGGTCGAAACGGCGGCGATTTTGAATCAGGCGGATGACCGTGCGCTCGTGATTTTGGATGAAATCGGGCGGGGCACGGCGACGTATGATGGTTTGTCGATTGCCTGGGCCACGTTGGAACATCTGCACGAGGTGAACCGCTGCCGCGCGCTTTTTGCCACGCATTACCATGAGATGACGGGGCTTTCGGACAAGCTCGACGGGGTGGCGAACGCGACGGTGACCGTGAAGGAGTGGGAGGGGGATGTGATTTTCCTCCACGAGGTGAAACGCGGCACGGCGGATCGGTCTTATGGTGTGCAAGTTGCGCGGTTGGCCGGATTGCCAAAGACCGTTGTTGACCGCGCGAAGGTCGTTCTTGAGGCGCTGGAAAAGGGTGAGCGCGAGGGAAAACAGAAGGCGGTGATCGACGATTTACCGCTGTTTAGTGCCAAACCAACGCCCGCCCCACAAAAAACCGCGCCGTCCGAGGTGGAGGCGCGGTTGAAAGATGTTTTGCCCGATGATCTGTCGCCCAAAGACGCGCTTGATCTGATTTACGAGCTTCGCGGTTTGGTTAAGACTTCGGAGTAGAGGACACGCCGACCTGTGCTGCGCGCAGCAAGCGGTCGTGCAGCATGAAGCCCGTTGTTGAAACCTGAATGATGTCGCCGGCCTTGGTGCCGGGCAGGGGTGCTTCGAACATTGCTTCGTGGTGCTGTGGGTCGAAACGATCACCGACTTCGGGGACAATCGGATCGATGCCGTGCTTTTTGAACACGCCGATCAAAGCGCGCATGGTGAGTTCGACACCTTCGAGCAGGGCTTTGTCGCCTTCTTTGCCGTCTTCTTTGGCCATCTGAAGCGCACGTTCGAGGTTGTCGTAAACGGGCAGCAAATCACGGGCGAGGCGGGAGCCGCCGTAATTTTCAGCCTCTCGACGGTCACGATCTGCGCGTTTGCGAGAGTTTTCCACATCCGCAAGGGCGCGCATGTATGCGTCTTTCAGATCGGCGATTTCGGCGTGAAGATCGACGACTTTTTCATCCACTTCTTCGTTCGCCAGATCTTCGAGCGTCATCTCATCCTCGGGGCCGCTGTTCACGTCCGCCATGATGTCGTCCAGAAATTCGTTGTCTTTGTCAGCCATATCAAGCGTTCCCTATCCACGATCCGTGATCAGTTTCCCGACCAGCTGCGCGGTGTAATCTACGATGGGCACAATGCGCCCGTAATTCAGGCGGGTGGGTCCGATGACACCAACCGCACCGACAATCTTTCGATCAGCGTTCATATAAGGAGAAACCACCAAAGATGAACCCGAAAGTGAGAAAAGTTTGTTTTCAGAGCCAATGAAAATGCGCACGCCTTCGCCTTCGTCGGTCAATTCAAGGAAATCAGCGATGTCGCGCTTACGTTCAAGGTCATCAAACAGGGTGCGGATGCGATCCAGATCGGCTGTGTCTTCGTCAGAGATCAGATTTCCGCGGCCACGCACGATCAATCGTTCGGTTGATTCGCCTTTGTTTTCCCACATGGCCGCACCGCTATCGATGAGTTCACGGGCGAGGACGTCAATTTCTTGACGACGGGCGCGAACCTCGTGGGCAATGGCGCTGCCCAGTTCGGACAGCGTGCGGCCTTCGGCGACGGCATTGATGAAATTCGTGGCCTCGCGCATCGACGACGGTGTTTGACCCGGGGGCGGGGTAAAGACGCGGTTTTCGACGTGGCCATCCGCAAAAACCAACACGACAAGTGCACGATCCGCAGCGAGGCTGACAAATTCAACGTGCTTGATGGGCGCTTCTTCGTGTTTCGGGGTTAGGACCAAACTTGCGCCGTGGGTGACACCGGACAGCGCAGATCCGACACGATCGAGGAGGGTGGACACATCATCGTCGTTTCCGCCCATCGTTTGATCAATCTTGGCGCGATCGCCGCCGTCCAGGTCGCCGACCTCAAGCAGTCCATCGACAAACATGCGCAGCCCGTTCTGCGTGGGAATGCGGCCTGCACTGATATGCGGGCTACCAATCAGGCCAAGTTGTTCGAGATCTTTCATCACATTGCGAATGGTCGCAGAGCTGACCTGTTCTGTCAGCGTTTGCTGCAATGTTTGCGACCCGACAGGGGTGCCTGTTTCAAGATACCCTTCGACGACACGGCGAAACACCTCGCGCGAGCGGGCGTTCATGTCTTCGAGATTTGGAGTTTGATCAGACATCACGGCCTTCGGTTGAGCGATGACAGTTATGACGCGACATGCGCAAAGGTCAATCGGGGTTGGAATTTTGGCGGCTGGCGAGTAGGGCTTGGGAAACCCTTGAAAGGATATGCGATGCGCCCCTCTGGTCGGTCTATTGATGAAATGCGGACGATTTCAATTGAAACAGGCGTGACGCGCCATGCGGAAGGGTCGTGCCTGATCAAATGCGGCGATACGCATGTTCTGTGTACGGCGTCGATTGATGAACGTGTGCCGCCCTTTCTGAAGAATTCCGGCCTTGGTTGGGTGACGGCGGAATACGGGATGCTGCCCCGTGCGACAAACACACGGATGCGCCGCGAAGCCAAAAACGGGCAGAGCGGGCGTACGCAAGAAATCCAGCGTTTGATTGGACGGTCGTTGCGTGCGGGTGTTGATCGCGTTGCGTTGGGCGAACGACAGATCGTCGTTGATTGCGATGTTATTCAGGCTGACGGTGGCACGCGCTGTGCGTCTATTACTGGCGGTTGGGTTGCGTTGAAGCTGGCCGTTCAAAAACTGATGAAGGCGGGCGATGTGATTTCTGACCCGCTGGCCATTCCGGTGGCTGCAGTGTCCTGTGGTGTTTATGCGGGGCAATCGGTTTTGGATCTGGATTACCCAGAAGATTCCGAAGCTGGTGTGGACGGTAATTTCGTCATGACTGGCGATAAGCTGATCGAAATCCAGATGTCCGCAGAAGGGTCCACGTTTTCGCGCGATCAGATGAATGCGATGATGGATTTGGCCGACAAGGGCATCGCAGAATTGACGGCGGCGCAACTGGCGGCTGTTGGCTGATGCGGACATTCGACGGTTCTGAATTGCTGATCGCGACCCACAACCAAGGGAAGCTGGAGGAGATTGCTGATTTGCTATCGCCATTTGGTGTGGCTGTGTCGAGCAATGCGGATCATGGTTTGCCGGAGCCCGAGGAAACCGAGACGACGTTTACCGGCAATGCACGGATCAAGGCACATGCGGCCGTGAAGGCGACGGGATTGCCTGCGCTATCGGACGATAGTGGCATTACGGTTGATGGCCTGAACGGTGCGCCCGGGGTTTACACATCGGATTGGGCGGAAACGCCGAATGGACGTGATTTTGTGATGGCGATGACACGCACCTGGGATGAGCTGGAGGCGGTGAAGGCGCCTGAACCCCGTTTGGCGCAATTTCGCTGTTGTCTGGTGTTGGCATGGCCGGACGGGCACGACGAAGTGTTCGAAGGGGTGATGCCGGGCCGTTTGGTTTGGCCGATGCGGGGCGATCAGGGCCATGGCTATGATCCTATCTTTCAACCGAACGGATATGACGTGACGTTCGGCGAAATGGACCGCTGGGAGAAAAACAAGATCAGCCATCGCGCGGATGCCTTCGCCAAGTTGATTGATGGTTGTTTTGCCTGAAGGGGGCTTTGGCCTTTATATCCACTGGCCGTTTTGCCAAGCGAAATGCCCGTACTGCGATTTCAATTCGCATGTCGTTGCATCTGTAGATCAGGCGAGATGGGCGGCCGCATTTGAAGCGGAACTGGACCGGATCGCGGCCATCACGGGTGAGCGTGTCTTAAATTCGGTCTTTTTTGGCGGTGGTACGCCGAGCCTGATGTCGGTTGTGACCGTCGACAGGATCATGTCGCGTATCCAGAAAAACTGGCGATTGGCCAATGATCTGGAAGTGACGCTGGAGGCCAATCCGACGTCCATCGAGGCCGAGAGATTTAGCGGATATCACAAAGCCGGTGTGAACCGTGTTTCGGTTGGTGTGCAGGCCTTGAACGATCCTGACCTTAAGGCATTGGGGCGTCTTCATTCGGCCCGTGAAGCATTGGGCGCGATTGAGATTGCACGAACGACGTTCGATCGCGTGAGCTTTGATCTGATCTATGCGCGCCAGAACCAATCGGTGGATGATTGGACGGCGGAACTGACCCAAGCGCTGTCATTGGACCCAGATCATCTGTCATTGTACCAACTGACAGTGGAAGACGGGACCGCATTTGGCGACCGGTTCAAGAGAGGGTTGTTGCGCGGGCTGCCGGATGAAGACCTTGGTGCTGATCTTTGGAATGTGACGCAAGACAAGTGCAATGCGGCTGGTCTTGCGGCCTATGAAGTGTCTAATCATGCCAAAAATGGGCAAGAAAGCCGTCACAATCTGATTTACTGGCGGTCAGGCGATTGGGCCGGCATTGGCCCGGGGGCACATGGGCGCCTAACGATCGACGGTGTACGTCACGAAACAGTGGCCCCGAAGGCACCGGGTGCGTGGCTTTCTAGAGTTGAAGACGGGAAGGGCGGGGACGACGTTATGTCTGCGATGGACGCTGAAGCCGTGTTGGAAGAGCGGGTGTTGATGGGGCTGCGCATGACTGAAGGTCTGTTGATGCCTCAACCATGGATCACCAATAACACAAGCAAGATCAATGAGTTACAGGATAACGGGTTTGTAATTCTGTCCAGCGACCGGCTTACTGTGACGGCCGCCGGGCGCCCCATCTTGAATGCTGTAATCAATCGCCTTTTGACGTCCTAACTGCCAGACAACAACCGGAGCACATCGTCGAGCTGTTCGAGATCACGGTAGTGCAACACGACTTGCCCGTTTTCTTTGCCCGCAGAATGATCGATTTTCACTTTCATCCCCAACTGCGCCGACAGATCACCTTCGATCTGAAGGGTATCTGCATCCTTTTGTGGGGTCGATTTACGAGCCTTTTGGCTTGGCGCTGCTTTCGTTGTTTTCACTAATTTCTCAGCATTGCGCACGGATAGACCCTTTTTCACGATCTCCGCGGCAAGTTTATCAGCGTCTGGATGGCCCACCAACGTACGTGCATGACCCGCGGACAGCCGACCGTCCGCCAAGAGGGACTGCACGGAATCAGGAAGGGACAAAAGACGGACAGAATTGGCAATGTGGCTGCGGCTCTTGCCGAGGGCCGTTCCCATTTCTTCTTGGGTGCGACCAAATTTTTCCATCAATTGTTTGTAGCCCGCGGCCTCATCTATCGCGTTAAGATCAGAGCGTTGGATATTCTCGATGATTGCAACCTCAAGAACCTCAACGTCGCTAAAATCACGAACGATTACAGGAACTTGATGGACTTGCGCCCGTTGCGCGGCCCGCCAGCGACGCTCACCTGCGACGATCTCGTATCGGCCGTTGGATGACGGTTTATCACGGACGATCAGCGGCTGAATGATCCCTTTTTCAGAAATCGACGCTGTGAGGTCTTCCATCGCTTGATCGTCAAAGGTGCGCCGGGGCTGATCTGGATTGGGGTATATCTGATCAACAGCGATAAGCCGGTCCGTGCCAGCTTCAGACGGTTTTGGATCAACAGGTGCTGCAACATCGGACATGAGCGACGACAGACCGCGCCCAAGGCCGCGATTTGGTGTTTTGGGCTTGGTCATGATGCTCTCCGGCTTGAGGTGGGTTGTTCGCCTTGGATTATTTCAGCCGTTAGCGCGATGTAGGCCGCTGCGCCTTTTGACGCTGGGTCATAATCGATGACGGGCATCGCGAAAGACGGTGCTTCGCTTAGTCGTACGTTCCTTGGGATGACCGTTTTAAAAACAAGATCACCGAGGTTGTCACGCGCGTCTGCTTCGACCTGCTGGCATAGGTTATTTCGCTTATCGTACATGGTTAAAACCACACCTTCGATCCGCAATGCGGCGTTTGCGGTTTGTCGAACTTCGCGGATTGTGAGCATGAGTTGGGACAATCCCTCAAGGGCGAAAAATTCGCTTTGTAAGGGAACGACCACTGAATCTGAGGCGATCATCGCATTAACCGTCAATATGTTGAGAGATGGTGGGCAATCGATCAAGATATAGTCAACCTCGAGCGCATCGATGTCTGGCTGATGCAATGCATCATGCAGCATAAAGCTGCGTTTTTCGTTCGACATCAGGTTAATATCGGCAGAGCTAAGATCCGTTGTCGCGGGAATAATCAGCAGGTTTTCAACGCTGGTTTCAATCGCAGCGGCGGAGGGCAATGCGTCCCCCGTTAAGACATCGTATGTCGTTACATCGCGGTTTCCAAAATCAATACCGAGACCCGTCGACGCGTTACCCTGTGGGTCCAGATCAATAAGAAGAACGCGACGGCCAGCCCTGGCGAGCGCGGCACCAAGATTAATTGTCGTTGTTGTTTTGCCAACCCCGCCCTTCTGATTCGCGACAGAAATAATTTTGGGGTTTGTGGTCCGGCTAAGATTCACGGCGTTGTATCCTTGAAATTTCCAGCACACAGGCATCTGGATTTGTATGGCTGGCATGCGCTTCGTATTCAAATTGCCAATTTTCCAGCGCTGCGTCGACCTCTTCTTTGTAGGTCAGACCTTTTGAAAAAAGAGCCGTTCCCGTTGGTAGCAGTAGATCTGATGCGAAGGTCATGAGATCCGTCAAAGGTGCGAGGGCGCGTGCGGTAATGACATCGGCAGGCGGCGTGTCTACGGCGTTAATTCGTTTATTCAGGACCGTGACGTTAAGATCGAGTTCTCGACGTACGGTGTTGAGAAACAAACACTTTCTTGTATCACTTTCGATAAGCGTTACTGGCCTTTCAGATTGATCAAGAATTGAAATCACGAGCCCAGGAAGGCCGCCACCACTTCCTAGATCGATCCAGTGCCCCCAAGACGACGGGGCATATTGATAAATCTGCGCGCTGTCGGTGATATGACGATCCCAGATGTCCGGAACGCTTGCTGGTGAAATCAGATTGATCGTCTTCGTCCATTTGACGATCAGATCGCTGTAAGCACGGAGCTTTTCCATTGTTTCACGTGAAACATCGACCCCACCTATGGAAAGGGAGTGATCATTCATGATGCAGCTGCCATCGCTTGTGTCTTTTTGATTTCGGCGGCGACAAGCATCAAGGCGGCGGGTGTAATTCCATCAATGCGCGCGGCCTGGGCGAGGTTGTCAGGCAGTGCGGCCTTCAATTTCGCCTTAAGTTCATTCGAAAGACCGTCAATGCCATCATAGCTGAGCGTGTTGGGGATTTTCTTATCGCTGTCGCGACGAAGTGCGGCAACATCATTCTTTTGGCGTTCAACATAATTGGAATACAACGCATCGCGTTCCAGCTGAACGGCGATTTCTGGTTTGATTTCAGAGACCTTGGGCGACAAAGAGGACAGAAGGCTCAACTCTGTTCCAGCGATTGTAAGGGCATCGTAGAGGGTTCTTTTTGGCCCATCTGCGCTGACCCGCACACCGAGACGGTTAAGTTCGCGAGACGTTGCAGTGATGCCATTCAGCTCCTCCCGACCTGCTTCGAGAGCCATGGATTTTTCGCTAAATGCTGCCCAACGCGGTTCTTCCACACAGCCGATATCATAGCCAAACTCGGTTAGACGTTGATCGGCGTTATCAGCCCTTAGGGACAGACGGTATTCAGCCCGCGACGTGAACATGCGGTAGGGTTCCGACACGCCCCGTACCGTCAGATCATCGACCATAACACCAATGTAAGATGTTGATCTTTCGAACAAAACAGGATCGGATCCGTGAACAACTGCAGCAGCATTTAGTCCGGCAACCAAACCTTGCGCGGCCGCTTCTTCGTAGCCTGTCGTTCCATTGATTTGCCCGGCCAAATACAGACCTGGCATTGATTTAAGCTCCAAGGTGACGCTGAGCCCTCTTGGGTCAATGTAGTCATATTCAATCGCGTAACCCGGTTGCAGAATTTCTGCCTTTTCCAGACCGACGATGGAATGAACGTAATCCTTTTGCACTTCGACCGGCAAAGACGTCGATATCCCGTTGGGATAAATTGTGTGGTCGTTCAAACCTTCCGGTTCTAGAAAAATCTGGTGGGAGTCTTTGTCGGCAAAACGCACGACCTTGTCTTCGATAGAGGGGCAGTATCTTGGCCCAACCCCATCGATATGCCCGCCGTACATAGCCGAGCGGGAAAGGTTTTTTTCAATGATGTCATGCGTTTGTGCATTTGTATGGGTAATACCGCAGGAAATCTGCTGTGCAAACGGTGCCTTGTGCAAAAACGAAAACATCTCTGGTTTGTCGTCCGCGGCTTGTTGATCCAAGCCAGCCCAATCAATCGTTCGACCATCCAAACGCGGCGGCGTGCCTGTTTTAAGACGACCCATTCGGAGCCCATAGGACGAAAGGCGTATTGCCAAAGCTTCGGAGGGATCATCGCCCATGCGGCCCCCGGGCTTTGCGACATCACCGATATGAATAACGCCGCGCAAAAAAGTTCCGGAGGTCAGGATAACCGCACGACTGGTGATTTTGGACCCGTCTTTCAGAACGACGCCAGCGGCACGTTCGCCATCCATGATCAAATCAACAACTTCACCCTCAAGAACGTCGAGGTTTGTCCGCGCTGATGTCTGTTTCTGCATTGAAGCACGATATAAGGAACGATCTGCTTGAGTTCGCGGACCCTGAACGGCAGGCCCCTTTTTTCGGTTCAAAAGGCGAAATTGAATTCCGGAATGGTCGGCCACCCGGCCCATAACGCCATCCAACGCATCAATTTCACGTACAAGATGCCCCTTACCCAAACCACCGATTGCGGGATTGCACGACATTACACCGATGTCGGAAGCCCTCAGAGTGATCAAAAGGGTGGATACACCCGAACGTGCGGCCGCATGCGCAGCTTCACAGCCTGCGTGACCACCCCCGATAACAATGACGTCGAACGCATGTTTCACGTGAAACAATCCTTATTTACCGATGCAGAAGCTTGAGAAAATCTCACCTAGCACGTTTTCAACATCTACGCGACCAATCAAGCTGTCGAGAGATCTAATAGCCAGATGGAGATCTTCGGCCAACAGATCAACAGGAGTCTCATCAATCGTGAGGCCCTCGGCAACCGCCTCAAGCGCCGTACCAGCCTTCAATAGCGCTGCTTCATGACGTGTTCTTGTCGCTGTACCGGCGCCGGCAACGCGTTTACCCAAGTAATCAGTTATTTTCGCCAAAAGAAGATCAACACCGAGCCCTGTCTTGCCCGAAATGCCACCTTCGCCATCAACGCCCCGGGTGTCTGATTTCGACAGGATCCAAATATCCAATCCGTCTTCTCCAGTTTCCTTTTGATTCGACAGATCATCCACCAAATGCACCCGCACGTCAGCTGCCTTAGCGCGTTCTTGACCGCGCGATATCCCGATCTCCTCCAAGACATCGTCAGAGGCCCGTAATCCGGCAGTGTCCAATATCGTGACGGGCAGGCCGTTCAGGTCCATCTTTACCTCAATGACATCCCGCGTGGTGCCTGCAATATCCGACGTGATTGCAGCATCACGACCCGCCAACCGATTGAGAAGCGTAGATTTTCCAGAATTTGGCGGCCCGACCAATGCGACCTCAAACCCGTCGCGCATTCTCTCTCGGACTTGAACACCTGCGGCCTCTTTGCGCACATCACGGCCAACAGATTCGACCAATTCGCGCACTTCCGGATATACATCTACCGGAACATCCTCATCGACAAAATCAATCGTCGCTTCCAACAACGCAGCTGCACGCACCAACTTTTGGCGCCAATCAGCCGCCAGATCGCCCAGCGCCCCATTGAACACACGAACGGCTTGGCGCCTTTGGCTTTCTGTTTCAGCTTCAATGAGATCGGCCAGCCCTTCGACCTGCGCCAAATCCAGCATTCCATTTTCCAGGGCGCGTCTGGTGAATTCACCTGGTTCAGCCAGGCGTAACCCCAACTCCCCCAGTCGGCGCAAGACTGCCGCCACGATTGCTGGCGACCCATGGGTTTGCAGTTCAACAACCTGCTCACCCGTAAAGCTACGGCCAGGCGCAAAACTGATCGCGAACGCCTGATCTATCAGGGTTCCATCTGCGTCCAACAACCGAACCAGTTTGCGGTCGTGTTCAGCCACAACTGCACCAATGCGCGCGCTGCACGCTATGGCATCGGGCCCAGATATCCGGATGATTGCAACACCGGCTTTACCAGCGGCAGACGCGAGGGCAAAAATTGTATCCATATCATTAACCCATTGTTTTAAAACAATAAGTTACGTGTTCATTGAATCGAAGAAATCTGAATTTGTCTTCGTTTGTTTCAGCTTCGAGATCAGGAATTCGATCGCATCCGTCGTCCCCATTGGATTCAAAATCCGTCGCAACACATACGTTTTCTGAAGGTCGATTTTATCAACCAAAAGATCTTCCTTACGTGTACCGGATTTCAAGATATCCATCGCCGGGAAGACACGTTTGTCCGCAATCTTACGATCAAGAACGATTTCAGAGTTACCGGTGCCTTTGAATTCTTCAAAGATAACTTCGTCCATCCGGCTACCGGTGTCGATCAGGGCCGTTGCGATAATCGTCAGCGATCCGCCTTCTTCAATGTTACGTGCCGCACCGAAGAAACGTTTCGGACGTTGCAGCGCGTTTGCATCAACACCACCTGTCAGAACCTTACCAGACGACGGCACTGTCGTGTTAAACGCCCGACCCAGACGCGTGATCGAATCCAGCAAAATCACGACATCGCGTTTATGTTCGACCAGGCGTTTGGCCTTTTCGATCACCATCTCGGACACAGCCACGTGGCGTGTTGCAGGTTCATCAAACGTCGATGATACAACTTCGCCCTTAACAGAGCGCTGCATGTCCGTAACTTCTTCAGGGCGCTCATCGATCAACAAAACGATCAAATAACACTCGGGATGATTGGCAGCGATTGAATGGGCAATATTCTGGAGCAGAACGGTCTTACCCGTCCGTGGTGGCGCAACAATCAAGGAACGCTGGCCCTTACCAATAGGTGCAACCAAATCGATGATCCGCGCGGATCGGTCTTTGGTCGTTGGATCGGCTGTTTCCATGTTCAGCCGTTCATCGGGGTATAACGGCGTCAGGTTTTCAAAGGCAACCTTATGCTTGGCACGGGCTGGTTCTTCGAAGTTGATTTTCTCAACCTTCGTCAACGCGAAATAGCGTTCGGTTTCGGATGGCTCCTGAATCACGCCTTCGACTGTGTCACCCGTCCGCAAGGAATGCTGCCTGATCATATCAGGGGACACGTAAATATCGTCAGGGCCCGGCAGGTAGTTCGCCTCGGGAGAGCGTAAAAACCCAAAACCGTCCTGCAGAACTTCAAGAACACCATCACCACCGATGACCCAGTCATCCTCGGCCCGTTCTTTCAGAATCGAGAACATCATGTCGCCCTTGCGCATCGTCGATGCGTTCTCAATCTCGAGCTCTTCGGCCAAAGACAGCAAATCCTTAGGGCTTTGCGCCTTGAGATCAGCAAGGTTCAAACGGTCAGTCGGCACAACTGTTTCGGGCATTACGTCTTCAGACATCTAGGGTCTCCGGCCACTCTGCGGCCTTTTCATATTCTGTTCTGGAAATTACCCTTCGGACGAAAGGTGTCTTTGCCTAAGCTTTCTATGCAGCTCTGTCAATTCTACACGCGCCTTGGCTTTAGGTCAGGCCAACGCCTGCCGTTTTCTTTCTTACAATAAAAAAGAATATAAAGGTGATTGTAGTAGTAGTGATGTGGATAGCTGCGCGAATGTGCTCTTTCCACAGTATTATCCAAGGACACAGGATGAAATGATCAGGTCGTGATTGCCGCATAATTTATCTAAACTATTGAAGTATAATATAAATTTATTTTCCAAGATGCTTGATCAAAACCATCCGGCGAGTCCGACTGATTTTTATCCACATCCACGATTCGTCCTTATCCCACGTGGATAACAGTGGATGAGTTTTGGACATCTCGGATAACTTTGGCCTATCGGGTGAACGGTTGCCCTTAGCCCCAATTCACCCCATGACGTGTACACGCGATCATCCACGGG
Source organism: Octadecabacter dasysiphoniae (assembly GCF_021532615.1). GTDB lineage: Bacteria > Pseudomonadota > Alphaproteobacteria > Rhodobacterales > Rhodobacteraceae > Octadecabacter > Octadecabacter dasysiphoniae. The sequence continues at coordinate 719,328 of NZ_JAKGAQ010000002.1, forward strand.
GATATCCACATGACAGATCGAATAATTTTAGCGTCTACATCCGAAATTCGGTCCAACTTGCTTCGCAATGCAGGGGTGCAGCATGACGTCATCCCAGCACGAATCGATGAAGATTCGGTTAAGCGCGCGCTTGCAGCCGAGGATGCGCCGCCCCGTGATATCGCCGATACTTTGGCAGAAATGAAGGCCCGCAAAGTTTCTGAAAAGGGGAACGGTGGACTTGTGATTGGCTGTGATCAGGTTTTGTCGTTCAAAGGTCAGATCATCTCAAAGCCCGAAACGATTGAAGATGCGCGCGCGCAACTCAACCTATTGCGCGGTGAGGCCCATCAACTTTTGTCTGCCGCAGTGGTGTATGAAGATCTGAAACCTGTTTGGCGTCATGTCGGTGTTGCACGTCTTGGTATGCGGGATTTCAGTGATGCATATCGCGACGATTACCTTGATCGCAACTGGGACAGCATTCGTTGGTCTGTCGGGGGATACAAAATCGAAGAAGAAGGCATCCGCCTGTTTCGTATGGTTCAAGGCGATACCTTTACCATTCAAGGTCTGCCTCTGTTAGAACTCTTGTCATATCTCACACTTCGCGGAACACTGCCCACATGACTGATCGTAAAATTCCTCTCGCTGGTGTTCTTGGCCACCCGATCGTGCAATCTAAATCGCCGCGTCTTTTTGCACATTGGCTGAAGACCTATGATCGGCCCGGGTACTACATCCCTATCGATGTGTCCGAGGGTGATCTGGAACGGGTCATTCGCACAATGCCGCAAATGGGGTTTGTCGGGTGCAATGTCACAGCACCCCACAAAGTCGCCGTGCTTGAAATTGCTGATCTCGCCACGGATCGCGCAACGCTGATTGGCGCTGCGAATACGTTGATTTTCCGAAAAGACGGTAAGATTCACGCAGATAATACCGATGGTTACGGATTTATCGCGAACCTCAAACAGGGTGCACCCGGATGGGCGCCGTCCATTGGGCCGGCCGCTGTTCTGGGTGCCGGCGGTGCTGCGCGTGCTGTCATTGCGTCATTGATTGATGTCGGTGTGCAAGAGATTTTCCTGAGCAACCGGACGCGGCCCAACGCCGAAGCCTTGAAATCGGCGTTCGGGTCCAAAATTACTGTCGTGGATTGGGTCCAGGCGGGCAACATGATCGAAGAAGCTGCGACAGTCGTGAACACCACATCCCTTGGCATGCAGGGAAAGCCGGAGTTTCGCATTCCGCTGGATGGATTGCGGCGCGGTACCGTCGTGACTGATCTGGTTTATGCGCCGCTGAAAACGCGATTGCTGGCCGAAGCAGAGGACGCGGGCTGCGTGGTTGTTGATGGTCTTGGTATGTTGCTCCACCAGGCTGTGCCAGGGTTTGAACGCTGGTTCGGTGTGCGCCCAGAGGTCGACGTGAACACCCGCGCTGCCATTTTGTCATGACCTTTGTGATTGGCCTTACGGGGTCCATCGGGATGGGCAAGTCGACGACGGCGCAAATGTTCGCCGATGCAGATATCCCTGTTTGGGATGCGGATGCGACGGTGCGGCGGTTATACGAAAAAGACGGCAGTGCGGCGCAGGCGATTGGCGCGATTTACCCGAGCGTGATGATCGACGGGGGCGTATCGCGACCAAAACTGCGTGATCTGATTGCGACTGATCCAAGCGTTTTGGATGTGGTTCAAAACATTGTTCACCCGCTTGTGGCCAAAGACCGTGCCACGTTTTTGACGACAGAAACGGCACCGATCGTCTTGCTTGATATCCCGCTGTTGTTTGAAATTGGGGCAGATGCCGATTGCGATGGCGTCGCGGTGGTTTCCGTCCCTGCGGACGTACAAAAACAGCGCGTCATGGAACGCAGTGAAATGTCTGAGGCGGATTATGAAATGATCCTGTCCCGCCAGATGCCCGATGCAGAAAAACGAAGCCGTGCGCGCTGGGTCATCGAAACCCTGACGCTGGACGCCGCCCGCCAATCCGTGGCAAATATCTTGTCAGAGATTGAACAGGACATACCCAATGCGTGAGATCGTTCTTGATACCGAAACCACAGGTTTTGAACCCGCTGAGGGTGATCGTATCGTTGAAATCGGTGCGATTGAGCTGATCAATCACATGCCGACAGGGCGCACGTATCACCAATATATCAATCCCAAACGGTCCATGCCGCTTGGCGCTTATGAAATTCACGGGATTGGCCCAGACCTGCGTGAACCGCCCGAAGACCCAAAGCCCGGGCAAGTCACGCTGCGTGATAAACCGGTGTTCGCTGATATTGCCCAAGCGTTTGTCGATTTCGTTGGCGACGCAAGGCTGGTTATTCACAACGCGGCGTTTGATATGAAATTCCTGAACGCTGAGCTTGGCTGGTTGAACCGCAAGCTTTTGCCGATGGATCAAGCACTGGATACGTTGGCGATTGCGCGCAAAAAATTCCCTGGATCGCCTGCGTCTTTGGATGCGTTGTGCCGCCGGTTTTCAATCGACAATTCAAACCGGACATTGCACGGCGCGCTGTTGGACAGTGAAATTCTGGCAGAGGTCTATCTGGAACTGATTGGTGGGCGTCAGCCGGACCTTGTGATGGGTGGTCAGACAACTGCAAAAACGGCTTCGGCGGGTTCTGACTGGCGCCCGCAACCACGGCCCACGCCGCTTGCGCCCAAAATAAGAGCGGCGGAGGTCGATGCCCACGCCGCTTTTATCAAATCACTTGGTGATGATGTGCTTTGGAATAAATCCTAGGCGTCTGCTGTTTTTGCCGCTTCGGCCTGCTGTTGCGCACGAAGCGCGAGCTGCTGGCGGTAAATCGCAACAAAATCGATCTGTTCAAGGTTCAGTGGCGGGAAGCCACCGTCGCGTGTCACGTCGCTAACGATGCGGCGGATGAACGGGAACGTCATGCGTGGGCATTCGATCATCAAGTAGGGGTGCATCTGCTGTTCTGGCACGCCTTCGATTTCGAACACGCCGGAGTATTCCAGTTCAAGCAGGAACAACGTCTTGTCGGACCCTTGGTTGGTCGATGTGACCTTCAGCTTTGTGATGATCTCGTACTGGTTTTCTGCGCCGCGCTTGCGGGCATCAAGGTTCACCTCGACTTTGATCTCTGGCTTCACTTCGCCGTCGACGCCTTTTTGCGCCATGACGTTTTCGAAGGACAGGTCGCGAACGAACTGTGCTAAAACGCGCTGTTTGATTTGTGGTGCAGCAGCGGCTGGATCAGCAGCGCCGTTTGTCTGTGTTGGTGTCTCTTCGGCCATTTGGCCCTCCGGATTTCAGTAAATTTGGGCGTGTGTAGCAGGGCAGGGGCCGACCCTCAATGTTTTGTCCAACCAGAAGGGCCGGAATGGGGTGGATTATCGGGGTCAACTTCCTGGAATTCGCCGTCGATCACACCATCGGGGTGCCGCGTGCGTTGTTCGGGCCGCCCATCTGGCCCCATTTGAAAGCTTTGTACGTTCACCCGTTCCCGCACACGCGTGTAGACGATTTTGCGAACCGCAGGGATCAACAGGGCAAAGCCGACAAAATCGGTGAAAAATCCCGGTGTCAAAAGCAATGCGCCGGAAAACAGGATCATCGCACCGTGGGCCAGATGTTCTGTCGGATCCTGAAGTTGCGAGAACGATCCGCGCAAATTCAACATTGCCTGGGCACCTTGTGCGCGCACCATTGAAGCGCCCAAAATTGCGGTGATGATCACAATCGCGAGGGTCCAGCCGAGCCCGATTGCGCCGCCCACTTGGATGAACAGCGTGATTTCTAGTAAAGGTATGCCAATAAAGAGCAGTAAAAGCAGCATTTGGTCCTCGGATCGTGACATGAATCGTGTGTGGTAAGGTGGACTTGGCCCACCCTCACCCCTACATAAGGTCGGTAGCCAGATTTTACCACTTGCCCCAATCCCTTCGGAGAGAAACGCACATGAATTCGCCAGTTATCCAGCTTCTTGTTCTTGCCGGAATTGCGATTTTCCTGATCCTTCGCTTGCGGAGCGTTCTGGGCACACGAGAGGGTTTTGAAAAACCACGTATTCAAAACCCTGAATCGTCACGGCGCGCGACGCCTGATCTTGAAGTTATCGAAGGCGGCCCCGACCCGGATGTGGTTGATTATGTGGATGCCGACAGCGAGGCGGCCGCCGCGTTGACAGCCATGAAAGCCGCGGATCGTTCGTTTGTTGTCCGTGACTTCCTGCGCGGTGCCCGCGGCGCCTATGAGATGATCCTGAGCGGTTTCGAAAAAGGCGATTTGGCGGAGATCAAGCCGTTCCTGTCCGAAGACGTCTACGACGCCTTTGCCGGCGTCGTTGAGGACCGTGAGAAGAATGGCCTAAGCGTTGATTTCACCTTCGTCGGCATTTCCGAAACGACCTTGGTTGATGCGGATTACAACGAGGCGACGAAAGAAGCTGAAATTTCGATTAAGTTCATCGCCGAAAGCACATCAGCGGTGTACGACAAGGGCGGTGATCTGATCGAAGGGTCTGCCACCGACATCAAGAAACAGCGCGACATCTGGACGTTCGGCCGTACGATGGGCACGGGCGATCCGAACTGGTTCCTTGTCGCCACGGGCGAATGATTCTGCGTGCGGCAGCCGTTGGGCTGTCGTTGTTCGCAGCGGAGGGCGCGATGGCGAATCCAACCTATCAGTTGTTGCAGTTTGATGACCTAGAGGGTTGGGCAGACGACAACCATCAAGAAGCGATGGATGTGTTTTTGTCGACGTGCGGCGACATGCGTGACCCCGATTGGGCGTCTTTGTGTGATGTTGCCCAAAGTGGGCAGGAAGCACGTGGGTTCTTTGAACGATTCTTTACGCCAGTTCTGATCGATGACGGGAACGACGCGCTTTTTACCGGATATTATGAACCTGAACTTCGCGGATCATTGACCCGTGGCGGGCCGTACCAGTACCCGCTGTACCGTTTGCCCCCCAATCCTAGCCGGTTGTCGCGCCGCGAGATTGAAGAAACAAATGCGTTTGAGGGGCAGGGTCTTGAGATTGCCTGGATCGACGATGCGGTAGATGTGTTTTTCTTACAGGTTCAAGGATCGGGCCGCGTGAAGCTGGACGATGGCAGTGTGATCCGCGTTGGCTATGGCGGTGCGAATGGGCGTGAATATTCGTCCGTTGGCAGGGCCCTTGTTGAACGGGGGGTTTATCAGGCCCACCAAGTATCAGCCGACGTGATCCGCAATTGGGTGCGCCGAAATGGTGATGTGGGCCGGGAATTACTGTGGACCAACGAAAGCTTTGTGTTCTTTCGCGAAGTCAACGAAGTGCCGGCTGACAAAGGCCCCCTTGGCGCGATGAACCGCAGTGTGACGCCGATGCGCACGGTCGCCATTGATCCGTCTTATATTCCCTATGGTGCGCCAGTTTGGATCGAAAAGAACGGTGCAGATCCGTTGAACCGTTTGATGGTCGCGCAAGACACGGGGTCTGCCATTCGTGGATCACAGCGTGCCGATATTTTCTTTGGTACGGGTGATCGCGCTGGGCGGGATGCCGGGCGTATCAAAGATGGCGGGCGGTTGGTCGTGTTGATGCCGCTACAATCTGCTTATGCGCTTTTGCCGGACGTGATCGAATGAAGAAGCCTCGGCATGTGTCAGCTGAGGAAAAGGCGTTGTGGGATGTGGTGGTAAAACGAACAGAGCCGCTGGAAAAACCCGCCGCCAAGTTGATCCGCGCCGCGCCACGAAAGCCTGATGTGCAAGCGCCCGCCGCACCGCGCAAGATTCCGAAATTCAAAGTCGGGCAATCGGTCAATCACAGCGCTGATCATGATTTGCTGCCATCCTTGGGCCAGCAAATGCGGGCGGCTCCTGTTCAAATGGACCAAAAGGCCTTTGGTCGTTTGCGGCGCGGTAAGCTGAAACCAGAAGCGCGCATCGATTTGCATGGGATGACGCTGGCACAGGCGCATCCCGCGTTGACGGGGTTTATCCTGCGATCCGCAGGCGCGGGACATCGGTTGGTTTTGGTGATTACAGGCAAAGGTAAGAACCGTGATGATGGAAACCCTATTCCAACGCGGTTCGGCGTGTTGCGCCATCAGGTGCCGCAGTGGTTGTCGATGGCGCCTTTGGGTGGGTTGGTGTTGCAGGTCACGGAAAGCCATATCCGCCACGGCGGGCAAGGCGCGTACTACGTCTATCTACGCCGCGCGCGCTGATCTTCGCGCGACTGCAACGGGATAAAGCAGCAAAACTGCCGCGATAAAGAACGTCGCTGAATAGCCCAGCATTTGCGTTTCAAACCCAACGCCTTTGTCGATCAACCAACCGCTGAGGCCGGGGCCGATGGCGGACCCAAGAACCATCAGTGCGGTTGTCGCTGCTTTGATTGATCCCAGATGCAATGTACCGAAAAATTCAGCCCAGCATGCGTTTAGCAACGTGGCCTGACCGCCCCCTGCCGCCCCCATCAGGATAACCGCCAGCGCTGTCCAACCCAGGCTTGGCGCATACCAGTGCAGCACGAAGGCTAGGATATAAGGAATCAGGTAGAATGGCAGCAGGCGCACGGCGCCGAGGCGGTCCACAAGCCAACCGTAGACGATCGTCGAAAAGAACAATGTGATTGTTCCAAGCGGGAACACCGCAACCAGCGCGAGGTGTGACCAGCCTTTGATTTCCGCGAAATGAACCTGATGAAACCAGAACGCTGTTCCAAATCCGGAAAAGGACATGACGGCGGGGGCCATGGCCCAGAATATTGGATGACGTAGCGCGTCTGCACGGGTCCAGTGTTTGTTGAACAGGCCGGTGGATTGGTCTTCGTTCGCGACGGACTGTGGGGTTCGTTCAAGGCGCAATAGGCGGAACAGGACGGGGGCCATTGCAAAGCAGAACAGCGCGCAACCGATCCAGATGATGTGCCAATCGATGTGCGATTTGAGCCAAACCATAATGAGGGGCAGCGTTGCCTCGCCCAGCATAAACCCCATCGCCGCCACAGCAAGCGCGCGGCCCCGTGTGGCGATAAACCAGCGGGCCATCGCAACGGTCGCCACGTGGGTCGTCATGCCTTGGCCAAAAAACCGCAAGAGAAAGATCACGAGCGGAAGGAGCGCGGCAATTGGATTAAGCGCGAACAAAATGCAACTGAGACCAAGTAATAGAACAACTGCAATCCCGAGCTGTTTGACGCGGAACCGATCCGCCAATCCGCCAGCAAACACCATCACTACGGCTGATGCGCCGGTCCCGATCATATAGATCAGGCCCCAATCGCCGTTGCTGAGTCCATAGCTTTCGCGGATTTCACCGCCGAAGATCGAGATAAAATAGGTCTGCCCGAAGCTGGACAGAAACGACAACAATGCCCCCGTTGCGAGGAAGGGCGCATTTTGTTTGATAAAGCTGATGTATCCAGTGTCGGCCATGTCGCCTTATCGGACGGACTTGGCCGACTGGAAAGCGTTAAAGCACGTAACGGCTAAGGTCGGTTGAACGGCTAAGTTCGCCCAAGTGTTCCTCTACGAAGGCGGCGTTTACTTCTATTTCGTCACCACCACGGTCAGGGGCGTTAAAGGACAGGTCTTCGAACACACGTTCCATCACGGTATAAAGACGACGTGCACCGATGTTTTCGACGGCTTCGTTCACCTCAGCCGCGATATGCGCGAGGGCCTTGATGCCGTCATCGGAGAACGAAACTGTGACCTCTTCAGTCCCCATGAGGGCTGTGTATTGGCGGGTCAGCGCGTTGTCGGTTTCCGTAAGGATGCGAACGAAATCGTCTTCGGTCAGGGCGCGTAGTTCAACACGGATCGGAAGGCGGCCCTGAAGTTCCGGTAGCAAATCGGATGGTTTAGCGATGTGGAATGCACCGGATGCAATGAACAAGATATGGTCTGTCTTGACGGAACCATGTTTGGTGCTGACGGTCGTGCCTTCGATCAAGGGCAGCAAATCGCGCTGCACACCTTCGCGGGATACATCCGCACCGCGTGCGTCTGCGTTGCGACAGACTTTGTCGATCTCATCAAGGAACACGATGCCGTTTTGCTCAACAGCCTCCAGCGCCTTTTTGGTGATCGTTTCATCATCCAGCAGCTTGTCTGCCTCATCCGCGATCAGAAGGTCATAGCTATTGGCGACTGTGACTTTCTTTTTCACAGTCCGCCCACCGAATGCTTTGCCGAACATTGCGCCCAAATCCATGCCGCCCATCCCTTGGGGTTGGCCGGGGATTTCCATGCCGCCCATCGGGTTTGACGTATCGGCCAGTTCAAGTTCGATAACAGTGTTATCAAGCTCACCGGTTTTCAGTTTCTTGCGAAACATCTCGCGCGTGCCTTCACGGGCATCTTCGCCGGCAATGGCATCAATCACGCGGGCTTCTGCTGCCTCGCGTGCCTTTTGTTTGACGTCATCGCGCATGTAGTCGCGGGTTTCGATGATCGCGGCTTCGACCAGATCACGCACGATCTGTTCGACATCACGGCCCACATAGCCCACTTCGGTGAACTTTGTGGCTTCGACCTTGATAAACGGCGCACGCGCGAGTTTAGCGAGGCGACGGGATATTTCGGTTTTTCCGACACCCGTTGGCCCGATCATCAGAATGTTTTTTGGGTACACTTCATCGCGCAGATCATCGTCCAGATGTTTGCGGCGCCAGCGGTTGCGCAGGGCGACAGCAACGGCGCGTTTGGCGTCCTTCTGGCCAATGATGTGGCGGTCGAGTTCTGAAACAATTTCGCGGGGGGTCAGGTCGGTCATGCTTTGATGCTTTCGACTGTGAGGTTACCGTTGGTGTAGACACAAATGTCGGATGCGATGGCCATGGCACGGCGTGCAATGTCTTCGGCGGACAAATCCTGATCCATCAAGGCGCGCCCGGCGGCGAGGGCGTAGTTGCCCCCCGACCCGATGGCGGTGACGTCAAATTCAGGTTCTAATACATCGCCCGCACCTGTGATCACGAACAGGTCTTTGCCGTCCGTGACGATCAACATCGCCTCAAGCTTTTGAAGGTATTTGTCGGTGCGCCAGTCTTTCGCCAATTCAACAGATGCGCGCGCAAGCTGGCCTGGCGTTGCCTCAAGCTTCTTTTCAAGACGTTCAAGAAGCGTGAACGCATCTGCCGTCGATCCCGCAAATCCGCAAATGACATCGGTGCCACCCGGCGACAGGCGCCGCACCTTTGTGGCCGTGCCTTTCATGACGGTCTGACCGACAGAGACTTGTCCATCGCCTGCGATGACCACTTCGTCACCTTTGCGTACACCGATAATTGTTGTCATGCCGTATCCAATCCTTGCTTGGAAAATATATGGCGGTGCTATGCGCGCTGCACAAGGGACCAACGAAAAAGGGCGCCCCACTGGGACGCCCTCTTCACGAAATTTCAGACGCTTAGATGTTTTCTTCGATCCAACCCTGAAGCGCTGCTTTTGGGGCTGCACCGGATTTGTTAGCGACAACATCGCCACCTTTGAACAAGAACAACGCCGGAATGCCGCGCACACCCATCTGGGCGGGGGAATTTGGATTGTCGTCCACGTTCACTTTGACGATTTTGACTTTGCCGTCCATTTCAGCGGACAACTCTTCGAGAGCCGGGCCGATCTGCTTACAAGGGCCGCACCATTCTGCCCAGAAATCCACCACGACTGGAATGTCGGATTGGCGGACTTCGGCGTCAAATGTGTCGTCGGTAACTGCTACGGTGGCCATTGTTCTGCTCCTAATGGACGTGTGTTTGGAGGGCGAACGTATGGACGCAGACAGGGTGCGTCAAGGCGTGGTCACAGCATTGAGAGCAGCGTCGAGAGTGGAGTCAGCCAATTCCGTCAGGGTGTTTGTTTTCGTCCACAAAAGAAGCGTGCGAATTCTGTGGGTTGGATAAATTTGACGCAACGCATCGCGATAAGCAGCAAGTTGGCGGGCCAAACCATCGGGTGTTTCATCAGGCGTTTTGGGCACGGCGCGGTTGGTTTTGTAATCTATCGCGATGACGTCAGTGTCCGTGACGATCAAACGGTCGATGATTCCGTAGATACGTTCGTCGTTCAGGGCAGACAGCGTGGCCGAAATAGGAACCTCTGCCAAACCGCTTTGCCAGATCCATGCCAGATCAGGCGCAACCAGCGTTTCGATGGCTTCTTTTATCAGGTCATCGGGATTGGCGATCAGACCAACATCAGGTTGGTTTTCGATCAGCTTCGTCGCGGTCGTCTGCCAGGCGGAAAGGTCAATCTGTGGCAGCATTTCAAGTAGTAAATGCACCATTCGGCCCCAAGCAAGCGCCAGATCAGAGGCATCGGTATGTGTTTCCCCCGCAAGAATTTTCGCACCCCCAAGATCTGAGGGCGACAAAGTGCCGGATTTTTCCACAAGGTCCGGTAACGTCTGCCCAAAGGTTGCGGTGGGCGTTGCCATAGGTGCCGTGGCGGTGGTTGATTTCAAAGGTCCGTCTGACCAGTCATGTTGGCTAAACCGTTTGATGTCGCCAAAGGGGGCTTGGTGGGTCACACTATCAAGGTGGTCCATCGCGTCCGATATTGTTGTGTGCCAACTGCCTTCGTTCTTGGCGTCTTCGCCAGCGGCAGCCACGATCAACCAGTTTTCCGCGCGGGTCATTGCAACGTACAAAAGACGGCGGCGTTCGCGGTCTTGCGCATCCAACATATCGTCTTGAACTTCGCGAAGAGATTGCGGCATGACGTCGGATTTTGGTTTCCAGAACACATGATTTTCAGACGTCAAAAGATCACTGCGCACTTCGCGTTTGCGTTTGGTCGTGTCGGGTAGAATGACGATTGGCGCCTCAAGCCCCTTTGCGCCGTGCACCGTCATCACGCGGATACGATCACTGGCAGAATCCATTTGGCGTTTTACCGTGACGTCTTCGGTTTGCAGCCAAGACAAAAACCCGGTGAGGCTGGGAACATCGGACTGCTCATAGCCGAGAGCTTGCGACAGGAGCGCATCTATCCCGTCCTCCGCTTCGTGCCCCAACCGCGCCAGCAGGCGTTCGCGCCCGCCATGGCGGATCAGCAGTCGATTGATCAGATCGTAGGGACGCAGGAAGTCAGCGGTATTTCGCAGGTCATGCAATACGGACAGTGTTTCTTCGTGCGTACCGCACGTCCGCAAAGTTTCCCAAAGGGATTGCCCTTTTTTGCGCGGCTGCGCGAGGTCATAGAGCTGTTTTTCCGACCAGCCGAACAATGGTGATTTGAGAGCCGCCGCAAGGGACAGATCATCGTCCTGCAAAGATAGAAATTGCAAAAGGGCGGCGATGTCTTTGACGGCCAGTTCACCACCAAGCTTTAGGCGATCGGCGCCTGCAATTTCAAGGTCGGCGGATTTACAGGCCGCGATGATTTCATCGAACAGGTCTGATCGCCGCTGTACGAGGATCAAAACGTCGCCCGGCGTTATTTTGCGCCTCGACCATTGCGTTTCATCGCGGCCTTTCGTCGGCAGCGTTTCTTCGTTGATCATCCGTTTGATTTCGGACGCGATCTGTTGGGCCAAAATGACTTTGTTGTTGGTGCGCCCTTTCAGATCAACCGGATCATCCCATTCGCGTTCTTCTGGTTTATCGGATGGTTCGACCATCGGCCAAAGGTCAACCCGTCCGGGCATTTCGTCCTTGAAGGCGAGGTGTTCAATCCTGTCCCCGAGACCTTCGGACATCTCGCCGCGAAACGTCTGATCAACCAATTGCAAAATTGCCTGAGACGACCGGAAAGAATACAACAATTCGCTGTCTTGAAGCGTCTTTTTGACCTTGCCCAGTTCAGTTGCGAAATGGTCTTTCATGCGATCAAACCCTTCTGGGTCCGCGCCTTGAAATGAATAGATCGACTGTTTTTTATCACCAACGACAAAGACCGTGCGTTCACGATCAGGGTTGGCACCGATGCCTGTTGAAAATTCTTGCGTCAACAAGCGCACGATATCCCATTGATCCGGTGATGTGTCTTGTGCCTCGTCGACCAGTACGTGATCGACGCCACCATCAAGGCGGAACAACACCCACTGCGCGACGGCAGGATCTTCCAAAAGCGCTTTGGCTTTGCTGATCAAATCATCAAAATCGAGCGCGGCACGGGCAACTTTTTTCGCCTCATACGCCTTAACGAACGGGGTCGCGAAAGCGAACAACGCACGGGTTTTGTCCAGCGCATTGATACGACAAATGTAGTCGTAGGCATCCGCCGTTCGATCCATCCAAGCATGAACATCATCAACGATATGGGCGACAGCCTCGACCGCCTTCTTGTGATTTGACAGCGGCCAGTTACGCGATTTGCTGCTTTTGTCGGCTGCGTAAAGAAATAATGAAAACACCCTTTCAAGCGACGCCATATCCGGCGTCGACAGATCAAGGGATTTCAGATCGGCGGCGAAATTTTCATAGGTTTTGCTGGTGCCTTTACAGGCATCGGCCAGATCATCGGCCAGATCGTTTTCGCCCCCGACAAAGGCCACATCGACGGCATCTTGTTGGGTAACGCCAGCCGGAATTCCGAACGCTTGGGCAAGATCATCGTCATTGACGGGGTTCAAAAAGGCGGCACGCCGACCCGTAATTCTGGCCAGAAATTGGCCGACATCGGCGCCAGTGTAATATTTCGCAAACCCTGCAACGGCATCTGCATGTGGTCCTGTCGCCATTTCATCCAAGACTTCATCACGCAGAAGCGCGGCGGCACGATCTTCCATTTCTTTGAATTGCGGGCTGACTTCAGCCTCGAGAGGAAAGCGGCGTAGCACACCGGCGCAGAATGAATGGATCGTCTGAATTTTCAGTCCGCCGGGCGTTTCGATGGCCGCGGCAAACAATTTTCGCGCATTTGCCAGATAGGCATCATCAACGGATGATCGTGCGCCCATGTCTTTCAATTGATCGCGCAATTCATTTGCGGGCATCATCGCCCATTCGCCCAAACGCTGGAACAGACGGTTCTGCATCTCGGACGCGGCGGCTTTGGTGTAGGTCAGGCACAACACATTTTCTGGCTTTGTACCGTCCAGCAACAACCGCGCGACGCGGTTGGTCAAAACACGTGTTTTACCCGATCCGGCATTCGCCGACAGCCACGTGGATTGCGTCGGATCGGCGGCCTCAATCTGGCGGCGGGTCGCGTCGTTCAGGGTCATGCCATGTCCTCCACGGTTGCGGGATGCGTTTCATCCCATTCGCCGTATCGTGCGAGGTGGTCGTAATCGCCCGCAAATGTCAGCGTCTCGTTGGCGCGCCGTGACGTGTATCCCTTTTCAGGTTCCATCCATTTGGCCATGAGGTTTTCGAACTTTTCGAGGGTTTCGTCCGGTGGTGCGTCTTTCAATGGGGCGGGCACGTCTTTCAGATCGCTGCCCAGCCCGATATAAATCGCGGCCTTCGTGCGCACGACGCCAAGCGCCTTGAACGCACCGCGTTCAACCATTGCGGCTTCTAGCAGCAGCTGTTTATCGAAATGCTTTTGCTGGTCTGCGCTGGGCGGTTTGCCTGTTTTATAGTCGTAGATTATCGCCTCGCCATCGGCCGTCAGATCGATACGATCCGCCATCCCTGTGAGGGTAAATGGCACGGATTTAAGCCGTAGCTCCCCACGCATTTCAAGGCCGAAGTTTGTAGACGTCGCGCGCCGTTTTTGTTCCTCGATCAAGAAATGCGGGACAAAGGACGCGATACGGGCCCGCCATAAAATGCGCATTGCGGGCCATGGACAATGGGTCATCAGAACATCATCCGCGATATCCATCAACGCGTCCGCCGCAGTGGCATCAGACGGATCAATTCCGCGCTGCACAAATGTTTCGAGGATTTCGTGAACAATGATCCCGCGCAGGGGCGCGTCGGGGTTGTGTGAAAGCGGATCAAGCGCGTTCAAACGCAAAATTTTGCGGGCGTAGATCGCATAAGGATCGCGGATCAGGGTTTTGATTTGAGTGACCGAAAGCTGGTCTGGCCGCACGTGCGCTGGTGGCGCGGGGGACGGTCTGGGTGCTGCGGCAACAGACACCTTGGGCGCTGCGATTTCTGCGGCAAGGTTAAGCCAATGCTGCCCACGTTCGCGCATAGCCCTAAGGCAGTCCGGACCGTTCTTTTCTGTCAGTCCGCCCAGTAAATTTGTCAGGCGATTGACCCATCGGCTCGACACTGTTTCAGCTTCATCTGATCGGATTGCGCGGCTGATCACCACATGTTTGGCGCAGACGGCCTGTTGGAAATCATGCGCGCTTAACCCGATACGCCGTTCGGGCAAAAGCAATCCGGCCTGCATTCTAAAGGGGCGATTTAACCACGGATCGGGCGCAGGGGCTTCGGGCCAGGTGCCTTCGTTCATCCCGCCAAGGATCACGAGGTCAGCGGACTGCACGCGCGCCTCAAGCGTGCCCCAAATCAGAACTTGCGGATGGCCACGATCCCGATCGCGGACATCACCTGTGGCCAGAACGCTGCCAACCAATTGGCGGTAATCCCAACCCGTCATGTCACCACCTGCGTCCGCGTGGGTGCGCAGTTCTGACATAACGCGCAAGGCTTCGCGGCCTGCGGCTTCTTTCCACAACTCCCCTGATCCGTCGCTGTCAGGGCCAGCAGACAGCCGTTCGGCGATGTCGATGTGATTGGCAATATGCGTGTCTAGTCGCAGTGCATCGGTGGTGGTCAAACCTGTCAGAATGGTTCCGACCCACAGTGCCCACGCAGGCCTGTCCGGATGGCGATCTGCGGTTTGGGATGCCCATGATGTCAGGCTGTCTATCGTTGGAAAGGGCGGCCCGTTGCGGCGCAGTTCAAGTTCAAGCGCATTGGTGTGAAGGTTGTGATTGGTGCCCGTTTTCGACGTTGAATTTGTCAGCGGGTGACGCAGCAAAACCAATAGGCGTTCCGCATCCAGTGGGGCGGAAAACAGATCAACGATATGGCGCAAAAACCGCCCCGGTGCGGTCAGCTGCAAAGGCAAGCCCGCGCTGTCGTCAGGGGTAATGCCCCAGCGGTCCAGCGCGCCTGTGACTTGGCGGGTTAACATACGGTCCGGCGTGATGAGTGCCGCAGTTTGGCCGTCTTCAACGGCTTGGCGCAGACGCACGGCAATCGCGTCTGCCTCTGCGCGGGGGGTTGGGGCCTCGATCAAGGTCAGGTCTTGTGTTGCGTCTGAAAGATCACCCAGATCGGGACCGTCTTTGATCCATTGATCCGTCACCGGGGCGGGACGCAGCGACAATGACACCAATCCTGTGCGGGCAGAATTGATGTCTGTTATTGGACCCCAACGCGCAATGTCGCGGGGGTGAATATCCAACGCATCGCACAATGCCTTGAACCGGTACTGAGGATGGTCTTCGCCGCCAGATTTGGGATCAAGTCGGTCCCAAACGTCGCGCGGCATATCGTGGTCAACACCGGGCAAAATGACAGCCCCCTGAGGCAGCATTGCGACGGCCTGCATGAAAAGAGAGGTCGCGCCGCGTGAACCGGTTGATCCCGCCACGATGATGGGATGGGATGGCGGCGCATCCTGCCATCGCGCGACCTGTGTTTCGATGACGCGGCGTTGGCGGCCTTCTATGTCTGGTTGCGTGGCCATGCCAAAATACTGCTGAACAAGCTGGATGAACGAAAGCGATCGCTGCCAATGGCCCGACTGGTCCGTCACATCAAGATTGGCGATAACATCCGGATGAACACCTTCGCCCTGCATTTCGCCCATCAGCGCCACAAGGCTTTCCGCAAGATCAAAGGCTGAACTGCGCGCTGCCAGCGTTGGATCAGCCTCGATCAGACCTTTGACAAGACGTGCGACCTCTAGTCTGCGGCGCAGTGGTGCCACGGCAGGCGCCGCGCCTTCCAGGTCAGCATTTAGCGCAAGATCAGTCACCAACATGATCCTGGGTAACAACACCGCGTCGCCATCATGAAACAGCGAAAGCAAACGGCGCTGCATACGGCGCGTGTTTACGTAGATGTCGACCTGCGCCACGTCCGTCGGGGCGAGGTTCGCGAAATAAGTACGCAATCCGTCATGCAATGCGGTTGAAAAATCCGCGCCAATTGGCACGCCAAAAACGCGAGGGGCTGTCGTGGGGTTAAACATCTTGGGCGCTCTCAAGCATGGTTTCGGCAATCGCGATACTGTCGGGGCGGCCAACGTCACACCATTGGCCATCATAGGGTACGCCGTACATCGTCCCGTCTTTCAACATGTCGTTCCAAAGCGACCACATCGAAAAGGATTCGTCGGTGATTTTTGACAGCCCGTCAGTGCGGATAATTTGCAATCCGGAATAAACGTAACCGGTGCCGCGGGTCAGGCGACCGTTGGCATCGATGTCAAAATCGCCATCGCCAATATGCCCGACAGCGTCCTTGCGCGGAATCATCAGCAGCAACGCGTTCATGTCGTCCGACCATGTGGTTTGAAGTGTTGCGATAGGGTTCGGCCCGCGCCAAACCGCATCTGTGTTCATGGTGAAAACGGGGTTGGACCGAAGAAGGGGAAGGGCATGTTTCAGCCCACCGCCCGTTTCGCGCAAAAGATCGGTTTCATCGGAAAGGGCAATATTGCGCCCATCGATGTGGCGTTCGATCTGGTCTGCAAAATAATGGGTATTCACCACAATGTTGAGGCCCGCACATTGATCAATCGCGTGATCCAGTAGTGGTTTTCCGGCGACCTCAACCAGTGATTTTGGGCGGGTATCTGTTAACGGCGCCATCCGTGTTCCAAGGCCCGCTGCGAACAATAGAATTGAATTTGGTATCATGACGACGCATCCCATGTGCCGAAGGCCCGTTCAATCAATGGCGCAATATCGGCGCAGATCGGGGCTTCTAAATCGGTTCTCAGGTGCGCCCGTACTCTTGGGATAAGATCGAGGTATCCGGTTTTCCCGTTGTGTCGCGCCAGCCGATTAAAGATGCCAAGAATCCGCAAGTTTCGTTGTATTGCGATCACGTGGAATGCAGAACGTGCGGCTGTGCGATCTGTTGGGCCTGAAATCAAGCGGGGCAATAAAATATCCAGAAGTTCAGGGTTCACATCACGGCGGGCATCGCGCAGCAGTGAGGCAAGATCATAGGTAGGATGTGTGACGAAAGCGTCTTGAAAATCCAGAAGTCCAACGGTGGACAGGCCTTGATGATCAGGCCTCCAGATCAGATTTTCGGCATGGAAATCCCGCAATGACAGAACGCTCGGCGATGGATCGACCTGTTTCAAAAGATCATGAATATTGGCCTTCAGTTCCGCCGCTAGATCTGTGCTTTTCTCAATGGCGGCCCAGTCAAAGGCGATGTCGATCATATCGGCCGCGACCGCGGGCGTCATCTTGTCTAGCCTCTTGGGCGGGGCGACCGATTGAAGCGCCAGCAATGTATCAACAGCGGCTTCGTAAAGTTCGCGTTCTTCGGTGGGTGAGGATTTCAGATGTTTGGCGAAATCAGCCTCGCCAAGGTCTTCGAGGATCATAAGCCCAAGCCCATCATCCCAGTCCAGAATCTGCGGCGCGGCGAGGCCTAGGCCGCGGAGGTGTTTTGCGATCTCAACAAACCGCGATTGGCTGCCGCAGGTATCGGGCGGGGCATCCATCAAGATGACGTTCATGCCGTGACCATTGGTGAGGCGTTCATACCGCCGCGCGGATGCATCGCCTGTCATAGCGTTGCGATGCCAATTCGCCCAATCGGTTCGGGCCAGCCAGTCGGACACAATTTCACTACGCATGCTGGTCAATCGATGCCAACCGGTCGGTCCAGTTTTGATCATACGTTAGGGTCGCCAAATGCGCATCGCGACCTGCACAAAGTTCGATGTTCAACGCATTTTCAGGAACCAGATCGCCCAGGATTTCGGGCCATTCAATTAGGCAGATTTCGGTGTCGAAGGCGTCCGTCAGGCCAAGTTCAACCGCCTCTTGGGTGTCTGTTAGACGGTATAGATCAGCATGCCAAATTTCGATATGGGGAAGGTCATAGACTTGGACGAGTGTGAATGTAGGTGAGGGAACTTCGGTATCCGCACCAAGACGTTCGCGTATAAATGCGCGGGCGAGGGCAGATTTTCCGGCACCAATATGGCCGCGCAACAAAATACAATCGCCCGCCTTAGCAAACCGCGCGAGGGTCTGGCCAAGAAGGGCGGTGTCGTCTTCTGTCGACAGCCGAAGTGTGGTTGAGGATTTCGCCATGCCCCGACTGTATGCGGCGGGTGTGTGCCTGCAAGGGCAATTCGAAGCGTTTGAGTTAGCTTGCCCTGAATTCTATGGACTCAAACGGTGCTTCGGCTTCGATGACCCTTTCGGAGGGGATGAAAATAATCTGGTGGTTGCCTTCGGGAAGGGGTGCGTATTGGCACGTCAGTTCAACATGACTGTCGAGCCAGACCGACCCTTGCCACGGGCGGTCGCTGCCACCGCGTTTCAATGTCTCATTCAATTTGACCCACACCGGAGAAGGCGCTGAGGCGGTTTCCCAT
Source organism: Octadecabacter dasysiphoniae (assembly GCF_021532615.1). Taxonomy (GTDB): domain Bacteria; phylum Pseudomonadota; class Alphaproteobacteria; order Rhodobacterales; family Rhodobacteraceae; genus Octadecabacter; species Octadecabacter dasysiphoniae. The sequence goes on from NZ_JAKGAQ010000002.1 coordinate 737,787, forward strand.
GATGACAGTTCGTCAGAAAAATCACGACTGGCAAGCGACCCATCAGGTTCAGTGCCCCAAAGTTCGCGGTAGGCACTGTTGGCCATGATCAAAGACCCGGAGGATGAAAATACAGACACCGCAGCGGTAAGATTGTCGATGACGGCCGCACTGGTGTCGATCTGGGATCGGAATTTGCGTGTCAGCGAAATTTCATCGCTGATGTCTTCCATCAAAAATGCAATTGCGCCGTTGGGGTGTGGTTTGCCTGTAACGCGAAATGTCTGCCCATTGGGAAGCAGCCAAGTCTCATGGTAATTGCCTTCAGCGGCGGCGGATTCCAGCGCGACCATTTGCCCGCGCCATGATGTGTAATCTTTGGGTTCGGGGATCATGTTCTGGTCGCGCAACCGGTCCAGAAACGAGAACAAGGCCGGGCGGGCGATCAGAAAATGTGCGGGCAGGCCCGTCAGATCGACAAGCGCAGGATTGAACAGGACCAACCGGCGGTCCGCATCAAAAATCGCGAGCCCAACAGACAATTGCGCGAATGTTTTGGTCAGGGTTTGCACAAAGGATTTCTGGGCCTCTTGGGAAAATACAACGGCGCTTGCGTCAACGGCAAAGTAAATCGTGTCCGTTCCACGCTTAACGCCCGTGACTTCGAACCAGATTGGTTTTTCTTCGCCGGGGATTTCTATGCGGTGCATATCGATGACAGGCGCTGATCCGGCGGGCGTTGCTGTGTCCGTGAAAATGCTTTTTGGCGGCCAAGGCAAAATGTCATCAGGACCAACCGGATTGATCGCTTCGGAGAGTTCGATGAAAGCGCGGTTGGCCCAGATCAGCACGCCCTCTGCATCATGTTTCCAAATCAATTGCGGGGAATCTTCGCCGATGCTGCGCAGCGTTTCGAGTTCGTGTTCCATGGCTGTGGCTGTAAGCGGGTCAAGCATTTCATCGGGATGATCTTTGTCTTGAACAAGCGTGATCCGCGCAAGACCGTTCCAAAACTCTGCCTCAATCCAACCGGGTTGACCGTCTTGGGGGCTGATTGTTTTCTTACCAACACTCGCGAGGTCTTGGCACTGTGAACGTAAATGTGGGAACCGCGCAGACAAAAGCGTCAGGAAGTTTTCCCAGTCAGATCGATGGCTGTCGCTTTGCTCCATCAAGGTGCGGGCCCGTGGTGTGACGTCTAGCAACACATCATTTTCAAAAAGAAACGTGATCGACCCCTCGGCCTCGTGCATGAGTGTACGCCCAACAATCGCGATGCGACTGTTCGATTTGATCCAGAACGTCAGAACAATGACTGCGGCAATTGCCCCTATCAGCAGCGCTCCGAGAACTCCAAGTAAACCAAATTGATCCAACAGACACCTCCGACTCAGCAGAAATGAGAATGCTTCGATTTAGTTAATTGCTCGTTAAGGCACGATTAATTGAAGTTAAGCCTGTGTTATCGGCGTATTGTCACCCAGCGCCCCGCGCGCCTTTTCGACTTTTGCTTCGATCACGGATCGGGGCCATTCAACGCTGACAATAGCCCCGCCCCGTTTGTCGGACAGTGCGCGCGCAGCGCCATTGGCAAATTGCAATTTTGCGCCGGATCGTTCCAGCAATGTTTTTGCGATGAACAAACCCAACCCCATGCCTTCATAACCGGGGCGCTGGGCGCGTGTTACGTCGTTCCGGCGTCGCCGCACAAAAGGATCACCAATGCGGCCCAACACCGAGGATGGGAAACCGGGCCCGTCGTCTTTGATCTGGATTAGGATATTGTCTGCGGTCCAGCTGACTTCGATCAAAACGCGGTCCATTGCGAAATCTACCGCATTCTGGACGAGGTTCCGGATACCGTGAATCACTTCCGGACGGCGGTAGATATCCGGCTGGCGAGGCGCGCCTTCGTCCGCTGGCAGAATTGAAAAGGTCACGGTCTTGCCGCGTTCGAGATGTGGTTCGCTCGCCTCGCGGATGACGGTTTCTATCGGGGCGTGGCGCATGAGGTGGTCTTCTTTGCCGACGCGCCCCATTGATCGTAAAATATCGCGACATCGATCCGCCTGTGCACGGATCAGCATCGCGTCTTCTTTCATTTCGTCATTGTCATCAAGCTCGTCGATCAGTTCACTGCTGACCAGTTTGATTGTTGCCAACGGTGTCCCCAATTCATGGGCGGCGGCGGCAACGACCCCACCAAGATCTGTCAGCTTTTGTTCCCGCGCGAGGGCGATTTGCGTGGCGACCAAAGCTTCGCCCATGGATAGGGTTTCTTGGGTTACTTGGCGGGCATAGATTCCCACAAAAACGACGCCGATCACCAGCGATAACCAAAACCCGAAAACGAACAGTTCCGGCAGGATAAGAGGAACACCAGAAGCTGTCAGGATCGGCAGGCTTTGGAACCGCAACAGGGTAACAACTGCCAAAGCAATCGCACCTAGAATGAGGGTACTGCGCAGCGGCAGGATGGTCGACGCAACAGTAATCGGCGCGAGGATCAGCAATGCGAACGGATTGTTCAACCCCCCCGTCAGATATAGCAGCATGCCAAGTTGAAGGAGGTCAAAACCGATCATCAGGTCCGCTTCGCCTTCGGACAGGCGGCGGTTTTCCGGGAACAGAAATACAGAGATCACATTCGCCAGAACAGGCATGCCGATCACGATTGCGATCAGCCCGATTTCAAGTGTGAACTGATAGATATAGACTGCTGCCAGCACCGCACCGATCTGGCCGACCACTGCGAACCAGCGCAGCATGACCAGCGTACGCAGACGGACCCAATTGCTGCGTTGGTCGTTCAAAAATAGATCATGTTCGATCTGCGCCATAATGTCCTGTGACCCGATTGTGACTTTACCTTTTACATGGTGCGCATATTCAGACGTCAACCGCGACCAATTTTGTGGAGAACATCATGTCGAAGACCTACGCAATCGCTGCAGGAGCCGTTGTTGTTGCCCTTTTGGGGGGTACGTTTGCAGCAACCCAGATGGGTAAGTCCGATGATATTTTTGCCGGATGCCGTGCCAGCCAGGCCGCAGGGGGCGCCATTGGTGGCCCGTTCGAGCTTGTTGATGAAACGGGCGCGACTGTCACGGATGCTGATGTGATTACGGGCCCGACGCTGATTTATTTCGGCTACACCTTCTGCCCTGATGTCTGCCCGCTGGACAACATGCGGAACGCGCAAGCGGTCGATATTCTGGACGATGCAGGGGTAGAGGTGACGCCTGTTTTCATCTCGATCGATCCGGAACGCGATACGGTTGATGTGGTGCGCGACTTTACCGATAATTTCCATGACAGAATGCTTGGCCTGACGGGTTCACCCGAACAGGTGCGTGCCGCGTCACAAGCGTACCGGACCTATTACGCCAAGCAGGACGCAGAGGATGAATACTACCTCGTGGATCATACGACGATGTCCTACCTTGTCTTCCCTGAGCATGGTTTCCAGGAGTTCTATCGCCGCGACGTCACACCAGAGCAAATGGCCGAAAGCCTGAGCTGTTTTGTTGACGCTGCAAGTTAGTTTGTTAGATGCAAAATTTGACCGACCCCCCAATGAGCACTACCTTTTGCTACGAATATTAAGGGGAAGACACGATGGAACTGCATGATCTTGGCGAAGACCCGTCCCTTTTGTTGGTGGATGACGATGAACCGTTTTTACGTCGTCTGGCAAAGGCGATGGAGAAACGTGGATTCAGTGTTGAAACAGCCGATAGCGTTGCTGCGGGTAAGGCCATCGCAACGGCCCGCCCGCCGGCCTACGCGGTGGTTGATCTGCGGCTAGAAGACGGCACCGGGCTCGATGTGGTTGAGACGCTGCGCGAACGCCGCCCCGAGGCGCGGATCGTTGTGCTGACCGGTTATGGTGCCATCGCGACAGCCGTTGCTGCCGTCAAGATTGGCGCGACAGATTATCTGTCAAAACCTGCCGATGCGACGGACGTGACCAACGCGCTTTTGGCGACAGGGGACGAGCTTCCTCCGCCGCCTGAAAACCCGATGAGCGCGGATCGCGTGCGGTGGGAACACATCCAGCGTGTGTATGAATTATGCGATCGCAACGTGTCTGAAACGGCGCGGCGTTTGAACATGCACCGCCGGACGTTGCAGCGCATTCTGGCGAAGCGCAGCCCGCGTTAACACTTTCCGAAACCCAAGAAATCCGGCGTATGGGTTCAGTATGGTTCCGGTATGGGTTTGATATGGGTCAGGATGTGGCTTCGGACCTTAACCATTTGACGAATATGTCCCTTGTCGGGGATATAACCTCTGGTCGGGTGAGGATGTGATAGGCGATGTCACTGTCCTGTTCGGCGCAGAGTTCGACGAATGCGCCTGACGCGATATAGGGGGCCGCAATCGGGGCGGGCTGGACAGTGATGCCGAGGCCCGCGCGCGCGGCTTCGCGCGAAAGCTGGCCGGTGGGAAACATGGTGACGCATTCTTCGTCCAGATCGATGCCGTTGGCGCAAATCCAGAACCGTTCTTCTGAGCGAGTCCCGTCCATGAGCCAGCGCAACCCCTTGAGGTCTGACAGGCAATCGATTTTGCGTCCTTCGACATAGCTTGGCGCGGCGACGGCAACGTGTCCGGCGGGCATCAGCGGCGTGGAAGACACGCCAGCCCAGCCGCCTTTGCCGTAGCGAATTGCGACGTCGATATTATCGCGGCGCAGATCGACGAGGGTCATGGCTGGTACAAGTTCGACTTCTATTTCGGGGTGCTGATTCCAAAAACTACCGATGCGGGGCATCAGCCAGTTGGCGGCCAGCGATGGTGTCACCGCAACACGGATCGCGCGGGTTTGGGATTGATCCAGCAGATCATGGGACGCTGTGGCGATAAGGCCAAAGGCCTCGGAGAGGGAATCGGATAATGCGCGGCCTTCCGGTGTGACGGACATGCCGCGCCCGTCGCGTTGCATCAAGGATTGCCCGAAGTGGTCTTCGAGGGCGCGAACGTGTTGGGCGATGGCCGCATGGGTGACGTTCAAATCACGTGCAGCGGCCGAAAAGCTGCCGTGACGGGCGGCGGCCTCAAATGCGCGCAGGGCCGCGAGGGAGGGGATATCGTTCCAATTCATTTGAAAGCTAGGCTAACACATCGAAATTCTTCCTGACTAGGGGGAATCGGTATGAGCGTTTATCTGTTGGCTATCAACATAACCAATGGAGGCGAATATGTTCACTTTACTAGCAGATGCCATGTATACCGCGACACTTGCCCGACGCGGCAACAAGATTCCCGAGCACCTGAAAACCCATGCGGATCGTCATGTGCCGGAACATGAACGCAAGCGGCATCCCCACAACCCTTATCGCGATCTTTGGTAGGGGTGTGGACGGGGCGGCAATCATCCCTGTGCGCCGCCCCGTTCGTTAAAGAGTGTAACGTTTCACAATGCGATCAACCGTCGTGCCGTCGCGGCGGGTGTGGTCGTCTTTCCAGATGGTGTCGGGTTCGAACCCCATTTTGGAATAATACGCGAGGCCGCCTGTATTATCAGACGTGATTTTCGCAAGGATCGCCGTGCCGCCATGGGCGCGACAATCAGCCAGCGTTTTGGCGAAGATCGCATGGCCCGCACCACGGGCCGGATTTTGCTGATCGGTAAAGCTGCCGATGGAATAGAGGCCATCCCCGATATCGAACGCCGCCTGAAACCCCACAAGACGGGTGCCCAGTAGCACTACGTTCGTCACCGGCGGTTCATCAAGATAATGATCGGCGAAGTGGGGTTCTGTGTAGGGGTCTTCGTACGCCGTTGACCCGCCAAGGGCGATAATATGATTGATGATTTCGACGCAAGCGGGGACGTCGTTGCGGTGCATATCGCGGACATCGAATGTCATAAAAGCTCCATCAGAGTGGCGTGTCGTGTGGTGAAATCCTGACGCACGTCTAGCGGTGGGCGCAGCTGGATTTTGGCGTTTTTGGCTAAGTTAGGGTCTGGTTTTCCGAAAAATTTGTCCGCTTCGGCGACGGTGAAGCCTGCGATTTGCACAGCCTCAAGCCAAGCGCTGATTTTGTCGGCTTTCTTGATTTGTTTCTTGATGGCGGGGGGCACTTGCGCGGGGAGGCCAAAGCGGATGTGGATCGCGGCCATGAGCCTATCGTCCAGCGTTTCATAGCCGGGACCAACGGCGGCCTTAACCGGGCTGATCATATCGCCAATCACATATTCGGGCGCATCGTGCAGCAGCGCGGCAAGCTGCCATTTGACCGGTGCCTTGGGGTTCATCGCGGTGAAAATCTGTTCCACCAACAGCGAATGTTCGGCGACGGAATAGGCGAAATCCCCCATCGTCTGACCATTCCAGCGCGCCACAAACGCAAGGCCGTGCGCGATGTCTTCGATTTCGACATCCATCGGGGTGGGGTCAAGCAGATCCAATCTGCGACCCGACAGCATCCGCTGCCATGCACGGGGTTGTTTCATCGATGTGACCTTTCAAATGAGCCGCGACCCTATGGCCTGACCCAGTCCATTGTCGAGACCCCACGGCGGTGCTATGTGCATCGCAAATGACATCCCGAGGAGAGCGGCTTATGGCCAAGGATTACATCGTTAAAGACATCGCGCTTGCCAGCTTTGGCCGCAAGGAACTGGACATTGCAGAAACAGAAATGCCGGGCCTGATGGCGTGCCGCGCCGAGTTCGGTGAAAGCAAGCCGTTGAAAGGTGCGCGGATTGTCGGATCGTTGCATATGACGATCCAGACGGCTGTTCTGATTGAAACACTGGTTGAGCTGGGCGCCGATGTGCGCTGGGCGTCGTGCAACATCTTTTCCACGCAAGACCACGCGGCGGCGGCGATTGCCGAAGGCGGCACGCCAGTATTCGCGATCAAGGGTCAGAGCCTTGAGGAGCATTGGGATTATCTTGATAAATCCTTTGCGTTCCCCGATGGCGCGAACATGATTTTGGACGATGGCGGCGACGCGACGCTGTACATTCTTTTGGGTGCGCGCATGGAAGCCGGCGAAGACGTGCTGGCCGTTCCGACATCCGAAGAAGAAGCCGTGATCAAAGAGCAGATCAAAAAGCGCATGGCGCTGTCGCCCGGTTGGTTCACCAAAACACGTGGTGATATTCAGGGCGTTTCCGAGGAAACAACAACGGGCGTTCACCGCCTGTATGATCTGCACAAGAACGGCCAGCTGCCCTTCCCTGCGATCAACGTGAACGATTCTGTGACCAAGTCGAAGTTTGACAACAAATACGGCTGTAAAGAGAGCCTTGTGGACGGTATCCGCCGCGCGACGGACACCATGATGGCCGGTAAAGTTGCGGTTGTGATGGGGTACGGCGATGTGGGCAAAGGATCTGCTGCGTCATTGGCGGGGGCCGGTGCGCGTGTGATCGTGACCGAAGTTGACCCCATCTGCGCGCTTCAGGCGGCGATGGACGGTTTTCAGGTGACGACGCTTGAAGATGTTATCGAAACGGCCGATCTGTTCATCACGACGACGGGCAACAAAGACGTGATCCGCATCGAACACATGCGCCGCATGAAAGACATGGCGATTGTTGGCAACATCGGCCACTTCGACAATGAAATTCAGGTTGCCGCGCTGAAGAACCACAAGTGGACGAACATCAAAGAACAGGTCGACATGATCGAGATGCCCAACGGGCACCGTTTGATCCTGCTGTCCGAGGGTCGTTTGTTGAACCTTGGTAACGCAACGGGCCACCCGTCTTTCGTGATGTCTGCATCGTTCACGAACCAGGTTTTGGCGCAGATTGAATTGTGGACGAAGGGCGATGAATACCAGCCCGGCGTTTATATTCTGCCCAAGCATCTGGACGAAAAAGTTGCGCGTCTGCATCTGGACCGCATCGGTGTGAAACTGTCCAAGCTTGATCCTGAACAGGCGGCATACATTGGCGTAACACCTGAAGGCCCGTTCAAGCCAGAGCATTACCGCTACTAAGGGCGCGGCGTGACGCACGACCCCGAACATTCTGAGGAACGCGAGGCCGCCAAACGGCCTCGCGTTTCGCGTTGGGCGGTCTTTCGTTCTGTTGGCGGGGCGGTTTTATCGCTTGGTGTTATCGGGGCAATTGTGGGTGGGCTTTTGGCACTGTTTCACCCTGAGACGCCCCTGCCCGATCATTGGAACCCGACGACGCCGCTGGCCGTGGCAGCACCCGTTACACCGCTGACCACGTGGAAAATGCGCTTGGCGCTGGCCGATCCGGCACAGTGTGTTGCTGTGTTGGATGCCTCCGCGCAGGCCCGTTCCATGACCCCGCTTGAGGTGACGGACAACTGCCATGTGCGCAACCGCGTGCGGCTGTCCCAAATTGGTGCGGCGCGCATTGATCCGATTGAAACATCTTGTGCCACGGCGTTGCGATTAGCCATGTGGGAACGCCACGGTGTCCAGCCTGCTGCGCGTGATATTCTGGGCACCGACGTTACCGTGTTTCGCCAGATTGGCAGTTATAATTGCCGCCCCATTCGGACAAGCAACGGGAACAGCACGCGGTGGAGCACCCATTCCACGGCCGATGCCATCGACATCACCGGATTTGATTTTGCCGATGGTCGCCGCGTTCGTTTAATCCGTGATTGGGATGGTGCCGGACCCGAAGCGGCGTTTCTGCGGGCAGCGAAGGACAGTGCGTGCACGTGGTTCGCAACGACCCTTAGCCCCGAATACAACGCCCTGCATGCGGACCATTTTCATTTGCAGGCGCGCGGCTGGGGCACGTGCCGATAAAGTGGCGGGGAACTTGGGCGTAGAATTTCCCTTTGAGATGGCGGGTTAAGGCATTAACCTATGCCACAGCGCCGAAATAACCGGCCAAATCTAGGTGGGAGAATACCATGAGCAAGCGTGATGACCTGATCGCAACCTATGCAGACGATTTGAAGAACAAGTGCGGCATGACGCCGGATATGGACCTTTTGACGAAAGTGACGATTGGCTGCGGCCCTTCGATTTATAACGCTGATGCGTCCACGGTTGCCGGCAGCCAAGCGTCCGAGCTTGAGACAGTTAAGAACAACTTTTTGATCAAGAAACTGGGCCTTGCGGACGGTCCACAGCTGATGGAAGCCATCAATTCTGTGATCGAAACATACGGCAAATCCGAGCGTAACAAGTACCGTGCCGTCGTTTATTACATGCTGACCAAGCATTTCGGCAAAGAATCCGTCTACGGCTAAATCGGCCCGATGACATCGCAACGCCCGCCTTTACCGGCGGGCGTTTTGCATTTTATATGTATCTTACGGGCTATTTGTTTGCGTGAAACCGATGCGGTCGGGTATCAGGTTCATGCGGCCAGGATGGCCCGGAACCAGTTTCAGATACACGTGTGGTGGCTTTGCGGAGTAACACGTGGGTGAGAGAAAGGGTCTGGGCGGGGTGCCCGGGCCCTTTCGCTATTTTCGCTACAGAAGTGTCAGGATCGCACCCATCAGCGCGCAACCGATCGTCGCATATCCGCCGTTGATCAGCGTAAGCCGCTGGGAATGCATCGAATATCCGTTAAACAGCGCGACCCAAGGTGTGACGAAGAACAAACCGATTCCTGCGCCCGACATCAAACCCTTTCCGAGTGTATCAATGCCCGCCGTCGCAAAGCTGTGGCGCATCATACCTGCGACCAGAAGCAAGGAAATCGCGCAGGTGATGTAGGGCACCGGACTGCGCATGTTCTTGGGGTTGTTGTCGTCGTCCAGCGGCACTTTGCTGTCCGTTTTCCACGCATTCGAGAACACACCGTACCAAAACGCGCCGAACGCAAAACTTGCTGCGGCGCCAACGACGACTGCTAGAAATCCCATAAGACCCTCCCTTATTATTTGGCTATGGTGGGGGCAGTTTGGGCATTTTCAGGGTCTAACGCTAGGGTTTTGTGTTGCCCATTGCACAAATGGCCAGCCATTCGGCGTCTGTGACGGGTTGGACGGACAGGCGGGAATTGCGCACGAGGATCATGTCGGCTAGGCGTTCATCCGCTTTGATTTGATCAAGGGTGACGGGGGTTTCAAAGGCGCGAACGGCTTTGATATCCACGCAGTCCCACCGTTCATCGTCGGTCGTGCTGTCGGGGTGCGCGGCGGCGCAGACTTCGACGATTCCCACCACGGATTTCTCTTTCTGGGAATGATAGAAGAACCCGAGATCGCCGACTGTCATGTCGCGCATGAAATTGCGGGCCTGGTAGTTGCGCACGCCGTCCCATTCTTCGCCCACGTCGCCCTTTGCCACCTGATCGGCCCAGCCCCAGACGGAGGGTTCGGATTTGAACAACCAGTAGCGCATCAGCCGATCACCTTTTTCCATTCCTCGATACGGACCTTTTCGAACAAATCGGCCTTTGCATAAGGATCATTGTCCGCCCAGCTTTGTGCCGCGTCGAGGGAGTCGACATCCATGATGATGAGAGACCCGCACATGGTGCCATTCGGATCAAGAAACGGGCCCGCCATTTCAACCACGCCAGTGTCGGCAATATAGGCGAGGTGGGCATCGCGATTGTCGAGGCGGATTTGAAGGGCATCGGGTTTGTCGCGGGTGATGAGGGTAAAACGCATGGTCATTCCTTTCGAAGGGGACGTGAGAGAAGGGTTGCGAGGGCTGTTTCAGGATCAATTTTGCCCGACGACAGATCGGCCACGACACGGCAAATGGGAAGGTCCAAATCGTGGTTTTTGGCAAGGTTAGTGACTGAAAGTGCGGTAGCTGCGCCTTCGACGGTTGTGTTTGGATCGAAGTCTTGGCCCGACCCGATGGACTGGCCGAACCGATAATTGCGCGACCCGTCTGAAGTGCATGTCAGCGCTAGATCACCAAAGCCCGAAAGGCCTGTCAGGGTTTCCGGATCCGCACCAAGGGCGCTGCCGATCCGGCGCATTTCTGCAAACCCGCGTGTGATCACCGCAGCGCGCGCGCTTTCGCCAAATCCGGCGCCCATGCAGACGCCACAGGCAATCGCGATGACGTTTTTCAACGCGCCGCCAAGTTCTGCGCCAATCACATCATGGCTGAGATAGAGGCGCAGATTGGGGGTCGAAAGGCTGGCCTGTAGATAGGGGCCTTCGACGGTGTCTTTGCACGCGAGTGTCAGGGCGGTCGGCAGATGGGCCGCGATGTCGGCAGCAAAGCTTGGCCCGGTGAGCATCGCGGCGATGGCGGATGGAACGTGGGCCTCAATCTGGGCGACGGGGCCGCGCAATGTGGATTGATCAATGCCCTTGCAGCACGCAACGAGCCGTTTTCCTGCCAGATGCGCGGCGTGTTCTTCCAGCCAGCCGCCCAGTTTTTGCGCCGGAATGGCGAGCAGAATTGTGTCGGCGTCAAAAACGTCGGCCACGCTGGATGTGACGAGGAGATTGGCGGGCAATGTGTGACCCGGCAGGCGCGCCGCGTTTTCACGGGTTTGCGCCATGTCGGCCGCGGCGGTTTCATCGCGCGCCCAAAGCGTTACGGGGCCATTTGCAGCAAGAGCGATGGCCAAGCCCGTACCGAATGCGCCAGCGCCAGCAACTGTGATCTTCATGATTTGGCCCCCTTCTTTCCACTACCTGACAGTGTCGGGCTGGTCTGATCAAGGGGCCAACGCGGGCGGGCCGTTAATGACATGTCGTCAATTTGACCGTGCTGCAACCGGATCAGCCCCGCATAGGCGATCATCGCAGCATTGTCGGTGCACAAGGAGAGGGGTGGTGCCACAAAAGTAGTGTCTGTTTCAGCGCAAAACGCTTCTAACGCTGATCTGATCGTGCCGTTTGCTGCAACGCCACCTGCGACGGCAAATGAACGAATCTCGGGTGTCAGCGCCCGCGCTGCGGCCATTGCTTTGCGTGATTTTGCGACAAGAACATCGCGCACGGCGGCCTGAAAGCTGGCGCATAAATCTGATCGGATCGATGACGGAAGCCCGCCGTGCTGGTCGATGACATCGTCACGCGCCCGCAGGATGGCCGTTTTCAAACCGGAAAAGGACATGTTGCAATCGTCGCGGTTCAGCAGGGGGCGGGGCAAGGCAAAGGCGCGATCGTTGCCCGCCTTTGCGTGCCGTTCAACAGATGGGCCGCCGGGCTGTGGGAGCGCGAGGATGCGTGCGGTTTTGTCGAAGGCTTCGCCGGGTGCGTCGTCGATAGTGCCGCCAAGGCGGGTGTAGTCGTCGTGCCCCTGAACCAGCAGGAATTGGCAATGGCCGCCCGATACCAGAAGCATAACGTATGGAAATGCGATCCCGTCTGTCAGTTGCGGCGTTAAGGCGTGCCCCGCGAGGTGGTTGACCCCGATCAACGGCAACCCCGTCGCGGCACTTAGGCCCTTGGCGCACATCACGCCTGATAATACCCCGCCCACAAGCCCGGGGCCCGCGGTGACGGCGATGGCGTCGATCTTATCCAACCCCAAACCGGCCTGCGATAGTGCACCTTCGATGGCGAGGTCGATCTTTTCGGCGTGGGCGCGTGCGGCGATTTCGGGCACGACACCGCCAAAAGCAGCGTGGGCGTCGGTTTGGCCAAAGACCACATTTGACAAAACATGCGCATTGGATGGCACCCCGCGCACGACGGCGGCCGCGGTGTCGTCGCAGCTGCTTTCGATGCCGAGGATGGTCATGGGAACGGACATGCGAGTGGGTCGCCTAGCTTGCGTCTGGGTGGTGTGCAGGTAACACTTGCCCGCAATCGCCACAATGGCCGGAGAGGTTTGACCCTGCCCCCATATGTTCATCCCACCGTCCTGATCACGCGGCCCCGTGTTGCATCTGAAAGGTTTTCGGTTGCGCTGGCGCGGGTTGCTGGCCCGTTCCGGCCCTTGATTGTGCCCGCGTTCGAGCTTGTCGCGACGGGTGCGCGTATTCCTGATTTTGAGGCGGCGGTGTTTACGTCGCGAGCCGGTGTTGCCTTTGCGCCCAAGGGAAACGGGCGCGTGGCCTATTGTGTTGGGGACGCCACGGCGGATGCAGCCAGACAAGCGGGGTACACGGCGATCAGCGCGGGTGGGTCTGCACAGGATTTATGCGCGGTGATTCTCGCGCGGGGGGCGTTGGAAAAGCTGGTTCACATTAGGGGGGAAGTTTCGATCGGAGACGTCAGCACGGTTTTGACCTCAGGTGGTTTGGTGTGCGCGGAAATTGTTGCCTATCGCAAAGATGTTGTGCCTGTAGACGGGTCCGTTCTGGGCATCTTGCAGTCTGTCGAACATTTGATCTTTCCGGTGTTTTCCGCAGAAACAGTGTCGATTCTAATCGATTGGCAGTTTGATTTTAGTGGCGCACATGTTGTTACGATCAGCGATTCTGTTGGCGAGGCTGCGGTGGGAATGTCCCCCGCGTCCATCACCGTTTCTGACCATCCGAACCTGCAATCAATGGTCGCACAAACGGCTGGTTTGATCGCTTGAGGGTCGTTGGCCCCCGCGATAGAGTGTTTGGGTGGGCGTTCGGGCTCAGGGCGATGTGAGCAGGTATCAGACGTGGCTAAGTCTACCAAAACCAAGACCGGAAAATCCAAGATCGACACGTCAGTTGATGACGCGGTTGAGGTGACGTCGACGGAAGAAGCGGTGTCTGTCGTGACGGACGAAGACGTTGCGCAGGCGCAGGCCGACGACACAGCCTATACAGATGTGGATTCCGTGGAAGACAGCGAAACAACGGATACCGATCTGGACATCGAAATCGTTGAAGAGCCGGTTGACGATATTCGTGAAGAAATCGCGCCTTCTGAACCCCAGCGACAGCCGGATCCATGGCCGACGGCAGGGTTTTTGCCATTGCTGCTGGGCGGTGTTGTTGCCGGCGCGATTGGATATGGCATCGCGACCTACTACCCGATGAATGGCGATTCAGATGATTTGGCGGCGCAGGTGAGCGCGCAGTCCGATCAGATTGCAGCGCTTGAGGCGCAGTTGGCCGAGGCACCGAGCGTTGATTTGTCAGGTATCGAGGCAGAGATTTCTGGATTGGGTGAACAGACAGCGGCGCAAACCAGTGCGTTGTCCGACACCATTGATGCTGGATTGGCGGCGCTGGATGATCGGCTGACAGAAGTTGAAAAGCGGCCCGGTTCGGATGGGACGTTATCGGACACGGCCCTGGCAGCGTATCAGCGCGAGCTTGAGGAATTGCGCGCCGATCTTGATGCGCAGCAAGAAAATGTCATGTCGGCGGCGGCCCAAGCCGAGGCGGATTTGGCGGCAGCCCGCGCCGAGGCTGAACAGCTTGAGCAAGAGGCGATTGCGTCTGCGCAGGCGGCGGCATTCCGTGCCGCGTTGAACCGCGTCGCGACGGCTGTTGAAACTGGCGCGCCGTTTGCGGATGCGGTGGGTGATCTGGGCGATGTGGATTTGCCACTGGCGCTGACGTCGGCGGCTGAAACAGGTGTGGCGACGACGGCTGAACTGACCAGTGATTTCCCTGCTGCGGCGCGTGCTGCGTTGGCGACGGCCCGTGCCGAGGGTGTATCGGGCGAAAGCGGAGGAATTGGTGGATTCCTGCGCAACCAGTTTGATGTGCGATCAACTGCACCCCAAGAAGGCGCAGGGCCGGACGCTGTTTTGTCCCGCGCTGAAGCTGCAATAAAAGAAGGCCGTGTGGCGGATGCCTTGGCCGAAATCGAAGCGCTGCCCGAAGTGGCGCGCGCTGAAATGACCGACTGGACCGCACAGGCAACCGAACGCGCAGACGTTCTGGACGCCATTGCGACCCTTTCCGAAACCTATAATTAGAACTGAGGCTGCCCCCTGATGATCTGGTCCCTTGTAAAGATTTTGGCCTTCGTCGCTGTCGTTATGGCCGCAACTTTTGGCGCAACGATGCTGTTGGATATGGAAGGCAGCGCGACGATTGATGTCGGCGGGCAGGCGGCGACGTTTTCTGTGATTGAAATGGTCATTGGATTGATCGTGCTGGTTGTCCTCGTGTGGGTGACGCTGAAACTGATCGGTCTGGCGATTGCGACGTTCAAGTTTTTGAATGGGGATGAAACCGCGATTTCGCGCTACTTTTCGCGCAACCGTGAACGCAAAGGTTTTGAGGCCTTGTCCGAAGGGATGATGGCGCTGGCATCCGGTGAAGGGCGCCTTGCGATGGCCAAGGCTAACCGTGCTGAAAAATTCCTTGAGCGGCCCGAATTGACGAACCTTTTGACGGCGCAAGCGGCAGAGCTTGCGGGTGATCGCAGAACGGCTGAACAGACCTACCGTAAGCTGTTGGAAGACGACAAAACGCGGTTCGTTGGTGTGCGCGGGATCATGAAACAAAAGCTTGAGGACGGGGATACCGACACCGCGCTGCTTTTGGCGGAAAAGGCGTTCGCGATTAAGCCAAAGCATGTCGAAACCCAAGACACGTTGCTGCGCCTGCAAGCCGGAAAATCTGATTGGAAGGGCGCGCGCGAAACGCTGACGGCCAAGTTGAAGACCGGCCAGTTGCCGCGCAATGTGCATCGGCGTCGCGATGCGGTTTTGGCGTTGTCCGAAGCCAAGGGAATTTTTGCAGAGGGCCAGACACCGGAAGCGCAGGACGCCGCGATTGAGGCGAACCGTATGTCGCCCGATCTTGTTCCTGCGGCCGTTCTGGCGGCGGAAACCTACATTGAGAAAAACAATGCACGTGCCGCGGCGCGCGTGATCAAAAAGGCATGGGATGTTGCGCCGCATTCCGATCTGGCCGCTGCGTTTGCCGCTATTATTCCCGACGAAGACCCGGCTGCGCGGATCAAGCGGTTCCGCAATTTGACAAAGGCGCATCCCAATGATGCAGAGACCAAAATGCTGGTCGCCGAGCTGAACATCGCCGCTGAGGATTTCCCGGAAGCCCGCCGCACCATCACAGAGCTTGTGGCTGAAAACCCGACAGCGCGTAGCCTGACGATTATGGCCGCAATTGAACGGGGCGAAGGATCAGCGGATGCGGTTGTGCGTGGGTGGTTGGCCAAGGCGCTGACGGCCCCGCGTGGCCCGCAGTGGATTTGCGATAACTGCCAGCACATCCATGCGGTTTGGGAACCTGTTTGCGTCAATTGTTCCGGCTTTGACACGTTGTCCTGGCGCGAACCGCCAAAAGGCGAGGTGGCGATGCCTGCGGGCGTTGAAATGCTGCCGCTTATTGTGGGCCCGACGGATGCACCGCAAGGCACCGACATTGTCGAGGCGGAAATCGTCGATGATGTGGTTGAGACCGAAGACGCGAAATAGGACTTTTCCACGGTTCTGCGCGGTGATAAATTCTGCACGAATGCCGCTGTAGCTCATCAGGTAGAGCACATCATTCGTAATGATGGGGTAGTAGGTTCGAGTCCTATCAGCGGCACCAATTTCTGTAATTTACGCCAGTAGACGGTGCGCCAAGGTTTCCGCGCGCGCGAGGGCGCCTTCGAGGAAGCCACCAAAGTCGGTCGCGGTTTCCGTGGAGCCAAAATGCAGCGCGCCGTCCCACAAGTTTTCCAACGCACGTGGCAGCCCGTAGGCGGGATGGGATGTGAGAGGGGCTTGATCCTCACTGCTCGCGGTTTCGGGTTGTGTGGCCCAATCTTCGAGATAGGCGGCGCGGGGCGTTTTGTCGTCGTCCCCGAACAGTCGCGCAAGCTGGTTGATAGACGCGGCAATGATTGCGTCAGCGTTTTGAGCGCGGTGATTTGGCGGGACACCGACGAACCCGAACAGCGCACCCAAAGACGTATCGGACGGGGAGGCGTCGTGGATTTCAACCAGTGGTCCACGGCGGCTCATGGCGTCACCGGACAGCCCGGCGGTGCGCCAGAATGGCGTGTCATAGGTGGCAACGAATTTGGCCTGCCCGCCCATCCATGTCGGAATGCGAGAGAGGGCATTAATATCGATCTGAGGGGTGAACGCCAGGCCCGCTGCGACGCGCGGCGGACAGGTTATCACCACACGGTTTGCAGTGATTTTCGTGCCGTCGGAAAGTGTGATTCCGTCGTGTTGATCCACGGTTGCCGCCTGCGCATTCATGGTGATCCGATTTTCGGGAAGGCGGGCGGCGAGGCCGTTAATCAGGGCGATCATGCCGCCGTTGATCCGCAAAGATCCTTCCATTGAGGCGAACCCGACACCGCGTTGAACATCGCCCTGTTCGGGTTCAAACATAAGATCGCCAGTGGCGTGTTGTTTGAATGTCGCGAGGCCAAGATCAGCGGTAAGGCGGGCCATGCGCGGCTGACCGGGCCAGTACCACGACGGGCCAAGATCGAAGATATGATCGGCGTCTTTTACGCCCTTGATGCGCCCACCAAGCCGCGTACGGGATTCTAGCAGGTGCCAATCTGCGCCCGCACGTTCAAGGTGCTGCGCAAGCGCGAGGCCGGACAGACCACCGCCGACGATAACAATGTCAGCCATTCAAACTGCCGGAGCTTTTGCAAACGGAAGGTGGCCGGATTTCATCCAGAATGTCGCGCCGTTCGGGCCAGCGGTGGCTGTCAGATCAACCCCGTCGGGCAGGCGCAGCCACGACCCTTCGCTCAAGGTGTCACCGCCTTCGATCAAAGACCCGCTGAGCACGAGAATTTCGATGCCACCGATTGCGGCCATAGTTACGTCAGCGTCCTGCGCTGCCTGAACATAGGTGACGATTTCGCGGTCATCGCGGTGCAATTCGGCCTGCGATATCCCGTTTTCGGCAGGGCCGAGGCCAGCGGCCATATCGCGGCGGAACTGGGTGCGATCGTCCTTATCAAATTGCCAGAGCTTGACGAAAATCACGCAGCCGTCCTGCGCGCCCGGCGTGTGGCTGGTGGTGGGGGGATTGCGCACATAGGTGCCCGCCGGATAATCGCCGTGTTCATCTTGAAACGTACCGCTGAGCACGATGAATTCTTCGCCGCCTGTGTGCGTGTGAGCGGAAAATTTACTGCCCGGCGCGTAGCGGACAATCGTCGTCGCGCGGGCCACTTCATCCCCGATACGGTCTAGCATCCGGCGATCAACGCCCGCCATGGGGGAAGCCACCCAGGGAATTTCCGCCGCGTGAACAACGACGCGAGAAGAAAAGTCAGCGTTAAGATCCATGGGGCAGCCCTTTGCGATAGTGACATCCCGCGATATGCTGGAATGACGCCGCTGAACAAGACACAAGGTTGTCACCACTTGCAACTTCGCAAGGCACGGGCGACACCTGTGGCATCAAAAAAGGATCTGACGTCATGACATTTCAGCCAGCCAAATGGCCACGAAAACTGCGGTCTCAAGAATGGTTCGGGGGCACCGGTAAGGATGCGATTTATCACCGTGGCTGGATGAAGAATCAGGGCTATCCGGATGATTTGTTCGACGGGCGCCCAGTGATTGGCATTTGCAACACGTGGTCCGATTTGACGCCGTGCAACGGGCATTTGCGAGAGCTCGCTGAGAAGGTGAAGAACGGTGTTTGGGAGGCGGGTGGTTTCCCTGTGGAATTTCCCGTGTTCAGCCCGTCTGAATCCGCGTTGCGCCCCACCGCGATGATGTTTCGCAACCTGTGTGCGATGGATGTTGAAGAGGCTCTGCGCGGTAAACCCATTGATGGTGTCGTGTTGATGGCAGGGTGTGACAAGACCACGCCCGCGCTTTTGATGGGGGCGGCTTCGGTTGATCTTCCGGCGATTGTTGTGTCCGGTGGGCCGATGTTGAACGGGCATTTCCGTGGTGAGCGGGTTGGGTCCGGGACGCATATCAGGCGGTTCAATGAGGTCGTGAAAGCGGGCGAAATGACGCCGGACGAATTCGTTGAGGCAGAGGCATCGATGTCGCGCAGTGCCGGTGGCTGCAACACCATGGGCACGGCCAGCACGATGGCGAGCATGGCCGAGGCGCTGGGCATGGCGCTGTCTGGCAACGCGGCGATCCCAGCGGTGGATTCGCGGCGCCGGATGATGAGCCAGCTGACAGGCCGACGCATTGTGCAGATGGTAAAGGATGATCTGAAACCGTCCGACATCATGACCAAAGAGGCGTTTGAAAACGCGATCCGCACGAACGGCGCGATTGGTGGGTCGACGAATGCGGTGGTGCATTTGCAGGCGCTGGCCGGGCGGTGCGAAGTGCCTTTGTCGCTGGAAGACTGGGATCGCTGCGGCAAGGATGTGCCGACGATTGTGAACCTGTTGCCGTCTGGCAAATGGTTGATGGAAGAATTTTTCTATGCCGGTGGATTGCCTGTTGTGATCAAGCGCCTTGGTGAAACCGGATTGTTGCACAAAGACGCTTTGACGGTGTCGGGTGGTTCGATCTGGGATGAGGTGAAGGACGTTCAGAACTGGAACGAGGACGTGATTGTTCCGACGGAAAAGGCGCTGCGTAAATCAGGTGGGATCGCGGTGTTGCGCGGGAACCTCGCGCCGAACGGGGCGATTTTGAAACCATCAGCGGCGTCGCCTGAATTGATGGTGCACCGTGGGCGTGCCGTCGTGTTTGAAGATATCGATGATTACAAAGCGCGGGTTGATTTGCCCGATCTGGATATTGATGCGAGCTGCGTGATGGTGCTGAAAAACTGCGGCCCCAAGGGGTATCCCGGTATGGCAGAGGTTGGTGATATGGCATTGCCCGCCAAGCTGTTGAAGGCGGGCGTGCGCGATATGGTGCGGATTTCGGATGCGCGGATGTCGGGCACGGCCTATGGCACGGTCGTGCTGCATACCGCACCGGAGGCTGCGGCGGGCGGGCCTTTGGCGGTCGTGCAGACCGGCGATATGATTGAGTTGAATGTCGAGGAACGCCGTATCCATCTTGATATTTCTGACGATGAATTGGCGGCGCGTTTGGCGGATTGGACACCGCCTGTCGCGCGCCCGGGTGGCGGTTATGCGCAGCTTTATCATGATAAGGTGAACCGCGCGGATGAGGGGGCCGATTTTGATTTCCTTGTCGGACGGCGGGGCAATGACGTCGCAAGGGAGTCGCACTGATGAGCGGACCAATTAAAGTTGCACTGGTCGGCATCGGTAAGATTGCCGTTGATCAGCACGTACCATCCATTGCCGCATCTGAGGATTGGGAACTGGCCGCAACCGTAAGCCGCGCTGGCACTGTCGATGGTGTTCCGTCCTACACAGAAATAGACACTATGCTGGCGGAAAACCCCGATATTGGGGTGGTTAGCCTATGCCTGCCGCCTGTTCCACGATTTGATTATGCGGCGACGTGTTTGCGGGCCGGACGGCATGTGATGCTGGAAAAACCACCCGGTGCAACGCTGGCGGAGGTTCATGCGCTTGAGGACATGGCGCAGGACGCGGGCAAGACGTTGTTTGCCACGTGGCACAGCCGGATGGCCAAGGGCGTTGCGGCGGCCAAGGCGGCGCTGTCGGGCAAAACCGTTGAGAGCGCGCATATCGATTGGAAAGAAAATGTGCGCCAATGGCACCCCGGCCAAGACTGGGTGTTTGAACCCGGTGGCATGGGTGTGCTTGATCCCGGCATCAATGCGCTGTCGATCCTGACGGAGGTTCTGCCGGACCCTGTCCATTTAAAGAAAGGCGTTCTGCACACACCGGAAAACCGTCAAACGCCAATCAAGGCGAATTTGACGTTTACGGGTGGCATCACCGCCGAGTTCGACTGGCTCAAAGAAGGTGAGCAAATGTGGGAGATGACATTCAGAACCACGGATGGCGATTTGGTTTATCTTATGGAGGGCGGCAACGCCTGTGTGGTCAACGATCAGGATATGGCTGTGTCGGAACTCGGGGAATATCCGGCTCTCTATGCGCGGATGGCGGATCTTGTGAAGGCTGGCGCCAGGGATGTTGATTTGGCACCGATGGTGCACGTGTCCGATATCATGACGCTCAGCCGCCGGATCATTGCGCCCGCGTTCGAGTGGTGATTACCCCAGCAGCCTGACCAGCCAGAGCGAAATGGCCGGAAAGGCCGCAAGGATCACGATGCGGAAGATGTCCGAGGCCACGAACGGCAGGATGCCTTTGTAGGTTTGCCCGATCGGCACGTCTTTTGACATGGCGTTTATGACGAACAGGTTGAGGCCGACAGGCGGTGTGATCAGCCCGACTTCGGCGGCCATGAGGATGAGGATGCCGAACCAGATGCCGATTTCTTCGGGGGTCAGGCCGAAGTCCAACTGTGTGACGATGGGGATGAAAATCGGCACGGTGAGGAAGATCATCGCGAGTGAATCCATGACCGTTCCGAGGACAAGATAGAGCAGGAGCATCCCCGCGAGGATCAGCCATGGATCAAGGTCGGTTGTGGCGAATAGATCGGCCATTGTTTGGGGCACTTGGGCGGATGATAGGAACGAATTGAACACGCTTGCACCCACCACGATGAAGAAGATCATCCCCGATGTGCGGCCTGTTGCCAAAAGGCTGTCGCGCAGTGCGGGCCAGTCAAGGGACCGGTTTGCGAATGCGACCAATGCGGTGCCCATGACACCCACGGCGGCGGCGGCCGTGGGGGAAAATGCGCCAGTATAGATGCCGCCAATGACCAGCGCGAAGATCAGCAAGACAGGCCAGACAGGACGCAGGGCGCGCAGGCGGTCGGGATAGGATTGGCGCGGGCCGCGTGTGGCGGAGTCCGGTGCGACGCGGGCGTAAATGGCGATGGTGATCATATAGCCGATCATCGCGATGAGGCCGGGGATGAACGCGGCGATGAACAGTTTTTCGATGTTTTGTTCGGCGAGGATTGAATAGACGACCAGCACGACAGACGGCGGAATGAGGATGCCGAGGGTGCCACCCGCGGCGAGAGCGCCTGTCGATAACGCCCCCGAATAGCCCGCGCGTTTGAGTTCTGGCAGCGCGACTTTGCCCATGGAAGATGCGGTGGCCAGCGATGATCCGCAGACGGCGCCAAATCCGGCAGATGCCCCGACGGCCGCCATGGCCAGCCCGCCTTTGCGGTGGCCAAGCCAAGCGTTGGCCGCATTGAACAGACTGCGGGACATGCCGCCGCGTGTGGCGAATTCCGACATCAGCAGGAACAGCGGGATGATCGACAAGGAATAGCTGGTGAATTGGCCGTAGGTGAAGGTTTTGAGCTGGCTGTCCATCAGGCGCATGTTGCCTTCGACGAGGTACGTGCCGATCAAGCCGACAGTGAACAACGCAGCGGCGACGGGCACGCGCACAAAGATCAGGATCAGGAGGGCGGGAAAGCCCAGCAGGCCGAGTTGGAAATCGGTGATCATCATTGTGGGGCCGCCAGTGCGCGCAGGCTGCGCATGACACAGAACACGGCGACAATCAGGAACAGCGCAGTGAGGAGTTCTGCAACCAGATAGGTGGGCCAGAGTTTGAGGCCAAGGATTTGGCTTTCTTGGCGGTCGCGCAGGCGGTCCGCGATTTCGGCCCAGTTGCCGCTGATCAGGGCTGTGAACCAAAGCGGGTCATCGCCGCGCGCCGAGCTGAACAACAGTGTCCATTGGCGGGTGAACAACAGGTAGGCCAGGGTGGCGAGGATTGCGTCGCTTATCAAATCCAGGACGCGGTTAAGGCGCGGGCCGAAGGCGTTGGCAAACAGGTCTACTGTGATGTGGCCCTTGGCGTACATCACGTAAGGCAGGGCGGCGAACAGAGCGAGGGCGACGCCGTACTGCACCAGTTCTTCTTCACCCAGAATAGGCCGCACCCATGTGAGCACATCTGGCGTCCAGTCGATGTTTTCCATGCCGCGTCGGACGAGTTTCAGGATGATTGAAACGCATGTGATCACAGTCGCCACAAGGAGGCCGACGCCGCCCGTGACGGCGATTGCGATGCAGGATCGATGAACGAAGTGGTCGAGGCGGTCGAACATGATCGGTCCGCCCCGTGCCGTTTAACGGTTTGCTTCGATCAGGTCTTGGGCTTGATCGATTGCGGCCGAGCCGTCGAAACCTTCGTCTTCCGCGCGATCGATCCAGCGGTCATAGACAGGACCAGCAGCATCGACCCAACGCACGAGTTCATCTTCGTCCAGTTCGATGAAGGTGTTGCCCGCAGCAGCATCGCGGCCAACCTGATCGCGGTTGCGCATGACGCTTCCGGCAAATTCCGACATCAGCTTACCCGTCTGAGCATCTAGGATTTCGCGCAGATCGTCGGGCATGTCGTCATAGACATCGCGGTTCATCGCAAGGATGAAGGTTGCCGTGTAAAGGGCGGGGCCTTCTTCGATGACAGTATGGTTTGTCACCAATTCCGCAAGACGGATAGACGGTGTGATTTCCCATGGAAGCGCCGCACCGGAGATAACGCCTTTGGACAGGTTTTCAGGAATGAGCGGGAGCGGCATGCCAACCGGCGTCGCGCCGAGTTCGCCCAGAAGGTCGGTTACAACACGGGTCGGGCCGCGCATTTCTTTGCCTGCGAGGTCTTCGAGCGTGTAAATCGGTTCTTCTGAATGGAGGTGGCCGCGACTGTGAACCCATGCGGACAGGATTTGGGTTTCGTCGTATTCTTCTTCTTGCAGTTCTGCTTCGACCAGGTCCCAGAACGCCATTGAGCCTGCGACGGTGTCGTCCATCAAGAACGGCAGTTCGAACACCTCGGTGCGGTTGAAACGGCCAGCGGTGTACCCGGGCAATGTCAGGATTACGTCAACGGCGCCATCGGCGGCTTGATCGTAAAGATCGCCGGGACGCCCACCGAGAGACATCGAGGCATAGAGTTCAATGGCAATCCGTCCTTCGCTTGCGGCCTCAATGCTTTCTTTGAAGGGCACCAGCATATCGGCGTGAAGGCCGGATGTTTCGGCCATAAAGTGATGCACCTTGAGCGTGACATCCTGTGCCGCGAGCGGGGACGCGCAGGCAAGGGCTGCAAAGAGAGTGGAGCGAAGCAGATGAGCCATGGTGAATGTCCTTCCAAAGGCTTGGGTCGTTTGGGCCGTGTTTAACGCGGAGCTGAATGAGGGGCCAGTCTATTTGATGTCGTGGACTGTCAGCTTTCGTTGACGACGCGAATCGTGGGAATTGCGGCGTTCGCCGGGGGCTGGAGCGGGGTTGGTGCCGTGTCGGTCATGAAAAAGGACAGATCGGACAGGGCCGCGATGCGGGCGGGGGCCGCGCGTTCAAACTTTGACGCATCAGCCACGAGGGCGGTGGCGCGGCTGTTGTCGATGACCGTTTGGCTGACGATGACCTCATCGAGGTCATAATCAAACAGGTCGCCGGATTGATCGAGGGCGGAACACCCGATGACCGCGAGGTCGAATTTAAGGTTGCGCGCCGTGCTGGCCGCCTGTGCGCCAACAAGGCCGGAATCAGCGGCGCGGACCGTGCCGCCTGTCACAAGAACTTTGCAGTTTGGATTGGCAGACAGGATTGGCACCGCGTTCAGGTTGTTTGTCATCACCAGCAGGCCTTCGTGATGGACGAGGGCACGGGCCACGGCCTCGCAGGTTGTGCCGATACCGAGGAAAACAGAGCTGCCGTTTTTGATCTCATGGGCGCACATCACCCCGATGCGCGTTTTTGCGGCATCGTTAAGGCGGCGGCGGTCTTCGTAGCCGATATTGGTGATGCCCGACGGGAGAACCGCGCCGCCGTGCACACGCGACAAACGGCCCTGATCGGCGAGGTCAGACAAATCGCGCCGGATCGTTTGCAAGGTGACGCCGAACGCGGAGGCCAGCCCTTGCACGGTGACTTTACCGTGAAGACGCGCCCGATCGAGGATTTCTGTATGGCGAAAATTCATGGGGAACGTATAGCGGCAAATGTTCGTTTTGACCAGAAGCGAACATAAACGAACTTCGTTCTTTTTCTTTTACGGGCGATCTGATAGGGGCAATGCAACAGATTTTTGCATGGGGCGGGCCAGATGGCGGATGTGGAATTGGACTTTGATCTTTTTGTGATTGGTGGCGGCATCAACGGGTGCGGGATTGCGCGGGATGCGTCGGGGCGCGGCCTAAGTGTTGGCCTGGCCGAGATGAATGATCTGGCGTCTGCCACATCGTCTGCATCGACGAAATTGTTTCATGGCGGGTTGCGGTATTTGGAATATTTCGAGGTGCGTTTGGTGCGCGAAGCCTTGATTGAACGTGAAACCCTGCTGCGCGCCATGCCCCATATTTCATGGCCCATGCGGTTTGTGCTGCCCTACCACAAGGACATGCGGTTTGAGGGCGACACGCCGACATCCAAGCTGTTGAATATCGTGATGCCGTGGATGAAGGGGCGCCGCCCTGCGTGGCTGATCCGGCTGGGGTTGTTCATGTATGACAACTTAGGCGGGCGAAAGATTTTGCCGGGCACGAAGACGGTGGATCTGCGCACCGATCCTGCGGGCGAAGGGATCAAGGACCAGTTCGAGAAAGCCTATGAATATTCCGATTGCTGGATCGAGGATTCGCGGCTTGTTGTGTTGAATGCGCGGGATGCGGAAAGCCGCGGGGCGAAGATCATGGTGCGCACCAAGGTCGTGTCGACGATCCGCCACGAGGATCATTGGGTTGTGCAATTGGCCGACCAAGACACCGGTGAGCAAACCACGATCCGCGCCAAGATGCTGGTGAATGCGGCGGGCCCTTGGGTGGGTGATATCATTCAATCCAAGGTTCGGTTGAACACCAAAGAAGGCGTGCGGCTGGTTCGTGGTTCCCACATCGTGACCAAGCGACTGTTTGATCATGACAAATGCTATTTCTTCCAAGGGACGGACGGGCGGATTATCTTCGCCATTCCCTATGAGACGGATTTCACCCTGATCGGGACAACGGATGCGGAACAGGACGATCCGAACGAAAAGCCAGTTTGTTCGGATGAGGAACGTGATTATCTTGTGGCGTTCGCGAACCAGTATTTCAAACGCGATATAACGGCGGATGATGTCGTGTGGCGCTATTCAGGTGTGCGGCCTTTGTATGACGACGGGGCCAGCAGCGCGACGGCGGCAACGCGGGATTATACGTTGAAGGTGGATGCCGATGGTGGTGCGCCGATCCTGAATATCTTTGGCGGTAAGATCACGACCTATCGCCGCCTTGCGCAAAGCGCTTTGGCCAAGATTAGTCCGTATTTTGATGATGTGTCGGGCGATTGGACCGCAGGTGTCGCGCTGCCCGGTGGGGATTTTCCGGTGGACGGTGTGACGGATCTGATCACGGGCCTGATGGCTGATTATCCGTTTCTGAATGACGCTTGGGCCAAACGTCTGGTGCGCGCCTATGGCACGGATGCCAAGGTGATGTTGGGGGATGCGAAATCTGCGACCGATCTGGGTGCGGATTTTGGTGCGACCCTAACAGAGGTTGAGGTGATCTGGCTGATGGAGCGCGAATATGCGCGCCGCGCCGAAGATGTTGTTTGGCGGCGCAATAAGCTGGGCCTACGGATGAACGACCAGCAAATTGCGATGCTCGACGTGTGGATGGAAGCGCGGCGTCAGGCGGCCTGAAGGCACGCCAGAATTAGGGCTGCTATTTGATCTGGATCCTCTTCGTGGGCGAGGTGGCCCAGCCCTTTGACTTCAAACGTTTGTGCGTTTGGCAGGATTTTGGCGGCATCAAAGCTGGACGCGGGCGGCACGGCCTTGTCACCGTCCGCGACGATCAGGTCGACCTTTGCGGTGATGTTGGGCAAGTCCTCGTTCAAACGGTCAAGCGACCATTGCGACATCATGGACAGTGTCGCGTCCACATGTGGCGTGTCGCGTACTAAGCGTAGGTACAAGGCCTGCCCATCCATATCCAAGGTTGATCCTGTTCCTTTGATCAGGTTTTGCACCGACGAAGGTGTCGCCGCTTTGCTGAACAATTTGGCTGTAAAGGGGTTGAGCGCGAGGGCCTTGGCCATGATCGGGAACAACCATCCCGCCACGCCGCGGAAATTGGACAAGGCGGCATTGATCCCGATAACATGGTTTGCGTGGCCAGTGCGTGCGAGTTCCAAGGCGATCGCGGCCCCAGCAGAATGGCCGACAATGGTGCTGGGTTGCCAGCCTTCTTGGGTCATTAAAGCAGCAATATCTTCGGACATATGGCGTAATCCGCAACGGCTGCGTGCGCCAAGTTCCGTGAAGCCCTGACCGGGAAGATCAATGGCGATGACGTGATGGGTTTTGGCTAGAATCGGGAAAATACCCCGCCAGCTTTGGGTTGCGCCGCCCGCACCGTGGAGCAGCAGGATAGTGTCGCCTTTTCCGGCTTCCTGGATGTGCCAGCGGTGGGGGCGGCACAGGACTTTGCGTGACGTCGATGCCATGGGCCAGCCTTCTAGATCCGATGGCCATTTCACGGATTAACCCTCAAGCGCGGCACTGACCGCGCCGGACATTTTGCGGGCATCGGCGCGGGGCAAGGGCATGTAAAGCCCGTCCATATTTGCTGCCAGATCGGCAAGAAATTTCGCGGGCCTGTTGCCGAGATCGAGGGTGATGGCCTCGGTTCCGGATGTACGAATTTGGCGGGCGATCTGTTCTGCATCGCTTGCGGCCTTGGCCCTGTTTGCCGTTCCATCCAGCGCGACGTTCGCGCGGCCGTCCGTCAACAACACGATGCAAGGGGCCATGCCATGCGTGCGTGCCTGATGGGCCATTGTCAGGGCTTCGATCAGGCCTGCCGCGAGGGGTGTGCCGCCACCGCCAGGCAGCGCCGCGAGGCGTTTTTTGGTTTGAACGAGGGAGCGCGTGGGGGGCAGCAAGACCTCTGCCGTGTCGCCCCGAAATGAAATGAGGCTGACGTGATCGCGGCGTGAATAGGCATCGGCCAGCAGCAGTTCGATTGCGCCTTTTGCCTCTGCGAGGCGGGACATTGCAGCGCTGCCGGATGCATCCACGGCAAAAATCAAAAGCCGATCTGATTTTTCTTCGTATTGTTTGATGCGAAAGTCTGACGGGGTTACTTTGATGCGGCCCTTGGATGCACCGCGCAGTTTTTGCCACGGTGCGGCGGTGCGCAATGTCGCGATCAGATCGAGCCTGTTTCGCCCTGAAAGCCGCCCGGGGCGCGATGGTTTGGGGCGACCACGACGGTTGCTTTTGTTCTTAGCGCCCGCGCCGGATCCTTTGGAAATCGACCCTTTTGGTTTGAACTGATCCAGCAAACCATCTGGCAGGATCGCCAAGACCGCCTCAAGGACACGATCATCGAGAGCGCCGATTTCCATATTGCCGCCGTCGGTGTCCTGTTCATTCGTGTCTGGCGGCGTGGCGTCGGGTTCTTCGGTTTGAGGTTGCGGTGGGAGCACGGTGGCACGGTGCGCAAGGCACAAGGCGCTGGCGGCTTCGATGTCTGTCGGGGTGACGGATGTGTGACCGTGAAGCGCGGCATGGGCACGGGCGGCCCGCAGTGCAAAAAGCGGCGCGCGCTGGCTGTTAATGCCGAGTTGGGCGCACAACCCGACGAGCGTTTCATATGTTTCGGTGAGCACATCAACTGACGCCAATCCTGCACGTGCGCTTTCGATCATGGCGGTGTCTGGCAGTAATCCCACATCGGATGATGCGATATTGAGGTCGATGTAAAACGCCAATCGTTCGCCCAGCGCCGCTGGCGTGCGTTCGTCGGGTTCTGCCCCTTCGTCCATCGCGATGAGGGGCTGCAATGACCCATCATCAAGCGCCATCGCAAGACGTGCGGCCAAAGTCGCATCACACCGTTCGGCCATTGCCAGAATTGCCGTTCCGTTGCGCCCCAAAATGCCTTTGCGCATCGTGAGGCGTCCAAGGGTCAGCGTTTCGGTCAGATCGATCCCGCCAAACAAGGTTTCGTCGTCCATGGTGGGGTGCAATTTCAGCAAAGGTTGGGGCAGTGCATCCAGACATTCGCGAAAGGCGTCGCGCACCGGACCACAGCGGGCGCGTATGATAGCGCCCCCTAAACCGGCAGGATCAATCGCCAACAAAGTCAGCGCAAGGACGCCACGATCCCACATCAACCCAAGACGTCTTCGACCACACGGGTCACGCGCACGCCGCTTCCGGCGTCATCCAATGGGTCACGGCGTAGGCGATGGCGCAGGGCCATGGGGGCCACGGCGCGGATATGATCGCGGCCAATTGCAGTGTCTTCGCGGTAGGCGGCAAAGGCGCGTGCGGCCTTGAGCAAGGTCAGTTCACCGCGCAAACCATCCGCGCCCAGTTTCAGGCAGAGTTCGGCAATGTCGGTAAGTGCGGCGTCAGTTGTCTTGAGGGTTTTGATCGCGCCGCGTGCGGTTTCGATTTGGCCGCGTACCAGCGCGTCTTCGGCTTTCCAGCGAACCATGAAGGCTTCGTAATCTGTTTCAAAGGCGTCGCGGCGTTTGATGACGTCGACCCGTTCGGCGACAGTTTTGGGGGAGGCGACATCCACGCTCAGCCCGAATCGATCAAGGAGCTGGGGGCGCAATTCGCCTTCTTCAGGGTTGCCGGACCCGACGAGTACAAAGCGGGCGGGGTGGCGAATTGACAGGCCTTCGCGTTCAACGACATTTTCACCGGACTGGGCCACGTCGAGGAGCAGATCGACGATATGATCTTCGAGAAGGTTCACTTCGTCGATGTAGAGGTAGCCACGGTTTGCTTTTGCCAAAAGCCCGGGCTGAAATGCCTTTTCGCCCTGTGACAGCGCCTTTTCAATATCGAGCGCGCCGGTCACGCGGTCTTCGGTGACGCCGAGGGGGAGATCGACAACCGGGGTTGGGGCAAGGGAGGACTTTTTAGTCTCTAACTTGGCCCAATCCGGTACGTCTTCGACCTTTTCGGAGTTCACGGGGCACCCGCTGATCTTCGTGATTTGCGGTAGCAATGCCGCCAGTGCGCGCACGGCTGTGGATTTTCCGGTGCCACGATCCCCGAATACCAGAACACCGCCGATGGATGGGTCGATCGCGGTGAGGATCATGGAGAGTTTCATTTCCTCCTGACCGACGATGGCGGAGAACGGGAAAGGTTGTTTCATGGCATGTCCAGTGAGGCGAGGGGGGAGGCACCGTTCCAGGTGCCGTAGTCAGATTTGACCGCAAAGCGCGCATAAAGTTCTTCGCGAAACCAATCGTTTTCCCGCACTGCGCGGATGGCGTCGGCGTGATGGCCTGTGCGGGCGAAATTGGCCATACGGCGCGCGTCCGGCCAGATCGAAAAAGTGACTTGGTGCAGCAACGGCATTTCGCCGATGCCGATCTTGAACGCGACGTTTTCGTCTTGTCCGATGACGGATGAAATATCGGGGACGCGTTTCCAGAATTGCGCGGCAATCGATGGTTTAACAGTGGCACGGGTCAGTGCGGCAAGCGGCCCTGCTTGGGGTGTGTCGTTTGTTACGAACGGTTCAACGCCAGCCCATTCGCCTTTGACAGACGTGGGGGATAAAAACACTGTCCAGTCTTCGGCGGCGCGGTTGCGGTAGCGTTGAAAGATGGGGGCGGATGCAATCCGTTCGCGGGCAGTGTCATGGTCTGGCCATGTGGCAAGGATGGCGTAGACGCCGAAGTTGGGAACTGGTGTGAATCCTTCGCCTGTGCCTGATCCGCATAACTTCCAAAACCCGATGTCCGGTGTGCGTGGCAGCAAAGCGCGGGCAAAACCCATCATCGCGAACGCCCAAAGGCGGTCCCTTGTCCGATCAAACCGGAAGAGGCTGAGGCTGACTGTTTGGCTCACGCGCGAATTTCCCTTGGCGGTGTAAACTTAGACTGACACATTGTACTAGATTTGGGAAGCCAAATTGGAATAGGCTACGTTTAAGGGAATTTACGCCACCATTGATACAGGAACGCCAAGCGCGTTAGTGTAAAGCCATGTTGACAGAACAGCACATAGACGAATCGGAAAACAGTGCCATTGTGATCGGTGCGGGGCTTGGTGGTTTGTCTGCTGCCATGCGTTTGGGCGCCAAAGGATACCGTGTGCAAGTGTTTGATCGTCTGGATCGCACGGGCGGGCGTGGAAGTTCGATCACGCAGGACGGGCACCGTTTTGATCTTGGGCCGACAATCGTGACTGTGCCCCAGCTTTATGAAGATCTTTGGGCGGCATGTGGCCGTGATTTTCGCAAAGACGTGGAATTGCGCCCGGTGATGCCGTTTTATGAAATCCGCTGGCCGGACGGTACATCGTTCAAGGCGTCGTCGGACACTGAAAAGATGAAGGCCGAGGTGGCTAAAATCAATCCGGCAGACGTTAACGGCTACGAGAAATTCCTGCGCGGCAGCAAGGCGCGTTACAAAGTCGGCTATGAAGGGCTGATGACCACGCCCATGCATAAGCTGTGGGAAACGATAAAGGTCCTGCCGCAGTTTGTGCGGTTGCGGGCGGATAAATCCATTTACGGATATGCCAAAACCTGCGTGAAAGACGAAAAGCTGCGTATGGCGCTGTCGTTTCACCCGCTGTTTATCGGGGGCGACCCGATGAATGTGACGTCTATGTATGCGCTTGTTGGATATCTCGAAAAACAGTTCGGTGTGCATTACGCGATGGGTGGGGTGCAGGCGATTGCAGATGCCATGGCTAATGTGGTGCGTGAACAGGGCGGAGTGATCCACCAGAACGCCGAGGTGGATGAAATTCTGGTTGAGGGCGGTGCCGCGAAGGGTGTGCGGTTGACGTCTGGTGAAACGGTGGCCTGTCCGTTGGTTGTGAGCAATGCGGACGCTGGGCACACCTATGACCATCTGTTGCGAAATCACTCGAAGCGGCGCTGGACGTCAAAGCGGCTAAAGAAATCGCGTTGGTCGATGGGGCTTTATGTTTGGTATTTCGGCACCAAAGGTACGAAGGGCAAATGGCCTGATCTGGGGCATCACACGATTGCGGCGGGTCCACGGTATAACGGTTTGCTGAATGATATATTTATCAAGGGGAAGCTGGCGGACGACATGAGCCTGTACATCCACCGCCCGTCCTTGACCGACCCAAGCGTTGCGCCCGAGGGTGATGATACCTTCTATGTCTTGTCGCCTGTGCCGCATCTTGGCTGGGACAAATCTGTGGACTGGCAAAAAGAAGAGCCGATTTACCGAGAGAAGGTCGCGACAAATCTGGAGCGTCTGATGCCCGGTTTCCGCGATCATATTGTGACGGAAACCGTGTTCACGCCGGAAACGTTCCGCGACCGATATCTGTCCCCGCATGGTGCAGGTTTTTCTGTTGAGCCGCGGATTTTGCAGAGCGCGTATTTCCGGCCCCACAATATTTCCGAAGAGGCAAAGGGGCTTTTCCTTGTCGGGGCGGGCACCCATCCTGGTGCGGGCGTTCCCGGTGTTGTTGGCAGTGCTGATGTGGTGTCCCAACTGATTCCCGATGCGCCGTCTGCGGCGGATTCGACATTGCCAATGGCTGCCGAATGATCCGCGCGGATGATCTTGAACACTGCCGTGAGGTGATCCGCACTGGATCGTATTCGTTTCATGCGGCGTCTAAGCTGTTGCCTGCGGATGCGCGTGATCCTGCGCTTGCGCTTTATGCGTTTTGTCGGTTGGCGGACGATGAGGTGGACGAGGGCGATCATAAGCGCCGTGCGGTTCTGGACCTTCAGCGGCGGTTGGATGCGATTTATGCGGGCCAGCCGCGCAATGCACCCGAAGACCGTGCGTTTGCCGCGATTGTCGAAGAATTTGAAATGCCCAAGGCGCTTCCGGATGCGTTGCTTGAGGGGTTGGCGTGGGACGCGCAGGAACGCCGCTATGCTGATCTGTCTGGTGTGCGCAGTTATTCCGCACGGGTTGCATCCGCCGTTGGCGTGATGATGTGCGTTCTGATGCGGGCGCGCGATCCCGATGCTTTGGCGCGTGCCTGTGATCTTGGCGTTGCCATGCAGTTGACGAATATTGCCCGCGATGTGGGTGAAGACGCACGAGCGGGGCGGGTTTACCTGCCGCTTGATTGGTTTGACGAAGTGGGGTTGGACGTTGATCAATTCCTGCGCAACCCCGAACCCAGCGTTGCTACGCGGCGCATGACGTCGCGCTTGCTGGCCGAGGCGCACCGTCTTTATCTTCGATCAGAAGCGGGGATACCTGCGTTGCCGCGTGATGCACGCACAGGTATCTATGCGGCGCGGTTCATTTATGACGGGATCGGTAAGGATCTGCGGCGCGGTGGCCTCGATAATATTACGCGACGCGCGCATACGTCCAAGGTACAGAAAATCGGCTGGGTTGGTCGTGCGATGCTGCGATCGGGACTTAGCATGGTCACACCACGTTCCCCTGTGTTACATGCTCGGCCTCTCAGTGAAGTTGCATTCCTTGTGGATTCGGCATCTTGTGAAAGCAGACCGCTGGGTCGCGCCGCTGCGCTGCTTGATGTTCTTGCACAGTTGCAGCAACGCGAGGCGGAGATTGAACACAGGTCGTCCCGGGCGTAACCGCCATGGGCCACCGCTAGGAGCCCGTTTATGGATATCATCCTGTTTCTTATCTTCCTTGCTGCGTGTTTTTCCGCGGGCGCCACTGGCGCGATGTTTCCCCCCGGTCCTTGGTATGAACAGTTGGAAAAACCAACATGGACCCCGCCGAACTGGTTGTTTCCCGTCGCGTGGACGACGCTTTATGTCTTGATGTCATTTGCAGGCGCGCGCGTCGCCGGTGAGGCCGGAAGCGGATATGCGATGGCATTCTGGGCGTTGCAGATCGCGTTAAACGCGTTGTGGACGCCTGTGTTTTTCGGGCTGCGCCGTCTGAAACAGGCCATCCCGATCATGGCGATGCTGTGGGTTGCGGTCGCGGGGTGCATGGTCACGCATTGGGCGATTGATGTTTGGGCGGGCCTTGCGTTTGTGCCTTATCTTGCATGGGTCACGGTGGCTGGCGCGCTGAACATGACCGTTGCGCGGATGAATCCGGATGTTGAAATCGTTGATATGACGAAGATTTAGAACGTCCATTTCGCACGGCGTGGAACCCGCACGGCGAGCATGGGTTTCAGAAAAGGTGACGCAAAACGGTTGAGGTCGAGGGCTTCATAAACCCCCGTTACGCGTTCCCCGTTGAGCGTCGTTTCCACCGCTGATCGTGAATAGAATGGCGCGTCGAGCATCGGCAAAACCTGGCGTGGCATTGTGCCCACATCTGCCCGTGTTTCGCGCCGTACTTGCCACAGTGACCGTTTGAACGATGTGCGTGGCGGCGCGTTTGTGTAGGCCATGTCGCCGTCCGGCGTGAACGCAATTGCGCTGTCGAGCGTCGTGCCATCGCGGCGTTCAGCATCATAGATACATACCGCCCCGTCCGAGGTCGGATAGCGGCCCCATGTCCAAAAGCTGAAATCTTCTTCCAGTGCGCGGGTGCCAAAATTACTGTCAAAATACCCGTGGCCGGACCATTGCCAACCCGGTGCATCAAGTTCGACCGAGATGTCAGAAATGGGGGCAAAGGGCCGCCAGACATGCGCGCCGTCTTGCGTCAGCAGCAATTCTTTTGACGTCATCGCCTTTGGGGTGACGCGGATTTGCCCACGCACGCGGCTGATGATCGGGGGGGCAGATATTTCGTCGATGTCGATGATCAATTCGTCGCCGTTCCAGTGCAGGGAGGACGGGCCGACGGTGAATGTGTCTTCGGTTTGCTTCAGTGCGCTGCGGCCGCGATCTGTCATCGTGAATCGCCCACCCGGCCCGTAGGTCGCGACGTTGATGCAAACGTGATTTTCGGGGTCTTTGCGCCCCGACCATTTGTACCACGGCGAAAAGACAGACCCGATAAACGCAATGACGGATATCGCACGTTTCCCATCGTCGCTGATGCCATCGATGTACCACCACGCATAGCCGTTGGCAGGCACGTCTAGATCAAACCGAGGTCCGTCTTGATCGCCGCGACCGCGTGCATCGCGGAGAGGGTCGCCATCGGCACCCCCGCCCCTGGATGCGCCCCGCCCCCCGCCAGATACAGGCCCTTTGTCGTGGTGCGCGCCGTTGGTCGTTTCAGACCTGCCGTCATCCCATGCGGGGATCGCCCGTAAAGGGATCCGAGGCTGGCTGGAAACATCGCGTGAAAATCCGCCGGTTGGGTCAGGTCTGCCGCTGTGGGCATTGGTGAGAACGTCAGGCCCATCTGCGCCAAGCGGTTTAGAATCTGTGTTTGGCATGCTGTGGCTTTCTGTTCGTTGCGCTGGGCGGCGTCGGTGCAGGGTGGGGCGTTCATGATGATTTCGAACCGTTCTGCCCCGTTTGGAACATGCCCGCCGCCACGATCCTGGGCGCAGACATAAAGTGTTGGGTCAGTCGGGTCGTGCCCTTGGGCGAGGGGGCCGAATTCGTCTTTGGGATTGTCACCAAAGAAGACGTTGTGATGGGACAGGTCCGTGCGCGTTGGAACGGCGGCAAAGGCCATGACGTTTGCGGACAGGCTTCGAGGTTCGAGAGCGCTTTGCGGCATGTTTTTGCAAATATCATCACCCAGTAAACCATGACCGAGCGCGCGGGGATCACCGTTGAAGACCACCGCATCTGGCGTGAAGGTATCTGCGTTTGTTTTTACTGAAAGGCCCGTGTTTGTCGGCGTGATCGCGTGGACAGGACTGTTGAGGTGGATGGTGCCGCCCTTGGTCTGGATCAGTTCGGACATTGCGGCGCAAAGACGGTGCATCCCGCCTTTGACCGCCCAAACGCCCGTGCCCTCGGCGTGCCAGATCAATGACAGCAATGCTGGCGACAGATAGGGTGATCCGCCGACATAGGTTGCGTATCGCCCGAACAATTGGCGCAATTTCGGTTCGGTAAAAGACGTTTCCAGAAGCTGGGCCAATGTCTTGTGCGGTGCCATCGCCGCAAGCAGCCGAGGATCACGCAGCACGGTTGCTGCCAGTGCCATGGATGACGGTTGCGCCGCCCGCATCATGGGGGCGTCGAATGCGGTAAACAGTCTTTCGGCTCGTTCCGAAAAAGCGGCAAATTCTTGTGCGGCTTTTGCCCCAAACGTAGATTGAACCTTGGCGCAGCTTTGGGATGAATCGGCGCAGAGATCGAGCGTTGTGCCATCTGACCAGAAGTGGCGCGCAATGGTGTCTGCCTGGGTCAGGGTGACGTGGTCGTCCAATGTTTCGCCGACAGCAGCGAACAGATCATCAAACACCCAGCGCATTGTCAGAACCGTTGGTCCGGCGTCCACGGGCCCTGCGGCGGATGGCACCGTGCGCATTTTTCCGCCTGTCGCTGCTGCGGCTTCAAGCACTGTGACACGCGTGCCGGCGGCCAAAAGGCGCAGCGCGCTTGCCAAGCCACCGACGCCAGCACCGATAACGATGACATGTTTTTGGCTGCTCATGAGGTCCGTTGACTCGTTTCGTTAAAGTGTCCAGTATAGTTTACACATAGGCTGTCTAATATGCGAGACAGTATTGTCAGAACAATTTCGGAGCAGGCATGCCATTAAGTTTTTTCAGTGAACGGATCGAAGCCGCGATTGCCGATGCGGTCGGG
Source organism: Octadecabacter dasysiphoniae (assembly GCF_021532615.1). Classification (GTDB taxonomy): domain Bacteria; phylum Pseudomonadota; class Alphaproteobacteria; order Rhodobacterales; family Rhodobacteraceae; genus Octadecabacter; species Octadecabacter dasysiphoniae. The sequence continues at coordinate 774,063 of NZ_JAKGAQ010000002.1, forward strand.
ATGACCCAATCCGGTATGCCGCCCGCCCAACTGACAAGTGCCGTGCAATACGCCGCCGCCCCCGGTGGCGCGCGCATCCGGCCGACGATTTTATTAAGCGTGGCGATGGCCTGTGGCGATGATCAACCTGCCGTGACGAATGCCGCTGGTGCCGCCCTTGAGTTGATCCACTGTGCCAGCCTTGTTCACGATGATATGCCCTGCTTTGATGATGCGGATATGCGGCGCGGGAAGCCGACTGTGCATTTGGCGTATTCCGAACCCCTCGCGCTTTTGACGGGGGACAGCCTGATTGTGCTGGCGTTTGATGTGTTGTCGCGCCAATCGCCGGATCGTGCATTGCCGCTGATCCGCCATCTAGCGACCCGCACCGGTACGCCGTTTGGCATCTGTGCAGGGCAAGGTTGGGAGAGCGAGAGCGAGATTAATCTATCCGCCTATCACCGTGCCAAGACGGGTGCTTTGTTCATTGCAGCGACCCAAATGGGTGCGATTGCAGCGGGCCAAGACCCCGAGCCGTGGGAAGAACTTGGGGCGCGTATCGGTGAGGCGTTCCAAGTTGCCGATGATTTGCGCGACGCGCTTTATGATGAAGTCGAGCTGGGCAAACCTGTTGGACAGGATGAAATCCACAACCGCCCCAATGCGGTGACTGAGCTGGGCGTAGACGGCGCCGTGAGCCGTCTGAAAGATATTTTGGGGGGCGCGATTTCGTCGATCCCGTCGTGCCCGGGCGAAGCAAGCCTTGCCAAAATGGTTCAAGCGACCGCGAAGAAACTGATCCCATCCAGCAAGTTAAATCGCGTCCCGGGTGAGTGACATGGCAGATGGAGCCGGTTTCGGATCGTCCCTGACACCTGCCAAGCCTTTCGGTCTGCGCAACAAAATCATGGCGTCACGTAAGTTCCAAAGTTGGGCGGCGCGGTTCCCGTTGACCCGCCGGTTTGTGCGCCAAGAAGGCGATGCCTTGTTCGATTTGATGGCCGGATTTTGCCATTCACAAATCTTGATGGCGCTTGCTGAATTACAAATTCCCGAGGCCTTATTGGGCGGGCCTGTGGCAGTGGCGGACATTGCCAGCCAAACCAACATTCCGCCCGAACGGTTGCAGGTTTTGTTGCAAGGCGGGGCGTCGATCGGGGTGTTGAAATTGCGCAAAGGCGGTGTCGCGCTGACACGCCGTGGTGCGGCGTTTGCCACGGTGCCCGGGTTGTCTGCGATGGTGCGCCATCACCGTGCGTTTTACCGTGACCTTGAAGACCCTGTCGCGTTTTTCCGAGGGGAGACGACGACCGAACTGGCGGAAATCTGGCCTTATGTTTTTGGGGATACGTCCAACATCGATTCAAAAACTGCGAGCGCCTATTCAGATCTGATGGCCCAAAGTCAGGCGTTGGTCGCGGAAGACACGCTGCGCATGGTCGATGTATCTGGCATCGACACGTTGATGGATGTGGGCGGCGGCACGGGCGCGTTTCTGGTTGCTGTTGGGCAGGTCAATCCGGACGTTAAATTGCGGCTGTTTGATTTGCCGTCCGTGGCACCAGACGCCGCATCGCGATTCGCCCAAGCGGGACTGTCAGACAGAACTGACACCCATTTGGGATCGTTTCGCGAAGACACCTTACCAGAAGGTGCGGATGCGATCAGCCTTATTCGGGTTCTTTTTGACCATTCGGACGACACCGTGCGCGCGCTTTTGGGGAAGGTATATGATGCCCTGCCCGAGGGTGGCCGCCTGATCGTGTCCGAGCCGATGAGCGGCGGAGCGACCCCGAACAAGGCCACTGATGGTTATTTTGCCCTTTATACCATGGCGATGCGGACGGGGCGGACCCGATCCGCAGCCGAGATTGTCAAGCTGGTGACAGAGGCGGGGTTTGGGCAGGTCACATCGCCCAAACCATTGCGCGCCTACGTCACGTCTGTGGTGATGGCGGTAAAGCCAACTTCGACGCTATCTGTCTAATTTTATTGACAGCGTAATGTGTAAGGTTAAACTTACACATGACAGAATGTCGCAATTGAGTCTGTAAGCCTCGGACAGCGACGCACCAGGGAACGAAGATGCATTCAACCGCCGTCATGTTAGAAGGACCCCGCAAGCTGTCGCTTGCTGATGTCCGGCTTGTTGATCCGGGCGCGAATGATCTTGTGGTTGAGATCAAACATTCCGGCATTTCCACGGGTACAGAAAAACTATTTTACACGGGCGAGATGCCGCCGTTCCCCGGAATGGGCTATCCGCTGGTCCCGGGATACGAGGCCGCTGGCGAAGTCGTTGAGGCAAGTGCCGGTTCCGGTTTCAAAGTTGGCGATCATGTTTTTGTGCCGGGCGCGAATTGTTATGATGGCGCGTTTGGTTTGTTTGGTGGATCGTCGTCACGTTTGATCACAGCGCCTGAGCGTGTTTCGCGGATTGATGCTGGTCTGGGTGCGCAGGGCGCGTTGTTGGCTTTGGCCGCAACCGCCCGTCACGCGATGGCCGGACAGGGCAAAACGGTTCCTGATTTGATTGTTGGCCACGGTGTCCTCGGGCGTCTGCTGGCCCGTTTGACGATTGCGGCTGGTGCGCCTGCGCCGACGGTTTGGGAAATTGATGAAACCCGTCAGGCCGGCGCTGTTGGTTATGACGTCATTCATCCCGACGCGGACGAGCGCCGCGACTATCAGTGCATTTACGATGCGTCCGGCAACGGTGCGCTGCTGAATGATCTGGTTGGGCGCATCGTTAAGGGCGGTGAGATTGTTCTTGCCGGCTTCTACACCCAGCCTTTGAATTTCGCATTTCCGCCGGCCTTTATGAAAGAGGCGCGGTTCCGGATTGCTGCGGAATGGAATGCTGACGATTTGATCGCCACGCGCGCGCTGGTCGAAGGCGGCGGGCTGTCACTGGACGGACTTATTACACACGAACGTAACGCTGCGGATGCGTCGGATGCCTACGAACAGGCGTTCACCGACCCCGCTTGCCTTAAAATGATCCTCGATTGGAGTGCTATTCAATGAAAGACGAAATCCCGAACCTGAAGGACTTCGATCAGCGGCTTCGTGATGAGGCAAATGAAGACGCGACGCTTGAGGTGCCGCAGGGTGAACCCACGTCCAAGACACAGATCATTGCGATTTATGGTAAGGGCGGGATCGGTAAATCCTTCACGCTCGCCAACCTCAGCCACATGATGGCAGAGCAGGGCAAACGCGTGTTGTTGATCGGGTGTGATCCGAAATCCGACACCACATCGCTGCTGTTTGGCGGTAAAGCCTGCCCGACGATTATTGAAACATCGAGCAAGAAAAAGCTTGCGGGTGAAGAAGTGAAAATCGGCGACGTTTGCTTTAAGCGCGGCGGTGTTTTCGCGATGGAGCTTGGTGGGCCCGAGGTTGGCCGTGGTTGCGGCGGACGTGGCATTATCCACGGGTTTGAATTGCTTGAAAAGCTGGGGTTCCACGATTGGGATTTCGATTACGTCCTTCTCGATTTCTTGGGCGACGTCGTGTGTGGTGGCTTTGGTCTGCCAATCGCGCGGGACATGGCGCAAAAGGTTATCCTTGTCGCGTCCAACGATTTGCAGTCGCTTTATGTGGCCAACAACGTGTGTTCCGCCGTGGAATATTTCCGCAAGCTGGGCGGCAATGTCGGCGTTGCGGGCCTCGTGATCAACAAGGATGACGGATCAGGTGAGGCGCAGGCGTTTGCCAAGGCTGTTGATATTCCGGTCCTTGCGTCGATTCCGCAAAATGATGATTTGCGCAAGAAATCGGCGAACTATCAGATTGTTGGCACGGCTGAATCCGAGTGGGGCGATATGTTTGCCGCCCTTGGTGACAATGTTGCGGTCGCCCCGCCAATGCGCCCGTCTGCCCTGAACCAAGACGAACTGCTTGAGCTGTTTGACGGGTCCGAAACCGGTGCGGGATACGAATTGGTCCCCGCGACTGACATGGATATGCGCGGCAAGAACGCAGAGCCGAAAGCATCGTTGGAAGTGGTCTATGATGATGCATGATCCTGTTAAATCCGTCAGCGCGGCATTCGATCTGAAGTCCCGATTGACCGACAGTCTTGTTCACGGCGCAAAAATCTTGACCGAAGCCACGCGCAGTTCCACCGAGCAGACTAGCAAGCGGTTGTCTTGCAGCGCAGAGGCGACCACGCGATCGCGCGGGCTGATGGATAAGTTGGTACACGTTAAATGACCGAAACGCGGGATACATATCGCGTTGCCTACGATGAGGCGGGGGAGGTCGAAGTGGTTTCGGCCCCTGACGCCGTTCTGGATGCGGAATCCGAAAAACTGGGCTGTCATTCCGGTACTGAAATGGCCGATGCCGCACGTGCTGCCGGCCAGTCCGAGATCATGGATCAATTCGCCAAAGATTATCCCATGGGCCCCCACGACCGCCCGCAATCCATGTGCCCTGCATTCGGGTCGTTGCGTGTAGGTTTGCGGATGCGGCGCACGGCGACGATCCTGTCCGGTTCTGCCTGTTGTGTGTACGGCCTGACGTTCGTGTCCCATTTCTACGGTGCGCGTCGTTCTGTTGGCTATGTGCCGTTCAATTCTGAAACCCTTGTTACGGGGAAACTGTTCGAGGACATCCGCGAGAGCGTGCATGACCTTGCTGACCCAGAGAAATTAGACGCCATTGTAGTGACGAACCTTTGTGTACCGTCGGCGTCCGGTGTTCCGCTTCGGCTCTTGCCGAGCGAAATCAACGGCGTGCGCATCGTCGGGATCGACGTGCCGGGCTTCGGTATTCCGACCCACGCTGAGGCCAAGGATGTCTTGGCCGGTGCGATGCTGAATTACGCCCGTACCGAGATTGAGGCAGGCCCTGTTGCGGCCCCCGCATCCGGTAAATCCGATCGCCCGCAGGTCGCGTTACTGGGTGAAATGTTCCCCGCTGATCCGATGATGATCGGTGCGATGCTGGCCCCGATGGGTCTGGCCGCTGGGCCGGTTGTGCCCTGCCGTGAATGGCGTGAACTCTATGCCGCGCTTGATTGTGGTGTCGTTGCGGCGATCCACCCGTTTTATACTGCAAGCGTCCGTGAATTTGAGGCCGCTGGCCGCAAGGTTGTCGGTTCGGCCCCCGTTGGCCGCGATGGCACGATGACGTGGCTTGCCAATATCGGGGAGGCCTATGACGTCCCCAAAGATCAAATCGCTGCTGCGCAAAACGCGTTTTTGCCTGCGATTGATGGTGCGCTGCAGGGTGCCCGTGTGAATGGCACGATCACTGTGTCTGGCTACGAGGGTTCCGAACTCCTGGTGGCGCGTCTGTTGATCGAAAGCGGGGCGAATGTTCCGTATGTTGGTACGGCTTGTCCCAAGACGGCGTGGAATATTGCCGACAAAGAATGGCTTGAGGCTAAGGGTGTGAAGGTCAAATTCCGCGCGTCATTGGAAGATGACTGCGCGGCGATGGAAGCGATCCGCCCTGATTTGGCGATTGGCACGACGCCTGTTGTTCAAAAGGGCAAAGAGCTGGGCATTCCGTCCCTGTATTTCACCAACCTGATTTCGGCGCGTCCGCTTATGGGCCCTGCTGGTGCCGGGTCTTTGCAAGAGGTCGTGAATGCGGCCATGGGTAACAAGGCCCGCATGGATCATATGCGCGAATTCTTTGAAGGCGTGGGCCATGGTGACACGGCTGGCGTTTGGGAAGGATCCCCCAACGTGCGGGACGATTTCCGCGCCTTGAATACAAAGAAACTTGAACGTGCCGCGAAAGCCGCCAAAGCAGCGGAGATGATCTGATGCTCGTTCAGGATCATGATCGCGCGGGCGGATACTGGGGCGCTGTTTATGCGTTCTGTGCTGTAAAGGGTTTGCAGTGCGTTATCGATGGTCCGGTGGGGTGCGAAAACCTGCCTGTGACGTCTGTGTTGCATTATACCGATGCTTTGCCGCCCCACGAATTGCCTATTGTGGTGACAGGTCTTGGCGAAGAAGAACTAGGCCGTGATGGCACCGAAGGCGCGATGAAACGTGCTTGGGACACGCTTGATCCTGCATTGCCTGCGGTTGTTGTGACCGGTTCGATTGCTGAAATGATCGGCGGGGGCGTGACCCCTGCGGGCACCAACATCCAACGCTTTTTGCCGCGCACCATTGATGAAGACCAGTGGGAAGCAGCGGACCGTGCGATGACGTGGATCTTTACCGAATTTGGGATGACCAAGGGTCGTATGCCGAAAGAAGTGAAGCGCGAAGATCATGATCTGCCGCGCGTCAATATTCTTGGGCCAATGTATGGCACGTTCAATATGCCGTCCGATCTGGCGGAAATCCGTCGTTTGGTTGAAGGCATTGGTGCCGAAGTGAACATGGTCATGCCGCTTGGCGCGCATGTCGCTGAAATGCGCAATCTGGTGAACGCCGACGTGAACATTTGCATGTATCGCGAATTCGGGCGCGGGCTGTGCGAGGTTTTGGACAAGCCGTATTTACAAGCGCCGATCGGTATTGAGAGCACGACAAAATTCCTGCGCAAGCTGGGTGAGTTGCTGGGCCTTGACCCGGAGCCGTTCATCGAGCGTGAAAAACATTCCACCATCAAACCCGTTTGGGATTTGTGGCGGTCCGTGACGCAGGACTTTTTTGCGACGGCGTCTTTCGCGGTGGTGGCGAATGAAACCTACACACGCGGGATGCGAAAATTCCTTGAGGATGATCTTGGCCTGCCCTGTGCGTTTGCCGTGGCGCGGACCCGCGGCAAGAAGACCAACAATGATCAGGTGCGCGCGGACATGCATGCCAAACGCCCGTTGATCGTGTTCGGGTCGATCAACGAAAAGATGTATCTGGCCGAGATGAAGGCGGGCTTTGGCCCATCACCGACGTTCATCCCTGCAAGCTTCCCCGGTGCTGCGATCCGCCGTGCGACAGGCACACCGTTTATGGGCTACGCTGGCGCGACCTACATGGTCCAAGAAGTCTGCAACGGACTGTTTGATGCGCTGTTCCACATCCTGCCTTTGGGCACGGACATGGACGCCGCCGAGGCCACACCAACAAATCTGCGACGTGATTTCCCGTGGGACGAGGACGCCGCGCGCGCCTTGGACGCGATTGTCGCAACACACCCCATTCTGACCCGTATTTCAGCAGCAAAAACGCTGCGCGATGCGGCTGAGAAATCTGCGTTGGAGGACGGCGCAGAACGAGTGGTCCTTGAGACCGTTCAAAGATTGCAACCTGCCAATGGAGGGCAAAACGCATGACCGACTTTACCAACAACAGCCAATCAGAACCGCGCAGCACCAATGCGGCGAAACGTGAATATGGCGCGTACTTCGCGATCATATTTATGGCGTGCCTGCCTTTGGCGCTGTTCACGTGGATTTTGTTCACGGCCCGTAATTTCCGCCTGCCTGAGAAAGACCCGGTGCAAGCCGCATGGTCCCAGGCTGGTATTATCACACCGATGATCTTCAACGCCTGAAGTCTTTCGGACACCAATTCGCTGACCCTTTCCGGGGAACGTGATGCAGGACAGGGGATGAGCCCCTGTCGTAGCCCTGTCGCGGGGAATACGCGGCGTTAGTTTTTGTAAGGAGTATATTACATGGCTGACAAAACTGATCTGTCCTTCACAGGTCTCACTGACGAGCAAGCCCAGGAGCTGCATTCGGTGTACATGAGCGGGTTTACGGTTTTCACAATCGTAGCCGTCGTTGCTCACGTTCTCACCTATATCAAGCTTCCTTGGTTCGCTTGGTAAAGGAGTCCTAAGCAATGGCACAGTTTTACAAGATCTGGCTGATCTTTGACCCCCGTCGCGTTTTCGTGGCGCAGGGTGTTTTCCTCTTCTTGCTGGCTGCGATGATTCACCTCGTCCTGCTCAGCAATCCGGAAACCAACTGGTTTACCCAAGCGTTCGGCGCAATGGAATAAGCCAGCTGCACACAGCTGACTGAAGATAGTCGCGGGCGGGCCGTTCACCGTTTCGCCCGTGGCAAACCAACCGACAGAACCGGCGACATGAACGCGATCGCGCCATGCCGCATTATAAGGAGTTTGAAGATGGCAATGCTCACCTTCGAAAGAAAATACCGCGTCCGAGGCGGGACGCTGGTCGGCGGTGATCTGTTCGACTTTTGGGTGGGGCCGTTTTACGTCGGCTTCTTCGGGGTCACGACATTTTTCTTCGCCGCCCTTGGCACGATACTGATTTTCTATGGGGCCGCATTGGGCGACACATGGAATCCCTGGTTGATTTCGATCAACCCACCGTCGCTTGACGTTGGCCTTGGCATGGCGCCACTGGCCGAAGGCGGGCTTTGGCAAATTATCACAATCTGCGCGATTGGTGCCTTCGTAAGTTGGGCCCTGCGCGAGGTGGAGATCTGCCGCAAGCTGGGCATGGGATATCACGTTCCGGCTGCATTCGGTGTGGCGATCTTTGCCTATGTGACGCTGGTGGTGATCCGCCCCGTCCTGATGGGCGCATGGGGGCATGGCTTTCCGTACGGGATTTTCAGCCACCTCGATTGGGTGAACAACGTGGGCTATGCCTACGGTAACTTCCACTACAACCCGGCGCATATGATCGCGATCACGTTCTTCTTTACGACGTGTTTTGCACTGGCGCTGCACGGATCGCTTGTTTTGTCTGCGGTGAACCCCGCCAAAGGCGAAGAGGTGAAATCACCGGACCACGAAGACACCTATTTCCGTGATCTGATCGGTTATTCGATCGGGCCATTGGGCATCCACCGCTTGGGCTTGTTCCTCGCGCTGAGTGCAGGTTTCTGGAGTGCGATCTGTATCGTGATTTCGGGCACCATCTGGTTCGATGAATGGATCGTGTGGTGGTATGGCTGGGTCGACCTTCCGATCTGGATTGACCTTGAAGGAGGCGTCAATGGCTGAGTATCAAAACATCTTCACTCAGGTGCAGGTCGCTGGACCGCCTGAGATGGGCATGGGTGAAAACCTTGCGGGTGCGCGTTCGAACGGTGCGACGATATCCAAGCTGGCAGGCCTGTTTGGCAATGCGCAGATTGGTCCTATCCACCTTGGGATGTTCGGTGTCATTTCGATGATCACCGGTCTGATCTGGTTCGTCATCATCGGGTTCAACTTTTGGGCGCAGGCTGGTTGGTCTCCGGGCGTTTTTGCCCGCGATCTGTTCTGGTTTTCGCTTGAGCCGCCATCGCCCGAATACGGTCTTGGCTTTGCGCCGCTGGCCGAAGGCGGTTGGTGGTTGATTGCCAGCTTCTTCTTCCTTGTCAGTTTGTCATGCTGGTGGATCCGCACCTATTTGCGGGCCGAAGAACTGGGCATGGGCAAACACGTTGCGTGGGCTTTTGCCTCTGCGTTGTGGCTGGTCCTTGTGTTGGGTCTGTTCCGCCCCATTCTGATGGGATCATGGTCTGAGGCTGTGCCTTACGGCGTGTTCAGCCATCTTGATTGGACGAACCTGTTTTCGATCACTTACGGCAACCTGTTCTACAACCCGTTCCACGCGCTTAGCATTGCGTTCCTTTATGGATCCGCCCTGTTATTTGCGATGCACGGTGCGACGATCCTCGCGGTGTCCCGTTTCGGTGGCGAACGTGAGATCGAACAGATCGTGGACCGTGGAACAGCTTCTGAACGCGCTGCTTTGTTCTGGCGCTGGACGATGGGTTTCAATGCAACGATGGAAGGTATCCACCGTTGGGCATGGTGGTTCGCAGTTCTGACAACGCTGACTGGCGGTATCGGAATTCTGCTGACCGGCACGGTTGTCGACAACTGGTACGTGTGGGCCCAGCTCCACGGCTACGCACCGATGTAATCGAGAGGATAGTTACATGAGCGATCAAGACCAAAACGACTATCTGCGCACAAGCAATGGTGACTTTCGCCTTACGGCGGACGTGACGGCCCTGATGTTGAAGGGTGCGGGCTATGCCGCGATCTTCTGTCTGGTGCTTGGCCTTGCCTACGCCGTGTTGATCGGGATTTCGAACGTGCTGCCGGAAGACAGCAAGTTTGCACCTGATCCAACACCGACGTCGATGATGATCATCGATGCCGATGGCACGCGCACACTGATCTGAGGATGAGGGCGGGATAGCCCCCGCCCGCCTCACCCGGAGTTTGGGCCCTGTTCCCTGGGTCCAAGCGTCAGAATGTTTGTCTAGGCGGGCATTCTGGTTCCCTTCCTGTTGGCTACAGGAAATCGGTGCCGTGGGAGTTTACGCTTCCACGGCATCACTCGTTTCAGGGAACATTTCTAGGGAACCTATTGAGGAAAAATTGCCATGACCGACCGCCCCCACACCCCGACGTTGAACCGCGTGAACATCCCCGCCGACCTGAAGGGGCTGACAGACATTGAACTGAAAATGCTGGCGGATGAGTTGCGGTCAGAGGTCGTTTCAGCGGTGTCGGAAACCGGTGGTCATTTAGGGTCATCCTTGGGTGTGGTTGAAATGACGGTCGCCTTGCACGCGGTGTTCAACACCCCCCACGACAAGATCGTTTGGGACGTGGGCCACCAGTGCTATCCGCACAAGATTTTGACAGGACGGCGCGACCGTATCCGCACGTTGCGCCAAGAAGGCGGGCTGTCCGGTTTTACCAAACGCGCGGAGTCTGAATATGATCCGTTCGGCGCGGCGCATTCATCTACGTCCATTTCTGCCGCGTTGGGGTTTGCCACAGCGCGTGACCTTGGCCAGAACACGGGCGATGCGATTGCCGTGATCGGCGACGGATCAATCTCGGCCGGTATGGCGTATGAGGCGATGAACAATGCCGGATCCGAAGGGCGACGCATGTTTGTGATTTTGAACGACAATGAAATGTCGATTGCCCCGCCTGTCGGCGCGATGAGCAAATATCTGAGCGGTCTTGGCGCCGAAGCCTTTGGCGGCATTCAGAAGATGGCCGAAGGGTTCGAGGATGCATTGCCCGGCCCGATCCGTGATCACGCGCGGCGTGCACGGCAATTGGTGACGGGCGCTGTTGGTGGATCTGCGACGTTGTTCGAAGAACTTGGCTTTGAGTACATGGGCCCGATTGACGGGCATGATATGGGCCAACTTCTAACGGTTTTGCGTGCGGCACGGACCCGTGCAACCGGACCGGTTTTGATCCATGCGTGTACCGTAAAGGGCAAGGGATATGGCCCCGCTGAAGGGTCAGACGACAAATACCACGGCGTCGCGAAGTTTGATGTTGCCACCGGAACACAAAAGAAATCGCGCCCCAACGCGCCGAGCTATACGAAGGTGTTTGGGGAAACCTTGGTGAAAGAGGCTGAAATAGACTCTGGAATCGTTGGCATAACCGCCGCGATGCCGTCGGGCACGGGCATGGATATTTTTGGCAAGGCGTTTCCCAAGCGGATGTTTGACGTTGGGATCGCGGAACAGCACGCGGTTACGTTTGCTGCGGGTCTGGCGGCGTCTGGGTCAAAGCCATTTGTCGCAATTTACAGCAGCTTTTTGCAACGGGGCTATGACCAGATCGTGCATGACGTTGCCTTGCAGAACCTGCCTGTCCGGTTTGCTGTGGATCGCGCCGGTTTGGTTGGCGCGGATGGCCCAACCCATGCAGGTGCGTTCGATATCGGTTATTTAGCGGCCCTGCCGAATATGGTTGTGATGGCCGCCGCGGATGAGGTTGAACTGATGCATATGGTGGCGACCGCCGCCGCCTATGACGACGGGCCAATCGCGTTTCGATATCCCCGTGGTGAAGGCGAAGGCATGGAAATGCCGGAGCGGGGCGAGGTTCTGGAAATCGGCAAAGGCCGCGTTGTGCAAGACGGCAGCGATGTCGCGCTGCTGTCCTTTGGTGCCCACCTCGGTGAGACTCGCCGCGCTGCGCAACTTCTTGAGGCGCAAGGTGTGAGCGTCACGATTGCTGACGCGCGGTTTGCCAAGCCGCTCGATATGGGTTTGATCCGTAAGTTGGTGAAGTCCCACCGCGCTGTGATCACAATTGAGCAAGGGTCCGTTGGTGGTTTTGGTGCGATGGTTCTTCAGACGCTCGCCAACGAAGGGATGCTTGGTGATAGCCAGCTGCGCACCATGACGTTGCCAGACCGGTTTATTGATCAGGCCGCACCGGATGCGATGTATGCAGATGGTGGTTTGTCTGCCGTGGATATTGCGGCGATGGCGTTAGAAGCGGCGGGCATCGACGCGTCAAAATCCAAAACTAAGGTGTAACAGAGTCGATTATTCGCCAGCTTGCGCAATATTTGCGTGGTTGGCGATCACGAGGTCGAGGTGATCAGCGAGGTAAATACGCAGCCAAGCTGTATACATCTCGGGGTGGCGCGCGACCTCAGCCGCGAGGTCGTAAATATTGACCCAACGGGTTTCCATAACTTCATCGGGATTAAGTTTCATCTGTAGGGTGCGCGCAGAGGCGGGCGCGACGAACAAATCCACCACTTCGTGTTCAATCATGCCACCGCCAACGTCAGCGCGGTATTCAAGTTGGTCACGGTAGACGGGATAGACCCCTTTGATGCCAAGTTCATCATCAAGTCGGCGCACAGCACAAGTCGCGGAATCTTCATTCCAAAGGGGATGGGTGCAGCAGGTGTTCGCCCACAGACCAGGCGTGTGATATTTCGACAGCGCACGACGCTGGATCAGCACGTTTTTCCCGTCCATCACGAAGACAGACACGGCTTTGTGCTTGATGCCTTTTAAATGCGCCTCAAGCTTGTCGATCGGCGTTAGCTGACCGTTCACCCAGGCCGGGATCATCGTCATCAGACGTGGTTAGGCCGCACAAGGCCTGTCAGATGGCTAAGGTTTTTGATGCCGATTTTGAGGTGTGCCATGGGGCGGGCCTTTACGAGTTTCTTGTTCATATAGGCCTCAAACGTCAGGCGTTGCACGTCGACATCATGACATAGGGACACGAACCGTTCGCGGCGTTCGTCGGATTTATAATATGCGTCTTGCATGGAGCGCAGGACGCGGAAGACCATTTTATGTTCTTTCATGAAGGCTTTGCGGGCAAGTTTCAGATCGCGGACCTTGGAGGATGCCAGACAGGCCAGACACGCCTCTGCGGCGACGCGGCCACCGACCATGGCGTAATAGATGCCTTCGCCAGATGACGGCGCAACAACACCAGCCGCATCACCCGCCAGCACGACGTCGCGGCCGTTGTCCCAACGATCAAGCGGCTTTAACGGGATGGGCGCGCCTTCTTTGCGGATGGTTTTACAGTCTGTCAGGCCAGAGGACGCGCGCAGTTTTGCGGTCGCGTCTTTCAGATCGACGCCATCGACTTCGGTGCCCATGCCGACGCTGCATTGCGCGCCGTGGGGAAAGACCCAGCCGTAAAAATCGGGGCTGATCGTGCCATCATAAATCACATCACAACGCATCGGGTCGTAGCTGTCGTTTGCGGCCGGGGCTTCGATGATTTCGTGGTAGGCGATAACGTACGGAATCGTGTCGCCGCCGGGAACTTCTTGTGCGCCAACTTTGGAGCGGGCCCCGTCTGCACCAATGATCAGCTTGGTCGTCAGCGCCATTTCATTGCCACTGATTTTATCGCGGTAGATGACGTGCGTGCCTTTGTCATCGCGATCAATCCGAACGAAGGTTCCGGTGTAGCGATGTGCGCCAGCTGTCTTGGCGCGCACCCGCAAGAATTCGTCGAAATGTTCGCGATCGACCATACCGACGTATCCGTTTTCAATAGGGATATCGACGTGGCGTTGCGTCGGGGAAATCATGCGGGCTGTATTCACACGGCACACGATCTGTTCGTCAGGAATATCGAAATCCGTGATCAAACGGGGCGGAACTGCGCCGCCACATGGCTTGATCCGCCCGTCACGGTCGATAAACGCAACGGTCTTACCCGCCTCAGCGAGGTCCGTTGCAGCGGTCGCACCGGATGGGCCGCCCCCGACAATAACAACATCATACATGTTCATTCTCCTGGAACGAGGGAGGAGCCCGTGGGCATCCTGTCCATAACTTTAGTGGCGAGGAACGCCGCGAATACGAAAAGCAAGGCTTCCAAGACAAACACCGAACCGAAGGCGGTGGCGTCGTTGGATTGTGTGCGGGCGATGTCGACGAAGGCGGCACCGGTCAACCCGCCAAAGCCCGCGGCGATGGCCTGCGCGGCGCCCCAAAGGCCCATGCGGGTGCCTTCACGGCGCTCCCGACCTTCGCCGGCTAATGACATCATTGATCCGATCGCGGCGACAGCAAACATGCCATTGAAGAACCCTAAGGCGACGACAACGGGGAGAAGAAGGGTCGGGAGGGCGGCCGTGCCGATAAAGGACAGCGCCGCAAGCGACAGCGCAGAGCCGAGGCAGCCTGCAATGACCCAATTGCGCAATGACCCGAATTTCAGGCCAGTCGCTGCAATGCCAACCAGTAGCATGCCCATGAACACGCCGCCGTTTTGCGCACCAGACAACGACGTGGATTCGCCCGGCGTAAGGCCAAACACGAGGCCTGCGTAAGGTTCAAGGATCAGTTCCTGCATGAAATATGCGGTCATCGACAGGAATACGAAGATGGTGAAGCGGCGCGCGCGATCTTCGGCCCAGACTTCCGCAAGGCCTTGGCGAAATGGTGTTGGATCCGGTTCGCGTTCCGCCTGAACGGTGCGTTCAATGCCCCAGACGGCAAGGGCCGTCAGCAGTGTCGCGATCACGCAGACTGCGCCGACGAGTTGGAGGAGGAGTTTGGGGGAATAGGGATCAAGCATATTGCCAATAATAGTGGCAGTCACCGCGATCCCGAATATCATCATCAACCAGGTGATAGTTGCGGCTGCTGCACGGCGCTGCGGGGCGGTGGCCGTGGCAAGCAAGGCCAGCAGGGACGTCCCTGATGCGCCGACGCCCACACCGATAAGGGCATATGCGATGATCGAAACCACAAGACCAACCCAGTAGTTCGCCGCAAGAAGCGGCACGCCGAGAGCCGCAAGGAACCCGCCAAGGCCAAGAATCGCCATACCGCCAATGATCCAGCGAGTGCGTTTGCCGCCTGTATCGGACTTGTGACCCCAGCTTGGGCGGCTAAGTTGAATGGAATAATGCAGCGCCACCAGCAAGCCCGGAAGAACAGCCGGAAGTGCCAATTCAACCACCATCAGGCGGTTTAGGGTCGATGTTGTGAGAACGACAATCGCGCCAAGACACATTTGCACAAGGCCGAGCCGCACGATTTGGAACCATGTGAGTTTCATGTAATCAGCCCCCTTAAGGCGACGGCGGCGACCATCATGCCGCTGATGTAGAACAGGACTCCGGTGCCATTATACCAAGGCGCTTTGCCTTTTGGATCGCGCATCATGATGGACATGGCCCAAATTTGTGCAGCGAGCAGTGCGGTGATGAGGGCTGCCTGAATTGGGCGATCCCAGAGGAGCAGCAGCGTGATCACAACGACTTGTGGGATGGCCATGATCCAACAGGCGACTTTGGCCGCGCGATCCGGGCCGAGGGTGACGGGGAGGGAATTGACGCCCATCTGGCGGTCGCCTTCAAGCGCTTTGAAATCATTGAGGGTCATGATGCCATGTGCGCCGACGCCATAAAGGACAGCGATGACGACAATGCGCAGATCTGGTGCGCCCGCGGAAAGCACGACAGCGCCGGTGATCCACGGCAGGGTTTCATAGGACAAACCCACAAGACCAGGACCCCACCAGCCCGACCGTTTCAGACGGATCGGTTCAACCGAATAAGCCCACGCCGCAAGAACACCCACCACTGTGGCGGCAAACCCCCACGGCCCAAGGGCGGCACCGACAAGCAAGGATAGCGCAGTCATGGCCAGCGCGATCCATAGCCCCCAACGACCCGGAATGCGACCGGACGGAATGGGGCGATCAGGTTCGTTGATTGCGTCAACGTGGCGGTCACACCAATCATTCGCCGCTTGTGACATGCCGCAGACAATCGGACCCGCGAGGATAATGCCTAGCAAAACAAGCGACCAGTTCTGAAGTGGGGACACGCCTGACGACACTGTTCCACACAAATATGCCCACATCGGCGGGAACCACGTGATCGGTTTAATCAGGCGGAGCATCGCAGTGGGTTCGGGGAACTTCCCTGTTCGTATGGTGGGGCTAACACTCATACTGTCAAGATAGAGTTACAGTGTGCGAGTCGGCAAGTGTAAATTCAAGTTTACAGGTTTGGGTGGCGCAGATTCCTGCTGCAACCGCGAGACCTGAACAGAATTGGTGGATCAGTCGTTCTTGTTGAGCAGCGTATACTTGCGCAGTTTCACATAAAGCGACTGGCGCGACAGGCCGAGCATTTCTGCGGCGGCGACACGATTGTTCGATGTCAGTTCAATCGCGGTTTCGATACACATCCGTTCAACGACATCGGTGGTTTCTGCGACGATTTCCTTGAGGGTCGCGGAGCCCACGAGTTCCATCACCGATTTTACGTTCTCTTCGCCCACAGGCGCTGGTGACACCCGCACGGCATCTGCACGGGACGCATCCCGCAGGATAAACGCATAGCCGGGGTTTTCGGAGTGGTTCAGATAGGTCGCTGAAATTTCCACGGTGCGTGATGCGCCATAATTTCCCGTAATCTTAGTAGAATAGAGTCGAATATGCCCGCTGCGCGCCGCATTATCGAGAAGAACACGCAGGTCGACATGGCCACGGTGCAAATAATCGCCAAGCGAGTGGCCTTTAACATTCAAAGAATGAGTGACGTCGGTCAGTTCCAAAAATGCTTCGTTAACAGAGACGATAGCACCTTCGGCGTCCGTGAAGGCGATGGCATCCGCGCCTTGTTCAAACAAACCATTGAGGTTGCGCGGCAGCGCGTCGGACATTGCGTTTTCGCCGGCGTTTTGATCGATACGGCACAGCAACATCCGTTCGCCCGATGCCCTGAACAGGATCGGATACAGGTGGACGTTTTTGCCGCCTTTACGCGTTTGAGCCGGCACGCTTGTCGTGCCTTCGGCGACGGCGGCTGCGGACAGTGCATCCATCATTTCGCCTTTGCGGCGACCGTCGAATTCTTGCGCAAAGGCTGACCCTGTCAGATCGTTGCGATCACGGCCCAAAAGACGCGCAGCGAGGGTATTTGCCTCAACCACACGGCCGGACCCTTGGGCGATAAAGATAAATGCATCGCGGGTTGATTCCATGAGAACGTGGAAGCGGGTGTCGTATTCGCGCTGCTGTTCGTAATCCTGTTCAAGCGCCATCTGGGCCTTGACCAGTTGTTGCTGCATTTCCGAAATCGGGCGCAAGTCGCGCCCGAGCATCAGGATTGACCCATCAGGCCCAACGCGGTGGAACGTGTAATTGACCGGAAAGCCCCAATCGCGCAATTCATCTGTATGGTTCAGCTGCGTTGGTTGCGGCGTTGTTTCACCAGCCAGAAACGTGCGCAGGGCGCGGTCGAATTTAGGGACGCTTTCAGACAACAAAACAGTGCGGATGTCGCGATGTTCCCAGTCCGAGATATTTTCGAATGAATCACTGTCCGGGCTCGTCAGAATTGACGCGATCTGACCGGTTTCATCCACAACAAGAGCGATATCCGCGAGCGCAGAAATGATGTCACCCAACATTTCAGGTGCAAGCAGGGGAATGGCCCCGGTATCCCAATATTTGGTGCCCCGAGGAGTCATCGGGCCACGTCTTCCATCGGCCCGTGTACCATACTCTAAGTCCGCCGTTCTGTGTGACGCGTTTCGTTTGGCGTCACGGTTGTTATTCCGCAATGTTCAAGTGCCTTCAGAGGGTCGTTTGTCGTGTAGTCCGCACCTGTCAGGGATTGAACATCAGCGTCTTGATCCAAAATGTTGCCGCCGATGATGATCGGCGGGCAGATTGAGGAGGACTGACGTACAACATCCACACATTCTTTCAGGGAATCAAGGCTTTCGGAGGAACTGGCAGAAATTAGCGCAGCATCGAAGCGTGTTGTTACAAAGATGGCGCGCAGCTCTTGCGAGGTGGCGCCCATTGCGAGCCGTACTGATAGGCCCAGTCGGCGCAATTGCCCGCAAAGCACCATGGCGCCCAATGTGTGAAATGGGTCTTTGGCAATAATCGCGACCACGCCTTTGTCGTCGTTGGGGTCTTCGGAATAACCGTGGGATGCCCAATCGGCACCCAGTGTGCGCAAAGATGCTTGTAGGCGTGCGGTGCCAATCGTGACTCGCGCAAAGCTGAGAGTGTCATCACACCAATCATCGCCCATCTGCCGTGCGGCATAGGGTATATAGATACAGGCGATCGATTCAGCGGGAATACCCGCCTCGAGCATTTGGTTGATCACCTCTGGAACGGGGTTATGGCTGCTTTCGGCTGCGGCATCGCGAAGACGGGTGCCAACGTCTGGATCAAAATCCTGGGCAGCTTTGGCGTTGCGTTCAGCAACAAGTGACAGGGCTTTGGTGGCAAGGGCGTCAACCGAGGGGCTTTTGACAGCGCCTAGCGGGTCTGTACGATTTGTCCTGGACTGCTCTGCCATCGTAAACTCCGATCTGATCGGAGATGGAAGAGGGATGCCCTTCCATATGTAAACCAATCAACACACCTATTGTCCGTTACGAGGACTTTAATGTCAAAGGTAATTGACATTTGACCCCGTACTCGGTGGATGGTCGCATCAAAATAAGCCTAAAATAAGAGAAAACAGGAAGGTTTTGCAAAGTCTGACACATTGAAAGTGTAAACCCTGACAGTGTAAATCTAAATTGACACATATGGGATTCGCCGCGTAGTCTTAACAGGCAAGACACGACAGGGAACGCGATTCTATGCGGCATAGCCAAACGCCACAGTCCGGGAAAACCCAGCTTTATACGACCGATGAACGCGCCCGCCGGGACGCGACGATCTGGACGTTGATCCAAGGCATTCTTGCGCCCATTCAGTTTGTGGTTTTTCTTGTCTCATTGGTGTTGGTTGTCCGCTATTTGAGCACGGGCAACGGATACGCCGTGGCGGCGGATAGTGTCGTTGCCAAAACCGCCCTGTTGTACTTGATTATGATCACCGGCGCGGTCTGGGAAAAAGTTGTGTTCGGGCAGTATTTGTTTGCGCCCGCGTTCTTTTGGGAAGACGTGTTTAGCTTTGCTGTGATTGCGCTGCATACCCTTTATATCATTGGGCTTTATGGCACGAACTGGTCACCGACGACGTTGATGATTATCGCCCTTGCGGCCTATGCGACCTACGTCGTGAACGCTGGGCAATTTATCTGGAAATTACGCCGTGCGCGACTGGATGCAGAGGTGGTGGTATGACCTATATTCCTACCCCTCCAACGGGCGGCGGATGCCGTACCGCGCCGGTCCTAAAAGAGAGAGGCCAGCGCGAGGTTTTTTGCGGTTTGACGGGGATTATCTGGCTTCACCGCAAGATGCAGGATGCGTTCTTTTTGGTTGTTGGGTCGCGCACGTGTGCGCATCTTTTGCAGTCCGCTGCCGGGGTTATGATTTTCGCCGAACCACGATTCGCGACGGCCATTCTGGAAGAGGGTGATTTAGCCGGTCTGAAGGATGCACAAGACGAGCTGGACGCCCAGGTTGACAGATTGCTGGCCCGACGGCCTGACATCAAGCAGCTATTCCTTGTGGGGTCTTGCCCGTCCGAAGTGATCAAGCTCGATCTTGCGAAAGCTGCTGAACGGCAGTCGCAAAAGCACGGGCCAAACGTTCGCGTGTTGAATTATTCCGGTTCGGGAATCGAAACGACATTTACCGAAGGTGAGGACGCCTGCCTTGCGTGCATGGTTCCGGTGTTGCCGGAAACAGACAAGCGCCAGTTGGTCGTCGTTGGCGCGCTGCCGGATGTTGTCGAAGATCAGATGCTGGATCTTCTGCGCGATCTTGGGATTGATACGGTGCGGTGTTTGCCGACGCGCACTGCCGCCGATGAATTGTCAGTGGGCCCGAACACGGTGTTTGCGCTGACGCAGCCGTTTTTGGGTGAAACCCACGCCGCATTGCTGCGCCGTCATGCCCGCCATTTGCCTGCACCTTTCCCGTATGGCGAAGAAGGGACGACTGCGTGGCTCGCGGCGATTGCACATGAGTTTGATGTGGATGCCGAGACGTTCGCCCGTGTGACGGATGCACCCCGCGCCCGTGCGCGCGCTGCGGTTGCGAAGGCGTCCGAGGCTTTGCGCGGCAAGTCGGTGTTTTTCATGCCCGACAGCCAGATGGAAATTCCGTTGGCTCGTTTTCTTGCGCGTGAATGCGGGATGCAGCCGATCGAAGTCGGTATGCCATATATCCATGACGCAATTCACGGCCCTGATATGGATCTGCTGCCCGCGGGCCCGCAGATTTCTGAAGGTCAGGATGTCGATAAGCAATTGGATCGCGCCCGCGCCGCACGCCCTGATCTGACAGTGTGCGGTCTTGGCCTTGCTAATCCGCTCGAGGCCGAAGGGCTGACAACCAAGTGGGCTATCGAATTGGTCTTCACGCCCGTACATTTCTACGAACAGGCAGGTGATCTTGCCGGTTTGTTCAGCCGCCCTGTGCGCCGCCGCAATATCCTTGGTCTGGAGGCAGCAGAATGAAGCTGTCGGTCTGGACATACGAGGGCCCACCCCATGTTGGCGCCATGCGCGTTGCGACTGGGATGAAAGGTTTGCATTACGTTTTGCATGCGCCGCAGGGCGATACCTACGCCGATCTGTTGTTCACGATGATCGAACGCCGCAATCACCGCCCACCTGTGAGTTATACGACATTCCAGGCCCGCGATTTGGGTGAGGATACGTCACATCTGTTCAAAGATGCGTGCCGCGATGCTATCGCGCGTTTTAACCCAGAAGCGATCATTGTTGGTGCGTCGTGTACGGCTGAGCTGATTCAGGATGATCCCGGCGGTCTGGCCGAGCGGATGAATTTCGACATCCCCGTCATCGCGCTTGAACTGCCCAGCTATCAGCGCAAAGAAAACTTTGGCTGTGACGAGACGTTCTTTCAGATTGTCCGCCACCTTGCCAAACCGATGGAACGCACAAAGCGTGTGACTTGTAATCTAATTGGGCCAACTGCCCTTGGATTCCGTCACCGTGATGACATCGAAGAACTGACAGGGTTGCTGTCAGACATGGGCATTGACGTAAACGTTTGCGCCCCGATGAATTCCACGCCGTCCGACATCGCCCGCATGGGTGCCGCGCATTTCAATGTTTTGATGTACCCCGAAACCGCAGAAGCCGCAGCGCGCTGGTGTGAAAGCAACCTTGACCAGCCCTATACAAAGGTCGTGCCGATTGGTGTTGGCGCAACCCGCGATTTCATTGCTGAAGTGCGCGAGATTACGGGCCTTGCGTGTAACGCCGATGACAGCCGTTTGCGCCAGCCATGGTACGCCGCAAGCGTCGATTCAACGTATCTGACCGGCAAGCGCGTTTTCATCTTTGGTGATGGCACGCATGTTAAGGCCGCAGCGCGGATCGCGCGTGATGAAATGGGGTTCGAGGTCGCGGGAATTGGATGTTTCAACCGGGAAATGGCCCGCGATATTCGTAAAGTCGCCAAAGAATACGGCGTCGAGGCGTTGATCACGGATGATTACCTTGAGGTCGAAGAAGCGATTGAAAAGATCCAGCCAGAAATGATCCTTGGAACGCAGATGGAACGCCACATCGGCAAGCGTCTGGGCATTCCTTGCGCTGTCATTTCTGCCCCTGTCCACGTTCAGGATTTCCCTGCCCGCTATTCTCCGCAGATGGGGTTTGAGGGCGCGAATGTGATGTTTGATACGTGGGTTCACCCGCTTGTCATGGGCCTCGAAGAACACCTGCTGCACATGTTCCGCGACGATTTCGAATTCCACGATGATGCGGGTGCGTCCCATCACGGTGGCCAAGCGAAAGAGCGTGTCGCAGAAGCCGAGGCCGTCCAGACTGTAACGGACGATAATGTGATCTGGCTGGCCGATGCGGAAAAAGAATTGCGGAAAATCCCGTTCTTTGTGCGTGGTAAGGCGCGCCGGAACACCGAAACTTTTGCGGCTGAAAAAGGCCTGCATGAAATCTCCAAAGACACTTTGTATGAGGCGAAAGCACACTTTGCGCGATGAAGTGACATATCCTGATTACCGCGTGGCGATTATCACGTTGGACCAGCACACCGCTGGCCCAATTGCACGTGTGTCGCCCAAGCTGGCTGCGGAATTCCTGGGGCTGCGTGTGGATGTGTTTGCCGCGGCTGAGTGGGAAAATGATCCGGCGTCGCAGAAATCGGCGCAAGATGCAGTCGCCAAGGCAGATATTGTCGTGAGCACGCTGTTGTTCCTCGAAGACCACCTGAACGCGATTGTGCCTGTAATGGCGGCGCGGCGTGCTGATTGTGACGCCTTCGTCGGTGTGGTGACGGACGCGAGCATTGTGCAGCTGACCAAAATGGGCGAGCTGGACATGTCCAAGCCTGCGTCCGGCCCGATGGCGTTGTTGAAAAAGCTGCGGCCTGCAAAATCGCACGACACAGCGTCTGGCGCAAAAAAGATGAAGATGCTGCGCCGTCTTCCCAAAATTCTCAAACTGATCCCTGGTAAGGCACAGGATTTGCGCAACTGGTTCTTGTGCATGCAGTATTGGCTGGGCGGATCTGACGAGAATATCGAACAGATGTTGCGCATGCTGTTGTCGAAGTATTCCAGCCGCGCTGATTGGCGTGGAATTTCTGTGCAGGCGCCCATCGAATATCCCGAAGTCGGCATTTATCACCCAGAACTACCTGATCATGGGATCAGCACGGATATTTCTGATTTGCCCAAGATCAATGGCCCCAAGGTCGGGGTGTTGATGCTGCGGTCGTATATCCTTGCGGGGGATACGGCGCATTACGATCGCGTCATTCGCGCGTTTGAAGAAAAAGGGATGCAGCCGATCCCCGCTTTCGCTGGCGGTCTTGATGGGCGTCCTGCGATGGATGCGTATTTTGATGGTATCGATACGATGGTGTCGTTGACCGGATTCAGTCTTGTCGGTGGACCTGCGTACAATGACAACGACGCGGCGATTTCGGCCCTCACTGATCTTAACGTCCCCTATATCAATGCGCAGCCGCTCGAGTTTCAGACGCTTGGCCAATGGGCCGAGTCTGCGCAGGGTTTGGGGCCCGTTGAAACCACAATGCTTGTTGCGTTGCCCGAAATTGATGGCGCGTCTAACCCGACTGTATTCGCGGGGCGGCATGGGCCGCAGGGCTGTCAGGGTTGTGCGCACATGTGCGCACCGCAAAGCGACCAAAAGACAATGGCCCCTTGTTTTGAGCGCATTGACGCCCTTGCGGAGAAGACCCAGCGGATGGCGAATCTGCGACGCAAACAGAATGCCGATAAAAAGGTTGCCGTTGTCCTATTCGGCTTTCCACCCAATGCGGGGGCTGTCGGCACGGCGGCGTACCTGAGCGTGTTTGAAAGCCTGTTCAACACCCTGACCCGTATGAAACGTGACGGGTACGATGTGGATGTACCCGCAGATGTGGATGCATTGCGTGCTATCGTTCTAAAAGGAAACGCGCAGCAATACGGGCAAGAGGCGAATGTTGCCGCCCACGTTAGCGCAGATCATATCGTCGGACATACGCCGTATCTGGATGACGTTGAGGCTGTTTGGGGTCCGGCCCCCGGCAAGGTGCAATCAGACGGTCGCGGAGTGTTTATTCTTGGCGCACATTTCGGCAACGTGTTTGTCGGCGTGCAGCCTACCTTCGGCTATGAGGGCGATCCCATGCGCCTGTTGTTTGAAACGGGATTTGCCCCGACTCATGCGTTCACGCAGTTCTATCTGTGGCTCCGCAACACCTACCAAGCTGATGCGGTTTTGCATTTTGGTATGCACGGCGCGTTGGAATTTATGCCCGGCAAACAGGCGGGTATGGGGGCGCAGGACTGGCCTGATCGGTTGATCGGTGAGATGCCGAACATCTACCTTTACGCGGCAAACAACCCATCCGAGGCCACTTTGGCGAAGCGTCGGTCTGGTGCAATAACCGTCACGCATTTGACGCCGCCGTTGCAGTCTGCGGGCCTATATAAAGGTTTGGCAGAGCTGAAAGATTCATTGGGTCGCTGGCGTGCAATGCCTGCCGATGATGCGGCCCGCGCCGAGTTGGAGGCACTGATTTGCGTTCAAGCTGACGCCGTTGACATGGACGGATCCAAGCCCGACCAGCTGTGGCTTTCTTTGTTGGACACCGAGGACGCGCTGATCCCTGATGGTTTGCACATCGTCGGGGCACCAATGGATGATGCGGCCCTTGATGGCATGCTTGACCTGATGGAATTTGCAACGCCCGCAGACCGTGCTGATGCCCGTGCAAAGATGCGCAGCGATGGTGAACTGGACGGGTTGATGAAAGCCCTGTCCGCGAAATTCATCGCACCTGTGCCAGGTGGTGACGTGATCCGTTCACCCGATATTTTGCCGACTGGCCGCAACATTCACGCGTTTGATCCGTTCCGTATGCCCACGGCATTCGCGATGAACGATGGTGTGAAGCAGGCCGATCTTTTGATCGAAACCCATGAAAGCCTGCCGCGCACGGTGGCCTTGGTTTTATGGGGGTCGGACAATATAAAATCTGATGGCGTGCCGATTGCGCAAGCTTTGTCACTGATGGGTGCGACGCCGCGGTTTGATGATTATGGCCGTTTGTGTGGCGCTGATCTAATCCCGCTGGCTGAATTGGGCCGCCCGCGCGTTGACGTCATCATGACGTTGTCCGGTATTTTCCGTGATCTGCTTCCATTGCAAACGCGGATGCTGGCCGAGGCTGCGTACAAAGCGGCGATGGCGGATGAGCCGCTTGATCAGAATTATGTGCGTGCCCATGCGCTGGCCTATGCGAATGAAATGGGGTGTGACATGGAAGCGGCGTCCTTGCGTGTGTTCTCAAACGCTGAGGGTGCCTACGGGTCCAACGTCAATTCCTTGGTCGATAGTTCCTTGTTCGATAACGAAGACGAATTGGCGGACGCCTATGAAGCGCGCAAATCCTTTGCTTACGGCATGGACGGTAAGGCCACCAAAAACCCGAGCCTGTTGCAAGCCGCGTTGAAAGACGTCGATGTCGCCTATCAGAACCTCGAGAGTGTTGAGCTGGGTGTAACCACGGTTGACCATTACTTTGATACACTCGGCGGGATCGCTCGTGCGGTGAAACGCGCCAAGGGTGGCGATGAAGCCGCCGTTTATATTGGTGATCAGACGCGCGGCGCGGCGAAGGTGCGTACCCTGAAAGATCAAGTCGCACTGGAAACACGCAGCCGCGCGTTGAACCCGCGCTTCTTTGAGGCACTGCTTGATCATGGCCACGAAGGCGTGCGCCAGATCGAAGCGCATATCACGAATACTCTGGGATGGTCCGCCACGACGGGGCAGGTCGATCCGTGGGTCTATCAGAAACTGAGCGAAACATTCGTGTTGGACGAAGAAATGCGTGAACGGCTGGCGGCGTTAAACCCGCAGGCGTCGGTTCGCATGGCAAGCCGCCTTCTTGAGGCAAGCGACCGGGACTACTGGCAACCGGATGAACAAACACTGGCAGATCTTCAGGACGCAGCCGACGCCCTAGAAGACCGCCTCGAAGGTATTGCGGCTGAATAGCCGGAAAGGGAATTATCATGGCTTTAGACAAATCACCCCCGATCTTAAAAGGCGCTGACGGAGAAGGGTCCGTGCAGGTCCACCAAGACGAGAGCATGAAAATCGAAGGCGCGAAGGTTTTTGCGATCTACGGCAAGGGCGGGATTGGCAAATCAACGACGTCATCGAACATGTCCGCAGCCTTCACGAAGATGGGCAAGCGGGTGTTGCAGATTGGCTGTGATCCAAAGCATGACAGCACGTTCACGCTGACAGGCCAGTTGCAGCCGACGGTCATCGATATTCTGAAAGAGGTGGATTTCCACCCAGAAGAACTGCGGCCAGAGGATTTCGTCACCGAAGGGTTTGGTGGTGTGAAATGCGTTGAGGCTGGCGGCCCGCCCGCTGGAACGGGCTGTGGTGGTTACGTGGTTGGGCAGACGGTAAAGTTGCTTAAGCAGCACCACCTGTTGGAAGACACCGACGTTGTGATTTTCGACGTGCTGGGCGATGTTGTGTGCGGTGGTTTTGCCGCCCCGTTGCAGCATGCTGATCGCGCGCTGATTGTGACGGCGAATGATTTTGACAGCATCTACGCGATGAACCGGATTATCGCCGCCGTTCAGGCCAAATCGAAGAACTATAATGTCCGCCTTGCTGGCTGTGTCGCCAACAGATCCAAAGACACGGACGAGGTTGATCGCTATTGCCGTACAGTCGGGTTTAACCGGATCGCGCATATGCCCGATGTCGATGCAATCCGCCGTTCGCGTTTGAAGAAAAAGACACTGTTCGCGATGGATCTGGATGACGATGTGGCAGCGTGTCAGGCGGAATATATCCGTATGGCCGAGGCTTTGTATAATTCGACGACGCTTCCAGGGTCCGCGCCGCAGCCGCTGGAAGATCGTGAAATTTTCGAACTGTTGGGTTTTGATTGATGACCTATGAGGCGACCAGAGACCGCGTCGAAACTTATTTCGACAAGTCCGCGACCAAGGTATGGGAGCGTCTGACATCGGACGCGCCCGTGTCCGGTATTCGCGCGACTGTACGGGCTGGTCGCGACAAGATGCGTGATATCATGTTGGCTGAATTGCCAGCCGATCTGACGGGTTTGCGCGTACTGGACGCCGGGTGCGGCACGGGTGCCAAGGCCGTCGCTTTGGCCGAACGCGGGGCGCAGGTCGTTGCAATCGATATCGCGCCTGAGTTGATCAAGATCGCCGAGGCACGATGCCCTGACCGTTTGCGCAAGCAGATTACGTTTCATGCGGGTGACATGCTGGACAGCGCGCACGGTACGTTTGATCACGCCGTCGCGATGGATTCTATGATTTATTATTCTGACGCGATGCTGGTGAGCCTTTTGAAGGCAAATGAGAGCCGTATTCGTGGGAAGTTTGTCTTTACCCTCGCGCCGCGCACGCCGCTTTTGATGGCTATGTTTCGGGTTGGAAAACTATTCCCGCGCTCTGACCGCTCGCCGGTCATGATCCCGCACAAGACAGCGAAACTGGCGTCCGATCTGCGGATTGCAGGCGTGCAGGGAAAGCTGGCCGAGGTCGAGCGTGTGACCTCAGGTTTTTATATTTCGCAGTGTTTGCGGTTCGGTGGGCGCCCATGATTTTCCGCGCGTCTGACCTTCAGAAAGTGACGCTTAAGATGCTTCCGTTCGCGGACGCAGCGTCCGAAGGTTTGCCGCTGGGCCAGTTGCTGCGCCTGTCGTTGTTCCAGGTGTCTGTCGGCATGGCAGGGGTCATGTTGCTCGGCACGTTGAACCGCGTGATGATCGTGGAATTGGGCGTGCCCGCGTTGATCGTCGCGTTGATGATTGCGATTCCGGTTCTGGCCGCGCCGTTCCGTGCACTGCTTGGGTTCAAGTCCGACACCTATCGAAGTGCGATTGGCTGGAAGCGTATTCCATACCTGTGGTTCGGCACCCTGTGGCAGTTTGGTGGCCTTGCGATCATGCCGATGGCCTTGCTGGTTTTGTCCGGCAATACCGCCGTTGATGTGCCCGAAGGGTTCCGGCAATTCGCCGCGGGTCTGGCGTTTTTGCTGACCGGTGTGGGTATGCATATGACGCAGACGGCTGGTTTGGCATTGGCGGCAGATCGTGCGGATGATGAAACGCGGCCACGGGTCGTCGCGCTTTTGTATGTGATGTTCCTTGTGGGGATGCTGGTGTCAGCGATTATCATCGGCACGCTGCTTCGGGACTTTAGTGACTTGAAACTGGTGCAGGTCGTTCAAGGCGCCGCTGTTGTGACCGCGTTGCTGAACCTGACCGCCCTGTGGAAGCAGGAAAAGGTCCGCCCGATGAGCCGCGAGGAACGCGCAGCACCGAAGCCCGCATTCAGCGATGCTTGGGATGATCTGATGTCGGGCGGCAGTGCGGGGCGTTTGTTGGTTGTCGTGTTCCTTGGAACCATGGCGTTCAACATGCAGGATGTTTTGCTGGAACCCTATGGGGGTGAAATCCTTGGCCTGTCAGTGTCGTCCACGACGTTGCTGACAGCTGCGTGGGCGATCGGAGCATTGCTTGGGTTTGCCGCCGCCGCAAAATGGCTAGGCCGCGCGACCGATCCGTATCGCATCGCGGGTCGTGGTCTTTTGGTGGGGCTGGCCGCGTTTACGGCTGTGATCTTCGCAGCGCCTTTGAATTCAACAGTTATGTTTTTCGGTGGCGCGTTTGCCATCGGGTTGGGGGGCGGCTTGTTTTCCGTCGCCACCTTAACGGCCGCTATGACGATGCCTGCCAAAGGAATCGCCGGACGCGGGCTTGCGCTTGGTGCGTGGGGGGCCGCTCAGGCCACTGCTGCCGGGCTTTCGACGGTGATCGGTGGCGGCCTTCGGGACGTTGTCGGTGGCCTTGCTACTCAGGGAACCTTCGGGGAGGCGCTCGCCACGCCTGCCACAGGATATTCGGTTGTTTATCACACCGAGATCGGACTGCTTTTCTTAACCCTCATTGCTTTGGGCCCGCTTGTGCGGGTCAGGGCCGTGACAGAAGACCGTGAGGGCCAATTCGGCCTCGCGGACTTCCCGACCTAATACGGAGGACATACCCATGGTTGGCGTAGACTTTTTTGGAAATTTTGATCTGGCGAGTGCCGCGATCTGGCTTTTCTGGCTCTTTTTTGCGGGGTTGGTGTATTACCTCCAGACCGAAAACATGCGCGAAGGTTACGAGCTAGAGGATGACGATGGAAACATCGCCCCAAACCAAGGCCCGTTCCCTTTGCCAAAGGACAAGACGTTCAAGTTGCCGCATGATCGTGGCGAAATGACGTTCCCGTCGGGCGCGCGCAAAGATCGCCCAGACCTTGCATTGGCCCGCACGTCCAAGGCCGCGGGTTCGCCGTTTGTCCCCACAGGCGATCCGATGTTGGACGGTGTTGGTCCAGCATCCTGGGCGCCGCGCCGCGATGTGCCTGAACTTGATGGCCACGGTCATGTTAAGATCCGCCCGATGTCCAGCTTGCCTGATTTTGCACATACCGCTGGGCATGATCCGCGCGGTAAGCCGGTTGTGTCGGGCGACGGCGACGTCGTTGGCCGTGTCACAGATATGTGGGTCGATGTGCCAGAAGCGATGGTGCGTTATCTGACGCTTGATCTGAACCCGGAAGGCCAAGGCAACACGCGCCTGATCCCGATGAACCTTTGCCGCGTCAAATCCGACCGCATCGTGGTGAAATCCCTTTATGCCCACAACTTTGAGGGCATCCCGAAAACCAAAAAGAATGACGAAGTTACGCTTCTCGAAGAGGATAAGATCACCGGCTACTACGCTGGTGGTACTTTGTACGCCTCTGAAGCGCGGCTTGAGCCTCAGATCTAATCGCGTACTGAAAGGACGAATAAATGTCTCATGATGATTTCAAGTTTGAACCCGTAAGGGGGCTGCCAGAAGCATTGCCAGAGGGTGAACACATCCTTTGGCAGGGCAGCCCGGCACCCTTGCGATTGGCGCGTGACGCGCTGGGCCTGACTTGGGTTGCGGGATATTTCGCCGTTCTTACCGTGTGGCGTGTAGGCGTGTCCTCCACCTACGTGCCGTTTGGTGAAGCATTAGCGCACGGCATCCCGTTCCTTGTGGTCGGGATGCTGGCGTGTCTGTTGATCTTTGGGCTGGCCTATATGCAGGCCCGTTCGGCGGTTTATACGCTGACCAATAAACGTGTCGGGATGCGCATTGGTGCAGCCCTGACGATGACGTTGAACCTGCCTTACACCCAGATCGGAAATGCTGGGTTGGATACCAAGAAATCCGGCCACGGGACGCTTGCGTTTGAATTGATCGGGGACACACGGTTTTCATATATGATGACATGGCCGCATGTGCGCCCTTGGCATATGTCAAAGACCCAGCCTGCCTTCCGGTCCATTCCAGATGCACACAAGGTCGCGGCGATCTTTGCAGAAGCGGCAGAGGCACGCGTGTTTGAACCCAAAGTCGAACGTGCCAGCCACGCCAACGCAGTCGCAGCGGAGTAGATTCAATGTCAGCACTTGAACAACAGATGAAGCACCGCGATCACGATATGGTCCCGCTGTTTTTGGTGCGGTCTATGTTTGGACTGATGTTCGCGGCGTTGTGTCTTGTCGCCTACGCGCAGTGGGCGGATGTACCACAGTCAGCGGTCTATCAAGAAACGCCAATCGTGGCGCAAATGGATGTGCAGTTCGTCAGCTCCCGCGAGGGGATGTCGACTGTGTTTGACATGGACGGCAACCAGATCGCCGCATCCGGTGACGACAAGATGGGCTTTATCGGGGTGATCGGAATTGCAGTGCGCCGCGAACGCGAAGTTGCGGGTCTGGCCAATGACACGCCGATCACGATCTTGAAACGAGAGAGTGGCACCTACGGAATCCACGACCCAGCGACCGGTTGGTCGATGGAGTTGATCGGATATGGTGCTGATAATGTAGCCGCTTTCGCCAAGCTGCTTGATTGAAACTGATCTAAAAGGAGGGAACCCCATGGGCCTTTTGACACGAACGAAAGAAGAGGTGCCCTGCGTGGTCACCATTTCACACCGATTTGAGGAACTGTCCGCTCACGTGAAATTCACAGACGGCAGTGTCGTGGGACCAGGTGATAGCGTGCTTGTTCACGGTGCAGAAATCATGGCGGCCTTCGGTGAGATGGTCGAAGAGGAACGCATGGCGACAATCACCCGTGCATCCACAGTGGAGCGCATGTGGACCCGCGCAACGGGTGATTTTGAATTCATGGAATTGTGCGAGTTTTCATTCAGCGATGAGGTGATGGCATGAACGTTCAAGCAAAACATTCATCCGGTGCGGCAACTGCCGAAGAGGCGATTGCGTTGCAAGAGGCGCTGCCGCCGTTGACCAACGAAGATGCCACAGCCGTTGCGATGCAGAATACGTTGCTGACACCACGGTTTTACACAACCGATTTTGACGAAATGGACAAGATCGACGTGACCCCTGTTCGCGAAGATTGGGACAAACTGATCGCGCAAATGGTGAGCGATCCGAACAAGGGCCATTTCAAAAAGAACGCTGATTGGGATGAAGTCGATTGGGATGGGATGGAGCCGAAACTCAAGCGCGAGTTTATCGATTTCCTGATCTCGAGCTGTACGGCTGAGTTTTCTGGCTGCGTTTTGTACAAAGAAATGAAGCGTCGTGGGTCCAACCCCGACATCACACAGCTGTTTCAGTTGATGGCCCGTGATGAGGCCCGTCATGCAGGTTTCATCAATGACGCCCTGCGCGAGGCGGGTATTGCCGTGAATCTTGGGTTCCTGACGCAATCCAAGAAGTACACGTACTTTCGGCCCAAGTTCATCTATTACGCGACATACCTGTCCGAGAAGATCGGCTATGCGCGCTACATCACGATTTTCCGTCACCTCGAAAAGCATCCTGAACATCGGTTCCACCCAATTTTCAAATGGTTTGAGGAATGGTGCAACGATGAATTTTCGCACGGCGAGGCGTTCGCGTTGTTGTTGAAGACAGATCCGAAACTGACGCAATCGTTCAGCAATAAGCTGTGGATCAAGTTCTTCCTGACGGCTGTGTATTCCACGATGTATGTGCGTGACCATCAGCGCCCCGAATTTCACAAAGCGCTGGGCGTTGATCCTGATTGGTACGCCCATGAGGTGTTCACAAAGACGTCCGTGCTGACCGGGCAAATCTACCCGTTGATGCTGGATATTGAACACCCGCGTTGGCAGAAAAATCTGGAACGGATGCAGGTGGCGAACGTGCAGATTGCAAATGCCAAAAAGGCAGGCGGGATCGGTGGATTTATTGGCAAAACACTAGGGTCTGCCAAGGCGGCATTCGCGTTTGTGTCGCTGTATACGATCCCCGCGATCAAGCATGACGTTCCACAGGAAACCCTCATGAAGCCTGCTTATTGATGATTGTTTGGGGCGCATCTCTCGTCGCGCTTTTTACCTGGTGGTTTGCCACCGGGCTGATTTTGCTTGTCATCCGTGCGGCTGATCGTACGGGCGGCAATGCCTATAATCGTGCAGTATTCCTGAGTGTTCCAGTCCTCGCGCTTGGCGTGGCGGGCGTGATCCTGTCGATCTCCAACACTGGAATGACGGGTTTATACCAGGGGTTCTTCGGGGCCTTGGCGATCTGGGGTTGGATCGAGCTTTCGTTTTTATCCGGTGTGATCACCGGGCCAGAACGCGCCGTCGCCTCGCGCAATGCCCCCCGCACCGACAGATTCTGGAAAGCATGGGACGCGCTTGCGTATCATGAAATCATGTTGCTGGTGGGGATGGCTTTCATCGTAATCGTGACCACAGGGTCCGATAACACCATTGCCATGTGGACCTATGCGATCCTGTTTTTCGCCCGTATCAGCGCCAAGCTGAACCTGTTTTTTGGTGTGCCACGCATCAATTTTGAATTCCTCCCGCTGCCGCTGCAGCACCTCAAGACCCACATGACCAAGGGTCCGATAACAGCGTTTTTCCCGCTGTCCGTCACGGTCTTGTCGTTTGCAACTGCGTGCTTTGCGCAGTTGTTGATAACGGCCGACACGCAGGTTGAAGCCACAGGCTTTGCCTTACTCACATCTCTTTGTGCGCTCGCGCTGCTGGAACACTGGTTCATGGTGATCCCGCTGCCTGACGCAAAACTCTGGCGGTGGATGCTGCCGGCACAGAAACGAATAACTGCCAAGGAAGAAACCCATGGACTTTGACGCCCTGTTTAACGATCAACTCGATGCTCTCAAGGGCGACGGGAACTACCGGTATTTTGCTGAACTCGAACGCAAGGCGGGTAAGTTTCCGCGCGCAGCGAGCCACGCAGAAGATGGCGTGCGCGACGTAACCGTTTGGTGTTCAAACGACTACCTTGGCATGGGCCAGCACCCCAAAGTCATTGCCGCGATGGTTGAAGGCGTACAACGCACAGGCACTGGCGCGGGTGGTACACGCAATATCAGCGGCACAAATCACGACCACCTTTTGCTCGAACGCGAGTTGGCAGACTTGCACGGCAAAGAATCGGCGCTGATATTTACATCCGGTTATGTGTCCAACTGGGCCAGTCTTTCGACGCTTGGCAGTCGTCTTGAGAACTGTGTCATCCTGTCTGACGCCGGCAACCACGCCTCAATGATCGAAGGCATCCGTCATTCGCGCGCACACAAAGTCCTGTGGAAGCACAATGATGTCGAAGACCTTGAGATGAAGCTGCGCGCGATTCCGGCCCATCACCCCAAGATCGTCGCATTCGAGAGCGTGTATTCCATGGATGGCGATATCGCCCCGATCGAAGCAATCCTCGACGTGGCCGAAAAGTACGGCGCAATGACCTACATTGACGAAGTCCATGCGGTTGGCATGTACGGAGAACGTGGTGGCGGTGTGTCCGAAGAGCTTGGCCTCGCAGACCGGATTACCTTGATTGAGGGCACATTGGGCAAAGCGTTTGGCTGCGTTGGTGGCTATATCACCGGGTCCGCCGCGCTATGTGACTTCATCCGCAGCTTTGCGTCCGGTTTCATTTTTACCACCGCCTTGCCGCCCGCCGTTGCCGCCGCTGCACGCGTATCAATTGAACACTTGAAGGAAAGCCAGTTGGAACGTGCCGGTCAGCGCCGTCAGGTTGCCCGACTGCGCAGAATGCTGGATGCACAGGGCATTCCACACATGGAGAACAACAGCCACATCGTGCCCGTCATGATCGGGGATCCCGTAAAGACAAAGATGCTTGCGGATTATTTGATGGATGAATGGGGCATTTACGTCCAGCCCATTAACTATCCGACGGTTCCCAAAGGCACCGAAAGACTGCGTTTTACACCGTCGCCATTGCACACGGACGACGATATTGCACATCTTGTGGCGGCGTTGACTGTCCTTTGGAAACAATGCGCTATCGCCCATGCGGTGGCTTGATATCGTATAACTGGCGCCAATTCACTATTTTTGCTGGACGGCGATAATCAATAAGCTAGCTTTCTATCCGATGCGGTATACCACCGCGAACGACACGACCAAGTTTCAGGGAGAACACCTATGACTAAGTTTATCTACGCCGCTGCTGCGGCACTTTTGGCGACACCTGCATTCGCTGACGGCCATGCCGCAACCGGTGACGCCGCCGCAGGCGAAGAGCAGTTCAATCGCCAATGTGTTGCATGTCACATCGTGGCTGACGCAGACGGTGAAGTATTGGCTGGTCGCAACGCCCGCACAGGTCCGAACCTTTATGCGGTTGCGGGTCGTCAGATTGGGTCTGTCGAAGATTTCCGTTACGGCGATTCCATTGTTGAAGTGGGTGAAATGAACGACGGAACTGTTTGGACCGAAGAACTGTTCATTGGATACGTACAGGACCCGACAGGCTGGCTGCGTGAAACCCTCGACAACAACCGTGCGCGGGGCAAAATGGCCTACCGTGTTCGCGACGAAGAAGAAGCACTTAACATCTACGCGTATCTCGCGACGTTCGGTGCAGAAGAAGCTGAATCCAACTAAGTATCGCTTTGAATGATTGAATAGGGGCCGCACAGTTTGTGTGGCCCTTTTTCGTTTTGGCCGTCTGGTAACATTCGTGTCACCGCGATTGCGCGATGGTGTCGGTTGCTGCACAACACGGCTCAGACACATGAGAGGTCCTATGCTGGACGCCGCCGCCCGAAAACTTATCGACCCGCCGTTAAACGCTGTTGGCAGAACGCTCGCGGCGCGTGGTGTGACGGCGGACGGCGTGACTTTAACGGGTCTGGGGCTTGGTTTGTTTGCGGCACTGTTGATTGCGGTGGGTTTGCCGGTTCTGGCATTGGTGCCCCTTTTGGCGTCCCGGATTGCGGATGGTTTGGACGGGGCCGTGGCGCGTGCATCGCGGAAGACGGACTTTGGCGGTTACCTCGATATTGCATGTGATTTTCTATTCTACGGTGCGATCCCGTTTGCGTTTGTCGTTATGGATCCCGCTGCCAATGCCATTGCAGGCGCGTTCCTTTTGACGAGCTTCTATTTCAACGGTACGAGTTTCCTCGGCTATGCCATCCTCGCCGAAAAGCGTGATATGGAAACATCTGCCCAAGGGGTCAAATCGTTATACTTTTCCAACGGGCTGCTTGAGGGCACAGAAACAATCGCGTTCTTTGTTCTGCTGTGCCTGTTTGCATCGTCTTTCGCGATGCTTGCCTGGATATTCGGGACGCTGTGCTTTGCCACCGCAACCCTACGTCTCTTTGCCGCAAGGCGCGTTTTTACCATGAAGGAAGACTAATGAAATACCTCGCTTTGATTGCGGCACTTGCTGCCCCGACGTTCGCGTTTGCGAACCCTGATCCATCTGATTGGGATGCCGTCACGTCACAGGCCAATGGCCAAACTGTGTATTGGAATGCTTGGGGTGGTTCGACGACCACGAACGACTTCATTGCATGGGTCGGTGACCGCGTGATGGAAGACTACGGTGTTGTTCTTGAGCACGTGAAGCTGACAGATACGGCTGACGCAGTGACCCGTGTTCTGAGCGAAAAGCAGGCCGGTGAGGATGATGACGGTGCGATCGACATGATCTGGATCAACGGATCAAACTTTGCCGCAATGAAAGACGCGGATTTGCTGTTTGGCCCATTTGCTGAACAGTTGCCGAACTGGGCCGTTGTCGACAGCGAAGGCAAGACTGTTCAAACGGATTTCACGGTACCTGTTGAGGGATATGAGGCCCCTTGGGCCATGGCGCAGGTCGTGTTTGTGCATAATACAGCAACGATGCCCGACACCCTTGGATCTATGGGCGAATTGCTTGAGTGGGCGCAGGCGAACCCGGGCCGGTTCAGCTATCCACAGCCACCGGATTTTCTGGGGACGACGTTCCTGAAACAGGCCTTGGTCGACATTCTCGAAGATCCTTCCGTGTTGCAGGCCCAAGCAACGGACGAAAATTATGACGAAGTCACCGCCCCGCTTTGGGCTTATCTTGACGCGTTGACGCCGCACCTGTGGCGTGAGGGCCGCGCGTATCCGGCAACTGGGACTGCTATGTTCCCATTGATCGCGGATGGTGAGCTGGACCTGTCGATTTCCTTCAGCCCGGGTGCGGCATCTACGGCCATCGCCAACTTTGAACTGCCCGAAACCGTGCGAACCTTCGTTTTGGACAAAGGGACCATCGGCAATGCGTCGTTTGTGGCGATCCCTTACAACTCTGGTTCTGCAGCTGGTGCGATGGTTGTCGCCAATTTCTTGATGTCACCAGAGGCACAGGCCCGCGCGCAAGACCCCAACATCCTCGGCTATGGCACGGTGTTGAACATGGATGCGCTAGGCGAAGATGAACGTGCTGCATTTGATGCGCTCGACCTCGGTATTGCGACGTTATCACCAGCAGACCTCGGGTCTGTTCAGGCGGAACCACACCCGTCTTGGATGACGCGCATCGCTGACGATTGGGCAGATCGCTACGGCACCGGCCAGTAATTCTGGACATAAGAAAGGAATGCTCCGTTTCCTGCCAGCGCTGACTTTGTTGGCAATGCTCGGCCCCGTGATTGCGGGCCTTTGGGGGACGGTGCTTCCTGCGTTCGGTCATTTACCTGCGGCGGGTCTATCGGGACCATCGCTGGACCCGTTTCGCACGTTATTTGATTGGCAGGGTTTGGGGGCCGCATCGCGGCTCTCTTTAACGACGGGTCTCATTGCGACGTCGGTGTCTTTGGCTATCGTTGCTTTTATTACGGCCGGTTGGTCGGGCACCAAATCGTTCCGCGTGCTTGAACGGCTTTTGTCACCGCTGCTGTCTGTGCCTCATGCGGCGGCGGCTTTGGGCCTCGCATTTTTGATCACACCTTCGGGCTGGATTGCGCGCCTTATGTCCCCCACACTGACGGGGTGGGATCGACCACCGGATGTGTTGATCCTGCAAGACCCGCTTGGCCTTGCGATGATTGCAGGACTTGTGATTAAAGAAGTTCCGTTTCTTCTATTGATGACCATCGCAGCAATGGGGCAGGCACAGCCACGCCGCTCCCTTCTGGTGGCACAAGCGCTTGGTTACGGGCGGCCGACCGGATGGCTCAAGACGGTTTTTCCACGCGTCTATTACCAGATCAGGTTACCGATCTACGTGGTCCTCGCCTATTCCATGAGCGTCGTAGACGTTGCAGTGATCCTTGGCCCGTCAACACCCCCGACCTTATCCGTTCAGATCGTCAAATGGATGAGCGACCCAGACCTTGCCATGCGTTTGACGGGTGCCGCGGCGGCCCTGTGGCAGCTTGGGCTGGTCGTGTTCGCGCTTGGTCTTTGGTGGGTCGGTGAAAGGGCGGTGGCTCATTTGGGGTGCCACTGGATTGCATCGGGGCGACGCGGTCGTTTTGACGGCCCTGTGCGCGTGGTTTCCCTGATCCTCGGAGGGTTGTCCGCATGTGCAATCCTGTTCGGAATCCTCGGCCTGATCGTTTGGTCCTTCGCAGGGTTCTGGAGCTTTCCGAACGTGTGGCCCGATACCTTCACGTGGCGATCTTGGGATCGCCATGGGCCTGACGCATTAGCCACCTTGGGGGAAACATTTCTTGTCGCAGGGGTAGCCGTTGGATTTGCACTGGTGCTGGTTCTGGGGTGCCTTGAGGCAGAGCACCGGAGCGGTCGCAGTCTGTCGTGGCGCGGGCTTTGGTTGCTGTATTTGCCATTGTTGGTACCGCAAACTGCATTCTTACCCGGCTTGCAGACATTATTATTGAACTTGGGCGCGGACATCGGGCGTGTTCCGGTCATCTTCGCGCATTTGGTTTTTGTGCTGCCTTACGTTTTTCTTTCGCTCGGTGATCCGTGGCGGTCATGGGACGTGCGCAATGCCACCGTCGCCAGTGCGCTGGGTGCGACGCCCAACCGGATTTTCTGGCAAGTCAGGCTGCCGATGCTGACCCGCCCCATTCTAACAGCCGTCGCCGTTGGAATTGCAGTTTCCGTGGGGCAGTACCTCGCGACGTTGCTGATTGGGGGTGGTCGTGTCTCGACCCTGACGACCGAGGCTGTGGCCCTTGCGTCTGGGGGTGATCGCCGCGCCATTGGTGTTTATGGTCTCATGCAGACGTTTGCTGCATTGGTGCCGTTTACGCTCGCGCTTCTTATCCCCACACTTGTGTGGCGCAACCGGAGGGGATTGCATGAATAAGGGTCTAACATTGCGGAATGTCTGCATCTTGAGGGGGCAATCACCCCTGATTGAAGTCGATTACAATATTTCGGAGGGTGAGGTTTTGACGGTAATGGGGCCGTCTGGTGTCGGAAAATCTACGCTGCTGGCCTTTATCACGGGCACGCTGCCGTCTGGTTTTAAGGGAATGGGGCAAGTCCTTCTGGATGGTGAAGACATTACCTCTCGCCCTCCTCATCAACGACATATCGGAATTTTGTTTCAGGATGATCTACTGTTTCCGCACATGAGTGTTGGCGCAAATCTTGCATTTGGAATGCCGGCTGGTGGAACAATGACAGCACGGCGTGCGAAAATTGATACGGCATTGGCCGATGTCGGTTTGTCGGGCTATTCTGATCGGGATCCAGCCACCCTTTCGGGAGGTCAAAAGGCGCGCGTCGCCTTGGTACGTATGCTACTGTCAAACCCTAGTGCGCTGTTGTTAGACGAGGCGTTTTCGCGTCTTGATGCTGAATTGCGCGCCCAAGTACGTGATCTGGTTTTTCGCGTCGCCAAGGAGAGGAAATTACCTGTCCTGATGGTAACCCACGACGGCGAAGATGCGAAAGCTGCCGGAGGTAAGATCATTGAATTAGAAAGCCTAACCAAAAACTAAGCGCCGCAAGGGCCCATGGCTGATGTCGCCTTTGGGCTAGCGATAGCCTTTCGTAGCAGTAGAGTTACAAGAGCGATTGAGGGCAAACATGGCAGTATTACTGGGCATCGATACGGGCGGCACCTATACCGACGCCGTTTTGTTGGATGATGAAACCGATCAGATCATAGCAAAGGCAAAGTCGCTGACCACGCGGCCAGATTTGTCCCGTGGGATTGGCGCGGCCATTGACGCTGTCTTGTCCGACAGCGGGGTTGTCGCGTCTTCGATTGCGATGGTGTCATTGTCGACCACGCTTGCGACCAATGCATTGGTCGAGGGCCAAGGTGGGCGCGTCGCGTTGGTGTTCATAGGATTTGAACAGGCAGAACTGGCTAAGGCCGACCTAGGCGAAGCGCTGGGCGGCGATCCCGTTTTCTATATTTCGGGGGGGCATAGTCATTCGGGTAGTGCGATTGCACCTTTGGATACAGACGCTCTTTCCGCTGGATTAGAGTCTATTTCAGCAGATTTGACCGGCGTCGCGATCGCCAGTCGGTTTGCGACCCGCAACCCTGAACATGAAATCTTGGCCCGTGACATCGTGCGTGATCAAACGCAGTTGCCTGTGACCTGTTCTCACGAACTTAGCCAATCTCTTGGTGGGCCCAAGCGGGCTTTGACTGCTGTGCTGAACGCGCGACTGATTGGGCTGATTGACCGGCTCATTTCGGCGACCGAAACGCATATGCGCGCGCGCGGCATTGATGCCCGTCTGATGGTCGTTCGTGGCGATGGGGCGCTTGTGTCGTCTCAATTGGCGCGGGAACGCCCCATCGAAACGATCCTCAGCGGCCCCGCGGCCAGTATTGCAGGTGCACAGTGGCTGACAGGCGAACAGAACGCGATGGTCAGTGACATCGGAGGGACAACGACAGACGTGTGTTTGTTGAAAGATGGAATGCCCAAGATCGATCCGCAGGGTGCCAAGGTCGGTAAATACCGGACGATGGTCGAAGCGGTCGCTATGCGGACCTTTGGCCT
Organism: Octadecabacter dasysiphoniae; assembly: GCF_021532615.1. Classification (GTDB taxonomy): domain Bacteria; phylum Pseudomonadota; class Alphaproteobacteria; order Rhodobacterales; family Rhodobacteraceae; genus Octadecabacter; species Octadecabacter dasysiphoniae. The sequence goes on from NZ_JAKGAQ010000002.1 coordinate 813,937, forward strand.
TGGTGGCGACAGTGAAGTTCAAATCACAGAGGGTCTCGAGGGCGGTATTGTGCTGGGTCCAAAACGAGTGATGCCTGTGTCACTGTTGGCCCAAAAATACCCCGATTTGGTTCACGTGGCTTTGGACAGGGCTTTGGCGATGGAGGCACCACCCAAAGAGGCCACGAAATTTGTGATCGCACAGTTCGACAGTTCGCCAGTCGGGCTCGATGCCCGTGAACAGGCGGTTGCTGCCCGCCTGTTAGACGGCCCATTGCGGTGGGCAGATGCGGTGCAGTCGCGCATTGAAGAACCCGCGCTTCAGCGGCTTGTGACACGTGGGTTGGTGATGTCGTGCGATGTAACCCCGTCAGATGCGAGCCACGCCTTGGCCCGTATGGACAGTTGGGACAATGATGCTGCATGCAAGGCCATTGCCATTCTTGCGCGTCAACGGGTCGGCAGCGGCGATCGATTGTCGCGAAACCCGGATGATGCCGCGCAAATGATCATCGACCAGCTGACACAACAAACAAGTTGGGCCGTGTTAGAGTCTGCTTTTGCGGAAGAAGACTGGCCTGATCCCGCCGGTTTGGCGCGCCATATGCTCACGAATGAGGGGCGCAAAAACCATTCCAATATTGTGCGGATCAGTGCCGGGATGGCGATGCCGATCATTGGTCTCGGTGCCTCTGCCAAGGCCTACTACGGTGCGGTTGGAACATCACTGGGGTGCGCCACGATCCTTCCAGATGACGGCGGTGTCGCGAATGCTTTGGGTGCTGTTGTTGGGCAGGTCGCAATTCATGAGGAAGGGTCCGTCACCAGCGCAGGAGAAGGTGCATTTCGCGTTCATTTGCCGGACGGTCCGACACAGTTTTCAACCAAAGACGACGCAATACGTGTCTTGCGTCAGGTGCTGACCGACCGCGCGACCGCGCAAGCCGCAGTATCAGGCGTTGAGGAAATCCGGATAAGTGAAAGCCTCGATCTGCGAGAAGCACAGATCGAGGCTCAAACGATGTTCATCGAAGCCCACTTGCGTGTAACGGCCCGTGGGCGTCCGCGTATCACGGGTTAGTTATTCAGCGGCTTCGCGACGTGGCAAAACCCAATCAGGCCGGATGAAATGGCAGGTGTAGCCGTTTGGAATGCGTTCAAGATAATCCTGATGTTCCGGTTCCGCTTCCCAGAATTCAGAAACGGGATCAAGTTCTGTCACGACCGTTCCCGGCCACAACCCTGATGCGTCGACGTCTTTGATGGTGTCCTCGGCAACCGCCTTCTGTTCTTCATCCACGTAATAAATGGCAGAACGATATGACAACCCGCGGTCATTACCTTGGCGGTTTACAGTGGTCGGATCGTGGATTTGAAAAAAGAATTCGAGGATACGACGATAGGTGATCTTGCTGGGATCGAACATGATCTCGATCCCTTCGGCGTGGGTGCCGTGGTTGCGATACGTCGCGTTAGCAACATCACCACCCGTGTAACCAACCCGCGTTGAAACAACGCCTGGCAGTTTTCGGATCAAGTCTTCCATGCCCCAGAAGCAACCCCCGGCTAATACTGCGCGATCTGTCATAATACTTCCTCCACTTGGTTGATGTAGTCGCCATATCCTTCGTCTGCCATGTCGTCTTTGGCGATGAAACGGAGGGATGCGCCGTTGATACAATACCGCAGCCCGCCGCGATCCGCTGGGCCGTCTGGAAACACGTGACCCAAGTGGCTGTCGCCATGGGTTGAACGAACTTCGGTGCGGGTCATTCCAAGGGAATTGTCGACCAGTTCGTTCATGAATGCAGGTTCGATTGGCTTGGTGAAACTCGGCCATCCGCAACCGGATTCGTATTTATCAGCAGATGCGAATAGCGGTTCCCCCGAAACAATATCGACGTAAATACCGACCTCTTTGTTGTCCAAATAGGCGCCGGTCCACGGGCGTTCTGTGCCGCTTTCTTGTGTGACGTGAAACTGTTCAGGCGTCAGCGTTGCGACGACATCAGCGTTCTTTTCATACTTGGCCATTGGGTAGGTCCCCTTCTTCTTTATTAGAACCTAGATATGGCATTGGTTCGGAAAAATTCCAGCTTTGTGACAGTCGCCTCACCACTGCGCGAGGTTAGCTTTCAGGTGGCGCGCCGCCTAGTGCCGTTTTTTCTGCTATATATGCGTCCAAATCTGCAATTTTGCCTGGCGCGTGTTTGGGCGGAACGAAATCGCGCAAGATGTCTTTCCAAATTGCGGTGGCACGTGTGTTCGCGTCTTCTGATCCACGTTCCTTCCATGTGCCAATGTTGGACCAGTCCATTCCAACGGGGTCATAGAATGCAGTTTGATAGCGTTCCATCGTGTGGGTCGCGCCAAAGAAATGCCCGCTTGGTTCAACTTCGGCCAAGGCCGTCAGGGCTATCGCGTCATCATCCGCGTCCGTTGCTGTGCACAATTCAGCAAATGTCTGCACCATATCCATATCTGTGATGAGTTTTTCGTAGGATATCGTTAGCCCCCCTTCGAGCCACCCAGCCGAATGAATAATGACAGTCGCCCCAGCTAGAAACGCGCCCCAGCCGGAAATCTCAGTCTCGTGGGCTGCCTGTGCGTCGTTGATGTTTGCGGCCGATCCCGCAGCACAACGCCATGGAAGGCCAAGTTTGCGCGCCAATTGCCCGGCACCAAGCGACGCCTTGACCTGTTCGGGCGTGCCGAACGCTGGCGCGCCCGATTTCATGTCTACATTGCTGGTGAATGTTCCGTAGGTCATCGGCGCGCCAGGATTTGTGATCTGGCCGAGCGTTATTGCCGCCATGGCCTCTGCGTGGCTCAGGGTTAGGGCACCTGCAACCGTGACCGGCGCCATTGCACCCATTAGCGTAAATGGGGTGATGATAGACACCTGCCCAGCACGCGCAAAATCGATAATGCCTTGCGCCATCGGCACATCAAGCTGACGTGGCGAATTGGTGTTGATGATGGTGTAGCAGTAAGCATTTTGTGAAAATTCAGTGTCTGTTACACCTCGAAACGCTTTAAGCATCTCAAAACTCTCTTGCACCTGTGGTGTCCCGCGCGAGAATACAAAGGGAACTTTGTCAGACAGGGTAAGCTGCCCGCGCATCATCGCATAGTGCCGAACATTCATCGGCACGTCCTGCGGTTCAACGAGAGGCGGCAGCATGTGCAACGCGTCGAAATGGTGCGTCAACTTGGTTAGCTCAAGATAGTCGTTCAGTGTTCCTGCGCGTCTACCCCTTTCAAGGTCTGTGGCATGGGGACATCCCGCGCCGGGCTGGAAAATGAGCGATCCCAATGTCAATGTGATGTCGCGTTCCGGCACTCCGCCTTTTAACAAGATCGATTTCGGGGCCATTGCAATGCTGTCCTCGACCAACGCCGCCGGAAGATAAACCATTTCGCCGTCGACACGCGCGCCTGCTGTTTCAAACAAGGATCGTGCTTCGGGGAGGAGCACTTTGATGCCCAGCCGCCCCAACACGTCTAGGGACGCTGCGTGAATGGCGTCAATTCTATCCTCGGTGAAAGCGTTTAGCGGTGGGAACGGGTTGCGAAGATTGCGGTAATCAACCTTACGTTGGGTTTCCTGCGCGCCGCGTGCTTTGCGTCCTTGGCGTTTGCTCATCCTCGCATCGCTTTTCCGGTGGGGTCATACGGGGACGGCGGCAGAACCTTGGCCTGTCTTTCGATGCCGACCACGTGGACGGACAGATCGGTGCCTGGGTCCGCGAATGCCTTGTCGACCATGGCCATCGCGATCGATTGTCCAACGGTGTAGCCAAACGCGCCCGATGTCGTAAAGCCGACGCGCTTACCGTTTGCCCACACGGGTTCGTAGCCAGAGCAATCCGCGTTCGGGCTATCAAGGCCCAGTGTAACAAGGACTTGATCCGCCCCGGCGTCGCGGTCTTTCATCGCGGCCGCGCGGCCGTTGAAATCTGGCTTTTGCCAATCAATCCAACGGTCCATTCCTGTCATCGCCGCCGTGCGGTCTTGGGTGAACTCAGCGGACCAAATTCCAAAGGATTTTTCAATGCGCAACGACAGCATCGCATTGAATCCGATTTCCTTAAGGTCGTGATCTGTGCCTGCCTCAAGAAGCATACGGCGCAACGCGATATGTTCATTTGCATGGCAATGAATTTCATACCCCAACTCGCCGGTAACGGACAATCGACCCACTTTGCAGCCTAATAGACCCAGATCGATGGTGCCGCAGCCCATAAACGACAGATCAAGGTCAGGCTGAATTGCCTGCATTATCTTGGTGGAATTTGGCCCCGAAAGGGAGAATCCGCAGATGTCATCAGACATGTCGCGCAACGCTGTGTCCCGTCCCTTATGGTCCGCAAACCAGCGTTTGTGCCATTCGCGCAGGTAGTATGACCCCATGATCCACCAGGTGCCGTCCCCCCAGTTGAACAGCGTCAGATCACCCTTGAGCTTACCTTGAGGCGACAACATAACCGCCAACCGCGCGCGGCCCGGCTTTGGCAGTTTTGTGGCAAACATTTTGTTCAACCAGTCTTCCGCACCGTCCCCAGATACTTCGAAACGCGAAAATCCAGTGATATCGAGCAATCCGGCGGCCTCGCGTACCGCTTTGCACTCTGCTTCAACGAATTCCGAGGCGTTAGATCGATTAAGTGAGGGGGCTTCTTCAAAGTCCTTGGGCGCGAAGTATAGCGGAGTTTCTAACCCCCAACTTGTTCCCCAACGACACCCCGCATCCGTCATTGCATCATGCGCGGGTGCCATACGCAAAGGCCGGCCTGCGGGCAGTTGTTCATTCGGATAGGTCATTACAAAGCGGCGGGAATAGAATTGGCCCGTCGTTTGTTTGATATACTCTTTGTTGGACTGGTGTTCGCCGTAACGGGCAATGTCCATAGACCAAGCATCAGTCTCTGTATCACCGTGAATCATCCATTCTGCGAGGGTTTTGCCAACGCCGCCGCCCTGAAGGAACCCAGCCATTACACCACACGCGAGCCAGTAATTCGGCACAGATTCCACGGGGCCGACCAGCGGATTACCGTCAGGTGAGAAGGTGAAAGCGCCGTTCACCCATGACGAAATCCCGACATCGTTGAGGCAGGGATAGCGTTCAAACGCGAGCATCAGCTCTTTCTCAATCCGATCAGTGTCCTCTTGCAACAATTCAATGCCGTATTCCCACGGCGCGCCGTCCATCATCCAGTGCTGGTGGTCCGTTTCATAGATACCGACAAGAATGCCCTTTTTGTCCTGTCGCATATAGGTGAACCCCTCAAGGTCCACAGTCATGGGCACTTCGAAATCAATTGCTTCGAGTTCGGGGATCGTTTCTGTCAGAAAATAGTGGTGCGACAACGGGGATACAGGCAGGTCCAGCCCGACCATCCGCCCATTTTGTTTCGCCCATAGGCCACCCGCATTTACGACGTGTTCGGCCGTAATAGTGCCATTTTCTGTCACGACTTCCCATGCCGAACCCTTCCAATTCAGCTCCAGAACGCGGTTGTGTTCGATGATGTCGGCGCCACGTTTCTTTGCGGCACGCGCATAGGCGTGCACGGTGCCTGTTGTATCGACATAGCCTTCGCGGTCTGCCCAAAGCCCGCCGATCACACCCGTTGTGTCCATTATTGGGCAGGCTTTTTTGATTTCCTCGGGGGTCATCAGGTGGCAGTCGTCGATGCCAATTGTTTGAAACGTACGCTGTGCCCCTTGTAGCCATTCCCAGCGGTTCGGATCGCAGGCCACTGTGATACCGCCCGTCATGTGAAGGCCGATATCTATCCCTGATTCAGCCTCTACCTCAGACAGGAGGTCGATTGTATAGGCCTGCAATGCCGCCATGTTAGGGTCTGCATTCAGCGCATGGATACCCCCCGCGGCATGCCAAGATGATCCTGCCGTCAGAACATTGCGTTCAATCAACGCAACGTCCGTCCAGCCGAACTTTGCGAGGTGGTAAAGAACGGATGCACCTACAACACCCCCACCAATGACAACGACGCGATACTGATCTTTCATGGGGTGTCCTTTGGCCAAGCTATCACTGTACGAGACCAGCCGCCCCATAACCTGTCTAGTCTTAAAAGCGACATATGTTGTCGCCACAGTTTCACCCCCACTGCGCTGTTTTGTTGTCACGCCAACGGGTTATTGCCGCCAAGAGTTTTGACTTGCGGGAGAGTTTACGATTCTATCCCCAAAAAAGAGCAGTATATTTGTATTGGAGACGGCGATGCGCCTGTCAGTTGCATTCGAGAACACCAAAGACACGTCCGAGGGCCGCGGTCCCGTTCAGGTGGGGTGGTTCCTCAACGAAAAGAAGGGCGGGATCATTTATGACGCGCCTGAACGTGTGCGTTCGGCAGAAATGAATCGCGAACATGCGAAATCTGCATCCCGCTGCCCTGCGGTCATCAACATGGAAAGCCGCTATTTCATGGTGAAGTGCCCGTTCGACATCCACATCGGGTTCGCGCGCGACAAAGACGGCAAACCGTTGCTGCGCAATCTTGCAGGCACACAATCGAGCATCCGGGCGTCCAAGCTTGGGGATAAACTGCATCTGACATCAGAGGTTGAATGGCGCACCAAGGGTATCCCGACAATCCAGCTGTCTTTGCCCTATGTCTTCATCGCGGACGAGCCTGTTTATATGTCTCAGGTCAGTCCGTTCATGCACTATTCCAAAGATCCGTTGCCCGGTACGATTTTTGGTGGGCGTTTCCCGATCAACGTTTGGCCCCGACCCCTGATGTGGGCATTCGAGTGGCACGAGCCTGAAAAGCCGATCAAAATCAAACGCGGTGATTCGTTGTTCTACGCAGGGTTTGAGACTCAATCACCCGAACGCAGCGTGGTTGTCACTGAAACAGAAGTGACGCCTGAGCTGACCGAATACATGGACATGATTTCGGGGGCAGTGAACTATGTGAACCAGACGTTTAGCCTGTTCGAAGCCGCAGAAGAACGCCGCCCCGAAACCTTGGTGAATCCTGTCGCGCGCAAGCGGCCCAAAGGCTGATTCATGGTCGATAAATCATTGATAGACGTGCGCACTGCGGCAGTGGAGGCGCACAAAGCCGGGCGCTTTGACGATGCGCTTACGGGCTATGCCGAGTATCTGACACAACAACCGACGGATGCTGGAATTTGGACCAACCTCGGCGCGCTTTATAGGGCTTTGGGGCAGCACCAGATGGGGCGTACGGCACAGACGCGCGCCTTTACTTTGGCGCCAGACGAAAAGGGTGTGTTGAACAACTACGCCAATATCCTGTCCGATCTTGGGGATTATGCAATGTCGATTGAACTGCGGGAAAAGTCTCTCGCGCTTGATCCGACCCATTTGATGCATCACGCGATGATAGGCCGATGCTATCGCGGGATGGGCGACTATGATGCTGCAATCGCTTATCTGACCCCGAAGGTAGACGAATTTCCGCAAGAGCCTGAAATCCAGCTGCAACTCGCCTTTGCACAGCTTGGTGCGGGGCATTATGGCGCCGCGTTTCGCAGCTATGACGCACGTTGGTTGACTGAGGAAATGGACAATCCGAACGTCCCGTTTCCAAAGTGGACGGACGGAATGCCGATTGATGGAAAATCGATCCTAATTCTGCCTGAACAGGGGTTCGGCGATATGGTTTTGCTGTCGCGGTTCATTCCGTTGATTGCAGAAAAAGGGGCTAAGGTTCGATTGGTCGCAAAGGGCCCCCTGTTGCGTTTGTTGGACGGTGTTGAAGGCATCGACTGGATCGGGAAAAGCGCCACCAAAGAAGATCCTGTTGATATGTGGATCAGCCTAATGGATTTGCCCAAGCTAGTTTATGGACCGACCGAGGCAGGCAATGTACCGCCCCCAACAGTGTTGAATATTCCCGCCGACAGTGCGGCCCGTGCGAAACGATTGACGGCGAAGCATCGCGATATGTTCAAGGTCGGCGTCGTTTGGTCCGGTTCTGCAACGTACAAAGGCAACACATTCCGATCATTTACGCATCGCGAATTCCTACCCATGGCCAATGTTCCCAATGTGCAGTTGTTCAGTTTGTATAAGGGCCCGTTTCTTGAGGCGTTCCAAAAGGATGGAAGTGCGGCTTTGATGGTCGATACCGCCAGCACAGATCGCGATTTTGCAGATTGCGCGGCAACCATGCGCGAAATGGATTTGATCATAACGTCAGACACAGCCACCGCGCATATCGCGGGATCGTTGGGTGTTCCAACGTGGGTCATGCTGCATTGGGATTCGTTTTGGGTCTATCGCCACAGCGGTGAAACAACCCCGTGGTATCCGTCTATGCGATTGTTCCGACAGCCCAAGCCACAAGATTGGCAAGGCGCATTTGATGCAGCACAGGCTGCTTTGGTAAATGAGGTAGAGGCCCATGGCTGAAAATAAAAATGCGGATTATATTCTGGTGCCTACTGCGCCGGGTGAATTGATCGACAAACTGACCATTCTGCGCCTGAAAGAAGAACGGATCGCTGACCCTGCCAAGGTCGCGAACGTTGTGATTGAAAAAACTGCGTTGATGGAAACAGCTGACGCCCAAGTTCCACCCAGCGCAGAGTTAGATGCGCTTTGGGAAGACTTGTACCAGATCAACGCTGACCTTTGGGTTATCGAAGATGACATTCGTGAGTGCGAAAAGGCGAAGGATTTTGGGGAAGAATTCATCCGACTCGCTAGGGCCGTTTACATCACCAATGATCGGCGTGCGGACGTCAAAAAGAAGATCAACCTTTTGCTGGGATCGGCCTTGGTCGAAGAAAAATCCTATGCGGACCATGGAGTCGAAACATGAGCGAGAACGTAAACGAAGCGCGCCGTCTGCTGCGCAAAGAAGCCAAAAAATTGACTACAGCGTTGAAGGAAAACCGATCGCGGTCGCGCGGCCCGATCGTGCGTCAGCTTCATGAAGTGCAGCAGATGTTGTATCCGCTCTATACCTACACATCACAGGCAGGTCAGGACCATGTTGTCGACCGTTTGATGAAGGGAAAGCGTGGCGGTACATTTGTCGATGTCGGTGGATATGACGGTGTAACAGGGTCGAATACCTATCACCTAGAAGCCACGCGCGGCTGGACCGGGGCCTTGGTTGAACCTGTGCGCGCACAAATAGCCAAGGCGGAAACGATGCGAACGTGCCCCTGTCTTGAAGTCGCAATCGCCCCGCAAAAAGGGGAGGCCGATTTCATCGAAATCACCGAAGGCTACACCCAGATGAGCGGACTGACCGCCAGCTATGACGATAATCTTCTAAAAACCGTGCGAAAAGATAAGCGGCACAAAGAGAACGTTATCAAAGTAAAGACGATGACGTTGTCCGACGTGCTTCATCAGGTCGATATTGTGAATCCTGATTTCATTTCGCTTGATATTGAAGGTGGGGAAATTGCCTGTCTCAAAGGGTTCCCCTTTGCCGATCACGACGTGAAAATCTGGTCAATCGAAAACAACACCGGCACGCCCGAGATTAAACAGATCATGGACGAACAAGGTTACGATTTAATCGAATTTTGCGGACCTGATGAAGTGTATTTTAAGCGTTCGCCCTAACCCCAACACATTTCCATCACAGGTCGCGCCCGCCTTAGCCAGTAGTCCAATGTCCAGATGAGTACTGGAGTGGACATGGCTGACCGATCAAATGCACCGATCATAATTAAGCGCAAGAAAGTCGTCAGTGGTGGCGGGCACCATGGCGGCGCATGGAAGGTTGCCTATGCGGACTTTGTGACCGCAATGATGGCCTTCTTTCTGTTGATGTGGCTGCTGAACGCGACAACGGAACAACAGCGCAAAGGTCTGGCCGATTATTTTTCGCCCACAATTGCCGTTGCGCGTGTGTCGGGTGGTGGTGATGGCATGTTTGGCGGATCAAGCATGATGGAAGACGATACCCTCTCCCAGAATGGTGATGGCGAAGCGGGTGGAATTCCATTTGAAGGCACCGCCGAAGGTCAGGCTGAGGCGCAGGCGCGTGCAGCCGAAGTCGCCATTCTACAAGAGATCGAAGCAACGCTTTTGGGCATCGGTGGTGAAAGCTTTGTCCAGCAAGAGGCCCTGCGCCACGTTGTGACCCGACTAACTGACGAAGGTCTCATCATTGAGGTATTCGCCCGTGAAAATGCGCCGCTGTTTGTGAATGACGGAACGGAACCTGCACCTATTCTGATTGAGTTAACGACAATGTTTGCGCGGGTTTTTGACATCGTTACCAATCCGGTTGCTGTCGAAGGCCACACCAGAAGCGCACCCTTGGTTGTCGCCAACAGACCCGTTTGGGACATCTCTACGGGGCGTGCTGAAACAGTGCGCCTATTGCTTGAAGCGGGCAACCTTGACCCAACACGCATCGCGCGCATCACCGGACATGGTGATCGTGATCTTGCGCGAAACGATGCACTGTCCGTACGCAATAACCGGATCGAGATCACACTCTTGCGGGTTCAGGACTAAGTAAACTATCGCGGATTTTATCTATTAGCGGCCCGTTAAGGCCCGAGCCTGTAGGTCAGTGACAAGCACGTTGAATCTTGTGACAGAAAGGCCAAGCCAATGACAATTTCTTCTTCCCTGAACGCCAGTGTGGCGGGACTCGCCTCCAACGCCAGTCGCCTCGCGACAATCTCGGACAATATCGCGAACTCGTCGACCTACGGGTATAAGCGGGCCGTAACGGATTTCCATTCGATGGTGATCGATAGCGGTGCTGGCAAATACACCGCCGGGGGTGTCCGGGTCACGACAGAGCGGATGATTGATGAACGCGGCCCTCTGGTGGCGACATCGAATTCAACCGACCTCGCCGTGCGTGGGCGGGGGATGTTACCCGTGACAAAGGGTTCGTCTGTCGGAATTGGTGAAGCAACAGATTTTCCGATGCAACTGGCCACGACTGGTTCCTTTCGCGCCGATGCGGACGGGTATCTGACCACACCAAGTGGCTTGGTCCTACTTGGTTGGCCTGCAAACCCTGATGGGTCAATTTCATCATTTCCGCGTGACAGCATCGGTGGTCTTGAACCAATCCGCGTGAATTCGAACCAATTCTCGAGCGACCCAACAACGGCCATTGACCTTACCGTCAATCTACCTGCTACAGCGACCGAGGCTGGCGCTGCTGGCGACACAGAATCTTTGTCTATCGAATATTATGACAACTTGGGTATCGCCGAAAATCTATCGATCAACTTTGTACCTGACGTTCCAGCAACAGGATCGTCAAATACGTGGACGATGTTCATCGAAGACAGCTCAAGTGGTGGCACCGTCGTGGGGCAATATACGCTTCAATTTGATGATTCTCCGGGCCTTGGCGGGCGCCTTTTGTCCGTAACGGATTCAGTTGGTGGTCCTTATGTTGCTGCTGATGGAACACTGTCGGTCACCACGGGAAGCGGTGATATTACCATCGATATTGGTGAGCTGGGTGATCCTGGTGGCATGTCGCAATTGTCTGACGCCTTTGCGCCTGTTTCGATTTCCAAAGACGGATCACCGGTCGGAAACATGACATCGGTGGAAGTTGATGCAAACGGCTTCGTACAGGCATTCTTTGATACGGGTATCTCCCGGACAATCTATCAAATTCCACTTGTGGACGTGCCAAATATAAATGGCCTCGAGACTGAAGATCACCAAAGTTACACAGTCACTCCTGAAAGCGGCGAATTCTATCTTTGGGATGCCAGCGATGGTCCCACGGGCGACATCGTCAGCTTTGCCCGTGAAGAGTCTGCGACTGACGTTGCTGGCGAACTGACCCAATTGATCCAGACGCAACGGGCCTACTCATCGAATGCTAAGGTCATCCAGACTGTAGATGAGATGCTTCAGGAAACCACAAACATCAAACGATAACGCAATGAGGTAGCCGGCCATGAGTATTTCCAACTCCTTATCAAACGCCCTGTCTGGAATGACGGCTGCCTCGCGCATGGCAGAGGTCGTTTCATCAAATGTCTCGAACTCTTTGACGGACGGGTATGGCCGGCGCACCTTAAATCTATCTGCGGCCGTCGTTGGCGGCCGCGGTGCGGGAGTAGAAATTGGATCGGTCAACAGACATGTTGATCGTGGTATCATTGCAGATCGTCGTCTGGCTGATGCAAGCTTGAGCGGTTTCGAAACGCTTGTTTCGACAATGGGCCGCGTAGAAGATGTTGTTGGGAGCGCAGGAGAAATCGGCTCAATTTCGTCGCGAATCGTTGATGTTGAAGCCGCACTGATCGACGCCTCGGTCGACCCGTCTTCAGCTACTCGGTTGTCATCCCTAGGTGATCGGCTGAACGATTTAACATCCAGCTTGAACACCGCGACAAAAAGCATCCAAAATCTAAGGGTAGAAGCCGACGCGTCCATCGCATCGCAGGTCGATACTCTCAACACGTCTTTGGCGCAGGTCGAACAGCTCAATAAAGATGTAACTTCGGCACAGTTAAGCGGCATTGACCCCTCGGGTTTGATTGACCAACGACAGATGGTGATCGACAAAATTGCTGAAATAGTGCCCGTTCGCGAGCTTGACAGGGACGGTGGACAAGTGGCTCTAACCACACCAAGCGGTGAAACCCTACTGGACGGAAAAGCGAAGGTCTTTGGGTTTGTTGCGAACCCCGTCATCACGTCGGACATGACCATTGCGAGCACTGGATTAAGCGGAATAACCCTCGATGGCGCACCGCTCTCTGCGGATGGAATCGGAAAGCTTGGTGGCGGTACTCTTGGTGCTTCATTTCAGGTCCGCGATGTTGAACTCGTCACTGCCCAAGATGGATTGGACGCCGTCGCAGCAGATCTTATCTTGAGGTTTCAAGATACTTCCGTTGATCCAAGTTTGAGTGCTGGCGAACCTGGTCTGCTCATGGATGGTGGCCTTGCATATGACGCAATGAATCTAACCGGCCTTGCGGGTCGTATCGGCGTCAACGCGGCTGTTGATCCGGCGCAAGGCGGAGCACTGACAAATCTGCGCGACGGCATAAATGCGACCACGCCGGGACCATCCGGAAATTCCACACTTTTACAGGCGCTGTCGACGGCTCTTTCCGCGCCAATTGCCAGCGGGGCTGACCCAACTCAGAAAAGCGCAGCAGCACGTGCCGCAGACTTTGAAGCCAGCACTGGCGCACAAAGACTTAATTTTGAAGCTGAGTTAAGTTTTTCGAACGCACGTTGGTCTGGCCTCAAAGAGGCCGAAGCAGCAGGCGGCGTAGATACCGATTATGAAATGCAAATGTTGTTGAGGATCGAACAGGCGTACGCCGCTAATGCTCGCGTTCTGCAAACCATCGACACGCTCATGCAACGCTTGATGGAGATTTAAGAAATGCCGATATCCACCATAGGCGATATTCAACAGCACTTTTTGTCCTCTCGAAACACATCTTCGATGAAATCAGAGCTGAATACCCTCGTTCAAGAGCTTACGACCGGGCAGGCTTCCGATTTGACGTCTCATCTCGGCGTGAGCCAGTCCGAACTTTCGAGTCTTGATCGGCAATTGCAAATGCTTGCTCGATTCAACCAATCAAACACTGAAACCGGGCAACTTCTTTCGACCATGCAAATCGCACTTGATAACATTGAACAACACCGGGCGGACGCGGGCGGTACGCTCCTGATCATCTCGGACTCGAGTACGTTATCGCAAATTTCCGATGCGGGTCGGGTTGCTCTTTCTGGTTTTGAAGCGACGGTGCAGTCTTTAAATATGCGGTCCGCAGGTCGCAGTATGTTTGGCGGCGCTGATCTTGATAGTAATCCGTTGGCACCGCCCGGCGATATGATTGATGCGTTGAAAACCACTGTCGCGGGGCTGACAGATGTGGGTGACATCACGACGGCGATCGACACGTGGTTTGACGTGGCCGGTGGTGGCTTTGATACCATCGGCTACCAAGGTGATGCGGCAGGTTTTGTGCAGCGTCCGATTGATGCTAGCCAAAACGTAGAAATCCAAATTCGTGCAGATGATGACACGTTAAAAGACACTCTCAAAGCACTCGCGCTTGGCGCTTTGGCAGGTGACACAGATCTAGCGCTGTCGACACAATCGCGGCAGACTTTGCAGCAACAGGCGGCGGAAGATCTTTTCTCTGTGGCGGCACCATTGGCGAGCGTCCAGGGGCGGCTTGGATATGCCGAAGGTCAGGTAGAAGAAGCGTCTGTGCGAAATTCTGCGCAAGAAGCATCATTCGGTATTGCAAGAAATACACTGGTATCGGCCGATCCGTTCGAAACAGCAACACGTCTAGAAGCGGTGCAGCTACAGCTTGAGACTCACTACACCTTAATCGCGCGTTTATCGCGCTTATCACTAACGGAGTATTTGCGTTGATTAGAATTTTCGCCGCGCTTTTTCTTATCCTGATCCATTCTGCCGCAACAGCATCACCGATTAGAATCAAAGATCTTGTTGAGTTCGACGGTGTTCGGTCCAACGATCTTGTCGGTTATGGGCTTGTCGTAGGGCTGAACGGGACAGGGGATGGGTTGCGAAATTCTCCGTTTACCGAAGACATCATGAGCAATATCCTCGAACGCCTTGGGGTAAATGTTACGGGAGAACAGTTTCGACCGAACAACGTAGCGGCTGTCCTTGTCACAGCAAGCCTACCGCCTTTCGCACGGACGGGCAGCCCTATTGATGTAACTATCTCGGCGATCGGGGATGCAGACAGCCTTCTGGGCGGCACGCTTATCATGACCCCTCTGAACGCTGCAGATGGAGAGATTTATGCTGTTGCCCAAGGAACGATCATTGCCGGAGGCGTTTCGGCCGAGGGCGACGGCGGTGGGATTGTCCAAGGCGTCCCAACTTCTGGGGTTATACCATCAGGTGCGACCGTTGAACGAGAAGTCGCATTCGCGCTTTCAGAATTAGAGGTAATTCGTCTTGCATTAAGGTCACCCGATTTCACAACAGCCGCCCGGATCGAGACTGCAATTAACCAAAATTATGGTAGGGGCGTCGCTGTCATGCTGGATTCCGGAACAGTTCGCCTCGATATCGCAGCAACTCGGGCAATTTCGCCCGCACACGCGTTGGTACAGGTCGAGAATATTCTGGTCGAACCTGAGTTGCGTGCACGAGTGGTCGTTGATCAAAGGTCGGGTACGATTGTTATGGGGGAAGATGTACGCATTTCGCGTGTTGCTGTTAGCCAGGGAAACCTTACGCTTCGAATCCAAGAAGCCCCTTTGGTCGTACAGCCAAATCCGTTTTCAGCTGGTGAGACGATTGTTGTTCCGAACACCAACGCTCAGATCAATGAAGAACCGGGAATAGGCCTTGCCGAAATCCAAGAGGGAACATCGCTGTCCGAAGTCGTCGCCGGACTGAATGCACTGGGCGTATCCCCGCGTGATATGATTGACATCCTCAAAAGCATCAAAGCCGCCGGCGCTCTTCATGCTGAATTTGTGGTACGCTGAATGTCAAAAGTAACTTCGTACCAAGCTGCCTGCAATTAAGCTCCACCCATCCGCTACGACGAAGAACGCCAATTTGAAAGGTAGTGAGACGATCGCGGGTGGCACCATCATCATCCCCATCGACATTAGAACCGCGGCAACGACGAGGTCGATGACCAGGAACGGTAAAAAGACAAGAAAACCTATCTGAAAAGCCCGCTCGATCTCGCTCAGAAGAAAGGACGGGATCAAGACAGAGAGCGGGGAAGTTTCGATGGGTTGATTGCTTTCCATGCCTGGCCGTAAGCTCGCCAATTCTTCAAACGTTTCCGGAACGATTCTACCGGACATAAATAGGCGGAAAGGTTCCATGATTTTTGTGAAGGCCTGTTCAAGTGGCATCGCTTCATTCAAGAGCGGCTGAACGCCGGCGTCCCAGGCTGCGATGAACACAGGTTCCATGACGAAGTAGGTTAGGAACAGCGCGAGACTGACGATCAGCATATTGGGTGGCGACTGCTGTAAGCCGATTCCCTGTCTCAGGATTGACAAGACAGTTACCATAAATGGAAAACACGTGATCATAATCGCAAGCCCTGGAACGATGCTGAGCAGTGTTATGAGAACCAATAGTTGAATGGATCTGGTCGCTAGAGACCCGTCATTATCCAAGGTTATTGAAACGTCTTGTGCCAATGTCGGGCTTACTGTGAGCACAAGAGCGATGGCGGCATAAAGGAAAAGCCGACCATTAGGCATTTGACGAACTCGTTGAAATTACTTCTGTTAGGCGGACAGCGAGCTGTCCTGTTTCATTTCCTGTGACCTGTTCTAATTGCCCACGGGCAATCAAACGACCACCCACAAAAAGATCAACCGGATCATCAATACGTTTATCCAGCGGCAGAACGGCATTTTCTCCGAGTTCAAGAAGGTCTCGAACTAAAGGACGGGCCCTGCCGACGGACACCGTTACTTCAACAGGTAGGTTTCGAAGCGGATGGGCGGGGCTCGTCGAGATTTCATCAGCCATTTGATTGGGTCCTTTCTAAAGGTTCGAGCCCGTTCAGGGCTGTCTGCAACGCAAGCGTCAACGCATGTATGTCGATCAGGATATGTGTCGTGTCGCTTCTCAGGAGGGCCTGCCCATCAGTAAGAGTGGCATCGCCAATGAAGCTAAAATTGTCGGAATGTGCCGTTAGAACGGTTTGGAGATGGTCAACTGCTTCGGGGTGCACTGCAATCTGGACAGGGCTCGCAGCGACCTGTTTGAAATCACGTGCTAGAACGTCAACGAGATGATCCGCAAAACTGTCTTTTGCGATTTGAGGCAATATTGTTTCCGAAATTTGGGCCAGCAACGGGCGAAGTCTTTCCAGAATCTGTAGCCGGGCCTCTGCAAAGCCAAAGGCCATATCCGATAAAGTCGCGTCGATTCCTTCCGTTGCCCGCGTCAGATTTGCCGTTTCCGTCTGCTCTGCGGATTTGATCCCAGCCGCAAATCCCTTTTTGAATTCTATGGATTCCTTAGGGGGAACTGCCGGACTGTCTTCGAAGCTTTCAAGACTTACGCGAGACAACGTCATTTGGATGGCTCCGGCGAGTCTGGTTCATCGATCCAGCTTTGTAAAACCTGAATGGCTTCGTCGCGCCGATCATCGATTAGACCGCGCAATCGTTCCACTGGATCATCTTGCAAGGCCTTGCCGTCGGCCGGCCCTGCTGAAGGCGGCGGTGCAATCGCAGACGCGCTGGCAACCCCATCGATTACAGGCCCACTGGTATCAGACATCGAATTGGCGGCAGCACCGCCGCTATTGTCCAGCAATGGGGGTGACACGCGGTTCGCTGTTAGGATTGGACGAACGACAAACAGACCCAAGATCAAGGCCACCAGTGCAAGAACGCCGGTTTGGACCAACTTCATAATATCAAGAGGCGCGGCGGGTGTTTGCCCGTTTCCTGCTTCTGTTCCCAGCGTTGGTAATGCTTCAAACGCCATCGATCGTATCGTGATCTCGTCCCCACGTTCGGTGTCCAGCCCGACCGCAGACGCAACCAACATTCGTAAATCTTCCAATTCTTCCGCTGGTCGGGGGGTCATGATGGGATCACCGGCTTCATCAACTCCGGGCACGCTGTTGACTAAAACGGCCACGCTAATTCTGCTGATTGCACCAGGAGAACGTAGGATTTCGCGCTGTGTCTCCGAAACTTCGTAGTTCGTAACAGCGCGACTTTCGCTGTTTTCGTTTGATGCTGCCCCAGCGTTTCCCGCACCGTCACCTTCCGGCAGGTTAGAGGCGATGGTTACGTCACCGGACAAACTATCCTGCGATGATGTGGTGCTTTCCTGAATTTCCGTGCTGATTGCAACGCGCGTATCAGGATCGAAAGACCGCTCAATAATGGATTCTGTTTCAGTGACAGTGTCGACGCTCACTTCGACAACCGAATTCCCGGCGCCGACGCGTGCAGCCAGAAGGCGTTCGACGCGATTGCGCAGTTCTGCGACTTTTTCCTGCGCATCCGGGGCTATTGCGTTGTCTTGTGTTCCAGAAATCAAACCGCCAACACCATCAATTACTGCAACATCGTTTGGTGCAAGGCCGGGAACCGCGGACGCCACGAGAAACCGCAACGCATCTGCCTGATCGGAATTCAAAGATCCGTTCACTGATGTGACTGTAACAGCGGCAGTCGGTGCCTGTTCGCGACGGAAAGGCTGTGCTGACGTCGCTGAAATATGAACACGTGCGGCACGAATATGGGGGCTCGCGAGAACCGTGCGGGCAAGCTCTCCTTCTTTGGCACGCCAATAGGCAGCGTCAAACATCTGCGACGTGGTGCCAAAGCCAGACAAGTTGTCGAGCAACTCATACCCTTGGGAACTGTTTGCAGGCAGTCCTTCTGCGGCCAAAGTCATGCGCAGGCGATCACGATCCGCTGTTGGCACAAAAATTGATCCGCCACGTACGTCATATAAAATGCCGCGCTGATCCAGGGCTGTCACGACGTCGCCTGCTGTTGCGTTGTCGAGACCTGCATAAAGCAGCGACAAATCACTGGACGTTGTGGTACGCGCCATCGTCAGGACCGCGGCAAACACCGCGAGCGATGCCCCGATGGCAATGATTCTGCGTCTCGTATCGAGATTAGACCAAGCTGTATTCATGCTTCCCAAGCGGGTTTCTCCCCTTCATGGCGTTCTGCCGTTGTTCCTCAATAGACCCGTCAGGCTTAACAATCGGTTAGTGCCTTTGAATGTATTGATCAGTCAGACAACAAGGACTGCCCAAATGGCTGAAACAGATGAAAACGTTGATAAGACAGGCGAAGACCCCCCCAAAAAGGGATCGAAGCTGCCACTGATTCTTGGTGTGGTGATGGCTGTTCTTGGCGGCGGTGGTGGATTTATGGCCGTTCAGATGGGTCTCATCGGCGGATCTCATGAAGAAGCACATGAGGAAGCCGTCGAAGAGGCAGAAGAACTTCCGGCTTTGGCGTTCGTCCCGATGGAAACACTGGTCATCAACCTCCCGGAAAGTGCGACGGCGAAGCATTTGCTGTTTACCGCCCAGCTGGAAGTGGAACCCGCGTATTCCCAAGAGGTCGCCGATCTTATGCCGCGGGTTGTGGATGTCCTGAACGGATATTTGCGTGCCGTTGATATTGCCGAACTTGAAAATCCTACTGCACTTGTACGGTTGCGTGCTCAAATGCTGCGCCGGGTTCAGGTCGTTGTTGGGGATGGTCGGGTCAAAGACATCCTGATTATGGAATTCGTGCTGAACTAGAAGGGGACAGCTATGGCGTTTATTGCCGATATTTTTCTGACCGCGGGGGCGCTGGCTGCCGGGTTTTACTGTTTTATTCTGTCCCGCAGGTTGCGGCGATTTACAGATTTGGAACATGGTGTAGGCGGGGCAATCGCTGTTCTTTCTGTACAAGTTGACGATTTATCCAAAGCCCTAAAGCAGGCAGAGGCAGCATCCCTGCAGTCGTCAACCAATTTGGCATCGCAGTCCCAATCCGCTGAAGTCGTGGCAAAGCGGCTCGAACTTTTGATTGCCTCTTTGCACGATCTGCCTGAACCGGCTGTGCCTGAACGTGCGATTGATCCTTTTTTTGTGCGCCAGCCTTTAGTGGGCGAGGATATGTCTTAGATGTCGTCCCGGCGTAAACCTCGTTATGTATTAATCGTGATCGCGACACTGTTGCTCGTTTCGGGCGCTGTAAGACTGGCCACGGGAATGGGCCCAGCGATTGCCTATGCTGAAGAACAAATGGTTCAGGATGAGGTCATTCCGGTGTCAGAACCTGCGCCGGCTGATGTCTCTCCGCTGCTAGCTGCCTTGCAAGCGAGAGAAGTGCGCGTGGCGGACCGTGAAACAGCAATTGATGACAGGCTGCGCGCGCTCGCCAACGCCGAAGAAGAACTGACGCGGCGGTTGGTAGACGTGGAAGCCGCAGAAGCGTCCTTGATGGCCGCCTTGGCGCTATCTGAAACAGCCAATGATTCTGACATTGCACGACTTACGACAGTTTATGAAAACATGAAGCCGGCGGATGCCGCTGGTCTGTTCGAACAAATGGCACCTGATTTTGCGTCAGGATTTTTAGTTCGAATGAATCCTCAGGCAGCGGCGGCTATTCTCGCAGGGCTGGAACCTCAAACGGCCTATTCGATCAGCGTGATTATCGCGGGTCGCAACGCTAATGCACCGACCGAATAGCGATAAAGACGAAACCTTAACCACTCACGTGCGAAGACCAGTGGTGTACAACTAGGGGCTAGAATCATGATCGGCTTGGTCGGTATCGTCATAATCTTTGTAATGGTTTTCGGGGGCTACACGCTTGCTGGCGGCAAGATGGGGCTCATCCTGAAGGCCCTTCCATTTGAGATGATCATGATTGGCGGGGCAGCTATTGGCGCTTTCGTTATTTCGAACGATATGGCCGGTATCAAACATACCCTGAAGGACATGGGAAAGGTCTTTAAGGGCACCAAATGGAAAGCCGAAGACTATCGCGATTTGCTGTGCCTGCTGTTCGAATTAATTCGTATTGCCCGTGCGAATCCGGTCGGGTTGGAAACACATATCGAAGAACCTGCTGACAGCCCTGTCTTCGGGAAATACCCCAAGATTCTGGCAGACAAAGAGGCTGTTGCCTTGATCTGTGATACATTGCGATCCGCATCGATGAACTACGATGACCCGCATCAGGTCGAAGAAGTTTTGGAAAAGCGCATTGAAGCGAATTTTCACCACAGTATGCATGGCACCCACGCGCTACAGACCGTCGCGGATGGATTGCCTGCTCTCGGAATTGTTGCAGCTGTTTTGGGTGTCATCAAAACCATGAGCTCGATTGATCAACCACCCGAGGTCTTGGGTAAGATGATTGGTGGCGCGCTTGTCGGTACCTTCCTGGGCGTTTTCTTGGCTTATGGTTTGGTTGGCCCGTTTGCCGGAAAGGTCAAAACCGTCGTCGAAGAAGATGCGCACTTCTACCAACTCATAAGAGAAGTATTAGTTGCAAACCTGTATCAACACGCGCCTAATATTTGCATTGAAGTCGGTCGCCAAAATACCCCCGGCCATTGCCGTCCGAGTTTTTCTGACCTTGAAGAAGCCCTCAAAGCAGCCAAGCAGGATGCAGCATGATCCGTTGGTTGGTCCCTATTTGGTTGTTTTCGGGTGCCGCTTTCGCCGAACCGGTCACTATCCGCAGCGGGGAACACGATAGTTTTTCAAGACTGGTTTTGGCGATTGGTGTGGGCTCTCAATGGGAGGTAACACCAACAGATGGCGGGTATTTCTTGAATCTAGACGGGTCTACCGATGGCTTTGATACAAGCACGGTATTTGACAGAATTCCTAGAAACAGACTGGCCGCTGTCGCACAGCGAGATGGTGATTCACTTTTCTTGGAGGTGAATTGCGCATGTTACATCGACTCTTTTTTGTGGCAGCCGGGTCAACTGGTTGTCGATATTATCGAAGGGGTTGATCCAGAGGTCATCGAGGGCGAGCCGAGCATGAATGCGGAATTCGCGACGCCGCCTGATAAACCAACGCAATTACCAAATCTCTTGAGGATCAGGGAGGAATCGCCGCCACAAACGGTCGTGATTCCATCAGCCTTACAAGGTTCACCGCAATCCAGCGAAACTCAAATGACAGAAACGGCTCTGATTGAAGGGCTAGCAAGGGCCGCATCACAAGGTTTCTTGAATCCTGCGATGCAAAATGTCCCGAACGCGTCGTCCTCACCGCCGGCCGTTATTAATGAAGAGCCGGAGGATTTTTTAGAAGCATCGGTACTGGATGGCCAACCAGGGGTTGGAATTTCAACCGCTATGGATCGTGAATTTGCTCTCTTGGGTGACATGCTCGAATCGTCGGTTGGGCAACAATGTCTTCCCGCTGATCTGTTCGAAGTCAGCACGTGGGGTGATGATAGCGCTTTTCACTCTCAGGTTGCTGACCTTGCAGAAGGCTTGGCCGGCGAATTTGGAGAGGAGCCACGAGAGGCACAGGACGCGCTTGCGCGACTTTACATTCACTTTGGCTTCGGTGCTGAAGCGAGGGCTGTTTTGACTTCAGACACCGCGCTCAGTCAATCACGTCAAATTCTGAATGAACTGGCTGGAATCGTTGATCAATATCCTGGAAACTACGCGCTTATCGCAGCCCAAAAAGGATGCTCTACACCGGCTGCTCTCTGGGCGTTCTACGTCGATCCGTCCGCATTGGAAAACGATGAACGCAATCATATTCTCCAACAGTTTTTCGCCTTACCGCAGCCATTGAGGGGGCAATTTGCCCCGAGGTTGGCCCGTAAATTCATAGCCATAAATGATACTGATGCCGCGGCGAAGTTGTTGCGCGCCGCCGAAGATCATGACGCAGAGGTCACGCATGATGTTCAGGCGACCCACGCACTGATCGCTGAGGAAGTAGACGATCCTGAACGCGCGTTGGAGGTTCTCGCACAGGAAGCGGACGACAACGCACGCATCACTCCCGAGTCCCTAATTCGGTTGATCGAACTGGCATTGGAACAAGGGCAAACACCCCAAAGATCTGATCTGGCTCTCGCAGCTGCCATGCGCCAAGAATTTCGAGGAACTCCGGCCGCAAGTGCGTTGGCTATTGCCGAAGCAAATGGTCTCATCGCGCTCGGTGATTACGCAGAAGCCCTGGCAATACTCGGGGATCGAGATGACGATGGTGCGACGAACGTTGTCAACAATGCCTATTCGCAGCTAACACGGGTTGCGACAGCCGCAGTGTTCCTTGAATTTGGATATGGTCTGATTCCGGATGCAGTCACTGCGGATACAAGAAATGCTATGGCACGTCGTATGATTGATACGGGTTTTCCTGAGCGCGCGCTTTCCTTGCTGGACGGGCCGGCTGAACGGGAAGCCGCCGCAGAGCGTCGCTATTTGAGGGCCGAGGCCGGCATAGAAAGTGAAAATCACGCGATTGCAATTGATGGCTTGATGGGCATGAATGATGCTCGCGCCCGTGCATTGCGCGCCCGTGTATATGCTGGCCTTGGAGAACATCGCGCTGCTTTGGAAGCGGTAGATCCGATGTCGGCGAAACCCGGCCAGGAAACATTGCAATTTCGCGCCGGAGCTTGGGAAAGACTTACACTTGAAGAAGACGAAATTTTATCGGGATTTGCAGAAGCAGTGCTGGCGCCAAGTGTAACCGCTCCTGCTGAGACACTTGAAGACCGACGAGCAATTTTGGCCCAATCACAAGAAAGCCGCCGCGCGGTTGAGGGGCTCTTACAACGGTTTGATGGCGTGTCTTCGCAAGATTGATGAGTCTTGGTTACCAATTCGAAAGAGTCTGACGCTAACCGTTGTTAACCAGCAGCAGAAAGCGCAGGCCTTGAATGATACTCATGCTAACACGAAACCCCACTGCGCCTAGACGCGTAACGGGTGTGAATTCGAACCCAACCAAACGAACATCGGTGCGTTGATGGGATCGTTGTCGTTACGCAGTATTTTCCAACCGACGATTATGTTGGCCCTTGCGCTGATGGCGATCATTGTGATGATGATCTTGCCGATGCCGTCTTGGGTCCTTGACGTCGGCCTCGCGGCGTCGTTTGGGCTCGCGATCTTAATTTTCACTGTAACGTTGTTCATCGAACGGCCACTCGATTTTTCCGCATTTCCAACCATTCTCCTGGCGTCTCTCATGCTACGCCTGTCGCTCAACATATCGTCAACAAAGCTCATTATCGGGCAAGGACATACGGGAACTGGCGCGGCAGGCGATGTAATCGAAGGGTTTGCGAATTTCGTGATGGGGGGCAGCGTTTTCCTCGGCCTTGTCGTATTTGGCGTGCTGTTGATCGTGAACTTCATGGTCATTAATAAAGGTGCGACGCGCATGGCCGAGGTGGGCGCGCGGTTTGCGCTTGATGGAATGCCTGGCAAGCAGCTTGCCATTGACAGTGACATGAGCGCGGGGGCAATTGATCACCAAGAAGCCAAGCGCCGGCGTGAAATCGAACAGGCTGAAACGACCTTTTTTGGATCTCTGGATGGTGCATCCAAGTTCGTCAAAGGCGACGCTGTTGCCGGCCTGTTGATCACGGTTCTGAACCTTGTGATGGGCTTGATTATGGGCGCAGCCGTTCATGGCATGCCGCTTGGAATTGCGTTTGAAACCTACGCGATCCTGACAGTGGGTGATGGCTTGGTGAACCAGATCCCGTCCGTCATTATTTCGATTGCGGCAGCCCTCTTACTTGCGCGCGGTGGTGCAAAAGGAGCGACAGATCTGGCGCTGGCGGCCCAGCTCGGCGGTTATCCAGCAGCTTTGGCCACCGTCGCCGTTCTTATGTTTTTGTTCGCATTGGTGCCCGGATTGCCATTTCTGCCCTTCATTGCGGGCGCAGCTGCTTTGGGTGCTGCGGCTTGGTTCGGAATGAAATCGGCTGAACGCAAGGCCGAGGAAACCGCCAAATCAGAGGCTTTGCCAGACACTGTTCCGGCGCGCGAAAGTCTGGGTGATCTGCTTGATCTTGACGACATCCATGTCGAATTCGCGCCTGATCTGGTGGATATGGTTTTAGACCCCGGGGTCGGCCTTGATGTTCGTATTGGCAACATGCGCAATCACGTTGCGACTGAATTTGGCTTGTTGCTGCCAGAAATTCGGCTGACGGATAACGTTACCCTTCCGGATGGCCATTACCGAGTCTTGGTGCACGGGGTAGAACAAGTGCGGGATCGGTTGCAGCCGGGCCGCGTTCTTGCGCTTCTTTCCGGGCCAGAAACACCTGCTCCGGCTGGTACGGACGTGAAGGAACCCGTTTATGGTGCGCCTGCACGTTGGATTCATCCAGATGATCAGGAAACTGCGTCATTGGACGGACTCACAACGGTCCATCCGACAGAGGTTCTCGCGACGCATCTATTGGAAGTGATCAAAAAGAACTTTGCCCGCCTCATGACGTCCAAAGCACTTCGCCGGTTAATGGACGAAATGTGCAGCCTGACGGACTCTGCCAAATCAGACGCAAATCGAAAAATGCTTGATGAACTGGTGCCCGATAAGGTGCCGATGGATATGTTGTTATCAGTCCTTCGTCTTTTGCTCGAGGAACGGGTGTCCATTCGGAACTTGTCGTTGATTATCGAAGCAACGGCTGAGGGGCGTCAATTGTATCCATCGGTCGAAGGTGTTTCAGAGCATGTGCGCCAAAGACTGGGGTTTCAGTTGGTCGCACAGATGCGTCGGCCTGACGGAACGATCCCGCTCGTACAACTTGCGCCGGAATGGGAAGACACATTTGCGACCTATCAGATCGCGTCTGAACGTGGACTGGGCGATGTGGCCTTACCACCGGGCGAGTTTAATCGTCTGGCTAACGCAATATCTGAAAAAATCGCTGCGGCCGGTGAGGCAGGGGCGTACCCCGCAATCGTGACCTCGATGAAGCGGCGTAGATTTTTACGCACAGTGATGACCGCAAAAGGCCTACCCAACCCCGTTTTGTCCTTTGATGAAATAGGTGTGGATGCAAAACCGTCTTTGGTGGGACTTGTGCCCGCATGATTGAAGATCTCGCAGCTTTGTCATCGATCAGCCAAGAGGTTTTGTGGCAAGCATTTGTCGTCTTTATTCGTGTCGGCGCGATCGTTTCGCTCGTCCCTGCTTTCGGAGAACAAACTGTTCCAACCCGTGTAAAGCTCGGCATCGCGGTCGCGTTTACCTTTATAGTGACCCCAGCCGCGCCCGTTGCCCCGATCCAAGCAACCGCACCCGCTGTGGTCGGTTTGATCCTCGCGGAAACTTTGACCGGGCTATTCATGGGGCTGATGGTGCGGTTGTTTATTCTTGCCCTTCAGGTCGCAGGATCGATTGCGGCGCAATCGACATCTCTTTCGCAGTTGTTTGGTGGCGCAGGTATGGATCCGCTGCCAGCAATGGGACATGTCTTAGTTGTTGGCGGCCTTGCTCTTGCAACGCTGATGGGGCTGCACGTCCAAGTCGCTGAATTCATGATAAACAGCTACACGTTGGTGCCCATGGGTGAAGTCATCCCGTCCGAAGTTCTGACACGTGCAGGAATTGCCGAAATCTCCCGTGCATTCGCGCTCGGTTTTACGTTGGCCGCACCTTTTGTGATTGCGTCGTTGATCTATAATATCACACTTGGCGTTATAAATAAGGCCATGCCGCAGCTTATGGTGGCTTTCGTCGGTGCACCCGCCATCACCGCGGGCGGGCTGGTAATCTTAATGTTGGCGGCCCCGCTTATGCTGTCTTTGTGGGTTGAAGCAATGGGACTGTTCATGATGGACCCATTCCGGGGCCCAAGATGAGTGATGAGTCCAATGACGACGATAAGCAATATGAGGCCTCTCAACACAAACTGGATGAGGCCCGTAAAAAAGGCGATTTTCCACGCTCCATCGACCTGAATACTTCTGCGGCCTATGCCGGAATTCTGATCGCCGGTCTTTCCATTGGCGCAACATCTTTGATCAAAGTAGGTTCTGATCTGGCTGGGCTTCTAAGCAAGTCTGATAGTCTGTCTGATGCGGTTTTCGCATCAAGTGGCGCACCTATGATGGCCGGCGTGATGTGGAACCTTGGTGTTGGCTTGGCCCCCTGGTTCGGTATTCCGGCTGTGTTGGTCATCCTTTCGATCATCGCACAGCGTGGGTTTTTGTTTGCGCCATCAAAGCTCGAACCGAAATTGTCGCGGATTTCGCCGATATCGCAGGCGAAGAACAAATTTGGACGCAACGGGTTGTTCGAATTTGGGAAAAGCTTTGCGAAATTGGTTCTCTACAGCACGGTCCTGTTTTTGTTCCTTGCAGGCCGACTACCAGACATCATGAGCGCTATGGCTCTTTCACCAGGGCAAGTGATTGCTACGCTTTTGCAGTTATGCCTGTCGTTGATGTCGATTGTTTTGGTGATCGCGCTTGCTCTCGGCGTTGTGGATTACACGTGGCAACGCGCAGAACACCTTCGTAAGAATCGAATGTCCCGCAAGGAAATGGTCGACGAAAACAAGAATTCTGAGGGCGACCCTGCAATGAAACAACAGCGACGCCAAAAGGGTGTTGCGATTGCGATGAACCAGATGATGGGAAGTGTTCCGGACGCAGATGTCATCGTCGTTAACCCAACACATTATGCGGTTGCTCTGAAATGGGATCGATTGGGTGGGGCTGCCCCTGAATGTGTTGCAAAGGGCGTTGATCTGGTCGCCGCGCAAATCCGCGAAATTGCGCAGGAAAATGCAGTGCCGATCCATTCTGATCCACCGACAGCACGCGCATTGTTTGCGACGGTCGAAATAGGTGAGCAGATTCCAAAAGATCACTACAAAGCCGTGGCTGCCGCTATCAGGTTCGCTGACAAAATTCGCAAGGCGGCGCGCTAGATGGCTCAGTCTTCGGGGGATATGGAACGATTGCTACCACTGCTCGAGATGGCCTATCAGGCCGATCAGTTGAAGATGGCAAAGATATTGGCACGCATCCGCGATCTTCGTGCGCAGCTGGATGCCCTAGAGCGGCCCCAAACATTGCCATCCGAAGATATCACCGCAGCAACATTGGTTGGCGCCGATTTGCTTTGGGAACGTTGGGTGCATGACCGAAAGGTTCTGATCAACCAAGAGCTGGCCCTCGCGCTACGGGATCGTGAAATGGCTAAGGATGGTTTGACCAAAGCACTGTCCAAACGGGAAGCCGCAAAACAGGTGCAAAAGCGCGTGAGTATTGGCGTAAGACAAACGCAAGAACGCCGATCTAGTTGGTGACGTCCTGACGGACAATATCGATAATGAGAACATCAGTAATATGCCCACGCATTGTACGATTTGCTGCGTCTTTCAGTGCTTCGCGCAGCAACCGCATATTTGATGAACTTGTGAACGCGCCGTTGAAACCACCCATATTTGCGTGATCAAACATAACTTGCAAAAAAGCGTCGCGCAGCCGCGGTTCATGGGTGAAAACGGCCTCTTGTCCGCCCACCTCAACTTCGATGCTGAGAGACATTACAATCAATGCGGCCACCCGCTCGTTCATGACGACAGGTACAACAAACTGGTTGTTCATGCGTGCGTATTCACGTTCGTCTAACGAAACGGGCTGCACGTTTTGATCATCTTTATCCATGGCATCGGCGACGGCATGCCCATCCCCACACGGATTTTCTGCCATAGTTTCTTCTTCGGGTGCCGCCGTTAGCATCAGCCCGGCACCCACGCCACCACCGACACCGATCAAAAGCAGAATGAGAGGCAAGACTATTTTTTTCATGTCTAATTCCTAAAACGGAAGGATAATATCGGCGACTTGCTGGCCGATACGGGGTTGCTGCATGTCGGTGATTTGTCCGCGTCCGCCATAAGAAATTCGCGCTGAGGCCAATTTGTCATACGTGATTTCGTTCTGGCGGCTGATGTCGGCAGGACGAACGAAACCAGAAACCAACAGCTCCCGCATCTCGAAATTCACACGGACTTCTTGCGTGCCTTCGATCGACAAGACCCCGTTTGGCATCACACCCACAACCGTCGCGGCAATCCGCAGTTCGAGTTGTTCGTTGCGTCGCACTGATCCGTCCCCGCCAAAGCTACTGGATGAATTGAGATCAACCGCCGCGCTGAGGGATGCGCCCTCTGGTAAGGATTCATCAACGCGCTGGGGAATACCAAAAAGGTTAGGAACAGACATGTTTTCGGACCCACTGCGGGATCGATCTGTGGAGTTTGAAATAGAAGCGCTGTCATCGATTTCGATCACGACGGTCAAGATATCGCCACGCTGCACAGCGCGGCTGTCGCCCAACAATGATCCACGTTCTCCTGTCCAAAGCGATGGCGTTCCTGAACGTGTTGCGGTTGCGTCAAAATCGCTCGCGATCCCGTATGTCAACATCGCCGCAGCTTCAGGAGACGCTTGAGGTGGCGAAAATTCTGGTGGGGCGCCGACTGCCTTCAGGCGACTACATGCTGTGATGCCAACAAGGGCAGAGAGAAACAGAAATGTCGTAATGCGCATATGGTAGCTCCTATTGGGCGACAAAAGCGGTGCCGTTGGCGTCAACGCGCGCGGTGACAGTCGCGCGTGATGTGAGGTTCATGACGCGGATGAAATCTCCGGGTCCGGCACGATCAAGGGCGCGCCCCTCGGTCGAAATGATGATCCCACCACGGCTATAAACCAGTGCAACAATCTGATTTCGTTCAATCACCGATGGCGGTCCGATATCGCCTTGCCGAACGGGTCGGCCCGCATAAAGCGCGACGCGGGTTTCTTGCCCGATGACCATACTGGGGTCTTCCATAGCACCCATAAAATCAACATCGCGCAGCAAAATATCGTCTGGCCCGATAATCGAGCGAGCCGGAATTGTACGCGCCGCAACCAGCGCATCCGCCATGACTGGCCCCGTAAGAAGGCTCAGAATGATGCCAAGACGGATCATCGGATTTGCACCATTGATCCCAACATCTGGTCAGCGGCCGAAATGACTTTCGAGTTCAATTCATATCCGCGCTGGGCCTTGATCAGGTCGGTTATTTCTTGAACGGGGTCGACTGAACTATCTTCAAGATATCCCTGTCGCAGCACGCCCAACCCGTCCTGGCCTGGTGTTGCAACCGCAGACGGGCCCGACGCCGGTGTTTCCAAAAATAGGTTAGATCCGATGGCCTCAAGGCCCTTGGGGTTGGTGAACCCGGACAAGGTGAACTGGCCCAAAAGTTGGGGTTCCACCTGATCGATGAAGTAGGCGTAAACCTCACCCTCGGCATTGATTGAAATTGAACGCGCGTCGCGTGGAATCGTGATGTCAGGCACAACCGGATAGCCGTCTGATGTGACGATCAATCCATCGCCCGTTCTCTTTAGTCCCCCGTCACGGGTGTATGCAGCACGCCCGTCAGGCAGTGTTACTTCGAGGTACCCGTTGCCCTCAATTCCGAGGTCCAGATCTCCACCGGTTGCAGCCAAAGACCCCTGAGACAACATCATCGATACCGACGTTGGGCGAACGCCAAGCCCGAGCTGTACACCTGTCGGAAGCACAGTACCGTCGGACGCATTGATGGTTCCAGGACGGCTAAGTTGTTGATAATGCAGGTCGGCGAATTCCGCGCGACGGGTATTATACCCCGTTGTGCTCATGTTTGCGAGGTTGTTTGAAATGACCTCAACCCGGGTTTGTTGGGCGGCCATGCCGGCAGCTGCAATTCGTAGGGCGCGCATCGTGTGGGCTCCTTGATTGGATTATTTACCGAGCGCGCGAATGGCGCTGCGAATACGTTCGTCTTCTTTGTCGAGAAAGCTTTGGCCGAGTTCGTAGGACCGCTGGACTTCGATCATGCGTGTCACCTGCAAGACAGGATCAACATTGGATTCTTCGATGAACCCCTGAAGCATCCGCCCTTGAAGGCTGGGTTCAAATCCATCATCAGCACGAAATCTAACACCGTCTTCGCGGATCATCCCTTGCGGATTAATCGGGTTAACAAGCCCGACCTGTCCAACCGGTTGCCCGCCAGCACTCACTGTTCCGTCCGGGGCAATCCCAACTGGTCCCGCACCTTGGGGTATGAAAACCGGCGCGCCGCCTGCGTCCAAAACGCGGTAGCCTTCCGGTGTCACAAGATCCCCGTCTTGATTGGGGGTAAACGCACCAGCACGTGTCAGTCTTTCGCCAGCGGGTGTTTCGACTAGAAAGAAACCATCGCCTTCAATCGCAAGGTCAAATGCCCCGCCTGTCTGGGTCAAAGTTCCCTGCAACAAGACAGTGTCACGGGCCGAAGCTGTCGCCATGGATAAAGACGGATCGTTCGGACCCAGAGCCCGGACATGTTCGGCAAAGATGACCCCTTCTGTCCGAAATCCGGTCGTCGACATATTGGCCAGATTATTGGCCACAACGCGCATTTCTTTCATCAAACCAGATTGTCGCGTGAGCGCCGTGTAGGTTGCGTTTTCCATGGTCTATCCTCCGGCGATAATCGGGATGAGGGTGTTTTGAAAATAAGACACCAGAGTTTCCGTCATGAACCCCATGGTGATCCAGAACACACCGACGATTGCGGCCAGTTTGGGCACAAATGTCAGCGTCATTTCCTGAATGGATGTCAGGGCCTGAAACAGCCCGACAACAAGACCTGCAATCAATGCCACCGACAGGATCGGCATCGACACCAGTGTCGCTACCCAAAGCCCCTGCCGCAGAGTGTCATAGAAAAGCGTGTCATCCATTTTAGACAGGCATCCGAAGGATTTCCTGATAGGCTTCTACGACTTTGTCGCGAACCGTAATCGCCGTTTCCACGGCGAGTTCTGTTTGTGCCAGCGCTTGAACCAAAGCATGGGGATCAGCCCCACCCGACATCGCGGACATCGCCGTTTGTTCACTTTGTTTGAGAGTTTCAATAAAACCCGCTGCGGCCTCGCCAAATAAATTTCCGGCTTCGGCGGTCGGGTTCGGTGCTGTCGCGGGGCGGTTTGCCTCATAGGCCTTTGCGACCAGATTTGATGTAATATTCAATTAGGGTTCTCCTTATCTGCGCAATAAATCCATCAAGGACGTCGACATCTGACGAACTTGATCGAATAATTTTAGGTTGGCCTCATAGCTGCGCTGCGCCTCACGAGAGTCGGCGATTTCTACGAGGAGGTTGACGTTTGATCCGTCATAATTGCCGTTCGCATCTGCCAACGGGTGGGCGGGATCATAGATTTGATCAAGTGGTGTGCGATCAAGTCTGACTCGCCCTGTTTCCACCAAACCCGTCTCTTGCCCCGCTTCCATGACGGAAGAAAACGAAATTGTTTTGCGTTGATATCCAGGCGTGTCCGTGTTCGCGATATTTTCGGCCACGTGGCGTAGCCGCGCAGCTTGCGCGCGCATTCCGCTTGCAGTGATGTTCATTGCATCTGAAAAGTCTGCCATTTTATCTCCGCCCAATACTCATCCGCAGGACGTCCAGCGAATGTTTGTAGATGGCCAATGCGCGTGAATGTTCGCGCTGGATTTCAATGGAATTAACCATCTCTTGCTCTAGTGAAACTGAATTGCCATTGGGCGACGCTTCCGCATCCGAAAAATGGGCTTCAGGAGGTGTGGTTATCCCGCCTGATTCCAAATGCCCGCTGCGTGTTGTGCGTATTTCGGATGTCGCGGCGGTATAGGTGTCACGGAAGGAGTCCATCGCACGGGCGCGGTATCCGGGCGTGTCAGCGTTTGCCATGTTGGCTGCTGTTACGGCCTGTCGCGCACCGGCGTGTCGCGCCATCGCAAAAGAAGTCTGGAAGACTTCGAGATTTTTGAACATCGGGGCTTCTCCCTCGCTGGTTTCATTAAGCCTTAAGGATGATTCCCTAAGAATTAGTTGTCGCCAGATGAGTGAGGCCCCATGACCGACGATATTTTTGATCAGATGAGCAGCGCAATCTCGGGCGTTGCGTTGGCACGCCCTGTTGGGCGGATTACGCAGATCGCCGGTGGGATCGTATCAATCGCAGGTTTGTCCGACGCTGCCTGCGTTGGCGATGAGGTCCGGGTGATTGGCGGTACGGCTGGGGGCGAAATTGTGCGTACTTCTGGTGCAT
This sequence comes from Octadecabacter dasysiphoniae, assembly GCF_021532615.1. GTDB lineage: Bacteria > Pseudomonadota > Alphaproteobacteria > Rhodobacterales > Rhodobacteraceae > Octadecabacter > Octadecabacter dasysiphoniae. Next base: position 846,507 of record NZ_JAKGAQ010000002.1, read on the forward strand.
CCATCGAAGCATTGATTGACGGAACGACCGAAGGCCTCGGTCTTGGATCGAACGTAGTACTGCTGCCGCGCACGAAATTTGCGCCCCATGCCAGTTGGATCGGTCGCGTCATTGATCCTCACGGTAAGCCATTGGATGGCCGCCCCCTGTTGCCGGGAACTCGGGCCCAACCCGTGTCGGCCGCGCCACCACCGGCCAGTGAGCGTCGCGAACTTGGCCCGCGCCTATCCACCGGATTCGCGGTTTTTGATACGATCCTACCCATAGTGAGAGGGCAGAGAATCGGCCTTTTTGCCGGGTCTGGCGTTGGCAAATCTACACTTCTCTCGTCGCTTGCAAAAAAGGTTGAAGCGGACGTGATTGTTATCGGCCTAGTGGGGGAACGTGGTCGCGAACTGCGAGAATTCGTTGAAAAGTCTTTGGGGCCAGACGGAATGGCGCGAAGCATAATCGTTGCCGCGACATCAGATCGCCCGGCACAAGTGCGTCGTCGATGCCCGCAAGCAGCAACAGCTGTCGCCGAGTATTTTCGCGATCAAGGCCTGCACGTCTTATTGCTCATCGATAGCGTGACACGGTTTGCGGAAGCGCACCGCGAAGTCGCAGTCGCTGCGGGCGAAACCGCAAATCTGCGTGGGCATCCGGCATCAACTCCGGCAGCCATAGCTGGCCTATGTGAACGTGCCGGTCCTGGTACTGAAAACTCCGGTGACATTACTGCAATTTACACGGTTCTGGTCGCTGGTTCGGACATGGAAGAACCCGTCGCAGATATGCTACGCGGTGTTCTGGATGGGCACGTTGTATTAGATCGCAATATCGCAGAACGCGGACGGTATCCCGCGATTGATGTGACGCGATCTGTGTCGCGATCGTTGCCGGAGGCCGCAAATAAGGCTGAAAATGCATTGATCCAGCATGCGCGGCGGCTCTTGGGAACCTATGCACAGTCCGAATTGATGATCCAAGCAGGGCTGTATTCCACTGGATCAGACTCGAAAATCGATGAGGCGATTGCGGCGCACGATGCGTTAGATGCATTTATTTCAGCGGAGGGCACACATGGCGTCGCAGGCGCGTTTCATTTGCTGCAAAAAGCCCTGCAAACCTAGTAGACGCTGTGTCCTTACGTCAAATTTGTTGAAGTAAGCTCAAGGCGATTGATGCCGAGGAGCTGTTGAGCGCGGCATTCGACTCTGACCTCAGCATATATAACCGAATCATCTTTTCTTGGTTTTCAGGAGTCGAAAGATCTGCCAGTTGATCTGTTCCAAATGTTGCTTGGGCGCGCTGCTGAAACTGTTCTAACTGTTGGTCCAAATCGATCGCGGCGAAGCTGGATGAAAAACCAAGCGCAGTCTGAAACATCTCCCGAAGCGGTGCATTTCCCATCATGGCAAACCATTGGCCGGTGTTGGTGCCATTTCCTGCAATAACGTCATCCAGGGCTGGTTCAAGGTTCAGCGCGAGTCGCATTTCATTGTTTTGCTCACCGACGGCCTGCTGAAATTGTTGGGCCTCGTATCGGTCGATGATCTCATCCGTAAAAAAGGAAAAACCTGTGCGTGTGATTTCTTCAGCGCCAAAACCAAACGCCTCACTTAGGTCGGAATAACGACTGTCCGACAGCCTGTTGGCGAGGGCTTCGGAATCAACAGTTCCCTCTTCAAGAATTTTCCGGATGAAAAACTTGTTATCGATGTCGTCATCTAAACCGAAAGCCCCTAATGCGACCGATAAAAGTTCGCGGTTCGCCACCAGATCCTCTGCGGTTTTGATGTCTCCTATGTTGTCTCGAAAGTTGTCGGTTGCCCGGACAACGGTTGCGCTTTCGCTGAAGGCGGCTTTTTGAGAATCAATTGTTCGATCAAGAAACAGCCAGCCCGCATAACCGGATAGTGGAACGATGGGTTGAAATGTCATGACAAACGCGGCTGGGCCGCCAAAAGACGTTCTTCACGTGGCAATAAACTACGCAATCGTTTCAAGCCACGATAGATTTCGCCCTCAACAAAAGCGTCAGTTGCATCTTCAAGGAGTTGCCGACTGTCGTCATCTGTAAGCACTTGGCTAAGCTGTTCGACCCCCCGCAAGAGCTGCATTTTCCCTTCTTGGAGTTCCGCATCGCCAGATAAGATGAGCTGAGCAATATAGCAAACGCGACGGACTGGTGTATTCACTTCGTCGGGACGAATGGCATCTCTTAGCCGTAGGATGTTGGCGTTTGGTGTTAGGATGGACAATCTGGAACGGCGGTCGCCATTTTCGATGACAGCACCGTTTACAAGAACCCGTTCCTTAGGACCAAGTTTAAGTACGAGACCTGACATTAGATTTCCTCCTTCGGGTTCAATCCACGCATCATCGCTGTGTTGATGTCGATCAGGGGCGTAATATCTGCTTCGCCTTTTAATACCTTTCGGGAATGAAAAGCTGTGAACTCTGCCAAATAAAAGATGCGGGCCCGGAGGTCGTCGGAAAGTGCGTTGTCTCCGTCTGCAACTTGTGTCGCCAGATGCGTCCAAACGGCGCGGTTTGCGTGGACGGCCTCGGCAAACTTCGGAAATGCTGCCGGAAGTCGGCTTGCAGTATTGCGTAATTGTGCGGTGATTTCGCTGAACAACTGATGTTCTGTTGAGCGCTCTGACCGAAGGGCGGATGTCTTCGGCGCGTATGCCTGATGAGCAAGATCTATAATATTCACGTCGGGTCCTTTCGGGACGGAAGCCAATGTCACACGACTTTGCCGTGTGGTGAATAGGTACCTGAGGCGCCATGATATGGCGCCTCAGGTCGTTTGACTTACCGGAACAGTGACAGGATCGACTGTGGTGCCTGGTTCGCGATGGACAGCGACTGGACACCCAGCTGCTGCTGAACCTGTAGCGCTTGAAGGCGTGCAGATGTTTCTTCCATATCCGCGTCGACCATTGAACCAATACCCAATTTCAGGCTGTCAGACAGGTTTGAGATGAACGAGGACTGCGTTTCAAGACGACCTTCGACAGAACCGAATGCGGCAGCGGCATCAATTGCGCCAGACAGCATTCCTTCGATAGACGAAAGCGCACCGGCAGCATCAGTTGTTACATCGATGTTCTCAAGGCCGGCCAAAGTACCAGAACCGCGGGACACACCGTACTCGACTTCAATCCCTGCTTCGCTGGTCAGGTTTTCAATCGACAACGTGCCAGCAGTGGTCAGGTCAAATGCGAAGTCGTCTGTCGACAGACCCGCATTCTGCATAGCGTCCTTGATGCCCGTCGCTACGGAGGTGTTTGTATCGCCTTCACGGACACGGTACGTCCCTTCAACATCGCCGATCTTTAGCTGGATGGCGTCACCGACCACGAAACCGTTGATAACCGTATCGTCGACGCCAGCTGTGCTCCCTTTGAGAGCAGCAGCACCAGCCGCGGCACCGGCGGCATCCAGGAATGTGAAGCCGGTGATGTCGACCTCATCCGCACCGCCGTTTTCGGCCAACACGGTAACGCTGGCGCTACCCGTGCCTGTACCCGCAGTGATATCCAAACCAGCCGTCGTTGACAGGTTCTGAGTATCAATGCCGATGGAACTGGCGGTAACGCCACCGGTGCTGTCACGGTCGAGGGACGACAGAACATCAATACCGGCGTTACCGTTCGTGTTGGTGCCTGCATTGGATCCATCGACAAGGTTTTGACCGTTGAACTGGGCCGCACCTACGACGGATTTGATCTGCTCTGTCAGGGCGGAGATGTCAGTCTGCAGTTTGCTGCGATCGACATTTTCTTCCTGCGCGGCAACGATCTTGCCTTTGATATCTGTCAGAAGGTCGGTGATCGTTTCTGATGCGTTGCGCGCAACCGCAACCGTTGATTGGCCAAGGTTCAAGCTGTCAGAAATTGCATTGAAACCTTTAACGTCGCTTTCCATAGTCTTGGAAATCGCCCAAACAGCGGCGTTATCTTTTGCGGAGGAGACATCCTTACCGGTCGAGATCATCGACTGGGTCTTGGACAGATCACCGTTGATGGATTTAAGGGTCTGGAGCGCAACCATTGCGCTGTTGTTCGTCAGAATGCTGGACATATGTATGGTCCCATATTTGAGGGCGCGTTTTGCGCCAAGTTTTCAAGAACCAACCCGCGGGTTGGAAGGAACGTCATTCTGACGGATGCTTGCCTGTTAAAGCGTCAGCGCCACCGAGTCGGGTGCTTGGCCAACATGTCTCAAGGCACCTAACGAGGACTTAACGGGGACGGGTTATATGCCAGGCAATTGGGTACAATTTATTAGAAACGCCGCTCTGTTCCGCGGGTTGGTTGGCTGATCTTTGTTGCGTTACCATGGCTGTCGTAGCTGGATAGCGTCATGCGTGCGTCACGTTGTTTTTTCAAAGTGGTCATCACAGTTGAAACACCTTCTTTAGCGGCCACCAACAAAGCGCTGTTGCGCAAAAGGGCGGCTGACAACAACCGCAGGTTCGCAGCATTTGTCTCGTCAAAGCTGTTCGCAAGGGCTTCTTTTTCGGGCATCAACGCTTCTACGGCTTCAAAATCGCCCTTCAGCAACGCCTCTCGTTCTGCGTCCAAAAGGCGCGCCAATCGATCTGTGACTGTTTTACTCATGCGATTTTGCAACCATCGAATCAAATAGGGCCTGGGCGAGCCCGATGCCGCCTGCTTGCGTCATTTGTTTTGCATGTTCATCACGCAAGAAAGAGGAAAACTGATCCTCACCAGAACCGCCGCCAAATGCCTCCGGTGTTTGGCCGATGCCCGCGGATTTCAACATTTCCGATAAGAATTGCGCCTCAACGGATTGTGCGACGTCCATCAACCTCTCGGCGCGCGCCGGGCTTGGTGGGATCGCAGGGGATGTTGGATTCAAGTCCATATCGTCGACTCCTTTAAAGACAATTGTCGTCACCTTTAGGGGGCAGCGGTAAAGATTGGGTAAGCATCTAGAAGATAAACATCGCCCAACCGAACTGAGTCGGAGAAGCCGATGATTCCTTTTGAAACGCCCCAAGCCGCCCCATTGGGCGCGCAGTCCTTGCTGCCAAAAATCGCGCCGGAAACCTCCGAAGGGTTTGCACAGGCCTGGCAAGAGCACGGCCATAATACAGTGATAGAAGTCATTGTTGAGCCAGCGCCAGAAACGGATCCAGCCACACTGGTTCCTCAGGCGACCGATATGTCGGGGTCTTGGTCAAAAATATCGGGTGAAACCAATAGTATTGTGTCGGAAACGCCCCACGAAAAAGGCGGGATTCTTATCCAACCAAGCCGTCCTGAACCTACGCTCGAACAGACAGAATTGAACTCAAATTCGTCAGTTGCACGGGCACAGTATCATAGTGCTGGCGCGGAATTGTCCCAAGTCTCCCCACACCCGCAGGATGGACGTCCGCCGATGATGCATCAATTGGAGCAGTCGGCAGATATGCGGTTCTTCAGTGGTGATACAGCGAACCCTGCACAAACTGTTAGCCCTACACCAACACATTCGGTGCACCAATCTGCCAACCCTACCGCCACGGAACTACCTTTGGCCGAGGTCAAAAAGTCGCCTGACGCGGTACCGATCCAGCCAGATAATCGGCTATCCGCCACCCCTGCAGAAGGGTCCCGTCATACATCGCAACTCCATGCTTTTCAGCACGCCACGTTAATCGATGCCCACCCAAAGCCGGATTCGGCATTGGTGGTCAATACGGTGGCGCAAGTTGATCCAAAGCAGGTTGAAACAGCGGCAAAGATCGCAGAGCCCGCTGCAAAGACGCTGGTTGCACACCCTCCTAGCGGCCCGACTGACGGGGAATGGGTACGGCCACCGGTATCGCAAAATCGCGTCACTGCCGCCGACGCCACCATGACGAAGCCAGAAGCACCTCTTCCAATTTCGGACGCGGTGCGGCCACATGTCCTCCCGGGAATATCAGATCAAACAGTTCACCCGACGCGTGATAGGCAACCATCTATGCCATACGTGATGCAAGGCCGCACCGCGCCGCCAGACACGCCGCAGCTGGCGCCCGACTTGCGCCAAACGTCGTTATTTACGTTAGATCCTCTCGTGAAGGATGGCTCTACAGATGATCCGGAATTGATGGTGCACAGCACATTGAATGCAGCGTCCGTTGGGCGCGGTGCCGTGGCGCATTCCATGCAATCCCATATGCCCCAAATTGCGCAACAGGTTGCAACGGCCACCATTCAGGCAAAGGCAGGCGTGACCGAAATTGCCCTCAACCCGGAGGAGCTGGGCCGCGTCCGCATGGCGCTCACGACAACCGAAGGCGGGGTGTCCGTGTCTATCACCACAGAGCGACCCGAAACGGCCGAACTGATGCGGCGCAACATAGAAATGTTGGCGCGGGAATTCCGGGATCTCGGATATGAATCCGTATCATTCACGTTTGATGATCCGTCCGAAAAATCGGGGGATCAGCCTCAGGAATCCGCGCAACACACAGCAACCGTGGACGATCCGTCACCTGACGCGCCGTCTCCTGCATCCCTCACAACCGTTGCACTTCGCAACGGCCTTGACCTCAAACTCTGACGGAGCCCTCCTAAATGGATATCGCAGCAACATCCTTGACCAATTCGACGGTCACACCCCAAACCGAAACGTCCGAAGCAGTCATTTCATCTGATTTTGACACCTTTCTTAAAATGTTGACGGTGCAGATGGAAAACCAAGACCCGCTTAACCCAACGGATTCGTCGGAATATGCACAGCAACTGGCGACCTTTTCGGGGGTTGAACAGCAGGTTCTCACCAATGATTTGTTGAACGCGTTAATGGTTCAAATGAACACGACTGGCATGGCGCAGATGGCGGACTGGGTCGGTAAAGAAGCCCGCGCAACGGCCCCCGCATATTTTGACGGCAGCCCTGTGACCCTAGCACCCAACCCTGCGTCCGTCGCCGATAAGGTCGAATTGGTGGTGTTCAATGCGGCAGGCGATGAAGTGCAGCGCATGGAAATTCCGAAATCATCCGACCCGATCGAATGGGCCGGAACGGACATAAACGGAACACCGTTTCCGTCTGGAATCTATCAATTCCAGGTAGAGAGCTCCTCTAACGGAGAGGTGGTCTTGTCCGAAATGTCTGACGTCTACGCAAAAGTCCAAGAAGTGCGCAGCGAAAATGGCGAATCCATTCTGATCCTCGAAGGCGGAATCGCAGTCGTAGCCTCATCCGTCAGCGCACTCCGAGAAGCGTGATTCACCCAAACAAAGCGACTGCGATCGCAACAGCAGAAGCACCAAGTGCACCCAACGACATCCACCCCAGCGCTGGCAGATAACTGCGGCGCGGTGGCGGAGTTTGATCTTCGCCCAACTTAATCAACGCCGCCTCGGCCAGTGCAGGCAAACGTGGCCCGAACCTCGCCAAGACACGCGCAGTTTTGGCAAGGTCTTGCAACGCCGCTTTCGGGCCGATGCTCTCTTTGATGTAATCTTCGACGACGGGCTTGGCCGCATCCCAAATGTTCATGCGGTGATCAAACGTGCGCGCAACGCCTTCGACGACAACCATCGTGCGTTGCAACAAGATCAGTTCGGTGCGTGTTTCCATCCCGAACCTCTCGGTCACTTCGAACAGATAGGACAACAGCCGCGCCATTGAAATCTGTTCGGCGTTCATCCCGAAAATCGGCTCACCGACGGCGCGCAGCGCACGGGCAAATTCATCAACATCGCGGTTGGCCGGCACGTACCCGGCCTCAAAATGGACCTCGGCGACACGTTTGTAGTCACGCCGGATAAACCCAAACAGGATTTCAGCGTAAACGCGCCGCGTGTATTCATCGATGTGGCCCATTATGCCAAAATCATAGGCAATGATGTCACCGTTCGGCGCAATCTTTAGGTTGCCGTGGTGCATGTCTGCATGAAAATATCCGTCGCGCAGTGCGTGGTTCAGGAAAAGCTGCAAGACCCGCCGCGACAGATCGGTCAAATCATGGCCCGCCGCAGCAATTGCTTCGACGTCCGCGGCATTGATACCCTCGGCCCAGTCCAGCGTCATGACGCGGCGCGCAGACAGGCCCCAACGCACTTTGGGCAACGCAAATCCTGCATCATCGACGGTGTTATCTGCAAATTCGGACGCTGATGCGCTTTCAAGGCGTAAATCCAGTTCGCTCAGTACCACGCCTTCAAAATGTTCGATCACATCCATCGGGCGCAATCGCCGCGCAGAGGGGGAGAACGTGTTGAAAATTGACGCCGCCAGATAGAATGCGTCAATGTCCTTTTGGAACGCTTTTTCAATCCCCGGTCGCAGGACTTTGATGGCAACAAATTCACCATCCGACACAAGCCGCGCTTTGTGAACCTGCGCGATTGATGCCGCCGCGACGGGTTCGGAAAAATCAGCAAAGACGGTGTCGATGTCCACGCCCAATTCTTTCTCGACTTCGGCTTTGGCGACTTCGATCGGGAACGGGGGCAATTTATCTTGAAGCACGCGTAACTGCACCGCCAATTCGGTTCCCACGACGTCCGGACGGGTCGATAAAACTTGGCCGAATTTGATATAGGCTGGGCCAAGGGCTTGCAAAGCCCGCGTCACGGGCGGCAATTTAACGTCGCCCTTTAGCCCAAGCCATTGAAACGGCCAAACCAGCCCTCGCACTGCGCCGCGCATCAGGGCTGGCGCTTCGACGGCATCAAGAATGATCTTCATCGCGCCTGTGCGTTCCAGCGTCGCGCCGGTTCGGATTAACCGCCATATGTTGTGTGGGCCGCGCAAGTTACAGTTTCCAACCCGAATGCAGGCAGGCAATGCCAAGACTTAGATTGCGGTATTTCGCATTGTCGAACCCGGCCTTCTTCACCATCTCAAGAAAGGTGTCCTGGTCTGGAAATTTCCGGATCGATTCCACCAAATATTGATAGCTGTCACGATCCCCTGTGATCACTTTACCCATGACAGGAATCGCGTTGAACGAATAAATGTCATACAGTTTTTGAAGCATATCGTTAGGGATATGGCTGAATTCCAACACCATCAAACGCCCGCCAGGTTTTAAAACGCGGTAGGCTTCGTTCAGAGCCTCTTGCGGGCGGGTGACGTTTCGAATGCCAAAGCTGATCGTGTAAACATCGAACGTGTTGTCCTCAAACGGCAGTGCCATCGCATCCCCGACAATCCAGTCCAGCGCATTTTCCAAACGCGCCGCTTCCGCCCGTTTGCGCCCTTCGATCAGCATCGGTTCGGTCAAATCAAGAACCGTTGCATGCCCTGATCCGGCCCGTTTCAAGAAACGGAACGAAACATCGCCGGTCCCGCCAGCCACATCCAAAAGACGTTGGCCCGGGCGCGGAGCGAGCCAATCCATCATCGCGTCTTTCCAGATACGGTGGATTCCAAGGCTCATCGCGTCGTTCATGACGTCATATTTGCTGGCAACGCTGGAAAACACACCGCGCACAAGGCCCGCTTTGTCACCCTCCGGCACCGTTTCAAATCCGAAATGAGTCGTTTGATTGTCAGTCATGTCCAGCACCTTGCACAGTCTAATTCGCAGATATAGCGTCCCACCTTCAGATACAAACGGCCAAATCAGCGCGGGGGTACATGTCGTAGCAATGGGTGATTTTTTCTCCGACAAATGGGACGGGTTGATGGGTTTTTTTGCAATCGTCGCAGACAACCCCGCCTTTTTCGCAATCATGTTCATCATTGGCCTGCCACTGATCTGGTGGAAATGGCGCACGATTGGCAAGTCCACGCAGCATGCCATTGAAAGCCAAACCCACGGATTGCGCACCAGCGCAGACAGCAAACAGGTGGTCCATGAAACGGGCATCGGCACGCGTGATGTGCTTGTTATGCGCCCGCCTCCAACGCCAAAGGGGCTTTACTTTGCGTTGCTTTTCTTCGGGGGCGGTGCGGTGTTTTACTGGCTCGTGGTGTTGCAAACGGATGTTGTCACCTCCGAAGACTGGTGGGTCTTTGCGGGCATGACGGTCTTCACCTTGTGTTCAATTGCCGTGATCGCAGCGAACATGACGCGCATTATCGTCAGTGATCAAACTATCGAAAAACGGCGGCTGCTGCGCAAACGGCAGATGGTGACCGTGGCCGATATTGTCGCCATTGATCCGCTGGCAAAAGAAATCAGTCGCGGTGCAAAGCTGCGAACAACGAACGGTCAAGTCATGAAAATCGGCGCAAATTTCAGCGGCTACAAAGACCTCATCCTGCGGCTGAAAGGTGTGAAACGTGCCTGAACTTCCCGAGGTTGAAACCGTCCGCGCAGGCCTGATCCCGTCGATGCAAGGGCAGGTGATTGAACGCGCTGACGTGAACCGCCCTGATCTGCGCTGGCCATTCCCTGACAACATGTCGGACCGTTTGACAGGGGCGACGGTCACGGCGTTGCGCCGTCGTTCGAAATACATCCTCGCGGATCTTTCCACGGGTGAAACGCTGATCATTCATCTGGGGATGTCGGGCCGCATGACGGTGTCGGGTGACCCGCTCGGCCAGTTTCATCATGACCACCCTGCACCCGCCAAACATGATCACGTTGTGTTTCACATGGCGAATGGGTCGCGGGTCACATTCAATGACGCACGGCGGTTTGGTGCGATGGATTTGGCCAAGACCGATGCGATCGAAGATCACTGGCTGATCAAACCCATCGGCCCCGAACCCTTGGGAAATGCGTTTAACGAAGAATACCTGATCGCTGCACTTTCGGGGAAAAACACACCGATCAAGACCGCGCTGTTGGATCAGCGCATCATCGCGGGCCTTGGCAATATTTACGTCTGCGAAGTCCTGCACCGCGCCCATATTAACCCCAAACGCAAGGCGGGGCAGTTGTCCAAACCGCGCGTGGCCACCATGGTGCCGATCATCCGCGATGTCCTCTCCGAAGCGATTGCAGCGGGTGGATCATCGCTCAAGGATTACCGACAAGCAGATGGTGAGCTCGGGTATTTCCAACACGGTTTTCAGGCTTACGACCAAGAAAACCAACCTTGCAAGACCCCGGATTGCGGCGGGGCAATCGCGCGGATCGTTCAATCTGGCCGTTCCACATTCTATTGCCCCAAATGCCAAAGATAGCTTGCCCTTCAGCGAGGCTTTGGTAACCCTGACCCCTCACAGCAGCTGCGGGAGCATCCCAAATGGCCTATGAAACGATCAATCTGGAAATTTCTGACGGGGTGGCGCTTATCACGCTGAACCGCCCTGATGCGCTTAACGCATTGAATTCTCAGTTGTTGGGGGAACTGGCTACGGCCGTCGAAGACGCGGACGCATCTGAAAAAGTGCGCTGCATCGTGATCACCGGGTCCGACAAAGCCTTTGCTGCGGGCGCGGACATCAAGGAAATGGCCGACAAATCCTTCGTCGATATGTACCGCAATAACTTTTTTTGGGCCGAAACGGACCGCTTTCTGAAAACGCGTAAGCCGATTATCGCCGCTGTTGCGGGCTATGCATTGGGCGGCGGGTGCGAACTGGCGATGATGTGCGACTTTATCATTGCCGCAGACAGCGCAAAATTTGGCCAGCCTGAAATCAACCTTGGCGTCATTGCCGGTATCGGCGGCACCCAGCGCCTGACGCGGTTTGTTGGAAAGTCCAAATCGATGGAAATGCATCTGACGGGCCGCTTCATGGACGCACAAGAGGCCGAACGCTCTGGCCTCGTCAGCCGCGTCGTGCCCGCCAAAAAACTCAAAGACGAGGCGATGTCAGCGGCACACAAGATTGCTGAAAAATCCCTGTTGGCGACAATGGCTGTCAAAGACACCGTCAATCGTGCCTACGAAACCACGATGGCCGAAGGCATCAATTACGAACGCCGCATGTTCCAATCGCTGTTCGCGACCGAAGATCAGACCGAAGGCATGGAATCCTATATCGAAAAACGCGAACCGCAGTTCCGCGACAAATAATTTACGTCACATAATGCAACGTCTGAAACGTCTCGCGCCACGCGCGGGTGCGCGGTGCCATGGCGGACGGATCATTGCTCGATAAGGCTTCGGCGATCAGATCACACAAGCGGTCAGCGTCGTTCACGTCCAGCCCCCATCGCACCAGTTCCGGAGTGCCGATCCGCAGTCCATTCATATCGCCCGCTACGTCCTTAATCGGGAGGCCGATTCCGCAGGCCAAAAATCCGGCTTTGCGCAGATGTTTGGATGCGGCCTGCCCGCCACCATACCCCGCCGCACGGATCGCAAATTGATGGGATGACGTCATGCCCTGCGCAGTTTCAAACACAGGAACGCCACGGGCTTTCAACCCCGCAGCCAATGCTTGCGCGACTTCGACCATCTTGGCGCCGTAAGCCCGCCCATGGTCGCGCCAATCCAGCATTGTAACGGCCAGCGCCGCGGATTTTGCAGCATCAAAGTTCGCCGTCATGCCGGGAAATGCGATGACGTCAAAGGCTTCGGCCATTTCGGCATCGTTCGTCACAATCAAACCACCCGCCGGACCGCCAAGGGACTTATAGGTCGACATCGTCATAAAATGCGCCCCTTCGGCCAGCGGATCGCGCCACGCCTTTCCGGCAATAATTCCGCATTGATGGGCCGCATCAAACATCACCTTCGCGCCCACGGCATCCGCCACGGCACGAATTTCCGCCACGGGGTGTTCGTAAAGGTTCAGGCTTGCGCCAACCGTGATCAGCTTGGGTTTTTCCGCTTTTGCCAGTGTCAGAAGGGCATCAGCATCAATTGTGTACCCATCCGCCAACACCGGCGCGGCGATGATCCGCAGCCCGTACAACCCCGCACAGCCCGCCATATGATGCGTGACATGTCCGCCAACAGACGCAGGCGGCGCGATGATCGTATCGCCAGGTTTGCAGGTCGCCATGAACCCGTAAAGGTTGGCGATAGCGCCGGACGGCACCCGGATTTCTGCAAAATCTGCGTCAAACACTTCGGCACATAAGGCGGCACAGATAACCTCGATTTCTTCAATCGCTTCCAGCCCCATTTCGTATTTGTCGCCCGGATACCCCAGCGACGGACGTGACCCGATACCAGATGCCAACATCGCCTCGGCGCGCGGATTCATCACATTGGTTGCCGGATTAAGATTAAAACACGCGCTTTCATGGATATCGCGATTTTCCACCACAAGCGCATCAAGACGCGCGCGTACATTGCCAGACGATCCGACGTGCGATGCGATGCTGTGCACCCGCGCTTCGCAGTTTTCCGGCACCCAGCCGCGTGTCTTCAATGTCATCGCTTGTCCTCCGTTTGGGCCACCCTGCCGTGCGATGTGGGGCAATGCAAAAGGATGTTTGCAATATGGGGCACCTGCGCCTATACGCAGCGCTGAAATGCGCGTGATGCCCGCTTAGGCTCGAATCGAATCCGGTCCAGTGAACCCGGTGGGAACGTGCGTTAATGAATTTGAACAAACGAACCCGAAAGAGACTGACACATGGCCAATTCACCACAAGCTAAAAAACGCGCCCGCCAGAACGAAGCCCGTTTTCAGGTAAACAAAGCGCGTCGTTCGCGCATCCGCACATTCCTGCGTAAAGCCGAAGAAGCAATCGCATCCGGCGACAAAGACGCAGCCAAGGCAGCTGTTCAGGCATTGCAGCCAGAATTGATGCGCGGCGTAACAAAGGGCGTTTTCCACAAGAACACAGCGGCACGCAAAATGTCCCGCTTGGTGTCTCGCGTCAAAGCGATCGCTTAAATTTTCGGCACCCGCCGATTCTTTTGAAATGTTAACAGAAGGCGATCCATCGGGGTCGCCTTTTGCTTTTACGGTCTCATTTTTGCCACCGCCCCTGACGACTTTCCCTTGAGATTCAAAGGCGCGCGAGATTCGTTTTGAATCCATCCCTGTCAAGGCCATCAACGCTGTTGAAATCGACTCCCACCAAGGTCTAGTTTTGCCAAGCGATTCATTTCGTTCCTGGGGGAACGTGGTACATCAAAGCGGCGCAAACGGTAAGTTTTCCTAGGGAAACTGACACGAGGATTTGCCAAACCGCTGCTTTGACCAATGACATACACGCATGGTGTGGGAGCCATTCGTGATGACAAACGGACCACGCAAACTGCGGTGCCAAATGCTCCATAAGGTGGGACACCTATGGAACAGAGGGTTCAACGCAACAGATCAAAACGGTCCTGCCGCGCAGCATTTGCGGCATGGGAAAGGTTTTGACTGTCAGGACGAGGCGGAGCGCACTTTAAGGGTGGGGCAGCCACCTAGGGCATTGAACGGGATGGACAAGACGCATGGCGAACGTGGAATGGGAACAAGTGAAGGCTGACATGCGCGCTGCGATAGGTGCAGGTAATTTCAAAAGCTGGATCGAACCCCTGTCACTTGTGAACACCACCGAGGGCGTCGCCCGTCTTGCAGCCCCCAATCCGTTTGTCGGCGATTACGTGGGCAAAACCTACGGCGATCAAATCATCTATCACCTTAACCGTCAGGGCATGTCCGTTCAGCGCCTCGCGTTTGAAATTGATGGTGCGGCCAATACAGCCGCCGCAAAACCAGCCGCCAAGAAACCGAAATCCCTGACGGCTGATGCCCAGCCTGACCAGCGGTTCACCTTTGACAGCTTCGTTGTTGGTAAGCCGAACGAACTGGCCCACGCCGCTGCCAAACGTGTGGCCGAAGGCGGCCCAACCACATTCAATCCGCTGTTTCTGTATGGCGGTGTTGGCCTTGGTAAGACCCACCTCATGCACGCCATCGCCCACGAACTTGGTGAAAAGCGCCCTGATCTGAACGTGCTCTATATTTCTGCTGATCAGTTTATCTATCGCTTTATCTCTGCCCTGCGCGATCGCAAGATGATGGACTTCAAACAGCATTTCCGCTCTGTCGATGTGCTGATTGTCGATGACATCCAATTCCTTGAGGGCAAGGAATCCACACAAGAAGAATTCTTTCACACGTTTAACGCGCTGGTCGATCAAAACAAACAGCTGATCATTTCGGCCGATCGCGCCCCCGGTGAAATTCGCGACCTGAGCGAACGTATCAAATCCCGCCTGCAATGCGGTCTTGTCGTTGACCTCCACCCGACGGACTATGAATTGCGCCTCGGCATTCTGCACGCCAAGCAGGAAACCTATGTGAACGTTTATCCAGGCGTCGAAATCGCCACGGGCGTTCTCGAATTCCTCGCGCATCGCATTTCCAGCAACGTGCGTGTTCTCGAAGGCGCGCTGAACCGTCTTTACGCGCTCGCGTCCCTCGTGGGTCGCACGGTTACGGTTGAAATGGCGCAGGATTGCCTGTCCGACATTTTGCGCGCGTCTGATCGCAAACTGACCATCGAAGAAATCCAGCGCAAAGTGTCGGAACACTACGACATTCGCTTGTCTGATATGCTCGGGCCCAAACGCACCCGCAGCCTTGCGCGCCCGCGTCAGGTGGCCATGTGGCTGTGCAAGCAACTGACCAGCCGTTCGTTGCCAGAAATCGGCCGTAAGTTCGGCAAACGTGACCACACCACCATCATGCACGGCGTGCGCAAAATTGATGAATTGCGCCAGTCTGACAGCCAGATTGCTGATGATCTGGAACTGTTGCGCCGCGCACTCGAAGACTGATCACAAAAGCCTTGTGACTGCTCTGAAAACCGCTAGTTTTAGCGTCCCGAACACTTGCGGGCACAACTAGCGGAGACACGGCCATGAAACTCAGCATCGAACGCGCAACACTGCTTAAGGCCGTGGCGCAAGCCCAGTCCGTGGTTGAACGCCGCAACACCATCCCGATCCTCGCCAACGTACTGATTGAGGCGGAAGGATCAGAGGCGACGTTCCGCGCCACAGACCTCGACATCGAAGTCGTCGACAAAGCAGCCGCGATGGTTGAACGGGCAGGGGCCACGACAGTTTCCGCCGTGACGCTTAATGAAATTGTGCGCAAATTGCCTGACGGTGCTTTGGTCACCCTGACAGAGGACGGCGCATCTGGTCGTTTGACGATCGAAGCGGGCCGATCAAACTTCTCATTGGCGACACTGCCCAAAGAAGATTTCCCCGTCATGGCGACGTCTGATTATGCCGCGAACTTCAGCTGCCCTGCGCCTGTGCTGCGCCGCCTGTTCGACAAATCCAAGTTCGCGATTTCCACGGAAGAAACCCGGTACTACCTCAACGGTGTTTACATGCACGTGTCTGAATCCGACGGCGGCAAAGTCCTGCGCTGCGTCGCCACAGACGGCCACCGCCTGGCCCGCATCGACGCCGAATTGCCCGAAGGCGCAGATGGCATGGCTGGCGTGATCGTGCCGCGTAAAACCGTGGGTGAGTTGCGCAAGCTCCTCGATGATGACGATATGAAAATCGCCGTCTCCGTGTCGGAAACCAAAATCCGCTTTGCGACGCCTGACATCACCCTGACATCCAAAGTCATCGACGGTACGTTCCCCGATTACACCCGCGTCATTCCGCAGGGAAACACCCGCAAAATGGAAGTCGATGCATCTGAATTCGCCAAGGCCGTGGATCGCGTGGCAACCGTGTCTTCTGAGCGTTCCCGCGCTGTGAAACTGCAACTCGACGAAGACCGGCTGATCCTGTCCGTCAACGCACCTGACAGCGGTGCCGCGGAAGAAGAACTCGCCGTGGCCTACGGTGACGAACGCCTCGAAATCGGGTTCAACGCGAAATACCTTCTCGAAATCGCATCCCAAGTGGATCGCGAAAACGCGGTGTTCATGTTCAATTCCTCTGGCGACCCGACCCTGATGCGTGAAGGCAACGACACGTCCGCCATCTACGTCGTCATGCCAATGCGCGTGTGAATTGTCTGAAATTGACCAAATGATGAAGGAGGGCCGCAGCTGATGTCGGCCCTTTTTCTGTCTCAACTGACCCTGTCGCATTTCCGGTCCCACAAACGCGCCAAGCTGGATCTGGATGGCCGCCCCGTCGCGATCTTTGGTCCCAACGGTGCGGGCAAAACAAACATCCTTGAGGCCGTGTCGATCCTGTCGCCCGGCCGTGGCCTGCGCCGCGCCTCCTCCGAAGACATGACCCGCCGCCCCGAAGCATTGGGTTGGAAAGTCACGGCGGATCTCACCTCTCTCAATCAACACCACGAGATTGAAGCATGGTCGGAAAATGGCGCGTCCCGTCAAACCAAGATTGACGGCAAAGCGGCGGCGCAGGTCGCGCTGGGCCGTATCGGGCGGGTCCTATGGTTAATCCCCGCAATGGACCGCCTCTGGATCGAGGGCGCAGAAGGGCGCCGCCGTTTCCTCGACCGCGCCACCTTGTCGTTCGAACCCCTGCACGCCGAAGCAGTTTTGACCTACGAAAAGGCCATGCGCGAACGCAACCGCTTGCTCAAAGACATGGTTCGCGATGCCCATTGGTACGCAGCCCTTGAACGTCAGATGGCCGACGCAGGCGCGCAAATTCATCGCAACCGTTCCGATGCTTTGTTGATGCTTGCCAATGCACAGGCCGCAACCCAATCGGGTTTCCCTGCGGCGCTGCTTGATTTGACCCACGCAGATCCCGCCTGCGATGCCCCTGATGACCCAGACGCGCTGCTCGCCGCGTTCTCTGCCAATCGGCACCGCGATATGGCCGCAGGGCGCACGTTGATCGGCCCGCACCGCGCAGATCTTGGCGCGATCTACGAAGCAAAAGATGTCTCAGCCAAGGATTGCTCCACGGGCGAACAAAAGGCGCTGCTGATTTCCCTCATCCTTGCCAATGCCCGCGCGCTCGCGCAGGATTTTGGCGCACCACCCATCCTGCTACTGGACGAGGTCGCGGCCCACCTTGATGCCGCCCGCCGCGCTGCCCTTTACGATGAAATCACAGCATTGGGCGCACAAGCGTTCATGACAGGCACGGAACGCAACCTGTTCGAAGACCTCGGCGCGCGGGCGCAATACGTCGAAGTCAACGATCACGACAGCCAATCAAACGCCAACCTTGTGGAGTAGCCATGCAAGTTGAACGCATCCCTGAATGGGCCCTGACGCAAGCAGACGACACCAACATTGCCACGCTTCTGGAACGCGGATTTCAAGAAGACTTCGGCAACCGCAGCTTTCACCAGCAGCGCCACCATGTTCGTTTTGTCGTGCGCGACAACGGGTCAATCATTGGCCACATGGCACTGTGTTACCGCGCTGTCAGATTGGGCGACACATTGACGACCATCTGCGGTCTGGCAGAGGTCGTCACAGCACCAGAAGCGCGCGGCAAAGGGGTTGCATCAGCCCTTCTGACCGATGCGATCTCCTTCGCCAAATCCACCCCCGCGACTTACTTTTTACTGTTCGGGGATCGTCCGATGTATGCTGGTTTCGGGTTTGAAAACCACCCCAACACCAAGACTTACGTTGTGCTTGATGATGCACGAACAGCCAGCGTTGAAGCGCGTGGAAATCGTGGTGTGATGGTCCTGCCGTTGACCGAAACGCCATGGGACCCAGAGGCCCATCTGGACCTTTTGGGGCACAAATTCTAAGCCCGCGTCGCCCCGCCTGATACAACCACAAAATATGCCCCAATCGCGTGACACCAGCGCGTAAAACCGCTATATTTTGCGGGACATATAATAAAGGGTCCACAATGACCGACGAGCAGCAGAAACCAGAAGAATACGGCGCCGATTCCATCAAAGTTCTCAAAGGCTTGGAGGCTGTTCGCAAGCGCCCCGGCATGTATATCGGGGACACGGATGATGGCTCTGGTTTGCACCATATGGTGTACGAGGTTGTCGACAACGGTATCGATGAGGCTTTGGCCGGTCACGCGGACGCCGTGAACGTCAAAATCCACAGCGACGGGTCTGTTTCTGTCAGCGACAACGGGCGCGGAATTCCGGTTGGTATTCACGAAGAAGAAGGCGTTTCCGCAGCCGAGGTCATCATGACCCAACTGCACGCTGGCGGTAAATTCGACAGCAATTCCTACAAAGTCTCCGGCGGTCTGCACGGCGTCGGCGTGTCCGTTGTGAACGCACTGTCTGATTGGCTGGAATTGCGCATCTGGCGCGACGGCAAAGAACACGTGGCACGGTTTGAGGGCGGCTTTACTACCAAATCGCTTGAGGTGGTCGGTGACTGCGGTGATCGCACCGGCACCGAAGTCCGTTTCATGGCGTCGCTCGAAACATTCTCCAGCCGTGAATATTCGTTCGAAACGCTGGAAAAACGTCTGCGCGAACTTGCTTTCTTGAACTCCGGCGCGCGCATCATTGTCGAAGATGAACGGCCAGCCGAACCCCTGCGCACCGAATTGTTCTATGAGGGCGGCGTGAAGGAATTCGTCAAATACATCGACCGGTCCAAAACCTCGATCCTGCCCGAACCGATCTACGTGATCGGCGAAAAGGACGACATCGGTGTCGAAGTCGCCATGTGGTGGAACGACAGCTACAACGAAATGGTCCTGCCGTTCACCAACAACATTCCCCAACGGGACGGTGGCACGCACATGGCGGGTTTCCGTGGCGCGCTGACCCGCACGATCAACAATTACGCAGCCTCCAGCGGCATCGCGAAAAAGGAAAAGATCAGCTTTACCGGCGATGACGCCCGCGAAGGTCTGACCTGCGTGCTGTCCGTCAAAGTGCCCGATCCGAAATTCTCCAGCCAGACGAAAGACAAACTTGTCAGCTCCGAGGTCCGCCCGGCGGTTGAATCCCTCGTCGGTGAAAAGCTGGCCGAATGGTTCGAAGAAAACCCGCAGATCGCCAAGATCGTTGTCAGTAAAATCCTAGAAGCGGCCCACGCCCGCGAAGCAGCGCGAAAGGCCCGCGATCTGACGCGCCGCAAAACCGCGATGGATGTGAACTTCCTCGCTGGAAAGCTCAAAGACTGCTCTGAAAAAGATCCATCCAAAACCGAAGTCTTCTTGGTGGAGGGTGACTCCGCTGGTGGCTCTGCCCAGACGGGCCGTGACCGCCAAACGCAGGCGATCCTGCCGCTGAAGGGTAAAATCCTGAACGTTGAACGCGCACGGTTTGACAGGATGCTCGGAAGCCAGGAAATCGGCAACCTTGTGATGGCGCTGGGCACGGGCATCGGGCGCGACGAATTCAACATCGAAAAACTGCGCTACCACAAGATCGTCATCATGACGGACGCGGACGTCGATGGCGCGCACATCCGCACGCTGCTTTTGACGTTCTTCTTCCGCCAGATGCCGGAACTGATCGAACGTGGGCACCTCTATATTGCGCAACCGCCGCTCTACAAAGTCAGCCGTGGCAAGTCCGAGGTCTACCTCAAAGATCAAGCCGCGATGGACAATTACCTGACCGAACAAGGCGTCGATGGCGCGGTTTTGCGTCAGGGCAACGGCGAAGAAATCACAGGCGCAGACCTGCGCCGCGTTGTCGATGAGGCAGGACGCCTGAAGCGCGTTCTGGATGCCTTCCCGACCCACTATCCCCGCCATATCCTCGAACAGGCGGCGATTGCTGGCGCGTTTGTGTCCGGCGTCGTTGAAAATGATCTGCAAGGCGTCGCCGACCGCGTGGCAGCGCGCCTCGATCTGATCGCGCTGGAGTGGGAACGTGGCTGGCAAGGCCGCATCACCCAAGACAAAGGCGTGCGCCTGACCCGTATTCTGCGCGGCGTTGAAGAAGTCCGCACTTTGGACGGCCCCATGCTGCGTTCCGGCGAAGCGCGCAAATCCGGCACGTTCACGCAGCACCTGCAAGACGTCTACAACATGCCCGCGACGTTGATCCGCAAAGATCGCGTGCAAAATATCTACGGGCCCCTCGATCTGTTGGCCGCAATCCTCGAAGAAGGCGAACGCGGGCTATCCTTGCAGCGCTACAAGGGCCTCGGAGAGATGAACCCGGACCAATTGTGGGAAACCACGCTTGATCCGGACGCACGCACCTTGCTGCAAGTGAAAGTGGACGACGTGGCAGAAGCCGACGATCTGTTCACCAAACTGATGGGTGACGTCGTTGAACCGCGCCGTGAATTCATCCAGCAAAACGCGCTCAGCGTCGAAAACCTCGATTTCTGATCCAAGTTAGACAAACGTGGTGGCGGGTTTATAAAATCTCCGCCATCACACTCAGGAACCGCGCGACCTCTGCCGGTGAATTGTAGTGGCACATCGACACCCGCACCGCCGCCGTTTGGCCCAGCGGAGTCAGGATATTGCCGCTGTAGTGATCCGCTTTGCGAACATGGGTCCGCACGCCTTCTTTGTTGAGAGCGCTCACGATATCCGCCGCTTGATGGGTATCTGCCCAAAAACAAACCAGCCCTTCACGCGCCGGGTTATCCACACCGCCGACAATATGAACCCCGTCCATTTCGGCCAGCCCTTTCAGGTTGCCTGTGCCGTGCAACATGGCGTCCGTCAGGGTCTTTTCGTGGGCCTTGATCGTGCGGCCTGCGTCCTCGATCCGTCCGCGCCGTGTGTCTGCATCACCGACCTGCGCGCCAAGCCAGTCGAAATAATCAACCACATCATGGAACGTGGCATAGGCGCCCGTGTCACGCGTGCCAAATTCCCAATGTGCCTGCGGACCACCATCCAGCTGTTCGGGCCCCAGATCGGTCAATCGGTCCGACACCCACGCAACGCCGTACCCATGGCGCGAAAACACTTTGTAGGGCGACACAACATACCCGTCCACGTTCGCCGCCTGTAAATCAACCAGCCCGTGCGATGCGTGTTGAATGCCATCCACGATGATAAAACAATCCGGCGCCACCGCCCGAATGGCCGCCGAAATCGCGGCCAAATCCATGCCCATTCCCGTTACGGGTGACGTGTGCAGGATGGTCGCGACCTTGGTGTCTGGCGTCACCACACGGGCGTATGCCTCGGGCGTCACCAAACCCAACGCATCGTCATGGGGCACCAATCGATAGTCGCGGCCCAGTTTGTCAGCCCAATGGGCCATGGCGGACCGCGACGCAGGATGTTCCACCGTAGACCCGAGCAGTATCCCACCCGACGTTCCGGCCACCGCCGTGCGGATCAGACGAAACAACAGCTCCGTTCCGCTTTCACCCACAAAGACCTGCCCGTTGTCCGCGTTAAACCATTCCATCGCGGCCGCCTTGGCGTCCTTGATTATATCCATCAACGCATGCGCCGCTGGATTGTCCCGCCCCTGATTGTCTGGAATGGCCGCAAACCGTGCCGAAGTTTCCACAGTCGAATTCAGCGTCAGCGCCCCGCCCGCATTTTCAAAAAACACACGCGGCCCTTGGAACGGGCAGGCCTCGACGTGGGCAAATTTCCCTCGGATCGTGTGCAGCAATTCGGGCGTAATCATCGGCAAGTCTCCTTTGGTCCGACTTGACCGCAATCGCGCACGAAACACTATCCCAAACTGTCGTGATCTTCTAACGCCGGGCTTATTTCTCGGCGGGTCCGATATGCATTTCCCCACGCGCCTTCGACAGCGCGATTTGCTTTTGGCGTTCGCGGAACCTGTCCTTGTCCGCGTCACTGGTTTCGCCCGCACACTGGTGGCACGACACGCCCATTTCATATTCTGCACGGTCCTGATCCGTGGGCAGCAACGGGCGGCGGCAGGCATAACACAACACGTGCGGCCCTTCTTTCAGCCCGTGCCCAACGGACACACGCGCATCAAAGACGAAACATTCACCGTCCCACGTGCTTTGATCTTCCGGCACGTCTTCTAGGTATTTCAGAATCCCACCCTTGAGGTGATACACGTCTTCAACACCTTGCCCGATCAGGAAATTTGTTGATTTTTCACACCGGATCCCGCCAGTGCAAAACATCGCGATCCGCTTGTTATGAAACCGCTCTTTGTTGGCCTCCCACCATGCGGGGAATTCGCCGAAACTTTTGGTTTCAGGGTCTATTGCACCATCAAACGTGCCAATCGCGACCTCATAGTCATTACGCGTGTCGATCACGGCCACGTCCGGCGATGCGATCAATTCGTTCCAATCCTGCGCCGTTACATAGCGGCCAACGGACGCTGTCGGGTCCACATCGGGCTGTCCCATCGTTACGATTTCACGCTTGATACGAACCTTCATACGGTTGAACGGCGGCACGCTCGCGCGGCTTTCTTTCCATTCGAAATCAGCACAGCCGGGCAGGGCGCGGATATGCGCCAGCACCGCGTCAATTCCTGCGCGCGGCCCAGCAATCGTTCCGTTGATCCCTTCGCGCGCCAACAACAATGTCCCCATGACATCCGCCTTCGCGCAGGCCGCGGCCAATGGCCCCTTCAGCGCGGTAGGGTCGTCGAACGACGTAAAGTGATAGAGAGCAGCAACAGTATACATGCCCGCCCAATACGCCTTTGCGTCGCCCCGCTCAACCCGTAGGATGGCGCAAACCCAACCTGCCGGAGCCGCGCAAATGTCCCACGCCCTTCTTGTCATCGACGTTCAAAACGATTTTTGCCCAGAAGGTGCGCTTGCCGTTGCGGGAGGGGATGAAATTGTCGCTGGAATCAACGCCATCATGCCGGATTTTGATGCCGTGATCCTGACACAAGATTGGCACCCCGCGGGGCATTCATCTTTCGCAACATCCCATGGGGCTGATCCTATGACAGTCACGCAAATGTCCTACGGCCCGCAGGTTTTGTGGCCGGATCATTGCATCATCGGATCAAACGGCGCGAAATTTCATAGCGATCTTAACGTCGATGCGGCCGATATGATCATCCGCAAGGGTTATAACCCCGCCATCGACAGCTATTCAGCCTTCTTTGAAAACGATCATCAAACCCCCACCGGGTTAGAGGGATATTTGCGCACACGCGGGATCGAAACCCTCACGCTTGTCGGTCTTGCCACGGACTTTTGCGTCAATTATTCGGCGGTGGATGCGGCCAAACTGGGGTTCAACGTGACGGTGAAAACCGATCTGTGCCGCGCTATTGATTTTGATGGATCGCTAAAGGCGGCGGTTGATGGAATGAAAACCGCAGGCGTCATAATCGCCGCCTAATTCTGCCACATGATCCTGTTAACCATAGGGCAACAGCACCTAACAGGATCCCGTGATGGCCCGTACCAACCTCAACATCTTTGCGTTCGCAGGCCTGTTCATCATCGGCGGGACCCTTTGGTTTTGGGGCCAGCCCCTGATTTGCAGCTGCGGGGAAATCAAACTTTGGGTGCCTTCTATTTTCGACGGAGGCAATTCCCAGCACATCGCGGATTGGTACACCCTCAGCCATATTCTGCACGGTGTCCTTATCGCGCTTATGGGTCGTTTGCTGTTTCCCAAACTCGGGCTTGAACCCCTGTTTCTAACGGCCATCGTCACCGGAATCGGCTGGGAAGTCATCGAACACACCAACTGGGTTCTCGCGGCCTTTCGCGCAACAACCATCAATGTCGGCTACCTTGGCGATTCCGTTTTGAACGCCGTCAGTGATTATATCTTTATGATGGGCGGATTCTTTGCCGCCTACACTTTGCGCATTCCTGTCGTCATCGCGGGTGTTGTTGCGCTTGAATTAACGGCCGGTCTTTTGGGGCGCGACAACCTGACATTGTCGACGATCCAACTGATTGCCCCGATGGACGCGATCAATGACTGGCAACAGGAACTGAACCCTGTGCCCTTCAACGGCATCACGAACTAGCCCCAAATATCCCCAACCGTATATCCCTGCGGAAACGGGTCAGTCGGGTCGACCATCCATTGGCTGACCCCGTGTATCCATCCGCGCCCCGACAGGCTGGGCACGATGGCATCATAGGGGCCAACCTTGGTCACGCGTTCAACCCGGCCCGTGAAAGTGGTGCCCAATGGTCCGGCGTTCACATAATCTTCTCCGACGCCCAGCAACCCTTTGGCATGCAACACAGCCAGTTTGGCGCAGGTGCCCGTGCCACAGGGCGATCGATCCAACGCGCCGGTCAAAGCCTCGGGGCGGGCAGGGTCAAACGCGCCTGATGATACCGAAATCGCGCCCCGTCCGTGTGTCGCGGGGTCGGTCGGGGGGGCGGTCAGGGCGCCAATTGTCGGTCCTGTCAGATCGGGATTATCAGGATGAACGACAGGATATTGCTGTGCGGCGGCATCGCGCATGGCTTCAATCGCGCGCACCACCGCGCCGCCGTTTTCCGCCGTCGGATCAAGACCAAATTGCGCGGCATCAGCCATCACAAACCACATCCCGCCCCATGCAATATCGACACTAACATGCCCGAAACCGGCCACATCCAGCGGAACACCGATATGTGCGGCAAACGCGGGCACATTCATAAATTCGACGCGTTCTACCTTGCCGTCCTTGCAGGTTGCCTTCACTTCAATCACGCCCGCCGGCGCCTCAAGCCGCAGGGTCGTGACGGGTTCAACCATCGGAACAATCCCGGTTTCCAGCAACACAGTCGTCACGCATATCGCGTTGCTGCCCGACATTGGCGCGTATTCCGTCTGTTCCATAATAATGAACCCCGCATCCGCGGTCGGATCACAGGGCGGCACGATCACATTACAACACAACGCCGGATTGCCGCGCGGTTCACGCAACATCAACAGGCGGATATCGTCGTGATGCCGCTGCATATACTGCATCTTTTCGAACACGGAATTGCCCTTCAGATGCGGCATGCCCCCCGTGATCACACGCCCGCCTTCGCCTTCTGCATGGGCTTCAACAGCCGTAATCATCCGCGCCATTTTCATGATGTATAGGTTTCCATTGCCGCCAATGTATCGCCCAAGGATCGGATGGCACCTGTCTGCAAATATTCCATCGCGCGCAACGATGCGTGGTGCGCATCAATGCCGGATCCGCCGACGCAATCCTCAATCACACGGCAGAAATAATCCGACTGGTGCCCATCAACAAAAGTATAATGCACGCACACGTCTGTCAGCCCGCCAACCATGATCAACGTATCAACGCCAAGCCCCTTCAACAGGATTTCCAGATCGGTCCCAAAGAAGGCAGAATAGCGCCGCTTGCGTACGTGGTAATCATCCGCCCGAACGCCCATTTCGGTCACGGCCAGCGCGGTCTTCGGATTGTCCTCAAGGCAATGCACATCTTCATCGCCGTCCAGTTCGCGGCCAAAATCCACCATAGACGGGTGATGCACCTCTTGAATGAAAATCACCGGAATATCAGCCGCCCGCGCGCCATCAATCGCGTCGCGCGCCAGCAGCATGCGTTCTTTATGTCCTGGCATATTGTCGATGGATCGCACCACACTGTCATCGATAAATGTGCTGGCCTGAATGTCGATTACGATCAGGGCTGGTTTACCTTCTATCAATGCACGGGTCTGTTTTGCTAGATTCGCCATGTCGCTCTCCACTTTACGCCGCCCACGCGCTTTGCTCTAACGGGCGCAAC
Organism: Octadecabacter dasysiphoniae; assembly: GCF_021532615.1. Lineage (GTDB taxonomy): Bacteria > Pseudomonadota > Alphaproteobacteria > Rhodobacterales > Rhodobacteraceae > Octadecabacter > Octadecabacter dasysiphoniae. The sequence goes on from NZ_JAKGAQ010000002.1 coordinate 872,805, forward strand.
ATAATTGGAGCCTACTATGGTCGATATCGCAACCCGCGTCTGGAACCACAAATGGAAGATCGATCCGATCGTCCGCTCCCTTATTGATACCGATTTCTATAAACTGCTGATGTGCCAGTCGGTGTTTCGCAACAAACCGGACACCCAAGTCACATTTTCCCTGATCAACCGCACCAAATCGGTGAAATTGGCAAACCTGATCGACGAAGGTGAATTGCGCGAACAGCTCGATCATGTGCGATCCTTGTCGCTGTCACGCGGCGAATCCACATGGATGCGCGGCAACACGTTTTACGGCAAGCGATCCATGTTCAGCTCCGAATTCATGGACTGGTTCGAAAATTTGCGCCTGCCGCCCTACCACCTCGAAAAACGCGACGGGCAATATGAACTGACGTTCGAAGGGTCTTGGCCCGAAGTCATGCTGTGGGAAATCCCCGCGCTGTCGATCCTGATGGAACTGCGCGGCCGTGCCGTATTGGGTACAATGGGCCGTTTCGAACTACAGGTGCTGTATGCCCGCGCGATGACAAAACTCTGGGAAAAGGTCGAACTTTTGCGCCCTCTCGAAGGTCTGCGCGTCGCGGATTTCGGCACCCGCCGCCGCCACAGCTTTTTGTGGCAGGACTGGGCCGTTCAGGCGATGCGCGAAGGCTTGGGCGACAATTTCCTCGGCACATCCAACTGCCTCATCGCCAAAAACCGCGACCTTGAAGCGATCGGAACAAATGCCCACGAACTGCCAATGGTCTATTCCGCCTTGGCCGAAACCGACGAAGCACTGGCCCAAGCGCCCTACGACGTCCTGTCTGACTGGCACGACGAACACGACGGCAACCTGCGTATCATCCTGCCCGACACCTACGGCACCCAAGGCTTCCTTGATAACGCGCCTGATTGGCTCGCCGGTTGGACAGGTATCCGCGTGGATTCAGGCGATCCCGCAACGGCGGCCGAGGTCGCGATCAACTGGTGGAAATCCCGTGGCGAAGACCCAAAGGACAAGCTGGTGATCTTCAGCGACGGCCTCGATGTTGAAAAAATCGTGCAGCTTCACAAACAATTCGAAGGCCGCACACGCGTGTCATTCGGGTGGGGCACGATGCTCACCAATGATTTCAAGGGCCTGTCAAAGAACGATGCACTCGCCCCGTTTTCCATGGTCTGTAAAGCGGTCTCCGCAAACGGAAACCCCACCGTCAAACTCAGCGATAATCCCAAAAAGGCCATGGGCCCCGCGTCAGAAATCGAACGCTACAAGCGCGTCTTCGGTGTCGGCGATCAGGATGAAATAGACGTCGTCGTCTGATAAAACCGCACAGGGGTGTTGCGCGAAACGGCACCCCTGCGAACGCTGGCTTCAACACTTGATAACGGCTGCTTCCTAGGGTCGGACGCGACACACGTCCCCCGCCCAGCGGAGTTTCCCGTTTTCCCCAGGAGCCATCATGTCCCAGTCGTCCCACATCCTCGGCCTTCCCTATATTCAGCCCGCCCAAGCCCAAAAACACGTCACCCACAACGAAGCAATCCGCGTCCTTGATGCGCTGGTGCAGCTGTCGGTCGTGGATCGTGACCAGACAACGCCCCCAGCAACCGCCGTCACAGGGGATCGCCATATCGTTCCCGCTGGTGCGACTGGTGAATGGGCGGGGCAAGACGGTTCCATCGCTGTGTTCGAAGACGCGGCATGGGCGTTCTACCCACCCCAAGATGGCTGGCAATCCGTTGTGCGCAGCGAAGGCATCACATTGATCTGGAACGGATCAGATTGGGTCGCGCCGACCATCGATGCCACCGCGTTTCAGAACCTCGACAGCGTCGGCGTGAACACAACCGCAGACGCGACGAACCGTCTGGCAGTGGCGTCCGACGCAACGCTTCTGTCCCACGCGGGCACAGATCACCGCGTCGTTGTGAATAAAAACGCGCCCACCGACACGGCCAGCCTTCTGTTTCAAACGGGCTATTCGGGCCGCGCCGAAATGGGCACCGCCGGGTCTGATGATTTCGCCGTCAAAGTCAGCGCGGACGCCGCAACGTGGAACACCGGCGTGTCGTTTGACGCCACAACAGGGCGCGCCGAATTCCCGTCGGGCGCTAAAATCTCAAACCGGCTTGATGTGGGGGGGCGCGTGTATTGCTACACGGATGGGCGTTGGGTCACGCACAACAACTACCACGGCACGAAGACGCCCAATATCTCTGCAACGGCGGGCACAGGCGCCGATCCGACCCTGAATTGGGACGACGTCGGGGTCTTCGTCGAACAGGGCTATGAATTTACCAATCTGGTGAACGCCGTGCGCAGTAACAACGCGCAACTGACAAATTTCGACCTGCGTGTGTATTTTCAAACCGGCCCTTGGGATGTCGGGTTTTCAGCGGATGCCGACGTCACGCGCACCCTGATCGGGTCCGCAGATAGCGCGCAGGCGGGCACGGGGTTTGATCGTGTGACAGTGGACTTGGGCGGTTTTGTTGCACCTGCCGACGGGTTCTTGCTGTTTTACTGGCGCCCGATCGGCACCCTGACATCCACGCGGTATCTGTATTCCAGCATGATCGTGAACTACCTCACACCCGCTTAAATCGTTTGCGGGGGCGGGTCAGTCCGATACTTTCCCCCGCAGGCTTTTGACCTCACCGCGCTTCTTTTTCTCGTCCACGCGCTTGCGTTTCTGGTTCTGGGATACCCGCGTTTTCACACGGCGTTTCGGCGCGACCAGTGCGGCGCGGATCATCTCCGCCAGTCGTTCACGGGCCAATTCACGGTTGCGCGCCTGTGATCGCGTGTCTTGCACAAACATCACAATCGCTCCGTCGCCTGTCCATTTGCGCCCCGCCAACCTGCGCAGCCGCGTTTTCACAGGCCCAGTCAGGGCCGGGGATCGCGCCGCTTCAAACCGCAGCTCAACGGCGGTGCTGACTTTGTTGACGTTCTGCCCACCCGGGCCGGACGCGCGCACAAAGCTCTCCACAAGCTCCCAATCGGCAATTTCGATCTGGTCTGTGATACGAAGTCCCATAGCGCGTTTCTGTCACGTTCGCCTGATGGCGTCAAAACCCACTAAAAAGGGCCGCCCAGAAACAGGACGGCCCTTCGAAAGTTCAGGAGGTGGGGCGGTTAGAGCGCGCTCACCTGCGGTGTTAATCCTCTAGGGGATGCCCTAGATTTTCGCCCCCACAGTTGTCCCGACACACTTCTCCAATATCTTTCTAGACACTAGATCACCTCCTTTTCATTTGTTTCTGATGCCCTCAGTCAAACACAACTTCTGGGGATCACCAAACAAAAAATACCCACATCTATGTGATAGGTTGCAACCGCCCAATGATCAGGCGGAACGGGATCAGCGCGATCAATGCAATCGCGATCTTCACACCCCAGTCGGCCACGGCCAACGTCACCCACAACGGTGCTTCGGGGCCGGACAACAAGAATGGCACAGCCTCCCACGCCCAAGACACTTCGCCGTCCGCCGCCGCGCCGAACGACACGGTCGCGCTGAACGCGATTGTGAAAAACAGCGCTGTGTCGATGGTGGATCCGATGAATGTGGATGTCAGCGGGGCCTTCCACCATGCGCCATCACGCAAGCGCTGGAAAATGGCCACGTCGATCAATTGCGCCACAAGGAACGCCGTTGCCGATCCAATTGCCACACGCAACGCAACAGCGGGGAATTCATAACCATCCCCCTGGATCATGATCTGGCTGCCGATCAGCGAACAAATCACACCAACGGCAAAGCCGATGAAAACCACACGCCGCGCCGCAGACACGCCGTAAACGCGGTTCATCACGTCGGTCACAAGAAACGCCAGCGGATACGTAAACGCACCCCACGTCAGCAATCCGTCAAGGATCAGAAACTGCACAAGGATGTTAGAAGCCACCACAACGATGGCCATGGCGATAACGCCAGGAAGAATTCGGGTCATAATATCAATCCGTTTTGACAAGGTAGTCGGACACTTGGCCCTTCAGGATAAAGGACGCCGCTCTATTGCGCAGGCGTCCTTCCCTGTCAATCGATTGTGACGCCTAGTTACTTTGCGCGACCGACAAACATTGCGTGGGCAAACGCGCCATTGTCAGCGGCCCGCGCGGTGTGCGCGGCGTTGCGTTCGGGTCTGGCGGGGGCGGGTTCAGAATGTTGTTCACCCATGTTTGCGCATCCGCACAGCCGTCACCCGCAGGCGGTGGCGCTTGGTTTTCGCAGCCCGCCGCCCCGTCAGGGCAGGTCAGACGCACGTGGAAATGATAATGGTGCCCATACCAAGGCCGGATTTTATTCAACCATGATCGATCACCGGTCGCCCATTCACACATCGCAACCTTTGCGCCGGGAAACACAAAAATCCGCGCCGTGCGATCATCACTAGCCGCAGCGCGCAACAATTGCATGTGCTGTTCGGTCCAACGCGAATTGGTAAACGCCCCCCGTTCGCGCCGCATGGAAATAGACGACAAATCTTCGCGTTCTTGACGCGACAGGTTCAACCGATCCGGCGGCAGCATCCATATATCAATATCCAAACCAGATTGATGGCTTGCGTGGCCGGTCAACATCGGGCCACCGCGCGGCTGGCTCATGTCGCCGACGTACAGGCCCTCCCAACCGGGCAACGTCGCGGCAAAGCGGCTTAGGTCTTGGACATAATCAACCGTATCAGGCTGCGCCCAATTGCGGTTCCGGCTCAGACGCATCGCTTGCCATGTCGGGCCTGTTTCGGGCAGCTGAACCGCCCCCGCCTGACAGCCGCGTGCATAGCCGCCAAAACTTTCGGATCGTTGCTCCGACGCCGTGGGCAAATACCCGAACACGTCTTTCGCGACACGATTGTCATTGGCGTTCTGCGTCGACATCACAGCAGCGGGTGCCGAAGAATTGCCCGGCACAGACCGGCTCACGTCGCTGTTACGACAGCTCGCCGTGAAGGCTAGCGCTGCGATCAGAATTCCGGTTTTGACTAAGCGTCCCATGCGTCGCGGTCTCCCTCTGGGTTGACCCACCATAACAAAATTAGCCCCGCAAGGAAAAGAAAGATCACTGGCAAAAACCCAAGCTGCGTATTTCCGGTGAGGTAGGTGAAAAACGTAATGCCCGCAGGCGCCAGAAATGCCGTGGCTTTACCGGACAGCGCAAACAGCCCAAACGCTTCGGCAGGGCGTTCAGGATGGGTATGACGCACCATCATGGACCGGCTGGCAGAATACACAGCACCCCCCGCACCACCAATCACCGCACCACAAATGTAAAAAATCGTGTCCGGCAGGGTCGATCCGATCGGCAAGGCGATCCAGTACACCTGTTCGCGCGACATAAACACAATCGTCAGGCTAACGAAGATCAAGCACCAAACAGCAACGCGGATCACAGGTTTCGGCCCGAACCGTTTATCCGCCAATCCGGCGATCCACGTTGTCACCGCAGCGGCAATCGCGGCCACCACACCAAAGACACCAATCGCTGTGACGTTCCAATCCAGCACCAACGCCGCATAGACCCCGCCAAACGCATAAAGCGCATTCAACGCATCGCGGTAAAACATCGACCCGATCAGAAAGTTCAAAAGACTTTTGCGCTGGGCCACAGATTTCAGCGTGCCCCACAAATCTCCCGCCACCGCGCCAAGGTTGGTGGGTTTGCCACCGGCCTTTGGGTCATCACGCACAAACAAAAAGAACGGCACCATGAAAATCATGAACCAGATCGCGATGAACGGTCCGACAAACCGCGTGCCTTCCTTTTGGGTGGCATCCAACCCGAACGCCGGTTCAAGGTTCACAAAGATCGTGCGCCCGTTGTCTTGTTCCACGAACAACAACAGCATGATGGCCAACGCGACAACGCCGCCCCAATATCCAAATGCCGCCGCTGATCCCGATATCCGCCCGACTTCGTCCTTGGAACCAAGGCTCGGCAGGATCGAATTGACGAAATTCAGGATCGATTCAGACGCAATGAAACCGATGTAGAACAGCGTCAGAACCAAGAACAAATTGCCCCCGTCCGGTGCCAAAAGCCAAAGCGATGCGGTGGCCAACACGTAAATGACCGAAAAGAACGAAATCCAAGGCATCTTGCGCCCCGAATTGTCCGCAAACGCGCCAAGGAACGGCGCGGTAAAGGCGATGATCAAACCCGATATCGTTTGCCCGGCAGACCAAAGGCCCTGCGCCTGCGCTTTCGCGGCCCCTTCCTCAAGGCCGGTGCCCAAGAAATGTTCGGCTGCGACAACCGCAAAATAGGGACCAAAAACAAACGTCAGGCCCAACGTATAAAACGGTTGGGATGCCCAATCAAAAGCCATCCAACCCCAGATACGTTTCTTAGATACAGTCGCCATGCGTAATCCCCTTACCCTTGGTGGGGATAAGACAGGCAAAGGCGGGGTCTGGCAATGGTTTAGGTCTTGTCCAGCGTCGGTGGCCACGTCCGCGTGGCTTCCGCATCAATCCAGTTTTGGACCCATTCCGCCGGCTCGGGCCGTGGCTGTGTGATGCCCATGGCCTCAATCAACACATCCGTTGGCACCGCGCGGCCCTTTTCAACGACAGCCGTGCGCAGCAACACATGGCTCGCGCAGTCGCCATTCAGCTTGTACATGCCCTGTTCGATATAGACGAAACGGGCGTCCCACGTCGCAATCCGCGTGCGGGTCTCGTATTTCTCGAACGGTAAAATCCGCTTGCGATACCGGATCGACGTGCCCGCCACAGTCAGCCCCCAGCGCTTCTTTTGCAAAAGCGCCCAAAGCCCCATGCGCACAGCCGCCTGAAATCGCCCCATTTCATACAGCGTCAAAATCCGCCCGTTGTTCATCTCACCGAAGATATCGCAATCGACCAAACGGCACCGATGTCGGGACACATGCATGTCCAGCGGGTCCATAGACGGCAACTTGCGCGCGGCAAACAGGTTCAGACCAAGGCGTAAAAATGGATACATGCAACCTACAGACGACTAAGTGACGTTAACGTCAAGTGGTGACGCCACGGAAAGCCATTGCCCTTTAACCTCTCCATGCTTACCTCTTGCCAAACGCGGAAAAGGACGTCCCATGGTTTCGATACTTCAAATTCTCCTCATGATCATCGGCGTGGCGCGGGTTTTCATCATCGCCCACTTCATCATGTCTTGGCTGATCCAGTTTCAGGTTCTCAACATTCGCCAGCCGTTTGTCGCACAAATCTGGCACGGGCTGTCGCGTTTGCTTGAACCCATTTATGGTCCGATCCGTCGGATACTGCCCCAGATGGGCGGCATCGATCTGGCCCCGCTGATCGCGCTTCTCGGGCTCGAGGCAATTCGAATTGTCCTGACAAACCAGCTCTACGCCATCGCGTAACCCTTGCCCCTGACTCCTCCCTGTGATTCTTTGCGCCCAATCGGGACAAATCACATCACAGGGAACGGTCATGGGCGCTGCCACGCTTCTATCTGACGTCTTCGGCTTTGACGGGTTCCGTCCGGGCCAACAAGAGATCGTAGAAGCTGTCACAGACGGTAAAAATACCCTCGCCATCATGCCCACGGGTGGCGGTAAATCCCTGTGTTTCCAACTGCCTGCATTGGTGCGCGACGGTGTAACTGTTGTCATTTCCCCGCTCATCGCCCTGATGCGCGATCAGGTCCGCGGCCTGAAAGAAGCAGGCGTCGTCGCAGGCGCTCTGACCTCCGGCAACACCGAAGAAGAAACCGATGAGGTGTGGCGCAATCTTGAAAACGGCACGCTGAAACTGCTCTACATCGCGCCCGAACGCCTTGCGTCGAATGGTGCCCTACGCATGTTGCGCCAATCCGGCGTGTCGATGATCGCCGTGGACGAAGCGCATTGTGTGTCCCAATGGGGCCACGATTTTCGCCCCGACTACCTGCGCATCGGCGAATTGCGAAAGGCGCTGGGCGTGCCATTGGCCGCCTTCACCGCCACTGCGGATGAAGAAACCCGAATCGAAATCATCGAAAAACTGTTCGACGGGGAAGACCCCGAAATCTTCCTGCACGGGTTTGATCGCCCCAACATCCACCTCGCCTTTGCCGCCAAAGACAGCCCGCGCAAACAAATCCTGTCCTTCGCCGCCGCCCGCAAAGAACAGGCCGGAATTGTGTACTGCGGCACCCGCGCCAAAACCGAAACCCTCGCCAAGGCGCTGCGCGACGATGGCCACACCGCCTGCCATTACCACGGCGGGATGGAGGCCGACGACCGCCGCCATGTCGAACGCCGTTTTCAACAAGAAGACGGGCTGATCGTCTGTGCCACAATCGCGTTCGGCATGGGCATCGACAAACCCGATATCCGCTGGGTCGCCCACGCCGACCTCCCCAAATCTATCGAAAGCTACTATCAGGAAATTGGCCGTGCTGGCCGCGATGGCGCCCCCGCCGAAACCCTGACTTTGTTTGGCCAAGACGACATCCGCTACCGCCGCCAACAAATCGACGAAGGCTTGGCCCCACCCGAACGGCGCGCCGCGGACCATGGCCGCCTCAACGCGCTGCTTGGCTTGGCAGAAGCCCTCAAATGCCGCCGCCAGAACCTGCTAAAATATTTCGGCGAAGATCCCGCGCCCTGCGGCCACTGCGATCTGTGCGACAAACCCGCTGAAGTTTTCGACGGCACCACCCCCGTGCGCATGGCGCTATCTGCCGCTTTGCGGACCGACGAACGCTTTGGCGCGGGCCATTTGATCGACATCGTGCTCGGCAATATGACCGACAAAGTCAAACAGTGGAACCACGATCAATTGCCGACTTTTGGCGTCGGCAAAGATTACTCCCGCGTTCAGTGGCAGGCGATTTTCCGGCAGATGATGGGCCATGACCTTATGCGTCCGGACGCCGAACGCCACGGTGCCCTGCGCATGACCCAAAAGGCCCGCCCGATCCTGCGGGACGAAGAAACAATCCAACTGCGCCGCGACACGATCAAGGCCGCGCGCACGGGCCCTGTCGTCAAACAGATGGTCAAAGAAGAAGACGCGCCGCTTCTCTCTGCGCTCAAGGCGAAACGCCGCTTTTTCGCCGAACAGATCGGCGGCCCTGCCTACATCATCTTCAACGATCGCACGCTGATCGAAATGGCCGAAAAACGCCCCACCGATCTGGATGACATGGCCCGCATCGGCGGTGTTGGCGCCAAAAAGCTCGACAAATACGGCGCGGCATTTCTTGAGGTCATCAACGGCGAGGCCGAGGCCCTGCACCCGCAACGCCAAAAGCTCGCCGGACGCACCGAAGGCACAATCTACGACCGCCTGTTGGAAGTGCAGGCAGACCTGTCGCGCGGGCCGGACGGTGCGGACAAACCCATGTCGTGTTCCGCGTCCCAGCTTGCCAAGGTGGCGTCGCAAAAACCACGCGACGAACAGGCCATCACGCGCATCATCGGGGATCGCCACGCAGACCGGTTTGGCGCAGCATTCCTCGACATCCTGCGCGAGGCATGAGGCCCGTTAACCATTCCCGATATGGCACCCGACCCATACTGGACCCATACCCGACCCATACCAAACCCATACGCCTGTTTTCGCATTAACATTCCCGGACTCGCCCTCGCCCCGGACTGCATTATATAGAAATCGAACCAACCAAAGGCCCGCCCATGTTGACCGTCATATCGCCCGCAAAATCCCTCGACATGGAACCAGTCTCCGTGGACGTGACGCAGCCCGATTTTCAGGCAGAGGCCGTGAGCCTCGCGAAAACATCGCGCAACCTGACGCTGGGCGCGTTGAAGAATCTCATGTCGATTTCCGATGACCTCGCGCGGCTCAACCGTGACCGGTTTAAAGCCTTCGAAGAAACCCCCGCGCCAGATGTGACCAAAGCTGCGGCGCTGATGTTCAATGGTGATACTTATCAAGGGCTTGAGGCAAAAACACTGTCCGATGCAGATATGGCCTATGCGCAAAATCACCTGCGGATTCTGTCTGGCCTCTATGGTCTTTTGCGCCCCCTCGACGCGATCCAGGCCTACCGTCTTGAAATGGGCAGCCGCCTGAAAACACGGCGCGGAAAGACCCTTTATGATTACTGGGGCACCACAATTTCCAAGGCGCTGAACGATCTTGGCGAAGATCAAAACACCGACACATTGGTCAATTGCGCATCGCAAGAATACTTTGGCGCGGCCGATACTAAGGCATTGAAACTAAACGTAATCACGCCCGTTTTCATGGAAGTCAAAGACGACCGCCCCCGCATCGTCAGCTTTTTCGCCAAACGCGCACGCGGCGCCATGGCCCGCCACATTGTCGAAAACCGCGTCACCGATCTGGACGGCCTGCGCGATTTCGCATCCGGCGGATACGCCTATGACGCAGACCTTAGTGAAGGCAACAAAATGGTGTTCCTGCGCGACTACCCAAAGACTTAGATCCGCTCAATCGCCAGCGCGATTCCCTGTCCGCCACCTATGCACATGGTGATCAGCGCGCGTTTTTGTTGAGTTCTTTCAAGCTCATACATGGCCTTCACGGTGATGATCGCCCCCGTCGCCCCCACCGGATGCCCCAACGCAATCGCGCCGCCATTCGGGTTCACACGGGCCGGATCAAACCCCAGTTCTTTGCTGACAGCCAAGGCCTGCGACGCAAACGCCTCGTTGCTCTCAATCACATCAAAATTGCCCGCGCTTAGGCCCGTTTTTTCCAAAAGCTTGCGAACGGCTGGCACGGGGCCAATTCCCATCACCTCGGGTCGCACACCCGCATGGGCATACCCCAGAACACGGAATTTTGGTGTTAATCCAGCGGCTTGCGCGGCATCTGCCGTCGCTAAAACAATCGCCGCCGCCCCGTCATTGATCCCCGATGCATTGCCCGCCGTGACGGTTCCATCCTTTTGAAACACCGCCCGCAGGCCCGCCAATGCATCCAAAGTTGTCGCCTTGGGGTGTTCGTCGCACGCAAAAGAAACAACTTCGCGGCGGACTTTTACATCAACAGGAACGATCTGTTCGTCGAAATATCCGGCCTCAATCGCCGTCGCTGCACGATCTTGCGACACCAGCGCAAAAGCATCCTGATCCGCACGCGTGACCCCATGTTCAGCCGCAACATTTTCCGCCGTAACGCCCATGTGCCCGGTCCCGAACGGGCAGTTCAACGCGCCCAACATCATGTCTTGGCCGGCCACATCCCCCATCTTCGCGCCCCATCGGGCATCCGGTAAAATGAACGGGGACCTGCTCATATTTTCAGCACCGCCCGCCAGACCAAACTCAGCGTCCCCCAGCATAAGCGATTGAATAATTGATATAATCGCCTGTACGCCTGACCCGCACAAGCGGTTCACATTCATCGCAGGCACGCTGTCTGGAACGCCCGCACCCATGGCCGCCACGCGGCTTAAATACATATCGCGTGGCTCTGTGTTGATGACGTGCCCGAACGCGACATGGCCGATCTGGTCAGCCTTTACGCCGCCCCGATCCAACGCCGCCTTGGTGACGGTTGTGCCCAGATCAATGGGCGAAACCCGCGCAAGACTGCCACCAAATGCACCAATGGCTGTCCGTGCACCGGATAAAATTACGATCTCAGACATCTCGCGGCCCTCCCGGTTTTATTTGGCCCCAGACTACCGTGCGGGCAGGCTTCGCCAAGCCTGACGTTGCGGCCAAAACACGAAACATCGCCGCGACACCCTTTCCAATTCCTCTCACCTGCTAGGTCTAATAGGTAGAAACAGACCTTTCAGAAAAGACCCGCATATGTTGTTGAACGTGACCAATCTGTACAAATCTTACGCGGGGCCGGACGGCGCGTTGCCGATCCTTCAAGGCATCGACATGGCGCTGGAACGCGGTGAAACACTGGCGCTTACCGGGGAATCGGGTAGCGGCAAAAGCACGCTGTTGCATCTTGTCGGCGGCCTTGATCAGCCGGACAGCGGCGTGGTTGAAGTCGACGGCGTGGACATTGGCGCGCTGGATGATGCGGGTCGCGCAGCGGTGCGCCGTGACAAAGTCGGCGTTGTGTTTCAACAGTTTAACCTGATCCCGTCACTGACTGTGGGTTCCAACATTGCGTTTCAGGCACGTCTTGCCGGGCGCGATGACACGGTATGGATCAAAAAATTGGCCGCCCGCATGGGATTGTCCAATCAGATGGAAAAATACCCCGAACAACTGTCAGGCGGGCAGCAACAACGGGTGGCGATTGCCCGCACCCTCGCGGCGAAACCCGCGCTTGTTCTTGCGGATGAACCCACCGGAAATCTGGATGAGGCGACGGCGGACACCGTCATGGACCTCATGCTTGATCTGGTGGCCGAAACCGAAGCCGCGCTTTTGATGGTGACCCATTCGGAACGTCTTGCGGCGCGCATGGGCCGTCGTTTGCACCTGCGCGCAGGGCGTGTCGCATGACGAAGGCGGGCCTACAGGCGCTGTTGTCCCACTGGCTGCGCAATCCCGTGCAGCTGTTCACGCTTGTGGTCGGGCTGTCCTTGGCGACGGCGCTTTGGTCGGGCGTTCAGGCTGTCAACGCCGAAGCACGGGCGTCTTACGATGCGGCGGCAGAAACCTTGGGCGAAGGTCAGTTTGCACAAATCACCGCGACGACGGGGACCATCCCGCAGGCCGATTACATCAAACTGCGGCGTGCCGGTTGGCGTGTTAGCCCCGTGGTCGAAGGCCGGTTGGACGGTGTACGGCTGATTGGGATTGATGCCCTGACCTCACCCGGTGGCATCGCGCCCGTCGGCTTGAACGAGGGGGATTTGACCGTCGATATGATCACCTCTGGCATTCTGTTCGCCACGCAAGACACGCTTGATCAGATCGAAGATTACGGCGTCCAGACCCTGCCAAACCCGGACGTTGCCCCCGGCGTGATCCTGACAGATGTGGGCACAGCGCAACGGTTGCTGGACATGGATGGCATGCTGTCACGCCTCATCGTGGCGCCTGCGCAACCTGTCATCCAACCGCCGCTGGCAGATGTCGTGTCCGGCCTGTCTGTGCGTCCGCCGCAAGGCGGATCAGACGTCGCGCGTCTGACGGACAGCTTCCATTTGAACCTGACAGCATTTGGCCTTTTGTCCTTCGCCGTGGGCATTTTCATCGTCCATGGCGCAATCGGATTGGCGTTTGAACAACGCCGTCCGGTCATCCGCACCCTGCGCGCGCTGGGCTTTCCGCTGGGTCGCCTTGTCGGGCTGATCGCGGTTGAATTGTTGGTGATTTCGCTGATCGCGGGGGCAATCGGTGTGGGGCTCGGTTACATCGTGGCCGCAGCACTTTTGCCAGACGTCGCAGCGACGATTTCAGGCCTTTACGGGGCATCGGTGTCCGGCACGTTACAGCTGCGCCCCGAATGGTGGTTGTCCGGTTTGCTGATCGCCGTCGGCGGCACCGCGATGGCCGCTGCTGCATCGTTGTGGCAACTGGCGCGCATGCCGCTTTTGGCCTCTGCGCGCCCGCGTGCCTGGGCGATGCAAGCCGGACGTGGACGTTTGACACAAGGCGCGCTGGCGTTGGGTTTACTTGTCACTGCTATGCTACTCGGGTGGCTGGGCAGCGGGTTGGCAGCGGGGTTCGGGATGCTCGCCGCGTTGCTGATCGGTGCTGCCTTGGCGTTGCCCGTTGTATTGGATCGTGTCCTTGCCTTTGGGGCGTCGCGGGCGAAATCGGTCATGGCGGAATGGTTCTGGGCGGACACGCGCCAGCAATTGCCGGGCCTGTCGCTGGCTCTTATGGCGTTGCTGCTGGCGATGGCCGCAAACGTCGGCGTGTCGACAATGGTCAGCAGTTTCCGCCTGACGTTTACCGGGTTTCTTGATCAGCGTCTTGCGTCTGAATTTTATGTTTACGCCGATGACGCCGAACAGGCTGCGGCGTTGCGCACCTACCTTGAACCGCGTGTCGATAAGGTGCTGCCGATCCAATCCGCAGACCAAGGCGTGCGCGGCCTTCCATCCGAAATTTATGGCCCCACAGCCCACGCAACCTACCGCGACAATTGGCTGTTCCTGAACGCGGCACCCGATGCTTGGGCGCGGATCGAAGCGGGTGAGGGCGCGGCGATCAACGAACAACTTGCACGGCGCGCAGACATCGCGATTGGTGATGAAATCACGCTCGCGGGGCGGCAATTCGCCGTGCTTGGCATCTATGGCGATTACGGCAACCCGATCGGCCAAGTCATCGTGACCGAAACCACATTCGAAACGCTTTTCCCCAATGTTTCACCGCTCCGGTTCGGCCTGCGGATGACCCCAGGTGATGTGCCCGCCCTTGCGGTGGAATTGCGCGACACCTTCGGTCTGGCTGAGGCGAACATGGTCAATCAGGCGGGTATCAAGGCGTTCTCGCTTGATGTGTTTGACCGCACGTTCACCGTGACGGGTGCGCTGAATGTCCTGACCCTCGCCGTGGCAGGTTTCGCCATTTTGATGAGCCTTCTGACACTTGCCACAATGCGCCTCCCCCAATTGGCACCTGTCTGGGCACAGGGTTTGACCCGCGCGCGATTGGGGCGCATCGAAATCATCCGCGCGGTTCTTCTGGCGCTGCTGACGGCGGCCCTCGCGCTGCCGTTGGGGCTGGCCTTGGCATGGACGCTTTTGGCGGTGGTCAACGTCGAAGCCTTCGGGTGGCGGCTTCCGATGTTTTTATTCCCGCTGGATTACGCACGCCTTGCCGTGTTTGCGGTGGTTGCGGCGGTGCTGGCCGCACTGTGGCCCGCCCGAAAACTCGCCCGCACGCGCCCCGCCGATTTGCTGAAAGTCTTTTCCAATGAACGCTAGAATATTGCTTCTTCTTCTGTGGCCCTTCGCCGTCAGCGCGCAGGGCTTTGCCGGTCTGGGTACAGGCACCGACGGGTTTTCCACCCCGCAACAACCTGCCATTTTTGATTTCCCCGCAGATCACGGCCCCCACGATGATTACCGGATTGAGTGGTGGTATCTGACAGCAAACCTAACGGCGGAAGATGGCACACCCTATGGTTTGCAATGGACGCTGTTTCGCTCTGCCCTCACGCCGGATGGCGGCGAAGGTTGGTCGTCTCCGCAACTCTGGATGGGTCACGCGGCGGTCACGACGCCTGATGCGCATTTTGTCACTGAACGGCTGGCGCGTGGCGGGATCGGGCAGGCGGGCGTCACCGCTGACCCGTTTGAGGCATGGATCGATGATTGGCAGCTTGTCGGCGATGATTTCGACACGCTCAGAATGACAGCCAGCGGCCCGGATTTCGCCTATGATATGGGGCTGCGCGCCCAAGGTCCGTTGGTGTTTCACGGCGATGCTGGCTATTCCGTCAAATCCGCACAAGGGCAGGCGTCCTATTATTATTCGCAACCTTTCTATGACATCGAAGGTACCCTGACGTTGCCGGACGGGGATGTCGTGGTCAGCGGTCAGGCTTGGCTGGATCGCGAATGGTCGTCACAACCCCTATCTGACAATCAAACCGGATGGGATTGGTTTTCCCTGTCGTTCGAGGACGCCAAATTGATGGGCTTTCAATTGCGCCAGACCGACGGCACCGCCTACACGTCCGCCACGTGGATTGACGCAGACGGCACCACCACGCCCTACACCGATGGCGCATTTTCCGCGCAGCCCTTATCCGTGTCATCCGTTGCGGGCCGTGAAATTCCAACCCTTTGGCGCGTCTTGCTGCCTGACCGCGATCTGGACGTGATCGTTCAGGCGATCAACGATCAGGCATGGATGGACACATCGATCCCGTATTGGGAAGGTCCGGTGACCGTAACGGGCACCCACGCCGGCGTTGGTTATCTGGAAATGACGGGGTACGAGTGAGTGACGCACGCGTGATCACACGCCTCTGGGCCAACTGCCCTGCCCACGTTAGAACGATCTGATGAAACAAACGATCCCCTTCACCCGTGACCTTGTGTTAATCGGCGGCGGCCACACCCATGCGCTGATCCTGCGAAAATGGGGGATGAATCCGCTGCCGGGCGCGCGCCTGACGGTGATCAACCCCGGCCCGACGGCCCCCTATTCCGGCATGTTGCCGGGGTTTGTTGCCGGGCATTACACACGCGATGAACTGGACATCGATTTGGTCAAGCTTGCACGGTTCGCAGGCGCGCGTTTGATCGCGGGCAAGGCTGTCGCGATAGATCCGGTGACCAAGACAATTACCGTGCCCGGCCGCCCACCCGTCGCCTATGATGTGGCCGCGATTGATGTGGGGATCACGTCCGAGATGCCCAAACTTGCGGGCTTTTCGGACAATGGCATTCCCGCCAAACCCTTGGGCGTTTTTGCATCCCGTTGGGACGACTACCGCAACACCGCCAAGGCACCAAAGGTCGCCGTCATCGGGGGCGGCGTTGCAGGTGCGGAACTGGCCATGGCGATGGCTTATGCCCTGCGTGACAAATCCCCACAGGTGTCCCTGATCGACCGCGGCTTGGTGCTGGACGGGTTTAACACCCCCGCCCGCAGCCGCCTGTTGGCCGCCTTGTCCGATCTGAATGTGACCTTGGTTGAAAACGCCGATGTCATCGAAGTTCTGCCCGATGCCGTGCGTCTGTCTGATGGCACCCTCATCGAGTCCGATTTCACAACAGGGGCCGCAGGTGCGCGCCCGCACGATTGGATCAGCGACATCGGGCTAGACACGCATGACGGTTTTCTAACTGTCGGGCCGACCCTGCAAACTTCAGACCCAGATGTTTTTGCCGTGGGCGATTGCGCGCATCTGTCCCACGATCCGCGCCCCAAGGCGGGTGTCTTTGCTGTGCGCGAAGCGCCCTATCTTTTCGACAATCTGCGCGCTGCATTGTCGGGCGGCACGATGCGCAAATTCCACCCCCAAAAAGACTACCTCAAACTCATTTCGCTTGGCGGCAAAACAGCACTGGCCGAGAAATTCGGCACCGCGCGGCGCGGCACATTGCTGTGGCGTTGGAAGGATCAGATCGACCGTAAATTCATGACCCAGTTTGACGGTTTGGCGATGCCAGCTGACCCGCTGCCCTTGCGCGTGGCAGACGGTGTGCATGAAACACTGGGCGATGCGCCCCTGTGCGGTGGATGCGGAGCCAAAGTGGGGCGTGGTGCGCTGCAAGACGCGCTTTCAGATCTACCAAAATCCACCCGCGATGATGTGATTTCCCTGCCCGGTGATGATGCGGCGTTGCTGAAAACCGGCGGCGCGACCCAAGTGTTGACGACAGACCACCTCAGCGCGGTGACGCAAGATCCCGTGTTGATGGCGAACATCGCGACAACCCATGCGCTGGGCGACATCTGGGCGATGGGTGCCGCCCCGCAAGCAGCTGTTTTATCCCTGACCCTGCCGCGCATGTCCGCTGTTTTGCAACGCCGTACCGTGGCTGAAATCACATCCACCGTCGCGGCTATTTTGCATCGTCTCGGGGCTGCATTGGTGGGTGGCCACACGACGCTGGGCGACGCCATGACCATCGGGCTGTCCATCACTGGCCTGTGCGACGCTGCACCTATCACCCTTGCGGGTGCAAAAGCGGGCGATGTTCTGGTGCTGACCAAACCCATCGGATCGGGCACCATTCTAGCGGCAGACATGCGCGGGCTGGCGCGGGGACACGATGTTTTGGCCTGCTACCAACACATGATCACACACCCAAACCCCGCCGACATGCACGCGGCCCACGCGATGACGGATGTCACGGGGTTCGGCCTTGCGGGGCATCTTGCAGGGATGTGTGATGCGTCCGGCGTGGGCGCGCATGTGCGGCTGGATCATGTGCCGTTGATGAATGGCGCGCTTGATCTGGCCAGTGCAGGCGTGCGGTCGTCGTTGTTTGCAGACAACCGAAACGACGCGCGCATTACGGCCCCTGACACAGCGCAATCTGCTTTGATGTTTGATCCTCAAACTGGCGGTGGGTTGCTTGCCGCCATGCCCAGAGACGCAGCTGAAAACATCGTCGATGATCGTATCAAAATCATCGGGGAAATCACGGCAGGCGCGGGCGTGACGTTCAGCTAACCGATGTGACCCAATCAGCAATGCGGTGGGCCAGCCCGTCACGGTCGTCCGCTGTCAATCCGGCGACGTCAAAGCGTTGCAAAACATCCGCGTCATGGCGCCTGCGCCCTGATCGATAGGTCGGGTCATAATGATCATCCATCAAGGCCCGCGCGAGGGCTTCGAACTCTCCGGCGTCCAGCAAGGCCAGCCAACCATCAACACGGCTGCCACGGTGACGGCGCAAGATGTCCAATTTTGTGCGCAATTTGTCGCCGTCCGCGCTCACATCTGCATAGGCGTCGGCCAGATAGGCGGCGCGGGCATCCAGTGGCGCGTCAATTTCAATACGCGGCGCGGCCTTCATCGCAGCCCAAAGCATCGGCGGCACGATCCTGTCACCGACTTTGCTGCTCTCGGCCTCAACGATCACCGGGCGGGCCGGATCAAGCCGCGTCAGGGCCAAAGCCAGCGCCGTTTCAAACCCCTTTTGCGCAGGCTGCCCACCGTCCATTTCGCCCAGCAAAGACCCGCGATGATTGGCAAGCCCTTCAAGGTCCAACACCTGCACGCCAAGCGCATCCAAACGATGTAAAATGTCGGTCTTTGCGGTGCCTGTATTGCCGTCCAAAAGGATCAAACGGTGCGGCACGGGATCATGATACAAGACATCATGCACAAGGTTTCGAAAGCTCTGATATCCGCCCTCAATCACGTCGGCGCGCCATCCGATTTGCGTCAGGATCGATGCGAACGACCCTGATCGTTGACCACCCCGCCAGCAATAGACCAAGGGCCGCCACGATCCGAGGTGGTCTTTCAACGGCCCTTCAAGATGCGCGGCCACATTGCGCGCAACCAATGCCGCCCCCATTTTGCGCGCCTTAAAGGGCGACACTTGCACATAGATCGTCCCTACCTCGGCGCGTTCGTCGTTCGACAACGCAGGCAGGTTGATCGCACCGGGCACGTGGTCTTCAGCAAATTCGGCAGGGGATCGCACATCTATCACGGCGTCGAACCCATGGTTCAACAGATCGCGTAGGGTGGTGAACGTGGTTTTCATACCGTCGTCCTATCCGACCCTCAGGCGCGCCGAAAGGGACTTGTCGCACGGTGCCGCGGGGCGCTATCCAAGGCCATGACCCTTCGCGCGCTCGACAGTATCAATGATCGCCACATTGTCGCGTCGTTCTTCGCGGCGGCTGCGGATTACGTGACATTGGAAACAGGCGCACCGCCTAAGGCTGCCACAACGCAGGACTTCTTTGACGACCGCCCGCCAAATGTCGCGCCCGATGATGTGCAACGCTTAGGGCTGTTTGAACACGAACATCTTGTCGGGCTACTGGCGTTCAGTTTCGGATACCCTGAACCGACAGATTGCTACATCGGTCTGCTTTTGTTGTCGCCGGGATTGCGCGGGCAGGGCAACGGCCCGCGTGCACTGGCCCACGCCACCAGTCTGGCACGTGCGCGCGGCATGCGCCGCCAATTGGTTGCGGTGCTGGATGCCAACCCCAAGGCGCGGGCATTTTGGGAACGTGAAGGATTTGTTTGGGAACAAACTTTTGCGCCCAGCGACGATGCGCACAGCCGCCACCGTTTGATCCGCGAAATTTAGGGGCGCAGTGGCGCGCGCCCGGCCTCGTCCAAGGTAAACCAACCCGTGCCATCATAAACGGCGGGCACAAGGGGGCGGCCATATCCGGCGCCACCATCCAGATTGATCCGGTTGCCATGGTGCTGGGGGAAATCAAGCGCCGTGTGGCCGTGCACATACATCGCATCCAGATCGGCGGTGTAATCGAGCCAGCCGTCCCTGATCCAAATCAGATCGCTGCGCGTCTGGTCCGCCATGGCGACGTTCGGCCGAATGCCCGCATGAACAAATCTGTGCCCGTCCGGCGCATCCAGATACAGCGGCAGATTCGCGATCCAGTTCAGGTGATCCGCCGGAACCGCCATTTTGGCTGCATCGGAAAACGCAGCAATCAATTCGGGCGAGGCAGGGTCTAACCCGTGCTCGTTGGCGTGATCCCAACTGATCCATTCGGGGTGATCAATGTCGATGCCGCCCATATAGGACGCCAACGTGCGGCACCCGCCAAGACGGTGATGCAACCACGATTTACGCGACAGAATTTCAGGATGAACAACATTTCCGGCCGTCACAAACTGGTGCAACATCAGGTCGTGATTGCCCAGAATGCAGTGCCACGGTTTGCCCGCCGCCTGCCCATCCATAATTGTCTGAATGACCCACGCACTGTCCCACCCGCGATCTACCAGATCCCCGACGAAATACAGCGGCGCATCCGCCCCGCCATCCGCATCGATCAGTGCAAAAGCCCGTTCCAACTGCGCCTTTTGCCCGTGGATATCGCCAATCGCATAGAACATAAAACGGGTCTTTCAGGCTGGTTTCGTGTCTGGTGTGCGCCCGGATCATGCCGGGCGCAACCTAATTATGCGACGTCAAAGCTCAGCGGTTTGACCTGCGTGAACATGCCGGCACCCTCAAGTTCCTTCAGCGCCTCGGCTGGTACGGGTTCATCGACATACAGCAGCGCAATCGCCTCACCCTTTGCCTCGGACCGGCCCAAGGTAAAGTTCGCGATGTTGACGTCATGTTTACCCATGGTTTGCCCCAACAGGCCGATGATGCCCGGCACGTCTTCGTTGGTTGTGTAAACCATATGCGCACCGATTTCGGCATCAATGTTGATACCTTTGATCTGGATAAAGCGCGGCTTGCCATCGCTGAACACCGTGCCCGCAACGCTGCGTTCGCGCTTGGACGTCACGACCGTGACTTTCATGTAACCGTCAAACGCACCCGTCTTGTCCTGCTTTGTCGTGCTGATCTTGATGCCACGTTCTTTGGCGATCACAGGGGCGGATACCATGTTGGTATCGGGGTTCGCCTTTTTCATGATGCCCGCGATGGTGGATGCGGTCAGCGCCTCAAGGTTCATATCCGACACAGTACCGTCAAACAGGATGTTGATCGCCGTGATCGGTTCATCCGTCATTTGCCCGATAAAGTTGCCAAGGTGTCCGGACAGCGAAATCCAAGGCGTCATCACCTTGGCTTCTTCGGCTGTCACAGATGGCATGTTCAGCGCATTGGTCACGGCACCCGTCATCAGATAATCTGACATCTGTTCGGCCACTTGCAGCGCCACGTTTTCCTGCGCCTCGGTCGTTGCCGCACCAAGGTGAGGCGTCACGACGACGTTGGGCAGGTTGAACAAGGGGCTGTCTGTGGCGGGTTCGGTTTTGAACACATCAAACGCAGCACCCGCGACGTGGCCGGATTTCAACGCATCCGCCAGCGCATCTTCGTCGACCAATCCACCACGCGCACAGTTCACAATCCGCACGCCTTTCTTCAGCTTAGCGATGTTTTCGCGGCTCAGGATGTTCGCAGTCTGATCGGTGAACGGCACGTGCAGCGTGATGAAATCGGCGCGCGCCAGAAGATCATCCAGCTCGACCTTTTCAACGCCCATCTTGTCGGCCTTTTCTTCGCCAAGGTAGGGATCAAACGCGATCACCTTCATCTTCAACGCACGGGCGCGGTCACACACGATCCCGCCAATGTTACCCGCGCCGATAACGCCAAGGGTCTTACCCGTCAGCTCAACCCCCATAAATTTGGATTTTTCCCACTTACCAGCGTGGGTAGACGCGGACGCCTCGGGGATTTGGCGCGCCACGGCGAACATCATCGCGATGGCATGTTCAGCCGTGGTGATCATGTTGCCGAACGGCGTGTTCATCACGATGATACCAGCCTTTGATGCGGCTTCTTTGTCGACATTGTCGGTGCCGATGCCCGCGCGGCCAATGACCTTCAGGTTGGTGGCGCGCGACAACAGCTTTTCCGTCGCCTTCGTGGCGGACCGGATCGCAAGACCGTCATATTGATCAATCACAGCGGCCAGCGCGTCTTTGTCTTTGCCAAGGTCGGGCATGAAATCCACATCAACCCCACGGTCGCGGAAAATCTGAACGGCAGTTTCGGAAAGCTTGTCGGAGACGAGTACTTTGGGAGCCATTTTTAGCGTCCTTCAATGAATTGTGTCGGCGCGAACGCCAGAAAGATTAGGAATTGATTTCGGTCTGAAACGCCCAGTCGAGCCATGGCAACATCGCTTCGATATCGCTCGTCTCGATTGTGGCACCGCACCAGATACGAAGGCCCGCAGGCGCATCGCGGTAGGCACCCACGTCCAGCGCAACGCCCTCAGCCTCAAGCCGTTTGGCAACCGCTTTGGCAAAGGCCGCACCATCGGTAATGCGCGGGTCGGTGAATTTCAGACAGACAGACGTGTTGGACCGTGTGGCATTGTCGACAGCCAGATTGTCGATCCAGTCGCGCGTTGCACAGAAATTCCAGATCGCCGATGCATTGGCATCCGCACGCATCCGCAAGGCAGGCAAACCACCAATGGATTTCGCCCAGTTCAACGCAAAAAGATAATCCTCAACGCACAACATCGACGGGGTGTTGATGGTCGCACCCGTAAAGATACCCTCGATCAGCTTGCCACCTTTGGTGAGGCGGAAAATCTTGGGCAGGGGCCACGCAGGGGTGTAGTTTTCAAGACGTTCAACAGCGCGCGGGGACAGAACAATCATCCCGTGCGCCGCTTCGCCGCCCATGACTTTTTGCCAGCTGAACGTGGTGACATCCAGTTTGTCCCAGGGCAAATCCTGCGCAAAGGCGGCTGAAGTGGCGTCGCAAATCGTCAGGCCGATCCGGTTCGCAGGGATCGGATCACCCGCCACACGCACGCCAGATGTCGTACCATTCCATGTGAACACGACGTCTTGGTCATAATCCAGCGCCGCCATATCAACGATATGCCCGTAATCCGCGATGTGTTCCGAGGCTTCGATTTTCAGCTGCTTAACAACATCGCTGACCCAGCCCGCGCCAAAACTTTCCCACGCAACCATCTGCACGGGGCGTTCGCCCAGCAGGGACCACATGGCCATTTCAACCGCGCCCGTGTCGGACGCAGGAACGATGCCAATGCGGTAATCCGCAGGAATTCCCAGCACATCACGTGTGCCTTCAATTGCTGCTTTTAATTTGTCTTTGCCCACGGCGGCGCGGTGCGAACGACCAAGGGATGCGTCCTGCAATGCGTCAAGCGACCATGTGGGGGGTTTGGCACAAGGGCCAGATGAAAAACGCGGGTTCGCCGGAACGGCGACAGGTTTTGTGGCCGGCCGCGCTGCCGGTGTCTTGATAGCCATTGATCGTATCCTCACAGATATATGCCCTTCGTTGGGGAAGGGTGTCCCACGGATGCGTTTAAGGGGCGTTCGCGGACCCCACAACCGCGAAAACGATCTATTTGCGACCCATCGGGCGGGATGCGCGCCACAGGAGGAGCGTATCGGAAACTTCGCGCATCTCGGGGGCAGCGGGGTTGCGCTTTGGCGATCAACAGGGTTTTTGGGCGATAACCTTCGGAGGATTGCCTATGTTCGTCATCACCCTGATCGCCAAAGCCCGTGGATTAGACCCTGCTTTGGTCGAATCCCTGCGCAATGCGTGGGGTGGACAATCGGCCCAGTGGCTGGCCGCGGACGAGGCGGCAGAATTCGCCTTGAACACAAAGCCCGACAACCTGTGGGACGTCTGGGCAGACGTACAAAAGATGGGCGTTGATCTGGTTTGTCAGCCCTTGGACGGGCGGCGCAAAAAGATGCTGCTGGCCGATATGGACAGCACGATGATCCAGCAGGAATGTATTGACGAACTGGCAGACGAAGCAGGCGTTGGCGCACACGTCGCCGACATCACCGCCCGCGCCATGAACGGAGAGCTCGATTTCGAGGCCGCGCTGATCGAACGGGTCGGGCTGCTTAAGGGATTGGATGAAACCGTCATCGCCAAAGTGTTGGCACAGAGGATCACCTACATGCCCGGTGGCGCCGCGTTGGTGCGAACGATGGCGGCTGATGGTGGTCATGCGGCGCTCGTCTCGGGTGGGTTCACGGCCTTCACGGCGCAGGTCTCAGCTGAACTGGGGTTTAACGAAAATCGCGCGAACACGCTTTTGGTTGAGGATGGAAAGCTGACCGGCGATGTCGGCCGCCCGATCCTTGGCAAAGCGGCAAAGGTTCAAGCGCTCAACGAAATCACCGCACGGATCGGGATCAGCCCCGCCGATGTGATTGCCGTTGGCGATGGGGCCAATGACCTTGGCATGTTGCACGCCGCAGGCACGGGCGTCGCCTTGCACGCCAAACCATCCGTCGCCGCGCAGTGCGATGTGCGCATCAACCACGGTGACCTGACGGCGTTGTTATACGTGCAAGGCTACGTCAAAACCGAATTCGCCTAGGCCGCCAACGCCGCCCGCGTTTTCCCGATCATCAACGCCGCCTTCGCCGCCTCACGCCCCTTTTCCACGAAATGGTCGCGGTAGATGGCGTTGTGGTGCTCAGTTTCCTGATATTGGTGCGGGGTCAGCGATACGGACAGCACAGGCACGCCCGTTTCCAGACCAACGCGCATCAGTCCGTCGACCACCGCAGCGGCGACAAAATCATGCCTGTATATCCCGCCGTCCACGACGAACGCGGCACAGGCGATGGCCGCGTATTGGCCCGATTTGGCAAGGTCCTGCGCCACAAGCGGCATTTCAAACGCACCGGGCACGTCGAACACATCGACCTGGGATGCGGGGATCCGTTCAACAAATCCGTCGTAGGCACGATCAACGATATCGGCGTGCCAATTCGCCTTGATAAAGGCGTAGCGTGAAGTGGATGTCATTTGGGGCTCCTTTCCCTAAACCACGCAAATGCGCGGGTGACACATCACCTCGGGGCAAAGGATCAGCGCGCGCGCAATCTGCCCGCACACCGATGCTCTCTCTCATCCGGACTATGACCGTCGGCTCTGGAATTTCACCAGTATCTGCTGACCAAGGGGCCTCCTGAAAGGAAACCCCTTGCGCTCGCGGGCTATAACCGCCGGTGGGGAATTCCGCCCCGCCCTGAGAACATGATTTAGATGTAGGATTCGCGCAGGTTAGGCAAGCACTACGCTGGGTCGCATATCGCCCGTAATCAGCCCCGCGAAATTCTTGAGGTCAGGATTGCGATAGGCCTTAACCGCCGGGTCATTGGCATCCAGTACACCCAGCTTGCACAGGATCGCCGCCATCGCACATTCAGACGCCCGCGTGGTGCCATCGACGATCTTCAACGCGACGCCCATCTTCAGTTCTGGCAGAATGGCGATAAAGAACCCCTCGGCCCCTGTCTTTACAGCCGCCTTTCCCTTGGCGGCACGCATCAAATGGGTGCAGGCGCGGTCGTCGTTGGCGACCAGTTCGGGGTGCGCCATCATCGCGTTGCGCAGACGCACCATGGCGGCCCCGCGTGTGTCATCACCCGCACTGGCAAACGCTGCCATCGCGCGGGCCATGCCGACAATGGTGCAGGCGTGGTTGGGCGCACTGCACCCGTCAATGCCCCAACCGGGCGACGTTTCCTGCGTCAATTCTTCGAACACCTGTTTGATGCCGACCTGCAAAGGGTGATCGATTGCCACGTAGTCCGGCCCCCATCCGTTTGCCTTGCCCATGGTCAGGAACCCGCAATGTTTGCCGCTGCAATTGTTGTGATAGCGGCACGGCGTCGCATCGCCCTTCACCAACCCGTTGCGCGCGGCAATATCGGCGGGCCACTGCTGCCCGCAGGCAAACACATCATCCCCCAATTCCAGATCGGCCAACCACCGCTGCACGCGGTCTGTGTGGATCGCCGCGCCCGAATGGGACGCACACGACAGCGCCAATTGTTCGCCCGTTAAACCGAACCGGTCCGCCACACCCGATTCCACCATCGGCAACGCCTGAAGCATCTTGGCCGACGACCGTGGATAAGTCACCGCGCTCGGATCACCCCACGCATGGACGATTTCGCCCGCCTCATCGACCACAACTGCGTGACCACGATGGACGCTTTCCAGCATCCCGCCACGCCAAAGTTCAACAAAATCGACTGGATCAGCCATCTTTTCCCCCTGTTGCGCGGCAATCCGCGCAAATATAAGTACCCAAAGGGCTTTCCCATTTGGGCAAAAACTTGCTAATGCTATGGGTATCGAGTTGAAACCGCTCAATCTAGCGCAAAAGGTGCCCACAAGAGGTGCTGGCTAAGTAGAGCAACCAGAGGCACGGACAGCTTGGAGGCTGTATTTATGATTTCAAAGATTACGCACGCGCTTGGCGCACTTGCATTGATGACGACATCCGTCGCGGCACAAGAGGCCAGTTCAAATCGCGTTGCTGCAAATACGGATTGGTCCGTGTTCGTCGAAAGCGACCCCACCGAATGCTGGGCCGTGTCCGCGCCCAAAGAAACCGTGAATTCACGTGACGGGCAGGTTGTATCTGTGCGCCGCGGTGAAATTCTGTTGTTCGTGTTCTACCGCCCCAATGCGGGCGTGCAGGGCCAGGTGACGTTCACGGGCGGTTATCCGTTCGCGGGCGGTTCTACGGCTGAACTCGACATCGGCGGCACAACGTATGAATTGTTCACCGAAGGCGAATGGGCGTGGCCCGCAACACCCGAGGACGACGCCCGCATCGTGGCGGCCATGAAACGCGGATCAGCCGCGACAGTTTCGGCCCGTTCCGGCCGTGGCACAGTCACCCGCGATACGTTTTCCCTGCTCGGCTTTACTGCCGGTGTAGAAGAAGCCGCAAACCGCTGTTCCGGCTAAACACGCCGTAATTCAAATTAGTGAAGGCCGGAATCCTAGGATTCCGGCCTTTCGCATTATATAGGGCCTGAAACCCTCACCGGAGTCGATTCCATGGATGCCCCGCAAGCCCCCATCACCCAAGACGTCATGACGATCAAACGTGTGCTGCCCGAAGGCGGCCCCGTGAACATCGTCGGCCTCACGCGCGATCAACTGCGCGCGGCATTGATTGGCGTCGGTGCGAAAGAAAAGCAGGCCAAAATGCGGGTCAATCAGATCTGGCAATGGCTGTACCACTGGGGTGTGCGCGATTTTGACGCGATGACGAACCTGTCCAAAGATTTCCGCGCGACGCTGGCCGAACATTTCAAAATCGAACTGCCCGAGGTCGTGACCAAAGAAGTGTCCACAGATGGCACCCGTAAATACCTCGTGCGGATTGCAGGCGGTCACGAGGTTGAGGTGGTTTACATCCCCGAAACGGATCGCGGCACGCTGTGTGTATCGTCGCAGGTGGGTTGCACGCTGACCTGTAGCTTTTGCCATACGGGCACCCAGAAACTTGTGCGCAACCTGACGGCGGGTGAAATCATCGGCCAAGTCATGCTGGCGCGCGATGATCTGAACGAATGGCCCGAACCCGGCCAAGGCACGGGCGCCAATGGCCCGCGTCTGGTGTCCAACATCGTGCTGATGGGCATGGGCGAACCGTTGTACAATTTTGAAAACGTGCGCGACGCGATGAAGATCGCGATGGATCCCGAGGGCATTCAGCTGTCGCGCCGCCGCATCACGCTGTCCACCTCTGGCGTTGTCCCTGAAATCGCCCGCACCGCCGAAGAAATCGGCTGTCAGTTGGCGATCAGTTTCCACGCGACGACAGACGAAGTGCGCGACAAGCTCGTGCCGATCAACAAGAAATGGAACATCGAAGAACTGGTTGCAGCGCTTGCTGCTTATCCAAAGGTTTCCAATTCTGAACGCATCACATTCGAATACGTGATGCTTAAGGATGTGAACGACAGCGACGAAGACGCGCGCCGCCTGATCAAGTTGATCGAAGGCATCCCCGCCAAGATCAACCTGATCCCGTTCAACGAATGGCCCGGCGCGCCGTACCAACGATCAGATGCGGACCGCATCAAATCATTTGCGCATATCATCTACAAAGCAGGCTATGCATCGCCGATCCGTAAACCACGCGGCGAAGATATCATGGCGGCCTGTGGTCAGCTCAAATCGGCGACAGAACGCGCCCGTAAATCCCGCAAACAGATAGACGCCGACGCAGGCCTGTAATCCTATCGCCCGTTCAACACACGCGCAGCCAGTTTTGCTGCGCGCCAGACGGGCAGGATGCTGGGGATCAGGATGTGTTGTTCGTCCGTCTCGGGTGGTTCAAGCGTTTCAAACTGTGATTTGATCAAACTGTTCGGCATGAAATGCCCGTGCCGCTGCGCCATGCGCGTGCGCACAGTGGCTTCTGACACTCGCGGATAAACCAACCGCAAATCCGGAACCATGGCGCGCAGATAAGCACGGTAAGACCGCCGCAGCGCCGAACACGCCAGAACAACGTCCGTTTCGTCATTCATCGCGGCACCGCACCGGTCCAGCCAGGGCCACCGCATGGCATCCGTAAGGGGTTTTCCCGCTGACATATGCGTAATGCTGTCCTCTGAATGCAGATCATCCGCATCCACGAACGCCGCACCCAGTTCTTCGGCCAACGCTGCACCAAGGGTTGATTTCCCCGATCCAGCAACCCCCATCACAACGACTCTGACCATTCAGCGCCCTGGAATAACGCCGCGCTTTTCGCCGGCACCTTCCCAGGTCTCTAGTGCCTCAACGGCTTCTTCTGCGGTTTCGACAAACTTGAACAGCGCCAGATCATCCGCCGAAATCGTCCCTGCCTCTGACAGGGCATCCCAGTTGATGATGCTTTCCCAGAACGCACGCCCGAACAGCAGGAACGGCACCTTTTCCATGCGCCCCGTCTGGATCAGCGTCAGCGCTTCGAATGTTTCATCCAACGTACCAAATCCGCCGGGGAATACAGTGATCGCCTTGGCGCGCATCAGGAAATGCATCTTGCGGATGGCAAAATAATGGAAATTGAAACACAGCTCTGGCGTGACATATTCGTTCGGCGCTTGTTCATGGGGCAGCACGATGTTCAGCCCGATAGACCGTCCGCCCGCATCAATGGCACCACGGTTGCCCGCTTCCATCACACCGGGGCCGCCGCCGGTGACAATGACGTTCTCGGACGCCTCGCCCTTTTCCGTCATAAGCCGGGCAAACTTGCGCGCTTCATCGTAGTACTTGGACAAATCGGCCAGCGTTTTCGTCCGCGCCGTGTCCTTTTTCGAAGGCTCGGGAATCCGCGCACCGCCAAACATCACAACCGTTGAATCAATGCCTTCTTCGTCCAGCATCAATTCCGGCTTAAGCAATTCCAACTGCAAACGCACAGGGCGCAATTCATCGCGGCACAAGAAATCGGGATCAGCAAACGCCAATGCGTAGGCAGGCGATCGCGTCTGCGGGGTGTCTGGCACATGGCTGGCTTCTTCGCGGTCCTGCGATGAACGTCGGAACGGATGGCGGCGGTTGTCGTCTTTCATGTGGACTGCTCCCAATCGGTTATTGTTGGTCTTTGTATTTTAGTGGCAGGGTTGCACCGTATTGTCCAACAACAGGAAGCCGAGATGACCATTACCCGCGCCGATATTGATGCTGCTGCAACACGTATTGCAGGCCACGTTCATGTGACGCCCGTGATGCGATCAGATGCGTTCGGGCTGCCGTTGCAGTTCAAACTGGAACACACCCAAGTCACCGGTAGCTTCAAGACGCGCGGTGCATTCAACTCTGTCATGACGGCCGATGTCCCCGCCGCCGGGATCGTGGCGGCATCGGGGGGCAACCACGGGGCGGCTGCGGCGCATGCCGCAAAGTCCCTTGGCCATGATGCGCATATCTTTGTTCCCGAATTGGCCGGACCGGCAAAGATCGATGTGATCCGGCAGACCGGCGCGACGCTTCATATCGTTGAGGGGGCCTATGCCGACGCTGCTGCGGCCGCCAAAGCGCACCAAACGGCAACTGGCGCGCTTAATATTCACCCGTTTGACGCACCTGCCACGGTTGCAGGGCAGGGCACCTGTTTCAAGGAATGGGACAGCCAAGGGCTGGACGCTGATACCCTCCTGATTGCAATCGGTGGCGGTGGTTTGATCAGCGGTGCGCTGTCGTGGTTTCAGGGGCGCAAAATCGTCGGTGTGGAAACGACAACGACCAACACAATGCACGCCGCCCTTGCCCATGGCCCAGAGACGGACATCAGTGTCTCTGGCATCTGCGCCAATGCGCTGGGCGCAAAGCGGATCGGGCGGCTGCCCTATGCCATCGCCACGGCCAATGATTTGCACAGCGTCCTTGTCACCGACGACGACGTGGTCACCGCGCAAAAACAAATCTGGCGGCACCTGCGCCAGCTTGTCGAACCCGCAGGGGCCGCCGGCCTCGCCGCGCTTTTGTCAGGGGCCTACGTTCCGGCCAAGGGCGAAAAGGTGGCAATCTTGTTGTGCGGCGCAAACCCCGCACCCATTCCGATTTGATTGCCCCGACGGGACCGACACGCTATGTCGCCCCAAAGGTAACACATCAATCAGGGGGCCATTATGTCCAACGCACAACTCGAAACCGCCATTGAGGCCGCGTGGGATGCCCGCGACACAATCACCGTCGACACACAGGGCGAAGTCCGCGACGCGATCACCGACACGATGAACGCGCTCGACAGTGGTAAACTGCGCGTCGCCGAACGTCAGGACAATGGCGACTGGCATGTGAACCAATGGGCGAAAAAGGCTGTGCTTTTGTCGTTCCGCCTGAACGATATGGAACAGATCGAAGGATCAAACGGCGGCGCAAGCTGGTGGGACAAAGTTCCGTCCAAATGGCAGGGCTGGGGCGACAACGAATGGAAAGCCGCAGGTTTTCGCGCCGTGCCCGGTTCTATTGTGCGCCGTTCGGCCTATATCGCGCCCGGCGTGGTGTTGATGCCATCCTTTGTAAACCTCGGCGCCTATGTCGACGAAGGTTCTATGGTTGACGGCTGGGCGACTGTGGGCAGCTGCGCACAGATCGGCAAAAACGTGCACCTGTCCGGTGGCGTCGGCATCGGCGGGGTCCTTGAACCCATGCAGGCCGGCCCGACCATCATCGAAGACAACTGCTTTATCGGCGCGCGGTCCGAAGTCGTCGAAGGCTGCATCATCCGCGAAGGTTCGGTGCTGGGCATGGGCGTGTTCATCGGCCAATCCACCAAAATCGTGGATCGTGAAACCGGCGAAGTCATGTACGGCGAAGTGCCTCCCTATTCCGTCGTCGTCGCGGGCTCTATGCCCTCCAAGAACGGCATTAACCTTTACTGCGCGGTTATCGTGAAACGTGTCGACGCCAAGACCCGTTCCAAAACCGGCATCAACGACCTTCTGCGGGACTGATGATTCTCAGCCGCTCCCTCGCCAAAGCCCGCATCGCGCGTGGCGAACGCCCCGGTTGGGGCGCGGCGTGGGGGCCTGTGATGTTCGATGCGGCCTGTTTGGTTTTCGCGTTCGTGATCCTGTATCGCCCGTTCCAATCTCTGGTCGAAACATTCAATTTCCCCGCTTGGGCAACGGCAGCGGCGCTTTTGGCGCTCGGGTTTATCCCTATTCAGGCCGTGCTGATCTTTTCCTCGCTTTGGGCCAGCAAATCCCGTTGGCTCGATAAGGATTCCACCGAATGACCGACAAACCCAAAAAGAAATCCCGCCAGCAGGTCTATACATTGCTCGTGGAAATTGGCCGCAAAGACGGCGACGGCCTGCCCAAAGACAGCACAGGCGCGGCCCTGATGATTTATGCGTCCGGCATCGATGAGGCAGAAGCCGTGCGTGAAACTGTCGCCATCCTCAAACAGGCAGACACCGCACCGCTTGATGTGTCCGGCTACGGCACGCTTGATGAACGCCTCCAAGAAGGCCACGACATTGCGGACGAAGAACGCGCCCTGATGCAGCGTGCGCTTGATGAAAACAGCGTGATCGTCGCCCAAATGACCCCGTTTTTTGACGGCGATACCCTCAACACCGACGCGACTGAACACTAGCCAATCGTCACGCCCGTCAGCGTCAACGCCTCATAGCCCTGCAACACCGGCGCGGCGAGCCCGATGTTACGCGGGCGCAGGGCAGCGGGAATATCGGCCAGCACAGACGTCTTCAAAAACGCCGGATTATCCAGCACGGCAGACCCGTCGAAACTTTCGACGGTGGCGCCGTTCACCGTGATGATCTCATGGGTGTCCAACAGGATTTGATGGTAGGTCATGACGGGCGGTTTGGGGCGTGTGGGTTCTGCGCAATTGCGCACCTCAAGATGGCGAATGGCCGTTGTCACACGTTCTTCGCCAAACAGATATTCCACCTCTGATCCGGATAAACAGGCCCGTTGATCGCGCGCGGCCACCAGATCATCCCACAGGCCCATGTAGGGGCGGCGCAATGTCATTGGCGCAAACCGCCCCAGCGCGGGAACCGTCGCTTGCCCCGCCCACAACACCCGAACCGGCGCGCCATGTTGCACAGACACATAATCGCCCGCCACAATATCGCGGATCGCACGTGGGCCGTTCGGTGTATCCACCGCAGCGGACCCCGAAAGACCGGGGATCGGGCCCAGCGGGCAGGGGGCATCGGCAATGGCGGCAAAGTTCACGGTGTCGTCCAGCGAACAGGCGTTCGTATCTTTCATGATCCGCCGTGCATCGCGCAACGACAGCGGGAACGGCGCCAAAACCTCGGTCTGCCACAACACCCCGTGATCAGGAATATGCGCGCTCAGAAATCCTTTGCGGTTCGGCGCGTCCCAGACGTAGGTGATATGAACAGTCTGCACCTTTTGGCCCAGCGTCGTCTTCAACGCGGTCGACAGGTGGCGCGACCCTTGGCGCATCAACAACCGCACCGTGCCATCCGGTTCCAGACAAATCGTGATCCCCGATGGCCAAGGGTCAAGCGCGCCGAACCGCACCAAATTCACCGGGTGCGACTGCGGGCGCACTGTGGCTTCAACCATCAAACTGCCGCGGGTCAACAGATCAAGCCCGACAGGATCGCCCCCATGCCCACAGCCAAGGCCCGCAGGGTTGAAAACCCCGTCCTCGTGTGTGCGTGTGCCGATCCAGTTCAATGTCATATGATCAGGCGACCCGTCTGCGCAGGGCTTCGGCTTCGTACCGCTTTAACAGTGGACGCGCGGCAGGCCCGTACCCTTCACCGGTGTTCACATTCAGCTCGGGGAAGATTGTGGTGATTTCTTCGATGATCTCGGCCTCGAATGATTTTGTGGTCTGCGGACCGGGCAGGAAACTTTCGGACGCAAGGCCCTCTGCATAGATAACCTGATGGCGATCAAACATCAGATGCACGTATTCCACATCGCCCCCTTCAACGGATCGAATAGATTTATCATTGACCAGATCTTTGGCCGCGATCAGCACCTCGTCCTCGCCAAACATCAGCTCTGCCAGCACGTCTTTGACCAACACACGGTGCAGCGGCGAAACCATCACCTCACCATGCTGCCCCAGCGCGTTCTTACCGATGCAGATCGGGGCCATCTTGCCTGTCGCAGGAACAGACCGCTTGCCGATCCAGCGCAGCGGCTGTGGGCCGTCATCGCGCGTCATAACCATGTCTCCGGCGGTCAAACCTTCAACGGCACGTGGCCCGTCGACAGTGTCGATCATCGATCCGGCCACAAAGCACGGGATCGTTTCAACGGTGACAAACCCAACGTCCGTTTCCAGAACATTGCCGGCCCCGTCCTTGCTTTCGACCTCATAGGTAAAGCTGGTCGTCTCAAAATCACTGTCAGTGGTAATGTCGAACGTACCATCCGCCAACAGCTTGACCGACTGGCCCGTCGCCAGCGTAATCGTATCCCCCGCAAAAACGGCATTGCCGTTGATATGCGTCACTTGCAACGTGCCGGTTGTGTTGTTGATGTCATTGCCGACGACATCGACGTTCTTGGTGACGCTGTCTTGCATCGTCACATAATCTTGTTCGGCAACCAGCTCTGTCTGGATCGAATTTGCGGCGATCAGCAGGTTGGAATCATAGTTGCTGTCGGCCACATCAGCGATGCCGATCTTGATCGTGTTCGTCTCACCGGCATTGACCGGAATGGTCAGCGTCATGGTAACGGTGAAGCCGTCCATCTCAGTGTTGAACTGGTCGCTGGTGTTGTCGTTATAAAGGTTGATGTTGTCCGTCTGGTTGACCGAATTGATCGTCGTGCCACTGGCCGCAATCGACAACGGCACGTGCGACCCGTTGATCCAGACACCTACCATGTCGTTGTAAACCGAGTTCGTGTATTCGGGATATTCATCCGAACTGAAAACGAACTGCATGGTCATCGTGTCCATGCCTTCGTCGGGCACAAAATCCACGACCATGTAAGACGCGTCATAGGTGCTGGCGCCTGCAATCGCATTGAAATCGGAATCGTTGTTGGCGCCGCCACTGTTAACAGACGTCTGGGTGCTCAGGTTGGATTGATTGGAATTGTTGGTGAACCGCGTCGCGCTGCCGGTGGACAGGATAACGCCTGTGTCGCTGGGCGTCAC
The DNA here is from genome assembly GCF_021532615.1 of Octadecabacter dasysiphoniae. Taxonomy (GTDB): domain Bacteria; phylum Pseudomonadota; class Alphaproteobacteria; order Rhodobacterales; family Rhodobacteraceae; genus Octadecabacter; species Octadecabacter dasysiphoniae. Next base: position 907,193 of record NZ_JAKGAQ010000002.1, read on the forward strand.
ATTGCCTGCAATCGCATCCCCGTTGGAATAAATACCAGACGAATAGCCCGACCCGGAATAGGTCGCGCCCGTGACAGATACACCATCGCCAAAGATGGTGTTTGCCATCTGAATGGCCGATGCGTTGGTGTTATACGTAAGCTCGTTACCTGCAACCATGCCGCCCACCCTTTCCAAAGGTGAGACAAGCCAGACGGCACCCGCAGTGATTTGCTGGTCAAAGTGCCTATATCTAGTGGTCGACGTTGCGACCTATGGACCATGTTGGGTCCGCTCGATGTCTGCCCTGCCTCGGGTCAATATTATTGTGTTAACTATATGTTAATGGCCGGAATTTTTGGTGGCTTTTTAGATGCTTACGTTCACGTCACGTGAAATATGTGTCGGCAATGACACAACCACAGGCGTTTGCATCACGTCGTGTTCCTCGGTAACGCTAGGGCAACGAGGAGAGTTTTCATGCCCGCCAATCCAATTGATCCCATCGCCCTGTCCGCAGACCTGATCCGCTGCCCCAGCGTCACACCCGTCGAAGGCGGTGCGCTGCAACTGCTGGACAAACTGCTGTCAGACGCGGGATTTGAAACCTGGCGCGTGGATCGCGGCGACACCCCGAACCTTTATGCGCGGTGGGGCCAGCGCGGTGCCAATAAATCCTTTGGCTTTAACGGCCACACCGATGTTGTGCCCGTGGGTGACGAAGCCGCCTGGACGGTTGATCCGTTTGGCGGCGAAATCCGCGACGGTATTTTGTACGGGCGCGGCGCGACAGATATGAAATCAGGCGTGGCCGCCTTTGCCGCCGCCGCCGTTGATTTCGTGCAAGACACACCACCGGACGGCGCGGTTATTCTGGCCATCACAGGCGACGAAGAAGGCCCGTCCACGGACGGTACAATCGCCCTTTTGGACTGGATGCAAACACAAGGCGAAGCGATGACCGCCTGCATCGTTGGCGAACCGACCTGCCCTGAATTTATGGGTGAAATGATCAAAGTCGGGCGGCGCGGGTCGTTGACGGCGCATTTCACCGTGACGGGTAAGCAAGGCCATTCCGCCTATCCGCACCGCGCCAACAATCCGCTGCCCGCCATGGCACGCCTGATGGACCGCCTCGCGTCGCACGAGATGGATCAAGGATCTGATCACTTTGATGCCTCGACCCTCGCGGTGGTGACGATCGACACCGGAAATCCCGCAACCAACGTCATCCCCGCATCCTGCAAATCCAGCGCAAATGTGCGGTTCAATGATCTGCACACCAGCGCGTCGGTGATCGCCTGGATGCAAAGCGAAGTGGATGCCGTCGCGGCGGAATTCGGTGTGCAAATCGACATGCCTGTGCGCGTGTCGGGTGAAAGTTTCCTGACCCCGCCGGGCGCGTTGTCCGACCTCGTCAGCGCGGCGGTTGTGGCCGAAACGGGTGTGACGCCGACACTGTCCACGACGGGCGGAACATCGGACGCACGGTTTGTTAAAGACCATTGCCCCGTCGTCGAATTCGGCCTGGTTGGCAAGACAATGCACCAAGTGGACGAATGCGTCCCTGTTGAACAGATCACCCAACTGAAAGCCGTGTATGCGCGGATATTGCGGGACTACTTCGCCTGACGGCGAAGGCGCTTGCTGCGGGCGGGGGCGCACGCTGCGCGCGCGCAAGACAGGTGGGGCGCTGCCCCCGGCCTGCGGCCTCCCCCGGAATATTTTAGAACCAAAGAAGAATGGGTCTGACGTGCAAGCCTGTGCGTGTTAGGCAAGCGGCATGATACGTATACCTGCAAAAACCGAGATCCTTGATTGGATCGCCGAAAACCCCACCAAGACCGCAAAGCGCGACATCGCAAAGGCGTTTGGCATCAAAGGTGCGGCGCGCATTGATCTGAAACGTCTGCTGCGCGAGCTGGAGGACGAGGGCAAGCTGTCAAAGCGCAAATCGTCCTATCGCGATGCCAACAAGCTGCCACCAGTTTCGGTGCTTGAGGTAACGGGCGCGGACGATGACGGTGATCTGTTTGCGCGCCCGCTGGAATGGGGCGGTGAGGGCGATGCGCCCCGCATTTTGATGGTTCTCAAACACGGTGATCCGGCGCTGGGCGCGGGGGAGCGTATTTTGGGCCGCTTGAGCGAGGTCAGTGGTGAAGACCACGCCTATCAAGGCCGCCTGATCCGCCGGATCGGCACCAATCCGTTGCGTATTCTGGGCGTGTACCGCGCGGGATCGGACGGGGGGCGTATTTTGCCCGTCGATAAGGGATCACAAAAAGAATGGACGGTGGCCGCAGGCGCCACGGATGGCGCCAAAGACGGTGAACTGGTTGAAGCGGAACAGGCCGGACCAAAGGGGCGCATGGGATTGCCATCGGCCCGCATCGTTGCGCGTCTTGGTGACCCGACGCAGCCCCGTGCCGTCAGCCTGATTGCGATCCATCAACATGGTATCCCTGATCATTTTCCCGACGCTGTCATCGCCGAGGCCGATCGCGCAATCCCGGCGGACCTGAGCGGGCGCACAGACCTGCGCCATCTGCCCCTGATTACAATCGATCCGTGGGATGCGCGTGATCACGATGATGCCTGTTGCGCAATTCCCGACGGGCAAGGTGGTTTCGCGTTGTGGGTCGCGATTGCGGACGTTGCCCATTACGTCACGCCCGGGTCTGATCTGGACCGCGAGGCGCGCAAGCGTGGCAATTCAACCTACTTCCCCGACCGCGTTGTGCCGATGCTGCCGGACCGGTTGTCGGGTGATCTGTGTTCGCTGCATGAAGGGGTCGAACGCGCCTGTATCGCCGTTGAAATGCAGGTGGACAGCGCGGGCAATAAGACATCGCACCGCTTTGTGCGTGGTCTTATGACATCGCCCGCATCGCTGAATTACGAAGAAGTGCAGGCCGCGATGGACGGCGAAATCAACGACAAAGTCGCGCCGTTGTTGGAGGACGTGATCCGCCCGCTTTATGCCTGCTACACCGCGTTGACGCTGGCGCGCGCAGATCGCCAACCGCTTGAACTGGACCTGCCGGAACGCAAAATCATCCTCAACGACGACGGCAAAGTCACCGATGTCGCCTTCAAGGATCGCCTTGATGCGCACCGTCTGATCGAAGAATTCATGGTGTTGGCCAATGTCGCCGCCGCCGAAACGCTGGTCGCCAAAAAGACGCCGCTTTTGTTCCGGGTCCACGAAGAACCGAGCACCGAAAAGATGGAGGCCCTGCGCGAAACGGCGGGGGCGGCGGGGCTGACGCTCGCCAAAGGCCAGGTCCTCAAGACCGCGCACCTCAATCGTCTGTTAAGCCAGGCGGCGGGCACGGATGATGCGGAACTGATCAACATTGCCACCCTGCGATCCATGACGCAGGCCTACTACAACCCCGAAAATTTCGGGCATTTCGGCCTCGCGTTGCAGTCTTACGCGCATTTTACATCGCCCATCCGCCGCTATTCGGACCTGATCGTGCACCGCGCGCTGGTCGCGGCCCATGGTTGGGGCAAGGATGGCCTCACGCCCGAGGATGAGGCCATGCTGGCAGACACGGCCAAAGCCATCAGCGACACCGAACGCCGCTCTATGGTGGCTGAACGCGACACCACGGATCGCTACCTTGCCGCGTTTCTGAATGAACGCGTTGGGGCCGTCATGGGCGGGCGCATCAGCGGCATCGCCAAATTCGGCGTGTTTGTAAAACTTGATGAAACGGGCGCAGACGGGATGATCCCGATCCGCAACCTCGGGTCCGAATATTTCCACTACGACGCCGACAGCCAGACATTGATGGGGTCCAACACGGGCGTCGTGATCGGCCTTGGCCTGCGCGTAACCGTAAAACTGGTTGAGGCAGCACCCGTCACCGGCGGGCTTATCGTTGATCTGGTCGAAATTGATGGCAAAGCGATGCCCCAAAGCAGTGGCGGTGCGCGGGGCAAACCACCACGCCGCAAATTCGGCAGCGCCAAGAAAAAGGCCGCAAAAACAGCACGCAAGGTGAAACGCACGCGCAAGTAATCGGGCGGAAACATGCCTTGTGCCCATCTGATTGGTTCCGAAATGGAAACACTCGCGTTAGGCTCACGTGCAAAGATGTTCTTTGGTTTAGGTGAGTAATGTTGAATTTGCGCGTCATTCTGTTGGGTGCCCTGTGCGCCGCGTCCCCTGTTTTCGCGGGGCCGATCCCGCTGGAACAACCCGTTCAGATCAATCCCTACACGCAGGTCCAGACGTCGAATGTGCGCTTCAACCGTTGGATTTCCGGCTTTCGTGACCGCGCCTTGCGGCAGGGGATTTCTGGCGCAACATTTGACGCCGCCTTTGCCAATATTTCCTATAATGACACCGTGGTTAACCGCGACCGCAACCAATCCGAATTCAGCAAAGCGCTGTGGGATTACCTTGATACCGCCGTATCGGATGCCCGCGTTCGCAACGGGCGCGCGGCCCTCGCGAACAATCTGCAATTCCTGACACAGCTTGAGGCGACCTATGGCGTGCGCAAAGAAATCATCGTCGCCATTTGGGGGCTTGAATCGGCCTATGGTGCCGTGCGCGGCAGCACCCCAACCATCGAAGCCATGGCAACGCTTGCCTATGACGCCCGTCGCGCCGACTTTTTCGAAGGTCAACTGATCGCCGCGCTGAAAATCCTTCAGGCGGGTGATACCGCGGCGCGCAACATGGTGGGGTCATGGGCGGGGGCCATGGGGCACACGCAATTCATGCCAACCTCGTTTCTGGATCATGCGGTGGATGGCAACGGCGACGGGCGGCGCGATATCTGGGGCAATGATCCCACCGATGCGCTGGCCAGCACGGCCAATTATCTGCGCGCGTTCGGGTGGTCCACGGGCCTGCCTTGGGGGGTCGAGGTCCGGCTTCCGTCAGATTTTCCCCACATCGCGGCGCGGCGTGATAATTTCCGATCCCCCAGCGAATGGGCCATCGAAGGGGTGGTGGATACGAACGGCCAACCCGTGCCCGATTATGGCCCCGCCACCATCCTTTTGCCCGGCGGCCACGAAGGCGCGGCCTTTATGGTGTTCACAAATTTCGAAGTGCTTGAGGCCTATAACACCGCCGACGCCTATGTGATCGCCGTTGGCCATCTGGCAGATCGCATCGCGGGGGGTACTGCCATTCAGGCGACGTGGCCGCGCAGCGACGGCGCCCTCAGCGGGCCGGACCGGCGTGAATTGCAGCAGCGTCTGCGCGATGCAGGGTTTGATCCCGAAGCCATCGACGGGCGCATCGGCCCGCTGACAATCGACGCGATCCGCAGGTATCAGCAGGCGAACGGATTGGTGCCCGACGGCTATGCCTCTCCGCAGCTGTTGAACCGCCTGCGTTAACGCATCAGCGCGCCTTCTTCACAGCCCTCACCGCGCATACAGGATTCGACCTGCTGCATCGCACCTGCGCGCGGGTTCGAAAATGTGTTGCCGTAACAGGGGCCGATCTCAAGAACGTATCCACTGTCGGCTTGCTGCACAAAGGCGATCATTTCCTCACCATTGGGCTCTAGCGATCCGCACCATGGGCCAGCGCATGTAAATGTGATCATCAGGTCCAGCGCCGCACCGCCGACAAACCCGTCCGCGCCAAGGTAACTGCCCGCAAACCGCGCCGGAACGCTGATTTCTTGCGGGTTGTTCATGTCCGACCCGTCCGCATTCGGCGCATCAAAGGCAAATTCGCCCATCAAGACGACATAGCTTTCTTCGGCATCTGATGCCCATTGAAACGTGCGCGCCGCGTCGGGGCGCATGCACGACAGGGCCGAAACCTGGCTGGCGCATAAAATGGCTGCGGTGGTCAGGCTCATCACGCGTTTCATCATGGTTTGGATACTCCATTTCGCCCCAACAGGGCCATCGGGCGTGTCGCGGGGCAACGCCAATATGCCGCCCCGATCACAACCATAGCCGCAGTCGCCGTTGGCACACCATGTAAGGGTCCCGTTGGCCCGGGCGATGGGCAACCTTTCGCCATCAAGTCCGCCGTTTTCATATCTTGCCTCCAAATGCCTCCAACACGGATGCGTAAACATCCCGCTTGAATGGGACGATATTGGCCAGCAATTCCTTGGGAGAAATCCACATCCACGTGGAAAATTCTTGATGGGGCTGCACGATATCAATCTGGTCATCCGTGCCCGTGAACCGCAGCAGCACCCATTTCTGTTCCTGTCCGCGATACCGGCCTTTCCAGATTTTCGGCACAATATCGTGCGGCAAATCATAGGGCAGCCATTCGGGCGTTTCGGCCTCAATCGTCACCAGATCAGGCGTGATCCCCGTTTCCTCGCCCAGTTCACGCAGCGCGGCCTCGGCCACGGTCTCACCTTCATCGATCCCGCCTTGGGGCATCTGCCACGCGTCTTTAAACCGATCCGCGCGCTGGCCGACAAACACTTTGCCGTCCGCGTTCACGATCATCAGCCCGACGCAGGGGCGATAGGGCAGCTTTGCAATTTCATCGGGGGTCATCTGTCATTCCTTCAAACAAAAACGCCGCCGAGTGTTACCCCGGCGGCGTCAATTCCCGAAAGGGGAAATTTACTGGTCGTCGGGCCCAAGTGCCGACAATCCCTTAAGAATGTCGATCGCATAGGCCAGCTGGTAATCTTCTTCGCGAAGGGCTGCGGCGTCTTCTGCACGCATCCGGTCCGCTTGGATCTGCTCGATCTCGTCCTCGGTCAGACTGTCGTTTGACAGCGATCCGCGCAGGTCCGATTCGTTGCGGATCGGGCGATCATCTTCTTCGACAACCTCGGCCGTTGGGTCAATGCGGGGCTGTTCCACGATGATGTCAGGCGAAATACCCAGCGCCTGAATGGATCGACCCGACGGCGTGTAATAGCGCGCTGTCGTCAAACGCATCGCACTGTCACCACGCAGCGGCATGACCGTTTGCACAGACCCTTTGCCGAACGAATTGGTGCCAATCACGATCGCACGGCGATGATCCTGCAACGCCCCCGCGACGATCTCGGACGCGGATGCAGACCCGCCGTTGATCAACACGACAATCGGCAGCCCTTCGGCCAAATCACCCTCGCGGGCGTTCCAGCGCTGGCCATCATCGGGGTCACGACCACGGGTCGATGTGATTTCACCAGCGTCCAAAAACGCATCCGACACCGCAATCGCCTGGTTCAGCAAACCACCAGGATTGTTGCGCAGATCAATGACAAATCCGTTGACGTTGCCGATGCCACCGGCCTCGGCCACTTGTTCGGCCAGTTGTTCTTCAAGGCTCGGGTATGTCTGATCGCTGAACGTCACAACACGCAGCACTACAGTTTCACCCTCAACACGGCTGCGCACTGCCGTCAGTTTGATCGTGTCGCGGATAATCGACACATCAAACGGCTGATCCACACCGTCGCGCACCACAGAGATGATGATCTCGGATCCAACAGGCCCGCGCATCAGCTCAACCGCTTCGTCCAGCGTCAGCCCCAGCAGGTTTTCACCGTCAACAGCGGTGATGAAATCACCCGATGCAATACCCGCTTCGGCGGCTGGCGTGCCATCGATGGGCGACACAACCTTGATGAAACCTTCTTCCTGCGTGACCTCGATCCCAAGCCCGCCAAATTCACCGCGCGTCGCTTCGCGCATTTCCGCGGCGTCCTCGGGCGACAGATAGCTTGAATGCGGATCAAGGGATGTCAGCATCCCGTCAATCGCGGCCTCGATCAGTGCGGCCTCGTCCACGTCCTCAACATATTGGGCGCGGATACGCTCAAAAATGTCACCAAACAGGTCAAGCTGCTCATACACGGATGCATTGTTTTCGGCTTCCTGCGCGATCAGCGGGCCTGCGACTTGCGTGGTGGCAATCGCTCCCAACAAAATCCCGCCCGTGGCGGCCATTGCAAATTTTTTCATCTACTCAATTCCCATTTATGTCTTACGCGCGTGGCCTTCACTGAAAAGCAAACCAGTCGGCGGGGTTCACGGCACTCTGCCTGTCTCTGACCTCAAGATAAAGCGTTTCGGTGCGCTGTCCGGCGGAACCCTGCGCGCTTTCGTTCAAAATCGCTTGAGCTTGCGTGATATTCCCGCCCATCAGCCCGATCGGCGTCCCATCTGGGACAATCTGCCCCACCTCTCCAAATGCTTCGGCCATGCCCGCAATCACCCACAACGTGTCCGCTGCGGGTTCCAGAATAACCACTGTGCCATAGTCCAACAAAGGCCCCGCATAGCGGATCGTGGCGGAAACAGGCGTTGTGACCAGCGCGCGCGGGCGGGTGGCGATCAGAATGCCGGGGCGGATAATGCCCGCTGCATCCGGTTCTTGGAACTGGCGGATAACCTGCCCCCCCACAGGCAGCGGAATTGCGCCTTTGACGGTGCTGGCATCCGGCCCGACGCTGGCCTCACTGTCCACCAACCCGGTCGCAAACGCCTCAAGCGTTTCTGAACTGGCCAGCAACAATGCCGTCTGCACCGCATCTTCGGCAAAGCGTTGGGGCAGGTCGGTGCGGTCTGAAATCGCTGCACTCAGCGCGGCGCGCGCCGATTGCGCGCCCTCCAGCCCGTCTTCCAAAATCGTAAGGGCATCGGTCTGCAAATCCCGCAGGATCGCGACCTCTTCAAGCTGCACACGCAACGCAGTGACTTGGTCCTGCAACGCGGGCGTGACCTCGGCCAGCATCATGCCGGACCGCGCCGTGCCCGTCGGCCCGCTGGGATGCAGCAGCAAAATCGGCGCGGGCGCGCGCCCCATGGTTTGCAACACGCCCAACAGGCGCGCCACATCTTCAGATCGCGCATTCAAATCCGTTTCCAATGTCCGTTGGCGAATGGCCGCGCGGCGCAATCCATCGCGCAGGGCCGCCAATCCGCTCTCGTAGGCTTGTACCGTTTCGGTCAGCGCCTCGACCCGATCAGACCGCCCCGATGCTGCATCCAATGCGGCCTGCGCGTCTTGCAAACGCACCGCCGCGTCTTGGGCTGCATCGGCAGGCGATTGCGCCCAGACAGGCCCGGCCAACAGGGCGCATATGAACGCCAGTACCCTCACCTGATCAGGCTCTGACCCGTCATTTCAGGCGGCAATTCCAGCCCCATCAGGCCCAGCAACGTCGGTGCCAAATCGGCCAAACGTCCATTTTGCAACGTCGCGCCCGCAGGCCCACCAACCAGCGCGACAGGCACCGGATTGGTCGTATGCGCCGTGTGCGGCCCGCCTGTTTCGGGATCAATCATCGTTTCGCAATTGCCGTGATCCGCGGTGACGATCATGGCCCCGCCCGCCGCCTCAAGCGCATTCAACACACGGCCCAATCCCGCGTCCACCGCCTCACAGGCTTTCACCGCCGCACCGATATCACCGGTATGTCCGACCATGTCGGGGTTCGCGTAATTACACACGATCAGATCGTACCCGTCCTTGATCGCACCCACAAAGGCCTCCGTGACCTCAGCAGCGGACATTTCCGGCTGTAAATCATAGGTCGCGACCTTGGGGGACGGCGCCATATAACGATCCTCACCGTCCTCTGGCACCTCGATCCCACCATTCAGGAAAAACGTCACATGGGGGTACTTTTCGGTCTCCGCCACACGAAACTGGCGCAACCCGTGCTGCGCAACCCACGCCCCCAGCGTGTTCTTGATCTCCTGTTTCGGATAGCACGTTGTCATATACGCATTGTGGCTGTCCGAATAATTCACCATCCCCAGCAGGGCCAAATCGGGCCGCTTTCCAGCGTCAAATCCATCAAACTCAGGGGCACCCATCGCCGCCAAAATCTCGCGCGCACGGTCGGCGCGGAAATTCAAACAGAACACCCCGTCGCCGTCCGTCATGCCCGCATAATCACCCAGCACCGTCGCGGGGATAAACTCGTCCGTGATGCCTTCGCCGTAGGCTGCCTCAATCACCTCAACCGCATCGCCACCTTTCGGGCCACTGCCATCAACCATCGCACGGTACGCGGTTTCCACCCGCTCCCACCGGTTGTCACGATCCATGGCATAGTAGCGCCCCGTCACCGTACCAATCCGCACACCGTCCGGCATCCCGCCGATCAATTCACGCAGGAAATCCGCACCCGACTTCGGCGCAACGTCGCGCCCATCAGTGATCGCGTGCAGCACAACGTCCAACCCACGATCCGCCAACGCCCTTAGCGCCGCCTGAATATGCACGATATGCCCATGCACGCCGCCGTCACTGACAAGCCCCATAACATGCGCCACACCGCCCGATGCCTTCAGCCCCTCCGCCCAAGCCACCAACGCACCATTGTCAAAAAACGATCCATCCTCGATCGCCAGATCAATCGCACCAAGGTCCATCGCCACAACGCGACCCGCACCGATATTGGTGTGCCCGACCTCCGAATTGCCCATCTGCCCGCGTGGCAATCCCACGTCCGGCCCATGGGTGATCAGCTCGGCCACAGGCCCGCCCATCACACGATCATAATTGGGGGTATCGGCCAACAATGGCGCATTGCCCGCCGTTTCGGCGCGCTTGCCCCAACCATCAAGAATACAAAGAACGACAGGTTTCGGAACGCTCATTTTGATCCCCTTTAAGCTCGGGCTCTTCTAACCCACCTTGACGAAGACGCAAACCGCCCCGTCTTCATCTAGGCCAAAAAACTCAGATCCTACACGCGATGATAGGGCGCCCCCGCCAGAATGCTGGCTGCGCGATACAGCTGTTCGGCCAACATCACCCGCACCAACATATGCGGCCAGACCATTTTGCCAAAACTCAGCGCCCCGTCACACCGCGCCCGCAACGCAGGGTCAATCCCGTCCGCACCGCCAATGATAAATGCTAAATCACTGCGCCCGTCGTCGCGCCACTTTGCCAAATCCTGGGAAAAATCCGGTGATGTCTTCACCTTACCGCGCTCGTCCAGCGCAATCACCGCGGCCCCGCTCGGCAATGCCTTTTCCAACAACGCCGCCTCTGCGGCCATGCCGCCGCCCTTGCGGTCCTCGACTTCGCGCACGTCAACAGGGCCAAGCCCAAGGGCCCGACCCGTCCGGTCAAATCGCGTTAGATAATCGTCAATCAGGTCGCGTTCCGGGCCAGCCCGCAGGCGGCCCACGACGCACAGCGTAACCCGCATCAGGTTGCCTCGGCGGCCTCACCGGGGTTCAACCACATCTTTTCAAGCTGATAGAATTCACGCACTTCGGGGCGGAACACGTGGACGATAACATCGCCCGTGTCGATCAAAACCCAATCGCCGGATGCCTTGCCTTCGACCTTCGACAAAATGCCGAATGTCTGCTTCAGGGTATCCGTCAGCTTTTCGGCCAACGCGCCAACCTGACGTGTTGATCGGCCAGACGCGATCACCATGTAATCGCCCATTTCCGATTTGCCGCGCAGATCGATCTGCACGATGTCTTCGGCTTTGTTTTCATCTAAAGATTTGAGTACAGCCGCCAATGTGCTGTCAGCATTCGGGGCTTGCACGCTCATTGCGCGGATCCCGGAATTGGCAGGGGTGCCTGCCGTTGAAGTAAGAGACAGATCATTGTCCTCCTAAGGAATCGCCGTCAAAACCCCGGCGCTGGGAATATCTCAATCTAACAAGCGGTCCGTCAGAGTTCAATCGATCCCATGTCACGGGTCCGCACACATATCCAGTTCATTCAAGGCCTCTGCTTCAATCACCTCTGTGACGCGGCTATTGCGCACCAATGGCAGCAACGGGGCGTCCTGTGCCAGCCTTATAAATATGGAAAACCGCAGGTCGTCAGGCAGCGGGTCCTGCGTGGTGCGGCAGAAGTCCAGATTGACCCCGACAGACAGCGCATTGTCGCCCGTTGCCTGCCATGTTGCGGCGTCTTTCTGAATGGCGCGGATGTCCTCGACTGCGTTTTGCGGGATGCGGTACACCCTGTGCCCGTCCGGCGTTGTGGTTTCCAGCAGCGTGTATTCGCCGCCCGACACATCGCCGGTTTCACCACGTGTGGCAGTAAACTGAAATTCGGTGCTGTTTTTGACCAATCCCAACGGGTCCGGAATATCCAGCGCGACCTCGAAACCAGCGGGGTCGGCGGTCATCGGGTCCAGATCATCAAGCGCGACAACCGTCGACATCACAAGGCTGGTACACCCCATCAAAGGGGCAAAGATAAACAAAGGTAGCATACGCATGTCGATTCTCCATTGACGAACATTGTTTAATGTAAAACAATAAACATTACAGAATAGCAAGAAGGAAAATCAGATGTCCGAAACCCGTCTCCCCAAAATCGCGACCGCCTTGCACGCCCTATCGATTGTGGCCTTGGCGTTGTTCCCCGCTCTCTTTTTGCTGGCGCTAAGTCTTCCGGCGCTCGGGATGCTCGATATATCCGACTTCACCGACATACCCCGCGATGAATGGCCCGTGATGACGTGGATCGGCCTGTTTGTGGGGTTGATTCCGGCGGTGTTCTTGTGGCTGGCCGTCAACGCCATGCGCCGCCTGTTCGCGCTGTATCAAAAGGGTGATCCACTGGCCCCGCAGGCTGGCCCGTTGATCAAATCCATCGGATCAAACCTGTTCATCTCGGCCCTCGCCGCGATTGCTGTGGTGCCGGTTCAATCCGGGCTCATGTCATTGGCCAATCCGGTGGGCGAACGCCAAATTTCGGTTTCCCTGAACAGCAGCACCTTGGGTTTTGTTCTTGTGTCGGGCTTGTTGCTTTTGATCGGGTGGTCCATGTCAGAAGCCACCAGACTGGCCGCCGAGAACAAGGAATTCATCTGATGGAAATTATCGTCCGCCTTGATGTGATGATGGCACGGCGCAAGGTCAGGGGGCGTGATCTGGCCGCGCAAATTGGAATCACCGAACAGAACCTCAGCTTGTTGAAGTCCGGTAAGGTCAAAGGCATCCGTTTTGAAACACTGGCAAAAATCTGCGCCGCGCTCGATTGTCAGCCCGCCGACCTGCTTGAGGCGGTCTAGTCCAGCGCCTTGGTGCCCAGCTGTGATCCCTCGATCATCTTCACCTCGCGTTGCGGGAACGGAATGCTGATCCCGTTTTCCGCGAATGCATCCCACAACGCCAGATACACATTGCCGCGAATGTTGGTCAGTCCGCCGGTCGGATCCTTGATCCAGAACCGCAGGATGTAATCGACCGAACTGTCCCCGAACCCGACGATGTGGCACACAGGCGGGCGGAATTCCAAAACGCGGTCCACACTGGCCGCCGCCGCAATCGCCAGCTTGCGCACCTCGTGGGGATTGTCGCCATACGCCGTGCCAAAATAAATATCGAGCCGCACAAAATCGTTGGAATGGGACCAGTTCACCACCTGCGTCGTGATCAGGTCTTCGTTGGGAATCAGATATTCCCGCCCGTCGCGCGTGGTGATGCTCACGTACCGCGCGCCCAGTGAATTGATCCAACCGAACGTCTCACCAACGGTAATCACATCGCCGGGTTTAATCGATTTATCCAGCAGGATGATGATGCCCGACACAAGGTTCGACACGACCTTTTGCAAACCAAAACCAAGGCCGACACCAATCGCACCCGACAGCACCGCAAGCCCCGTCAGATCAAACCCGACGGCCCGCAACCCGATAAAGAACGCGGCACCATACAGCACAACTTGCAGGAACTTGACGACAAGAACCCGCATCGACGGGCTGATATCTTCGTTGGCTTGCACCCGCACCGCCGTTTGATGGGACACAAACCGCGCCGCCATAAAGAACACCGACAGGATAAACGCACCCTGCACCACGACCCATAACGACAGCCGGAAACTGCCCATCTCGAACGCGGCGGCGTCCAGCACTTCAACGGTTTGATCCGTCAGGCCAAGAATGCGCAGCGTGATCCACGCCCAGGCCCCGTACCGCACAATCGTGCGTACAAACGGGTTGCCGATCAGGCGGGTGGCGAACGTCACAATCAGCCACGCCAGCGCAAGGTTGGCAACAATGCCAATCAGATAAGACCGCGACCCCCAGGTGATTTCGCGCATCACCATCAGCACAAGCCAGATCAGCGTGACAAACATGATCCCGCGCAGGCGTTTGTGAATGACCAAAAGCCATCGCAACCGCCACTTTGGCCACCCTTCGCGGGTGCGCATCCAACCGTGAAGCCGCGGCGCAAGGATCTTCGCGATCACATGCGACGTCACCCCGATCGCAAGGATAATTGCCAGCTGGTACGCGCTCCAGGGGCGCATCAACCCTTCAAGAAAAGAAAGAATCTGCACCCAAATGCCAAACGCCATATCAGCCAGCGCCGTTGCCTGTTCTGTCAGATCCGGGGTGGGTTCGGTTTCCATGATGCTCCTGCTTTGGATCAATCATGGGGCGGATGGCGGCTTAGGGCAAGTCGATGCAAAAGCGCGGGTTCGGTTTGTTCGGGCCAACCGCAGGGGGCTGGCCCGAACAGGATTGTTTTACTGGCTCGGCAGCAGCGCACCACGGCTGATCGGGGCATCACCTGTCGCGCTCCAGTATTGCAGCGCGTACAGACCGGATTCAACCTGACCCCGATATTGGATGTAGTTTTCAATGCCTTTGGTCATCTGCATCGAAAAATCCATGCTGACGGCAAGGCCCGCGTCAAACGCTTCGCCATCTTCAAAGTTACGGAACCAGTGCATCCATTCATCCGACGCCATATCGCCGTTCGCAGGGATCGGCAGGCTGTTGGGCGGCAACCATGGCATGATCGCACTGACGCTTGGCACCTGACCCGTGGCATGGCACGACATGCAGCTTGATGTCGGATTGTCCGCCGGCCCGTTCAGGCGGGAATTAAACCCAAGGTGCATCGCGGGCAGGGCGGCATCAGGGTTGATCCACGTTTCCTCCAACGCGGCGTTGATCACCGTTTCCGTCGGCGTCATGTTGATGAACGTCTCGGCGTTTTCAGGATCATTGCCCCACATCACGCCAACAGGCATCAGGTTGCACCAGTTTTCACCGCCACCGGTAATGCCGTCGCAGGCCGCGCTATATTGCGGTCCGTACTCAGGCGAAGACGCCGCAGCGCCGTTGTAGGTGAATGTGCCAAACACCCAGCCGCCAGCCTCATCGGCGCGGCTGTCTTTAACCATGATATCCATCTGCAACAGGTTCATCGCGGTTGTCACGCGCGGTGCTGTCATCATGTCGCTACCCTTCGGGCAATCAACCGATGGGTCGGCGTCGCATTCATACATGTATGAATTCCACTGCAACGGATTGGCCAGCCATGGCACCTGCGCATCGTCCAACGAAGTGAACAGGAACTTGCCGACAACCGTCCCTTCGGGGAAAGCAAAACCAGTCTCCATCGCGTCGATCATATGCGCAAGGTCGGGCCCGCCGTTCGGGTCATTCCAAACCTGCCCGATGGTGTAACCACCCGGCCCGTTATAAAACCCGACAGCATAGGCATAGGACGCATCGGTTTGTTCAGGCGCAAGAACCTGAACACCCAGCGGCCCTTCGCGGGTCAGGCCGTGATACCCCTCGCGCCCCGTGCTGCCCCAATGCTGCCACGGCATATGATACCAACCGATCCCGTCGGAATTGTTTTGCAGGATAAAATCATCGGCAACATTGCCACCGTGGATGTTGCCTTTGAAAATGTAGTCCCGCACGGCCAGCACATAGCCCATCGGATCGTTCTCAAAATCCATCTCAAGGATCGCTGAAACCTCAGGGTCCAGCGCGGGCAGCGTCTGCGGGAAATCATCGGCAAGCGCGAAAACAGGGCCGTTATAGGTGCCCGGAGGTTCCATAAAGCCGAAATCAGGAAATCCGATTTCTGTTTCGAAATTGAAATTCTGGCTCAACGCGGGCGTCGCGCCCACGGCCAAGGTCAGCGTCAATACACGCAAAGGGTGAATGAATGACATAAAGTGATAGCTCCTTCTTCAAGTGTCTTAGGGCAGGTTTGCACGATTTAGCGCAGGCCACGCCGCGCAGATTTCACATCGCGCCAGAACAATGGGTACCGTATAAATAAAGGCCAAAATCCTGCCTTCCCCCTCATTAACGAGAGGACACAACGCGAAGTCAACAAAATTGACGTAAGGGTAACCCTGCACGGTATCCCAACAGGTGGCACCACACCGACCCACACCGCGTGTTTCTACCTAAAGGCGATACCGCGTCGGGCGACATTCCAACGCCCACACCGCGCCGTGACCCTTGCGATAAACGGGTGGGGCGTATAAATGCACCCTATGACACAAGTTTTTGACATGGATGATCGCGCGCGCCTGCCTTGGCGTTTCTATGGTGCCACCCGCACCATTCTCGCTCACCTATAATGTCGTCGCGCATCCGTGCGCCCCAAACCCAATTCCACAACCAACAGAACGGGAGAGGACACATGTCCCCCAAAACGCTTTATGATAAAATCTGGGATGCCCACGTAGCCCACGAAGCCGACGACGGCACCTGCCTGCTGTATATTGACCGCCACTTGGTGCACGAGGTCACGTCCCCGCAGGCGTTCGAAGGCCTGCGCATGACGAACCGCACCGTGCGCGCACCCGATAAAACCATCGCCGTGCCCGATCACAACGTGCCCACCACGCTGGACCGCGCCAACGCCGAAACCATGACCGAAGACAGCCGTATTCAGGTCGAAGCGCTCGATACCAACGCCAAGGAATTCGGCATCCACTATTATCCCGTGTCCGACGTGCGCCAAGGCATCGTGCACATCGTCGGCCCCGAACAGGGCTGGACGCTTCCGGGTATGACAGTCGTGTGCGGCGACAGCCACACCGCCACCCATGGCGCGTTCGGCGCGCTGGCCCACGGCATCGGCACATCCGAGGTCGAACACGTTCTGGCCACGCAAACGCTGATCCAGAAGAAATCCAAAAACATGAAGGTCGAAATCACCGGCCACCTCAAACCGGGTGTCACGGCCAAAGACATCACCATGTCCGTGATCGGCAAAACCGGTACGGCAGGCGGCACCGGCTACGTCATCGAATATTGCGGCACCGCGATTGAAGACCTTTCGATGGAAGGCCGCATGACCGTCTGCAACATGGCGATTGAGGGCGGCGCACGCGCGGGCCTGATCGCGCCAGACGCCAAAACCTATGCCTATTGCAAAGGCCGCCCCCAAGCCCCGACAGGCGACGATTGGGACAAGGCGCAGGCTTGGTGGGAAACGCTCTATTCCGATGACGACGCGCATTGGGACATGGTCGTGACCCTCAAAGGCGAAGACATCGCGCCGTCGGTCACATGGGGCACCTCCCCGGAAGACGTGCTGCCGATTGACGCTGTCGTGCCCGATCCATCCTCCTTCACAGGTGGCAAAATCGACGCGGCCGCGCGCTCCATCGATTACATGGGCCTCAAGCCCGGTCAGAAACTGACAGACATCGAAATCGACACCGTGTTCATCGGGTCTTGCACAAATGGCCGCATCGAAGATCTGCGCGCCGCGGCTGCAATCCTCAAGGGCAAGAAAATCAAAGACGGCCTGCGCGCGATGATCGTGCCCGGGTCCGGCCTTGTGCGCGCTCAAGCCGAAGAAGAAGGCCTTGCCGATATCTTCAAGGACGCGGGTTTTGAATGGCGCATGGCGGGCTGTTCCATGTGCCTCGCGATGAACCCCGATCAGCTGGCCGAAGGCGAACGTTGCGCCTCTACGTCCAACCGCAACTTTGAGGGCCGTCAGGGCTACAAAGGCCGCACGCACCTCGTGTCTCCGGGCATGGCGGCGGCGGCTGCGATCACCGGCCGCCTCACTGACGTTCGGGAGATGATGTGATGAAGCCAGTCTTCTTGTTAATCGCAACCTTGGGCCTCACGGCGTGTGGCGACATCGCCAACAAAAACCCCCAAGCCTTTTCCTCTAATGTTCGGGACGGACAGATCACCGGCACATATAACCCTGAGGGCTGGACGTCTGATGAAATCCAGACATTCAGCCGCAGTAATTGCGCCAGCGGCACAATCGCCAGCTATTCCGAAGCCCCGCAGGCAAATGGTCTGATCGCTTTCGTGATCGATTGTGCCTGATCGAAGATGATGCAGAAGGATTTCCAATGACCATGAAACGACGCGGGTTCCTGCAACTACTCGGGGGTGCGCTCGCCGCACCTTTGATGCCATCCGCATCACTGGGTGCAGCGTCAAAGGCGGCTTACCCCGCCAGCGCGCTGCACGCCGCGATCTATCACGCGCAGTCCCGTGTAAATTTCTCGGTCTTCGCACTGGCGCAGAAGCTTGGCCTCGATCTTGGTCAGGCAGAACAGCTCATGTCGGATATGTCCACACGTGGCATCCTCGGCCCGATGCAGGGATCGACACAGGCAGGGCGCTGGGCCCGCAGCAAGGTCTGGACCCACCCGATAGTGAACGCCCAAACCGCGCGCGAAGCGACCAAAGCCAAACGCGACACACCCCAAACGCGGACCGATGTGCGCACCTATAAAGAACCCGATCTTGGTGCGTTTCTTATACATCTGCGAAAAATCGCTGTGGATCAGGGGTTTACCCTCCATCCGCGCTGTTTTGAGGCTGCATAACCTTATGGGACCCATACCGGACCCATACCAAACCCATACCGGACCCATACGGGTCTGATTTATGACCAAAGCGTTCACCGAAGTTAACGCACACCGTGAAACCGGTTAACGCTCGCAAAGGAAATACGATGCAAAAATTCGATAAACTCTCAGGCATCGCGGCCCCCATGCCGCTGGTAAACATCGATACGGACATGATTATCCCGAAGGTGTTTTTGAAAACGATCAAACGCTCCGGCCTCGGCGTGAACCTGTTTGATGAAATGCGGTTTGACCGCCAAGGCAATGAAATCGCTGACTTTGTTTTGAATCAGCCCGCCTACCGCGAAGCCTCTGTGCTGGTCGCAGGCGACAATTTCGGTTGCGGATCATCGCGTGAACACGCCCCATGGGCCATCGCGGATTTCGGTATTCGCTGCGTGATTTCCACCAGCTTTGCCGATATTTTCTATAATAACTGCTTTAAAAACGGCATCTTACCCATCGTGCTGCCAGAAGAAGAACGCGACGCGCTGATGAAAGACGCCGAAAAAGGCGCCAACGCCCGCATCGAAATCGACCTTGAGGCGCAGACAGTCACGTCCTCGGACGGGGATGTATATTCGTTCGACGTCGACAGCTTCAAGAAGCACTGCCTTATGAACGGTTTGGACGACATCGGCCTGACCATGGAAAAAGCTGCCTCAATTGACGCATTCGAGGCGCAGCATTCCGCCGATCGTCCGTGGGTCTGACCAAAACCGGCGAATTACGGCACTGATTTTAAAGGGGCGTCCAACCGGGCGCCCCTTTTTTGCGACACAGGCCCTAACAGGACGTGAACGGAAACTTGTGTCCCAAGCCCGCATTAACCCCACATTTAGACATCTTCGGTCTAATGCTTTGGAATGGTTGCAATCTCGCACCAGTGTTGCCGCAAATCGGCCCTGATTTATTTGCAAGTTCAATCAACGACTTGAAGCGATAACTGAATGTGGGCAACATTATGGCGAAGATGAGGCAACCTGCCGATAATGAGCAGGATCAAAACGGGACAAGGCCGCGGCATCGTATCGCGTCCGACCGAAATGAGGGTAGAACAGCAGTGTTTTCACGGCTTTCAGGTGCTGTCTTTAGGGCGGCCTTAGTGATTTTGATGATCGCGACTCCGTCGATGATGCTGACAGGCACAACGATGGACACCGCACAGATTGTGGCACTTGTCTGCATTGTGTCGGGGGTTTTCACCTTCGTTGAATACAATTCCGTGTCCCCCAGCCTGATCGAATTCCGCGACGCGCCGCCCTTTAACCGCGTGCGGTATTTCGGCCTCGCCGCGACCATCCTCGCGTTAACAGTTATTGCCAAAGGCGCGACCGAGCCCACCACACTGACGGTCCTTTTCAACATGATCGGCGGTTCCCTAGCCGAAGCCATGGACTTCCCCTATTCCCCCGTCCGGCTGGTTGTCTTGATGCTCCCCGCAGAGGCGGATGGCGCGTTAATCAATAGCGTCCGCACCGCTGCCGCGCTCAGCTATCTGGTGTCGCTCTTGTCGCTCGCGTTCTTTGTTTTGGCCCTGCGTTTGAACAATTGGCCGAACCAGCGGGGCGGTTTCAACGTCTGGATCAACCTGCCCACATTCGATGCCACGGCAGGTGGTGACGTCGTTGAACGGCTCGAACGGGACGGTCAGCTTAACCTTATATTAGGGTTTTTGCTGCCATTCTTGATCCCAGCATTCGTGAAACTGGCGTCCGACATGTTCAACCCGATCCAGTTGCAGGATGCGCATACGTTGATTTGGACAATGACCGCATGGGCCTTTATCCCCGCCAGTCTGATCATGCGCGGCATTGCAATGCTGCGTGTCGGTCAGATGATCGCGCTGCAACGCGAGCGCGCCTATCTGCATGCCAAAGACGAAGACGCCATAGCCGTCTGATCGCAGTAGTTCTTTCACTGGTTTTTGTGCCGACTTTTGTGTTGGCGCAATCCGGTGAAACTGTCCGCATTGCGACCTTCGCGGCGCCCCTCAGCCGGGACGGGCCGGGGCTTTTGCTGCGCGACATCGTAAAAGGCGAAGATACGCAGATTGCTGCCATTGTAGGGGTGATTGACCATGTTGCGCCTGACATTCTGGTGCTGACTGACTTTGACTTTGATGCAGGTGGTGCGGCGATGGCCGCGTTTTCAAACACCCTCGCGATACCCTATCCCTACAGCTATTCGGCCTTGCCCAACGCGGGCCAGCAAACGGGCCTTGATCTGGATGGGGACGGGTTCACAGGCGATGCGCGCGATGCCTTTGGGTACGGCCGTTTCTTGGGCGATGGGGGCATGGCCATTCTGTCCCGCCTGCCGATCAACGAAACCGATGTGATCGACCTGAGCGGAACGTTGTGGCGCGACGTGCCGAACGCAAAATTGCCGATGGTCGACGGTCGCGCGTTCCCGTCCGAGCAGGTTCACGAGGCATTGCGGGTCTCGTCCACGGGGCATTGGATGGTGCCAATTTCCATCGGCGATCAGACCATTACGCTCCTCGCATATTCGGCCACGGCCCCTGTTTTCGACGGGCCGGAGGATTTCAACGGATTGCGCAATCGCGATGAGCTGAAGTTATGGGAGGCTGTCTTGGACGGTGCCTTGGGCGCGCCACCAACCATGCCGGTGTTGATCGGGAACGTAAACGCGGACCCGTCCGATGGCCAAGGGTTGCGGGGTGGAATCGCTGATGTCGTGACCCGCGGCGATCTACAGGATCCGATGCCGCGCAGCGCCGGCGGGGTCATGGTGGCCGATCCCACGCACACTGGTGATCCGGCCCTCGACACCGCAGACTGGTCAGACGGCGGGCCAGGTAATTTGCGCGTGTCCTACATTTTACCCTCCGCAAAAATTGCCATCAGTGGTGCAGGCGTTTTCTGGCCCGCAGCTGACGATCCTATGGCTGCGCTTTTGGGGGAAGACGGGTTTGCCGCCGGACCGCACCGATTGGTTTGGGTCGATATTGCCGTGCCCTAACAGCCCCCTTTCTTGACCCTTGCGCGTGGACGGGCTAGGCGGTTTGCAATCGTTTCAGACCCACACCACACAAGGACGCACCACATGTCGAACCCTTCCCTTTTGATCCTGCCAGGCGACGGCATTGGCCAAGAAGTCATGGCCGAAGTGCGCCGCGTCATCGACTGGTTCGGCGCAAAGCGCGACATGCAATTTGACGTGTCCGAAGACCTTGTTGGCGGCGCGGCCTACGACAAACACGGCGTTCCGTTGCACGACGATACGATGGCCAAAGCGCAAGAGGTGGACGCGGTTCTTCTTGGCGCAGTTGGCGGCCCTGCCTACGACGACCTCGATTTTTCTGTGAAACCCGAACGTGGCCTTTTGCGCCTGCGCAAGGAAATGGACCTGTTTGCAAACCTGCGCCCCGCCCAGTGTTTTGATGCGCTGTCTGATTTTTCGTCCCTAAAAAAAGAACTGGTCGCAGGCCTCGATATCATGATCGTGCGCGAACTGACGTCCGGTGTGTATTTCGGTGAACCGCGCGGCATCCACATGGAAGACAACATGCGCGTCGGCATCAACACCCAGCGCTACACCGAGGCCGAGATTGAACGTGGCGCACGTGCCGCATTTGAAATGGCGATGAAGCGCGACAAGAAATTGTGCTCCATGGAAAAGGCCAACGTCATGGAAAGCGGTATCCTGTGGCGCGATGTTGTGACCGAAGTGCACGCCGACTACCCAGAGGTCGAACTGTCCCACATGTACGCCGACAACGGCGCGATGCAGTTGGTGCGCGCGCCCAAACAGTTCGACGTAATCTACACCGACAACCTGTTCGGCGACATCTTGTCTGACTGCGCTGCGATGCTGACAGGGTCCCTTGGTATGTTGCCGTCTGCGTCCCTTGGTGCGCCGATGGAAAATGGCCGCCCGAAGGCGATGTACGAACCTGTCCACGGGTCCGCGCCTGACATTATGGGACAGGGCAAGGCGAACCCGATTGCCTGTATCCTAAGCTTTGCGATGGCGCTGCGGTATTCGTTCGACGAAGGTGCAGATGCCACACGTCTTGAAGCGGCGATTGAAAAAGTACTCGCGGATGGTGTTCGTACCGGTGATCTTCTGTCGGATGAAAACAGCACTGCCGTTTCCACATCTGGCATGACCGACGCGATCCTCGAAGCTCTCGACGCGTCCCTTTAGAAAACTGCGTGGTCGCCCAAATCGGCGGCCACGTTTCCGTCTATCATCGCAGCGTAGTGATCGCGTAGCGTGTCTTGTCCGAACGATGGCGTGGCGTCCGCGTCATAGCGCGCACCGTCCCACACCAGCATCGACTCGCTTGCGTAATAGCGCCCGATCCTGGCGAACTGGGCCTTTCGTTTCAGCGCAGGAACAACGGCCCCGCCGATCGACAACCCCTTAATGATCGCATCCATTACACCCAACGGCACTGATTTGAATTTCGGGTCCTTCCCCAACAGATCAAATATCATCTGCCCTTGCGCGCGCGGGGTGATGGCATCACCGGGTCCACCAACCGGCAAAATGCGGTTCTGCAGGGCGGGGTCGGTCAGGCACAGTGTCAGATAGCGGCCTAAGTCACGGTCGCTAATAGGTTTGCAGGCCGTCATCTTTCCGTCGCCAAATAGCAAGAAAGGCTTGCCCGATTTCACTCGTTCAATCTGCCCCGACAAGGATTTGAAAAATGCGGTGGGGCGCACGATGGAATAGGTCAGCTCGCTGTTTGTCAGTGCGTCTTCGAACGCCAGCTTTGCCTTTTGAAATTCCAACAGCGGTTTTTGTACACAGATCGCGGACAGCAGCACAAATTGGCCGACCCCTGCCGCCTTTGCAGCGTTCAGGATCGACACATGCGCGCCGTGATCAATCGCCCAAGCGTCCGCAGGATCACCCGTACGCGACGCGAGGCAGGACACAATGGCATCCGCCGCGGGCATCGCTCCTAACGCCGTCACATCCGCATGCCAGATCTTGACCGTATCGGGCAGCAACGTCGCATCGGCGGAGGGGCGCACGACGCATGTCACATGATGCCCGGCCTGTGTGAGCGCCAGTGCCGTCGCACGGCCAATCGTGCCAGTGGCCCCGAACAACAGAACCGATTTCGATGCAGTTTTCATAAGCGAACCCTAGGCGAGCGATACAATAGTTCCAATCACCACCTTGAGACTTTATGCGGGGGTGTTAACGGTAACGAAACCAAACCACGAAAAGAAGACCCATGTCTGCAAACGCAAAAGGTGCCCTGCTGGCGCTGCTCGCCTTCGGAATTTTCGCGACTCACGATGTCTTTGTGAAGACGTTGGGCGCGGTCTATTCGCCCGTTCAAATCGTGTTCTTTTCGGTTTTGTTCAGCTTTCCACTGGCGACAGTGATGTTGATGCGGGATTCGACGCCCGGCACATTGTTGCCGCGCCATCCATGGTGGATGGCATTGCGCACTGCCGCATCTGTGGCGACAGCGGTGTCTGCATTCTACGCGTTTACGGTGCTACCTCTGGCGCAGACCTACGCCATTTTGTTTGCCTCGCCTTTGTTGATCACGATCCTCGCGATTCCGGTCTTGGGGGAAACGGTTCGCATTCGCAGATGGCTGGCGGTGATCGTGGGTTTGACGGGTGTGATGGTCGTGTTGCGGCCCGGATCAACCGACCTGACGCTGGGCCATGCAGCGGCGTTAACGGCGGCGGTTGGCGGTTCAATCGCGTCCATTATCGTGCGCCGGATCGGGGCGGACGAACGCCCCGTTGTGATGCTGCTTTATCCGATGGTCGCGAACTTTATCCTCATGGGGATCGCACTTGCGTTTGTTTATAAGCCGATGCCGATTGAACATATTGGCCTCGTGGCGTTGGTGGCGGCATTCGCTTGGACGGCGGGGCGCTGTATTATCGCAGCCTATCAAGCGGGCGAAGCGGCGATTATTGCGCCAATGCAATATTCCCAGATTGTTTGGGCGACAATCTATGGCGCGGTGTTCTTCAGTGAAACGATAGACCGCCCGACCATCATCGGCTCGTCCATCATCATTGCATCAGGCCTATACATCGTTCTGCGCGAAAGCCGTTCTGATGTGTCGTCCACGACGCCTGTGTTGCGCACGCGGTCACGCCATGAAACCGGCACCTACATGCGCGCAGGGCCTTTGTTGCGTCTGCTTGGCCGTCACCCCGACAGTTAGATCACGGCATCTTCGACGAACTTCTGCCCTGCTGCGATGCGTTCATATCCGAAGGGCGACAGATCAAGAGTGCGGTATTCGCCGTAGATCAACATTTCCGATGTGCCGCGCCCCATCGCAGGGGATTGCTGCAATCCGTGGCCTGAAAACCCGTTGAGGAAGAAGAAATTTTCGACCTCGGGGTGGGGGCCCAATATCGCGTTATGATCCATTGTGTTCGTGTCGTAATGCCCCGCCCATTCTGCTGTCACTTTAATGGACTCAAATTGTGGAATCCGTGTCGCGATGACGGGCCAGATGTGGTCTTGCCACAGGGCGTGGTCCATCGTGAAATCGTCAAAATCGACCGCCGGATCATAATCTGAATGGCCACCTGCAAGGTATGTGGTTGGTCCGTCCTGGCGAAAGTGCACGCCGGACGGGTCAATCGTAAGGGGTAGGTCGCGATCCAGCGGCTGTTCGGCTGTGAAAATCCAAGTAAAACGTTTGCGCGGTTCAACAGGGATATCGATACCGGCCATTTTTGCTGTCTTTGCACCGCGTGGGCCTGTGGCGTTCACGATTTTGCCGCAGCCGATCACATCACCGGATGCCAGCGTCACGCTTTGCACGCGTGAACCGCTCACGCTCATCGAAACGACTTCACCTGCAAGGAATTCGGCACCCCGTTCACGGGCTGACCTGCGCCACCATTCGAACACTGTGCCCCCGTCCCAGTAACCTTCGTCGACCAGATTGATACTGCCGAGCTTGATGTCATCCACGTTATAAAACGGATAGGCGGCCTTGATCTGTTCGGGCGTCATCAATTGGGTCGCGGCACCTTGATCCAGTTGCACCTTTTGGGCGGTGCGCAGCTGGTCGGCGAATTCATCAGTGTCCGCGAGGTACATGTAGCCGTAGCTTTGGATTGAGAGTTCGGGCACGCGCGGGTCATTGCCCATGGCGCCTTTGAACCCCTTGATGAACTCTGCCCCGAATTGGGAGATCTGAACATTCAGCGGGTTGGAAAACTGTTGGCGAATGCAGGAGTTCGTGTGGGCCGTGGCAGAGTTTTCATAACTTGGGTCGCGTTCAATCACGAGGATCGAGCCATCAAAGTCAGGATTGTCTGATAAAAACCAAGCGACCGCAGACCCGTAGATCGCCCCGCCGATGATCACCACATCGTAGGTTTTGCGCGATGGTGTGGTGTTAAATTGTGCTGATGCCATGGTTAATCCTCTCGGTTGGTACAGGGCGCGAAAAATCTGTTTTGGTCAAGCGCTGTGCGTCGTACGCTAAAGTTGATAATTTTAGTCGGAAAAGCTTGACCAGCGCGGGGTGGTTTTGTAGTTGAGTAAAAAAGTCAGATATAAAGGACAGACTTTATGACACCGAAAACCCTCACTCTCGCGGCACTTTTGCTTGGCACGGCTGCCCCAGTCTTTGCTGAAGGTGACCTGAACCTTTATTCGTCGCGCCACTATGACACCGACGAAAGACTATATTCGGATTTCGAAGAGTTGACGGGAATCACCATCAATCGCCTCGAAGGTAACGCAGATGAACTCGCCGCGCGGATGCTGGCGGAGGGCGTAAATTCACCCGCCGACGTTCTGATCACCGTTGATACGTCGCGTCTGGAACGCGCTAAGGATCTGGGCATTTTGCAAGCGATCGACAGCGCGGTCCTTGAGGACAGCATCCCAGAAAACCTGCAAGACAGCGATAATTACTGGTTCGGGTTTTCCCAGCGCGCGCGCGTTATTTTCTATGACAAAGCCGACGTCACCCCGCCCACAAGCTACCTTGATCTTGCCGACCCGAGCTATGAGGGCTTGGTTTGCATCCGGTCGTCGACCAACACCTATAACCAGACGCTTCTTGCCTCCATCATCGAAAACCACGGCGAAGAGGTTGCCCGCGAATGGGCGCAAGGCATCGTGAACAACATGGCCCGTGATCCGCAGGGTGGTGATACCGACCAACTGCGCGGAATTGTGTCGGGCGAATGTGAAATCTCGGTGTCCAACACCTATTACTTTGCCCGTGCGATCCGCACAGAAGTTGATGGCCTGTCAGACGGCATCGACATGATCGGGCTTCAGTGGCCATCCCAAGACGCCGAAGGCGCGCACATGAATTTGTCAGGTGCGGGCGTGGCTGCGAATGCGCCGAACCGCGACAATGCGATTGCGTTTCTTGAATACCTCGCGTCGGATCAGGCGCAGCAGTATTTCTCGGCGGGGAATGATGAATTCCCGGTTGTCGAAGGTGTCGCCCTCAGCCCCGAAGTCGAATCCTTGGGCACGTTTATCGCAGATGACGTGAACCTAAGCGCTGTGGCAAAGCAACTGCCGCTTGCGCTGGAAATCTTCAACGATGTGGGTTGGAAATAATCAACCCCATAGGGCCAACTGAAAGGGGCGTGGCGAAAGCTACGCCCTTTTTATTATGCCTGATGTCGCGCGACGCGGCGGCACAACAATATGACGGGCAACAAACCGATTGCCCCGATCATCAGGCTGGGCACCGCAGCGCCATTCAGCCGTTCATCGGACGCCAACCGAAACGCCTGCACCGCCAGCGTGTCAAAATTGAACGGTCGCATGATCAATGTTGCGGGTAGTTCTTTCATCACATCAACAAAGACGATCAGGGCGGCGGTTAACAGGCTGGGCGTGAGGATCGGCACATGGATACGCCGTACCGTTCCAATCGAGTTCTGCCCCAAGACCCGCGATGCCGCATCTATATTGCGACTGACAGAGGCGATCCCGCCTTCATATGCGCCAAGCGCTGCGGCCAGAAACCGGATCATGTAGGCACCGATCAACAACCAGATGGATCCCGTGAACAGCAAACCGGTTGATACATCAAACGTCGCGCGCATCCATGCGTCCAGCGCGTTGTCAAAGGCGGCGAAGGGCACCAGAAGGCCCACGGCAATCACACCACCCGGCACGGCGTATCCGATCCGCGCGATGTAAAGTGCCGCCGCCGCCGCGCGGGTTTCGCGCAGACGATTCAGACTGCCAAGCAACGTCGCAGCGGCCACCGTCACGAGGGCCGCAATCCCCGCCAATGTCAGTGAGTTCGTGATGAAGCGGATGTAGCGGGGGCTGAATACATCCTGTTCTGATCCGGTGGCCATCACCGAAAGCGCGATAACGGGGATGATCACGCCAAACAACACAGGCAAACCGCACAGCAGGGTCGCGGCCCAACGGGCGGTTCCCGTTAATGGGATGCGGGCAATGACCTCTTGGCGTTTGCCGTTTGCAAAACGTGCGCGACCCCTGTTGGATCGTTCCAACACGGCCAGCAGAAGGGCGAACGTCAGCAATCCTAGTGACAATTGCGCCGCGGCCCCGCGATCCACCATGCCGAACCATGAATTATAAATGCCCGTCGCAAAGGTCTGAACGCCGAAATAGGACACGGTGCCAAAATCTGCAACGGTTTCCATCATGGCCAGCAAAACACCTGCCGCGATGGCGGGGCGTGCCAATGGAAGCGACACGGATAAAAACGCGCGCAGGGGCGATTTCCCCAAGGACCGCGCGGCCAGGAATGTCGTCGCGCTTTGCCCCAGAAACGCCGCCCGTGCGAGCAGGTAAACATAGGGGTATAACACCAACGTCAGCATCGCCGCCGCGCCGCCAAGGCTGCGAATTTCAGGGAACCAGTAATCGCGCGGGCCCCATCCCGTCATGTCGCGCAGCAGTGTTTGCACGATGCCAGGATGATCCAGCACGTGGGTATAGGCATAGGCCAAAACGTAGGCCGGAAATGCCAACGGAATGACCAATGCAATTTCCAGCCAACGCCGCCCTGCGAAATCTGTCATCGTCACCAGCCATGCGGACCCCGTGCCAATCGCAAATGTCGCGACCCCAACGATAACAACCAACGCCAAAGTATTGCGTGCGTAATCGTCCAGCACGGACCCCGCCAAATGGCGCAACGTATCGGTATCACCGAGCAGCGACGCCAAAATCACAGATAGATGCGGCAGAAGACAAAACAGCGCGATCAAGAACGCAAGCGCCGCGATGGCTTTGTCGGCCATGAACCACGATGTTTTGGGGGCACTTTGTGCCTGTTGCGTGCTGTCTGTCATGGCGCTTTGCTAACCGATCGCCGTCGGGGCGTCTATATAATCCTATGGTTTTAGTCGGGATTGGGACGCGTGTTTGGCTTGCCAAGGATAGCGCTGTCGTGTGACGTGGCGCACGAAGAGGAACAGCGCATGCGGATTGGTTTGATATGTTTGGTGTTGGGATATGTCCTCAGCCAGTTTTATCGCGCATTTTTGGCGGTTCTCACCCCCGCGCTTGAGACAGATTTAGGCGCGACCTCGGCCGATTTATCCTATGCATCCGGATTGTGGTTTATCATCTTTGCACTGATGCAAATCCCCGTGGGCGAGGCGCTGGATCGCATTGGGCCAAAAATTACGACCATCGTGTTGTTCGCGCTGGGCGGGGCAGGCGGTGCGCTGTTGTTTGCAGTGGCACAGACGCCCGCCCATATTGCATGGGCCATGGCGCTGATTGGCATCGGCTGTTCGCCTGTGCTGATGGCGTCCTATTACATCTTTGCCAAAATGTATCCGGCTGCGATGTTTTCGACCCTCGCAGGGTCCGTCATCGGGTTTGGCAGCCTTGGAAACCTCGCCAGTTCCGCACCGATGGCTTACGCGGTTGAGGCGTTTGGCTGGCGTGAAACCATGGTGGGCCTTGCCGTAGTAACCTTGATCGTTTCGGCGGCCTTGTGGCTTTTTGTAAAAGACCCGCCCAGAACCTCCCACGACGGGCCAAAAGGGTCAGTCCTTGATCTGCTGAAAATCAAAGCGCTCTGGTTCATCCTGCCGATGATGTTGGTCAACTACGCGCCGGCAGCCGGCATTCGTGGCCTTTGGATCGGGCCATATGGCGCAGATGTGTTTGGGGCTGACACACAATTGATTGGCACGATGACGCTAGTCATGGGCCTTGCGATGATTGTGGGCAGCTTTGTCTATGGCCCACTTGAACGTATCGTGGGCAGCCGCAAATGGGTGGTGTTCGCGGGCAGTCTGATTGGGGCACTCACCTGTTTTGTCCTCTATTTCACGACCCCTTCTATCTGGGCTGCCACTGCATTGCTTGCGTTGATCGGCCTTACAGGTGCGGCGTTTCCTGTTCTTATCGCCCATGCCCGCCCGTTTTTCCCGGACCACCTGACAGGGCGCGGCGTGACATTGCTCAATTTGTTTGGAATTGGAGGTGTCGGCATCTTGCAATTTGTCACCGGTCGGATCTCGACATCTTATGACGGCGCAGCCGATCCGACCCTCGCCTACCCTGCGATTTTCCTGACCTACGGCGTGCTGATCTGTTGCGGGCTTGCGATATACGCGTTCAGCAGTGATCCCGCCGACTGACGGCCCTTTTGTTCAAGGCACATTGCGTCTAAGACGCGAGCGTCCCGTCAGGGGCGAATCTTATACACAAAGGACATCGCAAATGGGCTACAGAGTCGTCGTAGTCGGCGCCACGGGTAACGTGGGCCGCGAAATGCTTAACATTCTGGCTGAACGCCAGTTCCCAGCGGATGAGGTTGTCGTTCTGGCATCCCGAAAATCCATGGGCACAGAAGTAAGCTTTGGCGATACGACACTCACGACGAAAGACTTGGATACCTTTGATTTCACGGGCTACGACATCGCGTTCTTCGCGGTCGGGTCCGACGCGACGAAGAAATACGCGCCAGTTGCCGCCAAGCAGGGTTGCGTGGTTATCGATAACTCGTCGTTGTATCGCTATGATCCCGACGTGCCGCTGGTTGTTCCAGAAGTGAACCCCGAAGCGGTTGAGGGTTATACAAAGAAGAACATCATCGCGAACCCCAACTGTTCGACCGCACAAATGGTCGTCGCGCTTAAGCCGCTGCATGATCGCGCGAAAATCAAACGCGTTGTTGTGTCGACGTATCAATCCGTGTCCGGTTCCGGCAAAGACGCGATCGATGAGCTGTGGAACCAGACCAAAGGCGTTTATGTGCCCGGTCAGGAAGTCGCGCCAAAGGCCTATCCAAAGCAGATCGCGTTCAACGTGATCCCGCACATCGATGTGTTCATGGATTCAGGCGACACCAAAGAAGAATGGAAAATGGTCGCTGAGACGAAGAAAATCGTCGACCCGAGCATCAAGGTCACAGCGACTTGTGTGCGTGTGCCCGTTTTCGTCGGCCATTCGGAATCGATCAACGTCGAATTCGAAGATTTCCTCGACGAAGACGAAGCCCGCGACATCCTGCGCGAAGCACCGGGCTGTATGGTCATCGATAAACGCGAAGATGGCGGCTACGTCACGCCGATTGAGTGTGTCGGCGACTTCGCAACATTTATCAGCCGCATCCGTCAGGACAGCACGATTGATAACGGGCTGAACATGTGGGTGGTCTCTGACAACTTGCGCAAAGGTGCGGCGTTGAATGCTGTTCAGATCGCAGAAACCCTTGGCGCGCGGTGCCTGAAAAAGGGCTAAGACGCCTTCGGTAGAAAAATAAGAAACCCGCCGCACGACGTATCGTGCGGCGGGTTTTTCTTATCCGGTTCGGTTGCTGATCACGGCCGCACTGCGCACGACTGAGCCGAGCGCTGCAATCGCTTGCTGGGCTTGTGGCCATGCGGGATCAATGTCGATCACACGCCCCAGCGACAATTGCGAGCGAACGCGCAGGGCGGCGGCCTCTTCGTCGCTGCCGTGGTCTTTCAACAATTGGTTGGCCGTTGCGATCAGGTTGTTTGCGGCCTCCGCCAAAGGCGCTGCATCATCCGCATCGTTTTGCGATTGAAGAGACTGTGCAGCGGCGCGCAAGGCAGTGGCGAGGGTTTCAACCGCCGCGACATGCGCTTCGATTGGTTCTTGGGGGTTCAAATCAGTTGCTTTGGCGTCCAAGTTCAACGTGTTTTGTGGCATCTGGCCCGACGTGACCGCAGCAACAGCACGTGGATCAGCCCAAGGCGTGCCCCCCATCGGTTTCAGCGTGACGCCATTCTTGAATGCCGGTGTCCAGAACTGGAAAAAGTATTGCGTACCACCGCCGACAAGCCACCAGTCCTTGATCGCATCATTCTGATTATCCAGCGCTGGTTGGGATTCAATTTCGCCCATCCAAGTCTGAACATGTTGGCCTGCGTTGACTGTCATTTCGACGACGTGGGTGCCCGCGTTCCATTGTGGTTCAACCGCGTTCGATCCACGCCAATCGCCTTCGGATTCGTTTGCGCCCGGGGCGCTGGGTGCCCAAAATCCACCCGCTGCTTTGGCTGGCCCGCCATAGACGCGGTACAGTTTCTGACCTGCCGTTAATGTTGTCGGGGTTACCTTTTGCGCTGCGGAATAGGTGACAGTTTGGTCCGGCGTGAGGTCAAAATAGCTTGGTGCCTTTAGCGCGATATGCGGCATTCCGATCAACAGCATCGGGTTCTTTTTGGCACCTGGAAACGGCATTAAATCGTTGGTCATTATGTACTC
Source organism: Octadecabacter dasysiphoniae (assembly GCF_021532615.1). GTDB lineage: Bacteria > Pseudomonadota > Alphaproteobacteria > Rhodobacterales > Rhodobacteraceae > Octadecabacter > Octadecabacter dasysiphoniae. The sequence goes on from NZ_JAKGAQ010000002.1 coordinate 939,386, forward strand.
CCTTAAAAAATGTACGGCACTGAAATCCGCGCAGCGCAATTGTGGGTTTCATCCAAAGCTATGGAAACACGGATGCAAAGCCCCAGCAGCGCCGGTTAGATCAACCAGTTCGGTCACGCCAAAAAGACGCAGACCAAGCGTAGGCTGCATGCGCAATTTCGGCAAGCTTGGGTTGTTTTTCGGTATCAGATAACAGCCCAAAGGCGTGTCAGGCTTGAGCTGGAGTTGGGAGCAACATTAGAACCGTTCTGCGCGCACGACTTCTACGTCAGCGATTGTCACAACGCCGATGTGCTTGTCCACGACCTCGAAAGCGGCCTCAAGCAGTCCATCAAGACGTTCGGGTTTGATGATGCAAATGACCTGAACCATCCCGCTGGCGCGGCTGACTTGACCTTCGCGGGTCCATGCCCCTGATCGCCCGGAACCGCCCAATACAGGCAGGATCGAATACCCCGTAACCCCGGCGCCTTCCAACGTATCTGTCAGGCGTTTCTGCATGATCGCTTCGATGGTGATGACGACGCGCTTGGCGTGATGCGTTTGCATGTCAGCCTCCTGTTACAGCTTGGGACACCGCAACATAAAGTGGAATGCCGATGGTGAGGTTAAAGGGAAACGTAACGCCCAAGGACAGCGTCAAGTAGACCGATGGATTTGCCTCGGGCAGGGCGACACGCATTGCGGCGGGCACGGCGATGTAGCTGGCAGAGGCTGACAGCACCATCAACAACGCGACGCCGCCGGGTGATAGGCCAACAAGCAATGCGGCGCCAAGGCCCAAAAGACTGCCGACCACAGGCATCGCGATGCCGAATGCGACAGCGCCCATATTCAGCACGCCACGGGATTCCCGCAACCCGCGGCCTGCGACCAAACCCATATCCAGAAGGAACAAACACAAGACACCTGTGAACGGCGCAACGATGAAATTGGACACTTTATCAAGGCCGTCTTGCCCTGTGACCGCACCAATTATGAACGCCCCCACCAGCAAAACGATGGACCCGTTCAGCATGATTTCACGCATCAATTCGCTGTCCATCCGGCGGCCTGATCCGCCCGTTGATACAAGCCAGAGGGCGGACAGGATTGCGGGGGCTTCCATGACGGCGGCAACCGCGACCATATATCCTTCGGATGAAATCGCGCGTCCTTCTAGAACCGAGGTCGCGGCGACGAACGTCACGATTGAGATCGATCCGTAGTGACCCGCGACGGCGGCAGCATCAATGCGGCTGAGGTTCGTCATGACGCGCAGCATGCCAAAGGCGATGAATGGCAAGACTGCCGATAAGACAAATCCGGCGACCAGTGTCGCGACCAAAGTCGCGTCCAACCCGTTGTCAGCGACAGCCGCCCCGCCCTTAAACCCGATGGCAAACAGCAGATAAATCGACATCGCTTTGGCCGCCGCTTCGGGCACCGACAAATCGGATCGTCCAAGGGCAGCAAGAAGCCCGAGGACAAAAGATAAAATGACGGGAGACAGGAGGTTCGTTGCCGCTAAGTCCAGAATTTCGCTCATGGAAACCTCCTGTTGAATTGGGCTTGTGTCGTACACAGCCGTCTTGTCGGCAAGGTCATTCGCTTAGACAGTGGTGAAGTTGCGCGTTTCAGGGTGAAATTGCAGCAAATCACCGCTGGAAATATCGACCCACAAACCGTGCAATGACAACCGTTCGCTGTCCATGGCGTCCTTCACATAGGGAAAGGTCATCAGGTTGCGCATGGACGTCACGACCGAATTTTGTTCAAGCAGGCGAACGCGTTCCGCGTCTTCGCCCTCGGGGAGGTCTTCGAAGCTGGGGCGCAGAATATCCATCCAGCGGCCTACGAAACTGCTCTCTTCCTCGAGTTCGGGCGCGCGGCCGGAACACATATCGTAACACCCTTGAACACCGCCGCAGCCTGAATGGCCCAGAACAATAAGCTGGCTGATTTTCAGCGCCTTAATGGCATATTCCACAGCTGCCGAAGTGCCATGGTGGTGCCCGTCAGGGGTGTGCGGGGGCACTAGGTTTGCGATATTGCGGTGGATAAAGAATTCGCCCTGATCCGCACCAAAAATCGACGTCACGTGGACACGGCTGTCACAGCACGAAATGACCATGCAACGCGGGTGTTGTCCGTCTTCGGCAAGATGCCGGTACCAGCCTTTGTTGTCTTCATAGGTCGTCGCCTTCCAGCCATGATAGCGGCGTACCAGATAGTCAGGCAAAAGGCGGGCAGTGGGCATAGCGGTGTCCTTGTCGTCGTAAGTTTCACCCCTCTTATGGCGAATTTTAGAGAATTTCGAGCAATTAATGCGCAGCGTCAGCAACCTCTTGGAAACTATGCGCCGCTTATCAGGGCGTCGGGTGAATGAGAGTGGACGATTATGGAACAACACAACGAAACCAATTCGCAGGCCGTAGCACGTCTTGTGCCGCGTGAACCGTTCGGGCCAGATGTGCGGGCCTTGTCGCCCTATGCGCTGGCGGACGATGATATGGATCATGGCGACGTCATGTGCGCGACGCTTGAAGAATTGTCACGCCACCTCAAATGGCTTGATGATGATTATCAATCTGGGCAATTTGACCGCCTTGAGGCGCGGGCGCGCAGTATTGTCATGCTGGCGGATCAACTGGGATTGCGACGTGTCGGGCAGGTGGCCGCTGATGTGGTTTATTGTCTTGATGGGCCGGATGAAGTGGCGTTGGCATCAACTTTGTCCCGATTGATGAGGCTGATGACACAAGCGCTTGATCATGCAGCTGGTCCGATGTCCGCTTTCTAATGGATGGGGCCACGGGGTTGCGCTAGGCTGCACGGAACACTGACGAGAGGTCCCATGCCGCTGACATTTTCCGCCCCGACGCCCGATGCGATTCCATTGATTGCCGTTCATTCGGACACCGTGGACGCCACATTGGCGAACCTGCCCAACGCCGCTGCCGACTGGTTGCGCACGATGGGGTTCAAAGCGGGAATTGGCGCCTGTGCAGTGTTGCCCAATCCTGACGGGTCAATCAAAGCGGCCTACGTCGGTCTTGGCGAAAAAGGGCAAAAGCGCGTGCGTTTCGCTGTGGCGGCGGGGGCGGCGAAGTTACCCGCAGGAACCTACGCGTTAGACACGGTTCAAACAGGTGCGGCGCTGGACGAAGCTGCGTTAGGGCTGTTGTTGTCTGGCTATCGGTTTGATCGCTACAAAGCTGCGGCCGCCGCGAAACAAGCCTTTGTTGCACCACCGGGTGTAGACGCCGCGCGGATCGAAGCAATGGTCGCTGGCGAATGCCTGAGCCGCGATTTGATCAACACGCCCGCGTCCGACATGGGACCGGACGAATTGGAAAAGGCGGCACAGTCTTTGGCACAGGCCCACGGAGCGGCCTGTTCTGTGATCCTTGGTGATGACCTTCTTGAACAGAACTTTCCATTGATCCACACGGTTGGGCGTGCATCACCGCGCACACCGCGTTTGATTGATATGACATGGGGCAACACGGGCCCTGCGCTGACGCTTGTTGGTAAGGGTGTGTGTTTTGATACCGGTGGCTTGAACCTCAAACCCGGCGCGTCGATGGGGTTGATGAAAAAGGACATGGGCGGTGCGGCGACTGTTTTGGGGCTGGCGCACATGATCATGGCGTTGAAGCTGGATTTGCGGTTGCGGGTGCTGATCCCCGCCGTCGAAAATTCAGTCGACGGGTCCGCGTTTCGCCCCGGCGATGTGTTGAACAGCCGCAAAGGGCTGACGGTTGAGGTCAATAACACCGATGCCGAAGGGCGATTGGTGCTGGCAGATGCCTTGGCGCTGGCGGACGAAGATAAGCCCGATTGCATTATTTCAATGGCGACGCTGACGGGTGCTGCGCGGGTTGCTGTCGGTCCCGATCTTTCGCCATTTTATACAACCGATGATGCGATGGCGCGGGTGTTGCCGCAGGCCGCATCTGAAATGGCTGATCCGGTCTGGCAGATGCCGTTTCACGATGCCTATGAAAGCATGATCGAACCGCAAATCGCGGACCTCGATAATGCGCCGTCTGGCGGGTTTGCGGGGTCTATTACCGCCGCGCTTTTCCTGCGCCGTTTTGTAACTGAAACGCCCTATACGCATTTTGACATTTACGGCTGGAACCCTGTTGCCGCCCCGGCACGGCCCAAAGGTGGTGCGGGTATGGGCGCGCGCGCTGTGCTGGCCGCACTGCCTGAAGTCTTGGGATTATGAGCGATCGCCGCCTTACCCCGGCCAACGGCTTTGTCGCGGCCAGTCATCTGAAGGGTCAAGTGGAAGCTGAGGTTTTCACAGATGGCATGCCTGCGTCCATCGGCCAGGTTATTGTGGATTTGTGTGCTGCACCGTCCGGAAAACGAGACCGGCAATTGCTGCTCGGGGCGGTTGTTACCGTTTATGATCGGCGCGATGGCTGGGCCTTTATCCAGTCCAAACGCGATGGATATGTTGGCTATGTCAAAGAAGCATCGCTGACTGAACCTGCCGTTACGACCCACCGTGTCAGCACCCCTGCGACCCATGCTTATGCCACCGAAAGTTTCAAGGCGCCGAACCTTTTGCACCTGCCATTTGGCGCGGAAGTTGTGGTAATTGATGAACGTCACAAGTTTTTTGAAACCCCCCACGGATTTATCCCCAAAAAGCATCTGCGCCCCTTGGCTCAGATGTTTACGGATCCCGCCACCGTCGCGCAGCTGTTCTTTGGTGTTCCGTATTTGTGGGGCGGAAATTCCGGTCTTGGCATTGATTGTTCCGGGCTGGTTCAGGCGGCATATCATGCCTGTGGACATATCTGCCCCGGCGATAGTGACATGCAATGCGATAGCTTTGGCATGCTATTGCCCGAGGATGCGGCGTTGCATCGCGGTGATCTGATTTTTTGGAAAGGGCATGTTGGCATGATGGTGGACGGCGAAACGATGATCCACGCAAACGCGCATCACATGGCTGTCGTCTACGAAGGCCTTACGCAGGCAACGTTGCGCATTAAGGCGCAGGGCGACGGTGAAATTTTGGCGCGTCGTCGCGTGCCTTAGTCGATTGCGCGGATCAGTTTTCTTTCTAAGACCCGCAACACCTGACGCAGATCGTTCCCGCGTTTGAGGATCTGCCCCTCCATCCCGATGACGACATACTGTCCTTGCTTCATCCGCAGGCTTGGGCGTTTTTCGATGCGGTACATCGGATGTTCCGCAGTGCGACGAAACACGGAAAATACCGCGACGTCCTTAAGGTGCGAAATCCCGTAATCGCGCCATTCACCTGCCGCAACGAACCGTCCGTACAGGGACAAGATCATATTCAATTCGGTGCGGTGAAATGCGGTTTGCGCGGGCGCTGGGCCGGGGAAAGGCGTGGGTGCGTTCATGCCAACAGATTTGCGCTGATTGCCGGGCAAATCAACCCCAACGATCGACGCCGCTAAATCACCGCGGGGTGCGCGTACTCTGGCCACAATCAACCGTCATTGCATCCTTATCGACAGTCACCCCGAAGGCGCATCTTTAGCCCCCACCCAGTGTGCGCCTTTGGGGTGACGTCGTAATTCCCCTAAGAACAGTTAATTGATGTGATCCGGCTGTCTTGACCGATGTTGAAATTGATACGTTCCGGTCTGAAATCCATTGTCACGGCCTGCCCCGGGCGGATCACGCGCACCTGATCAAGGATCATGACGCGTTCCAACGCTGTCACATCTTGGCCGACCAGCGATGCGTATTGGTTCGCGTTGCAGGTATCTTCGGCGATCGAAGGCAATACCGGGTCGCTGGACGTATCGGAGGATGGAAAGGCACCCCCGCACGCGGCGAGGAACACAAACGGGGCAATCGCGAACAGTTTTCTCATGGTAAGACTATCGGGCGGTGTGACGTGTGTTGCAACACTAGGGATTGCATGGGGCCATCGCTTGTCGCAGTTTGGCGGTGAAATTTGCAGGAGACTATCCATGAGAACGCGCGCCGCAGTTGCCATTCAAGCAGGCAAACCCCTTGAAGTGATGGAGGTCAATCTGGATGGCCCGCGTGAGGGTGAAGTTTTGGTTGAGATGAAAGCCACAGGCATTTGCCATACAGACGAATTTACGCTGTCGGGTGCTGATCCCGAAGGGCTGTTCCCCGCCATCCTTGGCCATGAGGGCGCAGGCGTGGTTGTTGATGTCGGCCCCGGTGTGACAAGTCTAAAAAAAGGGGATCACGTGATCCCGCTTTACACGCCGGAATGTCGCGAGTGCGAATACTGCCTGAACCCGAAAACAAACCTGTGCCAGTCCATCCGCAGCACCCAAGGCGCGGGCCTGATGCCTGATGGCACATCACGTTTTTCCACGTTGGATGGTGATCCGATCCTGCACTACATGGGCTGTTCGACCTTCGCCAATCACACGGTCTTGCCCGAAATCGCGCTGGCCAAAGTTCGCGAAGACGCGCCGTTCGATAAAATTTGCTACATCGGCTGTGGTGTCACGACGGGTATTGGCGCGGTGATCAACACGGCCAAGGTTGAAATTGGCAGCACCGCGATTGTCTTTGGTTTGGGTGGCATTGGCTTGAACGTCATCCAAGGGCTTCGCCTTGCGGGGGCCGACCAGATTGTTGGCGTGGATATCAACCCGTCCAAAGTCGAAATGGCGACGCGGTTCGGCATGACCGATTTCGTGAACCCCAAAGAAGTTGACGGTGATTTGGTGGCATACCTTGTTGCGCTGACAGGTGGTGGTGCGGATTACACGTTTGACGCTACTGGCAACACAGATGTGATGCGCACCGCGTTGGAATCGGCGCACAAAGGTTGGGGCGAAAGCATTATCATTGGTGTCGCTGCGGCGGGTGCCGAAATTTCCACCCGTCCGTTTCAGCTTGTCACGGGGCGCAGCTGGCGTGGTACGGCCTTTGGCGGCGCACGCGGGCGCACCGACGTTCCCCAGATTGTCGATTGGTACATGGATGGCAAGATTGAGATCGACCCGATGATCACCCACACAATGGGCCTTGATGACATCAACAAAGGGTTCGATCTGATGCACGCGGGCGAAAGCATCCGCTCGGTCGTGCTGTACTAATCACGGTTCCACGAACAGGCCCAGTCTGACGCGCAAGCGTAGGCTGGGCTTTTTCGTTAAGCTGCGTAGCGCGCTAGAAATGTCTCAACGGCGCCGGTGACGATCCGCTTTTTCTGCGCCTCGTCAAAAGATTTATCCATGCTGAAGACCATACGCGGGAACAGGTCGGCCTTGCATAACTCGCTGAACTGATCCGCGGCGAGCTTGATGTCGTCAATCGCAAGCTCGCCGCGCGACATCGCGCATTCAAGAAACGCGATCAATTTGGCCTGAACCAAGGCTGGGCCGCTTTCGTAAAATTCACGGCCCAATTCAGGGAAACGATCGCTTTCTGCGACGCACAGCCGGAACACGCGCTGGCCAAAATCCGATGTGAAAAAGTTCACCATCTGCCATGCGGCTTCAGTCAGAATGTCCCGAACTGGACCTGCATCATCAATGGTTTCCACGGCGGATTCCGCCTGCCGGATACATTCGGCCTTCGCGACTTCCATGAACAAAAAACGTTTGTCTGGAAAGTAGCTATAGAGAGTGGCCTTGGAGACACCCGCGGCGCGAGCAATGTCATCAACGCTCGCGCCTTCAAAGCCGTCGGACATAAAGATATCGCGCGCACCTGCCAACACCTGGTCGAACTTGCGCCCGCGCTTCACGCCTTGTTGTTCATCAGCCATTCATGTTTCTCCCTGTCCGTATTCATAAACTGATCTGTTTAGTACGGGCAAGGACGGGTGTGGTTATCCCTGCGGAAGGCAGGTCGCAGGGGTGGCCGTTTGGGGCAAGCAATCTTTGCCAACTGTTACGTCGCTGGTCGGCGGAAATGTCAGGTTCGGGATGGAGAACGTGATGCTGCCCGCATGTGCGGCAGACCCGAGGGCGACAGTTGTAAGCGCGGCAAGAAAGAGGTTTTTCATCTGTTTGATCCTTCAAGTTTGGTATTACAAACGCTTAACTAAACTGTACAGTTTAGTTTGCAAGTAAAAAGTGAACAGACGAGTTCAGTTTTTTGGCCTTGATATGTCAGGCAGCCTTTCTAGATTAGAACTATTCTAAGAAAGAGGTTCGACCATGATCCCGGGAATTTCAAATCGTCGCCGTTTCAAAGACCTGTCAGAGCAAGAAGTCCTCGCGCTTGCGATTTCGTCGGAAGAAGACGATGCGCGCATTTATCGATCCTACGCCGAAAGGTTGCGCGATGATTTTCCAGCGTCCGCCGCGATTTTTGATGGTATGGCCGTTGAGGAAGACGGGCATCGCGTCCGCCTTATTGATCTGCACCGCGCCCGTTTTGGTGAAACGATCCCGCTGATCCGCCGTGAACATGTTGCGGGCTTTTATGCCCGCCGTCCGGTTTGGTTGGTCGAAAACCTCAGCCTTGACCGTATCCGCGACGAAGCCCGCCAGATGGAACGGGATGCGCAGTCGTTTTATGAAACCGCGGCCAAATCAACGGGCGATGCTGCAACCCGCCAACTTCTGGGGGATTTGGCTGCGGCTGAGGCAGGGCATTCGGACAAGGCGGGGCAGCTTGTTGAAGAACACATCGGGGCGGATGCTGACGCGGCAGAAAAAGACGCAGCACATCGCCAGTTTGTTTTGACATGGGTGCAACCCGGATTGGCCGGGTTGATGGATGGATCGGTTTCGACGCTCGCGCCGATCTTTGCTGTGGCTTTTGCCACGCAGGACACATGGACGACGTTTCTTGTCGGTCTGGCCGCTAGTATCGGCGCCGGAATTTCCATGGGGTTCACAGAAGCCGCAAGCGACGATGGCCAAATCTCTGGCCGTGGGTCCCCGATTAAGCGCGGGTTTGCATCGGGGGTCATGACGACAGTTGGCGGGCTTGGCCATGCGCTGCCCTATCTGATCACCGATTTTTGGACAGCAACGACCATCGCGATTGCAGTGGTGTTTGTTGAACTTTGGGCCATCGCGTGGATTCAGAACAAGTATATGGAAACTCCTTTCTTTCGCGCTGCATTGCAGGTCGTCGTCGGGGGTGCGCTTGTGTTGGGGGCAGGGATACTAATCGGCAGCGGCTAGAGGCTGTTGCGCCAGCAAACAGGGTGCTAAGCCTGTGCAATGTTGGATATCTTTCTTCAAACGCTGCCGTTCTTTGCGCTGATCGGGCTGGGCTACGGTGCGGGGCGCACGGGCTTTTTCACACCCGAAGCGACGGCGTATCTGACGAAGTTCGTGTTCTATTTTGCCTTGTCTGCGATGTTGTTCCGTTTTTCGGCTAATTTGGCGATTGCCGATATCCTCGATTGGCCGTTCGTGTTCGCCTATCTTTGGGGCACGCTGTTTGTCTATCTGATCGCGACAGGTGTGGCATTGTTGCGCAAACGTGGCATTGAAGAAGCCGCAGTCGAAGCGCAGTGTGCTGTCATCGGCAACGTCGGGTTCCTCGGTATTCCGATGTTGGTTTTGTTGTTGGGCGAACGCGCCATCGGGCCGGTGATGCTGGTCCTGGCCGTTGATCTGATTGTGTTCGGGTCGCTGATCGTGATTCTGATTACGGGGTCGCGTGACGGGCGAATGTCGATTGGCGTCTTGCGCACCGTCGGGATTGGCCTGTTGAAAAACCCGATGATCGTATCAATTTCGCTGGGTTTGATCGTGTCTGGCTTTGGTGTGCCGATCCCGAAACCTGCCAACGAATTTCTATCGATCCTCGGGGCTGCTGCTACGCCGGGGGCCTTGTTTGCGATTGGTGCATCTCTTGCCACCAAATCGGCGGAAAAGATCGCCGTTGCCGGATGGCTGTCGTTTGCCAAACTGGTATTGCACCCTGCCGCCGTCGCCTTCGCGGCCCTCGTTATGCTGCCCGTTGATCCCTATGCAGCGGGTGTGATGATTGCCGCTGCTGCCTTGCCTGTCGCTGGAAATGTCTACATTCTCGCGCAACATTACGGGGTGGCGCCCGCGCGCGTTTCAGCCTCCATTCTTATCTCAACAGCTGTAAGCGTCTTTACCGTTTCTGCCGTCATCGCCCTGATTGAAAGTTTGACATGACCGACCAGACCCCACCCGAATATCAAGCCTTGGCCCTGCCGGATCGTGCTGATTATGACGATGCCCACATGCTGCGCGAGGCCGAAGAATTCTACGCACACATCAAAACCCGTCATTCGATCCGCGACTACAGTACGCGCGCTGTCCCCAAAGAGGTGATCGAGGCTTGTATTCACGCCGCCGGAACAGCACCCAGTGGCGCAAACCAGCAGCCGTGGCATTTCGTGGCCATTCGCAATCCAAAGATGAAATCCCAGGTCCGCGCTGCGGCTGAGGAAGAAGAAGAAAAATTCTATGATGGTGGCGGTGGGGATGCGTGGCTAAAGGCGCTTGAACCGATTGGAACGGATGCGTCAAAGCCCCATTTGGACATCGCGCCGTGGCTGATCGTCGTGTTTGCACAACGTTGGGGCTATCGCGACGGTGAACGGATCAAACATTACTACGTCCCCGAAAGTGTCGGGATCGCGACGGGCATGTTGATCACGGCGCTGCACACCGCTGGCCTGTCTTGTTTGACGCACACACCCAACCCGATGAAATTTTTGAATGAACTATGCCGCCGCCCCGAAAACGAAAAACCGATTATGATCCTTGCCGTGGGCCATCCGGCCGAAACAGCGACGGTGCCTGCAGTGGCGAAGAAAAAGAAACCGTTGGATGAAATCCTGACGATCTATGACGGAGACATGTGATGGAAACATTATCTGAAAACCGCTGCTTTGGCGGCGTGCAAGGTGTGTACAAACATGCCTCAACTGCGACGGGCACCGACATGACGTTCGCCGTGTTTCTACCCGCCGAGGCTGAACACGGCCCCGTGCCTGTTTTGTGGTTTTTGTCAGGGCTGACGTGCACCCATGAGAACGCGATGACCAAGGCAGGCGCCCAAGGCTGGGCCGCCGAACAGGGCATTGCATTGGTGTTTCCCGACACGTCGCCGCGCGGTGACAATGTGCCCAATGACGATGCTTATGATCTGGGGCAGGGCGCGGGGTTTTATATCGACGCGACAGAGGCGCCCTGGTCCGAACATTTCAAAATGTGGACCTACACCGCAGAAGAACTACCGGCGCTTTTGGCTGATAAGTTCCCTCTCGATATGTCGCGCCAATCGATCACGGGCCATTCCATGGGTGGTCACGGCGCGCTGACCTTGGCGATGGCACTGCCCGGGCGGTTTCGGTCTGTTTCGGCCTTCGCGCCGATCTGCAATCCGACGAACAGCGACTGGGGCCGCAAACAGTTTGCGGCCTATTGGGGTGATGAATCCAATTGGGGCCCGCACGATGCGACTGTTTTGATGCAAGGCAACGGGTTTGACGGCCCTATCCTGATCGACACCGGAACAGACGATCAGTTTGGCGAAAAATTGGGCACAGAAGCCTTTGCCGCAGCCATGGCCGCCAAACGCCAAGAAGGCCAGATTCGGCTGCAGAAGGGATATGATCACAGCTATTTCTTCATCTCGACCTTCATGGAAGATCACGTCGCGTTTCACGCAGAGGCTCTCTGGTCGTGAGCATTTATGTCGATGCGGATGCCTGCCCCGTAAAGGCAGAAGTCGAAAAGGTTGGCACGCGCCACGGTGTGAAAATGTTCATCGTGTCCAATGGCGGGTTGCGCCCGTCGCAAAATCCGCTTGTTGAAACGGTGATCGTACCGGATGGCCCGGACATCGCGGATATGTGGATCGCGGATCGCGCCACGACGGGTGATGTGGTGATCACAGGTGACATCCCGTTGGCCGCCAAATGCGTTGAAGCGGGTGCGCGGGTTCTCAAACACAATGGTGAGGCGCTGACGCAGGCCAACATCGGCAATATCCTCGCCACGCGCGATCTGATGGCCGACATTCGTGCAGCTGACCCGTTTCGCCAAGGCGGGGGCAAGGCATTTTCCAAGTCCGACAAGTCGCGTTTTCTGGATGCCCTAGAGAGAGAGCTGCGCGCCACCAAACGTGCGTAAACGCTTTGCGAAGGGGTAAAACCTGCTAGGATGAGGCAAACTTTGGGGGCGGATCGCATGGTTGTTCAAGCTGTTATTTTTGACATCGGGAATGTGCTGATCGGCTGGCAGCCCGAACAATTCTTTGACCGTGTCATAGGGCAGGAACGCCGCATGGCGTTCTTTGACGCTGTCCCTATTCTTGAGATGAACGACCGTGTTGATACGGGCGAGAATTTCCATGATGCGATTGCCGAGATGATCACATTGTACCCCAATTGGGCGGACGAACTGGCCATTTGGCGCGACCGCTGGATTGAAATCGCGTCACCCGCGATTGATCATTCTGTCCGGCTTTTGCGCGCGCTGCGACGCGGCGAACATACGGTTCTTGCGTTGTCGAATTTCGGGAACGAGACTTTGGAAATGGCTGAACGCGAATACCCGTTTCTTGAAGAATTCGATCAGCGTTTCATTTCGGGCGAAATGGGCGTGATCAAACCGGACGCTGCGATTTACGAACGTCTTGAAACCGCCTGCGGGGTGCAACCTGCGGCGTTGCTGTTCACGGATGACCGGCCCGAAAACATTACCGCGGCGCAAGCACGCGGCTGGCAGACGCATTTGTTTGACGGGCCGGAAGGCTGGGCCGCGCGCCTTGTCGCGGATGGATTATTGACCGAGGAGGCCGCCCAATGACCGTGATGATCCCCTTTGATGAAGGCCAAATTGGTCTGGACTGGCTAGAGCTGACGGATGCATTGGCGCAGGGGCATGCGCGGCCAAAGGCGACGGTCGAAGATGTGTTTTTGTACCGTGATCCTGATACACTGCTAAACCGTTCAGCGTGGATCGACGGGATGGGTTTGGCGATCAAATGCGCCACAATTTTCCCCAAAAACAAAAACACAGACACGCCAATGATACATGGCGCGGTGAACCTGTTTTCAGACACCGATGGCCAACTTGAGGCGATCCTTGATTTTCACCTTGTGACAAAGTGGAAGACGGCCGGCGACAGTCTTTTGGCGGCGCGGCGTTTGGCGCGGCCTGATAGCCGCAAAATCCTGATCGTGGGGGCGGGCACCGTTGGCAAAACGCTGTGGCAGGCATACGGCGCGGCGTTTCCTGATGCTGAGTTCATGATCTGGAACAGATCGCCCGAAGGCGCGAAACGTTTTGCACAGGAATGCGATGGCGTCAGCATCGCGCCCAACCTTGAGGCGGCAGTGAAAGCGGCAGACATCATTACCTCTGCCACCATGACAACCGAGCCGATCCTTAAGGGAGAGTGGTTTCAGCCAGGGCAGCACATTGACCTGATCGGCGCGTATCGGCCCGACATGCGCGAAGTTGATGATAAAACATTGCAACGCGCGCGTATCTTCGTGGACAGCTACGCCACAACGATGGGCCATATCGGAGAGCTGAAGATTCCGCTGGCTGAAGGGGCGATATCACAGGACGATGTTCTTGCGGATTACTACGAGCTTGATGCGTTCCAACGGCAGTCCCGCGACGACATTACATTGTTCAAAAATGGTGGGGGCGCGCATCTGGATCTGATGACAAGCCGTTACATTCTGGATGTCTGGAAAGGGCGGTCATCGTAATGGGGTGGATCGTTGTCTTGGCCATCATTGCTGGTGTGGCTTCAATTCCGTGGTTGGCCGAAAGCAGGCGTTACAGTGCCGATGAATTTCGCAAAAAGGCACCGGGACGCTTTGCCAAGCTGAGCCAAGGCGTGACGCACTATCAATGGTTGGGGCGCGCACGCGGCCCCGTTGTCGTCTGCATTCACGGCCTTACAACGCCGAGCCCTGTTTGGTACGCCATCGCCGAAGGCTTGGCTGATTTGGGCTACCGTGTGCTGGTCTATGATCTGTACGGGCGCGGGTTTTCTGATGCGCCGCGTGGTCCTCAAACCGGTGATTTTTTCGCCCGCCAATTGTCTGACCTTCTGGATCATCAGGACCTTGCCGAAGATGTTACGCTGATGGGCTATTCCATGGGCGGATCCATCGGAACCCATTTTACCGCGAAGCACCCCAGCCGCGTGCGGCGCCTGATCTTGCTTGCATCTGGCGGTGCATGGCTGCGCGAAGATAAACTGACAGAGATTTGCCGCAAGACGCCGATCATCGGTGACTGGCTTCATGCAGTGATCGTCGCGCGTCGTGATCGTCGTGCGCTGCGCACACGGCTAGGCCGGATATTTGACATTCGCGGGATCGTTGAACTTCAACTCGCTGAATATGAAAGCCGCGGTTTCCTGCGGTCCGTTTTGTCCAGCCGTCGGCACATGCTGTCGGACATGCAAGAAGACGCGCACCGCGCAATCGGGCGCGAAGGCGTGCCCGTCGTCGGAATTTGGGCCGAAAAAGACGAAATGATCCCGCTTAAATCCCTAGGGACGACAACGCAGTGGAACCGCAGCCTGCGTCAAGAAGTGATCCAGGATGCAGATCACGACGTTGGCTTTACCCATTCCAAGGACGTCATCGATGTATTGCGGGACGTTCTGCGCGAAGACGTCGACTAGGCCGCCATGGGCACGCGTTTGTCTTCGCGGATCGGCAAATGCACAATCGCCGAAAATGCACCAACAGCCACACCGACCCACCAGACGGCGGTGTAAGATCCATACGCATCATACAGCCGCCCACCAAGCCACACGCCAAGGAAAGATCCCAGTTGGTGTGAGAAGAACACGATGCCATACAGCGTACCCATGTAGCGCAGCCCGTAAATATGCGCGACCAACCCGCTGGTCAGTGGCACTGTCGCCAACCATAGCGACCCCATAACGACCGAAAAAACGATCACAGACATCGGCGTGATTGGCATCAAGATAAAGACCGCCGCCGCGATGGTGCGGCCCGTGTAAATTCCGGCAAGCAGGTATTTCTTGGAATAGCGTTTGCCGGCCCACCCCGCGAGCAACGTGCCCGCAATATTTGCCAACCCGATCAGCGAAATTGCAATCGCGCCAAGCGCCGACGTGGTCGTGATGCCGATATTGTGCAGCGCGCCGCCCGGCAAGATCGGGCCACACATTTCAGTTATCATCGCCGGAAAGTGGGCTGTAATAAACGCAAGCTGATAGCCGCATGAAAAGAAGCCCAAAAAGATCAATGTATAGGATGGGTCTTTGAAGGCGCGGGTGATGACTTGGCCGATCGATTCCTCAAGCTCTTGTTTGCCTGCGGTTGGGGGTGCCTTCATCAAGGGCAGTGTGAACAGCGATGCCATGACGAGGCCCGCAAACACGAGGAACACGGACTGCCACGGGATGTAGTTCAGCAGAAATTCCGCAAGCGGCGCGCCGAAGACTTGTCCTGCGGACCCCGCAGCGGTTGCAATGGCCAGTGACATTGAGCGGTTCTCATCCGACGCGGCGCGCCCGACCACGGCCAAAATGACACCAAAACCCGTGCCCGCGATGCCGAAACCCACGAGCCAAGCGTAAGTTTGGTGCGCGATGGGTGACACTGCCTGCGATGATAGGATCAGACCTGCCGCATAGATGATCGCGCCCAGAATAATTGCTTTGCGGTCTGTCAGGCGTTCGGCAAGCGCGCCAAAGATTGGCTGACCGATCCCCCAAGCAAGGTTCTGGAACGCAATCGCGAGGGAAAATTCAGACCTCGCCCATGCAAATTCTTCGGCAATCGGGATTTGAAAGACGCCAAAGGATGCGCGCACGGCAAAGCTGACCATGATGATAATACAACCCGCGACAAGGACGGGCGTGACAAGGTTTGATTGGCGTTCCATCACGCGACATTGGGCGCGAAAATCGCCCGGGTCAATTTGGAAGATGTGGTCTGTGTAATCATGGATCGTGATGGCAATTGCTGACGGGCTGTCAGCGCGCTATGCCAGTGTAATGAAAACCGTTCAGGCAGAATACGAAGCACGGATTGCATCGGGCGCACTACGCGACGATCCGGTACAGCGCGCGGCCCTCCCATCGCTCGAAAGGGTGCGCGCAGATGTCTTGCAGGCCCCCGCCGCGCCCAAAAAAGGGCTGTTTCGAAAGGCCGTGCCCGTCGTTGGCCCAAAGGGTCTATATCTGTGGGGCGGTGTTGGACGCGGCAAATCGATGCTGATGGATTTGTTGTATGACACCGTTGAGGTCCCCAAACAGCGCAGCCATTTTCATGCGTTTATGCAGTGGGTTCACGGTGCGATTGCACAGGCCCGAAAGGATGGCGTGGATGATGCGATTGCCCCCGTCGCCGCCGAGCTGGCGGGGCGTGTGCGGTTTCTGGCGTTTGATGAAATGCAGATCAGTGACATCACCGACGCGATGATCGTCGGGCGTTTGTTCGAGGCCTTGTTTGAGGCCGGCGTTGTAGTTGTGACCACATCAAATCGCGTGCCCGATGATCTGTACAAAGACGGGTTGAACCGCCAGCTGTTTCTGCCGTTTATTGCACTTCTTAAAGACCGGATGGAGGTTCATGAACTCGCAAGCGATGTGGATTACCGCCAGTCCGTTCTAGAAGGCACGCCAAGCTTCTTTACCCCCAACAACGCCGCCGCCCGAGCCGAGATCGATGCGATCTGGACCCAACTCAGCAAAGGTGGGGCAGAACCGCTGACATTGCGTGTCAAAGGGCGTGATCTGGAAATCCCGGCTTTCGCGAACGGTGTCGCGCGGGCGAAGTTCTATGATCTTTGCGGCAAACCATTGGGTGCCGCGGATTATCTGGCGTTGGTCGATGCGGTGCGGGTTCTTGTTCTCGAAGATATCCCGCCCCTGAACCGGTCAAACTACAACGAGGCCAAGCGGTTCGTGACGTTGATCGACACGCTTTATGAAGGCCAGGTGCGCCTTATCGCATCTGCCGCCGCACCGCCTGAAATGCTGTATCTTGAGGGCGAGGGCGTGTTCGAATTTGAACGCACCGCCAGCCGCTTGCGCGAAATGCAGGGTGATGGCTGGGGGCAGAATTAAGCTGTCTTAGGCGTCGATGCGGGGGATAACCAAACGCTGACCAACGCGAATGCGGTCAGGGCTGGACAACAGCCCTTTGTTGGCTTCGAAAATGACGTCGTAATAGGCGCTGGACCCGAAGAACGTGATCGCAATCGCACCAAGGCTGTCACCGCTTTGCACGGTGTAGAACCGCGCCTGAACTGCGTCTGTTGCACGCTGCACGACGCGCACTTCCATGCCTTGTGTGTTCTCGGGCGTTGCGTCCGGAATGGTGGGTGCCGTCCCACCTGCCGCGATTTGCGCCTGTGATACGATGTTGTTCAAAAGAACATGTGTGTCCACGCGTCCGTCAGATGTCACCAGAATTTGCGGCACCGCCACGTTGCCTGCTGCGGCGGCGTCATTGATGATTGTGTCGATGTCTTCATCTGTTTCACCCGCACGCAATGCCGCAATCACGATTGCCTCAAGCGTGTCGCGTTCTTCTAGAATGGATTGCTGCCCTGTTGCCGCTTCGATCCCCGCAAGGATTTCTGACGTTGATTGGCGCTGGGCCTGGCTGTTCGTTGTGACAGGTTTGACGCCCGCAAACCCGAGTTCGGCCAACACGTTGTTTGTCATATCCGAAAGACGCGTGTCGTCCGTGTTGGGGCGGAGCACGTCGATCCGGCGCGGCGCCTCAACCAACCCGGTGGCGGGTTCGATCGTCAGAGGGGCCGCTGCGGATACTGCTGCCTGCGCGAGGGAACTGATGTCAGGCGTCGCGGCGCGGGTGACGTCCGCGGTGTCTTCAATCGGCACGCCAAGGGGGTCTTGCACGACGACGTCGTCTTCGGCGAAGGGACGGAAAATGATCAACCCGCAGATAAATAGGGCGAAAACAAACAGAGCGACTGTGGTGCGGATCATAACGATAGGCCTCTTTTGGCGTGAGCCGGTTTACGGGTTATTGGACGGTCAGGCCGACGTGAAGCCACGCCTGCATTCCGCCTCGATAATAGGAAAGTTTGCGCGCTGGGTATCCCGCGGACAAAAGATTGTTGATGGCCGTGATCGCATCGCTGGACCAAACGCCACCACTGAAAACGGTTAGGGACATCGCATTGGTAAAATCCAGTGTGTCGCCAGCAGCATCGACGGCGCCCAAGGCCCGCAGGATATCTTTGCGAAACCGGTTTTCGTCGGTCAACGTCATGAACGGGACATTCACAGCACCGGGGATCGACGACGTCGCGAACGCATCAGGGTTGCGCACATCAAGCAACAGCCCCGCGCCGTCAGTGACTTTTGTTTCCATGAACCCGAGAACCTCAAGCTCTCCGTAGGTTGCGACGCCCGTGGCGGCGATCATGGGTTGGATACAATTGGGCGGGCAGGCGCGTGATGTCCGTGCGAAATCACCCTGCAACGTCGCGGCCGTGTTTTGGTCGCGCGTTACGGTAAAGGTCCGCCCGTTCAGGGTGAACGTGCTGTCATCTTTGAATGTCGTTATGCGCACGTCTTGTGCCGCCGCACTGGTCGCCAAAAGCAAGGCACACATAAGGCCCGCCATGCGTTGAAAAAGGATCATCTGTTGTGCCTCGCGGTCTTGCCCCATGCGGGGGAATGATGTCGTGGGGCGCACCCTTTTGTCGCTCCGGTGAAGTGGGTGCACCCCAAGACGCCTCACCGGTTTCGCCTGCTTGAAACAAGAGAACGAGCCAAAGGCTCGCTCCCTCGCCCTGCCAAGATCGTGCCGGCGCCTTTGGCCTAGGTCACCGGAATGTATTGTTGCGCGGTCATTGCGCTGACGTTTTGGTGGACAGCCCGAGCGTTGCCCAGACCTGCATCCCACCGCGGTAATAAGAAATCTTGTCTGTCGGATAACCGACCGAAATCAGGTCTGTGATCAATGTCTGTGCGTCTGCCGTTGCAGGCCCCGCATCAAACACGACCAAGCTGATGGCATCGGTGAAATTGAAAATGCCCTGAAAGCTTTCTGCGCCCAAAGCCATGAGTATTTCGTTGCGAAACGGATTGGTGGGGGCCAATGTCGCAGCGGGAATGTTGACGGATGCGGGTATGAAGCCCAGCGCACGTTGGTCTGGCACACGGGCGTCAATCAACAACCCGTCACCGGATTCAACGGCTGTTGATAGAAATTCGATCACTTCCATCTCACCCATCGTCACGACGCCATCGGCGACGATCATGGGGGATAGGCATGGGGCAACGCAGGTGCCTGACACCGAGGCAAGCGCCGTCAGAGTGGTCGGATCAACCGTGCTTGCACGTGAGATCACTATTTCTTCGCCGTTAAAGTTGAAAACTGCATTTGCAGTGACGGGCAGCGTTTCAGCTGCGCAAACGGTCGAAAGCCCTATCAGTGTGCACGCTAATACGGTGCGGTTCATCCCTCGTCCCCCAACGACTTGAGCGCTAAATATAGTGGGCTAGCTGGCAGGCCCGCACTCAAAATAGAATTAAGTGCCAGATATAGAGGTAAGGCGAATCGCTCGTCAAAGGAAAAACGAATCGGCGATTCGTTTTTTCCAGAGGGTGAGTCTTATTCGCTTGCTGATTGTGCGGATTGGGGCAGCCCGCCGAGCAATGCGACGCCCCCGCAATCAAGGTTCGCCGTACCCAGAGGGAAGACCGGAAAGCGTGTGTAGCGGTTGATCATGCTGTCCGTATGCCAGACGTTGTTAACGCAGAGGTCTTGCGCGTTCGTGCCAGAGTTGAACCCAAAACCGGGGTTGCCACAGTCATCCGCCCGCCCGCCTGCATTCCACGCCTGACCTTTGTCACTGTCGTGCATTCCGCCTGTGGGGAAGACCATACCGCGTGGATCAAACGACAGGTTCCAGCTTGTTTCGGGTGTCACTTGGCTCATGTCCCAGGCACCCAGCGGCACGTCGTCCTTAAAGCCCTGGATGAAGAATGCCGAAACGTCGTCATGTGTCAAAAGCGAACGATTGAGCAGCGCGTCGTCAATCCGCATAGACCCTTCCATGCGGTAACCATTTGCGCCCTCCCAACAGAATTCAAAATCCGCAGCGGCGACGGGCGACGTTAGGCAAGCGATAAGAACAGCGGCGCGGATCATTGGTTTTCCCGCATCACATGGCCCGCGAAATAGAGAGAGCCGCAAATCAGAATACGCGCGCTAGGTGACGTCGCAGTAATGGCATCGAGGGCCATGTAAATGTCCGGCGCGGTTTGGGCCGCAATCCCTGCTGATGTCGCGGCGTCGGCGGTTGTTTCAGCGGGTAGCGTGTTGGTTTCATCGGGGATCGCGACGCCGGTCAGCGATTGTGTAAATGGCGCAAGCGGGCGCATGAAGCCGGCAACATCTTTGGTGTTCAGCATACCACAAATCAGGTGTGTTTCGCGTTTGGGCAGCGTTTCGAGGGTGGCGGCGATCGCCTTTCCGGCGGCTGGATTGTGCCCTCCGTCCAACCACAGTTCGGCGGGGGCCGCGCGATCAACCAACGCACCTTGTTTCAGGCGCTCCATACGCGCGGGCCATCGGGCGCTTGTCATGGCTGCGGCGCAGGCATCTTCGTCGGCACCCAAGTGGCGCAGTGCCGCAAGAACGGCACCGGCGTTCTGGATTTGGTGTGGGCCGGGCAAGGCGGGCAGGGGCAGATCCAGCAATCCGGTTTCGTCCTCAAACACCAGCCGTCCGCGTTCTTCGTTGACGTGAAAGTGCTGACCATAGGCCAAAATTGGGGCACCAAGCCGCTGGGCGGTCGCCTCAATCACGTCCAACGCATCATCGTGCTGTGGGCCGACAACACACGGCACGCCACGTTTGATGATCCCAGCTTTTTCGGCGGCAATCTGGCGCAGCGTATCGCCTAAAAACTGCTGATGATCGAGGTCCACAGGCGTGATGATGCTCAACACCGGATCAATCACATTGGTCGCATCAAGACGCCCACCCAGACCGACCTCAAGGAGCGTGTAATCTGCCGGAGTTTCAGAAAATGCAAGGATCGCGGCACAGGTCGTGATCTCAAAATAGGTGATGTTTTCGCCGTTGTTGGCAGCGTAGCACCGATCAAGCGCCTCGGTCAGCGCATCCTCGGAAATCAGTCCCCCTGCCAATCGGATACGTTCGTGAAACCGCGCGAGGTGGGGTGAAGTATAGGCATGAACGCGCTTTCCCTGCGCCTCGAGACCGGCACGGATCATGGCCTGTGTTGATCCTTTGCCGTTCGTACCTGCAATGTGGATCACAGGAGGCAGGCGGCGTTCGGGATTGCCGAGCGCATCCAGCAACCGCCACATCCGATCAAGGGTTAGATCGATAATCTTCGGGTGCAACGCCATCATACGGGCAAGGATCACATCTGAGTTCATGGTGTTTGCGGCTTTCGAAAAAGGGAGAACAAGATCACTGCGCCCAATGCGACGTCATAACCTGCACAAAAGGCGGGCCACCACACAGGGCCGGGATGGGATGTTGTGAACAATGCCGCATCTAGAACCCCGTGTGCGACCAACACCAACGCCAAACCTGCTAGGCCTAAGCGGTGCGAATACACCGCGGCCACAGCAAAGGTCGCGAACAATGCGAGGTGAAACACGAGCTGCCCGTCATGCCCCGACGCTACAGCAAAAAGGGGCCAGAACCCGGCGATTGCGATCACAATCAACCCGATAATGCCAGGACGATGCAGCAGATGGAGACGCCATAACGCGCCGCCCGTCGCGACCGCCAGCACACCCCCGATGAGGGCAGGCCACAGGATCATGCTGGGTCTGCGTCCGTTTTCGGGGCTTCAGCAGGTTCGGCCTCTGGCGCGTCGGGTGCGGGCAGGTCCGCCAAGACCATGGGGCCAAGACCCAGCAGCATGCGGGTGATGCCAATTAGTTCATCGCGCATTTTGCCGCGCGGTGTAACGCGATCCAGCATGCCGTGATCCAAGAGGTATTCAGCCCGCTGGAATCCTTCGGGGAGCTTTTCGCGGATCGTCTGTTCAATCACGCGCGGCCCCGCAAAGCAGATCAATGCGTTGGGTTCCGCGATATGGACATCACCCAGCATCGCATATGATGCCGTCACGCCACCTGTCGTTGGGTGTGTCAAAACCACGATATAAGGCAGGTTCGCTTCTTTGAGCATTTCCACGGCAACGGTCGTGCGCGGCATCTGCATCAGGGACAAAATCCCTTCTTGCATACGTGCGCCACCGGCAGCGGAAAACAGGATCAGCGGGCGCTTCGTGTCAACGGCGCGCTGGGCGGCGGCGATGATCGCGTTGCCGACATACATGCCCATGGATCCCGCCATAAAGCTGAAGTCCTGACAGGCGGCAACAATCGGCGTGCGGCCAATCTCGCCCTCCGCCACCAGCATTGCCTCTTTTTCATTGGTCGTCTTCTGGGCTGCCTTCATGCGATCGGGATATTTCTTCTGATCGCGAAAATGCAGCGGATCGACAGTGGGTGCTGGAACGTCGACCTCCGTGAAGATGCCGCCATCAAACAAAGATGCAAACCGGTCGCGTGCGGTGATCGCCATGTGGTGACCGCAGGACGTACAGACATTCAGGTTTTCGGCCAATTCACGGTGAAACAGCATGGTGCCGCATTCATCACATTTGGACCACAAATTCTCGGGCACTTCGCGGCGCGAGAAGATGGAGTTGATGCGGGGGCGGACGTAGTTGGAAATCCAGTTCATCGGGGACCTCAAATGATGTTGGGATTGAGATAAGCTGCGCGCGGGCGAAATGCAATCAACGCCGCAATGCCAAACGCGCGGCAAGCCAGACAGAAAACAAGAACAGTGCCTCGAACGGAATCCACGGCACCCATGGTTCACCGTACGTTGGCCAAACGTACAGCGCCGCACCATAGAGCCAATCGTCCGCCGCCAATATGAACATTGCGCCGATGTTATTGATGAAATGCACCGCCAGCGCCGGGCCAAGTGTGCCGGACCGCGCTGTCAGGTCGGCGCAAACAAGTCCAAGGCACGTGGCCCAAATCACGTAGGTCCAGGCTGAATAGGCGGGGCTGGTCGGGTCAAAATGAATTAGTCCGAACAGGAATGACGGGATGCCCATCCAGATGATCGGGTTGGATGTCAGCGCGGCGAAATGGCTTTGCAGATATCCACGAAAGACGAATTCTTCGGCACTGATTTGCACGAACAGCAACGGTAACATCATGGGAAGCAACGACAGCCATGTTGTAATGTCATACTGGCGTTCGGCCTCTGGCAGGAACACCGACGGCAGAGTAAGAAACCCGTAAAGGGGCGACAGGTAGATGGAAACCCTGATGAATTCCCGGCACGCTGTTGGCGCGTGTCCGATCAACGTGCGCAGCCCAAGGCGGTGAAATACACGCATCATCAAAAGCAAAATTGCGGTGTAAATGGCGAACGTCGCGAGGGTCCAGCGCACCGCTGACGGGGTTGAGCCAAGGAAAAATGCATCTTCAAGTAGCGGGTTATCCGCAACCCAAGATGATTGCGCCCAGACAACATAAATCGCACTGAAAATGATCGTGAAACCAAACCACAAGGCAGCCAGCACAATTCCCGCGTAGGCCCAATTGGCGGTGTTGGTGTAAGGCGCAGCCCGCGTGCGCATGGCGCGATAGCGATCAATCAATTGTATGGCCTGCCGCCGTGAGGGCTGCGTGGACCCGTTCCAATTCGGCCGTACGCACCAGTAGATAGTCGCGCAAGTGGGTGGATATTACGAACACGCCCAATCCAGCGGTTGAAATTGGCGTGACAGCGGCCAAAACCACCCCCGGTTCATCCAGTGCCGCCAGCATATCAACGCGCAAGGCGCTCCATCCGCGATCTGCTGTATCCGGCGCGCGATCCGCACGGCACACAATCGAAAGCTCGTCTTGCGCGCGGGTCATGCTGACCAGCCCCTCACCGTCGACCCAATCGGGTGTCGCGGTGGCGGCGGGCAGTCGGGTAATTGCGTATTCACCTATCAAGGGCGTGAAAGACAGTTTCATTGCGCCACAGTGCCGCCAGATCGCGCAAGTTCCAACCCACTTGCACCTTGTAGACCGCCGCAGCGCAATTTAGACCGTTTCCAACAGATTTTCGGAGGATATCGCCATGACCAAAGCCCGTATGGACAAGACCAACCTGCCAAGCCGCCACGTAACCGTCGGCCCGGCCCGCGCGCCGCACCGTTCCTATTATTATGCGATGGGCATGACCGAAGACGAGATTTATCAACCACTGGTTGGTGTTGCGACCTGCTGGAACGAAGCGGCGCCTTGCAACATCTCGCTGAACCGTCAGGCGCAGGCCGTTAAGCTGGGCGTCAAAAGCGCCGAAGGCACACCGCGTGAATTCACGACCATCACTGTCACCGACGGCATCGCGATGGGCCATGAAGGTATGCGATCTTCGCTGGCGTCACGCGAAGCGATTGCCGACACCGTTGAACTGACGATGCGCGGCCACTGCTATGACGCGATTGTCGGCCTTGCGGGCTGTGACAAATCCTTGCCAGGTATGATGATGGCAATGGTGCGTTTGAACACGCCATCTGTGTTCATCTACGGTGGCTCGATCCTTCCGGGTCGCGCACCTGCTGGCGCCGATGTGCCGAGCGAATACGCGAACCGTGATTTGACCGTACAAGACATGTTTGAGGCCGTGGGCCGCCACCAAGCGGGTGATTTGTCTGACAGTGCGCTCGAAGTTCTTGAACGCGTGGCCTGCCCGTCGGCAGGTGCCTGTGGCGGTCAGTTCACAGCCAACACGATGGCTTGCGTATCCGAGGCCATTGGCCTCGCGTTGCCGCAATCCTCCGGTGCGCCCGCGCCATATGAATCGCGCGATCAGTATTCTGTGGCGTCGGGTGAGGCGGTGATGAACCTTCTTGCCAAGAACATCCGCGCGCGCGATGTCGTGACGCTGGAATCCTTGCAAAATGCGGCGCGCGTTGTGGCCTGTACAGGCGGGTCGACCAACGCCGGTCTGCACCTGCCCGCGATTGCGCATGAGGCCGGTATCAAATTCACCCTTGAAGATGTCTGCGAAATTTTCCGCGACACGCCCTATTTCGTCGACCTTAAGCCAGGCGGGCAATACGTTGCCAAAGACCTGTATGAGGCGGGCGGCGTGATGATGGTGATGAAAGAATTGCGCAAGGCCAAATTGATCCACGAAGACTGCATGACAGCGACCGGGTATTCCATCGGTGAGGAAATCGACCGTATCGAAGGTGACGCAGATGGTCGCGTGATCTATCCAATTGATGCACCACTGACACCGACAGGCGGTGTTGTCGGCCTGAAAGGCAACCTTGCCCCGGAAGGCGCAATCGTAAAAGTCGCCGGCATGGCGACGCAGGAACAATCGTTCATTGGTCCGGCCCGTTGCTTTGAATCCGAAGAAGACGCTTTTGCCGCCGTCAAAGCCCGCAACTACAAAGAAGGCGAAGTGCTTGTGATCCGGAACGAAGGCCCTGCTGGTGGTCCGGGTATGCGCGAAATGTTGGCGACAACAGCTGCATTATCTGGCCAAGGTATGGGCAAAAAGGTCGCGCTGATCACGGATGGCCGTTTTTCCGGTGCGACACGCGGTTTCTGCGTTGGACACGTCGGACCAGAGGCCGCGCATGGTGGCCCAATCGGTTTGCTGAAAGACGGTGACATGATCACAATGAACGCGGTCACGGGCGAATTGTCAGTTGATGTGTCAGACGAAGACATGGCGGCCCGCCGCGCGGACTGGAAAGGCGCAAAAGAAACGATCTACGCCTCTGGCGCATTGTGGAAATACGCCCAACTTGTTGGTGGTGCCAAAGACGGCGCTGTCACGCATCCAGGTGCCAAAGACGAACGCCACATCTACATGGATCTTTAATTCCATGTGGGTGAAAGGGTGTGTCTTGGCGCTTGTTTGCGCTGGCTTGGTCGGTTGTTCACAAGTGTCTGACGGTATTGCCGATGGCTTGGCGAGCATTGGTGCGCCAAGCAACGCGACCGGTGAAGGTATCCGCACGTTATCACTGCTGGGTGGGGACGTGCGGGCGCGCGGTCCTGAAGGGTACTGCATCGATCAAGGTGCCAGCAATGCGCGCCGCGGCTTTGCTGTCATGGCGGGATGCGCATTGCTGTCAGATGATGCGGCGGTTATGCCAAACCTTGATGGTTTGATTATGATCCAGTTTGGCGCCGTAGATACGGCAAGCGTCGTGGGCAACGAAGACGCCTTTGCCGCGTTCCTTCAAAGCGATGCAGGGCGTGCGCTTTTGTCCTCTGATGGTGATCTTGCCAACATGTCCGAGGTCGCGACGATCACCGATCGGGCAGGCGTGCTGGCACGGTTTGAGGATACCGCTGATGTGCCGTTCGCCGGAACGGGCGGCCCCCAATGGCGCGGGTTTCTGGACGTGCGCGGACGGCTGGTCACGATTTCAGTGCTGAGCTTTGAGCGCGACGCCTTAAGCCGCAGCGAAGGTGAGCGTTTGCTGGTGGTCGCGATGGCCGAATTGGCCGAAGTGAACGCACCCGAGGCCGAAGCCGAATAAATTTGATAGAAACGCTGGGGAAAATCCTGCTAATTGTTTCCTTTCCCGAAACAATTTGGCAGGTATGGTGCCTGAAAAGGAATCTCTCGGAACGTCATGGGACAGCATAGATCAGGTCTTTTGGAAAAGGTGCTCTTGCGGCGGGCGCGGGCATTTTGGTCTCGTGCGGCGATGTCTGCGGGAACAACCGATTTGTCTTTGCTGCGTGGCCAACGCAACGAAGCACGTATTCTTCGCCATAAACTTGATGAATTGACCCATCAGGCTGACAGCCGCCTCGCGCTTCCGCGCATCGGATCAATGTCGTTCCCGAAACCCGCCGGAACAGATTGGTCATGGCGCCCGCAACTGTGGCGCGGTGCGTTGCCGTTCAAAGGGCTAAGCGCGGTTGAGAGCAAAACAATGCTCGGCGATGAGGTCACGATCTTTCACGATTGCCAGATTTCGGAGCTGACTTTGCGCCAGCTGCGCAACACGCGCGAGGCAGATTTGGCACCCTTCGGGTTGCGCATGGATGTGTTCCGCTTTGATGGATCGTTTCTGTCGCTCGTTCTGAACATGCCACAGTCGGCCTGCGACGGGTTGATGCGCCGCCACCTTGTGCGGATGGAAGCCATCGTCGAGGTCGAAAAACCGCTCGAGATTTTTGCACGCTTGAACGTGCGCCATGGCCCGAACACCGAACAGATTGTGCGTGAACTGCCGCTATCTGACGACAAGATCA
Organism: Octadecabacter dasysiphoniae; assembly: GCF_021532615.1. Classification (GTDB taxonomy): domain Bacteria; phylum Pseudomonadota; class Alphaproteobacteria; order Rhodobacterales; family Rhodobacteraceae; genus Octadecabacter; species Octadecabacter dasysiphoniae. The sequence continues at coordinate 966,593 of NZ_JAKGAQ010000002.1, forward strand.
TGGTGGAGTTTGACCTCGCCTATACCAAGCTGAACGAAAAGCGGGTGGAAGCGATGTGGATCGATCTGATCTTTGAGGGGCCTGAGATGAACCAAGTGACACTGCGTGACGTCACATTGTCACGTAACCCACGCGCAGAGCTTTAGAGGCCCCGGATGTCCGATATGATTGAAATGACAAAACTGCGGATGGTCGAGGGCGTGTGGCACGGGGCGATTAAGCATCGTGGAAACAGCGACTGGCAACCGACAATTGAGGTGACACACCTTGATTATGCGGTGGATGGTGTAACGATTGAAGAAGATCGCGTCGAAGAACATTGGCGCATTTCAGTGCCAATTCCGGTGGACCGGATTGCGGATGGCGTTCAGACATTTGTGATCCGCGATCGCAAAGAAGACGCCGTATTGGGCAGTTTTTCCATCGTTGCAGGGGATGCTTTGGCGGAAGATATTCGCGCAGAGATGACATTGCTGCGTGCCGAGCTGGATATGCTGAAAAAGGCGTTCCGGCGCCACTGCGTTGAAACGGCTGACGGCGATTGACAGACATGGTTTCGAATTGGCTGCGCCAATCCGACAAAGCGGGGGCCAGCCCCCGTCGCTGCGCGACTCCCCCGGAATATTTAAGAAGCAAAGACGGGGTGACGCGGCGTTTGGGGTGACGTGGGCGTAAAGCGCGACCATGCTAACTAAAATATTTATGAGGGTTCACATGGCCGACTATCCAAATCTTTTGGCACCGCTTGATCTGGGTTTCACGACGTTGAAAAACCGCGTTCTCATGGGATCCATGCATACCGGTTTGGAAGAAACGCGCGATTGGAACCGTGTCGCAGAATTTTACGCAGAACGCGCGCGGGGTGGTGTCGCGCTTATGGTGACAGGTGGCATGGCACCTAATGCCGAAGGTGGTGTGTTCCCCGGTGCGGCTGGATTGTTTTCAGATGCCGACATTGCCAACCATAAGATCGTGACGGATCGCGTCCATGATGCAGGTGGTAAAATCGCGATGCAGATTTTGCATGCCGGGCGTTATGCCTATTCGAAGGCTTGTGTCGCGCCCTCTGCAGTGAAATCGCCAATTTCGCCGTTTCCGCCCAAGGAACTGGACGAGGACGGGATCGAAAAGCAGATCAGCGATATGGTGACAGCCGCGTCCCGCGCCAAAGAGGCTGGATATGACGGGGTCGAGGTGATGGGGTCTGAGGGGTATTTCTTGAACCAGTTCCTTGTGACGCATACGAATAAGCGCGAAGACAGGTGGGGCGGAAACTACGAAAACCGTATGCGCCTGCCGGTTGAGGTCGTGCGCCGTGTGCGCGCTGCCGTTGGTGACGACTTCATCGTGATCTACCGCCTCAGCATGATTGACCTTATCCCGAACGGATCGACATGGGATGAAGTCGTGATGCTCGCCAAAGCGATCGAGGCAGCGGGGGCCACCATCCTCAATACCGGAATTGGCTGGCACGAAGCGCGTATTCCGACCATCGCGACATCCGTGCCGCGCCGTGCGTTTACGTGGGTGACCAAAAAGTTGATGGGCGAAGTCAATATTCCGATCATCACGTCCAACCGGATCAACACCCCGCAGGTCGGTGAAGATGTGCTGTCTGATGGTTGTGCGGACATGGTCAGCATGGCGCGCCCTTTCCTTGCAGATCCACATTTTGTGACCAAAGCGGCGGCGGGTCAGGCAGACCTTATTGCGCCGTGCATTGCGTGTAATCAGGCCTGTTTAGATCACACGTTTTCCATGAAAATCGCATCCTGTCTGGTGAACCCCAAAGCCGCCCATGAAACTGAGTTGGTGTTGTCACCATCGTCCAAGTCTGTCGGCGTCGTGGGGGCGGGCCCGGCCGGGTTGGCATCGGCATTGGCGGCCGCAGAACGCGGCATGGCCGTGACGGTGTTTGACCGCGCTGATGAAATTGGCGGGCAGCTGAACATGGCCAAACAGGTTCCCGGCAAAGAGGAGTTTTGGGGCCTCGTGGATTACTACCGCGCTGCGGTGGCGCAGGCCGGCATTACGTTGAAGTTAGGGCAGGACGCGTCAGCGGATGATCTGCGCGATTTTGATGAAGTTATCATTGCGACAGGTGTTGCCCCGCGCGATCCGCGGATCGAAGGCCAAGACGGCCCCAATGTCCTGAGCTATATTGACGTTTTGCGCGGCAAAGCAGAGGTCGGAAAGCGGGTGGCGATCATTGGTGCGGGCGGTATCGGATTTGACGTCGCAGAATTTTTGGTGACTGATGACAGCCCGACAGAGAATCTTGATGAATGGCTTGAGGAATGGGGCGTCGGTGATCCGGCTGAGACCCGTGGCGGTCTGCGGGCAGACGGTGCAAAGCCCGATGCCGCCGTGCGTCACGTGACCCTGCTTCAACGTAAGGCGCAAAAGCTGGGCAAGGGTTTGGGCAAAACAACCGGATGGATTCACCGTGCTGCCTTGAAGATGAAAGAGGTCGAGATGATCGGCGGTGTGAATTATGAACGTATCGACGCCGATGGCCTGCACGTCAGCTTTGGTGAAGCACGTGAACGCCCCACGCTGATCGCTGTTGACACAATTGTCTTATGTGCAGGGCAAGTGCCTGAGCGGTCGCTGGCCGATACTCTTGAGGCTGAAGGCATCGCTTGCCATGTGATCGGGGGCGCAGATGTGGCCGCTGAACTTGATGCAAAGCGCGCGATTGACCAGGGCACGCGTTTGGTCGCATCCCTATGAACGAGGCGGACAAAAGCGCCGTTATCGAAATGGCGCTGAGCGATCATGTGCCATTTACCACCATCAAGGCGGAATACGGGCTTGGCGAAAAAGAGGTCGTGAAACTGATGCGCGACAGCCTGAAACCCGGAAGTTATCGCGCATGGCGTAAAAGGGTGCATGATTTTGGAACGCGGCGCGCAACTTATAAGTGACGCGTTAATCGTGCCTTAGGGCGCTGCGTTGTTGCCCCGCGTCGTCAAAGTTTTCAGCCCTAAGCCATTCGGAAAGTGCCGTCCGACGTCCGGGCCATTCCGATTTGAGAATCGAAAACCAGGCCACACCCCGCTGCCAACCCTTAACCACAGCTGCGTTGCGCCATGTTCCCTCGTGCCGGAAACCGAGGTTCTGTGCGGCACGCATGGATTTCGCGTTTTCGGCCTGACACCGCCAGACAAGGCGTTCATACCCAAGATCGTCCATACAGTGACACATCGCCATAAAAATCGCTTCTCGGGCGGCGCGGGTGCCTTGAAGGGTGGGCGAAAACCAGATGCTACCAATTTCGATACTGCCGTTTGCCGTATCAATATCGCAGATGGACAGCCATCCAAGGGTCGGGCCAGACTCTAGGCGCACGGCCCAGAACGGTTGATCGGCGCGCGAAGATAGATCGGATACCACATCGTGCAGCGCATTTTTGTTCGCAAAGGGTCCGTAGCGTAAATAATTGAAACTGTCTGGATGCGCAGACGCCTGTTCCCAAAGTGCATCGCAGTGGTGCAGGCCCAACGGTTCTAACACCGCGGATTGCCCTTGCATGACGGCACGCTTGGGCATTGGCCACGCGGTTTGCGATATCGGTGTTCCGTGCTGTGTCATCTGGTTCTCTGTTGCGGGTGTGCGTTTGGTTTGCCCCTACATTAGTGCAACGTTGAACCCTAGAAACCCAGTGTTTCCGTGTTTCCTGCCCCGCAACAGTCCTGCCATTACCCCGCAATTGTCAGGCCCGTGCCCCAGTGCTGCCCCTTTTGACTCCGATACCTGATCCTCGAACAAAGTTGCAAACCGAGGATCAGTATGGATCGCCTTACGGAAATGGAAGCCTTCGCCACGGTCGTGGATCAAGGTGGATTTACGGACGCTGCCAAGAAAATGGGGATTAGCAAATCCGCAGTTTCAAAGCACGTGTCATCGCTTGAGGCCCGCCTTGGTGCGCGTCTGCTGAACCGCACAACGCGTCGTGTCAGCCCGACTGAAATTGGCCTTGCCTATTATGACCGCGCCCGCCGCGTTCTGAATGATGCAGGCGAAGCCGACGCCTTGGTGACGTCCATGCAAAGCGCGCCATCAGGCCTATTGCGCATTAGCGTGGCAACGGATTTCGGTGTGAACCACCTGTCCCCTGTCTTGGGCGATTTTCTGGGTGAATTCCCTGATATCACGGTCAACATGGTCCTTAACAACCGCTACGTTGAGCTGATTTCCGAAGGTTTCGATATGGCGATCCGCATTGGTGAGCTGGAAGACAGCACATTGCGGGCCCGCAAACTGACGGACACATCCCGCCGCATGGTTGCCGCTCCCGGTTACTTTGAACAATACGGTCGCCCGCAGAAAATTGACGATCTGAATGATCATAAACTGCTGCATTATTCCAATCAGGCAAACTCTGCCGTCTGGAAACTGACAGCGCCATCCGGTGAAAAACGCCAAGTGCGCACAGCTGGCTGGTTGACGGTCAATGATGGTCAGTCCTTGTTGAACGCCGCGATCTCTGGCCTTGGCATCGCTTACCTCCCGTCGTTCCTTTATGCGGATGCGATGGAAAAGGGTCTCGTCGAAGAAGCGATCCCTGATCTTCCGGTCGAAACCCAAGGCATCTATGCGGTGTACCCTCCGGGCCGCTTTACACAGCCAAAGGTCCGCGCCTTTATCGATTTCCTCGTGCATTCATTTGCCGAAAAGGGCCCAGACGCCTGGTAACCCGACACAGTTCCCCATGGGTGCAACGCCCGAACTTAAACGCAGCCTACCGTTCGCTCGGGGGCTGCGTTTTTTTGTTATTCCGTTGATGTGACGATCACTTCGACGCGGCGGTTTGCTGTGCGGCCCTCTTCGGTGAGGTTTGAATCTACGGGCGCCAAATACCCCATGCCCTCTGCCTCAAGTTGGCGGCGGGGGATACCGTAATTGGACACCAGCCGTTCCAGAACGGACCCCGCGCGCCGTTTTGATAGCGCGATGTTTCCGTCAAGCGATCCGACTGAATCTGTATGCCCGACCAACGCCACGGTGCGTGCAGGATTCGCGATCAGATAATCCGCGAGGTCCTGAAGCGATCCAAACGTCGCATCGCCAAGCTGGGCCGACCCTGTTTGAAAGGCCAGATCCGACATCACAAATCGCCCCCGCGCCTCTAGTTCCTGGGCAAGGTCCCCTGTGACGGCTGCGGACACAGCGCGAACCGCTGGCGCATCCGCGGCTGCGATTGGCCCACTGTCAGCCACACCCGCGCGCGTCACCTGAACAAACCCTGCAGCGGACGATCTGCTGGCAAACAAACTGACCAGTTCGGGGCCATCGTCGCCCACACGTTGCGCCGCGACAAAGCGATAATCACCAAGATCAACGTGTATCGCCGGGGCAGGCAAAATCGGCGTCGCGAACCGGAAATCGAACCCGCCGCACGCATCATCCGTGCAGGTGAACAATACCTCGAATCCCGCGTTCGTCAGTTGGTCCTGAAGCGGTTGCAGCAGTTGCAGCGTCGTCACCCCCGGCGCGTCGATCCGCCATGCCTGCATTTGCACATCGCCCGCCACCGTCAAGATCGGCATGCCCCCAGCGGACCAAGCACCGACAGGCATGTCGTAACTTGTGGGCGTCGACAAGTCTTCGGCTGTCAGGGTCGCGTTGCTCGGCATGTCGAGCGTCACCGCTGCGGCCTGAAGTGGCAACAAAATAAGGGCGAGACTGCGGATCATCTGTTTTGCGCGTGGTAGTCATCATTGGGGCGCATATCCGTGGCCGATGCCATTCGGTTCGTCATGTTAAAAAACCCTGTGACTGACGCGATGTCCCAAATATCGCGATCGCTGAACCCTACATCACGCAACGCGTCACGGTCGCCTTGCGTCACTTCTGCACTGGCTTTGGTTGTTTTTTCTACAAACGTCAGCATCGCTGTCTGGCGATCATCCAGATCGGCGACACGCCAGTTCATCACCAGCATTTCGCCCAGCTTCGGATCCCCCGACAACGCGCGCACGGCTTGGCCATGGGCCGTCAGGCAATAGAAGCATTTGTTGATTGACGACACGACAACCGCGATCATCTCGCGCTCCAATTTGCTGAGACCTGACTCAGCCAGCATCAGATCGTTGTACATCGCGGAAAACGCGTCAAACTTTGCCTCATCGAACGCGTAGGCGCGCAGGACGTTGGGCACATACCCCAGCTTGTCTTCGCACACGCCAAAATACTTAGCGATATGATCGGGCAGTGGATCGATTGGCGGTAGGTCAAGGGCGGTGGGTGTTTTGGTCATGTGGCCTCCGGATGGATGCGGTATTGGTATCCTCCCACAGCCGAGAAGCCCATGGAAGTATAGAGAGCATTGGCACCCACATTGGCCTTGGTCACCAGCAATGTGACTGTGTCTGCGCCACGGACTTGTGCCCAGAATGCCAGCGCGCGGATCATGTGGCGTCCAATCCCTTGGCGGCGAAACGCGGCCGCCGTTTCGATGGCGTGCAACATGGCCGTTCCATCGTGAATAGCGGCAAAAGCTGTGCCCGCGGGTGTATCATGAAGGCGGCCAAGCACAGTCGTCTTTGGGCCCACCGCGCGGTCCATGATAGCCAAGCGCGCAGCGTCTATTCCGCCCGCCGCCCAGATTTCTACTTGGGTGGCCAGCGGGGGCCAGACCTCAAAACAGGTGGCTGCGGGTGGGCGCTGCGTCGCAAGGCTGCTTGTCGGGCATGTGTAAAATGTCACCGGATCTTTGATGTGATACCCACGATCCTGCAGGTCACGATCCAGCATATCCTCGCCATGCCGCACCATGAACAGCGGCGTTTGGTTTACGGTGCGCATGGCCGCTTCTGCATCTTCGATTTTCGCATCTTGTGTTATACGAGACGCGCAACTCACCCGGCTTCCGCCACCCGCCCCCGTCCGGATCGTCCACCCGTCCGTCACGTCAATCGCCCGTGCCGGCCACGTGGCATCAATTAGCGCGGTGAGGCTTTCAGGTGTCATGCGGAAAATTCAGCCTTGAGCCGTGTCATCGCGGCGTCAATGCGGGCCGCGTCTTGTCCTCGGATCACGATATTCGCGCCATACTTTCCGTCTTTCTGGAACGGATAAGACCCGATCGATAGATCATCAAAATCAGTTGCCAAGACGCCGAGCGGCCCGGCGATGTCACCTTCACCACGATCAATACGCAGGGTTTCAGACAGCAGCGGCGCGCCACCTGTCAGGGTTGGCAGCACACTTGCGACCATTGCCTCAAACACGCGCGGGACACCCGCCATCACATGGACATTTTGTACAGTAAACCCCGGTGCGATGCTGACGGGATTTTCGATCAACGTCGCGGTGTCGGGGATGCGGGCCATGCGCAGGCGGGCCTCGTTCAGCTCTTGTCCGTTGCGGTCATAATGGGCTTGCAGCAACGCGCGGGCATCTGCGCGCACATCGATATGGTCATCAAACGCGGCGGCGATGCAATCTGCGGTGATATCATCATGGGTCGGGCCAATCCCGCCGGACGTAAATACAGTGTCAAACGCCGCCGAAAGGGCCTTTACCGCAGCGACGATTGCGTCTGCGTCATCGCTCACAACGCGGACCTCTTTCAGATCGATGCCATGTTCGGTCAGCTGCCCTGCAAGGTGGTGCATGTTGGCGTCGCGGGTGCGGCCTGATAAAATTTCGTCTCCGATAACAAGCATCGCGGCGGTCGGGTTTGGCATGTGGCTTCCTGTCTGTTTCCCAATGGTATAATTGGCCGATATGCGCTTTGCCACTCCTCTTGTTTCGGGCCGCCTGATCCGCCGCTACATGCGGTTTTTGTCGGACGTCGAATTGGACGACGAGACAATCGTAAAGGCGCACTGTCCAAACCCCGGATCAATGATGGGATTGAAAGACGCAGGCATGCGCGTTTGGCTAGAAGGCAACGATGACCCCAAGAAAAAGCTCGATTGGGGGTGGCGGCTGGCCGAAACGGGCGGTGCCTTTGTCGGCATCGATACGGGTGCGGCGAATGGTGTGGTCGCCGAAGCGTTAGCCAAGGGCATCGAGGGGCTGGACGGTTACGACACCATCCGCCCCGAAGTGAAGTACCGAGAGAAAAGCCGCGTTGATTTCCTGCTGTCGGCTTCGGATCGCCCCGACTGCTACCTTGAAGTCAAAAGCGTGACCCTGATGCGCGATGCGGGCCACGCCGAATTTCCTGATAGTGTTACTGCGCGGGGTGCCAAACATCTTGGTGATCTGGCAGCGATGGTTCAGCAAGGCCACCGCGCAGTTCTGTTGTTTCTTGTGCAGCGCACAGATTGCACCCATGTCTCAGTCGCGGCGGATCTGGACCCGACCTATGCGGCGGCGTTCACGGCGGCGATGGACGCGGGCGTTGAGGTCATGTGTTTTGACTGCGAAATTTCGCCAGATGGCATCACAATGGCGGTGCGCCTGCCATTTAATCGCCCCGAAGGCGCCAGTGGGGTTTAGAATCGCGCCCGAGTGTCCTATCTGAAGGGCAAGCGAGAAGGAAAAGCGACGTGGACAGATCAAAAGCAGTGCTGACAAAAGAAGGAATCCGGCTGTATGAGGCCAGTGATTTCGAAGGCATGCGCAAGGCGGGCCGTCTTGCCGCCGAAATTCTGGACCGCATCGCAGAATACGTGACACCCGGCCAGACAACTGGCGTGCTTGACCAGATGATCACAGATTGGGTGAACGAAGCGGGCGCCGTGTCTGCCACGATTGGCTACAAAGGCTACAAACACGCCAGCTGTATTTCCGTGAACCACGTCGTGTGCCACGGCATCCCCGGTGATAAGACGTTGAAGTCCGGCGATATCTTGAACATCGATGTCACGGTGATTGTGGACGGTTGGTACGGCGACACAAGCCGGATGTATGTTGCAGGCGGAAAGCCCAGCATCAAATCAGCCCGTTTGATCCAAGTCACACATGACGCACTGATGCTGGGGATTGAGGCCGCGAAACCGGGCAATACGTTTGGTGATATCGGCCACGCAATCCAAACCTATGTTGAGGCGCAGCGCATGTCTGTTGTGCGTGATTTTTGTGGCCACGGGTTGGGTGTGGTGTTCCACGCGCCGCCGAATGTTTTGCATTACGGGCGTGCAGGAACGGGCCCAGTTCTCGAAGAAGGTATGTTCTTCACCATCGAACCAATGGTAAATTTGGGACGCCCCGAAACCAAAATCCTCGCGGATGACTGGACGGCGGTAACACGCGACAAATCCCTATCAGCGCAGTTTGAACATTCGATTGGCATCGCCGCAGACGGTGCGGATATCTTCACGCTGTCGCCAAACGGTACGTTCCACCCGACCTATTGATTGCCGCGATCCAGACGTTTCCAGATCAGGGATAGCACCGTTTCGCCCGCCAAAGGGCTGACGCAATCCCCGATCAGGACAGGCGCGCTGAACGGTTGCGGTTTGGGTAGGGGCACGTCTTGTGCGGTGTCGCGCGTGCGCGGTGCATCTGTCCAAACGGTTGTCATGCGATCAGGATACCACAGGGCAGCGCATCGTCCAAATCAGTCCAATATGATGCGCTGCACGTCCGCCATTGAATTGGCGACAGTCGCCCCGATTTCCGCCAACTTGGCGTCCTGCCCCTCGGTGGCGAATCCGATGGTATGCACGCCCGCATTCAGACCTGCGCGACACCCCGTTACGGAATCATCAATCATAAAAGTCTTATCCGCAGCAGCGCCTATCCGTCCGATTGCGTGGCGGATCATCGCAGGATCAGGCTTAGGCGCATAATTTTCGCGGCTCAAAATACGGTCCCCGAACCGATCCCAAAGACCCGAAGGCGTCAGAGAACTGCGCATCTTCTTCATCGGCCCGTTTGAGGCGATGAAATGGGGGATGCCACGGGCGTCCAGCGCATCCAAAAGCGTGAAAACGCCGTCAAACACATCAATGCCCTCATCAAACCGCGCGAAGAATTCTGAGTAAATCTCATCCTGCCAATCGACAGGAAAGGCGGCCCCGCGTTTGCGGCCCTCGGCCTCAACCCCTTCCATCGTGCCCCCGACAAACAGAATGTCGACCTCATGGGCGGTCATCGGCACGCCGTATTTGGTAAAGCTGTTTGCGATAATGATGGATGTCGGGCCTTCGGTATCAACAAGCACGCCGTCACAGTCAAAAACAACAAGATCGGGGATCATGGGGCTTCCAGTATTGTGATGTGGGTGGTGCCATAGCGGCGTTGATCAAGCATCGTAAAGCCCGGCAACGGTGGTTGTGGCGCGGATTCTTCCCAGACGATGATCGCCTTATCAGCGATCCAACCCGCGCCGCGTGCCGCGGCAATCGCCTTTTGCCCAAGGCCCTGACCATAAGGCGGATCAAGAAAAATCAGGTCGGCTTGATGCGGGGCTCCTGTTAGGCGTGTGGCATCGGTTTCCAGCAGAACGACGTCAGCCTGTCTTTTGGCCTTGGCGATGTTTTCGGTGATCAAGCGCTGCCCGACGCGCCCGTTTTCAACGAATGTGACATGGGTGGCACCGCGCGAAAGCGCCTCGAGCCCCAGCGCGCCGGTTCCTGCAAACAAATCCAGAACCCGCGCACCATGCGGCAGACCACGCCCCATCAACACATTAAAAAGGCTTTCGCGAACGCGGTCAGGTGTTGGGCGCAGATGTGCTGCGGCGTCGCCATCGCCGACATTGGCAAGGGTCAGGCCACGATGCTGCCCGGCGATGATCCTCATGCTTTCAGCAGCGCCTTCATGTCGGTGTCCGGGTTGGCAATGACATCTGGCGCGGGGGATTTCCCCGCCTCAATCAGGCGTTTGCCGATCATATAGCTGCGCGGATCGTTCATCGCGTCCACGGCCAGCAGGGTTTCGCCGTCATAATACCAATGGGATTGCGCATCGCCGGTCCGCCGCGTGACGACGTGATCATACCCGATGTTCAGACCCGCGATTTGCAATTTGCAATCATATTGGTCCGACCAGAACCAAGGTTTAGGTGCGTAGTCCGTATTTGCACCCAGCATATTGCGCGCCACAGTTTCGGCCTGATCAATGGCGTTGCCCACACTTTCAAGGCGGATTTGCGCGCCTTTCCAGGCCAGTGTCGCACAATCGCCAGCGGCCCAAATGTGCGGATCAGACGTGCGCCCCTGCGCGTTTGTCAGGATGCCATTGTCATAGGCCACCCCCGCACTTTCGGCCAGCGCAGTCGCCGGGTAAATCCCGACCCCGACAATCACGAAATCTACATCAAGCTCCATCCCGTCCGACAAAACAGCGCCGCGCACGCGGTCTTCGCCGACCAATCGTTCAAGCCCCACACCTTCACGGATATCCACGCCATGCACCGTGTGAAGATCGCGGAAATAGTCGGATGTTTCGGGCGCGGCCACCCGTTGCAAAATACGGTCAGCCATTTCGACCAGCACGACATGCAGCCCCAGTTTGGCCGCCACCGCTGCCGCCTCAAGCCCGATGTAGCCGCCGCCGATAATCAACAAACGCCGCCCCTTAACGAATTCGGGCGTCATCGCGTCCGCATCGGCCAAATCACGCACGGTATAAACGCCGTCCAGATCACCGCCAATCGCGGCGGGCAGCGTGCGCGGATGTGACCCCGTGGTAAACGCGAGGTGGTCGTAGACCAGCACCTCGTCGCCCTCAAGTGTCACGGTTTTGTTCGTCGCATCAACAGCCACGGCGCGGGTGCCGGTGCGCAGGTTGATGTCATTGCCATCATACCAATCACGCGGGCGCAGAAACAAACGTTCGCGCTCCATCTCGCCCAGCAAATAGGCCTTGGACAATGCGGGGCGCTGATAAGGGGGGCCGTCTTCCGCACCCAACAGCGTAATTTCCCCTTCGAACCCTTCAGATCGAAGTTTTCCAACCAAGGATGCGCCTGCCTGGCCCGCGCCGATCACCACAATATGGCTCATTCGTCTTATCCTGTCTGGTTGCTGCCAAAACAGACCCTATATTGTGGGCAACGATCAACGCAATTCCCAAAGAAGGACGCGACATGACAATTTCAGTAGGTGACAGACTTCCCGATGCAATGCTGGTGAAAATGGGCGAAGAAGGACCGGAGCAGGTTTCTGTGTCCACATTGACCGAAGGACGCACTGTCGTGATTTTCGCCGTCCCTGGTGCCTATACGGGCGTCTGCACAACCGCCCACGTCCCGAGCTTTATCCGCACCAAGGACACGTTCAAAGAACGCGGCGTCGAAGAAATTATCTGTATTTCCGTCAATGACCCGTTTGTCATGGCCAATTGGGGTGAAACGACCGGCGCCGCCGAGGCTGGGATCGCAATGTTGGGCGACGCAGAAGGCACGTTTACGAAAGCCATCGGAATGGAGTTTTCCGCCCCGCCCGCGGGTCTGATCGGGCGATCCAAACGCTACGCGATGTTGGTGATGGACGGCGAAGTCAAAGTCCTGAAACAAGAAGATAGCCCCGGCGAATGCGGAATTTCCGCGGGCGAAGGTCTGCTGGACGACATGTAATTGGTCGCGCTGGTGGGTTACCCTGCCAGCGCATCCATCCGCTTGGCCAGTTTCAGGTCAAGATCTGACAATCCGCCTGTGTCGTGGGTCGTCAGCGTCACTTTCACAGTTTTGTAAACATTGAACCATTCGGGATGGTGGTTCAGTTTTTCTGCGGTAATCGCGACTGATGTCATCCAGCCGAACGCTTCAATGAAATTCTTAAACTGGAACGTTTTGTCGGCAGTTGCGTCACCAACGTCCCATCCCGAAGCGGTCAATGCATCACGGCCCGCTTGATCCAAAGGTTCGCTCATTCCTGTTCCTCCACATTCGCTTTTTTGAACGGTCCGTACGATGTCAGGACCTCAATTTCTTCATCCACCGCCTTGCGCTCGGCCTCCAGATAATCGGCGACCGCGCTACGAAATCCTGCGTCTTTGAACCAATGCAGTGAATGTGTCGTCACGGGCAAATACCCGCGGGCGAGCTTGTGTTCACCTTGCGCGCCCGCCTCGACGGATGCCATGTCATGCGCCAATGCATAATCAATCGCCTGATAATAACAGATTTCAAAGTGTAGGCAGGGGTGGTTTTCCGCGCAGCCCCAATAGCGCCCATAAAGCGTGTCCCGCCCGATAAAGTTCAACGCCCCTGCAATCGGCACGCCGTCCTTCATGGCAAAGACCAGCAACATATCATCGCGCAAGGTTTCGTGGGCAATGTCGAAAAACTTGCGCGTCAGATACGGTTGGCCCCACTTTCGTGCGCCTGTGTCTTGATAAAATTCCCAAAACGCATCCCAGTGGTGCGGTTCAATCTGATCGCCCGTCAGCTGGATGATATCGCCGCCGAAATCCTGCGCGACGCGCCGTTCCTTGCGCAGCGTTTTGCGTTTGCGCGATGAAAGTGCGGCCAAAAACGCATCCCAATCCGCATACCTGTCATTGGCCCAGTGATACTGCTGGGACGTGCGGTGTAGCAGGCCCATTTCGGCCCCCGCCAACGCCTCGCCCTCGGTGCAAAATGTCGTATGAAGCGACGACAGATCATTGTCAGACGCGATCTGAACAGCGCCTTGGATAAGGGCAGACATACCCTGAACTTCGTACCCTTCGCGGGTCAAAAACCGCCGCCCCGTGGCGGGCGTAAATGGCACCGCAATCTGCAGTTTGGGGTAGTACCGCCCGCCGGATCGTTCATAGGCATGGGCGAAATTGTGGTCGAACATGTATTCGCCCTGGCTGTGGTTCTTGCCATAAAGAGGGGCCACTGCGATCAATGTCCCATCCTGACGTGCGGCCAGATAATGCGGATCCCACCCCGTACCAGCCCCGACACTGCCGCTGTCCTGCAACGCCTTCAGAAAACGGTGTGTGGTAAACGGATCAATCGGGCGTCCATCGGTGGCTTCGGGGCAGGCACAGGCATCCCACTCGGCCGGATCAAACCCGCCAAGGTTCAGGTGTGTGGTGATTTCGATTGTGCTGCCGTCCATTACAAACAAGTGGCGCGGCGCGCGGCGCAATCAAGCACGGTAACCTTCAAAGGTGATGTTATCGGCGATTTTGCGGGCGCGGGCCTCAATTTCAGGGCTGCGCACGGTCCAACATAAAATCGGCACGCCGCGGTCTTGCAGCGCAATCACATGGGGGGATGCCAGATCATCCTGCTGGTGGCTGATGAAACAGGCACCCACACGGTCAAAATCAGGGATGCGCGCCTGCGCGTATCGCACGGCTTTCGGGACCATCGGCCAGTCTTTCGCGGGGTAGGAACAGGTTGTAATTCCGCGCGGAATGTCGGGCGCGAATTGCTGGCAGGCGGCGACCGAATTAGGATTGAACGACATCAGCGCGACATCGCCTTCATACCCCTTCAAATCCTGCGCGACGGCGTTTTCCAGCGGGCCTACGTTCGGGCCAAGGGCGCCGTCTTGGTCCTTAATTTCGATCAACAACGGCACACGCCCCGCCACAACCTTTAGTACCGCTGCAAGGGTCGGGATTGTGCCACCCCCGCCAGACAGTGCGATTGCACCCAATCCTGCCGAACTGGCCTGTGCGATGGGCCCGGACACCCCGGTAAGACGCGCAAGATCGTAGTCATGAAACACCATCGGCACCCCGTCCTTTGACGGTTGAATATCGATCTCAATCCCGTAGCCCGCATCGACGGCGGCTCGCACAGCCGCAAGCGAATTTTCAGCCATCGTGTCATCATGCAAAGCACGGTGGGCCAACGGGCGGTTCAAGAATGTTTTGGGAAGCGACATCATGCGATTTCGAAAATGGCTTCGATTTCGACGGCCACGCCAAACGGCAATGACGCGGCGGATACGGCACTGCGCGCGTGACGCCCTTTGTCGCCCAGTGCTTCGACCATGAAATCTGATGCGCCGTTGATGACTTTCGGCTGATCGCCAAAATCAGCAGTAGAATTGACGAAGCCGACCAGTTTCACAACCCGCACAAGGCGATCAATATCGCCGCCGCACCCGGCCTTAAGCTGCGCCAAAAGCGAAATCGCACAGGTTCGGGCGGCGGCTGCACCGTCTTCGGCGGTCATATCCGCGCCCAGCTTTCCGGTGATAAAACCGTCTGCGTCGGCTGAAATTTGGCCTGACACAAACAACTGGTTTCCGCTCAGAACCCAGGGCACGTAATTGGCTGCGGGGGCAGGGGCGTCCGGCAGGGTAACGCCGAGTTCTGCAAGACGGGCTTCGATAGACATGGGCGGTCCTCCTGAAAAGTTACGGGCACGCTATCCGTCCCTGAAAGTCCGCGCAATGTAATCCATGAGGGGCCGCGTCAGGTAGTTAAGCGGCGTGCGATCTGCGGTGCGGATGAATGTTTCGACAGGCATGCCCGGAAGCAACGTCGCACCCTCTGGCAAACGCGTAATTTCGCCCTCGTTCAGCACGATTTCTGCGCGGTAATAGGATGCGCTTGTGGCGGTGTCGGTGAAAGCATCCGCAGAGACCAGGGCCACGGTGCCATAAAGCTCCGGTGTGGTGCGTTGATCCAACGCCGAGAACCGAATGCTGACATCCTGCCCAATCGTGAGAACATCGATGTCCGTCGGGGCCACCTGCGCTGCGATCACAAGGGGGCGATCCTGCGGGACAATAAACAGCAGCGGATCAGCGGCGCGGATGACCGCACGCGATCCAAACACCTGAAGCCCGTAAACGATCCCGCCGACAGGGGCGCGAATATCCAGGCGGTCCAATTTACGCACAAGGGTCGTGCGTTGTTCACGCAGTTCCAATTCGTTGAACTGAAGGTCGCGCAGGCGTGTAATCGCCTCTTCTCTGCGGGTGTCTTCCAGCCCGAGAATCTCGATCTCGATCTCGATGATGCGTTCGCCGGCACCGCCAACCGATGCCGTCAATTCGCCCACCTGACCGCGTAAACGAGCCTGTTCGCGTTGTAAATTCAGCACAACGGACGCTTGCGCCAAACCGCGATCCAGGAGCGCCTGTTGATTGGTCAGCTCTTCGTCGATCAGGCCCATTTGCGTTTCCAACGCGTCCTGTTGGGCCGTTATACCGCGCACTTGTGACGCGATCTGGTTCTTGCGGTTCATCAACTGTTCAATGCGCCGCGCTTCGGAATCCAGCCGCGCTGAAAATAGGTTGATCTGACCGTTTTTCAGCCCTTCCACAGTGTCTGGGTTGGCTTCGTCCAGCAGCGGATCAAATGTCAGGGTATCGGCATTGTCACGCTCTGCCTCAAATCGGGCGCGCCGCGCGAGGACTTCGAACAACTGACCTTCGATAACGGAAAGACTGGCCCGTAGATCTTGTGCGTCAAGGCGCACCAGAACGTCGCCGGACGCCACAACGTCCCCCTCATCCACGAAAATTTCCGTGACGATACCGCCATCCAAATGCTGTACAACTTGGCGATTTTGATCAACTTCGATCAAGCCGCTGGCAATGACGGCACCTGTGATCTGCGCCGTTACGGCCCAACCACCAAAACCGCCCACCAGAACCACCAGCGCCAGAATACCAAGCGTCAAAGGACGCCGTGCGGACCATTCCGTTTTCATGTCACGCCCCCGCCCTGGCCTTTGCCACGATCAATTTGTGCCCTGTTCGCAAGAATTTGCGCCTTAACTTCGTCCGTCGGGCCAAAGGCTTTGATGACGCCACCATCAACATACATCAGCTTATCGCACTGCTCGATTGCGGCGGGGCGGTGGGCCATGACAAAAACGCAGCGGCCTTCTTGGCGCATCATGCGGATCGCGTTGTTCACGGCGATAGACCCTTCATTGTCGAGGTTCGAATTAGGTTCATCCAACACCAGATACACAGGGTCACCATACATCGCACGGGCCAGCCCAACGCGCTGCACCTGACCACCGGACAAACGCCCGCCACTTGGATCAAGGATGGTATCATATCCGTCGGGCAGCTTCAAAATCATCTCGTGGGCGGCGGCCCGTTTGGCAGCCTTGATGACAGCCGCATCATCAGGATCGGAAGACATCCGCGCAATATTGTCACGGATTGTACCCGCCAGAAGGGTCACCGTTTGGGGCAAATACCCGATGTAGCTGCCCAGAATATCGGGGTCATATTGATCCAGCGCCGCCCCATCGAGCCGTATGGTGCCGCCCGCAGGTGCCCAAAGCCCGGACAGCGCGCGCGCGAGGGTAGATTTACCTGCGCCAGATGGCCCAATTACCCCCACAGCCTCACCCGGGTTTACCGTAAATGATATCATGCGCAGCGATGCCTTTGTTTCACCGGGGGGCAAAACCGTCACCTGATCGGCGACAAGCAGGGCCTTTGGTCGTGGCAATTCTGTGCGCGCCTTTGTTGGGGGCACAGCGCCTAACAGACGCGCAAGGTTTATCCAGCCTGTGTGGCCACGATGCAGAACGGGCCATTGCCCGACAAGCATTTCAATCGGGGCAAGGGCGCGCCCCAGCAAGATAGACCCCGCAATCATTGCGCCCGGTGTCAGCTCTCCCTCAAGAACGAGGTAGGCACCCACGCCAAGCATCGCCGATTGCAAGAACAGACGAAAAGATTTCGACACACTGCCAAAACCGCCCCCCAGATCGCCGGCTTTAATGCCCGCGCGCAACGATTTGTTGCGCAGGTCAATCCAACGCTGAAACGCTGCTTTGCGCATGCCAAGCGCTTGAATGGTATCCGCCCCAGTGCGCAGTTGTTCGCCCATGTTTTCGGCGCGGTGCGTTGCTTCGTTGGCGTCTTGCAGGGGGCGTTTGCTGGTCAACTGGTTTATGATCGCAACCATGATCAAAAGCAGCCCGCCCGTAATGGCAAGGTAGCCCAAGTAGGGGTGAAACACGAAAATGCCGAGCATGAAAATAAGCGTCCAAGGCAAATCGAACAACGCCATGGCCACGGGGGACGTAATTGCACGTTGCAAGGATTGCAGATCGCGTTGGCCTGTCGCGGCCTCGGCGGTGGCGCGGCCCTTTGCGCGCGCGGTCATGGCGGCATTGAACACCCTCTCGTCCAGATCCGTCTGCAACTGCGCGCCGATCCGCCCCATAATCCGGCCGCGGGCGTAATCCAGAATACCCATCATCAGGTACATAAACCCAACGAGAACCGACAACGCGACCAAGGTTTCAAACGACCGTGACCCAAGAACGCGATCATACACATTGAGCATGTAAAGCGGCCCGGTCAGCATCAGCGCATTGACGAAACTGCTGAAAATCGCGACGAACCAATACAATCCGCGCGACCGCTTGCGAATATCGACAAGTTCGGCGCGGCCCTCACGGATCTCGGCGCGGGTCGGTTCTTTCAGCATCATGGGCGCTTTTTCGCCTTCCTTGGTGTTTTGCCTGCGGTTATGCGGACTTAGTGTTAAAACTTTGTCGCATATGCATCACGCCCGGCCACATTGTCATTACTGCCTCTGGCTATCCGAAACCAAAGTATTACTTCCCTCCTATTAACAACCTCTGTTCGGAATTCGCCATTGTCACGCTCTTTGCCTATCCACTTTCGCGCCATCTGCGTCCTATCCGCCATAGCGGTTCTTTCGGCCTGCACGGCCCCGACGCCGGGCGCCCAGTTCAACGATCCGTACGAAGATACAAACCGCAGTGTTCACGCCTTCAACAAAGGCTTGGATCGCAACGTGTTGCGCCCCGCAGGTCAGGTTGCATCCGTCGTGCCGGAAGAATTCACAACGCCGGTCGCGAATTTTG
Organism: Octadecabacter dasysiphoniae; assembly: GCF_021532615.1. Lineage (GTDB taxonomy): Bacteria > Pseudomonadota > Alphaproteobacteria > Rhodobacterales > Rhodobacteraceae > Octadecabacter > Octadecabacter dasysiphoniae. Next base: position 985,260 of record NZ_JAKGAQ010000002.1, read on the forward strand.
CAGATAACATCGCCTTACCGGGCATGGTAGCCAACGGATTGCTGCAGGCGGATATCGGCGGGGCCGTGACAAATACCATGCGGTTTATCATCAATTCCACAGTTGGAATTGGCGGCCTGTTTGACCCGGCCGGCGGTATCGGCATCGACGAAGACTCCACCGATTTCGGTGAAACCCTCTCTGTGTGGGGCGCGCCTGAGGGTGCCTATGTTGAATTGCCGGTGTTTGGTCCATCCACGGAACGCGATGCCGTGGGAACGTTTGTTGACCTGATTTTCGATCCGCTCCAAAGCGTTGGCACAGCGACCCAAGTGAAATACAGCACAGGGTCACGCATCGCGAGCCTCGCGATTTCACGCGGCACATTCATGGATACATTCGACAGCGTGCTCTATGACAGTGCCGACAGCTACGCACAGGCCCGTCTTGTGTACTTGCAGAATCGGCGCTTTGAATTGGGCGAGGCCCCACCCGCGGCCTCCGAAATCGACCCGTTCGCAAGTGATCTGAGTATTGAAGGATTTTAATGATGCCGAACCTTAGTTTTTCCCGCCGCAATGTGTTGGCAATCGGCGGCGCAAGCCTTCTGGCAACCGCGCCGCTTCCTGGCTTTGCGCTGACCGGAAGCGAAGCGGAGCGTTTGGTGAATTCTGCCGTGACCGACATCAACAGCGTGATTTCCTCGGGTGCGTCCGTCAATTCGATGGTCAACAGCTTCAAGGGGATTTTTGATCGCTACGCCGATACCAGCTATCTGGCGGCTTATGCGTTGGGCAATGATGGGCGTTCTGCGTCTAACGCCCAGAAAAGCGCATTTTCCAATGCGTTCGGCATCTACCTCGCCAACAAATATGGTCGCCGCTTTAATGAATTCGCGGGCGGCCAAATTCAGGTGCAGGGCGCGCAGCCCGTGAACAACTACATGGAAGTCCAGACGCTTGCCGTGTTGCCGGGCCAATCGCCGTTCCGCGTTGATTTCCACGTGTCTGACCGCCCGGGTCGCCCCGTGTTCTTCAATCTGATCATTGAAGGCATCAATATGCTGCTGTCCGAGCGCGCTGAAATCGGTGCGATGCTGGATGCGCGCGGCGGTGACATCGATGCACTGATCCGCGACCTAAGCTGATGCGCCTCGCAACCGCTCTTATCCTCGCGCCGGTCCTTGCGACGGCCACGCCCTATGATGGCACATACCGCCAAAACGCCAATGCCGAATGCGCGCTGGTCGGGGTAGATGGTGGCGCGTTGAAAATCGAAGACGGCATCTTTTATGGTGTCGAAATGGAATGCCGCATGACGCGCCCTGTTCAGGTCGTGGACATGGATGCAACCTTGTACACGATGAACTGTTCTGGCGATGGTCAGATTTGGACAGAACGCGCGATGGTCATGAATGACGCCCAAGATGATGGCGGGATCATCATGTTGTGGGACGGCTACGCCTTTCGCTATTCGCGCTGCGAAGCCGAATAATCACCCACCATTGTTCTGCAATTCCCGCAACAGATCGTTGATGATGTTGTCTGCTTCTTGCGGTGTGAAACCCAATCCGTCGCCGCCTTCGCCGGGTTGTGCCAAAGGCGTTTGCGCCTGTGCGGGCACTTGCATGGGTAGTGATGTCGGGGTCAGCCCGCCCAGAACGCGGACCATCGTTTCGTGCCAGATGTCGGCTGGCAGGCCAGACCCGGTCACGCCTGTCAGCGGCGTGTTATTGTCATACCCCATCCAGACACCGGCCACATAGTCACCTGAAAATCCGATAAACCATGCATCGCGCGCGCCTTGGGTCGTGCCGGTCTTGCCTGCGATTTCCCAACCGTCAATCGCGGCGCGTCGCCCTGATCCGCCTTCAACAACCTGATACATCATCCACGTCAGCTGACGTGCCGCATCTTCCTGGATCACCCGTTCACGGATGCCACCCGTCGCGGTCAACAGCGGTTCTGCGTCGCCAATCAGGCGCAATTCAACGAGGCCATAGGGTTTAACAGCCGACCCACCATTCAGGATACCCGCATAGGCACCGGTCATTTCAACCAACGTGCTTTCGGACGCACCAAGGGCCAGCGCCGGACCTTGCGCAAGGTCGCTTACAATCCCGAAATTTTCAGCAACCGTGCGCACGTTTTCACGGCCCACAAGTTCAGACAACGCGACAGCCGGAATATTGAGGGACCGTTGCAATGCCTCAACCATCGTGACTTCGCCCTGAAAGTCGTTGGTATAATTGCGTGGGCACCATTCCCCGGATCCCGGCGTTGTCCAGCACGTTGGCGCATCCAACAAGATATCAAACGGCGACATCCCAAGGTCGAGAGCCGTGCCATAGACGAACGGCTTGAACGCCGATCCGGTCTGGCGCAACGCTTGCGTGGCACGGTTAAAGGCACCGGAAACGGTCAAATCGCGCCCGCCAACCATGGCCCGCACTGCACCGTCTGCGGACATCACGACGATTGCGGCCTGGGCCTCTGATCCTTCACGCACCCGTTCTTCGAAGATAAATGTCAGCGCCTCTTCTGCGGCTGTCTGGATACGTGGATCAAGCGTGGTGGCGATAATCACGTCCTCAGTCGTGCCGTCGGTGAAAAAGTTCGGCCCGCTGTCCATAACCCAATCGGCAAAATACCCGCCCGCCCGCGCGCGCGCCGCTTCGGAAAGGGTGGCAGGGTTGGCTTGTGCATTGGCGGCCTCTGCCTCGCTCAGATAGCCGTTCTCTTGCATTAGGCGTATAACTGTCGCGCCGCGATCCTGCGACACCTGCAAATTGCGCGTTGGTGCAAAGCTCGACGGGGCCTTAAGAAGTCCGGCAAGCATCGCCGCCTGTGGCACGTTCACCTGTGCAGCCGATACACCGAAATAGCGTTGCGATGCGGCTTCGAACCCGCGTGATCCCGCACCCAGATAGGCACGGTTCAAATAAATCGTAAGGATTTCCGACTTGGTATAACGGGCTTCCATCGCGAAGGCATAGACCGCCTCTTGCACTTTGCGCCAAAGGGTCGTGCGGCGGCAGTCAGCCTCATAGGCAGCCTCGTCTTCCCACGTATCGGGATCAAACGGACGACCAAAGCACAAAAGCTTCGCGGTCTGCTGCGTGATCGATGACCCGCCCGCACCCGACAGCGGATTTCCGCCATTGCGGAAATTGCGCACCATCGCGGCGGCTGTCGCGTAAAAATCGACGCCAAAATGCCAATAGAACCGTTTGTCTTCTGTCGCGACGACCGCATCGTGAAGGTTTTCACTGACCGCATCGGCAGAAATCATCCCGCCAAACTGGTCACCACGCCATGCAAATGTGTCGCCGTAGGCGTCCTGTAACGTCACCGAACCACGCGTGCGCCCATCAACAAGTTCGTCAATCTGCGGCAAGGTTGCAGCATAGAAAAACACACCCACCGCAATCAACAACGTCACGACAACCGCACCGCGCCAGAAAATACGCCAGAACAGAATCAGCAGCCATTTGAAGGGCCAAATGATCGTGCCAAGCAAACCACGCCGCTTCGGGGCGGCCTTCTTGCGGCGCGTGGGCTTTGTCGATTTACGTTTTGCGGGCGCAGCTTTGGTGCGCTTTTCGGCCACCAATGGTGGCTTTGGTCCTCGTCTACCGGTCATATCTGCTCAACTTCACTCTGCGCGCCATTTTGGCGTTCGTTCGGTACACAGTATCGCCCCCGATTCCAAAAGTCAGGGACGTTGTCCCACCCATGAGCATTTTTCTGCCTGCCTAAAAATTAATCTCTGTGCTGAAATTGTGCAATTTTTGGGCGAAATGCCGCATGTGCATAAGAATGCCGCACCCCCTTATCTTGAGGTAAGTCAGCGATCGCGACCTTTTAAGGCCAGCCGGGCCGTGGGGTCTGCCGTTCGAAAACCGAAAGGGATACGCGTGAAACTTATTATTGCAACAATCAAACCGTTCAAGTTGGAGGAGGTCCGCGAGGCCCTCACCTCCATCGGAGTGCGCGGCATGATGGTGACTGAAATCAAGGGCTTCGGGTCCCAATCAGGTCACACAGAGATCTATCGCGGTGCCGAATACGCCGTGAACTTCGTGCCGAAAGTGAAACTAGAGATCGTGGTGAACGCCGCCATGGCCGACGAAGTTGTCGCCACAATCGCCTCCACCGCCAAGACCGATAAAATCGGCGACGGCAAAATTTTCGTTCTCGATGTGGAAAGCGCCCTGCGTGTCCGCACCGGTGAAACCAACGACGACGCGATTTAAGCGCGCAAGAGGGGAAAACAGATGAAATTTATGAAAACACTCTCGGTTGCAGGCGCGCTTACAGCGCTTCCGACCTTGGCGCTGGCGCAAGACGCCGCACCGACGTTCGATGAAATCGGACCTTATCTTATGACCACGCTGCTGTTCCTTGTGGGCGGCTTCCTGGTGTTCTGGATGGCGGCAGGTTTCGCCATGCTCGAGGCCGGTCTCGTGCGATCCAAAAACGTAGCAATGCAGCTGACAAAGAACATCGCATTGTTCTCAATCGCGGGCATCATGTACTGGCTGGTTGGTTTCAACCTGATGTACCCGGGCGACTTTAACGGCTTCTTCGCCTTCAATTTCGTGCCAACTGTGCTTGAACCTGTCGGCTTGTCCGCAGCGGACGCCGCACTGGATTACGCATCTGTCGCGTCCGACTTCTTCTTTCAGTTGATGTTTGTAGCCGCAACAGCGTCCATCGTATCGGGTGCTTTGGCTGAACGCATCAAACTGTGGCCCTTCCTGATCTTCGTGGTCGTTCTGACTGGTATTCTGTACCCGATCACTGGGTCCTGGCAGTGGGGTGGCGGCTGGTTGTCCGAGCTCGGCTTCTCTGACTTCGCGGGTTCCACAGTTGTGCACTCTGTCGGTGGCTGGGCTGCTTTGGCTGGTGCGATCGTCCTTGGCCCACGTTTGGGTAAATACAAAGACGGCCGCACAAACCCGATGCCGGGTTCCAACCTTGCGCTTGCGACTTTGGGTACATTCATCCTGTGGCTGGGTTGGTTCGGCTTTAACGGTGGTTCGCAGTTGGCTGCTGGCACCGTAGGCGACATCACAGACGTGGGCCGCATCTTTGCCAACACAAACATGGCCGCGTCTGCCGGTGCTGTCGCCGCGCTGATCCTGACGCAGGTTGTGTACGGCAAGGTCGACCTTACCATGGTTCTGAACGGCGCGCTTGCCGGTCTGGTGTCCATCACAGCTGAGCCGCTTGCGCCTTCCCTGTTCGGATCGCTTCTGATCGGTGGTGTTGGTGGTGTGATCGTGGTCTTCACGGTTCCAATGCTGGACAAGTTCAAGATCGACGATGTTGTTGGTGCCATTCCGGTCCACTTGATCGCAGGTATCTGGGGCACAATCGCTGTTGTCTTCTCTGGCAGCGCGACACTGACAGCCCAGCTGACAGGTATCGTGGCTTACGGTGTGTTTACCTTCGTTGCTTCCCTGATCCTGTGGCTCATCCTCAAGGCCGTCATGGGCATCCGCGTCTCCGAAGAGGCAGAGATCAACGGCCTCGACAAAGAAGAACTGGGCATGGAAGCCTACCCAGACTTCACAAAGGGCTAAATTTGCCCTCCCGAATTGAAAAGGCCCCGCTGGTGACAGCGGGGCCTTTTTACGTTTGCGGCGCAGGGATGCCTACTTGCTTTGCATCTTCTCGATCATGTTCAACACCATACGGCGCGGCAAAAACGGGATGATCCACTGTGTCAGAATGCCAAGTTGGGTTTCGTTGACCGTCACCAGCTTGCCTGCCACCATCGCGTCGTAGCCATGTTTGGCGACGCTTTGCGGGGTCTTGCCGGACTTCACCAAATCCGTACCGCCAAGATCTGCGCGCTCTGCAAAATCTGTTTCAACATAGCCCGGTGCAAGAACGGTGGATGTCACGCCGTGGTCGCGCAATTCATGATCCAGCGCTTGGCTGAACGATTGCACAAACGCCTTTGTCGCGAAATACACCGCCTGCAAAGGGCCCGGCATCATCCCAGCGGTTGACCCGACTTGTAGAATTTTGCCGCCGCCCTTAGCCGCCATTCTGCCGCCAAATGCATGGGACAGCGTCACCAACGCCTTTACGTTCAGATCAATCATCGCCTGTTCATCGCCAAGGTCACGATCGATATGGCGCCCATGCCCACCAAACCCTGCGTTGTTGATCAAGATGTCGACATCCAGCCCCAGCGCGTCAACGGCCGCAACCAACGCATCCGCCCCGCCGTCCACCCCAAGGTCTTGGGCAATCGTGTGGACGGTGATCTCGTGCGCGGCCTCAAGTTCGGCCTTCAGTGCGTCCAGTTTATCAAGGCGGCGCGCCACAAGGATCAGATCGCCCTTTTGGGAGGCATGATAACGCGCAAATTCGGCACCAATGCCTGCGGATGCGCCGGTAATAAGGGCTGTGTTGGGCATGAAATAGTCCTTCGTTGATAAGAAAATGGCGTGACCAGTCACCTGGTCACGCCGTTCGAAATTACATTGTCGTCGCGGTTAGATCCCCGCGTCAATGATCGCCTTGGCCAGCACCGGAATGGTGTCTTCGTTCAGACCCGCGATGTTCATGCGGCTGTCGCCTGCCATATAAATCCCGTAATCCGCGCGCAGCTTTTCGACGTTCTCGGGTGATGTGCCCAGACGTGAAAACATCCCACGGTGTTCGGCCAGAAAATCAAACCGGTCTGAATTGGACAGGCGGCGCAGTTCAGACGCCAGCTGTTTGCGCAGCCCCAACATGCCGATACGGATTTCTTCAAGCTCGGCTTCCCAATCGGCGCGCAATTCGGGGTCCGTCAGGATCATGGTCACAACCCGCGCACCGTGATCGGGCGGAAAGCTGTAGTTCTGGCGGTTCAGGTAGTTGAGGTTTTGCTGCGCGATATCGCGTTCCGCCTCGTCCTTGGCGACGGCCATCAGGATGCCAGTACGTTCTCGGTAGACGCCAAAGTTTTTGGAACAACTCGCCGCGATCAATACGTTGTCAAACGCCGACGCAATTGCACGTGTCGCGGCGCCGTCCGCGTCAAGGCCATCCCCGAAACCTTGGTATGCGATGTCGACAAACGGCATCCCGCCTTGCGCTTTGATCACTTCAATCGCTTGCGCCATCTGGTCTGCCGTCAGGTTCGCGCCCGTTGGATTGTGGCAGCAACCGTGCAGCAAAACCGCATCGCCAGCTTTGATATTCTTTAGATCAGCCAACATGCCATCAAAGTTCACGCCGCGCGTGGCCTCATCGAAATAGCGGTATTTTCCCATCGGCATATGCAGGTATTTGATGATGGATTCGTGGTTCGGCCATGTGGGGTCAGACACCCAAACTGTCGCGTCTGGCGCTGCCAATTTGATCAGCTCAAGCCCCTGACGGATCGCGCCAGTGCCGCCCGGTGTGGCTGCTGCCGCAACACGTTCGCGCGCAACCGCACCATTCAAAACCAGATCAACCATTGCATCGCCAAACGCCGGATCACCCGCAAGATTGACGTAAGACTTGGTTGTTTGTTCACCGACCAAACGCCGTTCGGCCGCCTTCACCGAACGCATAACGGGCGTGTGGCCGGATGCGTCTTTGTACACACCTACGCCAAGGTCGACTTTCGTGTCGCGCGGGTCGGCCTTGAATGCCCCCATCAGGGCAAGGATTTTATCTTTGGGTTGGGCGTTTAGCTGCGCAAACATCAGGTGTCTCCAGTTGCGATTGGTAGGTCATGGAAGGTGCCCCATTCGGACCAGCTTCCGTCGTAAACTGCGTGATCGGTTTTCCCCAGTCGTTCCATCGCAAGCGCAAGGATGCAGGCGGTCACACCGGACCCGCAGGACAGAATGGCAGGCTTTGCCAGATCAACACCGGCCTTGCGGAAAATCTCGCTCATGACGTCGGGTGATTTCATGGTGCCATCGGGGTTCAAAAGGTCGCGGTAAAACACGTTGCGCGCGTTCGGGATATGGCCGGATCGCATGCCTTCGCGGGGTTCCGGCGCGGTGCCTGCAAAACGGTCCGGCGCGCGGGCATCGACAATCACATAATCGCCAAGCTTTGACGCGGACGCGACCTGCGTGACGTCCTTCACCATCTGATTCTGGCGCGTCACTGTCATATGGCGGTCGCGCACCATCGGGGCCATGTCTTCGACGGCGCGGCCCTCTGCCTGCCATTTGGGAAAACCGCCATCCAGAACGGCAATGTCGGTTTTGCCCATCAGGCGGAACATCCACCAAACACGCGCTGCACTGAATATTCCGGCCCCGTCATATACAACAATCTGGTGGCCATCGCCGACACCCATCTTGCGCATCCGCGACATGAATTTTTCCACAGTCGGCACCATATGCGGCAGCTCTGATCGTTGGTCGCTGATCTCGTCGATGTCGAAATATCGCGCACCTGGAATGTGGGCGGCTTTGTATTCTGCACGGGCGTCGCGCGCCGCGTCTGGCAAATACCACGACGCATCAATCACCCGCAGGTCGGGGTCTTTGATGTGATCAGCCAGCCATTGCGTCGAAACAAGTGTTTTGGGGTCATCAAGTGCCATGTCAAACCTGCGCGTTAGGATCACTTTGTCCCTAAACCTGCCCCTGTGTTTACGCAAGGTTTGCTACAAAAAAGGAGCGCCACAGCAACGCCGGACGCTCCTTCAAATCATTTCAGGCCGATTTAGCCCTTGGACATCATGTTCTTGATGATGCCACCGATACCGCCAAGTGCCGCACCACCAGCGCCACCGCCGATAACGCCGGAAATCAGCGTGCCGATGTCAAAGTTGGATACAGCCGCTGCCGCATCGGCACCGCTTGCCGTATCAACGCCGATTGAGCCAAGGATAGATCCCGCACCCAAACCGCCAACGGCACCAAGAATTGTGTTCAACGTGCCGCCGCCGTTCAGCGCGCCAGCAACTTTGCCGATGATGTTACCACCCGCCGCACCAGACAGTGCAGGGATCAGCAATCCAAGAATCATTTCCATAGTCGTATTCCTTATATTCACGGTGCGCATATTCAAAACCGCACACCTCAGCCCACCAAGGGTTGTACCGTGCGCAGATTAACAGAAGTTAATATTCGATCAACAGTGGGAGGATCGGGGCGTTTTTCCCCTCAAGCCAGATACTTAGTCGCCGTGGCGCAGCAACCGGGCCTTGCTGCGGCCCCAATCGCGGGCGGCCTCGGTGGCGCGTTTGTCTTGTTTTTGCTTACCCTTGGCGATCGCGATTTTGATCTTCACGCGGCCTTTGTGGTTGAAATACATAACCAGCGGCACAAGAGTCATGCCGTCGCGCTGGGTCGCTTTCCACATCCGCGCAAGTTCACGTTTTGACACCAGCAACTTGCGCCGCGTGCGTTCCTCATGGGGGAACATCGCTTGTTTGTAGGGCGCAATATAGCTGTTCACCAACCATAGTTCACCGTTGTCCACGGTGGCGTAACTGTCGGCGATATTGGATTGTCCCGTGCGCAGGGATTTCACTTCGGACCCCGCCAGCACGATCCCGCACTCAACGTCGCTCTCGATTGCGAAATCGTAGCGGGCACGCCGGTTTTCGGCGATGACTTTGTAGTTTGGATCGGTCGCGGGTTTCTTTGCCATAACGCCTTGCAGATAGGGGATGGCAGGCGCGACGACAAGACGTAGGGTGATGCAAACACAGTAAGGCCCGCTATGACACGCCCCATTCTTAAAAACCAAACCGCACGGCGGATGTTTCTGGATCGCCATTTATTGCTCGGGTCGCGCAGCGGGGCGGGCAAGGGCGCTGACCTGCAATCGGTGATTGATCACCTTGGTTTCGTGCAGGTCGACAGCGTGAACACACTCGCGCGGGCCCATGATTTGATATTGTGGTCACGCCGCCAGCAATACCGCGCCCCCCATCTGCCTGCGCTGATGAAAACCCGCGGGGCGTTTGAACACTGGACCCATGATGCGTCGGTCATTTCGATGAACCACTTTGCGATGTGGCGGCACAAGTTCGCCAAAGACAAAGCGTTCATGGACAAGCGCTGGGGCGCGTGGCGGCGCGACGGGTTTCGCGAACAGCTTGATGCGGTGCTAAAACAGATCACGGATGAAGGCCGCTGCACGTCCATGGATGTCGGCAAAGACGAGGCCAAAGGATCAGGCGGTTGGTGGGATTGGCATCCGTCCAAGACCGCGCTCGAATATCTGTGGCGGTCCGGCGATTTGTCCGTCTGTCACCGCACCGGATTTCGCAAGGTCTATGATCTGACAGAACGGGTCATCCCGCCTGAACACCTGAACGCCCATGTCGCGGAACACGACATGATCGATTGGGCCTGTACTTCGGCGCTGGATCGGCTCGGGTTCGCCACATCGGGTGAGCTCGCGGCGTTTTATGACATCATCACACCCGCCCAAGCCAAGATATGGTGCACATCGGCCCTTAAATCCCAGCGCCTGACCGAGGTTGATATTGAGGCCACAGACGGCAGCCTGCGCCGGTCTTTCATGTGGCCCAACGCAATCGATACCACACCGCCGGACCCGAACGCACGTGTGCGGCTGCTGTCACCGTTTGATCCGGCCTTGCGTGACCGCAAGCGCGCGGAACGTCTGTTCGGGTTCCATTACCGCATCGAAATTTTCGTGCCCGCCCCCAAACGCACCTATGGCTACTATGTGTTTCCCGTCATGCAGGGGGACCGGATGATCGGACGCATCGACACCAAACGCGACGGTGACGCGACACTTGTCACCGCGTTCTGGCCCGAAAAAGGAGTGCGTATGGGCAAGGCCCGCATCAAAGCGCTTGAGGCTGAAATCGACCGCGTCGCGACGTTTGTTGGCAGCACATCCGTGAACTGGGCGCAGGGTTGGCTCAAAGAAAATACTTGAACAATGTTCATAAATGTGAAAATTGAACATTGTTCACTTTGATTCTGGAGGTACGCCATGACCCACGTCATCCAAACCCAAGCCCTGATTGCCGAAGGGGTCATCACCCCTGATCAGGGCGCGACCATCGCCAGTCGGTCCCGAAAAGTAATGGTATCCCTCGTGATTAATGCCGTTCTTTGCTTGGGCATCATCGCCGCCGCCATCGGTTTTGTCTTCCTGCTGGCTGATGCGCTGGCCGTGTCCATCGTTGGGGGGCTGTTTCTTGCGGCGGGGGCTTTCGTTCTTTTGCGGGCAGGGGATATCTACCGCATGTTCGGCAATGCCGCCGCCCTGATTGGCGCGGGCATGTTAACCTTTGGCGCCATGTTCGATCTTGTCGATAAACTGGGCGAACAATCGGGCGGTTTGGTCCTGATCATTATCGGCGCAATCGCCGCCGCGTTCTGTACGGTTATCTTTCAACGCAGTCCGCCGCACGCACGGTTCCTCACAGGCAGCCTTACGCTTATGGGCGCGGCGATGCACATTGCGGGCCTTTATATCTGGGGTGACGCGATTGATCTGTCGGGTGTGCCTGTGCCGATGATTCATCTGTATGTGACACTGCTTCTGATCGGCCTTGGCGTGTTGGTTGATGTGCGTCTGGTCACGGCGCTGGCCATCGTGCCCTTCGCGCAAATGCTTGAGACGGGCACGTTCTATTGGCACGCGATGTATGCGTTTTATAGCCCTGAAAGCACCCTTTCGATCCTGCAACTTGGCGTCGCAATGGCAATCTGCGTGGCTTTGGCGGGCGTGTTGACAGACCGCCACCGCCGCCACTCCCATATGTTTGGGATCATGGCGTTTATCGTTGCCAATATGTGCTTCCTCGTGGGGTCGCTTTGGGGCGATGTCGTGGGCAGCCACATCTGGGGGCCGGGCCATTCCAGCTGGCGCTACGATGGCACTTTTGAAGAATTCCGCGCTGCGAAAGACGCGTTCGAGGCATCGACCCTCGTGATTTCGGAACACGTGTATTCGATCGTGTGGGCCATCCTGCTGATCGCCGCGGCCTTCTGGGCGGCCACCACCAGCCGTCGCGGTATCTTCAATGCGGCCATGACATTTGGCGGCATCCACGCCTAAACCCAGATGTTTGAAACGTTCTATGACGAACCGCTGGCCTATGTGGTCGGTGGTTTGGCCGCAATCCCGCTGGCATGGGGGCTGTGGCGCCTCAACAACGTGTTTGAGGACCGCCACGCCATCGCATCCTGAAAACGAAAACGGGCGGGGATCATCACCCCGCCCGTTAAAATTCAAACGCCAGAAATTTAGTTCAACAACCCCGCGTGAACCATCGCCGCACGTACTTTTTCTTTGGTGCTGTCTTCCAACCCTGTCAGGGGTGAACGCACCTCATCCGAACACAGCCCCAACAGCGACATGCCGTATTTCGCGCCGACCAAACCGGGCTCGGTAAAGATCGCCTGATGCAGCGGCATCAAACGGTCCTGATATTCAAGGGCGGTTGCGAAATCGCCATCGCTCATGGCGTTCTGGAACTCTGCGCACAGTTTCGGCGCAACATTGGCCGTCACAGAAATGCATCCCATGCCGCCCATGGCGCGGTGACCAAGGGCCTGCGCATCTTCACCCGACACTTGGATGAAATCCGTACCGCAGGTGATGCGCTGTGCCAGAACGCGGCCCACATCGCCTGTGCTGTCTTTGACGCCTGCGATCATCTCGTGCTTGGCCAGCTCACCCATGGTTTCGGGCGTCATGTCCACGATGGACCGGCCGGGGATGTTGTAGATGATGATCGGCAAACCGCAGTCCGCCGCTTGGGTGTAATGTTCGATCAACCCGCGCTGGATCGGCTTGTTGTAGTACGGTGTCACAACCAACGCAGCCGTCGCACCAGCGGCTTTGGCGGCCTTCACCAATCGCACGGTTTCAGCGGTGTTGTTGGACCCGGCACCAGCCACAACAGGCAAACGCCCGGCAGATGCTTCAATAACCGTCGCGACGACCAAATCATGCTCAGAATGGCTCAGCGTGGGGGATTCGCCAGTCGTGCCAACGGGCACAAAACCGTGCGTGCCTTGATCCACATGCCACTCGACAAGTTTTTTCAACGTATCGAGATCCAGCTGGCCGTTCGTGAACGGCGTGACAAGAGCAGGGAGAGACCCTTTGATCATGATACGCATCCTTAAATTAGGGGGACCGGAATTGGTCCGTTAATATCGTGGTCTCTAGTGGGGTTTTTCGCCTTTGCCAAGTTTGTGAGTTGCGCGAAGCTGCACAAAGCATACCTATGTGACGCGAACACGTCGGGAAGGATCATTTTGGGAATGAAGTCGCTCATTGCGTCTCTTTTGGTTGGCATGGTGTGGATGACATCCGCCCAGGCGCAGAATGTGCGCGTCGATGCGACGTTTGCACAGGCCAATGACGCGCGCGAAAACGGCGATATCGACACAGCATTGCAGCTGATCCAAACGACGGATGCGTTGCACCGCGATCTGTTCACATGGATGCGCCTGCGCAGTGACGATGGCACGTTCCCCGAAATGATCGATTTTCTTACGACGCGATCGGATTGGCCCGGTTTGTCCCGCATCCGCGCCCGTGTTGAACGGCGCATGGCCGAAGAAATGACACCGGATGAAATTCTGATCTTTCTTGAACAACAGGACGTTGAAACAGGCGAAGGGGCCGTGGCCTACGCCAATGCCCTGATCGCAAAGGGCCGTCAGAACGACGCAGAGGCGATGCTGATCGATATCTGGCTGAATGACACGCTGTCAGACGAAGACCACCAATCCATCCTTGATGCTTTTCCCGATGTGGTCGCACCGCACCACGCCGCCCGTGCCGATATGTTGCTGTGGCGCTGGCGCACGTCTGATGCGTCCAATGTCATCCCGTTGGTGGACGAAGGCCGACAAGCCCTGTTTCGCGCACGCAGCGCGATCATCAACCGCGACAGCGATGTCATCGCCCGCGAAGACCTCGTGCCGGATCGCCTCGCTGATGATGCGGGCCTGCATTATGATCGCTTTAACTGGTTCGCCGATCGCGGGGACTGGACCCAAGCCACCGCAATCTTAAGCGACCGTTCGCAAAATGCTGAAACGCTGGGTGAACCGTGGCGCTGGGGTTCTTGGCGGCGCATTCTTGCGCGCTGGCAGATGCGCGAAGGCAACATCGCGGTCGCCTATCGCCTCGCGGCGCTGCACTTCATCGAACCCGATCAAAACAACTACAGCGATCTGGAATGGCTCGCGGGTTATATCGCGCTGACCTACCTCAAAGAATACGACGCGGCGTTGGTGCACTTCAGCCGCTTTGACGCCTCTGTCACCTCCCCCATTTCCAAAGGGCGGGCAGGCTATTGGCTGGGCCGCACCTATGAAGGTCTGGGCAATGCCGCCGCCGCGGTTGAGGCCTTTGCCGCTGGCGCAGATCATCAAACGTCATTCTACGGACTGCTCAGCGCGGAAAAGCTGGGCCTGACGATGGACCCAGACATCTCGGGGGGCGAATCCTTTGGTGACTGGCGCACCAGTTCCGTTCTGGAAAATGACCTCGTGCGTGCGGGCCTCGCGTTGCTGGACGCTGGCGAACGCGGCCTTGCCGTTCTGTTCTTCGCGCAAGCGGCTGAAACCATGTCACGCCAGCAAATCGGGCAGCTTGGCCAGTTGTTCATGGATATCGAAGAACCGTTCTATGCGGTCCTGATCGCCAAAACTGCGGTGCGAACGGGCGAATTGGTGCAGGATGTTTACTTTCCGATCCACCCCATGGCCGAACTGGATTTGCCGGTCGAACCCGCGCTCGCCCTCGCGATTGCGCGTCAGGAATCCGAATTTCGCACAGACGCAGGCAGCAGCGTTGGTGCGCTGGGCTTGATGCAACTGATGCCCGCAACCGCACAAGATGTGGCGCGCTGGCTGGACCGTCCCTACAGCCGTGGGCGCCTGACCTCCGATTGGGAATATAACGCGGCCCTCGGGTCCGAATACCTCGCGTATCTGACACGTGAATTTGGCGACAGCCCTGTGATGATCGCCGCTGGATATAACGCGGGGCCCAGCCGTCCGAAATCCTGGATGACGGATCGCGGCGATCCGCGCCGCAGCTTTACCAATCCAGATCCCGTCGACGTCGTGGATTGGATCGAACACATCCCGTTTCGTGAAACCCGCAACTACGTCATGCGCGTCACCGAAGGCATCCCCGTCTATCGCGCACGCCTGACGGGCCGGATCGCACCCGTTAACTTCACCGATATCCTGATCGGCGCGGCCCCTGTGGTGCGCCCCGTCGCGCGCCCTGATCGCGTCCAGCAGGCGGTGATAAACGCCACGCCGCCCGTGCGCCGCGCCAACGAACTCGCGCCATCTGCGCCCAGCGGCCCGCAACCCACCCGCCCTGTGGCCCGCGCAGGCGACTAGCCGTTGCGCCGTGCGCGCCACAACGTGAATATCCCCGCCGCCACGACAAGACCCGCCCCGATGGCGACATTCAGTTCCAGCGTTTCGCGGAAAACCAGAAGACCAATCACACTCGCGAAGACCAGCTGAAGATAGGCGAACGGCTGCACCGCGCTGGCTTCGGCCACTTCGTAGGTCTTGATCAGCAACCAATGCCCCGACGCGCCCGTAATGCACAGCGCGCCCATCCAGACCCAATCGTTGCCGATCATCGGTTCCCAATGCCACAAACCCAGCGGCGTCATCGCGACAGCCCCCACGACGCCTGTCCAGAAAAACGACGTCGCGGTGGTGTCACGGCGCGCGGCATACCGCGTCAGCAATCCATAAAGCGCGAACATAAACGCGGCGAGCAGCGGAATCGCTGCCGCAGGGCTGAACACCGCCACACCGGGTTGCAAAATAATCAACACCCCGATGAACCCCACGCCAATCGCGCTCCATCGTCGCCAACCGACCTGTTCGCCCAAAACAGGGCCGGACAGCGCTGCGACAAGCAGCGGATAACACGTAAAAATCGCATGGCTTTCAATCAGCCCAAGATAAACGAACGCGGCCACCATGACGCAAATTTCAGCCGCCAAAAGTAGCCCGCGAAAGATTTGCAGCAGTGGCTGTGACGTCGCCGCGGCATTGCGCACTGATCCCGCCTGCCGTCGTGCAATCGCGATAACGAAAGCCGCGAAAAACCAATAGCGGATCGTCACAATCATCATGACGTTATATTCAGAGGCCAGATGCGTGCTGATCCCGTCCTGCACGGCAAACACAAACGTCGTCGCGATCATTAACCCAATGCCAAGCCGTGTGTTCTCAGCGGTCATAGCGTGCCCCGCGTCATGTGGCGCTTGCGCCCAAAGCCTGCGACCCGTTCCACCCCAAATCCCGCCGCCTCAAGCCCTCGCCGCACGAATCCGGCTGCCGTATACGTCGCGACAGTGCCGCCCTTGGCCGTGTGTGCCGCAATCGCCCCCATAAGGTCAGCGCCCCATAATTCGGGGTTCTTGGCGGGCGAAAACCCGTCCAGAAACCACGCATCCGCGTGCCCGCCCCAGTCCGGCAAGGTGGCCCGCGCATCACCAATCACGACACGCAATTCAAAATCCGGCCCGTCAAGGCGCGTGGGAAATTCAGCCCCGAAAACCGCAGTTGGCAGATCTTCAAATACCGACAACGCGCGGTGCATTTCGTCGATGTCCATCGGGAAGGCCTCAAAGCTGGTGAATTTCAAAACACCTTGCGCACCGCTGGCCCGCCACGCGGCCAGCGTCACCAGAAAATTCAACCCCGTGCCGAACCCCAGTTCCGCCACATGAAACCCGTCACGAAACCGCGCGGGAAGGTCATTTCCCTCCAAGAACACATGGCGCGTTTCGGCAACGCCGTCGTCCAATGAATAGTACGGATCATCAAATCGCACAGACACAGGCACGCCCGTTTCGCGCCATTCCAATTCCGCCCGCTGGTCTGTCATGCTCAGGTGTCCTATCTGGTCAGGGGGACACTGAAAGAAGGCGGCAGCGATGGCAACGGTAGACGTCACAGTACGGGGGGCAGGGGCGTTTGGCCTAAGCGTCGCGTGGGCTTGTATTCAGGCGGGCGCGACCGTGCGCGTGATTGATCCGAACGGCGTGGCATCTGGTGCATCCGGCGGGATCGTCGGCGCGCTGGCACCCCACGTGCCCGAACAATGGAACCCCAAAAAGGCGTTTCAATTGGAAAGCCTCTTGATGGCGGAAAGCTGGTGGGCACAGGTTGAGGACGCAGGCGGCGCCGCGTCCGGTTATGCCCGCACGGGCCGTTTGCAACCTATCGTGGATGACGCAGCGCTTGCCTTGGCCAAGGACCGGGGGCAAGGGGCCAGAACCCTCTGGCAGGGCCGCGCAATCTGGGAAGTCGTGACAGCATCGAGCGATTTCGCACCTGCATCCCCCACCGGGCTTCTAATCCACGACACACTGTCCGCACGCCTGCATCCCGCCCAAGCCTGTGCTGCCTTAGCTGCCGCCATCACCGCACGCGGCGGGCAGATCGCAACAGACGGACCCGACGAAGGCCACGTTGTCTGGGCAACAGGATGGGAAGGATTGAACGCGCTGACAGCGGATCACACCCGCATGGTCGGCGCTGGCATCAAAGGACAGGCTGTTCTGCTTGAATATGACGCCAGAACCGCCCCGCAATTGTTTGTCGATGGACTGCACATCATCCCCCACGCAGATGGAACAACCGCCATCGGGTCCACCACCGAACGGGACTTCGATGACCCGACCAGCACCGACAATCAATGCGACGCGCTGCTGGAAAAAGCCCGCACCGCCATTCCGGTGCTCGCAGACGCGCCAGAGATCAAACGCTGGGCGGGTGTGCGCCCAAGATCGCGCACCCGCGCGCCGATGTTGGGCAAGCATCCGTTTCGGACAGGTGAATTCATCGCCAATGGCGGGTTCAAAATCGGCTTTGGCATGGCCCCGCTGGCGGCTGAACAACTGTCCCGCCTGATCCTGACGGGGGAAAACCTCATCCCGCCGGACTTTGATCCCAGCGCCAGCCTTTAGCGCATCACCGCTTCCATGCATTGTTCGCCATTCGGGCCGCGCACCCAGGCGGTGCCGTCGTTCCAGCACAACGTCGCATCGTGGGGCAGGGTCAATGGCGCCGTTGCGCGGTAGCTGACTTCGGTCAACGGTTTGCCCAACTGGCGCGCGCCCATCAGCATCAGGTGTTGGGCCAACAACGGGCCGTGCACGACAAGGTCTTCGTATTTTTCCACCCGTTTCGCGTAGGGACGATCATAATGAATACGGTGCCCGTTCATGCTCAGCGCGGAATAGCGAAACAGCAATGTGTTGTTAAACGACACAGTTTTGGCGTGGGTTTCATCGGTTCGCGCCACTGGGCGTTCGGGCTTTGGGCCGCCTTCGCTGCGGTACACCAAATCCTGCCATTCGCTCAGCACGCCCGTGCCGCGTTGGCGAATATCATGGCGAATGCGCACGAACGCCAAAGGGCCGGATCGCCCGTCTTTGCGCGTCACGCTTTCGATCACGGATGTCTTTTCCGCCTTCACCCCGGCCAGCAACGGGCCATGAAACAAAACGCGCCCGGCGGCCCACATCCGCCGCGGCAACCCCATGTCAGGCACGAACCCGCCAAGGGTTGGGTGCCCGTCCCGTCCAAGGTTTTCGGGCGGCTGTGGATCCCAAAAATAGATGTGATGAAAGAACGGCGGCAACGGGCTGCCTGCCTCAACGCTCACGTTCAATCCCAACGCCGCTTGCAATGCAGTCGCGCGGGCCGGATCCATCACATCGTTCAGGATTTGAGATTGGGAGTGTGTTTGTGTCATGGTCGCAATGCTGAACCATGCCACCGGAGCCCGCAAGTGCCACGCCTCACATCTCTCGATCATATCGTGCTTACCGTTGCGTCGATTGAGGCCACAACGCAATTCTACGGCACCGTCCTTGGGATGATTGTCGAAACCTTCACCCCGTTCGATGGCACGTGTCGCACCGCGCTGAAATTCGGGGTCCAAAAAATCAACCTGCACCGCGCGGGTGCGGAATTCGAACCAAAGGCACGAACCGCAACACCGGGCAGCGCCGACCTTTGCTTTCTCAGTGACACGTCCTTGAACGATTGGACCAAACATCTGGCAGCCCAAAACATCGACATCGAAGACGGCCCCATCGCCCGCACAGGGGCCACGGGGCCGATCCATTCGATTTATATTCGCGACCCCGACGGGAACCTCATCGAAATCGCAAACCTGACTTAGGCCGCCTTCAGCGCCGCCATCAATTCATCGACATTCTTTTGATTATGGGGGCTGACCAACATACCTTCATCGTCAAACGCCTCATAGCTCGCCGCGACCAGCACCTCGGGCCCTTGCAAGATCAACGGGCGGAACGGCATCATGCAATGGCGCAGTGCAAATTGTGTGCGTTCCCCGCCTGCACGCCCCGCCGTGGCTGACATGATCGCGACAGGCTTGCCCGCCCACGGCGCGCCTTCTGTGCGGCTGACCCAATCCAGCGCGTTCTTCAACACGCCCGAGATCGATTTGTTGTACTCCGGCGTTGAAATCACAACGGCCTGCGCACCGGCAATCTGATCGGCCAATGCCTGCACGTCCGCAGGAATGCCGCTTTCGGCCTCAAGGTCACCATCATACAGCGGCAGGCGCAAATTCCCGATCTGAAAATCCCCCCCGAAAGACGCAGCCGCCGCGCGGATCAGTTTTGTGTTCGTGGCTTCGCGGCGCAATGACCCGGACAGGCCCAGCAAATAAGACATGTAATTTCTCCATATATGTTCGCATCTTAAATAGAGGCTTTGCACCGCGTGACCAGTCGCGCATGGTGACTGTGCGAAAATACATAGGAGCATCCAAATGCAGCGGCACGGTGGGAAAATCTTGGTGGATCAGCTTGTGGCGCTCGGTGTGCGCCGCGTGTTCTCGGTTCCGGGGGAAAGCTTTCTTGCCGCACTGGACGGCCTTTATGACGTGGGCATCGACAATATTATCTGCCGCCAAGAAGGCGGTGTTGCGATGATGGCCGAAGCCTACGGCAAAATGACAGGCCAGCCCGGCGTTGCCTTCGTCACCCGCGGCCCCGGTGCAACGAACGCCAGCGCAGGCATTCACATCGCGATGCAGGACAGCACGCCGATGGTGTTGTTCGTTGGTCAAATTCGCGCGCAAGACCGCGACCGCGAAGCGTTCCAAGAAGTCGATTATAAGGCCATGTTCGGCGGCCTTGCCAAATGGGTGACCGAAGTAAACCAAACCGAACGTCTGCCCGAATACATCGCCCGTGCGTTCAATGTCGCGACCTCCGGCAGGCCCGGCCCCGTTGTCCTCGCATTACCAGAAGACATGCTATCGGCAATGGCCGACGTGGCCGATACCCCGGGCCCCCTCATCGAATTGGCACCGACGTTTTCCAGCGTCGCACAAGACGCGCTGCACTGGCTGTCGGGGTTTGATCGCCCCCTTGTCGTGGTGGGTGGTCCGCACTGGTCAGCGCAGGCCGCCACCGACCTCGCGGCGTTTGCACAAACCCAAAACCTGCCCGTCGCGCTGGGCTTTCGCCGTCAGGATTACCTCGACAATCGCCACCTCAATTACGTCGGTGATTTGAATGTCGGCATAAACCCGAAGCTGGCCCAACGTGTGCGTGATGCTGATGCGTTGCTGGTGATCGGGTCGCGACTGGGTGACATCGAAACCCAAGGCTACACGCTGGTCGATCCCGCCGATCCCCATTGCGCCATCCTGCATGTTCATGCCGACCCGGGCGAACATGGCCACGTCTACCACCCCGATGTTGCCGTCACTGCAGATGCGGTGTCGTTCACGCGCGCACTATCGCGTCTGCCCGCTTGTGGCACCGATTGGGCGGACTGGACCAAAGCCGCCCGCGCTGATTATGACGCTTGGAAAACACCCCAAGACACCCCCGGCGATGTGAAGCTTGAACAGGTCATTGCGTGGTTGTCCGATAACCTGCCCGATGATGCAATTCTGACAAATGGCGCGGGCAACTACGCCGCCTTCCTGCACCGCTATTTCGTGTTCAAAGGGCACGGCACACAACTCGCCCCGACGTCTGGCTCTATGGGCTACGGATTTCCCGCCGCGATTTCGGCCAGCCTTGAACACCCTGATCAAACGGTTGTCTGCCTCGCGGGGGATGGGTGTTTCCAGATGACATTGAATGAAATGTCCACCGCCGCCCAACACGGCGCGACCCCGATCACCATCGTCGTCAACAATGGCCGCTATGGCACGATCCGCATGCATCAGGAAAAACACTACCCCGGGCGGGTGTCAGGCACACAGCTGACCAACCCCGATTTTGCAGCCCTCGCCCTTGCCTACGGAGGCCACGGCGAAACCGTGACGAAAACCGCTGATTTCCCGGCCGCCTTCAACCGCGCCCAAAACAGCGGCAAACACGCGGTGATCGAATTGCTGGTCAGCGAAGATGCCCTATCAACAAGCCTCACCCTCAGCGGATTGGCAGGTCCATAGGCTTCATCTAGGCCAAAAAACTCTCCCCGAAGGGCCGGTTTCAACCAGACAATTGCGCCCGCAGTCTCGCGCCAATCTCGTCAACAACCTCTTGCGTAATCGTAAGGGGCGGCGACATGCACAGCGCGTCCCCCACGGGGCGCACGATCACACCTGCGTCCCACAAACCGGCATAGGCGGCGCGGCCCGCAGTGCCGACATCCCCCTCGGCATGCAAATGCACCGCCCCGATAATCCCGCAATTGCGCACGTCCATCACCGCCGGCAAATCGGTCAGACTGTGCAACATGTCTTCCCAAGGTCCCGCCATCGTCGCGGCATTTTCAAAGATCTTACCGTCACGGTAGGCATCCAGCGTCGCAATACACGCCGCAGACGCCAGCGGATGGCCGGAATAGGTGTAACCGTGGAACAAATCCGGCATGGCCTTGGGGCCATCACGAAACGCATCACGCACCGCCGCCGTGGCCAACACGCCGCCCATCGGCACCGTCGCGTTGGTCATACCCTTGGCGCAGGTCACAAGGTCTGGCATCACGCCGAACGCCTCATATGCGAACGGGGTGCCCATCCGCCCGAACCCTGAAATCACCTCATCAAAAATCAGCAAAATCCCGTGCGTGTCGCAAATTTCGCGCAACCGCTGCAAATAGCCGACGGGCGGTGGATATACTCCGCCAGCCCCGGAAATCGGCTCAACGATACAGGCCGCAATCGTGTGTCCGCCGTGCAAATTGCACAACCGTTGCAGATCATCCGCCAGCGCGGCTCCGTGTTGCGGCAACCCGCGTGAATTCACATTCTCGGGCAACGATGTGTGCCGCAGATGCGCGACAGACGGATAAAGCGTACCAAACTGCCCCTTGTTCAGCCCCAGCCCGCCAACCGACAGCCCGCCAAAATTGATCCCGTGATAGGCCTTTTCACGCCCCACAAGCATCCGCCGCTGCCCCTCGCCACGCGCATGATGATAGGCCAGCGCGATTTTCAGCGCGGTATCCACGGCCTCGGACCCTGAATTGGTGAAAAATACATGATCAAACCCGGGCGCAAGGTCGACAACACGCGCCGCCGCCTCAAACGCAATCGGATGGCCCTGACCGAACGCATGGGCAAAATCCAACGTCGCGGCCTGTTTCTGAATGGCCGCCGTGATGCCCGGGTGATTGTGCCCCGCGTTGCAACACCACAAACCGCCGGTCCCATCAATCAACCGATGCCCGTCAACGGTGGTGTAATGAACCCCCTGCGCGCCAGCAATCAGCCGCGGGTTTTCCTTGAACATCTCGGCGGACGTGAACGGCATCCAAAAGCTATCAAGGTCATTGGGGATACGCCCCTGCGCAAGAGGCAAATCATCAGGCATGTCAGGTCTCCTTTTGAAGAACCCTACACGCCTAAAACTTTCTGCCAAGCCCAGTGTTGTGCGTTAGTGTTGGGGCGGCAAAAACGCCTCGACTGCGGCGGATGCGATCACGATGACATTGCCGTTGTCCGGGTTGGTCACATTCAACCCGCCCAGCACCGCCGTCACCGTTGCGCGCCCCCGTGGCAGTGTCGCGGCCAGCGCGTCACAATCCACTGCGTCAGGATCTTGCACACCGACGGTCACCTGCACGCGCATGGCGTCATGGCTCAGCCCCGTGGCCTCAAACAATGGAATGCTCGAATGGCGCAGCGCGTCTTCAATCGCACGGGTCGCGGCCTTGGTGTAGTCTTGGCCGTACAGATCATTGCCCATGCCCATTTCGATGATAAATCTCTGATCGCTCATGCGGGCAACTCCAACGCGACAGACAAGGCAACATTGGCGATAACCGTGGGCAAACCGTCAGGGCGCGGCACATCCAGCCCGCCTTTGACCACCGAAAATTCCAACTGCCCGTAGGGAAAAATATCCGCCAAAGCCGCAGTGTCCACGCGGTCAGGTTCCTGCACGCCAATCTCAACCGTAATCTGCATCGCCTCTTTGGGTTGGCCATAAAGCTCTGCCAGATTGATGGAATTGTGCCACAACGCATCCTGCAACGCGCGCCGCGCGGCTTGCGTATAATCCTGACGGCGCAGCGACGTGCCCATCCCGAATTCAGTCAACAGCCGTGTCATATCGATCCCTTTTCATAACCATTTTAACGCGCGCAACAGCAGGTATAACACCAGACCCAGCACCGCAGACGCAAGGCAAAGTGCTGCAAAAGCCCATTCCGCCTCAACCCCCGGCATGCCCGCGACATTGACGCCAAACAATCCTGTCAAAAACCCGAGCGGCAAGAAAATTGCAGCAATGATGCTCAGGACGTATCCGTTGCGGCCCAGCGTCGCCGCCGCCTTCGCGTCCAGATGTTCCTGCAAGGCGGCCATGCGATCCCGCTCGGCCTCCAACGCCTCCACCGTGCGTGCGGCGCGGTTGGCAGTTTCCAAAACATGTGGGGCCGTTGCGGCATCAACCAGCCTGCCCGTCGCACGGGCAAGATCAAACAACGCGTCCTTCTGTGGCCCGATAAACCGCTTCAGCTTGATCAGCGTCTGGCGCAGATCAAGAACATCTTCGCGGTCAATGACCTCATCCGCCAGAATGGCATCTTCAAGCAGATCAACGCGGTCTTCTAGGCCCAGTGACACAGTTTCAATCCGAAGCGTCAGCCCCTCGGCCACTTTGGCAAGGAACGCAGCAGGCGATGCAGGCGCTGTGCCCGAATCCGCCTGCGTGCGAATATCATCGACGGCCATGATACGGCGCCGGCGCAGGGTAATAACCCGCGTTGGCGTGGCCCAGATGCGCAAGGCAACCATGTCTTCTGGATCAGCCCCATCATTGAGATTTACGCCGCGCAGGTTAATGAGCGCACCTTCGGCAAGCTCATCGAAACGGGGCCGTGTTTCGGGCAATTGCAGCGCCACCGCGACAGCATCAGGCACCTCATTGCCCAACCAATCGGCAAGATCAACGTCCGCCAAATCCAGATGCAGCCAACGCCAGCCCGCGCCCGGCGGGTCCTGGATCGCGCAGGGTGTCGCCGTGCCATCAGCGGCAATATCGAATGCGCAAATGGGGGTTGGCCCCACGTTTAGAATTCCACGCCAATCTGCGCCTTGATCCCGCTGCGGAACGGGTGTTTGACCAGCTCCATCTCTGTGACAAGATCAGCAATCTCGATCAGGTCGGCATGGGCGTTGCGCCCCGTCAGCACGACGTGTGTCATCTCGGGCTTTTCCTCAACCAGAAATTCGACGACGTCGGCAATCGGCACGTAATCATAGCGGATCGCGATGTTGATTTCGTCCAGCAGCACCATGGAATTGCTTTCATCGCGGATCAGCTCTTTCGCCTTTTCCCACGCGGCCAGCGCCATTTCCGTGTCGCGCGTTTTGTCTTGCGTTTCCCAGGTAAACCCTTCGCCCATGGTGTGGAACGCACATTCATCCGCAAACTTATCAAGGATCAAATCCCGTTCACCCGTGGACATCCCGCCCTTGATGAACTGCACAACACCGCATTTCATCCCATGCGCGATATGGCGGAAAATCATCCCGAACGCGGCGGATGATTTGCCCTTTCCCTTGCCGGTATGAACAATCACCAGACCCTTTTTGTCGGTCTTGGTCGCCATGATCTTATCGCGCGCGGCCTTCTTCTTGGCCATTTTCATTGCGTGGCGGTCTGCATCTTCGCTCATCTCGTGGCCTCTTTCGTATAAAGGAATTGTTAACTCTGATCTGAAAGGAAGGTTAACAGACCCTTAGGAGTGTTGGAATGAAATTTAGGACGGCATCAGCCCTTATCTGCGCCGTGACAGTGGCCGCATGCGACACCCCGTCACCAGAATTTCGCAACGTTCCCGCGCAGGTCGTCACCGTCGGGCAAAGCGTGTTCGAAGTCCGCCGCAAGGGCACAACGGTCGAACTTTTGCGCACCAACGCTGAATACGCGCCAACCTTCGCCAGCATTATCCCCCGCGCCGCGCAGGCCGTTCAAATGGCCACAGGCTGCACCGCCCGCCCGCAATCTTGGACGGGCGAACAGACGTTGATGCAGGTCGAAGTCGACTGCCCCGATACCTGATCAGCGCAGTTGGACAATGATCTGGTTGTAGCCGAAATCATCGTTCAGATTGTCGCGGTTCGCCTCATTGACGGCACCAATGATGATCGCACCCAGCAAACCCGTTCCAGCGGCAGACGCATTGCGCTGTTGCGCGGTCATATTCACGACGCTGGACGTAACGGACCCGGACGTTTCCGGTGTCGTGCAGCGCACAAACAACGCAGGCGAATTCGGCCCGTAATCAGGCACGATCAGGTTCGCAGGTGTCGTGAACGATGCCTTGTACACGCCAGAATCCAGCGAACACGGAACGCCCGAAATCTCGCCGCGGCCACCTTCGCTTAGCGGTCCAAACGTGCGGATCGCGACTGTATTTTGTCCACGAAACGCCGGCACCGGATTCCCGCGTGCCCGCTGGCGCGCATAGACATCAAGACCAACAGCATTGCTGGCGACGTTCGGCGTGACCGTAATTGGTGGTTGAGTGATTTCCGCTTGCGCACAGCCCAGCAATGTACCGGCCAAGACGGCAAGCCCCAAGAATTTCTGAATTTTCATAAATAGTTACCTTCTACTTCCCAAGTCAGACCGTAGCGGACACCACCCCAGATTCGCAACCTTGAGGGGAGTCTAATTGCTTTGGCGCAGATCCAGCCCGCCCTCTTAGAAATCAAAACGGTTAACGATTGCTTCCCAGACGCGATCCTTCCTGCAAAGATGGCCCAAGCCAACAGCACAAAAGGGGCGTATTATGTTTTTTCTCGTTTGGGGATCACGCGGTCGCAACAAAGAAATCGGCGCGGGGGAATTCTATTGTCCCGATTGCGATGATCACCGCGGTTACAAAAAGATCGCCGTGACCCGTTGGTTCACCTTGTACTGGATTCCGATTTTCCCGATGGGCAAACCGGTTGGCGAATACGTTGAATGCGGCACTTGCAAATCCACCTTCAACGAACGCGTTTTGTCTATGGACCCCAAAGCCGCCGCCGAAAAATTCGAAGCCGCGTTTTCAATTGCAGCCAAGCGGGTGATGTTCAAAATGGCGCTGGCCGACGGCGAAATCGACCAATCCGAAATCGATACAATCACCCAAGCCTTCGCCAATATCGCCAAGCGTGAAATTGACCC
The DNA here is from genome assembly GCF_021532615.1 of Octadecabacter dasysiphoniae. GTDB lineage: Bacteria > Pseudomonadota > Alphaproteobacteria > Rhodobacterales > Rhodobacteraceae > Octadecabacter > Octadecabacter dasysiphoniae. Next base: position 1,011,822 of record NZ_JAKGAQ010000002.1, read on the forward strand.
CGCCGACATCGCCGCCGAACTCGAGGCCGCCAAGGATGATCCGCGCCCCGTGGCCGATTACCTGCGCGAAGTGGCCCCCGGCATGAACGACACGGGCAAAGAACTCGTGCTGCGCTCCGCCATTGCCGTGGCCAAAGCAGACGGCCACATCGACGACAGCGAAATTGCGGAAATGCACGACCTCGCCTTCGCGCTTGATCTGCCCAAGGCCTATGCAAACGGCATCTTCATGGAAGAAGGCGTCACCCAGATCACCAAACGCGCGGCATAGTCAGTGAAGGTAGGTGAACGCGCCGCCCATGACTGCCGTTAAGGTTGAGGGGGAAATTATCGGTTTTTCCCCCTATTGATCCGGCCCTGAATTGACGACCCTGTCATCGAGGGGGGCCGGGCAATGCGTGTATTTTCATTAGTGCTTTTGTTGTTGTACCTCGGCGTTGCTGCATTGGCAGCCGGGTTTTAGGTTTCTTGGCCCCCTTCGCCCCCCAAGGCAGAAATCGTACCTGTATGCTTGGGTAAATCATCGCTCGGCGCGGCCCAGTCCAGCCGTTCTTCCCAGTGGTAATGCTCATTGGGTTTGAACGTATGGGGGTCATCCAGCAGCGCGGCGTAAAAATGGATCTCATCGGGCCAGCGCGCTGATGTGTAGGCCACGGGCGCACCGCAGGTCCCGCAAAAATAGCGCGCCTGACCGGGGGAGCTTTCGAACACTTTGGGCGCATCGCCGGTCCACCGCCAAGTGCCATTCGCAACGCCGATAAACGTGGTGAACGGGCTGGCCGTCTGGCGGCGACAACTGTCGCAATGACAATGGCCCGCAAACAAAGTGTCGCCATCGTATTCAAATGCGATGCCACCGCACAAACAATGTCCTGTCTTCATTTTATCAGCCCTCCAATACGCGCCCGCGCCGAATTGCTGCGTGGCGTCCAAAGCCCACGATCAATCGCTTCCTGTAATCGTAACGCAATTTCATGCAGTGCAGGAGCATTATGTTCCTCGATAAAGTCCCGCGTGTCCTCATCTGCCAAAAACGCTTCTTCCACGAGGTCGAAGTGGTGATTGCGCACAACCCCCGTCGTGGCCGCAAACGCGAACAGGTAATCCACCGTCGCCGCCATCTCGAACGCGCCTTTGTATCCGTGGCGCTTTACCCCGTCGATCCATTTGGGGTTTACGACACGGCTGCGCACAACCCGCCCGATTTCGTCCTCTAATGTGCGGATGACAGGGCGTTCGGGGCGCGAATGGTCGTTGTGATAGATCGGGCGATCCTGCCCCTGTAGGCTGGCCACCGCCGCTGCCGCACCGCCCTCGAACTGGTAGTAATCATCGCTGTCCAGAACGTCGTGTTCGCGGTTGTCCTGGTTTTGAACAATCGCTTCAACCTGACCAAGCCGCGCCTCAAACCCTTTACGGTCCCGCGTGCCCTCGGCGCCCGCACCGTAGGCATAGCCGCCCCATTCAAGGTAGGCATCGGCGAGGTCTGCGCGATCCGTCCACAGCCTTTCATCAATCATCGCCTGAAGCCCCGCGCCATAGGCACCGGGCTTGGATCCATAAACCCGCGCGTGCGCCTCGCCGCTGCGGGTGCGCGCCGCCGCCGGGTTCTGATCATCGGATTCGTCCAACGCCTGCACGGCCTTCGCGGCACTATCAAACAGCGCAATCAACTGCGGGAATGCATCACGGAAAAACCCGCTGATCCGCAACGTCACATCGACCCGCGGCCGCCCCAACACGCCCTCAGGTAGAACCTCGAAGCCTGTGACACGACGGTTGGCGGCATCCCATTTCGGCTTCACGCCCATCAACGCCATGGCCTGCGCAATATCGTCCCCACCGGTGCGCATATTCGCCGTGCCCCACGCGGTCACGAGCATGGCACGCGGCCAATCGCCATGATCCTGCAAATGCTTTTCAATCAACAGGTTCGCGGATTTCCACCCCAACGCCCAAGCGGTCGGCGTCGGAACCGCACGGGCGTCTACGGAATAAAAATTCCCCCCCGTCGGCAACACATCCAACCGTCCGCGGGTTGGCGCGCCGGATGGCGCCGGGGCGACGAAGTGTCCTGCAAGGCCGCTGAGAAGCCCCGCCCCTTCACGCGGCCCACAGGCCTCAACGGTTGGCAAAATGGTGTCAAAGATACCTTTCACGACCTCTTGCGATCTTGGGCCGGGGCACGTGCTGCCCCCATCAAGGATATCCTGCGACAGCAGTTCAAGCCTCTCCACGGTGTCGCCTAACGTCCGCCACGTATCAGTGGTCAGATGGGCAAGCGCATCCGGTTTCTGCGCCGCCACAGCCGCCATGTCACAATCCAGCGGATCAATTCCAAGCCCCAGATCATCCGCCAGTGCGCGCAACAAAGACGCATCCGGCCCCGTGCCATCCCCGCGCGGCACCCGTGCCAGCGCAATCGCCAGATCGCGCTGCAATGTCCCCTCGGGGGATTGCCCGAACACATGCAATCCATCGCGAATTTGCGCTTCTTTCAGCTCACACAGATAGGCATCGAGCTTGGCCAGATCACCGTCCTCGTCACCCGCAAACCCCGCGTCCTGTCCGAGGCCCGTCACTTCGGACAGTGACAAAATCTCACGGCGCAAATGTTCAATCCGGCGGGGATCAACGCCCGCCGCCTCGTAGTATTCGTCCACCAAGGCTTCCAGATCACGCAGCGGCCCGTAGCTTTCGGCGCGCGTCAGGGGCGGCGTCAAATGGTCGATAATTACCGCCGCCGCGCGCCGTTTGGCCTGCGTCCCCTCACCAGGGTCATTGACGATAAACGGATACAAGTGCGGTGTCGGTCCCAGCACGACCTCTGGCCAGCAGGTTTCGCTCAGGGCGGTCGCCTTGCCGGGCAGCCATTCAAGATTTCCGTGTTTGCCCATATGCACAATCGCATCCGCGCCCCAATGGTGGCGCAGCCAGAAATAGAACGCGAGGTAGTTGTGCGGCGGGACCAGATCGGGCGAATGATAGGTGTCTGTCGGGTCAATGTTATAGCCCCGGGCAGGCTGCAATCCGACAATGGCATTGCCAAAGCGGTGGATCGAAAGAGCGAAGCCCGCGTTTGGCTGACCCTCCGGGGGGAGTTTTTTGGCCAAGATGCAGTTGGAGGAAAAGAATGGGTCCTGTTCGGGGCTGCCCCATCTGGTGTTGATCTGTTCTTTGACGGCCCAAGGCAGGGCGTCGAAATAGTCCTGATACACCTCAAGCGGCAGGACCTCGCCGCCGTCGCGGTCCGCGCGATCAGTCAGCCAGTTCGTTGGCCCCGCCATCATCACGTCCATCAATGCCTTGGCGTCATCGGGCGGTGTCACATCATATCCTGCATCGCCCAAAAGCGCCAACGCATGCACCGTTGCGGCGGGCGTATCCAGCCCCACCCCATTGGCCAATCGCCCGTCCTTGTTGGGATAATTTGCCAGCACCAGCGCAACCTTTTTGTCGCCCGCCGCAGTGGCGCGCAGCCGTGCCCAATTAGCCGCCAAATCGGTGACCCACTGCACACGGTCCCCCACAGCGCGGTAGGTCGCGATGGGGCATTCGGTTGCGTCGTCAAAATACGCCTCGCCTTTGAAACTGATCGCGCGCGATAACACCCGCCCGTCGACTTCTGGCAAGGCCACGTTCATCGCAATATCGCGCGATGACAGGCCTGTCAGCCCTTCTGCCCATGCCTCTTCTGATGACGCGGCAAGCACCACTTGAAACACCACGGCCTTGTTTGCGTAATCGGCCGCCAACGGGTTCATTGTTGCCCCGTCCCCTGCATGGGGCGATCCCACGGCGAAGCTCGTGCAGTTCAAGATCACGCTCGGTGGGGCGGCGGTGAACAGGCTTTCCAATGTGGCCTGCGACAGCGGATCCTTCAGGGAGGCCACAAAAACCGGCAGCGGGTTCAGCCCCGCACGTACCAGGGATTTCACAAGCCGGTTGATGGGGTTCAATCCCGCGCCTTGCACCAAAGCACGGTAAAACACGATGGGCACCACGGGCGCCCCGTTGGTCCAATCCGCGCGCGCCGTATCCAGATCAGAAATGCCGGACCCCGGCCAATACACACCCGCCTTTAACAAAGGGCGCGCAGGTTCGGGGGCATCCCCGCCGTCCAGAATCATTTTGGCATAGCTTAGGAAGTTGGTTGAGTTTTGCGGCCCACCTTCCACAAGGTAGGACCACAGCGCATCGTAGTCATCCTCGGCCACGGTCGACAGGGCGCGCAATTCGGCGTCCGGTTTGTCGTCCCCGGGCAAAAGCGCCAAAGGCACACCCGCCGCGCGAAGGCGTGCGGCGTATTGTTCAACCCCGTATTTCCAATACCCGACCCCACCAAGGCAGCGCGCAATGACCAGCCGCGATTTGCCCGCGCATTGATCTAGGTGCAAATCCACCGACAACGGGTGGATCAGATGCATCATGCTGGCCAGCCGCAACGTCGGCGCATCCGCCATTTCACCGCGCGCGGCAGACAGCGCCGCAAGTTCGGTATCAGCGGCAGAAATCACCACCACATCCGCAGGGCTTTGGCCCAGATCGACGGGTTCCTTTCCGTCATCAATCGCGCCGGGGGTGGCCGCCAGCAGATGCATCAGCTAAAGCCCTTCTGAACAGGAGTATCCCCATGGACTACAAAGCATCCGGCGCGCCGAAAGGCCCCAAAGGCCAGCCCCGCCACCAAGAACACAACGCCTTTGGTGGCAAAAAGGTCGCCAACAAACGCCCGACCAAAGAAGAATTGTTGGCAAAAATGAAGGCGAACGCCGAAAAGGCGAAGAAGTAGGCTCACAGCGATTTCTCCATGAACAGGGAAAATTCGCCAACCTCATAGTCGCCAAACGAACCGCAGGGTGTGAAGCCGTGGCGCGCATAAACCTTGTGGGCGGCGTGCAATAATGTGCCAGTTTCCAGCTTTAGCTCGGTCAACCCCAAGCCCCGCGCGTGGTCTTCCAATTGGCGCATGATTGCGTCGATCACGCCTTGGCCGCGCGATGCTTCTTCGACAAACATTGATTTCAGTTCGCCGTAGCCATCCCGCACGGCCAAGGCCCCCACACCGACAATCACGTCGCCGCGCCGTGCGGTAAGGAAATGCACGTGTTCTGCCGTCAGCGCCTCAAGGCTGAGGTAATGGTTCGCTTCGGACGGGAACAATTCCCCCATCAACGCATGGCTCGCCTCAAGCAAGGCACGCGCTTGTGGGTGAAACGGGTCGCCCAGTTGAACGGCGATCATGCCCGCAAAGCGGCATCAATCTCCGCGTGGTTCAGGCCCGCTTGTCCGATCACAACCAACCGCGTGGTGCGCGGCGCTGTGCCAAACGGGCGATCAAAATACGTATCCACACGCGGCCCGACGGCCTGCAACGTCAACCGCATCGGTTTGCCCGCAATTGCGGCGAACCCCTTAAGGCGCAGAATGTCATGGGCACGGATCACGTCGGCGACCTTTTCAGCAAACGCATTGGCGTCCGCGACCTCACCCAGCTCAACCACAAAGCTTTCGAACTCGTCATGCCCATGGGCGTGTTCGTGATCGTGGTGATGATCGCCGTGATCATCGTGATGGTCATCGTCGTGGTCATGGTGGTGGTGATGCACCTCGTGGCGTGCCTCCAGATCACCCTCAGCGCCTACGCCTTGCCCTAACAAAACATCCACCGGCAGCGCACCCATCGTCGCGGTGACAACCTGCACGCCCTTGCGCGCCTCGGCCTTCAGCACGGCGCGCAGATGGTCGGCCTCGCCCTCGGCCAGCAAATCCGCCTTGTTCACAACAATCATATCCGCGCAGGCAATCTGATCTTCGAACAACTCGGACAGCGGTGTTTCATGATCCAGATTTTCATCCAACTTGCGCTGGGCATCCACGGCAGCAACGTTGTGGGCAAACTGGCCCGCTGTCACGGCCTTACCATCCACAACCGTCACCACACCATCAACCGTCACCTTTGTCGAAATCCCCGGCCAGTTGAACGCACGCACTAACGGCTGCGGCAATGCCAGACCGGACGTTTCAATCACGATATGATCGGGCGGGTTATCACGCCCCAACAGCATTTCCATCGTCGGGATGAAATCATCGGCCACGGTGCAGCAGATGCAGCCATTGGAAAGTTCAACCACATCATCCTCGGTGCAGGTCTCAATCCCGCAGCCTTTCAAAATATCGCCGTCCACGCCCAGATCACCGAATTCGTTGATGATTAGCGCAATGCGCTTGCCCTTCGCGTTCTCCAGCATGTGACGGATCAGCGTGGTTTTGCCCGCGCCCAGAAAACCGGTGACAACGGTGGCAGGAATCTTGGCAGCCATGGAACGTATCCTTATGTAGGTCCCGTAAAAGGGGAATTTCTGATGACCACCACGACCAAAAATCGCGGCGACCGTTTTATCGTATGCACCGGCTGTTCAGGCGGCGCGGATTTGGCCAAAGCCCTTGAGGGCCGCGTGCCGGTGGAAACCACCGACTGTATGAACGTCTGCGACACACCCATCAGCCTCGCCGTGCGGGCCGAAGGGAAAGCCGCCTATCTTTTTACCGGCGTTGACCCCGATGCGCCCGAAGACGTCGAAGCCTTTGCCAAACTTTACGCCGACAGCGAAGACGGGCAAATCATGGATGCCCGCCCCGCTGGCAATCTGCGGTTCTGCCTCGTCGGTCGCATCCCCGCTTAATCGCGGGTCCAGAACCAGGACAGCAAAAACCCGAGAATGGTCCACCCCGCCGCCGCAGTGCCAAGGCTCAGCGTGGCAAATTCAGCGGACAATTCAGGCGGCGATACCCCCCAATACGTGTCGAGATGCGGCGCGCCGATCAGATGGGGCGCCAGTAACAACACCACGCCAGACAACGCGATCACGCCCCGGCCAAACGCAATCACCCAAAGCCCCAGTGCCGAGGCAACAAGCGTGCCAAGCCACCACATCTGGCGCGGTCCGATTTCCGCAGCGGGCGTGCCGGGCAATTCCGGTGGCAGACCAAACGCAGGCGCCAACTGGATCGCGATGAACCCGGCCAGCCCCCAGATAAGGCCCTGACGTGCCGTGATCTTGGTCAGCCCGCGCAGTTCTGCAAACACCATCGCGGCGAGCAGCAAAAAGCCAAAGCCGACATAGGTCACGATATTAAAACCGACGGTCATCAAATGGCGGCCCCATTCACCGCCCAATCCTGGCGCGCCACGTTCGCTTTCGGGGGATCCGTTGGCCCCGAAATGAATGCGCGCGCCTGTTTCAAATAATTCGCCTTCCAGCAATGCCGGAATGACAAATACGAATTGCAACAGGGCGGCAATCAGCCCCGCAGCAACGCCAGCGAACACCGCGCTGGTCAACACTTTCTGGTTCATGATGTGATCGCGTCTGCCTTAGTGGCAGGGAAACGCCATCGCGTGACGCTGATCGTGCGCTGCATCATGCAGCACGGACGCCTGCGCGTAACCGGATGCAAACAAAAGCATCAGGCCGGCAAGGGCGGCGAATGCGATTGGCAAAAGGGATACATCTGCGCGTGTTTGTGTGGTCGCTGTATTCATGTCGTAGACTCCTTTGTCCCGTCATCCCCGACGGGTCGGTTTCATTACGCATGGCAGGTCTCCTGGCTTGCGGGTCATCGTGATTTTCGTCCTCCTTCCCAAGGTTTCCCTCAGTGGATTTGGACGAACACTCACCGCTTACAGTCGCGGGGGCGGCTGTGGTTTTGTGCCTCCTGATTGGATCGGCGCGCACCACATTCCCATTTGATCCACGGTTTGGCTTAGCCGTACCGCAATGAACCATGCTCATACGTTGTGCGCGCCCATGTCGCACCGGTCAAGGCTGATTCCGGCACATTTAACGCGAAACCGACCGCGCGTTGTCAAAAGCGGACCCTCCGGGGGGAGTTTTTTGGCCTAGATGAAGGGGGAGAACGCGCATATCTTGTGGGTAAGTCGCCTGTTTTGGCCATATCAGGTGTGGATCCGTTGACTCACACGCGGCGCATTGGCGACACTCCCCAGCATAAGAATCAATACGAGCAGTCCACATGCGGTTTTCCCGCCTTCGCCTCAATGGCTTCAAAAGCTTCGTCGACCCGACCGATCTGATCATTCAGGACGGGCTGACAGGTGTTGTCGGGCCAAACGGCTGTGGCAAATCCAACCTGCTTGAAGCGCTGCGCTGGGTCATGGGCGAAAACCGCCCCACAGCCATGCGTGGCGGCGGCATGGAAGACGTGATTTTCGCAGGCGCTGCCACACGTCCGGCGCGCAATTTTGCCGAAGTATCGCTGGTGATCGACAACGCAGAACGCCTCGCGCCTGCTGCGTTCAACGATTCAGATAACCTCGAAATCGTGCGCCGCATCACCCGCGATGTGGGATCGGCCTATAAGGTTGGCGTCAAAGACGTGCGCGCGCGCGATGTTCAAATGCTGTTCGCGGATGCATCCACCGGTGCGCATTCCCCTGCGTTGGTCCGCCAGGGCCAAATCGCCGAACTCATCAATTCCAAACCCAAGGCCCGCCGCCGTATTCTGGAAGAGGCCGCAGGCATTTCTGGCCTGTACCAACGTCGTCACGAAGCGGAGCTAAAACTCAAAGGGTCCGAACAGAACCTTGCCCGTGTGGATGACGTGATCGAACAGCTTGCGTCGCAACTCGGCGCATTGGCCCGTCAGGCGCGACAGGCCGCGCGGTATCGTGCCATCGGGGATGAGTTGCGCCAATCCGAGGGCCTGCTGCTCTATCGTCGCTGGAAAGAAGCGGACGAGGCCCGCGCTGCGGCCGCCGATCAATTGCGCACCCGCACCACGGACGCTGCCGCATCTGAAACCGCCGCACGCCAATCCGCAAAGGCGCGCCAAGCGGCGGAGGATGCCCTGCCGCCCCTGCGCGAAGAAGAGGCAATCGCCGCCGCCGTCCTGCAACGTCTGAACGTGCAGCGCGACACCCTGACCGATCAGGAAGCCCGCGCAAAACAGACCATCGACACCCTGACCAACCGCATCGAACAGCTTGCCCGCGACATGGCGCGCGAGGCGGAATTGAACAAAGACGCGGGCGAAACCATCGACCGTCTGGATTGGGAAGCCCGCGAAATCGCCAAAGCCTCTGAAGGGCATGATGCCCGGCTTGAAGAAGCCCGCGCGGCCTCAACCGACGGTGCGCAAATCCTTGCGGATCGCGAAGCAGACCTGTCCCAGATGACAGAAGATGTGGCGCGCCTTGCCGCCCGCCACCAATCCGCCCAACGCCTGATTGATGACTACCGCAAGACGCTGGAAAAGAACGAAAACGAAGCCGCCCGCGCCATCGCCGCCAAGGCCGATGCGACCGCCGCACTGGCCCGCGCCGCGCAAGACTTCGAAGCTGCAAAAACCGCTGAAAGCCTTGCTCGCGCCACCGCTGACAAAGCCGAAGACGTACTGGCGGAAGCCGAAGCCGCCCGCGCTGACACCCAATCCCGTGAGGCCGACGCCCGCGCCTTGCGATCCGAAGCCGAAGGTGAGGCCAACGCCCTGCGCGCCGAAACCGCGGCCCTGTCCAAACTGGTGGATCGTGACAGCTCCGAAGGGTCCCAGATCCTTGATCAGCTCCGCGTTCAAGGTGGGTATGAAAAGGCCCTTGGCGCCGCGCTGTCGGATGATCTCAAGGCACCTGCTGTCACGCCCGATATGGGGTCTGGCTGGGTCGCGCTTCCGGGGTATCCGCAGCCCCAATCGCTGCCCGCAGGCGTCAAAGCGCTGACCAACTACGTGTCCGTCCCCGAAGTCCTCGTGCGGCGCATGGGGCAGGTCGGTCTGGTGGATGCGGACCAAGGCGCGAAACTGCAAAAAGACCTCGCGCCGGGGCAACGCCTTGTGTCGATGGACGGCGATTTATGGCGCTGGGACGGTTTTCGCGCCGCGTCCGAAGATGCGCCAAGCGCCGCCGCACTGCGCCTGCAACAGCTCAACCGTCTTGAGGGTCTGAAAAAAGACCTCAACGATGCGACGGCCAAGGCAGATGGCATGCGCCAAGCCCACGAAATGCTGACCGCGCGCATGGCCAAACTGTCACAAGCCGACAAAGCCGCCCGCGATGCGCGCCGCGCCGCGGACGGTGCTGTGGCCGACGCCAACCGCGCCCTGTCCCGCGCTGAGGCCGACCGTAACCTTGCCGATGGCAAACTGGAATCAAGCGGCCTCGCCGTGACTCGCCACGAAGAAGAGGCGATGTCCGCGCGCAAAGCACTGAGCGAGGCGGAACAGACCCTCAAATCCCTTGGCAATCTGGACGAGGCCCGCGCGTCCGTCGAAGACGTCAAAATGACGGTCGAAGCCGCACGCATGACCATGATGTCAAAACGCTCCAGCTATGATGAGGTCCGCCGCGAAGGCGAGGCGCGCACAAAACGCAGCCAGGAAATCACCAAGGAAATCAGCGGCTGGAAACACCGCCTTGAGACTGCGAACAAACGGTCTGAGGAATTGCAGGACCGCAAAGTCACGTCCGAGGATGAGCTAAAGGACGCGATGACCGCGCCCGATGAAATCGCCGCAAAACGCGCCGAATTGGCCGATGCGATCGATGAGGCCGAAGAGCGCCGCAAAGACGCCGCCGACAAACTCGCCACAGCTGAAACCGCCCTGCGCGATGCCACGATGGCCGAACGGGACGCAGAACGCGCCGCATCAGAAGCCCGCGAAGCCCGCGCACGATCAGAAGCCCGCGCCGATGCCGCCCGCGAAACCGTGGAATACGCCGCCGAACGCATCCAAGAAGCGCAAGAAACCACGCCGGACAAGCTCCTTGAACAGCTGGACGTTGATCCCGACAAAATGCCCGCGTCAGACGCGATCGAAAACGATGTGAACCGCCTGAAACGCCAACGCGACGCGCTGGGTGCAGTGAACCTGCGCGCCGAAGAAGACGCCAAAGAAGTTCAGGAAGAACACGATCTGCTGGTCAACGAAAAGACCGACCTAGAAGACGCGATCAAAGCCCTGCGCACCGGCATCGCGTCCCTGAACAAAGAAGGCCGCGAACGTCTTTTGACAGCGTTCGAACAGGTGAACGATTCCTTCGGCACCCTGTTCAAACACCTCTTTGGCGGTGGTGAGGCCAAGCTGGTTCTGGTCGAATCCGATGACCCGCTTGAGGCGGGATTGGAAATCATGTGCCAACCGCCGGGCAAAAAACTCAGCACCCTGTCGCTGCTGTCAGGTGGTGAACAAACCCTCACGGCTATGGCGCTGATTTTCGCGGTCTTCCTCGCCAACCCCGCGCCGATCTGTGTGCTGGACGAGGTCGATGCGCCCTTGGATGATGCCAACGTCACGCGCTTTTGTGACCTTCTGGATGAAATGTGCCGCCGCACCGACACGCGGTTCCTCATCATCACGCACCACGCCGTCACGATGTCGCGGATGAACCGCCTGTTCGGTGTGACCATGGGCGAACAGGGCGTCAGCCAACTGGTCTCTGTTGATCTGAAGGCAGCTGAAACGCTGGTCGCATAACGCACACGTGACGCGACAACGCCCGCGCCCCGTGCCACGCTGCCACCATGAAAATTGCATCCCTTCTTATCGTCCTCGCGGTGCCCGCCATGGCCCAAGATTACGCCATTCGCGACAGCGATAGCGTGCCCACCCTCGCGTCCCTGTCCGACACGATCCTTGATCGTGATCTGGAATATTTCGACGGCGGCATCAGCCGGTACAACACGGGCGGGGACTACGCGTGGACCTACGCGCAAAACAACGGTGGCGGGGTGCACACCGGAACGCACGATATACAAGACAACGGCATCGTCTGCGTCACCTATGATGCGGGTCCGCAGCGTTGCGATATGTTCGTGATGGCTGGGGATCGTCTTGTGTTGCTGACGGACGATGGCCAACGCTACCCGCTGCGCGATATCCGCTGAAACAGGCGCTAGAACTCCAGCGCGTCAATCTTGTCGCGCAGGCCCAGTTTCGCCTCAACCAGCAACCCGTTGTCAGATAACGCATCAACCAATTCAGGGCGCGCCACTTGGGTCGCGTTGTAAAACGTCTCCACCTCCTGCTGGCTGGCGCTTGCCAGAAATTCCGCCAGTGGTTCGTTGAACCGATACGCCCCGTTGATCGTGCGGTGCGGCAGGGCATCCAACCACGCCGCCTTATCCTGTGCATGGAAATGCAGCACCACAATATCGCGCGTGACTGGTACACTCAGCGGGCGCGGCCCCCCGAACGATCCCGCGTGGATTTTGGGCACGAACCCGTCCAACCCGGTGCGAAAGAAACTTTTTCCGACGCGGTGGCTCAGCATGTTGGTCCCCAAAAGCGGGGCGTAGTCTCCCAAAATCGATGCCTTCTTTTTCGCCGTCATCTTGGCGGGAAAGGGCAGGCGAAACTGACGGGCCGTAAAGATATCATCGTCCAACGCCGGGTCATGCAGCGCCTCAGCGGGGGCCACACGAACGAACGGATGTTCATCGCCGTGGCGGCCCAGATATGCCCCGATAGGCTCGTCTGAATACAGATATTCATCGACGTCCACATGGGCGATCACCGGCAATTCAGCCAACCCGTAAACCCGCTGCATATTGTAACTTTGCCGCGGTTCCTGACGTTTCGGGCGCGCGCCGCGCACAGCCCAATAGGCATCATCACACAGGATCGCGGTGACCCCGCCCAGCTGGTTCAACACCGCGCCAGACACCGCATCGGCATCATCCAGATGCACCCAGATATGCGCCGCGCCGAGATGTTTATGCCACGCCACAAACGCCAAAAGCTGGGGCAGGGGTGCCTTTGCCGTCGTGCAAACGCCCCATTGTATCGCGTCCTTGGCCATCTACAGCGCGTTCAACAACGCAGGCGTCGGCCAGGCATCTGCAGGCATCCCCAAACGGTTTTGTTCGGCCTGCACGGCGATGCGCGTGCGAGCCCCCAAAATACCATCCGCACCGCCCACATCATGCCCACGCGCCTGCAATTTCTGCTGCAAAACTTGTATTTGATCGCCCGATAAACCGGCGTCAGGCGACCCCGCATTGTAAACCGATGCACCTTCCAATCGCGTACCGAAATACGCCGCCGTCAGCACATAGACAAACGACTGGTTCCATTCGAAATAGACATCAAAATTCGGATAGGCGAGGAACGCAGGCCCCTTGCGCCCCATCGGTAAAATCAGCGATGCGGGCAGGTCGGGCAATTCCCCGGATCGGGGCCGCACGCCCATCCCTTCCCATTCGGCCACGGGCAACTTCACATGGGTTCCCGCGAACGTCCATTCCATCTGATCGGGCACGGTGACTTCTTGCAGCCACGGCTGGTTCGGCGCCCATCCCAGCGATGACAAAACGCTCGCGCCCGATAACAACGCATCCTGCGGCGACGTCTTTAACGACACTTGCCCGTCGCCGTCCCCATCGCGCCCGTTTTCCAAAATATCGCCGGGCAGCATCTGTACCATGCCGATTTCACCGGCCCATGCTCCTGTCGTCGTGGCGGGTTCAAAATCGCCGCGCACAAACAATTCCAAGGCCGCAAAGACCTGCGGGCGGAACAGCTCTGGTCGCCGGCAATCATGGGCCAATGTCACCAGCGCGTTCAGCGTGTTGAAATCGCCCTGCACTGCGCCAAAATCCGTCTCGAACGCCCAAAACGCCAACAACACACCGCGCGGAATACCGAACTCCGCCTCGATCCGATCAAAAATCGCGTCCTGCCGCTGTCCTTGTGCGCGCCCGTTGTCGATCCGGTTTTGCGAAATCAGACGCCGCGAAAAATCAATGAAATCACGTTGGAAAAACCCTTGGCTGCGATCTGCGGTCAGAACAGCCTGATCCAATGCAACACCGTCAAAGAACGCCCGCACAGTCGTTGCGCTGTACCCCATTTCGACGGCTTCACTGCTCAATCCGCCGATAAATCCGTCAAACGACCCGCCACATTCCTGCGCGGCCAAAGGGTTTGCCAATAACGAAAGGGCGGCGGCAAATGGTTTGAACATGAAAACTCCTGTTGGCTGCGGTCAGACTAACGCGATCACAGCGGCCAGCGCCAGCCCGAGCACCCAGGCCTTCCACAACATCGCGACGCTCGCATCAATGTCATCCGCGCCCGCATCTTTGCGCCCGTCCGGATGCACCCAATCGAAATCCTCAATCACGCCATCATAGCTGCGCGGCCCCGACAGCGACACATCCAGCGCCGGTGCCATCGCCGCCTCTGGCCAGCCCGCGTTGGGGGATCGGTGCAGGTTGGCATCGCGCGCGATTGCGCCCCATGTGCCGCGCCGTGTCACCGCCCAAATCAAAACAGCCGTCAGCCGTGCGGGCAGCCAATTCAACACATCATCCAAGCGCGCTGCCGCCCAGCCGAAGTTTTCGTATTTTTCTGTGCGATAGCCGATCATGCTGTCGGCGGTGTTGACCACTTTATAGATCAACAGCCCCGGCAGACCTGCAACCGCAAACCAGAACGCAGGCGCGATCACTCCGTCGCTGAAATTTTCTGCAGCACTCTCAATCGCACCACGTGCCACTGCTGGCCCGTCCATATCGCGCACATCGCGGCCCACGATCATCGCCACGGCACGGCGCGCATCACCCACAGACAGGCGCAACGCATCCGCCACGCGCTGCACATGCTGCACCAATGATTTTTGCGCCAACAACATGGCACCAACAATCACCTCGGCCCAAATGCCGGGCAGGGCCATCAAAACGAAACCCAACGCAATGGCGCCCACGACCAAAATAGCCACGGCCAAAACGCCGCCCCCACGCGTGTCGTCGTTCAATCGTGTGTCCAGAAATCCAACGGCGCGGCCCATCAAAACGGCGGGATGGGGCAGGCGGCCCCACAGCCACTTCGGCTCCCCCAGCAGCGCGTCCAAAAGCATCGCCAAAATCAGCGCCATCAAAGCGCCGCTTCCAACTGGGCCCAAGCGTCAGGCGCAGGCAATCCCAACCTGATCCACGTCTTTGAATAGGGGAATATCCGCGACCAAACATGGCCCTGCGCCAGCTTGTCCTGCATCGCGGCTGCATCGGGCACGGCGTAGGTGCGAAACAAATCCGTCCCACCGACCAGTTCCCAGCCGACCATTTGATCCAGCCGTGCCGCATCCGCCGCCAACCGCGTCCGCGTCGCGTCGGCCCACGCCACGTCCTCCAATGCTTGCGCGCCGATCTCTAATGCGGGGCCTGACACCGCCCACGGGCCCAAGCCGTCCCGCAACACCTGCGCCGCATCGGGCGCACAGATCGCAAATCCAAGCCGCGCCCCCGCAAGCCCCCAGAATTTCCCGAAACTCTTAAGGACAATCACGCCGTCTTGCGCCGCACTTTTGACGTGGCTTTCGTCAGGCATCACATCGCAAAAGCTTTCATCGATGATGTTCAGGCGTCTGCTGGTGACGGCCTCAATGGGTTTGATCGCGCCCGTCGGGTTGTTGGGATGCACGAACACTTGCACACGTTCTTCGTCCTCGGGGCGCTCCATGATGTGAAAGCCCGCTGCACGAAACGCCGCTGCATGCTCATTATAAGTCGGCCCCGGAATATACACACTGTCGTCGGTTTCATCAGCCAGCCGTGGCATCTGCGCAATCAACGCCGACGCCCCGTTCGCCGCCACAATCTGCGCCCCGTCCGGCACATTCCAGAACGCGCGCGCCGCCGCCAGCAATCGATCCATCGCGCCCTGATCGGGCAGGGCCGTCCATGCGTCCGCTGACATTTCACCCACCGGATAGGGCACCGGATTGATCCCCGTGCTCAGGTCCAGCCAATCCGCGCGCGTGCCGCCGTAATGCGCCACGGCAGCGTCCAGACCGCCCCCATGATCGCGCTTGCTCACTCCGGCAACGGTTGGTGGCGTGACACGAAATGCCCCTTCACCCCTTGCGGCCATTCGCGGTAGGGCACTTGTCCTGTTTCGCTCGCCGCGTGTTTGCCCGCGTATTCGACAATGGCTTCGGCGTCCGCCGTGGCCGCCTCAAACGTGCCGAGGGAATA
This sequence comes from Octadecabacter dasysiphoniae, assembly GCF_021532615.1. Lineage (GTDB taxonomy): Bacteria > Pseudomonadota > Alphaproteobacteria > Rhodobacterales > Rhodobacteraceae > Octadecabacter > Octadecabacter dasysiphoniae. Next base: position 1,027,814 of record NZ_JAKGAQ010000002.1, read on the forward strand.
GTTGATCTTGCCGCTGGACTGCACCGTAATGTTGCACGCGCGATCACAGCCCATCGTGCAGGACACGCGGCGTGTTTTCACATCGGACGCATCAACCGCCGCCGCCTCGACCATCTCTGCCAGCACTTCGCCGTCGGTTTTTTCCATGCCGGTGTCTTCCCAGCCGGTGCGCTTACAGGTGTCGCAAATCGTGATCCAAGTCGTCATGGCAGCCTCGCAATTGTTCGACCGTGACTAGAACCGGATTTGCGATTGCGCCGCAAGATGCAAAGGGCAGCCCGCGACCCAGGGTGGGGGTGTAGCCCCCTCCCGTGGGGAGGGTCGGGGGCTGCCCGTGGTGCCCACGGGCGCTATTATTGCCGCCCGTGCGCCTCCATAAAGTCCAGATCAGGGTTCACCGGAATGATCCGGTTGGGGTTAATCGTTTCGTGGCTGTAATGATAATGGCGCACGATGTGGTTCATATTCACGGTCTCTGCCACGCCCGCCACCTGATACAGATCCCGCGTAAAGCCCCATAGGTTCGGATAATCCACGATCCGCTTTTTGTTGCACTTGAAATGCAGATGATACACCGCGTCAAACCGCACCAGCGTGGTCCACAACCGCCAGTCTGCCTCGGTCAGATGGTCGCCCATCAGATACCGCCCTTCGCCCAAACGGGCCTCAAGCCAGTCCAGCGATTCGAACAGCGGCACAACCGCCGCATCATAGGCGTCCTGCGTTGTCGCAAAGCCGGATTTATAAACGCCGTTGTTCACCGTGTCATAAATCCGCGCGTTCACCTCTTCGATGGCGTCGCGCATGTCTGCGGGCCAGTAATCATCGGTGTTGCCCGTAATCCCGTCAAACGCGGAATTGAACATGCGGATGATCTCTGAACTTTCGTTGCTGACAATCGTCTCGCGCTGCTTGTCCCACAGGATCGGCACCGTCACGCGGCCTGAAATCTCCGGGTCGGCCTTCAGATAAATATCACGCGCAAACGGCAGCCCGAACAAATCATCCCCCGTCGCCCCGTGATCGTCGGTTTCAAACGTCCACCCATCGCCCAGCATATCCGGATGCACGGCGGAAATCGAAATATGGTCCTCTAACCCTTTGAGTTTACGGAAAACCAGCGCGCGGTGCGCCCAAGGACAAGCATACGAAACATACAAATGATAACGCCCTGACGCGGCTTCAAATCCACCCTCACCGGATGGTCCCGCAGATCCGTCCGCGGTGATCCAATTGCGAAACGCTGCCGTGGATCGTTTGAACGCCCCGCCGGTTGATTTCGTGTCATACCAAACGTCGTGCCATTTTCCGTCGACCAACTGGCCCATATCTTTCTCCTTCAAACTGTTACCCCTCACTTAGCGCTCGCGCACCGATCCACCAACTCCCGTCCCAGCGCAGCGATGGTGCGCATTCGCACAGGTCGCAATCACCCCGCGCTGCGCCGCATACCTGATTGCGCCGCCTCCTTTGGCGCGATACCAACACAGTGACGACGCCCAACTCAGGGCCAGAGAGGTTGTTGCCATCCGGTTGACCCAAAACGGGGACCAAACGGCAAATCGTCCAACGCCGCGCCCCTCCTCGGGTCTCGCGGGTCTCTGGTCTTGGCAACGACACAGGAGACCGACCATGCGCCTACCCCTCGCCCTTCTTTTCGCCGCTTTGGCCAACCCCGCACTGGCCCACATTGGCCACATTGGCGACGTCGCTGGACACGGTCATTGGATCGCGCTCGGCGGTATCGCCATCGCAGGTGCCATCGCTTTGCTGGGTGCGCGCAAGAAACCCAAAGACGATCAAGTCGAAGACGACGCCGAAGACACCGATCAAGAGGAAGCCCCCGCATGAGCACCCCAAAAACAGGCGTCATGATCTGCGGCCACGGCTCGCGCTCCCAATCTGCCGTTGATGAATTTGCCACGCTGGCCGACAAATTACCCGCCTATCTGCCTGACGATTGGCAAACCGAATACGGCTACCTCGAATTCGCGAACCCCGTGATCCGCGACGGATTGGACGAATTGCGCGAAAGCGGGTGTGACCGTATCCTCGCCGTGCCGGGCATGTTGTTCGCGGCGATGCATTCCAAAAATGACATCCCCACGGTGCTGAACACCTACGCCGCCAAACACGGTATGCAAATCAGCTATGGTCGCGAACTCGGCGTTGATCCCAAAATGATCGCCGCCGCCGCTGGCCGCATCCAAGACGCCGTCGCGGCCGCCAATTCCAAACACGGCGACGTGCATCTGCACGACACCTGCCTCGTCGTCATCGGGCGCGGCGCATCTGATCCCGACGCCAACGGCAATGTCGCCAAAATCGCACGGATGCTGCACGAAGGCATCGGCTTTGGCTGGCATGAGGTCGGCTATTCCGGCGTCACATTCCCGCTGGTTGAACCCTGCCTGACCCACGCGGCCAAGCTCGGTTACAAACGCATCATCGTGTTTCCCTACTTCTTGTTTTCCGGCATCCTGATCGACCGCATCTATGGCTTCACCGATCAAGTCGCGGCGCAAAACCCCGACATCCAGTTCGTCAAGGCAGGCTACCTCGGCGACCACCCCAAAGTGCTGGAAACCTTCGCCGAACGCATCATCGAACAGACGGGTAAAAACCCGCCCCCGAACTGCGGCACCTGCGCCTATCGCACCCAAGTCCTCGCGACGGACGATGGCAGCCACGTCGAAATCAAAGCCGAAGATCGCCAAAACCACCCCGTGTTTTCTGACACACCACCACCGACCTGCGTGCTGTGCAAATACCGCGTGCAAGTTCTTGGCTTTGAATCCGAAGTCGGCGCAATCCAGGAATCGCACCACCACCACGTCGAAGGCCAAGGCGCCTCCGCACCGGGGTCAAACGTGTCAGATTGCAAATTGTGCGACACCTTCTGCACCGGCATGTGCCGCCTCGAAGCCCAGCATGCCCATGATCACGCCCACGCGCATGGCCATGATCACCACCACGATCACGACCACCATCACGCGGTCTATCCCCACGCCAAACACCCCCACGGCCCCGAATCCGCGCGCAAAAAAACCTGATGCGCCCCTATGAAACCAACCCCTCGGCCATCTATGCGCAGTCCTTCGCGACAGTGCAGGCAGAGGCGCGTCTGGAGCGTTTCCCAACATCCCTCCACCCGATCATCACCCGTCTGATCCATTCCTGCGGCATGGTCGAAATCGCGGACCGTCTGGCGTTTTCGCCCGATGTGGCCTTCGCGGGGCACCACGCGCTGCAAAACGGCGCGCCGATCCTGTGTGATTGCGAAATGGTCGGCGCGGGCATCATCCGCCGCTACCTGCCTGCGGGCAATGACGTCATCGTCACGCTCAACGATTCCCGCACGCCCGATCACGCGGCCAAGATCGAAAACACCCGTTCCGCCGCCGCCGTCGAATTCTGGGAACCCCATATCAAAGACGCGGTCGTCGCCATCGGCAACGCGCCCACGGCCCTGTTCCACCTGCTTGACCTGATTGATCAAGGTTTCCCGAAACCCGCCGCGATCCTCGGTTTTCCGGTGGGGTTTGTCGGGGCGGCAGAATCCAAGGCCGAACTTGCAGCGAACCCGCGCGATGTGGATTTCATCACGCTGCGCGGGCGCAAAGGCGGCTCTGCGATGGCGTCGGCTGCGGTGAACGCCCTGTCCGCTGGTTTACCCGAGGTTTCAAATGCTTAACGCCGCGCCCCAGATGCACAGCCATACCAGACCCATACCCGACCCATACCAAACCCATACGCCGGTTTCGCGGGGTGCGCACAATGGTTAACGCCCCGTGGCTGCACATCGTCGGCATCGGCGAAGACGGAATGGACGGGCTGACCCCTGTGACCCGCGCCGTGGTCGAAGCCGCCGAAGTCATCGTTGGTGGCGACCGCCATCACACCCTATCCGTCAACCCTGACGCTGAACGCATCGCATGGCCATCGCCCTTTGATGCGATGATTACCACCTTGGAATCATTGAAAAATCGCCGCGCGGTGGTGCTCGTGACAGGCGATCCGCTGTGGTTTTCTGTCGGTGCCCGCATTGGCCGCGCCATCCCAGCCGATCAACTTGTGTACCACCCGCAACTTAGCGCGTTTCAGCTCGCCTCTGCGCGCATGGGCTGGTCGCTGGCCGATGTTGAAACCCTGACGGTGCATGGCCGCCCGGTTGAACAAATGATCGCGTTTATCCAGCCAGATCAACGCCTTATCGTCCTGACCACGGGCGCCGAAACCCCCGCCCAGATCGCTAAATTCCTGACAGATCGCGGCTTTGGCAACTCAAAACTAACCGTCCTCGCCGCGATGGGTGGTGAACGCGAACAACGCTTTGATGGCACCGCGAACGACTGGTCCCACACCGTTCCCGCCTTCAACACGCTGTGCATTGACTGCATCGCTGCCCCTGATGCTGCCCTTCTCCCCCGCGTGCCCGGCCTCGCCGATGCGCTGTTCATCTCTGACGGCACCATGACCAAACAAGAGGTCCGCGCCGCCACCGTCGCCAAACTCATGCCCATGCGTGGCGCGCTGCTCTGGGACATCGGAACAGGCTGTGGGTCAGTGGCCATCGAATGGATGCGCGCCGCCCGTTATGCCCGTGCCATCGGCATTGAACCGCGCGCAGACCGCCGCGCCATGGCGGCACAAAATGCCCTCGCCCTTGGTGCGCCTAAGCTGGAATTGATCGACGGAACAGTGCCTTACGCCCTTGAAAACCTCGACGCGCCTGATGCGGTTTTCATCGGCGGCGGCCTGTCGCGTGATACGTTTAACGCCGCCTTCGCCGCCCTGCGCCCGCTTGGCCGTCTGGTCGCCAACGCGGTGACACTGGAATCCGAGGCCGAACTGATCGCCCTGCACCGCGATCACGGCGGCGACCTTGTGAAAATCCAAACCCACCGCGCCGAACCCGTCGGCCGCCTTACAGGATGGCGCCCCTCGATGCCCGTCACACAATGGAGCGTGATCAAGCGATGACCGGAACCCTCTACGGCGTCGGCCTCGGCCCCGGCGATCCTGAATTAATCACATTGAAAGCCGCACGGCTTATACAGGGCGCGACGACCATCGCCTATCCGACCCTTGCTGGCGGCGACAGCTTTGCACGCGCCATCGCCGCCGATCTGATCCGTGACACCGCGCACGAGATCAAGATGGACGTCCCCATGACGACCGACCGCGCCCCCGCGCAAGCCGCATACGATCAAGGCGCTGAAAACATTGCAAAAACCCTTGATGCAGGCGAAGACGTGGTCTGCCTGTGCGAAGGTGATCCATTCTTTTACGGATCGTTCATGTATCTTAACGCACGGTTAACGTCCCGCTACACCGTCAAAGTGATCCCCGGCGTGACTTCTGTCACCGCCTGCGCCGCTGAGGCGGGCCGCCCGCTGGTCGCACGCAACGAACGCCTCACCGTTTTGCCCGGCCCCATGGACGAGGCTGAATTGCGCGATCGCATCGCTGGCGCAGAGGCCGTGGCCATCATGAAGGTCGGGCGGCATCTGCCCAAAATCCGCGCCGTCATCGACGACCTCGGCCTGACCGATTGCGCATCTTATATCGAACGCGCAACGCTGCCCGAACAGGTGGTGGTTCCGCTGTCACAAGCGCCTGAAAAGGCGCCCTATTTTTCAATGATCCTTCTCACGAAAGGGGCCGATCCATGGCTCTAAATCCAGTTGTCCTCGCCCTGTCCAAATCGGGCGAATCCACCGCGCACGCCATCGCAAAGGCGCTCAATTGCGCGGTGCATGGCCGCAAGGATCGCGTCGTCGCGGCCGATGCCTTCTTTGACAACGCCCTTGATCATACCCGCGATCTTTTCGCCGCTGGCACGCCCATTATCGGCGTTTGTGCCTCCGGTATTTTGATCCGTGGGGTTGCATCGCTGCTCAACGATAAAACCACGGAACCCCCTGTTATTTCTGTCTCTGATGATGGTGCGGTCGTTGTTCCGCTGCTCGGCGGGCACCGCGGCGCGAACCGCCTTTCCAAACAGATCGCGGACGCGCTGAACGGCACCGCAGCTGTTACAACCGCAGGCGATATCGCCCTTGGCGTGGCCTTGGATGAACCGCCCCTTGGCTACCGTGTGTCGGCGCCAGAAAACGCCAAATCCGTGATGGCGGGGCTGTTGAACGGCGATGCCTATACCTTGACGGGTGACGCCCCGTGGCTCGCCCATATGGCAGACCTTCCCAACGTCACCACGGCCCCTGCACGCGATGCGCCAACGCTTGGATCATTGCCCTGCCAGTTGTCGGCGAATGACGGTGATGCCGTCCTTGGATTTCACCGCCAAGACATCGCGCTGGGCGTTGGCTGCGCACGCGACACGAACCCCGAAGACCTTTGGGCGTTGGTCAAAGACACCCTCGCCAGCGCTAACATCTTGGCCGAAAGCATCGCCTGCGTTGCGTCGCTTGATCTGAAGGCCGACGAAGTCGCGATGAACGTGGTCGCCGCCCGCCTCGGCGTGCCCTACCGCGTGTTCACCGCCGCTGAGCTTGAGGCAGAGGCACCGCGCCTGAAAACCCCGTCCGACGTGGTCTTCGCTGAGGTCGGGTGCCATGGCGTATCCGAAGGCGCAGCCCTTGCCGCCGCTGGCCCCGAAAGCCGCCTGATCGTTGCCAAACAAAAGACCGCCAATGCGACCTGCGCCATCGCGCTGTCACCAAACCCGATCACGCAGCAGCGTGGCCGCCCCCGCGGCCGTTTGTCCGTTGTTGGCATCGGACCGGGCCAAGCCGCATGGCGCACACCAGAAGTATCGCGCCTTGTTGCAGACGCCGAAGAACTGGTCGGATACGGTTTGTATATTGATCTCCTCGGCCCGCTGGCCGCAGGCAAGATCCGCAGCGATTTCCCGTTGGGCGGCGAAGAAGCGCGCTGTCGCTACGCACTGGAACAGGCCGCGTTGGGCAAGAACGTCGCGCTGGTGTGTTCGGGTGATGCGGGCATCTACGCCATGGGCGCGCTTGTGTTCGAACTGCTGGATCGCGGCCCTGACGAAGAAGGCGTCAGCGATGCTGCGCGCCGTGTTGACGTTGTCTGCTCCCCCGGTGTGTCGGCGTTGCAAGGGGCCGCCGCCCGCGCTGGCGCACCCTTGGGCCATGATTTTTGCACCATCAGCCTTTCGGATTTGTTGACCCCACGCGACGATATCATCCGCCGCCTGAACGCTGCCGCGCAGGGCGATTTTGTCATTGCGTTCTACAATCCCGTGTCCAAAACCCGCCGCACCCTGCTGGCCGAGGCACGTGACATCCTGCTGCAACATCGCCCCGCAGACACGCCCGTTATGCTGGCGTCCAATCTGGGCCGCCCGACAGAACTGGTCCGCTATCGTCGCCTTGACGAACTTGAGGTGGACGAGGTCGACATGCTGACCGTCGTCCTTATCGGCTCGTCCAACAGCCGCCTTGCCCAACTTGGCAGCGGTCCGCGCATGTTCACCCCACGCGGGTACGCCCGCAAGATTGACGGCGATTTGACTGACAAACGCCACGACCCCTACGAACCGGAGACCGCATAATGACCGTCTATTTCATCGGCGCAGGGCCGGGCGATCCTGAACTTCTCACGCTCAAGGCCGCGCGCCTGATTAAGGCCTGCCCAGTGTGTTTATATGCAGGCAGCTTGGTGCCCGAACAGGTCGTCGCCATCGCGCCCGAGGGTGCAAAGGTCATGGACACGGCGCCGATGAACCTTGATGAAACCCACGCCGAAATCGTGGCCGCCCACGCCAAAGGGCAAGACGTCGCGCGGGTGCATTCCGGTGATCCGTCGCTTTACGGGGCCATCGCAGAACAAATCCGCCGCCTTAAGGGCGAAGACATCCCCTACGAAATTATTCCCGGCGTGCCCGCCTATACCGCCGCCGCCGCTGCGCTGGGGCAGGAATTGACGGTGCCAGAAGTTGCGCAGTCTATCGTGCTGACTCGCATGTCGATGAAATCGACGGGCATGCCTGCGGGTGAAACGCTGGACAATTTTGGGCGTACGGGCACGACGCTGGCCATTCACCTTGGCATTCGTGCCCTGCGTGAAATCGAACGCCAATTGATCCCCCATTACGGGGCTGATTGTCCTGTCGCCGTGATCTACCGTGTCGGTTGGCCCGACCAGTTGATTATTCGCGGCACGCTGTCCGATATTCGCGCCAAGGTGCGGGATGCCAAAATCACCAGAACAGCACTGATTCTATTGGGGCCGGCCCTGTCGGATGATCACGGGTTTCCGGATTCCGCGCTTTATGATGCCGCAAAGCCGCACGTCCTGCGCCCCAAAGTCAAAGCATAGTTGATCCGCCGCAGTGCAGCAGCCCTGATGCCGCATCGCGGCGGATTTGTTAACTTGACCGTAACCAGCTTTGCGCCATTCTTTGACGTGGATGGAGACTTAAAATGCTGGAATCACTGCCACAATCGATCTGGAATGAACTGCACGCCGCCCAATCAAAGGCCGCAGCGAAAAAGACACGTCTTCGGGTCGAAGCGAATGGCGAAAGCTACCGCATTGAACGTCTAACATCCGAAGGTTTCGCGCTTGATGTGGTTGATGCGCCAAAGCTGCGCGGGCTTGTCGATATTTTCGACGGTGGTCGCCACCTTAGCCAGTGCCTTATCGTGGCCGCGTCCCAAGACGGCGATCAGATGGTATATGATTTCAAACGCAACACCGCCGCGGGGGACGGTGCTCCGCTCGATTTTGCGCGCGCTGACGATGCGCCGATCGCTTTGTTGGGCCGTTAAACTACTGCAAATCACCAAAGGCGCGTGTCAGGCGGTCAACCGCCTCTTGGACCTGCGCGCGCGGGGCTGCGAAGTTGAACCGCAGGAATGTATCGCCACCTGATCCGAACGTCGGGCCATGGTTCGCGGCGATCTTGGCATCCTGTTCAACGCGCGCTGTGAAATCTTGCCGCGTCATGCCCGTGCCCGCAAAATCCACCCACGCCAGATAGGTTGATTCCAAATTCATCGACGCCAGACCCGGAATGGCATTAACCCCCGCATCAAACAGCTGCCGGTTGCCATCCAGATAGGTGCGTAAATCGTCAACCCAAACAGCGCCTTCGGGTGAATAGGCGGCCTCTGCCATGAACAGTCCGAACGAATTGGGCGACAGCCCCATCGCGGCCATCCGCGCCCCGAACTGCGCGCGCAAATCAGGATCTTCGACAATCACATTGCCACTGTGCGACCCTGCAATGTTGAACGTCTTGGTGGTGGCCGTCATCATCACCAAACGGTCCTCGATCCCTTCGATATGGGCCATCGGGATGTGCTTGTTGGCACCAAACGTCAGATCGTGGTGGATTTCATCGGACACCAGAATCAGGCTGTGGCGTTTGGCAAATGCGGCAACCGCCTGCAATTCGCCCCGCGTCCAGACACGCCCACCGGGGTTGTGGGGCGAACACAGGATCACCATGCGTTCATTGCCCGTCATCTGCGCATCGTAGGCGTCAAAATCAAATTCGTAACGCCCGTTGTCGTTGACCAGCGGACATTCAACAACCTTGCGACCAGCGGCGTTAATCACCTTTGCAAAGGCGTGATAAACGGGCGTGAACAACACCACACCGTCATCCGGCTTTGTGAAGGCATCCACACACATCGCGGTGCCATTCACCAAACCATGGGTCGTGAAAATCCAGGACGGGTCAATTTTCCAGCCATGGCGCGTGTCCATCCACCACTGGATCGCTGCCAGATATTTGCTCTCGTCGCCAAAATACCCGTAAACACCGTGGTCATACATCGCCTTGACCGCGTCCTGAACACATTGGGGCGGTTTGAATTCCATATCCGCCACCCACATCGCGATACCCTCTTTGGCATCCACGCCGTAAATCGGCTCCATCCCGTCCCATTTCACACAATGGGTGCCGCGGCGGTTGATCGGGGTGTCGAAACTCATAAGCATTCTCCTTTGGGATACGCTACCGCGTAGGACACTGGGTGCAAGCCAATGTTGCACCGCTGCAAACTTCGTCCTACATGACCCCCATGACCAAACGATCTATCCTCCTTCACCCCGATCCGCGCCTTAAGGCGACGTGCGATCCTGTGGCAACTTTCGACAAAGACTTGCGGGTCTTGGCCGATGATATGCTTGAAACCATGTATGACGCGCCGGGCATCGGTCTGGCCGCACCGCAGGTCGGTGTGATGCACCAGATGCTGGTGATGGATTGCGTCAAGGATGACATGGCAACGCCCGAACCGATGGTGCTGATCAACCCGCGCGTCATTGAAACGTCCGAGGAACGCAGCATCTACGACGAGGGCTGCCTGTCGATCCCCGAGATTTACGCAGAGGTTGAACGCCCCGCACGGGTCAAGGTTGAATGGCTCGATCTGGACGGCAAAACCATCCAAGAAGAATTCGACGGCCTTTGGGCAACCTGCGTACAGCACGAAATCGACCACCTGAACGGCAAGCTGTTTATCGACTACCTCAAACCGCTGAAACGTCAGATGATCACGCGCAAAATGCAAAAGCTCAAGCGCGAGATCGCCAGAGGATTATAGCGTGGCAACACGTTCCATCCGTCTTTGGCCCGATCCTGTTTTGACGCAGCCTTGCGCGCGGATTGATCTTGATGATCCCGCCTTGCCCGATCTTGTCCAAGACTTGTTTGACACGATGTACGCCGCCAAGGGCCGTGGCCTTGCCGCGCCTCAAATCGGGGTTTTGAAAAACGTCTTTGTTGTCGATGTGACGTGGAAAGAAGGCACGCCAGACCCGCGCGCCTTCATCAATCCACGCGCGTTTGCCGTCATGGGGGATGACCTCACTTTGGATGAGCAATGCCTGTCGATCCCCGGTCTTCCAATGCAAGTGACGCGCTTGGATCTGGTCGAACTCGGGTGGGATAATCTGGACGGATCATACAGCCATGCCCCCTTTGACGGGATGTTTGCCCGATGCATCCAGCATGAATTTGATCACCTGAACGGCACCGTCATTTTCGACCATCAAACGCCAGATGCCCGCGCCCAATTGGAAGCCCAATATGCCCCATAGACCCTTCGTGCCTTATCCGGCAAAAGTCCTGCGCACCAAAGCAGCAGACGTTGGCGCGATCACCGACGACATCCGCGCGTTGTGGGATGAAATGATCGAAGCGATGGACGCGATGCCCGGTGTCGGCCTTGCCGCGCCGCAACTTGGCGTGTCTTTGCGCCTTGCGGTGGTGGATGCATCAGACAAACGTGGGCAGGCGATCCGCATGGCGAACCCGACCATTCTGCACGCGTCTCAAGAACTGCGCCTGCATGAAGAAGCCTCGCCTAATTTGCCAGGTGTCGCGGCCGGATTGGAACGCCCCCGCGCTGTGACGGTGCGGTTCATGAATGAAGCGGGTGTTTATGATCGCCGTGATTTTGTCGGGCTTTGGGCGACCAGCGTGCAGCACCAGATCGATCATCTGGATGGCAAAATGTATTTTGACCGCCTAAGCCGCACCAAGCGCGATATGTTGATCAAGAAGGCGCAAAAAATAAGGGCCTGAGCCCGCCGTTGATTGGCCCTTCGGGGAGAGTTTATTGGCCTAGATGAAGGAGCAAGACATGCGCATCGTTTTTATGGGGACACCTGATTTTTCAGTGCCTGTTCTGGATGCCTTGGTCGATGCAGGCCATGATATTTGCGCCGTCTATTCCCAGCCACCCCGCCCGGCGGGCCGCGGAAAGAAAGACCGCGCAAGCCCGGTGCAGTCGCGGGCGGAAGCATTGGGGTTATCGGTGCGCCATCCCGTATCCCTCAAGACTGAAGACGCGCTGGCGGATTTTCAAAACCTGAACGCCGACATCGCAGTTGTGGTCGCCTACGGGTTGATCCTGCCCCGATCGATCCTTGATGCGCCCACCCACGGCTGTCTGAATATTCATGCATCCCTGTTGCCACGCTGGCGCGGTGCGGCCCCGATCCACCGCGCGATCATGGCGGGGGATGCGCAAACGGGTGTGTGCATCATGCAGATGGAGGCGGGGCTGGACACCGGACCCGTTCTTTTGCGCAAAGACACGGAGATCAATGCAGGTGAAACAACGGGCGAATTGCACGACCGGTTGAGCGATATGGGTGCGGCGGCCATTGTTGAGGCCATCGCCAATCTGGCTAATTTAATCCCGACGCCCCAGCCAGAGGACGGCGTGACCTACGCCAGCAAGATCGACAAAGCCGAGGCCCGTGTGGATTGGTCTAAGTCTGCGGTAGAGGTCGCGAATTTGATCAACGGATTGTCCCCGTTTCCGGGCGCATGGTCAGACGCAGAGGGTGAGCGAATCAAATTCCTGCAAGCCAGCCCCGTCGCGAAAGATATCCCCGCAGGTCAGATCAGGGCCACATCAGAGGGGCTATGTGTCGGGACGGGGGACGGGGCGGTTAACATCCGCGACCTTCAGCGCGCAGGCAAAAAACCGGCAAATGCGCGCGATGTTCTGCTGGGGTGGACACCGCCGGAAACCTTTACCTAAACGCGGGGTGGGCGGCTTTTGTAGACGGGCAACCGCCACCCGAACGCCAAAGCACCGCCGCGCAGAACGAACGTCACGACAGCGCAGGCGATCAACGCCAAGCCGAGAGGTTCGCCCAAAGTCAGCACGATCAACGCCGCGCCCGCACCTGCCAGCGCGCAGGTCACATAGGGTTCGCCCTGCTTCAAAACCAGCGGGACTTCGTTGCACACCACATCGCGCATCAATCCGCCAAAACAGCCCGTCGCGACGCCCATGATCAGTACAATCGGCCATGCGACCCCAACGCTGAGCGCGGCGCCCACACCAGCGGGTACTGCAACCGCCAGCGCCACGGCATCAAGCCAAAAAATAGCCTTTTGACGCGATTCCAACACGTGGGCCGTGAAGAACACGAACATCGCCGCACCACTGGCCACGACCACAAAAGACGGCTCCGTCACCCAAAACACCCCGCGATCTAGGATCACATCGCGCACCGTGCCCCCGCCAACAGCCGTCAGGCAGGCGACAAAAACAAAGCCGACAATATCAAGCTGTGAACGGCTCGCGACCAAGGCGCCCGTCAGTGCAAAGATGAACACAGACGCATAATCAAGGACGAGAACCCAGCTCATTTTGTGGGTTTGAACGGGGCCATGCCCGCGCGTGCCAGCTCGTCTGCGCGCTCGTTCTCGGGGTGGCCTGCGTGCCCTTTGACCCATTCCCACGTTACGTCATGGCGCGTGCGGGCTTCATCCAGACGTTGCCAAAGATCGATGTTCTTGATCTCTCCGCCTTTCTTTTTCCAGCCCTTTGCTTTCCAGCTGTAAATCCATTTGGTGATCCCGTCCTTGACGTAGGAACTGTCTGTTACGACGGTCACGGTGGACGGCGCGGATAGGGCTTCCAGCGCGTTGATCGCGGCCAGCAATTCCATGCGGTTGTTGGTCGTGTGGGCCTCTCCGCCCTTCAAATCGCGTTCTTTCACAACGACATCGCCGTCGCGCGCGATCAGCACCGCGCCCCATCCGCCGGGGCCGGGGTTTCCGCTACAGGCACCGTCTGTGTAGGCGTATAAATCAGGCATTGGCGACCTTCGATAAAATCACAATCCAGGGGTCATCCGTCCCCGCGAGGCCGACTTCGTGACCTGTCATGATGGTCTGAATGTCAAACCCTGCGCCATTCAATAATGCGCTCAACTCATCCTGTGTCACAAAGGTATACTTGCGGTTTATGTGGTCCCGTGTGGTGCCTGTGCCGGTCTTCATTCCGATGTGAAACGTGCCGTTCGGGCGCAGCGCAGTGGCAATCGCGGCCAGATAGTCAGGCAGTTTATCGCGAGGGGCATGCAGCAGCGAAAAGTTCGCCCAGATGCCATCGTAATCCGCCTTCGCGTTCAGATCATCAAACGTACCCAGCCGTGCAGTGACGCCGTTTACGTGTGCGGCAACGCGGATCATTTCGGGGGATGCGTCCATGGCGTCCACGTCCAGCCCAGCGGCCAGCATATGGCGCGATGCACCCGCCGTACCGCAGCCCAGATCCAGAACGCGGCCGCCTGTTGGCACAGCCTCGATAAAGCGGCGCACATGCGCACCGGGCTTTGAGTCCGTGTCGAAATGCTTGGCGTATTCAGCGGCCTTTTCGTTGTAGACGGCAATGGTTTTGTGATCGACCGTCATAACACCACCGGAAGCAAACACATGATCACAACTCCTGTTAAAAGCACCCGCAGTGTCATCCACCAGCGTGGGGCCAATCCCCACGTCCAAAACGCAAAATCAAGAACCAGTAAAGCAACAAACCCCGCGATGAGGTTCATTCCCGCCGAAACGGGCCCGCCGCCAATCATGAAAAACGCCCAAAGGGCAGGGAGGACAGACAACGCATATCCCGTTGCCGCCTGACCGCCGTCCGCCCTGGTGGCAAACCCCCACAACACGCCGGACATAAACGACAAGATCACAGTGCCATAAGCCAGACCGACATAGGGCCCCAAAAACCGGGGGCCGATCATGTTTAGCGTCAGGTCAGCCGCGGCAACGCTGTAGATCGTCACTACGCCCCAGACGAACGGCAGCAATCCGGCAAGGCCAAGGATCAAGGCCGATTTAGGAATATCACGGATCATGCCCGTTCAAACGCCAGTTTCAGTGCCAATGCGCCAAATACGGCGGCGAATGTCCGGCTCATCCATGCCATTGCCCGTTCGCTCGCCAGTAGCCAGTCGCGGACCAAAGCAGCGAACAACCCGTAAAGGCAAAACACACCAAACGTCATGGCCATGAAAACACCCCCCATCATCACCATTTCCTGTGTCGCGGTTGCGGTTTCACCGCTTAGAAACGGGGGCAACAGCGCCAGAAAGAAGATCGACAATTTGGGGTTCAGAATGTTGATCAGTGCGCCGCGTTTGGCGATCCTCAGGCCTGCTTCGCGGGTTCTGTTCGGATCAACCGCCAGCGCCCCGCCAGCGCGCAACGCCCCATAGGCGAGCCATATCAAATACGCCACGCCGGCGAACTTCACGATATTGAACAGCACCGCCGACGTGTGCAGAACCGCCGCCAAGCCAAGGGTTGCGGCCAGCAAGTGCGGCACAATCCCGATGGTGCACCCCAATGCGGCCCAAAGTGCGGCACGCGGGCCTTGCCCCAAACCCAACGCGAGCGTGTAAACAACGCCTGTTCCGGGCACCAGAACGACGACCAGCGCCGTCAACAAAAACTGTGCTGTGATCACGCCGTTTCCCTCAGCACCCGTGGTACTTTGAATTCCACGTTCTCCACGGCGGTTTCGACCTGTTCGACGGTCACATCATAGCGGTTTTTGAACGCATCAATCACTTCGTTGATCAACACCTCGGGCGCGCTTGCCCCGGCGGTGATGCCGATGGACGTGATCCCGTCCAGCGCGCGCCAATCGATATCGGCCCCGCGCATCACCAGTTGCGAATAGTCACAGCCCGCTTTGCGCCCGACCTCGACCAGACGTTGCGAATTGGATGAATTTGGCGCGCCCACGACCAGCATGGCGTCTGCCTTCGGGGCCATCGCCTTTACCGCTTCTTGACGGTTCGTGGTGGCATAACAAATGTCTTCTTTGTGCGGGCCCACGATTGCGGGGAACCGCCCGTTCAGCGCGGCCACGATGTCGACAGTATCATCCACCGAAAGCGTTGTTTGCGTGACAAATGCCAGCTTGGACGGATCGCGCACCTCAACCGTTGCGACGTCTTCAACTGTTTCCACCAGTACAACCTCACCCTCGGGCAATTGCCCCATTGTGCCGACCGTTTCGGGGTGGCCTTCGTGTCCGATCATAATCATCTGCAACCCGTTGTCCGCGTGGCGCTGGGCCTCAATGTGGACCTTGGACACAAGCGGGCAGGTGGCATCGACAAACACCATTTCACGCTTGGCGGCGGCGGCTGGAACAGCCTTGGGGACACCGTGGGCGGAAAAGATCACGGGGCGGTCATTGGGGCATTCGTCCAGTTCTTCGACAAACACGGCACCCTTCGCCTTCAGGTCATCAACGACGTATTTGTTGTGCACAATCTCATGGCGCACAAAAACCGGCGCGCCCCATTTTTCCAAGGCCAGCTCAACGATCTTGATGGCGCGGTCCACACCGGCGCAAAACCCGCGCGGGGCAGCCAGATACAGCGTGAGGGGGGGCTTGGTCATGTGCAAATCTCCGTTGGTGCGAACTTAATCGCGCGGCGCTGCCACGTCCAGAGCATGAAAGAAAAACGGGCGCCTGTTAAGGCGCCCGATTGTTTATTCTTCTTCGTCCGACATGGCCGGTTCACCGCCAACGGCAGGGGCTTCGCGCGGTTCACGCGGGGGGCGGCCAATGACGTCACGCAATTCATCGAGTTCGATAAAGTTGTCGCACTGGCGGCGCAGTTCGTCTGCGATCATGGGCGGCTGGCTACGGATCGTGCTGACGACAGACACCCGCACGCCTTTGCGTTGCAGGGCTTCGATCAACGGGCGGAAATCGCCATCACCGGAAAAGATCACGATGTGATCCACGTGCGGCGCAAGTTCCATCGCATCCACGGCCAATTCGATGTCCATGTTGCCTTTGATTTTACGGCGCCCCATAGAATCCGTGAATTCTTTGGCGGGCTTTGTGACCATCGTGAAACCGTTGTAGTGCAGCCAATCAACCAACGGGCGGATCGGTGAATACTCGTCGTTTTCCAAAAGCGCCGTGTAATAAAACGCCCGCAGCATTTTTCCTCGGCGCATGAATTCGGCGCGCAGTAGCTTGTAGTCGACATCAAACCCGAGCGACTTTGCGGCCGCGTACAGATTCGAACCATCGATGAAGAGAGCAAGCCTCTCATCACGATAAAACATGAAATAAAGTCCTTTCAAATATGCAAGACCGATGGGAACGTGTGTGAGTGGTTATTCCGATCGAGCAATTTCAATTTAGGGGATTTACTTTATGTCGCAAGGCCCGCAACCCCGAAACGGCGATATCGCGCTTGTCGCGGTCGGAAGCAACGCAACGTCGGATGCAGGTGACCCGCGCGCCACGGTGCTGTCGGCACTGGCCCGGTTGCGGGACACGTTCGGCAATGTCCTGACGAGCAACCTATATCAAACGCCCGCTTTTCCAGTGGATTCCGGCCCTGATTTCGTCAACGCGGCTTGCGCGTTTCGCAGCGAAGTTGGGCCCCGCGACCTTCTTGAAACCCTCCATCAGATCGAAGCGTCCTTTGGCCGTACGCGAACCCTGCGATGGGGCCAACGCACGCTTGATCTTGATTTAATCGCCTGTGGCGACCGGATTGAACCGGATATCGCTGGGTTTGATCACTGGAAATCCCTGCCGATCGAAGCCCAGAAAACCCGAACGCCCGACCGGTTGATTTTGCCTCATCCACGGCTTCAGGACCGCCCGTTTGTGCTGGTGCCCCTGGCAGATGTCGCGCCGGATTGGTGCCATCCGGTGTTGAACCTGACCGTTACCCAAATGATCGCCACCTTTACGTCTGGCGACGTCGCGCAAATCCGCAGCATATAAGGGCGGGAATCGCTTGTCTTATACGTGTCAAGGGACTAAGTACGCGTTTCAGACAGACCCTTACCGACTGATTTTAGGAGTGCCCCATGGCCCGCGTGACCGTTGAAGACTGCGTTGACAAGGTTCCGAACCGCTTTGAACTGGTGATGCTTGCCGCACACCGGGCACGTGAAATTTCTGCCGGTGGCGCGCTGACAGTCAGCCGCGACAACGACAAGAACCCTGTTGTTTCCCTGCGCGAAATCGCGGAAGAAACCCAGACAGCGGACGATCTGCGCGAACGTATGATCGAAGCAAACCAGACCCAAATCGAAGTGGACGAGCCTGAAGAAGACTCAATGGCGCTTTTGATGGGCGGCGGTTCCCCCGAGGCAGACAAACCTGCCGAGGACGACCTGTCCGAGGAAAAGTTGCTGCGCGCTTTGATGGAAGCCCAAGGGCAAAAGTAATAGGATGGCATCAGCCGTATGATCACGTCCGACGATCTGATCGCGCTGGTTCGCTCCTATAATCCTAAAACCAATGCTAAAATGCTGGCGGATGCCTTTGTCTATGGCGCCGCCATGCACGAAGGCCAATTCCGCCATTCCGGTGAACCCTATTTCACCCACCCTGTTGCTGTGGCCTATATTCTGGCTGAACAGCAGATGGACGACGCCACGCTGATTACGGCGCTGCTGCACGACACCATTGAAGACACCGGCACCACCTATGCCGAAGTCGAAAAACGGTTCAGCAAAGAAATCGCCGAACTGGTCGACGGCGTGACAAAGCTGACGAACCTGCAACTCAACTCGTCCGAAACCAAGCAGGCCGAAAATTTCCGCAAACTGTTCATGGCGACGTCCCGCGATTTGCGTGTGACTTTGGTCAAGCTCGCCGACCGTCTGCACAACATGCGCACGATCAAATCCATGCGCGAAGAAAAGCAGGCCCAAAAAGCGCGTGAAACCATGGATATCTATGCCCCGCTGGCGGGCCGTATGGGTATGCAGTGGATGCGTGAAGAACTCGAAGACCTCGCGTTTCGTGTGCTAAATCCCGAAGGGCGCAATTCCATCATCCGCCGTTTCATCACGCTGCAACGGGAAACCGGCGACGTCGTGGAAAAGATCCAGACCGATATGGAACACGAGATGGACAAGGCGGGCCTTGCCGTGGACATCTACGGGCGGGCGAAAAAACCCTATTCGATCTGGCGCAAGATGCAGGAAAAGGAACAGGGGTTTTCCCGCCTGTCCGACATCTACGGCTTTCGCATCATCACCCAGACCGAAGCTGAATGTTACGCCGCGCTGGGCGCGATCCACCAACGCTGGTTCGCCGTACCGGGCCGATTTAAGGATTACATCAGCCAACCGAAATCCAACGGATATCGCAGCCTGCACACCACTGTTTCAGGCCGTGATGGCAAACGCGTCGAAGTGCAAATCAGAACCGTCGAAATGCACGAAGTCGCCGAAGCCGGCGTCGCAGCACATTGGTCCTACCGCGAAGGTGTGCGGGTTGAAAACCGCTTTGCCGTTGACCCAGCCCGTTGGATTGCGCAGCTTACCGAACGCCTTGATGAGGATCACGACCACGGCGAATTCCTCGATATGGTCAAACTGGAAATGTATCAGGACCAAGTGTTCTGCTTCACGCCCAAGGGTGACGTCATCAAGTTGCCCCGTGGCGCGACCCCGATTGATTTCGCCTATGCGATCCACACCCGTATTGGCGCCGCCTGCGTCGGGGCAAAGATCGACGGGCTGCGCGTACCGCTCTGGACCCGGGTGAAAAACGGCCAGTCGGTCGAAGTCATCACCGCAGAAGGCCAAACGCCGCAAGCGACATGGATCGACATTGCCGTGACGGGCCGCGCCAAAACTGCCATCCGCAAAGCCCTGCGCGAAGAAGACCGTGAACGGTTCATCCGGTTGGGCCGTGAACTTGTCCGCGTGTCGTTTGAAAACGTCGGCAAGAACCCGACTGACAAGGCGCTAAAAACTGCGGGAAAATCCCTCGGCCTTGGTAATGTGGACGACCTGCTTGAACGTGTCGGTGCTGCTGAAATCACATCCCGCGAAGTCGTGACAGCCGTTTACCCCGGCCTCGCGAAATCCGCTGGAAACGAAATTGATGCACGCCGCGCCGTCATCGGGCTTGCCGCGGATCAAACCCACCGCCGCGCCCAATGCTGCCAACCGATCCCCGGCGAACGCATTGTTGGCATCACATATCGCGGCCAAGGTGTTGTTGTGCACGCGATTGATTGTGATGTGCTGGCCACGCTTGAAGATCAGCCCGAACGCTGGATTGATCTGAACTGGCAAGAAGGCACACACTCGGCTGACAACACGATTACGCTGGAAATGACGATCACGAATGACGCGGGCGTCTTGGGCCGCATCTGCACGATGATTGGCGAAAATGACGCCAATATTTCCGATCTGCAATTTATTGATCGCAAACCGGATTACTACAGACTGCTGATCGAGGTTGACCTGCGCGACATAGAACATATGCACATCATAATGACCGCGCTTGAGGCCGACAGTAACGTCGCCTCGATCCAGCGGCACCGTGATCCGGATCGCGCCGGACAGGTCCAACGACAAAGCTAACAGCCGAATTTTTCAATTCGGCGGCAAAGGGTGGAAGAACAGGTGGTTTTCCGACGCAGAGACAGACGGCCCCTATGGCGCGTCCTGCTGGAATTGCTTTGGCCGCGCGGCGGTTGGGGCCGTGCCGCGCAATACGTCCGCCACCGTGTGCGCCGCCTACCCGACACGCCCGAAAAAATTTCGCGCGGGATTTGGGCTGGCGTGTTTACCACCTTTTGCCCGTTTTACGGCCTGCATTTTTTTATCGCCGCCGGCATCGCGATGATTATGCGTGGCAATATCCTTGCGGCGTTGATGGCCACGTTCTTTGGCAATCCGCTGACCTATGTCCCAATCGCATGGGCATCTTTGACAACGGGGCACTGGCTGCTGGGCACCCGCATGGACAGCGCTTTGCTGGATGCCCCGAGGGGCCGCGACTTTTGCGGCATCGGATGCCAGTTTAACAACGCGTTCAACGACTTATGGCATAACTTCATGGCCATCTTTACGGATGAACGCATGGATTGGCACGGCCTGGCTGATTTCTACCGAGAGGTATTTTACCCCTACCTGATCGGCGGAATCCTTCCCGGTATCTTCACTGCGACGATTGCTTATTATCTGTCCGTGCCAGTGATCAAGGCCTATCAGAACCGCCGCCGCAAACGTCTGCGCGACAAACTTGCGCAGCTAAAGAATCCGGCTGACGGCGGATAATCCTTCGGCTAGACTTAAGTCCAACGATAGGGGGTTCTTATGTCCAAACTACGACTCGGCGTAAACATCGACCACGTGGCAACCGTGCGAAATGCGCGCGGCGGCAACACGCCTGATCCCACGCGCGCGGCCATTTTGGCGCAAGATGCGGGCGCGGATGGCATCACCGCGCACCTGCGCGAAGACCGCCGCCACATTGGCGATGCTGACATCGAATCGCTGATGGACGCGCTGACTGTGCCTTTGAATTTCGAAATGGCCGCCACTGACGAAATGCAAAAGATCGCCCTGCGCCACAAACCTCACGCCGTCTGCATCGTTCCTGAAAAACGCGAAGAACGCACGACCGAAGGCGGCCTTGAGGTCGCGCGCGAAGAAAACCAGCTGGCCCATTTCATCGCGCCCCTGCGGGATGCGGGGTGCCGCGTGTCGATCTTTATCGCCGCTGACCAGCGCCAGATCGAAGCCGCCCATCGCATCGGCGCGCAAGTGATTGAGCTGCACACCGGCGCCTACTGTGATGCCCACGCGGAGGGTGATTTCGAAAAACGAGACGTCGAACTTGAAAAAATGCGCGCCATGTCGACATTCGCCTATGACCTCGGGCTTGAAGTCCACGCAGGCCACGGACTGACCTATGATTGCGTCAAACCCGTCGCGGCCTTTCCAGAGGTGATGGAGCTCAACATCGGGCATTTTCTTATTGGCGAATCCATTTTCCGTGGCCTCGCGCCTGCAATGGCCGAAATGCGCCGTCTGATGGACGAGGCCCGCGCCCATCAGGTTCAACAAAGCCAATAGAACCACCCCGAAAGGTCGCCATGATTTATCACGCCGTTTACCTATCGCTGACTGAAACAGCTGACCGGCATGAACTGGCATCGGTGATGTCGGGCCTCGAAAATCTTTTGGGGCAGATCGATGGATTTGTCGCCTTCCATCACGGACCCAACATCGACGCCGAAGGAAAATCACCCGAGGCGCACTACGGGTTTCACGGCCTATATGACGACCGCGCAGCGCTCGATCTTTATGCCGCTGATCCGCGCCATCAGGCATTGGGCGCGCGACTTGTGGCCTTGTGCGGCGGCGCAGATGGGATCAAGGTCTACGACATAGAAACCGCGAAAGACCCCTGATGCGCTTTGTTTTGATGGCCCTGATCACGCTTTTGGCTTCGCCTGCATTGGCGCAGGTCGCGATGCCGTGCGATTGGCAAGCCCGCGCGGATGCTATCGTTGAACCATGGGAAGACAACTCTGCCAGCTTCGCGAATGGCGCTGTGCGCGTCGCGCTGTTGGACACCATCGAACCCGCAGCGGGGGCGGCCTATCTGCTTTTCCTGCATCCCCCCATGGATGAGGTCGGCGGGCGCACGTGCACGGTGGTCGGGCTTGATGAAAGTCTTGGCTATGCGGCCATATTTTTTGAAGAACTTAAGGCCGACTACAACGCAGCCACGGGCCTGACGTTCACCGTTCCGACAATCATTTACCTCCCTGAACAAAACTTCCAGAATTCGGCCCTTTTGTCGATTTCAGTGAACCAGTCCAGCGGTGACGTCACCGTAAATCAGGCCCTCGGAAATGAGTGATTTTTTGTTCCCATTGCCCCTGATCCTGCTGGGTTGGGCCATCGGCGGCGGCAGCCCTGGCCCTGCGACGTTGGCGATTTCCGGCACATCCATGGCGCACGGGCGCAGCATGGGGTTGCGGTTGGCATTTGGCGTCGTCATTGGATCGGCGACATGGGGTATCGCAGCCGCCCTCGGGTTTTCGGCCATCATGATAAGTAACGTCTGGCTGTTCGAAACCGTGCGATATGCTGGCGCGGCCTATCTTCTTTATCTTGCGGTGAAATCTTTGCACGCCGCATGGGTTGGACAGGCCGCAAAAGCCCCGCAAGCCACCCGAATTGGTGCATTTGGCAAGGGTCTGACATTGCATTTAACCAACCCCAAGGCCGTCCTTGGATGGGGGGCGATCTATGCCGTTGTGATGACACCGGACGCGCAACCTATGTCTGTGGCGCTGCTGTTTTGCGCGCTAATCTCAACCTCCGCTGTCGTATTCCTCGGCTATGCTGTGCTGTTTTCATCCGCCCCCATCGCGCGCGGATACGCACGGTTAAGCCGCTGGTTCAACTTGGCGTTTGGCATCTTGTTTGGCGCGGCTTCGCTCAAACTTCTAACGACAAAGCTGACCCCATGATCCTTGGCATTGGGACCGACCTTGCGAATATCGAACGCATCCAAGGCACCTTGGATCGATTTGGCGACAGATTTCGCAACCGTGTGTTCACCGATGTCGAACAGCGCAAGGCGGAAAACCGCAAGGACATCGCAGGCACCTATGCCAAACGCTGGGCCGCGAAAGAGGCCTGTTCAAAAGCGCTCGGTACGGGGCTGCGCATGGGGATTTCGTGGAAAGACATGGCCGTCAGCAACCTGCGCACGGGCCAACCTGTGATGGTGGTAACAGGCTGGGCGGCGGAACGGCTCGCTTCGATGACACCACCGGATCATGAAGCGATCATTCACGTCACCCTGACCGACGATCATCCATGGGCGCAGGCCTTTGTTGTGATCGAGGCACGCCCCCAATCGGGTTGACTTGGCCCCGCCACACGCGCACATAACCCCAACTTTTGTTGGCGAAATAGACGTGAGGGCGACCCTGTGTGGGCATCCATTAAAGAAACAGTAAAAACAGTGGTTTACGCACTGCTCATCGCAGGCGTGTTTCGCACACTGCTGTTTCAACCGTTTTGGATTCCGTCGGGATCGATGAAGGAAACGCTGTTGATCGGCGATTTCCTGTTCGTCAACAAAATGGCCTACGGATATTCTTATGCGTCTTGCCCGTCGATTATCATCCCGCGTGCCGGCATCAATGTCGACGCTGAGGACTTCTGCGGCGTGTTCAAAGGCGGCAATGATCGTCTGTTCGGATCCGAACCTGAGCGCGGCGATGTCGTCGTGTTCCGCCATCCCGTGACGGGCAGCGATTTCATCAAACGTGTGATCGGCCTGCCGGGTGACACAATCCAGATGCAGGACGGCGTGATCATCCTCAATGGCACCCCCGTTCCGCAGGTCGATGCGGGCCTGTTTTCCGAAACCATGGAACATCAAGGCGGGCAGGGAAATTTGCCTCGTTGCACCAACGGTGCGGTTGGCCTTGGGGCGGAATGCCTGAAACAGCGCGCTGTTGAAACGCTGCCCAACGGTGTCGAATACACGGTGCTGAACATCGGCAATCGTGACCTCGACAACACGGGCATCTTCACCGTTCCCGACGGCCAGTTTTTCTTTATGGGCGACAACCGCGATAATTCTTCTG
Organism: Octadecabacter dasysiphoniae; assembly: GCF_021532615.1. Taxonomy (GTDB): domain Bacteria; phylum Pseudomonadota; class Alphaproteobacteria; order Rhodobacterales; family Rhodobacteraceae; genus Octadecabacter; species Octadecabacter dasysiphoniae. The sequence goes on from NZ_JAKGAQ010000002.1 coordinate 1,051,985, forward strand.
ACAGTCGTGTGCCGCAAATTTCGCGCGGTGTTGGCTTTGTGCCTTACGAAGACATTGTCGGGCGGGCAGATCGCATCATGTTCTCATCCGCTGGTCGTTCGCTCCTGTGGTTCTGGGAATGGCGCTCGGATCGTTATTTCAAGGCGATCGAGTGAAACTTTCGTCCCAACTCAACGCGTTCCAGGACAGGCTTGGCCATACCTTTGACAAACCCGAACACCTGATCCGTTCGGTTACCCATTCGTCCATGTCCACGCCCCATCGTGACGACAACCAACGCCTTGAATTCCTTGGGGATCGGGTGCTTGGGCTGGTCATGTCCGAGGCCTTGTTGAACGCTGATCCAAACGCCGCCGAAGGTCTGTTGGCCCCGCGATTTAATGCACTCGTGCGCAAAGAAACCTGCGCCGATGTGGCCCGCCAAATTGATCTTGGCGCGGTGCTGAAATTGGGCCGTTCCGAAATGCTGACAGGTGGGCGGCGCAAAGAAGCCCTGCTTGCCGACGCAATGGAAGCCGTGATCGCCGCCGTATACCTCGACGCGGGATTTGACGCTGCGCGTAAGTTGATCGTTACCCTTTGGGGCGCACGGATTACAGACGTCGAAGCGGACGCCCGTGACGCCAAGACCGCCCTACAAGAATGGGCGCAAGGGCAGGGCGAACCGCCCCCTAAATACACCGAAATCGCACGGTCCGGTCCCGACCACGCCCCGATATTTACCATTCAAGCGCAGTTGCAATCGGGGGCGTCTGAACAGGCGCAAGCCCCCAGCAAACGCCAAGCTGAACAAGCCGCCGCCAAGGCCCTATTGGCCCGCGTGCAAGGAGAGACGTCATGACTGACACACCACAACGCGCCGGATTTGTCGCCCTCATCGGGGAACCGAACGCAGGTAAATCAACCCTGCTGAACCGTATGGTTGGCGCGAAAGTGTCCATCGTGACGCATAAAGTGCAAACAACCCGCGCCCGTATCCGTGGCGTCGCGATTGAGGGCCAAAGCCAGATCGTTTTCGTCGACACGCCCGGCCTGTTCGCCCCCAAACGCCGGCTAGATCGCGCGATGGTCGCCGCCGCGTGGGGCGGGGTGTCTGATGCCGATGTTGTCGTGCTAATGATCGAAGCGCACCGTGGAATCACCAAGGGTGTTGAAGCAATTTTGGAACGTCTCAGCGACGTCGCAAAAGGGCGCACCGTCGCGCTGGCCATCAATAAAATCGACCGCGTTGAAGCCCCCGTACTGCTTGGCCTGACCCAAGAGATGAACGAACGCTTCCCGTTCGTTGAAACCTTCCTGATCTCAGCCGAAAAGGGCCACGGCGCGAACACTTTGCGCAAATGGCTGGCAGATCGGATGCCCGAAGAACCGTGGCTTTACCCAGAAGACCAGATCGCCGATTTGCCCATGCGCATGATCGCCGCAGAAATCACCCGCGAAAAGCTGACCCTGCGTTTGCATCAGGAACTGCCCTACCAGCTGACGGTTGAAACCGAAAACTGGGAAGAACGCAAAGACGGATCCTGCAAAGTGGACCAGATCGTTTATGTCATGCGCGACGGGCACAAAGGCATCGTGCTGGGCAACCGCGGTGAAACGATCAAAGCCGTCGGCAAAGCCGCGCGCGAAGAATTGGTCGAATTTCTAGGGCGCAAGGTTCATTTGTTTATCCAAGTCAAAGTCCGCCCCGGCTGGCTTGAAGAATCCGAACGGTATTCTGAAATGGGCCTCAACTTCAAAGACGGAAACGAATGACCCCGCGCCTGACATCCGAAGTTTGGGTGTCAGCCTATTTGACGCGGCTCCGGCTTGTGGAAATTCCCGCGTTTGTTGTCCGAAAGGGCGACGCAACGGCGGGATCTGTGATCGTAAAGCTCAACACGCTCGACGGTCAGGCCTGCGCGTTTCAGCGCCAGTTCGATCTGATGTCAGGGGCGCGGGAATGGGCCGTTCTGTCCGAAGGGCCAGAGGATGATGTGGACGCGTCCCTCGCCAAACAATCCAGCTTTGACCCCGACCTTTGGGTGATCGAGGTTGAGGACCGACAGGGCCGTCATTTGCTAGATGATCCGTCTTTGGCCTAGTGTCGCAGCATGATTGAATGGCGCGACGAAGGGGCTTTGCTGAAGGTCCGCAAACACGGCGAAAATTCCGCGATAATTGAGGTGTTTACCGAAACCCACGGTAAGGCCGCTGGCGTTGTGCGCGGCGGTACCAGCCGCAAAATTGCGCCCATGTTGCAGCCCGGTGCGCAGTTGGACGTCACGTGGAAAGCGCGTCTCGACAGTCATTTGGGCAGTTTCACGATCGAACCTGTGCGCAGTCGTGCCGCGCAGGTGATGCAGGATCGATTGGCGCTTGCGGGGCTGAACGCGGTGACAGGGTTGTTGTCTTTTGTGTTGCCCGAACGTGAAACGCATCCGCCGCTTTATGCCCGCACGATCGCGTTGTTGGATCTGTTGGGCCAAACCGACATCTGGCCGCTCGCCTATCTGCAATGGGAAGTCGCGCTGCTGGAAGAAATGGGCTTTGCGCTCGATCTGTCTGCCTGCGCCGTGTCTGGGTTGAACGATGATTTGTTTTACGTATCACCGCGCACGGGCCGCGCAGTGTCGCGCATGGCGGCGGGCGATTGGGCCGACAGGCTGTTACCCTTGCCCCACGTGCTGCTTGGCAAAGGTGATGCCGATGTCGAACAGATTGTGATTGCTCTCAAGACGACGGGGCACTTTTTGCACAACCACCTTGCCAAATCATTGGGGGACCGCACCTTGCCAGAAGCGCGCCATCGATTGATTGAGGTCTTGAACCGGATCGCTTAGCGCGCCGCGAACACCATCTTTTGGCCCACCGAATTGGACAGGATCAACGTCGTTCCCGATGCTTCGGACAACGTCATCCCCTCAAGCGCGTTAAAGAATGCGGTTTCCAGCGCAAGGTCCGGACAGGCCATGCGCGTGGCGCCGATCCCCTCAAGGGCGAACCATGGATAGGGCACCGTCTGGGTGGCAAAATAGCTGTTGCACGGCGCACGCCCAACGACGCGGCCTTCTTCCGGGAACGCGATTGTGGCGGCAGCGGTGAACGGAATACCGTTCATTTCGATCAGGTGAAATTCGCTTAGCGGATCGACGAATTTCGAAATGCTCTCGTCGCGCGCACAGGCTGACAACGCGGTGGCCATAATAAGAAAGGGTATGATTTTGAACATGATGCTTACGTATCTCGCATGGTGCGTTGAAAGTAGGGGAGAATCTTTACCAAAACGTCATCCCGTGGTTTTCTGTCTCTGATATTAGGAGAACACTATGATTGTTGAATTTGCATTAACCCTAACCTTTTCCCTGCCCAATTCTGCGCCGCCTGTTGTCCACGTCGAATTCACACAACCTGTTCGGCAGGTCGTAACCTATCCGCCAGAAGGTGTGCTGAACCAGTTGAGCGGCCTGACCTTGCCCGAACGCCCGTTTCAGGAATTTCAGGAAAATTTCGTTGCTGGCCAACCTTATTTTGGGGCTTTCGCGATTACCAAGGATTTCGGGTATGGCTACGTGACGGGCGCAAATTCGCTTGAGGCAGCCCGCGAAATCGCGCTTGAGGAATGCCTAAAGCAGGGCCCACGGTGTCTGATCTACGCTGAAATTTTGCCGCAGGGCTACGTCCCGTTGGAAGACGGTCAAATCAGCCTCGCACCCGAAGCGGGGAATTACTACAACAACCCCGATCCCACATGGGGCAATTACCGCGCCATGGCGATCAGCGAAGACGGGGCATATTCGGTCGTGTGGAACTACGGATCACCGCGCGAAGCATCTGACGCAGCCCTGTCCGACTGCGCGGATTACGTCATCACCGATCTGCCGGAACTGCGCCCGATGCCGTGTATGCTGATCCCGTTCAAATAGGTTACAGAATGCGGCGCGCGATGACCTGTGCCTGAATTTCGCCGGCCCCTTCAAAGATGTTCAGGATGCGGGCATCACACAGGATGCGGCTGATTTTGTATTCCAGCGCAAAGCCGTTGCCGCCGTGGATTTGCAACCCGTTGTCCGCAGCCGCCCAGGCAACACGCGCGCCCAGCAGCTTGGCCATACCTGCCTCAACGTCGCAGCGCCGCCCTTGGTCTTTTTCAAACGCGCTGAAATAGGTCAGCTGGCGTGTGATCATAATTTCAACCGCCATCATCGCGAGTTTGGACGCAACTCGGGGGAATTCGATCAGGGATTTGCCGAATTGTTTGCGGTCTTGGGCGTATTGCATCGCCACGTCCAGCGCTGAACAGGCAACACCAACAGCACGCGCGGCCGTCTGGATGCGCGCGGATTCAAACGTCTCCATAAGTTGTTTGAACCCCTTGCCTTCTTCGCCGCCCAGCAGGTTCGCCCCGTCCACGTGGAAGTTATCGAACGCCAGTTCATATTCCTTCATCCCGCGATAGCCCAGCACCTCAATCTCGCCGCCGGTCATGCCGTCTGTCGGGAACGGGTGTTCGCAATCGCCCGGTGTCTTTTCCGCGAGGAACATGGACAGACCTTTGTAATCAGTGCTGTCGGGGTCCGTGCGTGCAAGCATCGTCATCACGTGGGTGCGCGACGCATGGGTGATCCATGTCTTGTTGCCCGTGACCTTATAATCATCGCCGTCCTTCACTGCCCGCGTGCGCAACGCACCCAGATCAGAACCGGTGTTTGGTTCGGTGAACACCGCTGTCGGCAACTTTTCCGCGGACGCAAGGGCAGGCAGCCACTTTTGCTTCTGCTCCTCAGTGCCCCCCGCAAGGATCAGTTCGGCGGCAATTTCGCTGCGCGTCCCCAAAGACCCCACGCCAATGTATCCGCGCGACAATTCCTCGGACACCACGCACATGGAGGCCTTGGACAGCCCAAAGCCGCCGTATTCCTCGGGGATGGTCAGGCCGAACACACCCATTTCTGCCAGCTCGTCGATGATCTCCATCGGGATCAATTCGTCCTTCAGGTGCCATTCATGGGCGAACGGTTCGACCTTTTCGACAGCATAGCGGCGGAACTGGTCGCGGATCATCTCAAGCTCTTCATCAAGGCCTGTTGCCCCGACAGTTACCTCAGCGCTGCGTTCCTGCATCAACGCCACAAGACGCAGACGGGCGGCTTGGGTGTTGCCACCTTGCGTCAGAGTCTGCACGGCAGGTTCCATCAATCCGCGCATCTGGTCTTGCGTCAGCCCGATGTCTTGAAGGCGCAGAACCTCGCCCTGGTTCATCGGGATGCCGCCGTAAATCTGCCAAAGGTATTCGCCGAACGCGATCTGGTGGATCAGCTGTTCAATGTCCCCGAACTTGCCCTCAGCGTTGATCTTTTCCGCCCAAACCTGCATCTGTGCCAGCGCTTCGACGTAGGTCGCAAGCCATGCCAACCCGTGCGATGCGGTTTGTTCCGCTTCCACCTTGGCGCCGGACACGCGGCCATCCACGACAACCAAATCCCGCACACAGTCTTTGGCGGTGTCGAGCAACGCACGCAGTGGCGTAATCGTAGCCCCTGTCAACGCCAGCAAATCGGGCAGAATGACATTGGTTTCGCTGGTCTGGTCTGTCGCGTCGCGGGGCATAGCCGACTCCTTTTTGTGCAGATGCAGCAATATCGCCTTCGCATTTGCAGCGCAATAATAATTCGTTCGAAACTTGGCGCGCGAACTAAAATGACGCACTCAATTCCTGAATCTGTTCCGTCAGCTCAATAAATCAAGGTAACCACAGGCGCCCGCCAGCTGAGGCAGGGCTTGGGGCGGGACAACGGTAAATGTCGTTTCATACAAGGTGACGCCGCCAAGGCTGGCCGTCATCGTCCAATCGCCCAAGGCCAATTCATAGCCGTGATCGAATTGATAAAACGTGATGCCGGGGGTGGTCTTGCCCCCAACCGCCGTCACGAAACTTTGCTGGGTTGCGCCGTTTCCGGTCAGTGCCGGGTGCGTCACCGTCATGGTGACCCCGTTCTGGCCGACAGGCGCATCCATCCCTGCGCGCACACCAAACCCGATGCCAAGAACCGCAGGAACAAGGCGCGCTTTGCTGACGAACGGCGGCGCGTCCTCAACGACATTGGTGGTGCCCGCGACGGTATCGGGGGCCGCGCGGGTGGTCACGGCGTCCGGCGCGCAAATCACTCCGGCCTCGTAAAATCCGATCAGTGGGGATACGAAGTCGTCGCTTTGGGCCCAAACGGCAACGCCCCCGCACAGGGCGAGGGCGCTTGTTAGAAAGGTGACTCGCATCATCATGGAGACAGTTTAGCCAATCGCGGCGGCTTTGACATCCTCATCGATGAACGGGACATATTGCGCAAAATTTTCCGCAAACATGTTGACCAGTTTGTTGGCTTGCGCGTCATAGGCGGCCCCGTCTTCCCACGTGTCGCGCGGGTTCAACAGCGCATCATCCACACCGTTACACATGACAGGCACGTCAAAGCCGAAATTCGCATCTTTGCGGAACTCGCCCTCAACCAATGTGCCATTCAGCGCGGATGTCAGCAGGGCGCGGGTTGCTTTGATCGGCATGCGCGATCCGGTGCCATAGGCCCCGCCCGTCCAGCCGGTGTTGACCAACCAGCAAGTCGCGCCGTGGCTCGCGATTTTGGATCGCAGCAGGTTGCCGTACACCTCAGGGCGGCGCGGCATGAATGGTGCGCCAAAGCATGTGGAAAACGTCGGCTGTGGTTCTGTCACACCGCGTTCTGTGCCTGCGACTTTGGCGGTGAAACCCGACAAGAAGTGATACATCGCCTGTGCAGGTGTCAGTCGCGCAATCGGGGGCAGCACGCCGAACGCATCACAGGTTAGCATGATGATGTTCTTGGGATGCCCACCAAGTGCCGTTTCAGATGCATTGCTGATGTAATTCAACGGATACGCACAGCGCATATTTGCCGTCAGGCTGTCGTCCTCAAAATCGAGCTCCAGCGTTTCCGGATCAAACACCATGTTTTCAATGACCGTGCCGGGCATCTGGGTCGTGGCGTAAATCTCTGGCTCGGCTTCGGGGTTCAGACCAATGGTCTTGGCGTAACAGCCACCCTCAAAGTTAAAGATACCGCGATCCGACCAACCATGTTCATCATCGCCGATCAGGGTGCGGTTGGGGTCAGCGGACAGCGTGGTTTTGCCCGTACCAGACAGCCCAAAGAACACCGCACTGTCGACAGGGTTGTCCTTGGCGTGGTTGGCGCTGCAATGCATCGGCATGATGTTCTTTTCAGGCAGCAGGTAGTTCAACAGCGTAAACACCGACTTCTTGTTTTCGCCCGCATATTCCGTGCCTGCGATAAGGATCATCTTGCGATCAAAATTCATCGTGATGACGGTTTCGCTGCGGCAATCGTGGCGCGCCGGATCGGCGAGAAAGCTCGGGCAGTTGATGACGGTCCAATCGGGGGTAAAGCCTTCCAGCTCGGACGCTTCGGGGCGGCGCATCATGTGGCGGATGAACAATCCGTGCCATGCCAGTTCCGTGACAAACCGCACATCAAGGCGGTGCGCCGGATCAGCGCCACCAAACAAATCCTGAACGAAATAGTCCTTGCCGCCCATATGCGCGACCATGTCGTCATAAAGGGCGTCAAACCCCTCGGGCGACATGGCAGCGTTAGAATCCCACCAAATTGTGTCTTCGGTCAGCGGGGTGCGCACGACATGTTTGTCTTTCGGGGACCGGCCGGTGAATTTTCCGGTGGTCACAAGAAACGTGCCGCCCTTGCCAACCTGACCTTCGCCGCGTTCAACCGCCAGCGCCATGATGTCGGCTTCCGAAGAGTTATAATAGACCTGACCCAGCCCATTGATGCCTTGATCGGGCAGCTTCATGGATGGGTTGACCGTGCCGTGGTCCATTGTCTCTCTCCTGAAATGAGGGGGCGGTGTGCCCCTATACTGCTGACCTAACATGACGGTTTTGCGCGTGAACAGCCGCCTTTGCGTCCGTTAGCGCAACCAATTTACAGTTAGCGCCACCAACGCGGCCGTCCGCCAACCCGAAACCCCTAAGTGAGACATTTTAGTCATTGGTTACCCTTTTTGAGTGCAAAACAGGGGGGTGATTGCACTGGTTTTCTAGATTTAGATTGATTCGCTTGGGCTAAGTGGGGCAAAACTAAGAAAAAACAGGCAATAAAAACACGAGCAGTAGAGGGGCAGTAGTATGTCACGAATCGCACTTGTCGATGACGACCGGAATATTTTGACGTCCGTACAGATCACGTTAGAGGCCGAAGGCTTTGATGTGGAAACTTATAATGATGGCCAGCAAGCATTGGATGCGTTCAACAAACGCCTTCCGGACATGGCCGTTCTCGATATCAAGATGCCGCGCATGGACGGAATGGATCTGTTGCAGCGCTTGCGCCAGAAAACCACGATGCCAGTGATCTTCCTGACATCCAAAGACGATGAAATCGACGAAGTCCTGGGCCTGCGCATGGGCGCGGACGACTACGTCAAAAAACCCTTCAGCCAGCGTTTGCTGGTGGAACGTATCCGCGCGCTGCTGCGCCGTCAGGATGCGATTTCAGGCGAAGAGATTGAAGAAACCGAAGAAACCAAAATCCTGATCCGTGGCGAATTGACCATGGATCCCCTGCGCCACGCGGTGAAATGGAAGGGCAACGATGTGTCCCTGACAGTCACCGAATTCCTGCTGTTGCAGGCGCTGGCGCAACGTCCCGGTTTCGTGAAATCGCGCGATCAGTTGATGGATGTCGCCTATGACGATCAGGTCTACGTGGACGACCGCACCATTGACAGCCACATCAAACGTTTGCGCAAAAAGATGCGTACAGCGGATGATGAATTTTCGGCGATCGAAACGCTGTACGGTATCGGTTACCGTTACAACGAAGAGTAAAGTAGAAGGCCCGCTATGACGGTTGCCCCAAAGATTGACACCAAGATCGACGTGCGTGATCTGAAGTCCGTGCGCGACGCTGCGCAGGCTTCGGGTGGCGTCGTTCTTGGTGATGACTTTGTGGCACCGCGGGCTGATGATGCGATGACGCAACGCCGCAAACGGCGCGGCATCTTCCATCTGCGTAAATCCCCTCTCGCCCGTAAAATCATCACGTTCAACCTGTTCGGGTTGATCGTGCTTGTTGCGGGCGTGCTTTACCTCAATCCGGCGCGCGACAACCTCGCCTATCAACGCGGTAGTGCGCTGGTGAACGAGGTTGAATTGATCGCCGACGTGTTTGAGGCCCAATTGCCCGTCAACGCCCCCGTCAACCTCATGAGCGGGGACGGAATGGATGCGCAGATGACGCTCGAAAACCTCGATCTGCGCGGCGGTGTGGATGTGTATCTGCTTGATACCAGCGGTGTTGTTGTCCAGAAATATTCCGATCCCACGCCGCAAGACGCGCCCGTTCCGGGCCTTGAATTGCAGGACCGTGGTGTATTTCTGACAAACGCCCTCAGCGCGTTCCTGCAAAAGATGGCAGGGCTGTTTGGCGCAAGCGATGCGGCGATCACAACGCCCGACATATCCGAACAGTTGCAGGGGTCTGTTGCAGCAACCCTTGAAACGGGCACGTGGATCGACACCCAGAAAGACCCGCAAGGGCGGTCATTTTTCACAGCGCTAACGCCCGTCGTCCAGCAGGGCGGCACGCCGGTCGGTGTTATCGCGCTGGTTTCCGCGCCCGGTGAATTGGACGCGCTCGTCACGCGGGATCGCGAACAGCTTTTGCAGATGTTCCTGATCGGGATCGTGGTGTCGATTGTCATGAGCCTCGCACTCGCCTCGACCATTGCTCACCCGCTGTCGGATTTGGCCAAGGCGGCTGAATTGGGCCGCGATCGCAACGCGCGCAAAATGTCGCCCCACAGCATCCGCATCCCTGATCTTACGGGCCGTCCCGATGAAATTGGCCGCCTGTCCGGCGCGCTGCGTGGCATGGTCTCAGCGTTGTTTGAACGCATCGAAGGCAACGAACAATTCGCCGCTGACGTCGCGCACGAGATTAAGAACCCGCTGGCGTCGCTGCGCTCTGCTGTGGGGACGCTGCGCAATGTGAAACGCGAAGATCACCGCGACAAAATGCTCGACGTGATTGACCACGATGTGCAGCGCCTCGACCGTTTGGTCAGCGATATTTCCAACGCCTCGCGTCTGGATTCCGAGCTGGTCAAAGAAGAGGAAGAGCCGTTCAACCTCATCAAAACGCTGACCCATCTGACCGAATTTCTTGGCAACGAAGCCAAACAAAAGGGCGTCGATTTCATCTCTGACCTGCCCAAAGATCCGATTGAAATCATGGGCCTCGAAGGGCGTCTTGCGCAGGTTTTCGTCAACCTGATTTCCAACGCCACGTCGTTTTGCGAAGACGGCGACGCGATCCGCGTTTGGGTGCGCAAACGTGAAAACCGCGTGCTCGTGGTCGTCGAAGACACAGGGCCCGGCATCCCCGACGGCGCGCTGCAAAAAGTGTTCCAGCGGTTTTACTCCGAACGCCCTGAACAGCAATTCGGTGACAATTCCGGCCTTGGACTCGCGATTTCCAAACAGATCGTCGAAGCGCACGGCGGCGTCATCTGGGCCGAAAACATCCGCCCCACCGATGCCGACATCGGGTCTGAACCCCTGGGCGCGCGGTTTGTCGTGGGTTTGCCTGTCTGAATGCTGTCCGTCGCGCCCAAAAATGGGCCGGACGGCCACCTGCAACTGCATGCCAGTACCGTCGTCATCAATGGAAAGGCCGTTGCCTTTACCGGCCCGTCAGGTTCGGGCAAATCCGGCCACGCTTTTGCCTGCATGGCGCGGGGGGCGCAGCTTTTGGCAGATGACATCACGTGGCTTGAACATACGCCAGACGCGCTGATCGCCCATTGCCCCGCCGCGATAGACGGCCAAATAGAAGCACGCGGCATAGGTCTGCTGAACGCCCCTTCGTATGGGCCCGCGCCCCTGCATCTGATTGTTGATCTGGGGCGGCAGGAAACGGCCCGCTTGCCCGAAAAGAAATCAGTCACGCTTTTGGGGCATGACATCCACGTTCTTCACAACCCCGACACCACCTATTTCGTTGACGCCGTCCTGCACTATATGCTGCATGGCAGCATGAATGGACAATAGGTACAGAATGCAATCTGAAAACCATCTTCCCCAGAAACTCATCGTGGTCAGCGGCCCGTCCGGCGCAGGGCGTTCAACGGCGATCAATATTCTCGAAGATCTCGGGTTTGAGGGGATCGACAACGTGCCACTGTCCCTGATCACCCGCCTGACGGGTGGTGAAATGCCGCGCCCGATGGCCATCGGCATAGATGTGCGCAACCGTGATTTTTCCGCGAATGGCGTCAATGATGTTCTGAACCAGCTGCGCCTGCGAACCGAAATCGACGCGCAAATGCTGTATCTGGAAGCCAATGAAGACACGCTGGTGCGCCGTTATTCCGAAACGCGCCGCCGCCACCCCCTTGCGCCCAAAGAACCTGCCATTCAGGGCATCCGCCGCGAAGCAGACTTGCTGACGCCGATCCGCAATCAGGCCGAATTTCTCCTCGATACATCCGAACTTTCGCCCCACGATCTAAAGGCACGCCTGACAGACTGGTTCGGCCATGAAGGCAGCGCACTGTTTGGCGTTACGCTGCAATCGTTTTCCTACAAACGCGGATTGCCCAAAGGCATCGACATGGCGTTCGATTGCCGCTTTTTGAAAAACCCGTATTGGGATGCATCCTTGCGCGCGCTGACCGGCGAAGACGCGCGGGTCGGCGACTATATCGAAACCGACGCGCGCCTTGCAGCGTTCAAGGCCAAAGTCACGGACTTGATCGTCATGTTGCTGCCAGCGTTTCGCGAAGAAGGTAAATCACACCTCAGCATCGGATTTGGCTGTACCGGTGGGCAACACCGTTCGGTCTACGTGGCAGAACAGGTCGCCTTGGCCCTTGCGCAACAGGGGTGGCAAGTGTCTAAACGTCACCGAGAATTGGACCGACACGCAGTGAGTCTGTCGGGCAAAACTGGATCGTAGGATTGCGGATTTGATCGGTATTGTGATTGTGGCACATGGCGGGTTGGCGGCGGAATATCTGTCCGCTGTTGAACATGTTGTCGGCCAGCAAACCGGAATTCTGGCCATTACGATCACCCCAGACCATGATCGTGCCGCCAAACAGGCCGAAATTTGTGACGCCGCTGACAGTGTCGATACAGGCGATGGCGTTGTGATCGTGACGGATATGTTTGGCGGATCACCGTCCAATTTGTCGTTGCGGGCCTGTAGTCCTCAAAACCGCCGGATCATGTATGGGGCAAATCTGCCAATGTTGGTCAAACTTGCCAAGTCGCGCAGCAAAACGGTGCCGGATGCTGTAAACGCTGCGCTTGATGCGGGTAGAAAATACATCGACAGCCACTCTGTTGATCTGGATACAGGACATTAATGTATGGCTGTGCAGACGCTGAACATCGTCAACATCAAGGGGCTGCACGCCCGGGCCTCGGCCAAGTTTGTCGAAGTCGTTGAAAAGTTTGATGCGACCGCCGAAGTGTCCAAAGACGGGATGTCCGCCGATGGGGACAGCATTATGGGGCTTTTGATGTTGGCAGCTTCTAACGGAACCTCTATTGAGGTTGAAACCAAGGGCCATCAGGCTGACGCGCTTATGGAAGCGCTTGCAGAACTCGTCGCAGATAAATTTGGTGAAGGGGACTAAGCCGTCCCGCCCATTCTAGGAAATCGCGTTTGACCGATCAGACCAACAGTTCGCAGACCGAAGCGGCAGATGCCGACGACGCGCCGCGCGTGTATGATCGCCGCAGCCTGACCTATTCCGAAACCTTCGACAGCAACACCAAACGCTGGTTCATCATGGCGATGGAATGGGTGACCGGTAAGATCAAAGTTATTCGTCGCGTGCGGCGGTTCGAAAAGATGGGCACACCCAAGGGACAGGCGTTCTGGCCTGCCACGATGAAGGCCATGGGGATCGAAATCCAGACCCCGCAGGACCAGTTGGATAACATCCCCGAAACCGGCCCTGTCATGTTTGTCGCCAATCACCCGCACGGTTTGGTGGATGGTATGATCCTTGCTGATCTGATCGGGCGGCGGCGCAACGATTACCGCATTCTGACGCGGTCTTTGCTGACCGGCATCGATGAATCTGCGTCCAACTACATGATACCCGTTCCGTTTTTGCACGAAGAAGACGCGCAGAAAAAGATGATCGAAATGCGCGCCAAAGCGATGGAACATCTGTCCAACGGCGGTTTGATTGCCTTGTTCCCATCCGGCGTTGTCGCGTCCTCTGACACGGCGTTTGGCCCCGCGATCGAACAGGAATGGAACGTCTTCACCGCCAAAATGATCAAACGATCCGGCGCGACAATCGTCCCGTGTTTCTTTCCGGGCCGCAATTCGCGGGCCTATCAGATCGCCAACCAGATCAACGCGACGCTGCGGCAGGGTCTGTTGATCCACGAAGTCGCCTATGCCTTCGACAAGCCACAAAAACCCGTCATCGGCAAGCCGATCACGCCTGATGAATGGGCAGACCGCAGCAAAGATCCACGCGCGTTTATGGCGTGGCTGCGCGAACGTACACTGGCGTTGAAAGAAGACTGAAAATCAGCGCGTCGGAACGGGTGTTTCACCGCGATAGTCATAAAACCCGCGTTTTGTTTTGCGGCCCAGCCATCCGGCTTCAACGTATTTCGTCAAAAGCGGGCAGGGGCGGTATTTGGTGTCTGACAATCCGTCGTGCAGCACCGTCATGATCGCCAAACACGTGTCCAACCCGATGAAATCCGCCAGCTCTAGCGGCCCCATGGGATGGTTTGCGCCCAGTTTCAGCGACACATCGATGGATTCCACATTCCCGACGCCCTCATACAGGGCATAAATCGCCTCGTTGATCATCGGCATCAGGATGCGGTTGACGATAAACGCGGGGAAATCTTCGGCCGTTGCCGATGTCTTTCCAAGGCGGTCCACGACACCCTTACAGGCATCGAATGTGGGCGCATCTGTGGCAATCCCGCGGATCAGTTCGACCAGCTGCATGATCGGCACGGGATTCATAAAGTGGAACCCCATGAATTTTTCAGGCCGATCCGTGCGCGCCGCAAGCCGCGTGATCGAAATAGATGATGTGTTCGATGTCAGGATCGTGTCCGGCGTCAGATGCGGCAACAGGTCTTCGAAAATCGCCTGTTTGACGGTCTCGCGCTCGGTCGCGGCTTCGATCACCAGATCGGTGGGCCCCAGGTCCGTCAGCGTCATCGTTGTTGCGATACGGCGCAACCCTTCGGCCTTTTCATCTTCGGTTATCAGACCCTTAGATACCTGCCGGTCCATATTTTTGCCAACGCTCACCATCGCAGCCGACAGGGCATCGTCAGAGATATCGGTCATCAAAACCTCATATCCCGCCAATGCGCACACATGGGCAATCCCGTTGCCCATTTGCCCTGCGCCCACGACGCCGATCCGTTCAATGCTCATGTCCGATGTCCTATCTGGTCGCGCCATCATAGGCGCGCCAACAGGCAGCCTCAAGCGGTGGGATTTAGTCAAATTGACCCATTAATGGATTGGCAATGGAATCGGCAGAATGTTGGCGGTGGTGAGTGTAAATTTAGCAAGGGTGGGACCTATGAAAACCGAAATAAGACCAAGGGGCGCATTGCGCCTGACACCGTGTAACTATGGCACGTCCAGAGTATCGTTTCGCGGGCCGATGCGCCCAATAAACGGGCGCTACATTGCCGTTTTAGGCGGATCAGAAACATTCGGGAAATACATCGCGCAACCGTTCCCCGACCTGATTGAAACAGCAATCGGTGAAGTCTGCGTGAACCTCGGCTGTCAATCCGGCGGGCCAGACGTGTTTTTGCAAGATGCTGCAATCCAGTCGCTGTGCCATGACGCAGCGGCGACGGTGATCCAGATTGTCGGCGCCGTGAACCAAAGCAATACATTTTACAAAGTGCATCCGCGCCGCAACGACCGCTTCATCGCGCCCAGCGAAAAGTTGAAAGCGCTTTATCCCGAAATCGATTTTTCTGAAATCGCCTTTACAGGTCATCTGATCGCAAGGCTGCGCGCCGTGGACGAAGACCGTTTCGCGCTTGTTCGCGATCAGTTGGAACAAACGTGGGTGCGCCGCATGAAGGCGCTCATCGGGCAGGCAAACGGGCCTGTGGTCTTGTTGTGGCTGGCCCCAAGCGCGCCGCGCAAGGTCGCCCAAGGGGGGGAACCTGCATTCGTGACGCGCGGCATGCTGAACCAATTGCGCCCCTACGTCGCCGATATCGTTGAGGTTATCGCTGAACCAGGATGCACCGACGGCATGCTTTTCGCCCCGTTAGAGGAACTGACCGCCCGCGAAGCAATGGGCCCCGACGCCCATATCGCCGCCGCCAAGGCCCTGCGCACGCCGCTGCGGCGCGGGTTGGACTAAAACGCAAAAGGCCCGCCACATCGGGCGGGCCTTTCACAAATCTGTAGCAGCGATTTAGCCCAGCTTTTCAACAAGCTCGGGCACGGCTTCAAACAAATCCGCAACCAGACCGAAATCGGCAACCTGAAAAATCGGTGCTTCTTCGTCTTTGTTGATCGCAACGATCACTTTGGAATCCTTCATACCAGCAAGGTGCTGGATCGCGCCGGAAATACCAACAGCAACGTACAGATCAGGGGCCACAACCTTACCCGTCTGGCCAACCTGCCAGTCGTTCGGTGCGTAACCGGAATCTACCGCCGCACGGGACGCGCCAACAGCCGCACCCAGTTTGTCAGCCAAACCTTCGATCAGTTTGAAGTCTTCTTCGGACCCGACACCGCGTCCACCGGACACAACCACGCCCGCAGACGTCAATTCAGGGCGATCAGACGTCGCAACCTTGTCTTCAACCCATTCGGACAGGCCGGGGTTTGCGACAGCAGCGATTTCTTCAACGGACGCAGACCCGCCTTCACCAGCGGCGTCAAACGTTGCGGTCCGGATGGTCATGACCTTGGTCGCATCCGCAGACTTCACAGTCTGCAACGCGTTGCCCGCATAGATCGGACGCTGGAACGTATCCGCGTCAACCACAGCGATCACTTCGGAAATGATCATCACGTCCAGCATCGCCGCCACGCGGGGCAGGATGTTTTTGGACGCCGCAGTAGAGGGTGCGCAGATGTGGGAAAAATCACCCGCCAGCGACACGATCAGATCGGCCATCGGTTCGGCCAGATCGTGGCCATAGGCATCGTCAGATGCGCACAAAACCTTGGAAACGCCCGCCAGCTTCGCAGCCTCAGCGGCAGCGCCCTGGCAGCCAGAACCCGCACACAACACGGTCACGTCTCCCATTTGTGTGGCAGCACTCAGCGCCTTCGCGGTCGCGTCCACGGACAGCTCACCATTCACGACTTCAGCAATCAGAAGAACAGCCATTACACAGCCCCCGCTTCTTTAAGTTTCTCGACCAGTTCATCAACAGAACCGACAATGATACCAGCGGCCCGTGTTTCAGGCTCCGCAGTGGTGACGACAGCAAGACGCGGCGCAACATCAACGCCGTAATCGGCGGGTGTCTTTTCATCCAACGGCTTTTTCTTGGCCTTCATGATGTTTGGCAAGGACGCGTAGCGCGGCTCGTTCAAACGAAGATCCACAGTCACAATCGCAGGCATCTTGATTTTGATGGTTTGCAAACCGCCATCGACTTCGCGGGTGATTGTCGCGCTGTCACCGTCCACATCCAGTTCGGATGCGAATGTGCCCTGCGCCCAACCTGTCAGCGCAGCCAGCATCTGGCCCGTCGCGTTCATGTCGTTGTCGATCGCCTGCTTGCCGGCCAAAACCAGACCGGGCTGTTCTTCGTCGATGATGCCTTTCAGGATCTTCGCAACGGCCAGCGGTTCGATGTCATTGTGCACATCATCCGTGGCCACGACCAAAATCGCGCGATCCGCACCCATCGCCAGCGCCGTGCGCAGCGTTTCCTGGGATTGCTTCACGCCGATTGAAACGGCGATGACCTCTTCGGCCTTGCCAGCTTCTTTCAGGCGGATCGCCTCTTCGACAGCAATCTCATCAAACGGGTTCATGGACATTTTGACATTGGCGAGATCAACACCGCTACCGTCCGCTTTCACACGAACTTTCACGTTATAATCAATCACGCGTTTGACGGGTACGAGGACCTTCATCAGCGGTTTCTCCCTAGAGGTTCAAATTCTTGTTTCGGATACCGCACGGGGCGGTCGAAAAATAGGTCAGAATCGACGCAGGGGTTCATCCTGACGTCGCGTTTGTGAAAAAACGCCCAAAAATTTCACCAAGTCAAGGAAGAACGCCAATCCAGAAGGATTGATTTTGATATTCTTAAGGAACTAGGCCGCCGTCAGCGGTTCGCGCCCGGAACCCACAATACGTCGTCATTGCCGTTGTCGTTGGCAATGCGGGACGCGTTAAAGAACCAGTCGGACAACCGGTTCAGGTATTTAACTCCCGATTGGTTCACCGATTCCACGCTGGCCAATTCCACCGACAACCGTTCAGCGCGGCGCGAAACCGTGCGGCACAAATGCAGATGGGCGGCCAAAGCAGACCCGCCGGGCAGGATAAAACTACGCAAGGGCGACAGCACATCATTCATCGCATCAATTTCATTTTCCAGCCGCGTCACTTGCGCATCCGTCATGCGCAGGGGCGGATATTCCGCATCGGCGTCCTTTTCCATATCGGGGCGGCACAGGTCGGCACCCAAATCAAACAGATCGTTCTGGATCATCGCCAGTTGGTCCGCCATCGGCCCTGTCGCGTGAAGGCGCGCCAGACCAACGGTTGCGTTGGTTTCATCCACCGTGCCGTAGGCGTTCACCCGCAATGAATGTTTTGCCACGCGGCTGCCATTGCCAAGCGCCGTTTCGCCGGCATCACCTGTCTTTGTATAAATCTTGTTGAGAACGACCATCAGTTGGCTCCTTGGCTACGGACGTATGCAAAGCCCACGATCAGCACAACAGCAACGAACTGTGCGACAATGCGCAGCTGCATGATTTTGTTGGATTTCTTGCTGTCACCACCGGCCTGAAATGTCGACAGGCCCCATGCCAGAATGGCAAGCACAACAAGGCATGCAACAAGAATGACATAGAAAAACGGATCGTCAGCCATGAATTTGGTCCTTTGTTATTCAGTCCGAAAGGTAGGCGGCATTGTACAGAAGGGAAGGGCTAACCTTTGCCCAAAACACGATCAAGCGCGCGGGTCGGCAAAATGCGGCGCAAAAAACCCATTAGATAGGTGGGCGTTGTGACGTAATAGCGCGGCTTGGGGTTGGAATGGGTGCAGGCCGTCAACAGCTTGGCCGTCACCGCTGACGCAGGCAATTCAAACCTGTCCGGCCCGCGATCTTCATAAAGCCGCTTGCGCAGGCGCTTTTCGTACAACGCGCGGCGCGGTGACCCTTCCCAATCAATCCATTTTTCAAAATGCGGAATCGATTTTTTGCGGATTTCAGACGTCACAGGCCCGGTGTTCATCGTCACGATCTTGATATTGGTGTCCGCCATTTCGAGGCGCAGCGTATCCGTCAGCCCCTCAAGCGCGAATTTCGTAGAACTATAGGCCGCGCGCCACGGCATCGTGACCATGCCCAGAACAGACGAATGTTGCACAATCCGCCCGTGGCCTTGGGCGCGCATCACGGGGATAACGCGCACCGTCAAATCATGGACACCAAACACATTGGTTTCAAAATTTGCGCGCAAAGCCTCGCGGGGTAAATCCTCGGCGGCACCCGGTGTGCCAAATCCGCCGTTGTTGAACAGCGCATCCAGCGTCCCGCCTGTGGCCGCCAACACCTCGGCCAGTCCGGTTTCCAGCGTCGCCGTGTCGTTGTAATCCAGCAGCGGGCTTTCAAACCCTTCGGCCTTCATGCGGTCGCAATCGGCCTGCGCGCGGCAGGATGCAAACACACGCCATCCTGCGTCCCGCATTCCATGGGCCGCGTCATAGCCAATTCCAGAAGAACAGCCTGTGATCAGAATTGATTTTTTCATGCCGCTTGATGCCCCGCAATCGCGGGCGCGGCAATCAGGTTTCCGGGTCGGTCAAAAGGCGTTCGGCCATCCAGCCTTCAAGGCCCCGTTCCGTGCTGACGTTCGCCCAACCTTGGGCGTCAATGCTGAGAACTTCCAGCTTGGTGCCACCTTCCAGCGTCGTGATCACATCAAATCCGGTGCCCGGCCCCATCCGCATGTTCACGCGGCTTCCAGCGACTGCGCGGATGTCCAATTTCGGCTCAACGGCGGGGGCGATGATTTCGATCACCTCTGGCGCAACCTCCGGCTCAACCGCGACGGTGATTTCAGGCTCGGCAAGTGCTGGCTGTGGTGTCACGTTGGATGACGACACGGACAGCAGCGTTGTCGTTTCCGCACGGGCGACGATTTCGGGCTCAACAACGGCGGCTTCAGCCACCTGTCGCTGCTCGGGCACGAAGTCCGCGCCGCCCGACATTTCGTAATAGCCCCAGCCCATAAAAGCAAAGGTCAGCCAAACATAGCTTTTCATGATGAGAACCCCCCAGAGATTCTATTTACTGTTTACGACCCCAACTTAACAAAGGCGTGATCGTTCCGTCAGGGTAAATATTAACTTTTTTGCGGGGAAAAATTAAACGCCCGCATCCGAATTCACCGTTGTCGCGCTTTTGCCACGCCGTTACACACAATCTATGAATGATGATACGCTAGACCCCAAGATGAACCCGACCGAACCCCTGCGCCGCGCGCTGGGTGATCGCTATCTGACCTATGCGTTATCGACAATTATGCACCGCGCGCTGCCGGATGCGCGGGACGGGCTGAAACCTGTTCACCGTCGAATCCTCTATGCGATGCGTGAATTGAAACTCGCCTCCAAGGGCGGCTTTCGTAAATCGGCCAAAATTTCCGGCGACGTGATGGGCAACTATCACCCCCACGGTGATGCCGCGATTTACGATGCCATGGCGCGATTGGCGCAGGATTTTAACGTCCGCTACCCGCTGGTGGATGGCCAAGGCAACTTTGGCAACATCGACGGCGACAACCCTGCGGCGGCCCGATACACCGAAGCGCGGATGACCGCCGCGGCTGAAGCCCTGTTGGAAGGGCTGAACGAAAACGCCGTTGATTACCGTGAAAACTACGATGGCACACTCGAAGAACCTGTTGTTCTTCCGGCCGCCTTCCCGAACCTTTTGGCGAACGGGTCCAGCGGCATCGCTGTGGGCATGGCCACCAACATCCCGCCTCATAACCTCGAAGAACTCATCAGCGCCTGCCTGCATTTGATCAAGGCCCCGAACGCGCGCGATGAAACCCTGCTTGAATATATCCCCGGCCCCGATTTCCCGACAGGCGGCGTGATTGTTGAACCCAAAGAAAACATCGCCGACGCCTACCGCACCGGCAAAGGCGGTTTCCGTCTGCGCTGCCGCTATGAGGTTGAGGATCTGGGCCGTGGCCAATGGCAGGTCATCGTCACCGAAATTCCCTATCAGGTCCAAAAGTCCAAGCTGATCGAAAAGCTCGCAGAGGTGATCCAGCTTAAGAAGGTCCCGATCCTCGCCGACGTGCGCGACGAAAGCGCCGATGACATCCGCATCGTACTAGAACCCAAATCCAAGAACGTCGATCCAGAAGTTCTGATGGGCATGCTCTACCGCAACTCCGATCTGGAAACGCGGTTCAGCCTGAACATGAACGTGCTGATTGACGGCCTGACGCCCAAGGTCTGTTCCCTCAAAGAAGTGCTGCGCGCCTTCCTTGACCACCGCCGCGATGTGTTGATCCGCCGTTCCCAGCACCGCATGGAAAAGATCGATCACCGTCTTGAGGTGCTCGAAGGCTTTATTATCGCCTTCCTCAACCTTGATCGCGTGATCGACATTATCCGCTACGACGACAGCCCCAAAACCGCCCTGATGGCCGAGGATTGGGGTAAAACCCACGTCCGCGCCATGGACGAAGCTGACTATGTGTCCCCCGTCGCGGGTGGCGAAATGGGCCTCACCGAAGTTCAGGCAGAGGCGATTTTGAACATGCGCCTGCGCTCTTTGCGCCGCCTCGAAGAAATCGAACTGGTCAAAGAACGCGACGCCCTGATGCTGGAACGCGCAGGCCTCGAAGACCTGTTGGACAGCGAAGATCTGCAATGGCAGACCATCGCCGACCAGTTGCGTGAAACCCGCAAAACGTTCGGCAAATCCTATGAAAACGGCGCGCGCCGCACGACATTCGCCGAAGCAGGCGTCGTCGAAGACGTCCCCCTTGAGGCGATGATCGACAAAGAACCTGTTACGGTCGTTTGTTCCAAAATGGGTTGGATCAGGGCGATGACAGGCCACATCGATCTGGCCCGTGAACTAAAATTCAAAGACGGCGACGAAGGGCGGTTTATCTTCCACGCCCAAACGACGGACCGATTGCTGGCCTTCGGCAGCAACGGGCGATTCTACACGATTGGCACATCAACCCTGCCCGGCGGGCGCGGCATGGGCGAACCCCTGCGCCTGATGGTGGACCTCCCCAACGAGGCCGAAATCGTCGCGCTGTTCATCCACAAACCGGGCAACAAACTTCTCGTGGCGTCCTCTGCGGGCGACGGATTTATCGTCCCCGAAGACGACGTGATTGCGCAGACCCGCGCGGGCAAACAAGTGCTGAACGTCAAAGGCGACGTGCGCGCCAAAGTCTGTAGCGACGTTGTGGGCGATCACATCGCCTGCGTCGGTGAAAACCGCAAAGTGCTGTTGTTCCCCATCGATGAATTGCCCGAAATGGGCCGCGGCAAAGGCGTGCGTCTGCAAAAATACAAAGACGGCGGATTGTCTGATGCAACGACCTTCACGATGGCGGATGGCCTGTCATGGCTCGATCCGGCGGGGCGCACCCGCACGGAAACCGAACTCGGCGAATGGGCGGCAAAACGTGCAGGCGCTGGGCGCATGGCCCCACGCGGATTCCCGCGCGACAACACCTTTACCTAAACTGTGATCATGGCGGCGATTGCGGGCTCGCGCCTCTTGGGCTAGGCATGGGGCGTTGATAAAGGGGCGGATATGCGAAATTTCTTGGCTTTGTTGGGCTTGATCGGCCTGACCGCGTGTGGCGGCATTCGGGATGATCTGGCCAATGCACCGGATGCAATCGGGGCGTTTCGCCTTGGCCATAACATCGCCGTCGTCAACGAACCCGTCCAAGGCCCGTTTTCACGCACTGTCAGTGATGATGCGTGGCAGGCCGCGATGGTCACCGCCGTCCAAGACCGCCTCGGCGAAGCGCGCTATTTCGGTGATAAATTCTTTCACGTCGGCGTCGCCGTCGAAGGCTACGTTCTGGCCTACCCCGGCGTCCCGCTGGTCTATTCCCCCAAATCCGTGCTGATTTTCACCGTGAATTTCTTTGAGGATTCGACGCAGGAAAAGCTCAACGATGAAGCGATCCAAATCACCGTCTTTGAACCCTGCTGCAACATCCCGCTGATCGGCACCGGTTTCACCCGCTCCGCCGAAGAACAGATGGAAGGGCTGTCGTTCACCGCCGCGCGCGCCATCGAACGCACAATGCGCCAAAACGCGGATTGGTTTGGCGGCACGCCTGAAATCCTCGAAGCAGACGACACGATCCTCGAAGGCAACGTGCTTGAGGACAATCCAGACCTGATCGCGCCGCCGCAAGAACCCCCCGCCGAACTGCTGGCCCAAACCAATCCGCCCGGCACGATCGGTCTGCCCTAGCCCACAACACCCTTGATCTTTGCGCCCATCCGCAATACATCGCCCGCGATGTTGAACAGGGCACACATATGGCCCCCGAATGACAAGGCGCCTCGATCATGGCTAAGGAAAAGTTTGAACGTAATAAACCGCACGTAAACATCGGCACGATTGGTCACGTTGACCATGGTAA
>NZ_JAKGAQ010000030.1 GCF_021532615.1 Octadecabacter dasysiphoniae
TCCTGAACGAATAAACTTGTCGGCTGTACTCATACCAAAGACAAATCCTGAGCACGCAGTTGAAATGTCGTATGCCCAAGCCCCTTCGGCTTTCAAATTACGTTGTACCAACGCCGCCGTTGATGGTGCAAGACCATCTGGCGTAAACGTCGTCACAATAATCAATTCAATATCTTCAGGGTTCAAGTCGGTTTGCGCCAGCGCCATGCGAGCTGCTTGTGTGGCCAAATCAGACGTATTCTCACCTTGCAATGAGATACGTCGTTCCTTGATA
>NZ_JAKGAQ010000031.1 GCF_021532615.1 Octadecabacter dasysiphoniae
GTAACCCTTTTCCAAGCTCTGCCTACAGGGGCGTTTCCACATAGCCCTGAATTGATGACAAAGGTGATGTAACTCTTGCCTAGGCTTTGCCTACAGGGAACATTGGACATATATCTGCACTGATCACACAGGTGATGCAACTCTTGCCTAGGCTTTGCCTACAGGGGACATTGTGACATATCTCTTCAATGATCACTCATGTGATGCATCTCTTGCCTAGGCTTTGCCTACAGGTGACATTGTGACATATCTCTGCACTGATCTCCCAGGTG
>NZ_JAKGAQ010000032.1 GCF_021532615.1 Octadecabacter dasysiphoniae
GTGCGCCGTCACGTCGCGACCTTTGGCAAACCGGCGTCGCTGGCGGGGTTGGTCTTGGTGCTGCCAGCCTTTGCGTCGCAGGCCGCAGCGCAGACGGCATCGACCGCGCTGAGTGAGATTGACGGGGTCGTATCGGTCGATGTTCAGGCCGATGGTTCGGTGCGGATTACGCTCGAGAACGGCGCGCAGATGCAGGTAGGTGCCGAATCCGTTCAAGTGATGGCGGATGGTTCGGTTCTGGTGCCTGCGGATGTCGCGGAGGCGATT
>NZ_JAKGAQ010000033.1 GCF_021532615.1 Octadecabacter dasysiphoniae
GGGTCAGCCTCGGAGCCACCAACACGGGCGGATGGCAAGCCCGCCGCGACATCATCGGCCATCACTTCGACCCGATCAGCGAGGCCCTGGAAAAGGCCGAGGATGCCCAAATCCGCTCAGACTTGGTAGAACCCGTCTCGCCTCATGCGAACACCGGATGGGCAAGAGTCGACACTGAGATCGCCGGACTACGCCAGCGTTTCCGTACCGCAACCGCGATGCAGGACTACCGCGACTGCGGGAACCGCTCTGTAGCCGTCCTCGAGG
>NZ_JAKGAQ010000034.1 GCF_021532615.1 Octadecabacter dasysiphoniae
CCCGACATCCGGCTCACCGGCACGTTTCAGGAGAAGCCTGCGGCCATCCGTGAGGTGGTGGGGGAGATGCTCGCCAACACGCTGGAAGGGCTGGATCTCAGCGAATGAGTGGCTCGGTTCTGGAAGGCGTCAACGGGGACGCCCGAAGACCTGGACCCAGTACGTGGCAAAGAGGGTTCTGGACGTCCCGTTGCCGACCGAGCCTCCAAAGTGCGTCCAGCGGGGGTCCATCATGTTCTTGCAGTGTTCGGG
>NZ_JAKGAQ010000035.1 GCF_021532615.1 Octadecabacter dasysiphoniae
GTCGCCCTCGGCGCCGTCGAAATCAATTACCGTGGTGGACCCGTCGAGGTTGCGGAACGTCATGATGTCGGCGCCCTGCCCGCCCGAGATCCGGTCCGTGCCGCCGCCACCGTCGATGGTATCGTCGCCGGTGCCGGCGAAGATCACGTCATCCGCCGCCGTGCCGGTCATTGTGTCATCGCCCGTGGTGCCGATCTGCGTCGCGGCGCCCGAGAAATCGCCGCCGAAGATCACGAAGCTCGCGCCGGA
>NZ_JAKGAQ010000036.1 GCF_021532615.1 Octadecabacter dasysiphoniae
TAGTACGCCATAACCATGCTGATGGAGGTGGGCGAGCACCACACCTCACCACCATCCGGGTAGATCATCTGGGAGCGCTCCGGCACGTCCAGCACTTTCCCCCAGGCTTTCTTGTCGCTGGCCGCGCCCGCCCCGTCCAACTGGCGGTCGGTGTCCACGGTGTTCATCGCCACCTGCTTGAGGATGGCACCGTCCTTGAGCGTCACGCGGTACTGGTAGCGGGTCGTGGTGGCGCTGCCGTACAGGT
>NZ_JAKGAQ010000037.1 GCF_021532615.1 Octadecabacter dasysiphoniae
GACGCGGCGAAAGCGGTAGACACCGCCAAGGACAAGCTGGCCGACACCGCCGAAAAGGCGAAGGACGCTGCCGCGACCGCGCAGAGCACGGGTGCCCAGAGCCTCCGGGACATCAAGTGGGACGCGCAGAACGCTGCCCAGAACGCCAAGCAGGACGTGAAGGACGCGGCAAACAAGCTGGCCGACAACGGTTCCGACCACCGCAAAAACTGAGCCTTCTGCGTGCCCGGAAACCTCCCCAGG
>NZ_JAKGAQ010000003.1 GCF_021532615.1 Octadecabacter dasysiphoniae
GACGGCCAGACAGCAAGTGACAGCTTCACGGTCACAACGGTGGATGGCACGGAAGAGACCGTGACCATCACAATCACCGGCACCAACGATGCGGCAGAGATCACGGGCGAGACGACGGGTGGTGTGATTGAGGATGAGGCGACAACCCTGACGGCGACGGGCGTGCTGAGCGTGACGGATGTCGACGCTGGTGAGGCGAGCTTTGTGGCGCAGAGTGGCACGGTGGGGACCTACGGCAGCTTTGACATCAATGCGGACGGGGCCTGGACCTACACTGCGGACAACACACAGGCGGCGATCCAGAACATTGGCGCGGGCCAGACCGTGACCGACAGCTTCACGGTCAGAACGGCGGATGGCACGGAAGAGACTGTGACGGTGACAATCACCGGGGTCGCGGAGCCGATCAAGCCGATCAACCAGGGCGAGATTGCGGCCGACGACAACGACGGCGGGTTTGTGATCAATGGCGTGTCGAAGAATGACCTATCTAACAATTCAGTCAGCGACGCAGGCGATGTGAATGGCGACGGGCTCGATGATCTGATCGTTGGGGCCTACTTTGATGATCCGAATGGCGATGGCTCCGGTGCGAGCTTTGTGGTCTTCGGCAAAAGCGATGGGACCACGGTGGAGCTGTCCGACATCGAGAACGGCATCGGTGGTTTTGTCATAAAGGGTGGTTCGGCGGGTGACCGGTCCGGCGATTCAGTCAGCGGCGCAGGTGATGTGAATGGCGACGGTTTCGACGATCTGATCGTGGGGTCTAGTAGGGACGATCCGAACGGCAGTGCGTCCGGTGCGGGTTTCGTCGTGTTTGGCAAGGCGGACGGCGATGCGGTGGACCTCTCGGACGTTGAGGCAGGCATCGGCGGCTTTGTGATCAAAGGTGTGTCGGAGGGTGACTGGGCGGGTACCTCTGTCAGCGGAGCGGGGGATGTGAATGGCGACGGCTTGGACGATCTGATCGTCGGGGCGCCCAACGATGAGCCGAATGGTGGCTTGTCCGGCGCGGGTTTCGTGGTGTTTGGCAAGGCGGACGGCGATGTGGTGAACCTTTCGGAGATTGAGGCGAACGGTAACGACGGCGGCTTTGTGATCAACGGTGTGGCAGGGTTTGACGAGTTGGGTACCTCTGTCAGCGGCGCGGGCGATGTGAATGGCGACGGGTTGGACGATCTAATCGTTGGGGCTCGTGGAGACGATCCGAACGGCGGTAATTCCGGTGCGAGTTTCGTCGTGTTTGGTAAGGCGGACGGAGAGGTGGTGAACCTTTCGGAGATTGAGGCGAACGATAACGACGGCGGCTTTGTGATCAACGGTGTGTCAGCGGGTGACTGGTCCGGCCGGTCGGTCAGCGGAGCAGGCGATGTGAATGGCGACGGGTTCGATGATCTGATCGTCGGGGCCTACGGAGATGATCCGAATGGCCAGTTCGCCGGTGCAAGCTTTGTGGTCTTCGGCAAAAGCGATGGAACAGCCGTGGAGCTGTCCGACATCGAGAGTGGCCTTGGCGGCTTTGTCATCAATGGTGTGGCTCAGGGTGACCAGTCGGGTGTCTCTGTCAGCGGAGCGGGGGATGTGAATGGCGACGGCTTAGACGATCTGATCGTGGGCGCGCCGCATGACGATCCGAATGGAGGCTCCTCCGGTGCAAGTTTTGTGATCTTCGGCAAGAGCGACGGGACTACGGTGGCGCTGTCCGACATCGAGAGTGGCATCGGCGGCTTTGTGATCAATGGCGTATCAGAAGGTGACTTCTCCGGTCTTTCAGTGAGCGGCGCAGGTGATGTGAATGGCGACGGCTTCGACGATCTCATCGTTGGGGCACAGGGTGACGATCCGAATGGCAGCGACTCCGGCGCGAGCTTCGTGATCTTCGGCGGCGATTTCAGCGGGGCCGCGACGCAGATCGGCACCACGGGCGACGATGCGATGACCGGAACGGCGGCCGATGACGTGATCTTTGCGGGCACCGGCGACGATACCATCGACGGTGGCGGCGGCACGGACCGGATTTCGGGCGGGCAGGGCGCGGACATCATGACGTTCCGCAACCTCGACGGGTCCACCACGGTGATTGATTTCGATGGCGCCGAGGGCGACAGACTGGATGTGAGCGATTTTGGGTTCACCGATTTCGCCGAGTTCTCGGCGGTTGTCAGTGCAGATGGCCCCGGTGGTCACGACACGCGGATCGATCTGGACGGCGACACGGTGGTGATCCTGACCGATGTCAGCCCCGACATCCTGACCGCCGATCACGTGATCCTCGCGTGAGCAATTTTCACTGTAGAAGACGTCGCCCCGTCTCCTGCTCGGCCGAGCAGTTTTCAAGACGACTGGGCACGGGTTTTGATCCGGCCACACCGTTCTCGTAGTCGAAGTGGGCCTCTGTCCGATCACTCTTTGCTTTCGTTGATCAGCGTGCCATCTGCATTGATCACGCAAACCGCGACAGTCCTCAGTGATACATCTAGTCCAACAAAGTAATCCATTTTGTCCTCCTCAAATTGCAATAACTTCTGCAACTCTATCAAGAACCTGACCCATCATCATGATCAGCCCGATTACCCATGCTTTACCCGCAATATGTGAATTCACCACCGCTATGATTTCGCCGTTGCAGCGAATGGCAGGTTCGACGAGCGACGGCTTAGTCTTGCAGCCTGTCTTTCGCCAGATGTCGCATGGCTGATGATCAAGGCGAGCCAGCAACAACGCAAAATCTTTGCGGTAGTCAGCGTTCCTCGCGCTCAAGTCGCCAGCCCACTGGGTCATCAACCCACCGGTTGATGTCGGACTCCCGCCATCCAGCACCATGCACGCTGATCCGCAGTTGGGCGGGGAATGTGCCTTCAGCGATCTTGCGATAGATGGTGGACCGGGACAGGCCAGTTCGGTCGAGGACGGTGCTCAGGCGGATGATGCGGTCTGGGTTGGACATGGGATGTCTGGCTCCTGCTAATGGGTTCTGAAGTCTGCTGAACCAAACAGAGCAAGCTGTTGCCGCCGCGCAAGAGCGCCCGGCCCATCGTCGCAGCGGGGCGTAGAATGGGCGGCAGATCGGACGGGTCTCAGAGACCAAGACCACGTCCCCTGGTGATGTCGATGCCGTGGCAAAAGGCGAGCTCGGGACCGAGTCGGCGACCCGAGTCCATCCTGATGCCCAGCTCGGCCTTGCGGTTTGTAAGAAGGGATTCCAGCTGCGGATCGCGTTGGAGGCTCTTCGCCATCTCGCCCATCTCCGCGCGTGTCGCCCGGTAATCGGACATCGTCCCCGACCGGTAGTGCTTCAGGCTGCTCCAGTGGAGCTTTTGCCAGAGATCCACAAAATCTGCGGCCCGGCGCTCTGGAGCGGTGCGCAACTGGGTCTCCAGTTGTAGCGCCCGAATGGTCCGATTGACCTGGCCCGATCCCGCCTCTCGGGCCAGCGTCGGGTCCTTGGAATAGGCCGCCTCGGCATCGCGCCAGCCGTCGGGCCGGACCTCCTCAAAGGCCACGCGTGATTCAGAGAGGCCACGCAACTGGTCGAGTGTGCCCGGGCGGCCCCGTATCTGGGCCGTGAGGACCGCATCCACCGCGCGGGCATGGCGTTTGAGGGCTTCGGTGCGGGCTTTTCGCAATGCCGCTTCCGGGTCATACGCCGCGGTCTTTTGCAGCGCATCCACGCTGGGACGGATATCCTTTCTTGCCTCTTCCCTTCCCGGCCCCTGCGCAACATCGGAGCCAAGCGCGCCGTCTCTGGCAGGGCGCGACCCATCAATCCTATCGCGGAGTCTCTCCGGCACGATCTTTCGCAGGACCTCGATGACACGTTCCCGGAAGGTAATGCCGCGCCATTCGGCATAACTCTGCGCCGGATCGGCCTCCGCATAATCCAGCGCCATGTCCTTGGACCGATCCCGCGACAGGGTGCGGATCAGGCGATCCCGCGAGGCGAATTCGTCGCGGCCGTAATGCAGATCCAGACCGTCCCGATGGCGGGACAGGGCGACATAGCTGCCATGGGCGTCCAGGCCCGGCGTCGCGAGAACATGGGTTCGGTCCACCGTCATGCCCTGGGCCTTATGGATGGTCGCGGCATAGCCATGGTCGAGGTGTTTGTAGTCCTTGAGGTCGAAGGCAATGTAGCGCCGGTCGTCGGTCTGGACGGACATAGACTGCGCGCTGGCCTCATGGATGATCCCGAGCGTGCCGTTCTTCACCCCAAGGCCACGATCATTCTGCAGGAACATCACCCGGTCGCCAGACGCAAAGCAACGGTCACCCCGCTCGACCGTCAAGGAGGCGTCCTCGCCCAGATCGCCCGCCGCGCGTTTCCGCTGCCGCGCCAACTCATTGAGCAAGCGCACTTCGGCGTTGGTGTGGGTCAGGATGATCCGGCCCTGATCCGGTGCCGCCTGACTGTCGCGGTCCCAGCGGTCGATCAGATCGACGCGCGCTTCTTCGCGGGTCGCAGCACCATGCGTCATGCCATGGTTGTCGTAGGCGTCAATCGCCGCCCCGGTCCGGCCGGTTGCCAGATCACGGGTGGCGTCACGCTGCCAATCTTCGCGCTGACGGCGGACCTCTCCGATCTTCGCTCCTCCATGACGCTCATGAAGCGACCGGAAGGCTGCGCCCGCTTCGATGGATTGCAGCTGCTGCTGATCGCCGACTAGGACAACTTTGGCTCCGGCACCTGCCGCATGAGACAGCACCCGCTCCAGCTGCCGCGTACCGACCATGCCCGCCTCGTCGATAACCAGCACATCGCGCGCGGTGAGGTGATCGCGGTCGTTCGCCCAACCGTGTTCCAGGCTGGCGATGGTGCGCGACGCGATGCCCGATCCACCCTCAAGACCGTCTGCCGCGATACCGGAGAGCGCCGCGCCGCGTACCCGACACCCCGCCGCCTCCCAGGTCTCTCGCGCCACGCCCAACATCGCACTCTTTCCCGTCCCGGCATGGCCGACGACAATGCTAAGATCGCGCCCGGTGGTTACTTGCGACAGTGCATCGGCCTGCTCGCGCGATAGAACCAGACCGCGCGCTTCCACACGCGCCAAGGCTGCTTTGTGATCCGCATCCCGCACGTCATGACGTTGTTTCTCGGCCAAGACTTTGGCGGCGCGATGCAGACGCTGTTCGGCCTCAATCATCGCGCGGGAGGAGAAGCGGTGTTCGCCGCGCCTGTCCAGACCGAGCTCCACCAGATCAGGCGCGCCTCGGATTGCGTTGTTTACCGCGTTGAACTGATCGATCCCATCGCTGTGCCGATGTGCGAAACGTGCCATGTCGCGTTGCGTGAAGGTCGATTGCTGATGGGTAATCGCGTCCAGTGCAAGCGAAGGTTCCGCGATGATCCTCGCTCCGTTGTCGCGTGCGATCTCACGATGCAGTTCGGCCCGGTCGGCAGGGCTCCCTTCGCCTGCGATACGCTGCGCAGGCGCGCCGATCTGGCTTTGAGGCTCCAGCGCGATGCCCTGCGCCTCATGGCTGCGATGATCGATGCGTGTGTCGATGTCGAGTTCGGCCAACCGCTCGTTGGCAAGCGTCGCCCAGCGTTCCCTCCAACGCTCGACCATCCCGGTGCTGTTCCAGTCGCGCACCTTTTTGCCAAACCCATCTTCATCGACGGACCGCATCGTCAGCATGACATGGGCATGGGGTTTCGGCAGTCCATCCGCACCCCTGTCCCAATGCACATTGAGATCAGCGATCATGCCTTGATCCACGAACTCCGACTGCACGAAGTCGCGGGCGAGCGCGACGCCCTCTGCCTCGGACATCTCGCGCGGAATTGCGAACTCCACCTCCCGGGCCAACTGCGCATCGCGCCTGACCTCGACCGCCTCGACGGCGTTCCAAAGCTGTTCGCGGTCGGACCATGCTTCGGGCGTGTTCTGCGGTAGCAGCACTTCGGAATGCACGACACCGCGCTTGGCCGTAAAGTCATGGGGACGGTCCAGCCGCTCGTCGCGCAACCGCGATGCTGCGCGGTAGACAGCGGACGCCACCGTGCTGGAACCAGCTGCGCGCCCGATGACTTTCACGTGGAGATGATAGATTGCCATGATGGCGCAATCATATACACAAAAACGCCCACGTCGGAACGACGTATAAGCGCGCCCTCCCTCAATAAAATCTCGGGATGGACCGGTGCGTCCCCAGCCGTCCTGGCGACGCTGCTGCCTTCTGAAACATGCCCCGCTATCCTCGCTGCATCAACAGGTTATGGAGGCAGGAATGCGCAAACCACGGGATTATGATGCGGAATTGAAAGGACTGGAAGCGAAGGCGAAAGAGCTGAAGACCCGCAAGGTGCAACAACTCGGCGAGCTGGTCGTCGCCACTGGAGCTGATGCATTCAGTGCAGAGGAACTCGCCGGTGCGTTGATCGTGCTGGCCGAGACAACGGATAGTGCAAAAAGGGAGGCTTGGTCAAAACGCGGGGTCGCGTTCTTTCAAGGCCGGTCGCGGAAACCTGCAAAAGCAGCTGACCGCGACGCGGAAAGCACTCCGGCGCAACCGAGCGGCACGCAACCGGCATCAGGCGACAAAGGCGCGGCATGACATGCGCAACTGGCAGGTGGAACGCCGCAAACGCACACGGCATCTGATCGAACTTGGAGGACTTGTGGTCAAGGCACGCGTCATCGAGTTGACCGGCGATGACCGCGCCCTGATCTACGGGGCGTTGCTCTGGATGGCCGACAAGCTCGAGAGTGAATAAGGCGATCATGCACGGAATATCTGGGCCGAGAAGGGGAAAGGGGCGTTCGAAGACGCTCAGAAAAGAGATGGGCCCTTGGGCCGGTAGTGGTCCAGAAGTCAGCGGCCAGCGACGTGTTAGGGGCATTGCCCCGTGCAAATCTTTGCCCACCTCTCCATCAATGGCCTCCGCTGATCCAGGAAGTCGGTCTTGCGATAAATCCGCACGACCTTGCTGTCTGAGACATGTGCCAGCACCATCTCGGCGACCTCATGTGGCGCGTCCGTCTGGTCTGCCAGCCAAGTGCGCAGGCTTGTTCTGAAGCCATGCGGACGGGCCTCAAGCCCTCGGCGCTCCATCAGCCGCGCCATGGTTGCGTCACTGATGACGCCCTTGCGTACAGAAGGAAACAGATAGCCATCGCGCTCGTAGGGGCGCACAAGCTTGATGACATGCAAAGCCTCGTCGCTTAGGGGCACGCGAAACGCTTCGGCATCGCCAACCCGCGCCTTCATGTTGTTCGCGGGCACGGTCCAGATATCCCCTTCGATCTCGTCCAGCCGGGCGAAGCGCACGGGTGCAGAACGCAATCCGGTCAGGATGAGCAATCGTAGCGCGAGATGTGTGATCGTCGGCTCATGTAGAGAAGCATAGAATGTTGGAACATCCACCCATGGCATGCTTGGGATCGACGTGACCTGGTGCCGTTGCCGCCCCAAGAGCTGCTTCGCCTTGGCAACCGCCTGCAGGTCGACATCGAGGCCCAGAGCGGCTGCGTGATCCAGGACGATCTTGAGGCGATTGGCGGCCTTCGTCGCGGTCGCAGCCTTCAAATGCCAGATCGGCATTAGGGCCTCCCGGATATCGCTTTGGGTGATCTCGGTGACAGGCATGCGTCCAAGTTTGGGCAGCACGTGATGTTCCAACGGGCTATACCATCGTCCCGCAGATCCGTCCCCCTTAAGGTCGGCCTTGCGGCTCTCGAAAGCGTCCAACGCGACATCCTTGAGGAGGGGGCGGTTGCGCATGGCGTCTTGGCGTTGCTTGCGCCGATGCTCAATGGGATCTTTGCCTTTTGCGACCATAGTTCGATACTCGGAGGCGACGTCCCGCGCATCCTTCAGGGAGAGAGTCTTCAAGCCACCGAGGCCCATCTTTCTGCGGCGTCCATAAATGGTGTAGCGGAAGACCCATTGACCGCCGCCGCCCTCGCGCTTGATCATGCGCAGGCCATCGCCATCCTCGTGCTTGCCGGGCGGTGCGGATTTGATGAAGAGGGCTGTTAGGTTCCCCAAGGTTATATCCCCCAGGTTATCCCACAATGAGTATAGGATCTGCCGGAAGGGCGCAAGCTTTCTTGAGATCGCCCAATCTGGAAAATACCTCTATTTCAATACTCTAAGGAACTACATGGGCCACTCTGAGACTGGAATGCCATGCCGCCCCCGGGCACCACTTTTCCTAAGTGATAGCAGCGTCATATCTGTTTCGAATTCCGACGTGCTTGCTTATTCGCGGAAGGCGCGGTCTCTGACTTTGATC
Organism: Octadecabacter dasysiphoniae; assembly: GCF_021532615.1. Classification (GTDB taxonomy): domain Bacteria; phylum Pseudomonadota; class Alphaproteobacteria; order Rhodobacterales; family Rhodobacteraceae; genus Octadecabacter; species Octadecabacter dasysiphoniae. Next base: position 8,240 of record NZ_JAKGAQ010000003.1, read on the forward strand.
ACTGGGTTCCAGAAATACTCGAGGATAGAACGATCACCGCGGATCACGTCGACCTGCGCGATCATACCGGGCAGGATGCGCACGGGTTCGCCGTCCACGTCCTCGATCACGCCAAGGATTGAGGTTTCGACGACAAACATCCGTTCTTGCAGTTCTTCGCGCATCGTGGCGTCCGCCGAAACACGCAAGACTTCCCCGTCGAGGGCACCAAATTTTGCGGCATCATAGGCTGTTAGCGAAATGCGGACGGGCTGGCCCGGTTCGACATTGGCGATGTCGCGCGGCGCGATGAGGGTTTCAACCCGCAATTCGGTGGTTTCCGGCACGATTTCGGCGATTGTTTCACCTTGCCCGACGACAGCGCCCGCACGGTTGAAGAACACCTGATTCAGGATGCCGGTCACGGGGGCGCGAATTTCAGTTTGCGACACCCGCAAGCGCAGCGACGGAAGCCGCTGGGTCAGTTCGGACATCTGCGACAACACATCGACGCGTTCTGTCAGAATTGCGTTTTGAAATTCGGCACGGGCGGATTCGATGCGCGCGTTGATTTCGGAAATCGCGAATTCAATGGCGGCGTATTGTTCGTTCAGCACCGAACTGCGGGTGTCCAAGCTGCTGCCTGCGCGGTCCAGTCGAAACCTTTCATCCAGCCCCAACACCCCGGAATCAACCAGTGGGGACACATAGGCGGCCTCTTCGGACAAAAGGCGCGCTTCTTCTTGAATGCCCGTCAATTCGGCCTGCAGCGCCTGTGCGTCGCGTTCACGTTGCAGACGGGCCTGCACCAGCGCTGACACCCGTGCATCCAGATCGGCGCGTCGCGCGTTAGAAGACGCCAGTTCTGCGCGCAGCAAGGTCGCCTCTAGTTCGCCGTCTGCTTGAACTTCTGAGATATCAAACACCGCACCGGCCATTTCAGCATCAAGGCGTGCCAAACGCAGGTTCAGGGATTGCAGCCGTTTCTCGGCTTCTGCAAGGGCACCTGCGGCTTCTGTCGGGTTGATTTCGGCAATAACGCTGCCTTCTTCAACCCGCGCGCCTTCTTGGGCAAAAAATGCGACAATCGTGCCGGAGTACGGAACCTGCACCGAAAAATTCTGCCCAAGCGGGACAACGCGCCCCTGTCCGCGTGTCACCAGATCAAGCCGTGTCGCGTTGGCCCAGACAAGAAACACGCCGAACAGCAAAACCGTGACGAGGATCAGCCAGCGTTGGTGGCGGTCGGATTTCGCGAAAGGGTCGCTCATGTGGTGGGCCCTTTCGTTGGATTTAGCATGGGTTGCACTGTGACTTTGGGCGCGGCCGTGGCGGATACATCTTGCCAGTTGCCGGCCTTTTTGCGGGTCAGATCAAAATACTCTTTGGCCGGCAGATCGCCTTTGATCTGTCCTTGGTCGACCACGATGACGCGATCGCACAATTCAAGAAGCTTCGCCTTATGTGTGACGATGACAATCGTCTTGTCTGACAGTTCGGTTTGGATGTTTTTGACAAGGCGCGCTTCGAGTTGGCTGTCCATGGCTGAGCTTGGTTCATCCAGCAAATAAATCTCGGGCGAGGCGGCGAACACGCGCGCGAGGCTGAGGGCCTGGCGTTGACCGCCTGACAAATTCGCGCCCTGTTCGTAAATCTGCATATCCAGCGGCATTTCCTTGCCGGTGGTGTCGGTCAGGCCCGCCATGCGCAGACTGCGATGAATGGCGTCATCCGTAACATCCACCTGATTGAGGCTGATGTTTTCGCGCAGCGTTCCGGCAAACGCCCACGTCGCCTGAAAAACATGCCCGACCCGGCGATGCAAATCAGCGCGGGGGTAGGCGGATACGGAAATTCCGTGACACAGAACCGATCCGGTTTCAGCCCGCAACAGGCCCGACATCAACCGCAGGATTGAGCTTTTTCCGCTTCCGGTCCGCCCGACAATGGCGACCTTTTCACCTTCTTTGACGGACAAGCTGATGCCGTTGAACAGGGGTGGCGCATTTTCTGACAGGCGCAGGGTGACGTTCGCCAATTCAAGCGCGACGGCACGTGTCGCGTTAAGCTGGGCGGGCAGGGCGGTGTCGGTGTTGCGGTCCAATGCAAGAAAATCGCGCACAACTTTGTAAGATGCAAAGGCCTGATTGGCGCGACCCAACGTTTGGCCCAGACGCGACAAAGGCGTCATGACGCGGCCAAACAAGATCACCGCAGCAATGATACCACCCATCGTCACCTGATCGGTCACAAACAAATGAAACCCGAGCACGATCACCGCAACCTGAAACAGCTGCTGCAACACATTGACGACATTGCCCACAATCGCGGATGAATTGCGGGCCTTCAACTGGGCCTCTGTTTGTGATGCGGCTTGCGTTAGAAACCGTCGTTTGAAGATGCCAAATGCCCCTGTCACGCGCAGATAGTCGAGGCCCGACAGCATTTCGACCAACATGGATTGACGCGACTGCGCCAAGGCCGTGGCCCGTTTCGAATTGCGCGCGACCAACGGCTGAACCATCAAAACAAGGATCAAAACTGTTGGCACGGCCACCGCGGGCACGACCCACAACAGACCCGAAATCTGTGAGATAACGAAAATGAACAGCAGCACAAACGGCAGATCCACGAAAGCAAGGATCGTCGCGGAGGTCGTGAATTCGCGGTAAGTTTCAAAATTGCGGATGACCGAGGCAAGTTCGCCCACAGATTTGCCAGTCTTGGTGGGCTGGGCTTCGACGTATTGATCGAAAATGTCTTCGGTGATTTTGCGGTCGGCGGTTTCCGTCGCGTTGTCCAGAATACGCGCCCGCGAGGATTTGAGCAGGGTGTCAAACAACACCGCCGCACCCACACCAAAGGCCAGCGCATAAAGGCTTTCGGTTGCGCCGTTGGGCAAGACGCGGTCATAGACGACCATCACAAACAACGACGTCGCGAGGCCAAGAATGTTGGACAAGAACGCAGCAAGCAGAACCCAGAACATGCGCCCTGACCCAAGGTTTTTGATCGGGTTGATCGCCTTGAGCCGCGCGTCGGCTGAGCGGTCTTCGCTGTCTGCGGGCACGAAGGTCCAGGCGTGATGGACGTCGCGCGCTGCTGGTCGGGTTGACCATGCCTCGCCCAGGCCAATCGTCGCGGCGTCGCCGTCGGCCAAAGGGTTGATCAGGCCCGCGTCCGCAGCGGTGGTCACAAACATAGCGCGCTGGGCCACTGATATTTCGACGTCATAGCGCGCGGGCACAGCGCGCAGGCCAAGTGTGGCGGCGGCTTCGAGAACGCGCAGGCCCGGGCTTTCAGACGGCGCGGCCTGCCAGCATTCGGCGATTCTAGCGCGGGACACACGCACATCAAAAAGCGTGACAAGTTGCTGCAAGATCTCAAGTGCTGCGGCGGCGTCCGCCGTAAGTTCGGGTTTTTGGTTTCGCTTAAAGAGACGCATCTGGAACCACCCGCCACTGTAAATGCAGGTTTTCACATGCTTTGAATATTTCGCAGGTGCCGCCAACTGTCTGGGCGTAGGACACAATGTTCAGTTTGGATTGTGCTGTCAGATCAACAAGTGACAGTTCGGTCGTGGCCTGCGCGAGGATTTCTTGCGCCAAGGTCGAAACATCCGCACGCCCCACGGATAACAGCTGTTCCAGCTGCGTTATCCCCTCAGCGCGGATCGTGATTTGATCGCGCAACGCCGCACGTTGAAGACGAATGCCTTGTAAGGTCGCGCCCAAACTTGCGCGGCCTTCGGTCACAAGTTGATCAAAAACTTCAACTTCTTGCGCCAAGGATTGGGACCGGATGCGTTGGCTTTGCGCACGTTGCGCCGCGCGCCCGCCATCATACAGCGTGAAATCCCAGCGCACGCCAACAAACAATTCGCTGTCTTCATCAGGGTCAAACGGAACGCTGACTTGGGACTGAAGGCTAAGGCGCGGGCGCAGGCTGCTTAGGATATTGTTTACCGTCGCATCCGATTGATCCACGAGCAATTCGGCGCGCACCCGTCGCCATTGTGGCAGACGATCAAGGCGCGTTTGGGTGATCGCGCCAACGCCGCGTGATGCCGCAGTTTGTGCCGCTGCCGTTTGGAGAACCCGATCAAGAACCACCCGTGATTGCGCCTGTTCGGCAACCGCAAGGCTGCGTGTGACTTTGATTTGGTTTTCACTATTGCGGATGTCCAGCAGGTCGACATTCGTCAGAACACCCACGGCGGCTGCCTGCTGAATCTGTGCCTCGCGTTCCCGAAACTGACCGAGCTGCCGATCAATAATAGCAATCTTTTGGCCAGCGGCCTGATTTTGGATCATCGCACGCGCCACGTCTGCAAATATCTGATCCGCCGCAAGGGCATAGGCGGTTTGCTGGGCTTCCAGTTCCAGCCATGCCTGTTCTTTTTGAATGTCGCCGCGGCCATAATCGTTCAACAGCTGGGAATAGTTGACGCTTAGGATGCCCACGGCATTGGCGGAACTGTCTGATCCGTCGCTTGCGCCCAATTGCGCGTTGCCGCTGATTTCGGGGCGAAAATTCAGATCGCTGTCGTCCAGTTCGCTCGCCGTGGCCAAGAATTCGTACCGCTGGCTTTGCAGTTCCGCACGGTTCCACACAGCCTGTTCGAGGGCGGACATCGCGGGGGGCACGATTTCATAGTCCTGCACGATTGGGGTGCGCACAGCTGCCGACAGGCACCCAGAACACAGCACCGCTAAGGCAAAAAAAGAAAGGGCAGGGCGTTTCAAAATTTCTGTTCCAAACCCAATGCCCAAGACGGGCCAAGGCGGCTGAAGGACGTTTCGACATAGCCGCTGACATCAAGATTGGCCGTTTCAATCATGCGCGCTTGTGCACGTACAAAGCCGTAAGGCAGAGTTTCGGTCCGTTTGTTTTCCGCCTGTAAGAACCCGTAGTCGAAATTGTCGGTGATCCGCAAAACGACAGCACCAGCGCCCACTTGCACTGTGTAGCGATCATAGAAAACCGGGCTTTCCATGGCTCCGCGTACATCAACCCCAAATGACGTGGATGACAGTTTCAAAGGATCCACCAGCGTAAGGCTGCCCCCGGACAACCGAACACCATCAGGAAAAGTAATCGCAGTTTCGCGCACGACGAACGAGCCCTGAAAAGAAGGCACCCAGCCCGAGGTAAGCGGGGTGAACGTCCGTTCCGCGGTCACGGCGAATTGTAGCGAATAGTCCAAATCGAAAACAGCGTCTGCCAGATCAACAGAAGACCCACCGGGGCCATTGCCACCGCCCCCACCGCTGCTTGTCAGACTGCGATAAGGTTCATCAGCGAGGCCGATGTGCGGGTCGGTGCCCAACGAGACCGAATAACCCCACGTTTGGGCTGCGCCAGCCTGCCCATATATAAACAGCAGCATGGCCATGCAGAACATGGCCATGCTTTTCGGGGCTCGCGCCCGCAATTTTGTTTGGATCATGCCGCGACGAGGTCAGTCAGGCTCAACTCATCCAACAAGACATCGAACGCGTCCAGATCAAGACCTTCGCCCAGAACGATATAAAGACCATCCTCATCGTAGGCATAGCTCAGGTCGTATCGTTCATCATCCGGCGTGTCTTCATTTTCGCCAACGTTCGGATAGCTGCCGAATGCCTCACCGTCATCGGTTGTGATGGCATCCAGAACAGCGAGCAGATCCACATTATCCGCGATATCCACGCTAAAGAAATTCGTAGTTTCGCGGTTGCCGTTCTCGTCCTCGGATTGCTCGAACACAGCGATATAATCAAGGGCTTCGAAGCCCAGATCAGATGCAGAAGGATCGCCCCCGTTGATGTCACCGACAAAGGGTTCAACGCCGCTGAGAATTTCACCAAGCGAACCCGGGAAGTCACCTTCGGCATAGATCGCGTAATCACCGACAGAGAAATAAATCCCTTCGGAACCGTCATCGTCAGTATTAAAGAAGTTCAGATAGAACGCTTCGACGAAGCGATCGTCATTGTCACCGTCGGACCCGTTATCGAAATAATTGGCACGCAGACCTTCTGGCGACAATGTATCAACGAGGGTCGTAAAGATGTTGAAATCAGCGAGGTTGACGGCGTTGTCATAGTCATCGAGTGCGTCTTCATACGCGGCCTCATCGAAGATGCCATCGACATAGTAATCGCCGAATTCAGGAAAGGCATCTTGGGCTTCGTCGCTTTCTTCAACAGCGACCGCCAAATCTGTGACCAGACCGTAAAGATCGGCCAGGCCGAAGCCATAATCGCCCCGGATGCTGAGCGTTTGAAGAAAATCGGGATCAAGCACGTCTTCGCCCGTTTCTTCGTCGTAGTAGTTCAGGCGGATATCAAATGCGTCCTGATCGTCGTCGGTGTCACCTTCACGCAGCGCAAGCTGCAACGCACCGACTTCGGTTTCAAAAATGATATCTTCAAGCGCGCCGCTCAGTAACGGGTTATCAAAGATTGCCTCGACGTCGACGACCAAATCTTCGCTCGCGTTGAAGGCCCCGACCAGGGTCGTCAGGCTGTCAAATGTCTGCGTGTCCAGATCGCCAAGGCGGAATTCAAGCTGGGCAAGCGTGTCAATGTCACCTTCACCATCGTCAAGTTGGAATTCAAAACCCAACTTGCCACTACTGGTCAAAAACGCCTCAACGGCGTTGCTGTTGGACATATTGACTTCAAATAAATTGAACAGCCCTGCAGCACTTTCGCCCCAGATGTCGATATCGTCTTCAAGCACGGCAATGTTGTCGGCAAATGCTTCCAGCCCGTCAGCGGTGTTTTCGTTCACCGTGATAACGATCGGCGTATCACCTTCGAAATAGCGCGGCAGGATGTGGCCAAAGCCGTCTTCGAACGAGGTTGAGCCCCCCGCCTGATCGACAACAGTCAATTCAGCCGACAGGAATTTTCCGGTCATGGCCTGCGTCGTCTGGATCGTCTGGCCTGTTTCGCCTTCGATTGCCTCACCATCAAGATACCAGGTGTATGTTTCGGAGGCGAAATCGCCGGTGTCTGTTCCATTGTCAGCATCTGTCAGCGTGCTTTGGAACGTCACAGACCCGCCGTAATGGATGCTGCCTTCAACAAAGACATCATCGCCGCCTTGCGTATCTTCATCCGCGATATTCGCGATGTTGACTGTGACAGTCGCATCTGCGGTTTCACCGAACTGGTCGGTCACCTTCAGCGTTACATCGACGGAGGCTGTTGTTTCTGCGTCAAACACGGCACCAGCCTTTGCGACCAGAACAGGGCCGTCAATACCTGCGACAGATGTGGAAACTTCGAAAAGATGGGCTGCATCGCCAGTGACTTCGAAAGTCAGCGTGTCGTTGGCGCCGTCAGTTGCTGTCAAAAGGCCAACAACGACATCTGTGCCGCCTGTTGCCGTTTCATCAATGCTCAGCGCGGTGCCGGCTTCCGATGTTACGGTCAAATCCGTTGGGGCTTCGTTTTCGGCCTCCGCAAGAATGTTGTCGACGTCGGCTTCGTTTCCGCCTGCAACGCCTTCTTCTTCGTAGATACCTGCGACGCCAGAGGCCAAGCCAAACGCGCTTGCTGGTGCGTCGAGGGATTTAACATCATCAATCTTTTCGTTCACCGCAAGGATTTGGCCAGCAACACCTGCGGCGTCGGCACCTTCTAGGCCAGATGCGGCAACAACTTCGGCCAAAAAGGTTGAGTCCGTAAAGTCGATGTCTGTGTCGCCACCTTCAAGTGCGTCCGACACAACGGACAGGATGCTTTCAAATGCGGTCTCGTCGCCCGCCGCTTCGAGGATTTGCAGTGTACCAATCAATTGCTGGGACAGTTTTTCAACGGCAAGGGCTGTCGCCGCGTCTGCGTCTTCTGCGAAGGGGTTAAACGTCAACAGATCGACGTCATCGGGCAGGCCAAGGGCTGCGGCCAATGCGGTCGTATCGACGTCTTCCACCGATAGCGTTGTGAACGGCGTGATAACCGTCGCGTCCGCCGCGCCCACCAAAGTAACCCCGTCAAGGATTTCGCCAGATGCGGAATCGATGGTTTGGTCATCTGTCTGGATAACGATGTTTGCGCCGTTCGGGTTGGCGAGGCTAAAGCCGCCGTCAGACCCCGTGCGAACGAATGCTTCATCTGAATCGAGAACCCGGTTGTCGTTTTCGTCTACGAACGCCAATGCGTTTACCAGCGGGCCTTTGATCGCGAAGCCGGAGGACGTTAATACACTCCCGCCATCGCTGCTTTTACATGCGGCCAACCCCAAAAGTGCGAGCGGACTAATTGCCTTAAATCTATTTGTCACTGAAAAATCTCCCCGAATTCCCAACATAAGTTACTATGCACAAAGTACACCAACCAATATCGGTTGTGCCATTTACCATCAACCTTAAAGTGAGCGAGCATTTACGGGGCGGCGCCCCCAGCAGGGCGCGAATTTATGGTGCGTGATGACATCGCAGCGCGTGGCATTTTTACAGCTAATTCGCGAATTTTCTGATGTGCCATCCATCTGTATTTAGGCAGCCCAAACAGTGTTTGGCTTATTGGGTTTAGACATCATGCTTGGTTGTTCAATTTGACCGCGCTGAATGCGGATCAAATTGTGAAAACCCAGATGAAGTAAGTGCAATTCTATTGCGCACAAAAACAGCGCCTATTTTAGGTTTCGCTATTGCGTTCGCCGCGCGGTGGCGCGCATTCGACGCGGTTGCGCCCGTTGTCTTTGGCTTGATACAGGGCCAGATCGGCCTCTTTCAAAAGGCCTTCGACCAGATTGGATGTTTCGGGGTAGGCGGCGACACCGGACGAGATCGTGACATTTGGCAAAGGCTTTCCTGCGTATGTGATTTGGGATTGCATGATCGCGCGTCGCAGAGTGTCAGCGATCTCTAATCCCATTTGTGCCGTGCATTCCGGGAGGATGACCAAAAACTCCTCGCCCCCGAAACGGCACGGAACATGGGCGGCATCCAAAGTATCCCGCATGGTACTGGCCACGTTTTGCAGGACCGCGTCACCCGCGTCGTGGCCAAAATTGTCATTAAAATCTTTGAATTTATCAACGTCCAAAGAAATAACGGCAAACGGCGCGCCAGAGCGTTCGGACGCGCTGCGCAGGGCCGACATGGTATCAATGCAATATCGTCGATTGCGCAGACCTGTCAGCATGTCGCGTGTTGATTGTTCATGCAGTTCATCGCGCAGTCGGACATTTGCAATCGCAAGGCTAATGAGTTCACCGCACTTGAAGGCAAATGCTGTTGGGTCTGTCAGTTTGTTTTCAACGCTGCCGCACCCACCATACCTTACGTGCAGCAGCCCGACGGTATCGCCATGTGCCACGATCGGAATGCAGGAATATTCTTCGATCGGCAGGTGGGTGATCGCCGACACATGGGCACATTCGAACCCGATTTCGCCCCGTTTATATCGATAACCACGACCGCGCCGCAGGCTCCAACAGGAATCCGCGTGGATATGGGCCTGTAGTTTCGCGCGACCCCAACTGAGAGTACCTTCAAGAACGTCGCGCGAGTTTGAATAAATATACAGCTCTCCCTGACTGCCTGGCAGGGTCTCCTCCAGATAGCGCAATACGATTGCGAACAGCTCATCGAGGGTCTTACAGGACTGCAACCAATCGCCAAACTCGTTCAGAATACCTGCTTCGTATTGGCGTTTCTTTTCTTGTTCCAGCGTTGTGGCCAAAGCCGCCCTTGCTTCATCGGCGATCCTGATCGTTTCGTCCAATTCCGTGGATTTGGTCCGTTCCATCGAAACGTCGGTAAATGTGACGACAAATCCGTTTTCACCTAAAGGGCGCGCCCGCGTGGAAATGACCTGTCCGGACCTTAATTGACGGTCGAATTGAAAAGTCTCGCGTGACTGGAATTGACGGTTGATCGCGAGAAGGGATTCTTCCGAAATCTCGCCCCGGATCAGGCTTCCGTTCAGGAAATCTTTTCTGGTCATACCGATGTGCAGATCGGCGGCGCGCATGCTCAAGACTTGGCGGAGACGGTCAGTGTAAAACACGCATCGTTCATTATCGTCCCAAACAAGCAACCCGGGTTCCATCACCTCAAGAACACCGCGAATTTCGCTTGGGGAAAGCTCTTTGGTCGCGCCGTCTTGCGCCGGATCGGGAACAGCAGCCGCGATTTTGGATGATTTGTTCACAGAAACTCCTTGTTCACAGAACAGACCAGTCGGCCATTCAGGGTCACAACCGTTCTTTGGGCCAAAAGTCTTAAGAAGGTGTTTAATACCTGCTGAAACGTCCGCGACCAGACGGCGGTATTTGCGCTTGGCTAGTGTTACGGTTGTTTGCTGGGCAGGGCCGGTTTGTGCGCTACCTTCGCGGTATGAATGGCGAAAACAACATCAAAGGACTGGCCGTCCCTGCGGGGCGCGTTGCACGCCTGTCGCGGCTTGGACGGATGACAGCGGGCGTGGCGGGCAATATGGCGCTGGGCGGTTTGGCGCAGGTCGGGCGGGGGGAACGGCCGTCTATGCAGGGCCTGTTGCTGACGCCACGCAATATGCACCGCATCGCGGATGAACTGGCCAAGATGCGCGGCGCCGCGATGAAAATGGGGCAATTGATGTCCATGGACACGGGCGATGTGCTGCCACCTGAATTGAGCGAGATCATGGCGCGCCTTCGCGATGATGCCCACGTCATGCCGCCAAAACAGCTGAAGTCCGTTTTGAATGATCAATGGGGTGCGGGGTGGCTGCCCAAGTTGCAGCGGTTTGACGTGCGCCCGATTGCTGCGGCGTCTATCGGGCAGGTGCACCGCGCGCAAACCCGCGATGGGCGCGATTTGGCGATTAAGGTGCAGTACCCCGGCGTTGCCGCCAGCATAGACAGCGATGTCACCAATGTCGGGGCATTGATCAAACTGACGGGTCTTTTGCCAAAGGGATTTGCGCTTGATCCCTATCTTGAAGAATCCCGTCTTCAGCTGCATGTCGAAACCGATTACACCGCTGAGGCATCCGCGCTTGCGCAGTTTGGCGCGTTGCTGGATGGGGATGCGCGGTTCGTTGTTCCCCAAGGCCACGCGGATTGGTCAGGCCCGCAGATATTGGCAATGGATTATGTGCCAAGCGTGCCGATTGAACACGTCGAAGGCACGGATCAAACCACCCGCGACCGCGTGGCTCATGACCTGTTCGACCTGATGTTGCGCGAATTGTTTGGCTTCGGTCTGATGCAGACGGATCCGAATTTTGCAAATTATCGCTATTGTGCGGACACAGGGCAGATTGTTTTGCTCGATTTTGGGGCGACGCGCACCTTGGGCGCATATGTGGCGCAGGATTATCGACACTTGATCAAGGCCGGATTGGCTGGTGACCGCGATGGGTTGATCGCTGCTGCAACCTCAATCGGGTTTGTGTCCGACGATATTGCACCGCTGCATCTGGATCGGATTGTCGACATGATGGAGGCGGTTTTTGCGGCCCTCACCGCGCACGACCAGTTTAATTTCGCGGACACCGCGTTGTCACAGCAATTGCAATCGCAAGGTATGGCGCTGGCCCAGAACGGTTTCGTGCCGCCCCCGCTGCCGATGGATGCGCTGTTCTTGCAGCGCAAGTTTGCGGGCATGTTTCTGCTGGCAGCACGTTTGCGCGCGCAGGTGAATGTGGTGGGGCTGCTCGAAAAGTGGCTTTAGGCCGCTGCGGCCCCTGCCAAAATCATGAAAATCACGCCGAAAAAGATGCATAAGGGGCCGTAATACGCCTCGTCCAGACGGCGAAAGGGCTGTTCGGGCGTCGCACGTTTCCAAAATGGCGCATAGGCCAGCACGGCGCGGATTTGAAACACCATCGCAATCCCGAACAAGCCAAGCGATTTGATCGCCGTTTCAGGAAACCAAGGCCATGCCGCGGCGAACAACAACGCGACCACGACCAGCGAACAGGCCACGGCACCCGGCATCTTTTCGACGCCCTTGGTGCCAACAACCGTGCGGGCCAATTCAGCCTCATCCTTGATCGGCCACCAATAGCCGAGCGACCAAAGCAGATGGAGCGCGGCAATGATGATCAGACCGACCGACGCGATAAGGGAAAGGATGGTCATGAAGGTTGCGCCTCGCGCGTTTTGTTGGCGATCGTGCGGTAGATGAACGCCAGAATGAACAGTGCGGTAAGCACGAGGATCACCGTTGGCCCGGGATCAGAGCCAAGGAAAAAGCTGAGGTAAACCCCAGTGACCAGCGCACATGTCGAAACGACAACAGCGATGATCAGCATGTGACGAAACTGTTTGGTGATCAGAAATGCGATGGCCCCCGGCGCGATCAAAAGACCGATGGCGAGGATCAGGCCAACCGCCTTGAGCGTCGCAACAATGGTCAAAGACAATATCGTCAGCAGCCCGTAGTGCAACAGTTTCGTGGGCAATCCAATGGCGCGGGCTTGGGCTGGGTCGAATGCGTTAAGCAACAGGTCTTTCCAAGTGATCAAAAGCGCAGCCGAGACGATGACGCCGATGATGCCAGACGTCCAAAGATCCGCCGTCCCCACGCCGAGCATATTACCGAACAGGATATGATCGAGGTGAATGTTGGTTTCGATCTTGGTGTAAAGAACCAGCCCCAGTCCGAACATGCCCGAAAACACGACGCCCATGACGGTGTCCTGCCGCACGCGGCTGTTCGCGTCGAGGTATCCGGTTAGAAGCGAGCAAACCATGCCCGCGATAAACGCACCCACGATCAAAGGCAGGCCGACAACATAAGCAAGAACCACACCCGGCAGAACGGCGTGGGACACCGCGTCCCCCATCAGCGACCAGCCCTTAAGGACAAGGAAACACGACAGCAGCGCTGTTGGCGGGCCGATCAGCAGGGCGATGTAGAATGCGCCGTGCATGAAAGGGAATTGAAACGGAAGGAGGAGGTCGCTCATGCTTTTAAAGCCTCCGCGGCGCGGCGGCGATTTGCGATCAGCCCGTGTTTGGGGGCAAAGAAAAAGGCGAGGACAAACAGGGTCGTTTGCAGACAGATGATCACGCCGCCGGTTGCGCCGTTCAGGAAATAGGAAATGTAGGCGCCAGTGAAGCTTGAGGTTGATCCGATGGCGACGGCAATGATCAACAAGCGCGGGAAGCGGTCGGTCAGCAGATAGGCCGTCGCACCCGGCGTGATGACCATGGCTATGACAAGGAACGCGCCGACCGTTTGCAGGGCCGCAACGCAGGCCGCCGACAACAGCACGAAGAACATGAACCGCAACCGATCAGGCCGCAGCCCGATAGAGCGCGCGTGATTTTCATCAAAGAACGCGACCATCAGGTCTTTCCATTTTGCCAGCAGCACGGTGAGGCAAACGATGCCAATAATCGCCAGCTGGATCGTGTCGGATGGGGTAATCGCGAGGATATTGCCGAGGATAATTGTTTGCACATCCACCGAGACAGGGGAGACCGAGACCATGAACAGGCCCAGTCCGAAGAAGGACGTGAAGATCAGACCGATAATGGCGTCTTCTTTCAGCCCCGTGCGTTGGTTGAGGAACAGCATGGCCGCCGCCGCCAAACCGCCCGACAAAAACGCACCGAGGGCGAAGGGCACGCCCAACATATAGGCCCCCGCGACACCGGGCACGATAGAGTGGGACAGTGCATCGCCGATCAAAGACCACCCCTTAAGCATTAGATAACACGATAGAAACGCACAAACCGCCCCGACAAGGGCGGACACGAACATCGCGTTCAGCATGAAGGTGTAGGTGAACGGCTCAAGCAGGTAGGTCACTTACCGTCCTGCTCGGGCCGTGTCTTTGTCTTGTCGTCGTAGATAACGAACGGGCGTTCGTCGTCTGTGATGATAGTAACTTTGCGTTGATCATCATCGTCGTGCAGATCATCGCCGCCCAGAACGAAGTGGCGCAGCACACCGCCGAACGCGGCCTCTAGGTTCGCCTTGGTAAACACCTCTTCGGTGGGCCCAAAGTTGAGAACCGTCGCCTTGACCAACACCGTCTGGTCGCAAAATTCAGGGACCGAGCCGAGGTTGTGGGTGCTGACCAGCATCACGCGCCCCTCATCGCGCAACTCGCGCAGCAAAGATATAATCGCTTCTTCGGTTTGAACATCGACACCGGTAAAGGGTTCATCAAGCAGGATGACTTGGCCGTTTTGCGCCAGCGCACGAGCAAGGAAAACACGTTTGCGTTGGCCGCCCGAAAGTTCTCCGATCTGGCGATCTGCAAAATCTGTCATGCCCACCCGAGAGAGGGCGTTTGCCACCGCTTCGTGATCTGCAGCCTTTGGCCGGCGCAGCATACCCATATGGCCATAGCGCCCCATCATGACGACATCGCTGACCAGCACCGGAAACGACCAATCGACCTCCTCGGCTTGTGGGACATAGGCCACAATGCCTGCTTTGATGGCCTGTTTTACAGTCTGCCCGAGAACGCCGATTTCGCCAGCGGCTGCGGGCAAAAACCCCATAATCGCCTTGAACAGCGTTGATTTACCCGCGCCGTTAACCCCGACAAGCGCTGCGATGGTGCCACGGGGGATGGCGAAATTTGCATCCTTGAGGGCAGTGACGCCGTTGCGATACGTCACCGACAGCCCTTCGGCATACAGCCCCGCTTGGTTCTTGGAGGTCTGGTGCGGGGCGGGGGGTGGCAGGTTCATTCTGTCAAACCTTCGACAATCGTTTCCGTCGTGACGCGCAGCAGATCAAGGTAGGTGGGCACGGGCCCATCGGAAAGCGACAGGCTGTCCACATAAAGCACACCGCCGTAAGCCGCACCTGTTTCACGCGCGACCTGTTGCGCGGGGTCGGTGTTGACGGTGCTTTCGCAGAATACCGCGCGAATATCGTTGTTGCGCACTGTATCAATCACGCTGCGCACTTGTTGGGGCGTGCCAGTTTGATCCGCGTTCATCGGCCACAGGTAGGCTTCTTTCAGGTCGAAATCGCGGGCCAGATAGCTGAACGCGCCTTCGCACGTCACAAGCCAGCGTTCGTCTTCGGGGATGGCGGCAATCTGGTCACGCAGGGGCTGAATCGTCGCGGTGATCTCGGCCTTGTACGCGTTGGCGTTGGCGGCATAAATCGCGCCGTTGTCGGGATCATGTTCGGACATCGCAGCTTCGATGTTGTCGATATAGATCAGCGCATTATCAAGCGACATCCAGGCGTGCGGGTTGGGCAGGCCTTCATAGCTGCCTTCGCGGATCGACATCGGATCGATGCCTGTAGAAATGGTCGCTGAGGGGATGGGGCCAAGGTTGCCGATGAACTGTTCGAACCACAGTTCAAGGTTCATGCCATTCCAAAGGATCAGGTCCGCACCGGACGCACGTACAAGATCGCTAGGCGTGGGCTGATAGCCGTGGATTTCCGCACCCGCACGAGTGATGGATTCAACCACTGCCATATCGCCCGCGACATTGCTGGCCATATCCGCAATCACGGTAAAAGTTGTCACCACCTTGAAATCATCCGCCAGCGTGGGCGTGGCGATGATGGCAGCGAGGATGGCAAGTCTAGAGGTACGAAGGGGCATTTCACGCGACTCCTAACGGGTTCAGCTTACGTTACGGCTGAAGCCAGAAGAATGTCAATGCAATTGAGAATTATTCGCAATAAGGGGTTTTTAGATCAATATTTATTGGCGTTTTGATACCAACGCACGATCGTCGCGCGGTCTTCATCGCTCATGTAGGTGACGTTGGCGGGGGGCATGGCGTGGCTGACCCCAGACTGGATATAGATCGCGCGGGCATTGCGGGCGATGTCGGCAGGTGTATCAAGCAGCACGCCTTTGGGCGCCCATAGCATTGTGTCGGACCAGGACGGTTCGCGGGCATGGCACATGGAACAGCGGCCCATAACGACGTTGTGCGCATCGTCAAACCCTGCCGCCGCCATGAGGGTTTCTTCGTATTCAGTCGGCGCGCGGGCCTCGGCCTCATCGTAGGTGTCCCACATGTTGGCCGTCGACAGCCAGGCGATGACGATCATCAACAGCACGGTCATGGCCCAAGTCCAATGCGGGCCTTTGCCGGTTTTGTGCATCGTGTTGAAGTAATGGCGGATCGTGACGCCGGTCAGGAAGATCAGTGATGCGATGATCCAGCTGTATTCAGTGGCGAACGACAGCGGGTAGTGATTGGACAGCATCAGAAAGATCACAGGCAGCGTCAGGTAGTTGTTATGCGTGCTGCGCAGTTTGGCGATCTTGCCGTATTTGGCGTCTGGCGTGCGGCCTTCTTGCAGGTCTTTTACGACGATCCGCTGGTTGGGCATGATGATGAAAAACACATTGGCCGTCATGATCGTGGCCGTGAACGCACCCAAATGCAGCATTGCCGCGCGTCCTGTGAAGACCTGATTGTAGCCGTATGACATGACCACAAGGATCAAAAACAAGATTATCATCAATGCAGTAGGGTGGTTTCCTAATGTGGACTTGCACATAAAATCATACAGCAACCAACCGATTGTCAGCGACAGCGCGGAAATCGCGATGCCCTGCCACAGGGCCAGATCGGCCTTGGCCGCGTCGATCAGGTACAATTCCCCGCCGACCCAATAGATGATCATCAACAGCGCGGCACCTGACAGCCAGGTGCTATAGCTTTGCCATTTGTGCCAGGTCAGATGTTCGGGCAGGCGTGCGGGCGCGACCATGTATTTGGTCGTGTGGTAAAAACCGCCCCCGTGGACTTCCCATTCTTCACCCGCCGCACCCTCGGGCATGTCGTCCGCAGGTTTGAGCATGAGGTCCAGCGCGATAAAATAGAACGATGCCCCGATCCACGCCATTGCCGTGATGACGTGCAGCCAGCGCACGGAAAACGCTACCCATTCCCATAAAATCACAGCGTCAAACATGGCATTTCCCCTATCCGTTTCGGGCAATCTATCGCGGGTCAGTTTATTCTGCTATTGGGGCATAAAGCTACGCTCTATCAAGAAAAGCGATAAAATGTCCTACCTCGATAACATCAGAACCTTCGTACGTGTCTATGAATTGGGCAGTATGTCCGCCGCTGGTCGCGATTTGCGCATATCGCCTGCGGTAACATCATCGCGGATTTCATCGCTTGAAGAACATTTGAACGTGCGCTTGTTCCAGCGCACGACCCGCAGCCTGACGGCGACCGAACAGGGGCGCGCGTTTTACACGGGCGCTGTCGCGGTTCTTGAGGCCGTGGATGAGGCCGAAGGGCAGGTTGCCGGTATCACCGATAACCCCAAAGGATCGCTGTATGTTGCCGCGCCGCTAGGTGTTGGTCGGCGGCTGATTGCGCCCTGCGTGCCTGAATTTGCGGGCAATTACCCCCTGATCGATATCAGGTTGCGCCTGACAGATCGCAAGGTTGATTTGACCACCGAAGGGCTTGATATCTCTTTCTTTCTAGGTGAACCGGCGGACAGCAATTTACGGATCAAACAGATCGCGGATTGTGAACGGGTGTTGGTGGCGTCACCTGATTATTTGGCCAAACGCGGACATCCAGTGGATGGCGATGCGTTGATTTCCGACAATCACAACTGCCTGAATTTGCGCTACCCCGGCGCGCCGGAATTCCAGTGGCGGTTGCAATTGCCGGACGGCCCCAAACGGTTTCGCGTCTCGGGTCGCTATGAATGTGATGACGGGGATGTGTTAACCGGCTGGGCATTATCAGGCGAAGGGATCGCGCTGAAACCCGTGTTCGAAATTGCAGAACATTTGAACGCCGGAACATTGGTGCCCGTGGCCGAAAAAACGCCGCCGGTGCCTGTTCAAATGGCCTGTTTATACACGCATCGTCGCCGCCAAGACCCCAAGACGCGCCTGTTCATGGAATTCATGACGGCGCACATTGGGGCGGCGGTAAAGGCCGCGCAAACGTCGGTTCAGCTGCCGCGATAGGTGGAATATCCGTAGGGCGACAAAAGAAGCGGCACATGGTAGTGCGCCTCTGCGTCGTCCATTGCGAACCGAATGGGGATTTCGCCCAAAAATTTCAATTCTCCCGCAGCTAGATCGTGGGATTCAAGGTAATCCGAGCAGAAAAAGACAAGTTCATATTTGCCGGTCTTGAAATCATCCATGGGCAAAATCGGGCTGTTGGTGCGCCCGTCATCATTGGTCACGGTTGTGGCGATCAACGTGCGGTCCCCATCGAGGCGGTAAAGCTCGATCTTGATTCCCTCAGCAGGCAGGCCGCGGGCGGTATCGAGGACGTGCGTGGTCAAATATCCAGACATAAGGTGTCTCCTTTGTTGGCAATCTATCTGCGACGTGCGTAACGACAAGGCAAACAAGGGTCACGCGACAGTCTTTCAAGAATATCCATTAAATGCGCGGGATTGTTTTGTATTAACACTTCATCAAGAAGACAGGGCTGAAAATGAACGATACGACGGGCTATCCACGCGACATGACAGGCTACGGGGCGACTCCTCCGGCGGCGAACTGGCCGGGCGGCGCGCGGATCGCGGTGCAAATTGTGCTGAATTATGAAGAGGGTGGCGAGAATAACATCCTTCATGGTGATCCCGCGAGCGAGGCGTTCCTGTCTGAAATCGTGGGCGCTGCGGCGTGGCCTGATCAGCGCCATGCCAACATGGAATCAATCTATGAATATGGCGCGCGGGCCGGGTTTTGGCGGCTGTACCGGATGTTGTCGCCGCTGCCGGTAACAGTTTACGGCGTGGCGAGTGCATTGGCGCGCGCACCCGAACAGGTCAAAGCGATGCAAGAAGCCGGCTGGGAAATCGCATCCCACGGGCTGAAATGGGTCGAACACAAAGACATGCCCGAAGACGAAGAACGCGCAATGATGACGGAGGCGGTGCGCCTGCACACCGAAGTTGTCGGATCGCGCCCGCGTGGCTGGTACACAGGGCGCAGCAGCGAAAACACGATCCGTTTGGCCGCGGAAGAAGGCGGGTTCAAATACATCGCCGACGCCTACGCCGACGATGTGCCGTATTGGACCGAATTTGGCGAACGCGACCAGTTGATCGTGCCCTATACGCTGGATTGCAACGACATGCGGTTTGCCACGCCGCAGGGGTTCAATTCTGGCACCCAGTTTTATGATTACCTTAAGGCAACGTTTGATGTGCTGTACGCAGAGGGCGGGCGGATGATGTCGCTTGGTCTGCATTGCCGTCTGGTCGGCCGTCCGGGCCGTGCGCAGGCGTTGCAACAATTTATAGAATACGCCAACAGCCATGACGGTGTGTGGTTTGCCACCCGCGAAGACATCGCGGATCACTGGGCTGAACAGAACCCACCGCGCCGCTGGGCACGCCCGAGCCAGATGGATCACGGAACTTTCGTCACAACATTCGGCGGAATTTTCGAACATTCCAGCTGGATCGCGGACCGTGCCTTTGCACTGTCCCTTGGGCCGACGCACGACAGCGCCACAGGTGTTCATTCTGCGCTGTGCCGGATGTTTCGCAGTGCCAGCCACGATGAACGTCTCGGCGTGTTGACCGCGCACCCTGATCTGGCCGGAAAGCTGGCGGCGGCGGGTAAGCTGACGGATGAAAGCACATCCGAACAGGCGGGTGCCGGTCTTGATGCGCTGACCGATCAGGAACGCAGCACATTTCAGGCCCTCAACACCGCGTATGTCGCAAAGCACGGCTTTCCATTCATCATCGCCGTGCGCGATCACACGAAGGCGAGCATCATGGCCGCGTTTCATACGCGCATCGATCATGACACAGACACGGAATTTGCCACCGCCTGTCGTCAGGTTGAACGGATCGCCGAGTTCCGTTTGATGGATTACTTCGCATGACCCCTATCGTTCCCCAGCCTCTTACCGCTGCCGCATTCGCCCCCTTCGGCGATGTCATGGACTGTTCGGGCGATGCGGATATGATTATCAATCAGGGACTGTGCGGACGTTTTCATGATCGTGCCAAGATGGAGTTTGGCACCGGGCAGGCGGGCATCAGCCTGTTTAACGCTACACCGCGCGCGTTTCCGTATGCGCTGGAAATGATGGAACGGCATCCGCTGGGATCACAGGCCTTCATCCCCATGACGCAGCACCCGTTTTTGGTGATCGTAGCGCGCGATAAAGACGGCGCGCCAGGCACCCCAAATGCGTTCATGACGTCGCCCGGACAGGGCGTGAATTACCACCGTAATGTCTGGCACGGGGTGCTAACACCGCTTCATGCGCCGGGCCTTTTTGCAGTTGTTGATAGGATCGGCGACGGTAACAATCTTCAAGAATACTGGTTCGACACGCCACGCGTTGTCGCACCGGCATAACCACGACCAAACCCGCATCAGACGGGTCAAACCACTCAAGGGAAAAAGGGACTTAAAATGACGAATGCAACATATTCAGATCCGAATGTGACGCCGCCGCTTGCGCAGGCTGTGCCACTTGGATTTCAACACGTATTGGCGATGTTCGCCTCTAATGTAACACCGTCTATCATCGTTGCCGGCGCCGCTGGCCTTGCTTTTGGCGGACCAGAGCAGATTTACCTGATCCAGATGGCAATGTTGTTTGCGGGTATCGCCACGCTGTTTCAAACGGTCGGCATAGGCCCGATCGGATCACGTTTGCCGATTATGCAGGGCACGTCTTTTGCGTTTGTTGGTGTTTTGGCAGGGATCGCCGCGACTATGGGGCTTAGCGTTGCGCTTACCGCGTGTATCATCGGTGGTGTTGTTCACTTCATCCTCGGCGCGTTCATCAAGAACCTGCGCTGGTTGTTTCCACCGCTGATCACGGGCCTCGTGATTTTGGCGATTGGTCTGTACCTCATTCCGGTTGCGATCAAATACGCAGCGGGTGGTGCAGCTGATTTCCAGATGGCCGCTGAAAGCTTTGGTTCACTAAAGCACTGGTCGGTTGCTTTGACAGTTATCCTTGTGTCGCTGGGCGTTAAATTTTTCACCAAGGGCACATTGTCGGCCTCCGGTATCCTGATCGGCCTTCTGGCAGGTTACGTGCTGGCCTTCGCGCTGGGCATGGTAAACTTTGCACCGGTTTCTGGTGCAGCATGGATTACACCGATCACACCGCTGCCATACGGGTTTGAATTCAACCTTGGTGCTGTCATCGCCGTAACGTTGGTGTCCGTCGTGTCTGCGATTGAAACTGTCGGCGATGCGTCTGCAACAGCCAAAGCAGGCGCAGGTCGCGATGCAACGGACGAAGAAATCACGGGTGCAACATACGCGGACGGTCTTGGAACCGCAGTGGCTGGTGTGTTCGGTGGTCTGCCAAACACTTCCTTCAGCCAGAACGTCGGTATCGTGGGCATGACAGGCATCATGTCGCGCCACGTTGTGACAATCGCGGGTCTGATCATGATCGTTTGTGGTTTGATCCCCAAAGTCGGCGCTGTGATCGCATCCATGCCTTTGCCTGTTCTGGGCGGTGGTGTGATTGTGATGTTCGGCATGGTCGCATCTGCGGGCCTGAACGTTCTGGCCGAGGAAAAGATGACGCGCCGCACGATGGTCATCATCGCGGTGTCACTGGCGTTTGGTCTGGGTCTGAACCTTGTGCCAACTGCTGTGCAGTATCTTCCAGGCGTGGTTAAAACATTGGCCACATCCGCTGTCGCACCGACGGCAATTATGGCGATCTTGCTGAACCTGGTCCTGCCCAAAGACATGGACGAGGCGTAAGCCAAACCTGTTTGACTGACGAAGGCCCCCGTAGAAATGCGGGGGCCTTTGGCGTTGTAAGACGCCCTAAGGACAGGGTAACAGGTGGCTAATCGTGCCACCGTGGTGCGTCCGTTAAAAAGGCTGCCAAGATGACAGACGCACGCATGAAAATGGTCTTGGTGACCCCAGAAATCCCCTACAACACAGGCGCCATCGGGCGGACATGTGTGGCGCTGGGCCTGGAATTGATCCTGATCAAACCTTACGGATTTTCTCTCGATGAAAAGTCCGTGCGCCGTGCGGGGACGGATTACTGGAAACATGTATCACTAAGCGAATACGACAGTTGGGCGCATTTTCTTGAGGCACGAAAGCCCGCACGCGATCAAATGTATTTCTTTGAAGAACACGGCGCGCAAAGCCTGTACGCGCCGCAATATCATCCTGACGGTTATTTGGTATTTGGCTGTGAATCCGCAGGGCTGCCACGCAGTGTTCTGGATGGCATGGACGACCGCGTGTTCCATTTGCCCATGATCAGCCCCAAGGTGCGGTCCCTGAACCTCGCCAATGTGGCGACGGCGGTGATCTATCAGGCGATGCGGCCGCAATTGGGCGGCTGATTAAAAATCAACCTCCATGCCGATGCCTTTGGCCTTGGCGATTTCAACAATGCTCGCTGACACAGCAAGATCCTGAAGACCAACGCCCGTGCCATCGAAAAGCGTGATTTCATCGTCCGCGCTGCGCCCTGCATGGGCTCCATTGATCACAGCACCAAGTTCATTGATATCACCGCGTGTCTTTAGCCCCGCCGCAACGACGTGTTGCGCCTCGCCCAACGTCACGGATTGCGCGATCTCGTCGGTGAAAATCGTGGCTTTGGCCAACAGATCGGTCTGTGCTTCTTGCTTGCCGATTGTATCGGTGCCCATGCAGGCCACGTGGGTGCCTGCGCTAATGTGCGCTGCCCCGAACACGGGCGAAAAAACAGACGTAATGGAAATGACCACGTCCGCCTGTGTCATCTCATCAAGGGCCACGGCCTCAAACGGCAGGCCAAATTCAGCGGCAACATCTGCCAATGTCGTCAGGGCGGCAGGGTTGCGGTTCCAGCCGATCACCTTGTCAAAGCTGTGGGTTTCAAGCGCGGCACGCAGTTGAAATTTTGCCTGATGCCCCGCGCCGATCATGCCCATAACCTTGGCATCCTTGCGCGCCAGATGTTTGATCGACACGCTAGACGCCGCCGCCGTGCGCAACGCCGTCAACAGATTGCCCCCGACCATCGCCGCCACCTTGCCTGTGTCCGCATCAAACAGGAACACGGTGGATTGATGGTTGATCAACCCGCGCTGCTCAAGGTTATGGGGCCAGTATCCGCCCGCCTTTAATCCCAACGACATGCCCTTGCCGTCAAAGCCGCCCTTGAACCCGTAAAGCGCATCCTCATGGCCGATGGCTTCGCGGATCACAGGAAAATTATAGGCATCCCCGGCAGACATCGCGGCAAAGACTTTTTCAATAGCCTCAAACGCGTCCCGACGGGTCAAAATGTCTGCAATGGCGGACTCCGGAACAATATACATGGGTATCTTTCCTCAATAAAAATCGTGGTTGGCGAACAGATTTCCCTTGTTCACCTGGCCAAAAAACTCTGGGGGTGCGGGGGCTAGCCCCCGCCGGATCGCCGCCAGGCGAACCCTTTTTCAGTAGGCCTTGCCACGCGCGGACACGGGCCAAACGGTTTCAACTTTGCCGCCGCGCACGCCGACGTAGTAGTCGTGGACATTGCAGGTCGGATCACAGTGACCAGGGACGAGCTTCAGCTTATCGTTAACCTTCAACACACCGTCCGGGTCGGCCACAACGCCGTGTTCGTCGCTGCATTTGACGTATTCCACATCGGTGCGCCCGTAGATGAACGGCAGACCGCTGTCGACCGACTGTGCCTTCAGGCCCGCGTCCACGATCGCTTTGTCGGTCTTGGCGTGCGACATCACAGAGGTCAGCAGGAACAGCGCGTTTTCCCATTCACCCGCATCAATCCGTTTGCCGTCTTTATCGAGGATACGGCCATAATCGGCATCCATAAACGCGTAAGACCCGCACTGGAGTTCGTTGAACACACCCGAATTGCTTTCAAAATAATAAGATCCCGTACCACCGCCTGACACGAAATTCGGCGTCATGTCGATGGCCGTCAGCGCCTCAACCGCGTCCTTCACCTGATCAACCGCGACCTGCGTTTTGCCCGCACGTTCCTCATAGCTGTCCATGTGCTGCATTGCACCCTGATAGGCCTGAATACCGTCAAACACGAGGTTGTCCGCCGCATCGATGGCTTGGGCGATTTCTACAACCGCGGGCGTGGTCGTCACGCCGCAGCGCCCCGCACCGCAGTCGATTTCAACAAAACAGTGGATGGTCGATCCGTGCTTTACTGCCGCTGCAGACAGGTCTGCCACATTGGCCACGTCATCCACGCAAACCGTGATCTTTGCCTCAGACGCCATCCGCGCGAGGCGGTCAATCTTGGCGGGTTGGCGCACTTGGTTGGACACCAGCACGTCTTTGATGCCGCCGCGCACGAACACATCGGCTTCGGATACTTTCTGGCAGCACACACCAATCGCGCCGCCCAGTTTTTCCTGTAGTTTTTGCACATCAACGGATTTGTGCATCTTGCCATGGCTGCGGTGGCGCATGCCGTGGGCCGCAGCATAATCGCCCATCTTTTTGATGTTGCGTTCCAGCGCATCCAGATCAAGCACAAGGCACGGCGTTTGAATGTCAGCTTCGTCCATACCCGGCAGGGCAGGCACATCAAAACCGACTTCGAGGTCCATAATGTTGGTGTCTTTCATGTCGTCGTCTCCCTAGTTCAGCATCCATGGCAGCATGTCGAGGTCGACATTTCCGCCCGTTACAATCACGCCGACACGTTTGCCCGCGAACATTTCTTTGTTTTTCAGAATGGTGGCCAACGGCACCGCACAGCTGGGTTCCATCACCAGCTTCATGCGCTGCCACGTCAGTTTCATGGCCGCGATTATTTCATCTTCGCTGGCCGTCAGAATATCGCTGACGTGGTTGGATACAAAATGCCATGTGCGTTCTTTCAGCGGCACCTTAAGGCCGTCCGCGATGGTTTGCGGGGCATCGTCGGCAATGATGTGGCCTGCCTTGAAACTGCGGTAGGCATCGTCCGCCTGTTCGGGTTCGGACGCGATAATCTTCACCTCGGGTGCGATGTGGGACAGGGTTAGGCAGGTGCCTGAAATCATGCCACCGCCGCCAATCGGGGCAACCATCAAGTCCAGCCCGTCAACCTGTTCCATAAATTCGCGGCTGCAGGTGCCTTGGCCCGCAATCACGCGTGGATCGTTGTAAGGGTGCACGAAATCACCACCCGTTTCGGCCTGTACCTTTGCGAACACTTCTTCGCGTGATGTGGTCGATGGATCGCATTCCGTGATGATCCCGCCGTAGCCACGCACGGCGGCCTTTTTGGCCTCGGGTGCGGTGCGTGGCATGACCACGTTGCACGGTATACCACGGCGGCCAGCGGCGTAGGACAGCGACAGCGCGTGGTTCCCGGATGAATGGGTGCACACACCTTTGGCGGCGTCTTCGTCGCTTAGCCCAAAGACCGCATTTGACGCGCCGCGCACTTTGAACGCGCCCGCCTTTTGGAAGTTCTCGCACTTAAAAAACAGCTCAGCCCCGGTCAGTTCGTTGAAATACGAAGACGTCAGGACCGGCGTGCGGTGGATGTGGGGCTTAATGCGTTCATGGGCATCCAGCATGTCTTGGAAGGTCGGAATGTACATGGCAGGGCTCCTTATGCGGTCGTGCGGTAGGTTTCTTGGGCGGCGGCAACGCCAGACCCTAGCGTGATCGGCAGGCCCAGATCAGCCATGCACATTTCCGCCGTTGCGATGCCGGACAGGGCCATGACATCGGTCAGCGATCCAAGGTGGCCGATGCGAAACACTTTGCCCGCGACCTCACCCAGACCAGTGCCAAACGCGACGCCGTATTTCGTGGCGGCCAGATCAACGATGTCGGATGCGTTAAATCCGTCCGGTGTTTTGATGGCGCTGACGGTGTCAGAATACACATCCGGCGACGTCGCGCATAGATCCATGCCCCACGCGCTGATCGCGGCACGCACCCCGTTCGCAATGCGTGTGTGGCGGGCGAACACATTGTCGAGTCCTTCGTCCAAAAGCATGTCGGTCGATGCCTTAAGCCCGTTCAACAATCCAACCGCGGGCGTGTAGGGATAGGCGTTGGCGTCATAGCCCTTTGACATATCGCGCACGTCAAAAAAGGTGCGCGGCAGGGTCGCCTTTGCGATTGCCGCCATGGCCTTGGGTGAAAACCCCACAATGGCGAGGCCCGCAGGCAGCATGAACCCTTTTTGGGATCCCGTAACGGCGATATCGACGCCCCAATCGTCAAACCGAAAATCCATCGACCCGATGGATGACACGCCATCCACGAACAGCAGGGCAGGGTGTTTGGCATCATCGAGCGCCTTGCGCACCGCAGCGATGTCGGATTTTACACCTGTCGCGGTTTCGTTGTGCGTGGCGAGGACGGCTTTGATTTGGTGGTTGGTATCCGCCGCGAGGATTTCTGCGTAACGCTCAGCGGGGAGCCCGTCGCCCCACGGGGTTTCAACGATCGTCACACCCAGCTTGTGACGCTGGCACATGTCGATCCATTTGTGGCTGAACATGCCGTTGCGCGCAGCGAGCACTTTGTCACCGGCTGACAACGTGTTTGTGAGGGCCGTTTCCCAGCCGCCTGTCCCTGTCGAGGGAAAGATGAAAACCTCTGCGGTTTTGGATTTCAACACCTTTTGGATGTTGGCCCGCACCGGATGGAGGATTTGACCAAACAAAGGAGAACGATGATCGATCGTGGGCATGTCACAGGCTTTGCGCAGGCTTTCGGGGATGTTCGTGGGGCCGGGAATAAAGACTGGGTTTTGAAAGCTCATCGGTCGGTCCTCCTTTAAGGTCTGTCCTGTTTACGGAGGGTCAATCGAGCACGCAATTTTTTCGAAAGTAGGTTTCGAATTGCCAATTTTCAGGGAAAAGTAAGCCTTGTCAGAAGGTTAATATTTTTCATATATTAAAATTGATTTTCAAAAGTGGAAAAAATAATGGCTGATGATCCTCAGAACTTCCCGACGCGGGCCCGTGGGCGGCCCAAAGCATGGGTGGATAAGACGGATCAGAACACCATTAAATCACTGGACCGTGCCCTGATTGTTCTGGCCCGATTGGGCGACATGGAAGAAGCCACGCTGAGCGAACTTGCCAGTGATTTGGGCCAATCTGCCGCCACGATTTACCGCGTCTTGACGACCTATCAGTCCCACGGATTTACCGAGTTTGATGACGCGCGGCAGGTTTGGTCTGTGGGGGCGGGGGCGTTTTTGACGGGCGCGAAATTCTTGCGGCGCACATCGTTGGTGGAACGCGCGCGGCCGCATTTGCGCAGCCTGATGGAGGCGACGGGGGAGACGGCGAACTTGGGCGTGGCCAAAGACGACAACGTGCTGTTCCTGTCGCAGGCCGAAACCCACCACGCGATCCGTGCGTTTTTTCCGCCCGGTACGCTTTCGCCCATGCATGCGTCGGGGATCGGTAAGGCACTGTTGGCGCAGTGGCCGCACACGCGGGTTGAGGGGCTGTTTGCCGCCCGCACGCCCGAGATGTTCACCGAACATACGCTGGTCACGCCAGACGCCTTGCAGCATGATCTGCACAAGACGCGGCAGCGTGGCTATTCCTTTGACGCAGAAGAAAAAAACATCGGCATGCGTTGCATCGCGGCCCCTGTCTTTGACGTCGCGGGGGAGGCCGTGGCGGGGCTGTCTATTTCGGGCCCGGTGGCGCGGGTGACGGATGCCAAGATCGTTGAAATGGGCGCTGCGGTGCGCGCTGAGGCCGATGCGTTGACCTTGGAATTGGGCGGTGTCGTGGTGGCGGCGTCGTCGTGATTACAGGCCCGGGTGGCGGTTCACATCTTTGTACAACAGATAGCGGAATTCGCCGGGTCCGCCTGTATAACACGCCTGCGGGCAGAACGCGCGCAGCCACATGAAATCGCCTGCCTCGACCTCAACCCAATCGTTGTTGAGGTTATAAACGGCTTTGCCGCTGAGCACATAAAGGCCGTGTTCCATAACGTGGGTTTCCAGAAACGGGATCACGCCGCCCGGCTGAAACGTCACGATTGTCACGGCCATGTCGTGGCGCATGTCACTTGGGTCAACAAAGCGCGACGTGGCCCATGCGCCGTCGGTGTCGGGCATAAAGGTCGGTTCGACATCTGCGTCGTTGGTAACAAGCGCGGGCGGGGCGTCGATGCCTTCGACCCATTCATAGGCCTTGCGAATCCAGTGGAACCGGCAGGCTGCGTCTGTGTCGTTCTTGAACGTCCAGTCGGTATCGACGGGGATGTAGGCGTAGCTGCCTTCGGTCAATGTGTGCGTGGCGCCGTCAATAGTAAGCGTCGCGCTGCCCTCAACCACGAAAATCACTGTCTGTGCTTCGGGATCGGTGTCGGGTTTTTCCGACCCACCGCCAGCGCTGACTTCGACGATGTATTGGCTGAAGGTTTCAGCAAAACCCGACAGAGGCCGCGCGAGGATCCAGGCGCGTGTCTTATCCCAGAATGGCAAATTGCTCGTTACGATGTCGCGCATCGTGCCCTTGGGGATGACGGCGTAAGCCTCGGTGAAGATCGCACGATCTGTCAGAAGCTGCGTTTGTGGCGGATGGCCACCCTGAGGGGCGTAATATGTGGGTTTTTTCATACCTCTAACGTAGACGACGCGACGCTAAGGCCAAGTGAGGAACGCGCTGACACTCTCGTTTGAAAAGATTGATAATCATTTAAGCCAGCGTTCCATAGCTGCGCGGGTTGCCTTTGGTTGTTCAAGGGATGGCAGGTGGCCTGCGTTTTTGATGACCTCAAGCGTGGCGTTGGGGATCAGGTCTGCCATCAGCGTGTGACGGTGCAGGGGGCATAGGCGGTCGTGCTCACCCGTTAGGATCAGGGTGGGTTTTTGCCATGTGGACAGCGTGGTTTTCTGGTCGGGGCGGGTTTGTAGGGCGCGGGACTGGCGCACGAATACGTCCGGCCCGAGGGTAAGCGCCATGTCCATGCACAGATCCAGAACGGCGGCGCGGTTTGGGCCATCACATAGGTAATTCGGCTTCATCTCATCGCGCATCACGGATTTGAGGTGCCCGCTGACGGCCTTGTCGATCTGGGGTTCGCGCAGGGCCTTTATTTTATCGCTTTCGGCTTCGCAATTTGTGTCCATCAGGGCTAGGCGGGTGACGCGTTCGGGGGCTTGGCGAATGACCTCCATCGCGATGATGCCGCCCATGGACAGACCCCCAAGGGCAAAGGTTGCGGGGGCGTTGTTGAGGACGTCCGCGGCGATTGCCTCAACCGTGTCGTGGTCTGTGATGGGCAGGCAGATATGGGGCGGCATGTGGTCAAACAGCCGCCCGTCGCACATCATTCCCGCGAGCAAAACAAGGGTCATTTGACCTGTGCGGCGCCCTGTGAAAGCGCGCTGAGTTTTGCATATGCGATTTCAGGATCGACCGCGCCAAAGCCCGCGAACGTGCCAAAGCCGCAGTCTGACCCTGCTATCACACGATCATGCCCAACGATGTTAACGAAGCGTTCGATGCGCTGTTGCACAAGATCGGGGTGTTCGACGAAGTTTGACGTTGTATCCACGACGCCGGGCACAAGGATTTTGTTGTCCGGGATGTCTGCGGCGCGATCACGAAATACCGCCCATTCGTGGCCGTGGCGGGGGTTGGATGTTTCAAACAACAGATAGTTGGCGTTGGTGGACATCAGGGTGTCGAACATCTTGGCCATGGGGATGTCGCAGACGTGCGGACCTTCGTAATTGCCCCAACAAATGTGGACGCGCACGCGGGCGGGATCGATGCCATCAAGCGCGTGATTAAGCGCCTCAACATGGCTGGCGGCGATTTTCAGGAATTCATCATCGCTGAGGTCATTGAACAGCATGTGACGCGACAGCGCGAGGTCGGGACAATCGAGCTGAACATCAAGGCCCGCGTCGACGATTGTGCGGTATTCGTCGCGCATCGCATCAGCCAGTGCGGCAAGGTATTCTTCGCGGGTGGCATAGAAATCGTTTTGCAAAAACAAGGATATAACACCGGGGGAGGCCGCGTTCATAAAGCCGCGTTCGATGCCTTGTTCGGCCATGCCCGCGCGCAGGTTGGCGATGTCTTTTTCCAGCTCTCCCTGGCCTTTGGATTTGACCGCACCGACGCACATGGGGCGGGCGTATTGGGGGGTGCCGCCATCATCCGCAAGGCGTTTGAGGAAGGTCGGGAACTGCTTGAGGTCGGCGGGTGCATTGCGCGGGCTGTCGCCGTCAAATCCGGTGTAGCGGTCTTTGACATAGGTGGCGTAGCTGATTTTCGAAGTCTCGCCGTCGGACACGATATTGACGCCCGCCGCGGCCTGTTTGGCGACGGTTTGCGACACCGCTTTGGTCATACATGCGTCAAATTCTGCGGTGTCGTAGTCTTTGCCGTTTTCGCGGGCGAAGATGAAATCGACGACGTCTTGGGTGCGGGGCAGGGACCCGACGTGAGAGGTTAAAATCTTGGACATGATGGGCCTTTCGGTGCGTATGGGTCGGGTATGGGTGCGGTATGGTTCTGGTATGGGTCTGATCTGGTTAATCTTGGTCGATTTTGCGTATCATATTGAAAAATATGCCGTTTCGCGGGATTTGGGCGGGGCGTGTTACTCTGTCCACGTGTGGCCGGCCGCATCGCCCGTCGCCACGACGTGATACAGCGATGCTTCGCCTGTCATTGAGGGGACCACAGAATGGGCGAGGTTTTCGGGCACGGACATCGTATCGCCGGGCGCGAGGGTGGCTGCGCCGCCGTCCCACGCGACCTTCCAATGGCCGCGCATGGGCATCAGGACGCTGGGGTATGTGTGGCTGTGTTTGGCGGCGCTGGCGGACCCGCGGGTGATGAAATCAACCTCGAACCCGGGCTTGTCGCGCAGCAATCCGGTTTCGCCGATGACGGTGACAGGTTTGCGATCCGCCAGCGCCATCATGTCCCAGTACCGCGCGACGTGGTTTGGCAACACGTCTGCGGTCGTGGGTTCGGGCCGCTTGGCGAGGTCTTCGGCGGACATAAGCGGCATGGGCGCCACGCCGTCGGGAAGTTTTTGCTGGCGCTTGGTGTCATAGAGTTTGCCGTCTTCACCAAGGACAAGCCCGTGTGCGGCGGCGTTTTCAATGACCTGTGGGGCCCACATGACGCCGCCCCCTGCATCATCGCCGCCAAGCACCGCCATGATCATTCCGTAATCGGTGCCGATGTTTTCAAAGCCGCGAAAGATGCCGGTCGGGATGTTGAAAATATCGCCTTCTTCCAGCGTGACTTCGCCTGCGTCGCCGTAGCGGCCCCAGAAAAACCGCCATTTGCCCTTTAGAACGAAAAACACTTCGGCGGTGTGGTGATCGTGCAGGGAATTGGTCACGCGCGGGGGCTGGCCCGCAGCACCAATGTTGAACCCGTGTGGAATTGCGATGTGGACGTGTTGATCAGGCGATTCAGATACGCCGCCGCCGATGATCGTGAAGTTTTCCTTTTGATCGCTGCCCGGTGTGTGGGCGTCAATGAAGGCGGTTTTGCAGGGCTGCAAATCGCCGTAGCGCACAATGCGGGCGTCCATGTCTGCGGGGGTCATTGGCCGTCCTTTCCGGTCTGCATCAGGATCTGTTTCCAGATTGCGACTTCGTCATACAGGGCGCATTCGCGGCGGATTGTTGCGTCTTGCGGGCCGTCTTTGTTTACGAAGGGGCCGTATTCGGCGTGGCACATGCCCATCACGTGCACCTTGGCGCCGGTGGGTTCGCCGAACGATCCCCAGCCGGAATGGGTGCCATCCAGCGCCCAGCGGATCGCGGCGCGCGGCGGGAGCATGTCGTTGTCCATGCCGATCTGGTGGTGGATCGTGAATTTAGCGTCCGGGAACGAGGACCGCAGGCCGAGCCAGAATTTTGTAACCGTATCATGGGAATAGGCATGGATGCCGCCTGCGTAATCACAGCCCACGGCGCGGTCGTAGTCTTTGGCGATGACTTGGAAATCCATATTCATGATCTGGTGCAGGGTGTCGGCGTAGCGCTGGCCCCACGTGTTGTCGTTGCCTTTGGAATTGTATCCGCCGTCGATGTCCTGATCGGGGGTGAAGGGGCGGGAACAGCTGTCTGGCCCGCCTTCGGCATCGATAAGCGCGGCGGCGTAATCCGCCGGATCAAAGCCAAGCTGACGCACGATGCCGCCGTAATCGCGGATCAGCCATTCATCATAGATGCAGTCGTTTTTGGCGGCGCAATCGGCGATCACGCGGGCATTCCAGGGTTTGCCCGTCGCGGGGCCGAATTGGCCGTCGCGGGTGTGGGTCGCGCGGGTGTTGAGCCGATGCGAGCTGAGAAGGCCGAAGTCAGGATCGTCAGACCAGATCACATCATCGGCGAGCAATTCACGGTCGGGAAATTCATTGATCGTCGCCATCGTGGACGCCATGACAGCCGCGTTGCCCCGCTGGATGCCCATGGGCGAGCGCACGACGATATCCTTGGCGTAATAGTCGTGCAGGGTGCCGACGCCGCGATCTTCCCAGATTTCTTTGGTGATGCCGATGATGTAGTCGGGGAAATCTTTCCAGCGGTTTGAAAAACCCTTCATTGTCGTTGTCCTTTGGGTGGCAGAGAGGAGCCCCTTTGGATCAAAGGCCCTTCGATTTCAATGGTTTGTGAATAGGTGTCGCGCCCGTTGATCTGGGCCAGCATGGTGTCCACCGTGGCCTCAACCATGCGGTTGACGGGCTGGCGCATCGTTGTCAGATCATAGGCGGCCCATGCGGCGAGGGGCACGTCGTCATAGCCGATGATGCTGACGTCGCCGGGGATCGAAAAGCCCATGGTGCGCACGGTGTCCATGACGGCAAAGGCCATGTGATCGTTGCCTACGAATATCGCGTCGGGGCGGGTTTGGCCCTGCATCATCTGGCGCGCAGAGGCGGCGGCGATGTCGCGTTTGAACATACCGTCGATGATCGCGAAGGGGGTCAGGCCTGCGTTTTCCATCGCGTCCTCAAACCCTTGTTTGCGGTCGCGCCCCGTGAGGGATCCGCCCCAGCCTGCGATATGGGCGATGCGGGTGTGTCCGGCGTCTATCAACGCTTGGGTTGCGGTGTGCCCGCCTTTGATGTTGGCGGATGTGACGGACGACAGGCCGCTGTCGGGTTGGCCACGGTTAAACAGGACCACGGGGATGCCAGCGCCGTGGCACAGTTCCGCCAGCCCCGATGAAATCGACACAGAGGCGGCGATGATGCCATCGACCTGATAATCCATCAAATCCTGCACGACGCCTTCGACGCCTTCGCTGGAATTGGGGATGGTGAACAACAGCACATGGTAGCCTTCGGCCTGAAGGGCGTTTGACAGCCGTTCGAGAGCTTCAGGGTAGAATTGGTTGTCGAGGTAGGCCACGACCAGCCCGATGATGCGGGATTTTCCGGTGATCATAGCGCGGGCCAGCACGTTGGGACGATAGCCCAGTTCGGCGGCGGCTTTTTTCACTTTTTCGACCGTGGCGGGGGATGCGGACGCGCCTTTGGTGAACACGCGGCTGACGGCGGACTGGCTGACGCCCGCGCGTTGGGCCACCTGAAGGGAGGTCACTTTTTGGGGCATCAATCCGCTGTCCAACCCCCGTCGATCAACAAAGATGTGCCGGTGATCAGGGCTGCGGCGTCGGATGCCAGAAAGGCAACGGCGCCCATGATATCAGTGACTTCGCCGACGCGGCCGAGTTTGATTTTCTCTTCGATCCAGGCGCGGCGTTCGGGGATGGCGAGGGTCTGTTCGCCCAGCGGCGTGCGGATGAATGTCGGGCAGATCGTGTTGACGCGGATTTGGTGCGGGCCCCATTCGATGGCCATGGATTTGGTCATCCCTTCGAGCGCGTGTTTTGTGGCGCAATAGACAGCGCGATCAATGCCGCCCACGTGGCCCATTTGCGAAGAAATGTTCATCAGGCTGCCCGTTTTGCCCGCCGCGATCAGGCCTTTGGCCACTGCGCGGGTCAGGAAATAGGCCGCCTTGACGTTGAGGTCTGTGACCGTGTCGTAATCATCGATTGTGGTGGCCACAGCCGGGGAATGGCGGGCAAGTCCGGCGGAGTTTACCAGAATGTCGAACGGGCCATGCTGCGCGATTGCGGCTTCGGTTGATGCGATGTCCGAAATGTCCAGCGGCAGGGCCGTTGCGCCCCAGCCTTCGTTTGTGAATGCCGCTGCTTGGGCGTGCAGTTTGTCGGCGGTGCGCGCCACAAGGGTCACGTGGGCGCCTGCCTCGGCCAAGGCAACGGCGCAGCCTTCGCCGATGCCTGACGTGGCCCCGGTGATCAGGGCGCGTTTGCCGGATAGATTGAACGATGGCGTGCGGGGCAGGGTCATGTGAACTGGCTTTCTGGAACGGTGACGGGGCCGATGTTGCGGGCTTTGTTAAATTCGCCCATGCGGGCCAGAACGTCCACGCCGCATTGACGATAAAGATCGAGCAGATCGACAAGCACCCAGTTTTCGCGGATCAGCCCGTCTTCCATGCGCCAGAAATCGAGCGAGCGCAGCAGGACTTCGGTGTTTGCGGGGGCGATGCCCATCCAGCCGTCATCCGTAATAGTGAGGCGCATGTTGGGCCAGCCTGTTTCGCAGACGTAATCACCTTGGGCGAACCAATGCGACATCAGATCGCCCATCGCATCAAGTTTGCGGTCCGGCATGGCGCGCAGGAACGGGATTTGGTGCCAGTTGCGAAACCCTGCGATGCCGCGCCCTGTGCCGATGCCCGCGGGGCCGTACCAGTTGAAACGCGGATGCCAATAGGTTTCCAGATTCATCACCTCTGGCCCGCCCTGCGCGGGGTGTTTGCACAGATCGGTCAGCATGGCGATGACGTGATCCATCGTTGCCTGGCCGTCGCCATGGGCTGTGAGGCCGTCTTGCGTCATGGGGGCGGGGGTGCACAGGTATTTGCCAAGCTGCGGGGCCATGGGCCAAGCGTTCGCCTGCATCATCAATTCGGGAATGTCCCAGATGATCTGGGCTTCGGTGATTTTGCCGCCTTCGAGTTTGAAAAACTCGTGGTAGCGCATGTGGGTGAGGTGGCCCGTGGGCGGGATATCAAGCCACGGCCGGATCATCGTGCCCATGTAATTGCCCATGCAGCCGACCCATGTTTGGCCTTCTGGGATGGTGCCTGACAGTGTGATCATATCGCGGCGTTCAAGGTCTGGCATGGCGTGCAGAAGCGGGGCGTAAAGTGTGTCGTAGACGTGTGCGCCTGTGATCGTGCCGAAGGGGTGGCACATCTGGATCTTGGCGTCTGGCGCGATGGTTTGGGTGAGCGTTTTGGCGGCCTCGGGTGTGGCGGTCGCGAGGGCCTTTTGGAGGGGGGCGAGGGCGGGGTGCAGGGTCACTCGGCGGCCTCGCGGTGGGGGGCGCCGGTCCCGTAGGGCACGTTGATCCCGCCGTAACGACGCACGCGGATGTTGCATTGCTCCGCGTGGCCGACGAACCCTTCGAGCATGCACAGACGCGACCCGTATTCACCGACCAATGTTGCGGCCTCATCCGTGATGATTTTTTGATAGCTGTGGGTTTTCAGGTACTTACCAACCCAAAGGCCACCCGTATATCGGCCTGCCTTTTTCGTTGGCAGGGTGTGGTTCGTACCGATGACCTTGTCGCCATTGGCCACGTTGGTGCGCGCGCCAAGGAACAATGCGCCGTAACACGTCATGTGTTCGAGGAACCAATCGTCGCGGTCAGTCATGACCTGCACGTGTTCGGACGCGATATCATCGGCCACGGCGAGCATTTCATCGTAGGTGTCGCAGACGATGATTTCGCCGTAGTCTTCCCAGCTTTTGCCAGCGGTGTCGGCGGTGGGGATGATTTGAAGGATGCGGTCAATTTCGGCCAGCGTATCATTCGCCAGTTTTTCGGAATTGGTCAGCAGCACGGCGGGGGAGTTGTAGCCGTGTTCGGCCTGACCCAACAGATCGGTGGCGCAAAGTTCGCCGTCAACGGTTTCATCGGCGATCACCATGGTTTCGGTGGGGCCTGCGAACAGATCAATGCCGACGCGGCCGAACAGCTGACGTTTCGCTTCAGCGACAAACGCGTTTCCGGGGCCGACGAGCATATGGACTGGATCAATCGTTTCGGTGCCGATGGCCATGGCGCCGATGGCCTGAATGCCGCCCATGACGTAGATTTCATGCGCGCCGCCAAGATGCATGGCGGCAATCACGGCCGGGTTTGGTTCGCCTTTGAACGGCGGGGTGCAGGCGATGATGCGCGGGACTTTGGCGACGGATGCTGTGGCCACGGACATGTGCGCGCTGGCGACCATCGGGAATTTGCCGCCCGGAACGTAGCAACCGACCGATTGTACGGGGATGTTTTTGTGGCCCAGAATGACGCCCGGCATGGTTTCGATTTCGATGTCCAACATGCTGTCTCTTTGCGCTTGGGCAAAGTTTCGAACCTGTTCTTGTGCGAATTTGATATCTGCCATTTCGCGCGGTGTGACTTTTACCATCAAATCCGCGATTTCATCGTCGGTAAGGCGATAGGTCGGGCGGTCGTAATTGTCGAACTTGATGCAGAGTTCACGCACCACCGCATCGCCGCCCTTTTCGATCTGGGCCAGCGTGTCTTCTACGACGGCGCGTGTCTTGGCGTCATCTTCTGCGCGGGCTTCTTGGGAGCGGGCGGTTTTCAGGTGGCGAATGGTCATCGGGACTCCTCGGGCGTGAGTGGGCTGCAAGTTGGTGGAGGCCGGCGGGTTTTACAGCCGCTCGCCTGTGGTCGCGTCAAACAGGTGGCAAATCGCGGCAGGAATATTGGCGCGGACTTTGTCACCGATTTTGGCGCGGAAATCTTTGTCGGCTTTGACGGTGGCGATGGTGCCGCCGATCTTGAACGTCACCATGGTGGCGTCGCCCAACAGTTCCATTGAATAGACGGGTGCATCGATGGACGGATTGTCGCCGTTCACGATGGCGTCTTCGGCGCGGTAGCCCAAGGTGACGGGGCCGGAATGGGGGCTGTCGATGCCGGTGATTTTGACGTTGGCGCCGCTGAAGGTGCCATTGTCCAACGTCCCCGTCAGCAGGTTCATCGCAGGTGATCCGATGAAGCTGGCGACAAACGTGTTGGCGGGCATATCGTAGATGTCGGTGGGTGTGCCGACCTGTTGAACGACGCCTTTTTCCATCACGACAACGCGGTCGGCGAGTGTCATGGCTTCGATCTGGTCGTGGGTCACGTAGATTGTCGTCACCTTCAATTCGTGGCTGAGGTTTTTGATCTGGGCACGGGTGGAGACGCGCAATTTTGCATCGAGGTTGGACAGGGGTTCGTCCATCAAGAACACGTTGGGCTGGCGCACGATGGCGCGGGCCAGTGCCACACGCTGACGTTGACCGCCCGACAGTTCGGCGGGTTTGCGGTGCAGGAAATCGTCGAGTTCAACCATGGCGGAGGCGCGCATCACGCGGTCTTTGTGTTCGGATTGGGGAACCTTGCGCATGCGCAGTGGAAAACGGATATTTTCGTAGACATCGAGGTTCGGATAAAGCGCGTAGGATTGGAACACCATGGCGCAATCGCGATCCTTTGGTTCCAGATCATTGATGCGTTCGCCGTCTACCAGAATGTCACCGCTTGTTACGTCTTCAAGGCCCGCGATCATGCGCATCGTCGTGGTCTTGCCGCAGCCGGACGGGCCGAGCAGCACCAGAAACTCTTGATCTGCGATGGTGAGGTTGAAATCATCAACGCCGACAAAACTGCCCCAGCGTTTCGAGATGTTCTTAAGCTGAATTTCGGCCATGGTCCGCGCCTTTCTTGCAAACGTATGCAATAGGTGTAATTCCGATTCTGCCCCTTCGGCAAGTGGTTTCTTTGCCTTGTTTTGTTTGCACATGCAGAATTTCAGCCCGCATCGACAATATGTGATTTTTTCTTGCAATGTAGCCGCGCAAGACGTTTCATTGCAAACGTATGCATAGCGTAATCCGATTCGTGAGTCGGGGTGCGTTCACACTTAAATGCACCACGACAGCACCAAGAGTGCGCCAACGGGAGACTAAAAATGACAAAAATGACGAAACTTATGGGGGCGACCGCTGTTGCCTTGACGATGGGCAGCGCTGCGTTTGCAGACGGCCATGGCTGTGCCGCTGAAGGCCGCCTGAGCATCATCGGTAACGAATTTCCAGCGATCCAATCCATCGCCGCCCTTGCCCAATCCTGCGACGGCATTGAAGGCGAAGCCAACCTGACGGCAGACCACCAGACGCTGAACCTTGCGGGTATGTCCGGTGATCCGGCTGAGTACACGACGGCGGTTGTTGCGAATTCGTCCATCGTGGCGCTGATCAACGAAGACGTCATTCGCCCGCTGGATGATCTGATCGCGGCGCACGGGTCTGCATTGTCCCCAAGCCAGCTGATCACGGTTGACGGTAAGGTCATGGCTGTTGCGTTCATGGCGAATGCGCAGACGTTGATGTATCGCGAAGACGTGCTGGCCGAAGCCGGCCTTGAAATTCCGACATCTTACGAAGACATGCTTGTTGCCGCTGAGGCGATCCGTGCCGCTGGCATCATGGAAAACCCACTGGGTGGTGCCTATGCGGCGGGTTGGAACCTCGCGCAGGAATTCAACAACATGTACCTTGGTACGGGTGGCGCGTTCTTTGAGCCGGGCACAGCGCAAGTGTCCATCAACAACGCCCAAGGTGTTGAAGCGCTTGAGATGATGAAAGCGCTGTCTGCCTACATGAACCCCGATTTCCTGACACACGATTCCAACGCGACAAGCGCGGAATGGGAAGCGGGCAATGTGGCGTTGATGAACATGTGGGGATCACGTTCCCAGGTTCTGATGGACGCAGAAGGATCCGAGCCGCAGGTGTACGAAAACACACGCATCACGGCACCACTGACGGTGGGTGACAGCGGCGTTCCGGCGACAACATTGTGGTGGGACGGCTGGACTGTGGCCAAGAACATCAGCGACGAAGACGCAGCCGCGACATTCATCGCGATGGCGCATGGTGTTTCCCCAACGTTGCTTAACGAGGAGACAATGAACCAAGCGGTCTGGTTGATCGACGGGTTTGAACCACAGGCGGCCAATGAGGGCGTTTTGGCGGCGGTTGCGGCTGGATCAAAGCCCTATCCGATGATCCCGTTCCAAGGCCTGCTGCACACAGCGCTTGGCAACGAATTGTCTGATTTCATGCAAGGCAACGAGAGCGCCGAGCAAGCCTTGGCAGACGTCGAAGCGGCCTACACTGCGGCTGCAATCGAATCCGGTTTCCTGACCGAATAAACCAAACGACCGGCGCGCAACGCGAATTTGCGCGCCGGTCATTCTACTTTGCGCGATCACTTTAGGACGAGGGCCACGCCTTGAAACACAGCACCTTTTTTACCTTCGTCTTTCCGTCGCTTTTGGCGATGACATTGCTGATCGTGTTGCCTGTCATTTCCGTTGTGGTTCAATCGCTGTATGCCCAGCACGAACAGGTCATCGAGACCGTTCAGAACTGTGGCCCGTTCGGGTGTTCCGACGAAGTGACGGTGAACCAAGAAGCCACACAAGCGATCCGCGAGGCTGAACCGCTGGGCCGTTTTGTCGGGTTTGATAATTATTTCAATCGTGGCCATCTGGCCGTTACCGAAATGGGCGAGGCATGGCGCACGTCCACGGGGTGGGGCGATTGGTGGAACAAGGTGATGAACCTGCCGTTTTATTCGGCCATTGTGTTTACCTTGACGTTTACGTTTGTTGTGACGCCGCTGACCATCGGGCTTGGCTTTGCCATTGCAGTTGCGGTGAATTCGGCCAGCCGTGCTGTGCGTGGCCCGTTGATTTTCGTGTCTTTGTTGCCGTTCATCATCACCCCGTTGGTCGGATCGTTGGTGTTGTTCTGGATGGTGGATGCGCGCGGAATTCTGGGCCATGCGATCCAGTGGTTGGCGGGCAATCCTGACTTATCCGTTAAGGCGTCAACGCCGCTGATGTGGATTATGTTGATGGTGTATGGTGTGTGGCATTCCGCGCCCTTCGCGTTTGTGGTGTTTTATGCAGGCCTGCAAACGGTCAACCAGGACACCAACGAGGCGGCGATGATTGACGGTGCGAACCGCTGGCAGCGGGTGCGATACGTGACGATCCCGCACATCATGCCGCTTGTGACGTTCGTGGCGCTGATCCAGTTGATGGACAATTTCCGGGTGTTCGAGCCGCTGATTTCGTTCAGCGCAGAGGCCCACGCCCAATCCCTGTCGACCTATATTTACTATGATCTTGGCGGTGAAACGCGCCTTTTGAATTCCGCTGCGGCGACGTCTTTGTTGACGGTGATCTGCGTTGGCATCCTGTTGTCCCCTGTCCTTGTGCGCACGTGGCGCGATTTTAAGAGAGCCTGATCCATGAGCACAGCAAGCCCCCGCAAACTGCCGATGTCCTTGCGGCTTTTTCTGATCGGTTTCCTTGTTCTTTGGGTGATCATGGCGGCGTTTCCGTTCATGTGGACCTTGTGGGGATCGTTCAAGGTTGAGGGTGATTTCTTTTCCAAGGCGAATTGGGCCTTCGCGCTGAGCGGGGAGCTGACGCGGGTGGAAACCGGCGGGTCCTTTACGGGGGACGGATACGCCGGGGCATGGGGCCAAGAAGAATTTGGGCGCGCGGTTTTGAACACGTCGATTGTGTGTGTCTGCGTCGTAACGATTTCACTGACGCTGAGCACTTTGGCGGGCTACGCGCTGTCGCGGTCTACGTTTAACTATGCGTTCTGGATTTTGATCGCCGCGCTGATGTTTCGCGCGATGCCGCAGATCACGCTGGTGTCCGGGTATCTGTTGCCGTTTTACGAATGGAACCTTTGGGGGAAACTGGGCACGACGATCATCGTTTTGGTGGCCATCAACCAGCCGTTCAGCCTGTGGATGATGACATCGTTTTTCCGCAATATCCCAAAAGATCTGGACGAAAGCGCCATGGTCGACGGGTGTAACAGGTTTCAGGCGTTTCGCCATGTGATCCTGCCGGTGATGTGGCCGGGTGTGATTACGACGGGGCTGTTTTCGTTCCTGTTAGCCTACAATGACTTCCCCGTTGCGGCGATGTTGCTGGATCAGGAAAACCAGACGATGATCCCGAAAATCGCGTCTTTCCTTGGTACGACACAAACCAAGGGCAACGTGATGTTTGCGGTTGCAGCGGTTGTGTCGGCGACGGCGCCGTTGTTTGTGTTGATCCTGTTCTTCCAGCGTCAGATCGTGTCTGGTCTGACCGCAGGTGCCGTGAAAGGCTGATTTATGTTTCAATCTGAAAAGACCGTGGTGCGTGATTTATACGCAGCCATGAAGGGTGCGGGCGCGGATGATATTGCTGGCATTCTGGCGGATCATACGGCCCCCGATTGGCATTGGCGCGGGATGCATCCGTTTTATGAACGGCGCGGGGCAGCAGATGTGGCCGCAGCGTTCTGGGGCCCTTTGCTGACGTCCCTGACCCGATTGCAGCGGCGCGAGGACGTATTTTTTGCGGGGCGGAATTCCGTAGGTGAGGGCGTTTGGGTGGTGTCGATGGGCCATTTGATGGGGCTGTTTGATGCGCCATGGCTCGGTATTGCAGCGACCCGCAAGATGGTGATGCTGCGGTACTGCGAATTCAACTGTGTCGAAGGTGGCAGGATCACAAAGACGATGCTGCACGTCGATATCCCGCATCTGATGGCGCAGGCGGGGCAGAACCCGTTCGGCCCGCAAACGGGCGCGCCGATTGTGCAACCCGGCCCGATTGGCCATGGGGGGATGTTGTTTGATGCGCAGCCCGCGGATGTGGGCACCCAGACGCAAGACCTGATTGATGCGATGTGCAGCGATTTGGGCACGTGGGCGCTTGGCCTTCCCCTTGAAGAAGAACTGGCGCGCACATGGCACGACGACATGATTTGGTGGGGCCCTGCCGGAATAGGCGCGACCTACACCATTGAACGCTATGCCAAACAGCATTCTGGCCCGTTTCGCGCGGCGTTTTATGACCGCTCTTTTACGGGTCACGAGGCCCGCGTGTCAGAGGGGCATTTCGGCGGGTTCTTTGGCTGGCCGAACTTTACCGCAAAACATCGTGGCGGGTTTATGGGATTGCCGGCCAATGACAAAGATTGCGAATTCCGTGTGATCGATATTTATCGCCGCGACGGGGACAAGCTGGCGGAAAACTGGATCTTTATCGATATGCTGTATTGGTTGATGCAGCAGGGGGATGATGTGCTGGCGCGTATGGCCGCAATCGCCGGGACGGATTACGCGCCGCCGGGCTGATTGGGCAGGCCGGATCTAGGCCATAAGGGAATCCCCCCACACTGGCGCACAGGCCTGAACAATCACGCGGTGATCGTCAAAATGGCAGATGCGCTATGCGCGCTTCAACCATCTGAATTGTCTGGATAATCCCAAGTGGCAGTCCCTAGGGGAATCGAACCCCTCTTTCCAGGTTGAAAACCTGGCGTCCTAACCGATAGACGAAGGGACCGCTCTTGGTGAGGCGGTTCTAGGGAACCTGTCCCGCTTGCGCAAGCAGAAACTTAGCAAAAAGTGCGTTGATTTTTCAGGCGGCTGGTGCGGCGTCTTCTAGGCGTAATTGTGGGCTTTGGCGGCCCTGCCATGTGTTGATTTCAAGCCGCCCCGCAAGATGGAAGCGCGCGCCGCCGTGGTTCTGGAGCATCGGGCCGATCGGGCCGTCCATTGCGCCAAAACAAATCGAATCGACGCGGGCGGAAATTCCATCCCCGAAGGTGATTTTCAGATGGTTGGCCCCGACAACTTTGGTGAAGTGGATCGTGCAATCGGGAAAGACAAATCGCGGGGCAGGGGCGCCCGCGCCAAAGGGGCCGGCCTGTTCAATCGTTTCGATCAGTTCAACCGTAGCAGCACCTGGCATGAGCAATCCGTCGACCTTCAGATCGGAGGGCCCGATGTCACCCGCGCCTTGTTTGGCCAGAAGTTCAGACAGGCGGTCCATTGCCGCGTCAAGTTTGTCGCGCGCCACGGTCAGGCCCGCCGCCATTTTGTGCCCGCCGCCCTTGATCAACAAACCCTCGGCTGCGCAGCGCTGGATGGCCGCGCCAAGGTCGATGCCGGACACGCTGCGCCCTGATCCTTTGCCGGTTTCGCCATCCAGCCCGATGACGATGGCGGGGCGGTTTGTGGCCTCTTTCAGGCGGGATGCGACGATGCCGACCACGCCGGGGTGCCAGCCCTCGCCAGCGGCCCAGACCAGTGGGGCGTCGGTGCCGCGTTGGTCGGCTTGTTCGATGGCCATGTCGCGCACGCTGGATTCGATTTCGCGGCGTTCGGTATTTAGTTGATCAAGGCGTTCGGCCATGCTGCCCGCTTCGCGCGGGTCGGTGGTGGACAGCAGGCGCGCGCCAAGGTCCGCCTTGCCGATGCGCCCGCCCGCATTCACCCGCGGCCCCAGCAGGAACCCAAGGTGATAGGACGATGGTGCTGTGTCCATACGCGACACATCTGCAAGCGCGACAAGCCCGACACGCTGACGCCGCGCCATAACCGTAAGGCCTTGTCGCACGAAGGCACGGTTTACGCCGATCAGGGGGGCCACGTCTGCGACCGTTCCAAGCGCCACGAGGTCAAGCATCGCCATCAGGTCGGGCGTTTTCTGGCCTGCGTCGCGCAGTTGGCGGTTTGCCTCGACCAGCATCAAGAACACGACGCCCGCCGCACACAGATGGGCAAGATCGCCGGTTTCATCCTGGCGGTTCGGGTTCACCACGGCCAGCGCAGGGGGCAGGGTTTCGCCGCCCAAATGGTGATCGAGCACGACAACGTCCGCGCCTTTGGCCGCCTCAATCGGGCCATGGGACAGCGTGCCGCAATCCACGCAGATGATCAGATCATGATCACGCGCGAGGGCTGACATGGCGTCATCGTTGGGGCCGTAGCCTTCGTCGATGCGGTCAGGCACGTATAGCGTCGGGGTGACACCAAAACTGCGCAGCCAGTCG
Source organism: Octadecabacter dasysiphoniae (assembly GCF_021532615.1). Classification (GTDB taxonomy): domain Bacteria; phylum Pseudomonadota; class Alphaproteobacteria; order Rhodobacterales; family Rhodobacteraceae; genus Octadecabacter; species Octadecabacter dasysiphoniae. Next base: position 52,062 of record NZ_JAKGAQ010000003.1, read on the forward strand.
ATCAGCAGGGCCGCAGATGTGCCGCCGTCCACGTCATAATCGGCGAAAATGGCTATGCGCTGGTTGCTGCGGGCGGCGGTTACAATGCGCGCGGCGGCAGGTTCCATATCACGCAGGGATCGCGGGTCTGGCATCAGGTCGCGCAAGGTCGGGGCAAGGAAAGCGGCGGCATCGCGCGCCTCCACGCCGCGTCGCACCAACGTGCGGCACACAGGCGCCGGCAGTGCGGTATCTTGCGCCATCGCTTCGGCCAAACGGTCGTCTTCACCGCTGGGTCCGACCCAACGCCGACCTGTGGTGGAAACCTCAACATTCAGGAAGGCGGGGGTCATATGTGGTGCGTTATTCATCGCCCACCACTATATGGCGCGGCCTGTGGATTCGCCACGCTCTTCTTCATCTGGCCCTTAAACTCCGGGGGTGCGGGGGCTGGCCCCCGCTGTCGCGACGCCGACAGGCGGCGCAAACCCTAGACCGGATTGCGGTAAGTCATGCGGCGCACGGATCCGGTTTTGGACCGCATCAGGATCGTTTCGGCCGTCAAAAACCCCGGTTCGCGTTTGATGCCCGACAGAAGCGATCCGTCTGTCACGCCGGTGGCGGCAAAGATCACATCGGATGTGACCATATCATCGCGGGTGTAGACGCGGTCAAAATTCGTGATTCCTGCTTTTGCGGCGCGGCCGCGTTCATCGTCGTTGCGAAACAGCAATTTGCCGAACATCTGCCCGCCCATGCATTTCAGCGCGGCGGCGGCCAACACGCCTTCTGGCGCGCCGCCGCTGCCCATATACATATCAATGCCCGTGGTGGCCGCTTCGGCGCAGTGCATCACACCGGCCACATCGCCGTCCGTGATCAGGCGGATCGCCGCACCCGTGCTGCGGATTTCGGCAATCATATCTTCGTGGCGCGGACGTTCGAGCACGCAGACGGTGATGTCTTCGATGGAACACCCTTTGGCGGCGGCCAATGCCGACACGCGCTCAGCCGGGGACATGGCCAGTGTGACCACACCGTCTTTGAACCCCGGGCCGATGGCCAGTTTATCCATGTAGACGTCTGGTGCGTGCAGCATTGATCCGCGTGGGCCCATGGCGATGACCGTCAGCGCGTTGGGCATGTCTTTGGCGGTCAGGGTCGTGCCCTCAAGCGGGTCCAGCGCGATGTCCACGCCGGGGCCTGTGCCCGACCCGACCTCTTCGCCGATGAACAGCATCGGGGCCTCGTCGCGTTCGCCTTCGCCGATCACGACGACGCCGGCAATGTCGAGCTTGTTGAGCTGTTCGCGCATGGCGTTCACAGCCGCCTGATCTGCGGCCTTTTCATCACCGCGCCCGATCAATGTCGCAGAGGCGAGGGCGGCTGCCTCGGAGACGCGGGCGAGGCCCAAGGACAGCATACGGTCGTTAAAATCGGGCGAAGTCATGGGGCGTTCCTTTGTATTGGTTATCCTTCGCTTAGCGGGTCGGCGCGGGGATAGGCAACACTGGGTGCGCTAACGGTCGGCCACTTTTCTTGCGCTGACCTCAATTGTGCGCGCGGCGGCGGCCAGAACCAGCAGGGCCAGCACCCCGATTGCGCAGGCCACGGTGAGGATTCGGGCGATGTCGGCATAGGGCAAGGTGCCCGCGTCTGTTGTTGAAATGGCCCCGGCGGCCAGCGCGCTGGCAAAGGCCAGACGCCCCACGAAACTTTGGAGTGACAGCCACGTTGCGCGGCTGTCGTTTGGCAACAGCGGCTGGATGCGGCCCAGCACGAACGGGCGCGACAGGGCATCGGGCACCATCCGCAGCATCAAGAAAACCAGCACGATGGCACTGTCGGTGATCGCCATGACGCCTGAAATCGCGATTTGCAGCCCGAAGGCGCATAGCAACAATAGGGGCAGGCCCAAGGCGTCGCGGATTTTCAGCGCGATCAGGGAAACGGCGACAGAAATGGCCATCATCATTGATGTGACCGCGCCACTGACCAACGGGGCGCTGCTGGCAAGGCCTAGTGTGTTCAGGGCTTCAAGAATGAAGGGTTGGCCGAACACGAACGGCAGGTGGCTGAACCCGTACATCAACACGCCGAGCGCAAAGAACCACAGCAGGACGGGATTGCGAAAACTTGCGCCCAAGCCGGACAGGCGCAGCAATTCCGCGCCCTCGGCGGTATCTGTGCTGCGGGCGGGTTCGACAAAACGGGTCGTGACCCAGAACAGGGCGGCGAACGACAGCACCACGCCCATGTAGGGCAGGCGCATGTCGACCATCGCCAGTGCACCACCTGCGACCGCTGACAGGGCCAATGCGGTGAACGAATAGCGCCAGGCGATGACTTCTTGGGCTTCGATTTCATCGGTCCTGTCCAACGCTGCAAGGCTTTCGTATAGCATCGCTTCGTCGGTGCCGCTGGCAAAGGCCATGCTGGCGCCAAGACAGATGTTGGCGAGGGCGAAGACCAGAAAGGTGTCGCCGACGACCAGAAGAACAGCAGCGACAAAGCCCGCGATGGCGCTGGCGATCAGGGTTTTCTTGCGCCCCAATCGATCCGACATATAGCCTGACGGCACTTCCAGAACTGTGGTGGCAACGTCATAGACGGCATAAAGAAGGATCGCCTGCGCGCCTGACAGGATGTCTTGAAAATATAAAAACCAGACGGCTTGCCAGAAGATCAAGCTGCGCAGGAAGCGCGACCAGCGATAAAGCTGAATGTTGCTGGCGAGGGCTGGCGTCATAACAAGACCTTAGCAGGTCACGCGGCGTTGGCTATTCAACTTCTTCAATGCGGATCGCAACCGGATCACCCTGTACAACAGATGTTTTGGCCATGGCGGCCATTGCCTCGTCCAGGGCGGTGCGGGTGACTTTGTGGGTCACGATCAGTACGGGTGCGGCGGTGTCTTGGTGGCCGTATTGGCGCATCCGGTCGATGGACACACCCGCATCACCCAGAACGGCGGCGACTTTGGCCAGTGCGCCGGGTTTGTCGACGAGTTGCATGCGCAAATAATAGGGCGCGGGCACAGCAGCCTTGGCGGGGCGGGCCTGTTTGAGTGTGGTTGCGGGCTGACCGAACGTGGGCAGACGCAAACCACGGGCGATATCGATGACGTCAGACAACACGGCAGAGGCGGTTGGCCCCATGCCCGCACCTGCGCCGCGCAGCACAATCTGGCCCACAGCGTCACCTTCGATGACAACCATGTTGGTGCCGCCTTCAAGCTGGCCGAGGGGGGATTGCGCGGGCACAAGGCAGGGCGACATCCGCTGTTCAAGGCCACGGCCCGTCATTTGCGCAACGCCAAGCAGTTTGATGCGGTAGCCCATATCGGCGGCGGCATCGATATCTTCGAGGGTGATGTTCTGGATGCCTTCGAGTTCGACTGCATCGAAATCAACCTGCGTGCCGAACGCGACGGAGGACAGCAGCGCGAGTTTGTGGCCCGCATCAATGCCGCCCACATCAAGGTTTGGGTCGGCTTCAAGATAACCGAGCTTATCTGCCTCATCGAACAGGGCGTTGTAGCCTTGGCGCGTGGCCTGCATCTGGGTGAGGATATAGTTACAGGTGCCGTTCATCACGCCCATGACGCGGGTGATGTCGTTGCCTGCAAGCCCTTCGGTGAGGGTTTTCATCACCGGGATGCCGCCCGCGACTGCGGCCTCGTAGCGGATGACCTGGCCTGCGGATTCTGCCGCGATTGCAAGGGCTTGGCCGTGATGGGCCAGCATGGCCTTGTTGGCGGTGACGACGTCTTTGCCCGCCTTTATCGCCGCTTCTGTGGCGTCCTTGGCGGGGCCAGCGTCGCCGCCCATCAGTTCGACGAAGACATCAACATCGTCGCGCTTTGCCAGTGCGACGGGATCGTCTTCCCATGCGTAATCGGACAGCGGCACGCCGCGATCTTTGTCTTTGGAACGGGCCGACACAGCGGAAATTGTGATTTTGCGGCCTGTGCGGGCTTCAAGAAGGGCTGATTGTTGGCGAATAATGCGCACAACGCCCACGCCAACGGTTCCGAGGCCAGCAATGCCGAGGCGGAGGGGAGTGGTCATAGTGCGCGTCCTTAAATGAGGTTCTGGGGCGTGTTAGCGCGTCAGCGATTGGACTTCAACGGATGCCGCGCAGCATACGGGTGCGAACGGGTGCTGCAATGACGGGGCCACGCAGACGGGCGGCGCGTGCATTTAGCCCCGCAAGGCGCGGCGACAGATCAGATGCGGCGGTGGCGGCGGTGCTGGTGGCGGCGCCAGCCTGCGTAATCAGCGGGCCAAGCGGGATCAAATCCGGAAAGCCCGCGCGCGTTTGATCAAGCGGCACAGTGTCATCCAGCGCCGGAAATTCGGCGCAGGCGGCAAGGGCGATCAGCAAGGCAACGGCAAAGCGCATGGGGTGTCCAATCAGGTCGGGGGACCATAGGGGGGGACGTTGTGGCGGGCAAGGTATGGGATTGTGCGTGCGGGGCTTTTCAAATGAACGCGCGTTCAGTTAAATAGCGTAATGGCGCGCAAAACCGGATCACATGGGGATATTACAGGCCCGAAAGTGCGCGAAGTGGCGTTGCATCTGATTGCGCGCCACGGGTTTGCCGCCGTTTCGATGCGCCAGATTGCGGCCGATGTCGGTGTGCAGGCGGGGGCGCTGTACCGCTATACCCCTGACAAACAAACACTGCTGTTTGAACTGATGCGCGATCATATGGATGCGCTGTTGGCGGCACGTGCGGCGCGGGGCGAAGCGCGTAACGTATTGGACAGGCTGGATGATTTCACGCGGTTTCATATCCGGTTCCATTCTGAACGCCCCGATGCGGTGTTTGTTTCCTATATGGAATTGCGCAATCTAACGCCCGATAATTTCACCAAACTTGAGGGGCTGCGCCGCACATACGAAGACCAGCTTGAGGCGATATTAAAGGACGGTGTTGCGGCGGGTGTGTTTGCGGTGCGCGACACCAAGATCACCACGCTGGCGATCATTGCGATGCTGACGGGTTTGACCACGTGGTATCGCGATGGCGGGCGATTGCCGCTGGACGAGATTGAGCGGATTTACATCGATATGGTGCACGGGGCTGTTGGTATGGCCCAAGGCTAATTTTCGAGCCGTGTCGCGAATGGGGCAGACGGGTCGTTTGCTGCGCCCAAAGTTGGGGCCAAACGGGGAGAGTTTTCATGAAAGTCGGATTTGTAGGTTTGGGATCGGTGGGCGCAAAGCTGGCCGGATCGGTATTGCGCAACGGGTTTGATTTGGCTGTCCATGATCTGGACGCTGATGCGGTTGCGGGTTTCGTGGCGCGCGGGGCGCAGGATGGCGGATCGCCTGCGGGATTGATGGATATGTGTGATGTGGTCATCACCTGCCTGCCATCCCCCGCCGCTTGTTCAGCGGTGGTCGAGGCGATGTTGCCCAGCGTGCGGGCCGGCAAAATCTGGCTTGAGATGTCGACCACGGACGCGGACGAGGTGCAGCGGTTGGCCAAAGCCGTGCAGGCTGCGGGCGGCATGGCCGTGGATTGCCCTGTGTCGGGCGGATGCCACCGCGCGGCGACCGGCAATATTTCGATCTTTGCGGGATGTGATCGCGCCACATTTGAAGCGGTATTGCCGATTTTGACGACACTGGGGCGGCGCGTTTTGCACACCGGGCCTATCGGGTCGGCCAGCACGCTAAAGGTGATGACGAATTATCTGGCGACGGCGAACCTGCTGAGCGTGTGCGAGGCGATGGTGACGATGAAGGCGGCGGGCATGGACATGGCCACGACCTATGAGGCGATCAAGATTTCCAGCGGCACGTCGTTTGTCCATGAAACCGAAAGTCAGGTGATTTTGAACGGCAGCCGCAACATCGGGTTTTCCATGGGGCTTGTGAAAAAGGATATTGGGTTGTTTCAGCAGATAGCCGAAGATCATGATGTGCCGCTTGAAATCAGCCCGATGATGGTGAAAATCTTTGAAGAGGGGATCGCGCGGTACGGGTTTGATGCGCAATCTGACGACATCATCAAACGCCTTGAGGAGCCCACAGGGCTGAGTATTACAGCGCCCGGTTTCCCGCCCGAGATGATCGATGATGAACCCGAAGAACCCGGTTACGAGGTCACGCCGCCGCGCTAGGCGCTTTTCAAGGGGCGGTTGATTGGCTAGAGGGGGCGCAACCAAAGGGCGGATTTGATGCAAGATGATGATGTGATTGCGACACTACAGGCGTCTGTAATGCGTCGCTTGTTCGCTTATGGGGCGGTCTTTGCCCTTGGGGCTTTGTTGATATTGCTCGCGTTTGTGCAGCCGCCCGCGCAGGGCTGGCAGTTGTTTTTGATTGCTTTGGGGGCGGGGACGCTGGTTGTGGCGGAACGGCTGCGCCGTGCAACATTGCTGGGCATTGTTCTGACGGAAACCGAAGTGCGCGATACGGCGGGGCAAGTTTTGACCACGCTGGACAATATCCGGTCCGTTGATCGGGGCGCGTTCGCGTTCAAGCCATCAAACGGATTTGTGCTGCGGCTGCATGAAAGAGCCCCGAGAGTGTGGGCACCGGGGCTGTGGTGGCGGTTTGCCACGCGGATCGGTGTTGGCGGTGTGACCCCGGCGGGTCCGGCCAAATACATGGCCGAACAAATTGCATTGCGCATCACCGAACGCCGGATGGGCGGCTGAATTAGCTGCCAATCGGGCAGATACGGCCCGCATAGGTGCTGTTGTGGCTATAACAGAGACCTTGCCCGATACGGGGGCGGGTGAAGATCATGTCTTCGAATGTGAAATCGCCCAGACCGATTGTAAACTTCGGCACATAATCGACCGACGTTTGCACCACGATCAGACGTTCCAGATCCGGCATGACGGGGATTTCATCGCGGTCGATGCCGATTTCGCTGAGTTCGCCCCAATCCACATCAGAGCCGCCCCCTTTGGCGCGTGACCAGACCACACGGTATGTATCATCCTCCGTGGTGTACTGGATAACGCTGACCCGTAGGCGGGTCAGGTTCGGGGAACTTGTCAAAAAGCGGTGCAAGGTCCAGGAATTGATCATGTAGGTGTTGTTGATCATGTCGGATTCACGGCTGAAGGCGTCAGAGATTGTATAGTTGGCCTTCAGATTGATCGCCTGGTTTCTGTAGGCGTCAAAGAACACGAACGTCGCCAGAACAGCCGCAAACAAGGTGGGGAGCATGATCACCGCTTCTGCGATGATACTGCCGTCTTCCTCGCGTCGGAAACGACGCAGTTTTGTTTTGAGATAAGTCAGCATATCAGACAGGCTCCATCACGAAGGCGGTTGTGGACACGAGCGGGTAGAAGCCATCGGTGCGCATCCTTGACAGGAAATACCCCAAGGCAAATTCCGGCAGCATCGGTGTAAACAATCCGCAGGCCCGCACGATCATCATTTCGTTTGGTGTACCGTTGACGAAATTACGCGCAGGCAAAAAGGGTTGGGCCACATCGGTGCACGAGGCTTCGCGGGGCATTGCCGACGCGCCGACGCTGGACTGGTCCCACATGTTCACGGACACCATTTCAAGGCGTACTTTCGTCATGCAGTCGTCACCCAACAAACCTGCACCGTTGCAGACCATGCGTTTGAATTCCGTCTCGTCGATGGGGACGCCTGTGTTCAGACGCACATCACGCACCGCAATATCAACGCCGCGTTCCATCATCACATGGCGCGTCATCAACAGGCCCAGTTCGAACCCCGAGACGGTGATGACCATAAAGGGCATGAACACCAACACGAACTCGATCGATGGGCCGCCGTCCTCCTTGCGGCGAAACAGCCGCAGGAACTTTCCAATCGTTTTGATCCCGAACATCATATCAGTGATCCTTATTGTGTTAGCTTCAGGGCGCGAATGTCAGTGGCAATCGCAGAGAAGGCGTCAGAGATGTCCGTTCCGTCCACGTCGAAGTAGTGGCTGGGCGAACTTGCGCAGTCTTGCAGGGCCGTGCGGCCACCTGATGGCGCTTCGAAGGCAACGGTGTAGATAATGATGCCATAATCGCGCGCCGCCTGGCAGATGCTGGACAGTCGTGTGTCCGCCTCTGAACCGGCCACGACACTGAAATCAATGGCGCTATCAGGGGACGAGAAATCGGTCTCGGCCCAGCTGTTGTCGCTCCATGGGATGTAGTAGTGGTTGTACGGTTTGTTGAGGTACGTGTTGTTGATCTTGTTGTACGTGCGATCCGCATACAAATCCTGCCACGTCGCATTGTAGACGTCGTTTTCAAAACGCACACCAAGACGGCCGTTTTCGATTTCTTTGTCTTCGGCTTCGTCATCTGTGTCGCTGGCATCAGCCGTGTACGTTGCGGTGATGGAGTCGGCGTAGACATAATCGGACTGGCTGGAGAATCCGTTTGGAAAGCGCTGGGCCCGCGAAGAGGAGCCGTAGCCTGTCCAGTAGAACCAGTCATCCCAACGGTAATCAGGTGTGGATTCACCGCTGTATTGGATCGACGTGCGGTTTGATGGCACTTCGTGCAGCGGCTGCATTTCATATTCACGGTTGAACCATACGGTCGACAAACCGGATTTGAACGGTTCGACAAGATCCCATTGTTGCGTGTTCTGACCATCTGTCATCAAAACGACGACCTTCAGCACATCCGGCTGTGTATTCGGGTACGGACGACCCGCAGCGAGGGCAGGGACACCTGTGCCGGATTTCCCGGCAAGGCTTGTGATGATTTCTTGCGTGCTGGGGTCGAGCAGGCCGACAGCCCACTTCATCCCCATATCAATGGCCGTGTTACCGTAAGGTTCAAGATCATTGATCGCGGTGTGCAAGGCGACTTCATCTGTGGATGCCACAATGATCGAGTTGCGATCCCCGGTGTAACACCAAGCATAATCATCGCTGAACGGTGTGCTGCTGCTGCCACCGTAAGAGAAGTGCGACACGTGGTCATAGGTTGCCGACAAATTCAGGTCGGTCGCCGAGAATTCAGTGTCATCAAACAACGGGCACGTGGAATAAGAATGCGTGCGGTTGATGTTGAGGAATGGCGTGATGTCTGAACCCGGATTCACAACGGCACTATATGGAATCATGGAAATTGTGATCAGGCCTTGGGGCGCGTCAGTATTGTTTGCCAACACAGTGGTGACAAAGTCGCGGGCCGCAGGGCGCAGGTTTGTGATCCGGCTGTTGCTGAGCATCGAGCTCGACACGTCAAGAACCAGAGAGATTTCAACGTCGGACACGCGTTCTTCGGCAGTAGATGTGCCGCTGACGGTAAGCGCGGTCGCACCCGGTCCCCGATCAGGGAGCAGGAAGTTTGGCAAATCAAAGAAGAACGTCGGAATTTCGGCAGAGGCGTTTGCGGTGACGATGCGGTAGTTGATGCCTTCGTCAACAATCGGGGTGCCTTGCAAGAACCGGGTCATGTCAGTTTTTTCAAAGTAGTCGAGAACAACTGCAGCTGGCGAAATTGTTTGATCAAGGTCAGCCGCGGCCAAAGTGGCGCGGTCCAATGTGCCCTGCAACTTTGCGCGGGTCGTTTCAAAACGCATGAGGTCGACGGCCATTCCGGCCAACGCCAGAATAAGCACCAACATGAACAACGAGAAGATGATCATGCCACCTTCTTCGTCCCGCCGAAACCGCCGGATGTGGGCGCAGGTTGTTTTCGTATCGGCCAATGTTTTCGTCAGCAATCGTTTCATTTTAACCTTCCCAGACAAGTCGCGGAGCACGGATGGCGCAAGACGGACCTATCGCTTCAATCGACGATGCTTAGACCATCCGTGGATGGCAGAATTAGGGCGAAATGAGGCGAGAGTTCGTTAACGTGATGCCATTTTGGCAACGATATCGGGCAATCGGGGGGGATTGTGCGGCGGCTTGCGACAATGGACAGAGTTACCCACAAAACGAGGCGCGGCGGGGTAACCATAGTCCTTAACGAAATCTGCACATTTTTTCATCATTTCGATACCTGAGCCACGAATCGTGTTTAGCTGGCCCATGATCGCCGTGTTTGCGCGGCGGAATTGGTGTCTAGAAAGGACTTCCTATGAGCAATTCAAACGCAACCGCTTCTGAACCGTCGTTTCGTGAAAGCGTTGATATCATGTTCAACCGTGCTGTGGCCCTGATGGATCTGCCGCCCGGTCTGGAAGAAAAGATACGCGTTTGTAATGCGACTTATACTGTGCGGTTCGGCGTGCGTTTGCGTGGTAAGATTGAAACGTTCACGGGATACCGGTCTGTCCATTCCGAACATATGGAACCTGTAAAAGGCGGTATTCGTTTTTCCCTTGGCGTTAACCAAAACGAGGTTGAAGCACTGGCCGCGCTGATGAGCTATAAATGTGCCTTGGTGGAAACGCCGTTCGGGGGATCAAAGGGCGGTTTGTGCATTGATCCGCGCGAATGGGACGAAGACGAGATGGAGCGGATCACCCGCCGTTTTGCGTATGAGCTGATCAAACGCGACCTGATCAATCCGTCCCAGAACGTACCTGCGCCGGACATGGGCACCGGCGAGCGCGAGATGGCGTGGATGGCTGATCAGTACAAACGCATGAACACAACCGACATCAATGGCGCGGCCTGTGTGACGGGCAAACCGATCAATGCGGGCGGTATTCAGGGCCGTGTTGAGGCGACGGGCCGCGGCGTTCAATATGCGCTGCACGAATTTTTCCGCCACCCCGAAGATATGAAAGCCGCTGGTCTGAAGGGCACGCTGGATGGCAAACGGGTTATTGTGCAGGGCCTTGGTAATGTGGGTTATCACGCGGCCAAGTTCCTGAGCGAAGAAGACGGCAGCTTGATCACCGGTATCATCGAACGCGATGGTGCGTTGGTTGATGATGGCGGCGTTGACGTTGAAGCGGTGCACAAATGGATATCCAAACATGGCGGCGTCAAAGGATTTCCCGGTGCCACATATGTTGAAAACGGTGCCGAAATTCTTGAAAAAGATTGCGACATCCTGATCCCTGCCGCGCTGGAAGGGGTCATCAACATGAGCAATGCGGCAAACGTAAAAGCGCCGTTGATCATCGAGGCGGCGAACGGGCCTGTCACGGCTGGCGCGGACGAGGTTCTGCGTGAAAAGGGCTGCGTCATCATCCCGGATATGTATGCCAATGCCGGTGGTGTGACCGTGTCCTATTTCGAATGGGTCAAAAACCTGAGCCACATCCGGTTTGGCCGGATGCAGCGCCGCCAAGAAGAAGCACGCCATGAATTGATTGTCGGCGAATTGCAGCGCTTGTCCGAACATTTGGGTGATCAATGGTCGATGACGCCGAACTTCAAACAGAAATATCTGCGCGGAGCGGGTGAGCTGGAACTGGTGCGCTCAGGCCTCGATGACACGATGCGTACGGCCTATCAGGCGATGCGCGAGGTTTGGCACAGCCGTGATGACGTCCATGATCTGCGCACGGCGGCCTATCTGGTCTCGATCGGTCGCGTGGCAAGCAGCTACAAAGCCAAAGGGCTTTAACGGACTGGCGGTTGGGTCGGCCAAAATCCGTCAGGATTTTGGCCCCCCGCCCGCCGCAGGCGAAAGAGGCCCGCAGCGGGCTTTGCGTCCGTGCTACATTGCGCTTGTGGTCCAGGTGCTGCGCATATTCGCGCCGACAAACCGCTGCGGGTTTGACGCTGGATATCCGTTCGCGGCTTCATCTGCAGCGACCAGCGCGCGGGTTCGCGCAAAGATCTGTTCCCATGACCCACCTTGCGCGCCGACCTCGAGCATGGCGCGGTTCAGCGATCTGATGAACCACGTGTTGTCGCTTTCGGGGTTGCAGCCAAAGGACGATCTGTCGGCGGATGCCGCTGTCATGATGATACGGTTGGGCGAACGTAATTCATCAATCAATGATCCGGAAAAACAGGCCTGAAGGATCAGGATTTGGCGGTCGTTGGCCAACGGCGCGAGAAATTCGGCCAATGTATCTGCTGAAACGGCAGATACGGGGCCGTTTGGCTGTGTTTTGACGGCCATGAGGTCGGGCGATCCGTGTGATGTCAGCATGACCACGACCGTGTCGCGCCCATCGACAGCCTGTGCGGCCATCTCGACGAGTTCAGATTGCATCACGGCCGGATCGGGCGTGGACAGGCGCGATGAGGTGAAGCCGAAGGCGTCTATATCGGCCGGGGCGCCGTAGACATTGGCGAAGGTGCGGTTGAATGTCACCACGTCGCGATCAAAGACAGGATCGGCAAACATGCCCCAACTGAAGACGAAATTGCGTGCCTGCGGCAGGGCCGTGGATGCAGAGGTGTCTGTTCCCCCCTGATCGGCGGTCGGGACTGTCATGCAGGCTTGCAGCAAGGCGCCACACAGGGCGGCGGTGATCAGACGAAAACGGGTCATGGACATTCCTTCATACACTTTGGTGCAAACCTACGGCATGTGCGCGTCAGGTAAATAGGCAACATCGCGACCGCGCCGCCGGTCGCTGCCAGCCCTGCTATTGTCGAAATGCGGCATTGCGGTCAGCCGCGGCTTGGATAGGCTGGCGCCAAGCAAAGGGACATCCGATGGGTTACTCCGCATTAAAAATTTTCAAAGAAGGTTTGTTTGGCCAAAAAGGGTGGAAGCCCGTCTGGCGAAACCCCGAACCGAAAGCCGAATATGACGTGATCATTATCGGCGGGGGCGGGCATGGATTGTCGACCGCTTATTACCTTGCCAAGGAACACGGGATCACCAATGTCGCCGTGCTGGAAAAAGGGTATTTGGGGGGCGGAAATGTAGGCCGTAACACCACAATCGTGCGGGCCAATTACGCCCTTCCGGGAAATTCGGAATTCTATTCCCATTCGTTGAAATTGTGGGAAGGGATGGAGCAGGACCTGAATTACAACACGATGATGTCGCAGCGTGGCGTCATCAATCTGTTTCATTCAGACGGGCAACGCGACGCCTTTGCGCGCCGTGGCAATGCGATGATCAATCAGGGCGATGATGCGATCCTGCTGGATCGCGATGGGGTGCGTGACCTCGTGCCGCTGATTGATTTCGACAATGTGCGCTTTCCGATTTACGGCGGGCTGTATCATCCACGCGGTGGCACGGCGCGCCATGATGCGGTGGCGTGGGGATATGCGCGCGGGGCCGATCAGCGCGGTGTCGATCTGATCCAGAACTGTGAAGTGACAGGCATCGACATCGAAGGTGGCGTTGTCAAAGGCGTGCAAACCAGCCGCGGTGCGATCCGCGCCAAGAAGGTCGCGATTGTCGTCGCTGGGCGATCCAGCCAAGTCGCCGAAATGGCGGGCATGCGCCTGCCGATCGAAAGCCATATTTTACAGGCGTTCGTCACCGAGGGGATCAAACCGATCCTTGATCAGGTCATCAGCTTTGGGATGGGCCATTTTTATATCAGCCAGTCCGACAAGGGCGGTTTGGTGTTTGGCGGCGATCTGGATTTCTATGCATCCTACGCGGCGCGGGGCAATTTGCCGATGATGGAACATGTCATGGAGGCGGGCATGACGTTGATGCCGTCCATCGCCAAGGCAAGGGTTTTGCGCAGTTGGGGCGGTATTATGGATATGTCATCGGATGGATCACCCATTATCGATAAGACCGAGACAGAGGGCCTCTATCTGAATTGCGGCTGGTGTTACGGCGGGTTCAAGGCTGTGCCGGGGTCCGGGTTTTCCTATGCACATTTGATTGCCAAAGACATGCATCACGAACCGGCCAGTCAATTCCGCCTTGATCGTTTCCGGACGGGCCGTGGCCTTATGGATGAAGAGGGCACGGGCTCTCAACACAATCTACACTAGGATCTGGAAATGCGTTTGCCATGCCCCCTTTGCGGTGATCGGGACCGCCGCGAATTTTATTATCAAGGCCATGCTGTGGCGCTGGATCGTCCGGCGCGTGATGCGGGTGATGGCGCGTGGGATGATTATCTGCACAACCGCGACAACATCGCCGGTGAGGTGCGTGACCTGTGGCATCACGAGGCTGGCTGCGGCGCGTGGATTGAAGTGACGCGCAACACGGTGACCCATGTGGTTTCGGGCGCCAGACTTGTTCGGGGGACGGCGAAATGAGGATCGCGGGTAAGGGGCTGAATGCAGGCGGCGCGCCTGTTTCGTTTTCGTTTGACGGGACGATCTATGAAGGGCGCGAGGGGGATACTTTGGCCGCCGCGTTGCTCGCCAATGACGTGCGCCTTGTGGGGCGGTCTTTCAAATATCACCGCCCGCGCGGGATTTTGACCGCCGGATCCGAGGAACCCAATGCATTGGTGACGCTGGGCACGCATGCGGCGCAAGACCCCAACATTCGCGCCACGACGCAGGAATTATATGACGGGTTGGCCGCGCGGTCCCAGAATGCGTGGCCGTCGCTGAAACGTGACGCCATGGCGGTGAACGACCTGATGTCGCCGTTTCTAAGTGCCGGATTTTATTACAAAACCTTCATGTGGCCCAAATCGTTCTGGGAAAAGGTGTATGAGCCTATCATTCGCCGCGCGGCGGGCCTTGGCGCGATTTCGGGGGTGACCAACGAGGACACGTACGAAAAGGCGTTTGCCCATTGTGACGTGCTGGTGATTGGTGCGGGGCCTGCGGGTTTGATGGCGGCGTTGGTTGCGGCGCAGGCGGGCGCGGATGTGATTTTGGCCGACGAAGACAGCCGCATGGGCGGGCGATTGTTGGCCGAAACTTACAGCGTTGACGGACGCGAAGGTGCGGATTGGGCCGCTGATATTGTTGCGCGCCTGATGGCGATGGACAATGTGCGTTTGATGACCCGCACGACCATAACAGGGGCCTATGATCAAGGCACGTTTGGCGCGTTGGAACGGGTAACCCACCACACCGCGGCGACGCAGGCCCCGCGTGAATGTTTCTGGCGGATCGTGGCGAAACGATCGATCCTGTGTGCTGGTGCGTTGGAACGCCCGATTGCGTTTCCCAACAACGACCGCCCGGGCATCATGACAGCGGGGGCGGTGCGCGCCTATCTGAACCGCTGGGGCGTCGCGCCGGGTAAATCCGTTACGATTTTTGCCAACAACGACGATGCGCACCGCACGGCCGTTGATCTGGTTGAGGCGGGGGTGAAGGTTGCCGGTGTTATCGACAGCCGCGCGGATGTGCAGGCGCTGGGCGATTATCCGATCTTTACGAACGGTAAAGTCGTGGGCACGAAGGGGCGGCTTGGCCTTGAAAGCATCACGGTGCAGCACAGTGGCGGCACACGCGACATCCGCACGGATTGTCTGGCAATGTCGGGGGGCTGGAATCCGACGGTACACCTGACGTGCCATATGAACGGGCGGCCAACGTGGAACGACGACATCCTGAGCTTTGTGCCCACGGACGGTGCCATACCAGACATGACGGTTGCAGGTGCGGCGCGGGGTGTGTTTTCGACCCACGGCTGTCTTGAAGACGGGATCGCAGCCGCGCGGGCGGTTGTTGATACGTTGGGGCTGGATGCTGTGGCGGTTGATACGCCATCCGCGGATGACAGCGCGTACCGGATTGAACCGCTGTGGCAGGTTGAAGGAAAGGGGCGCAAATGGCTCGACTTTCAGAACGATGTGCATGTGAAAGACATCAAGCTGGCCGCACAAGAGAATTTCCGCAGCGTTGAGCATATGAAACGCTATACCACGCAAGGCATGGCGACGGATCAGGGCAAGAATTCCAATGTTGCTGCGCTTGCCGTGTTGGCCGATGCGACGGGGCGCGGCATCCCTGAAACGGGCACGACGACCTTCCGGCCACCGTATGCGCCAGTGTCGATTGCCGCCATGGGGGCCGGGGCGCAGGGCCACGGATTTGCGCCCGAACGCCACATGACATCGCATCAAGCCACGTTGGATCGCGGCGCGCCGATGATCGAAGCAGGCCTTTGGTATCGCCCCAGCTATTTCCCCAAACAGGGTGAAACAACGTGGTTGGAAAGCTGTAATCGCGAAGTGGGCATGGTGCGCAATACGGTTGGCATTTGTGACGTCAGCACGCTGGGCAAGATTGATATTCAGGGGCCGGATGCGGCGGCGTTTCTTGATTTTGTCTATTGCAACACGTTTTCCACGCTTAAGGAATACCGCGTGCGGTACGGTTTGATGTTGCGCGAAGACGGGCATGTGATGGATGACGGCACGACCGCACGGTTGGGGGCCAATCATTATGTGATGACCACCACGACGGCTGCGGCAGGCCAGGTGATGAAGCATCTTGATTGGGTGTCACAGGCATTGCGCCCCGATCTGGATGTGCGGTTTGCGTCCGTCACCGAACAATGGGCGCAGTTTGCTGTGGCGGGGCCCAAGTCGCGCGATCTTTTGAACACCGTGCTGGACGCTGACATTGACGGCGAAAGCTGGCCGTTCATGGCCTGTGGCGATGTGTCTATCGGGGGCATTGTGGGCCGTTTGTTCCGCATTTCGTTTTCGGGGGAACATGCCTATGAGGTCTCGGTGCCTGCGCGGTTTGGTGCATCGCTGTTTCGCCAACTTTGCGCGCAGGCGGAGGCCATGGGCGGTGGCGTTTACGGGATGGAAGCGCTGAACGTGCTGCGGATCGAAAAGGGGTTCATCACCCATTCGGAAATCCACGGGCGGGTGAGCGCATTCGACATCGGTTTTGGCCGGATGGTGAGCCAGAAAAAAGATTGCATCGGCAATGCGGCGTCCCAAAGGCCGGGCCTGTTAGAGGCAGAGCGCGAGCAGCTTGTGGGGTTCAAACCTGTTGATAAGGCTGAAAAATTAACCGCTGGTGCGCATTTGTTTGTTGAGGGTGCGGATGCGGTGCGCCTGAACGATCAGGGCTATGTGACGTCCGTGTGCCATTCGCCCACCTTGGGCCATGATCTGGCGTTGGGGTTCTTGCGCGACGGGGCGAACCGTCATGGCGAAACCGTCATGATGGTTGATCATTTGCGCGGCGTGAAAACCCTGTGTGAGGTGTGCCATCCGGTGTTCTTTGACCCCGACAACACCCGCGCAAAGGAGACGTCCAATGGCTAGGTTGATCGCAAACACCCCCTGCGCGGGGTTGCTGCCAAAAACAATCGGCAGCGTGTCCTTGTCCGAAGTAGACGCCGGAGTTGTGACATTGGTTGCGCCATTTAACGGGCAGCAAAAGGCCGTGTCTGATGCGTTGAAATCTGCGATTGGGGTCGGATTTGTGGCGCCCAACCGGTGCGTTGGAACATCGCCAAGGGTGATGTGGTGCGGCATGGGGCAGGCGTTGGTTATGGGCGTCGATTGCCCTGATTTGCCCGCGCAATGTGTCGATCATTCAGATGCTTGGGCGATTGTGCGCATTGACGGGGCGGGGGCGGATGCCGTTCTTGCCCGCCTGACGCCGATTGATCTGCGCGCGAGTGTGTTCAAGAAAGGCCACACCGCCCGCACGTTGATCGGGCATATGACGGGCGGCATCACGCGGCTTGGGGCGCAGTCGTTTGAGGTTATGGTGATGCGATCCATGGCGGCGACACTGGTGCATGAACTGGTGCAAGCCGCAGAGAATATGGATGCGCGGGCTGGGTTGTCTGCCTAGCAGATGACGACAACCACTTCGGGTATTTCATCAACCTGCACGCCCTTTGCGCGCAGTGCGTCAACCACGACCATCTGACGATCCGTCAAACGTGTCGGAGTGATGGACACCACCCGCAGATTGGGAATGGTCAGCAGTGCGGAAATATCTTCGGGCAATTGCGCCATTTCCAGATCGAGCCGGGATAGGGACGGATGGCCGATCAGGGCGGCCATGCTGGAAATTTTTGAACTTGTCAGGCTGAGGCCGTCAAGATTGATCAAAGACGCGACAAAATCCATATCGCCAACAGAATTTCCGCCCAAGGCCAATTCTGTCAGCGGGGTCAGATTGCCAATGGGTGAAAGGTCGCTGGCCTCTGTGCTCCATTGCAGGTGCAAGATGTCGAGGTTTTCAAAAGCCGCCAAACCCGACAAGTCCGAAACCTGGGTTGAGGAGATGTGCAGTTCTCGCAATTGGGTCATTGGCGCGATGTCATTCAGGTCTAAAAAGTCTGTCCAGCTCATGCGTAGGGCTTGGACATGGTCGAGGTCCGCCAACATCGAAAAATCGTCAAGATCGCCGCGATCAATATTGAGCAGTTTGCACCTTTCCATGATGCAGTCCGTCAATTTGGCTTCGGTGGCCAGGATGCGTTGTTCAGCGGGTGAGGCCGCATTGATCGCAGGCTGACAGCCGATCAGAAACGCGATGGCGGTGGTTGGCAGCAAAAACCGAAATGACATAAACAATTTCCTATCGAACATTCAAAAGACCGCCGCTGCGTGCGCGTTTGCGTAGGTGCGGCGCGCTTATCCTTCCGATTTCGGACTAATCTTAGCGAGAACGGATTTCTGCGTGATGTGTCCCAACGATTTGCCGTTGTGCACGACCGACAGTGTGCCGAATTCGTCCAATCGATCAATCACATCCGCCACGGGGGTTTCCGCATCGACGGGTTCCGAACTGGGTTTCGCCCTCCATCCTGCGGGGTTTTCGGGGGCGTCATCTGTCATCACATCACGCGCGCGCAGAACACCAAGCGGGTTCATATTGGCCACGAAATCAGCGACATAGCCGTTGGACGGGTTGCTGAAAATATCGCGGGGCGTGCCGCATTGCACGATGCGCCCGCCTTCCATAATCGCGATGCGGTTGCCGATTTTGAACGCTTCATCAAGGTCGTGGGACACAAAGATAATCGTGCGGTTCAGCCGTTTTTGCAGATCAAGCAGTTCGTCCTGCAGGCGGGTTCGGATCAGCGGATCAAGGGCGCTGAACGGTTCATCCATCAGCAGGATCGGCGCATCGGTCACAAAGGCACGGGCAAGCCCGACGCGCTGTTGCATCCCGCCCGACAATTCCCCGACAAGGGCCGTTGCGCGATCTGACAGGCCGACGAGTTCAAGCTGTTCATCGACTTTCTGTGTGCGTTCAACCTTGGACATGCCGCCGAGTTCAAGGCCCAGCCCGACGTTGTCGCGCACGGTGCGCCACGGCAGCAGACCGAATTGTTGAAACACCATCGACACACATTCACGGCGCAAGCGGCGTAAATCGGGTGCGGGGGCCGCGCCGACATCGCACGACCAATCGCCATCGTGCACCGTGACGCCGCCGCGCACGACGGGGTTCAATCCGTTGACGGCCCGCAGCAGGGTTGATTTGCCAGAGCCCGACAGACCCATCAGCACAAGAATTTCGCCCGCTTCCACATCAAGAGAGCAGTTGTGAACGCCCAAAACCTGCCCCGTGGCTTTCTGGATTTCGGTGCGATCCTTGCCCGCGTCCATCATCGGCAAGGCGGTTTCGGGTTTGTTACCAAAGACGATGGATACGTTTTTGAATTCAACAGCTTTCATTATTTTGACCCCACGCGCAGCATACGATCCAACATGATCGCGACAACGACGATGACCAGCCCGGATTCAAACCCCTTGGCGGCGTTCACTGTGTTCAACGCGCGCACCACCGGCACGCCCAATCCGTCCGCACCGACCAGCGCGGCGATGACCACCATCGACAGTGATAACATGATCGTCTGGTTCAGGCCCGCCATGATCTGGGGCAGGGCCGAGGGCAGTTCAACCTTGAGAAGTTTTTGCCGTTTTGTTGCGCCGAATGCGTCCGCGGCCTCTAGAAGTTCTGTGGGGGTCGAGGACACGCCGAGCTGTGTCAGGCGGATCGGTGCGGGCAGCACGAAGATAACCGTCGCGACCAATCCGGGCACCATGCCGATGCCAAAAAACACAATGGCCGGAATGAGATAAACGAATGTGGGCAGGGTTTGCATTAGGTCCAGAACGGGGCGCATCCATGCGTATAATCGCGGCCGGTGGGCGGCGGCGATGCCAATGGGAACGCCGACCCCCATGCAAACCACGCAGGCCGACAAAACAAGTGTCAGGCTTTCGGTGGTTTCTTCCCAGTAGTCCTGATTGAGGATGAACAAAAATCCGGCTGCGATGAACAGGCAGGTTTTCCAGCTGCGTTGCAGCACCCAAGTGAGGGCGACGAAGGCCGCGATGACGAACAAAGGGTGCGGTGTTTGAAGCAGCCATAAGATGCCGTCGATCAGGGCTTCCATGGCGTCGGCCATGCCGTCGAAAAACACGCGGCCTTTCTTTTCGAGCCAGTCAAATCCGGCCTCGGCCACATCACCTACGGGGATTTTGTTGTCTGTCAGCCAGTTCACGTGTCTCTCCTGTCGCCCAAGTAAAAAGGGCCGCCCCATCCGGCGGCCCTTTCAAGTCCATTGCGGGTTTACATGCCCAAGGCTGTTCTTACGGCCTGTTCAGCGTCGCCGCCATCCATCGTTGTGACGCCGTCCAGCCAGCTGACGACAAAATCGGTGTTGGCGGCCATCCATGCGGTTGCGGCCTCGTCCGGGTCCATACCGTCGTTCAGGATTGCGCCCATGATTTCATTTTCCATCGCGAGGGAAAATTCAAGGTTGGTAAGCAGCGCGCCCACGTTCGGGCAGGCGTCAACGTAGCCGGCGGATGTGTTTGTGAACACTGTCGCACCGCCAAGATCGGGGCCAAACCAATCATCGCCACCTTCAAGATAGGTCATGTCGTAGTTGGCGTTCATCGGGTGGGGTTCCCAACCGAGGAAAACAACAGGTTCGTCGCGTTCGGACGCGCGGCCGACTTGGGCCAACATGCCTGCTTCGGACGATTCGACAACTTCGATGGCGTCCGCGTCCAGCCCGAATGCGCCGGATTCAATCATGTCGATGATCAAACGGTTGCCGTCATTGCCAGCCTCAATGCCGTAGATTTTGCCTTCAAGGGCGTCGGCGTTGGCTGCGATCGCATCAAAGCTGGTGATGCCAAGGGCCGCACCGGCTGCGTTTGTGGCCAGCGTATATTTCGCGCCTTCAAGGTTTGCGCGCACGGTGTCGACGGTGCCTGCTTCGCGGTAGGCGGCAATGTCGCCTTCCATTGTTGGCATCCAGTTGCCCAAGAACACATCGATGTCGCCTTCCGCCATGGACGAATACGTCACTGGAACGGAAAGAACTTTGATGTCTGTTTCATAACCGAGTGCCTGTAGAACCACTGTTGTGGCGGCGGTTGTCGCGGTGATGTCTGTCCAGCCTACGTCAGAAAATGTGACTGTGCCGCAGTTTGCGTGACCGTCGGCGGCGGCCGCAGATGCCGCACAAATGGCGAGGATTGAGATCGTGGATTTCATGAATAGTCTCCCGGTTGGCTTTTGTTGATTGACGAGTCAATAAAGAACAAATTATCTTCGCTTGGCAACAGCTGCGAGGAAATGATGCCAAAGCTTGGAATGGAGCCTATACGCCGCGCGGCTTTGGTTAAAGCCACCATTGACGTGATCGGGGCCCAAGGATCTTTGGATGTGACTGTCAGCCAAATCGCCAAACAGGCGGGCATGTCATCGGCCTTGGCGCACCATTATTTTGGCGGCAAAGACCAGATTTTTCTGGCGGCGATGCATCAGATCTTGCGCGATTTCGGCGCAGAGGTGAGATCCGCATTGCGGGCGGCGCGCACGCCGCGTGCCCGCGCTGAAGCGTTGATTTCAGCGTCTTTTGCGCCGTCGTGTTTTGACCCAGCCACGGTTTCCGCTTGGATGACGTTGTACGCACAGGCCACGACCCAGCCCGACATGCACCGTCTGTTGTTGCTGTATCAGCGCCGTTTGCAATCAAATCTGACCCACGCGCTGCGGCCCTTGTCACTGTCCCCGATTGAGGATGCGGCGACCTTGGGCGCCTTGATTGACGGATTATATTTGCGCGCAGCATTGGCGCGCAACACCGACCCTGCAACGGCCCACGCAACGGCAATGCGCGCGCTGGACCGCTTGACCGGAGCAAACACATGACCAAGCCAAACATCCTGATTATTATGGTTGATCAGTTGAACGGAACGCTGTTTCCCGATGGTCCTGCCGATTGGCTGCATGCGCCGAATTTGAAAAAGCTGGCGGCGAAATCGACGCGTTTCAAAAATGCCTACACGGCGTCGCCACTGTGCGCGCCGGGCCGTGCGTCATTTATGTCCGGTCAATTGCCCAGTCGCACGCAGGTCTATGATAACGCAGCAGAATTTGCGTCTTCTATCCCGACCTACGCGCACCATTTGCGCCGTGCGGGGTATCAGACGTGCCTGTCGGGCAAGATGCATTTTGTAGGCCCCGACCAGCTTCACGGGTTCGAGGAACGCCTGACGACCGACATCTACCCACCCGATTTTGGCTGGACGCCCGATTATCGCAAACCGGGTGAGCGGATTGATTGGTGGTATCACAATATGGGGTCGGTGACGGGCGCGGGTGTGGCTGAAATCACCAATCAAATGGAGTACGACGACGAGGTTTGCTACAACGCGACCCGTAAATTGTATGATCTGTCGCGCGGGCACGATGCGCGCCCTTGGTGTTTGACGGTATCGTTCACGCACCCCCATGATCCGTACGTTGCGCGCCAGAAATACTGGGATTTGTATGAGGATTGCGAACATTCGATGCCCGAGGTCGGCCCGATGACCTACGCTGAACATGATGCGCATTCCCAGCGGATTCTTGACGCGAATGATCACGAGAATTTCGACATCACCGAAGATCAGGTGCGCCGTGCGCGCCGTGCCTATTTCGCGAATATTTCCTACCTTGATGATAAAGTAGGGGAGGTGTTGCAGACCCTGGAAGACACCCGACAAGACGCCACAATCCTGTTTGTGTCCGATCACGGCGATATGCTGGGGGATCGCGGACTGTGGTTCAAAATGTCGTTTTACGAAGGGTCCGCGCGGGTGCCGTTTATGGTGTGTTCGCCTGATATGGAGCCGGGATTGATCGAAACGCCCGTATCCAACATCGACGTGACGCCGACGCTGTGTGATCTGGCTGGCGTGTCCATGGACGAGGTGATGCCATGGACCGAAGGCATGTCCCTCAAGCCGCTTGGCAATGGCGTAAAGCGCACCGAACCGGTGGCGATGGAATACGCCGCCGAAGGGTCTTACAGCCCGTTGGTATGCCTTCGGTATGGCAAATGGAAATACACGCGCTGCTTGATCGATCCAGATCAGTTATTTGATATGGACGCCGACCCGCACGAGCAAAACAACCTTGCAAATGTTGCAAAACATCAAGGCACTTTGGACCAATTGCGCGCCAAATCCGAAGCGCGCTGGGATTTGGCGGCCTATGATGCGGCTGTTCGCGAAAGTCAGGCCCGCCGCTGGGTGGTGTATGAGGCTTTGCGCAACGGGGACTACTTCCCTTGGGATCACCAGCCCCTTCAAAAAGCATCAGAACGCTATATGCGCAATCACATGGACCTCAATGTTCTTGAGGAAAATCAACGCTTTCCGAGAGGTGAATAACATGCCCTACGACATTCAGCCTACCGCCAGCCATTTTATTGATGGCCAGTACGTCGAAGACAAAAACGGCACGCCGATCCCTGTGATTTGCCCTGTGTCCGAGGAACAGATCGCGGTTGTTTATGGCGCAACGCCCGCGATCATTGATCAAGCGCTGGCGGCGGCCAAACGCGCGCAAGGTGCGTGGGCGGCGATGACGGGAACCGAACGTGGCCGTGTGCTGCGCCGCGCCGCTGACCTGATCCGCGACCGCAATTATGACCTGAGCGTGCTAGAGACCAATGACACGGGCAAGCCGCTGCAAGAAACGCTGGTGGCTGATGCCACTTCGGCGGCAGATGCGTTGGAATATTTTGGCGGTCTGGCGGGCAGCTTGACCGGAGAGCATATCCAATTGGGCGAGGATTTCGTGTATACCCGCCGCGAAGCGCTGGGTGTTTGCGTTGGTATTGGTGCGTGGAATTACCCGACCCAGATCGCTGCGTGGAAGGGTGCGCCTGCGCTGGCGTGTGGCAATGCGATGGTGTTCAAACCGTCCGAAACCACACCGCTGTGTGCGTTGAAGGTTGCGGAAATCTTGCACGAAGCGGGCGCACCTGCGGGCATTTACAACGTGATCCAAGGCATGGGCGAGGTTGGCCACGCGCTGATCACGGATCCGCGTGTGGACAAGGTTTCGCTGACGGGGTCGGTGCCGACGGGGCGCAAGGTTTATGCGGCGGCCGCCGAAGGAATTCGCCATGTGACCATGGAGTTGGGCGGCAAATCCCCGATTGTGATTTTCGATGATGCGGACCTTGAAGACGCTGTTGGGGGTGCCATTTTGGGCAACTTCTACAGCTCGGGTCAGGTGTGTTCGAACGGGACGCGGGTGTTCGTGCAATCGGGCATCAAAGACGCATTTTTGACCCGGCTGAGCGAGCGTTTGAAAGACGTCAAAATGGGCGATCCTCTGGATGAAGCGGTTAATTTTGGGCCACTTGTGTCGCAGCGCCAACTAGAGATCGTTCAGGGCTTCATCGCGAAAGGCATCAAAGACGGTGCGCGTCTGGTGGCCGGTGGGCAGCGTGAGGGTGACACAGGATATTACCTGCAACCTACTGTTTTTGCGGATGTAACTGATGACATGACCATCGCCACGGATGAGATTTTTGGCCCTGTCTTAAGTGTTCTTGATTTTGACGATGAGGCGGACGTTTTGGCGCGTGCCAATGCCACGGACTTTGGCCTTGCGGCGGGCGTGTTTACCAATGACCTGAACCGCGCGCATCGTATGGTCGCGGGGTTTGAGGCGGGGACATGTTACATCAACACTTACAACCTTGCCCCGGTTGAGGCCCCGTTCGGCGGATCAAAATTGTCCGGTGTGGGGCGCGAAAATTCAAAGGCGGCGATTGAGCATTATAGCCAGTTGAAATCCGTTTATGTGGGCATGGCCCCGGTTGAGGCGCCGTTCTAGATGCAGTCAGAGTACGTAATTGTCGGTGCGGGCAGTGGTGGTTGTGCCATGGCGTATCGTTTGGCCGAAGCCGGCAAATCCGTGATCGTGATCGAAACCGGCGGGACAGATATTGGCCCACTGATCAACATGCCTGCCGCGCTGTCCTATCCGATGTCGATGGCCCGGTATGACTGGGGTTATAAAACCGAACCCGAGCCGCATTTGGGCGGGCGCAATCTGGCCGTGCCGCGCGGCAAGGTCCTTGGTGGATCGTCGTCGATCAACGGGATGATCTACGTGCGCGGCCATGCGCGTGATTTCGATCATTGGGCCGAACAAGGCGCGGACGGGTGGGCCTACGCCGACGTGCTGCCCTACTACAAGCGGATGGAAGACTGGCACGATGGCGGGCGCGGCGGTGATGCGGATTGGCGCGGCAAAGGCGGGCCACTGCACGTTACGCGCGGGCCGGGGACCAACCCGCTGACACGCGCATTTATCAAGGCAGGCGGGCAGGCGGGGTACCAACTGACGCCCGATTATAACGGCGAGCAACAAGAAGGGTTCGGCCCGTTTGACGCTACGATCTGGCAGGGCAAACGCTGGTCTGCGGCGTCGGCCTATTTGCGCCCGGCACAGGCGACGGGCAATTGCGAGGTGGTGCAGGGCACAGCTGCGAAAGTTGTGATCGAAAATGGGCGCGCTGTCGGGGTTGAACTGACAGATGGTCAAGTGATCCGCGCCACGTCCGAAGTGATCATTGCCGCATCCGCAATCAATTCGCCCAAGCTGTTGATGTTGTCGGGGATCGGCCCTGCCCCGCATCTTGCGGAACATGGGATTGAGGTGATTGCCGATCGTGCTGGCGTTGGACAAAACCTTCAGGATCATCTTGAATTGTACGTCCAGATGGCGGGCAAGGGGCGCCATTCGCTTTATAAATATTGGCATTTACTGGCGAAGGCGTGGGTGGGCGCGCGGTGGCTGTTCACAAAATCCGGGATCGGGGCGTCCAACCAGTTTGAGGCGGCGGGGTTTATCCGCTCCAAGGCCGGATTGGATTATCCCGATATCCAGTTCCATTTCCTGCCGATTGCAGTGCGTTACGACGGCAAAGGTGCGCGCGAAGGGTTTCAGGCGCATGTTGGCCCGATGCGGTCCAAATCGCGCGGCGCGGTGACGTTGACGTCGGCCGATCCGAACGCTGCACCGCGTATCTTTTTCAACTACATGTCGCACCCTGATGACTGGGACGAATTTCGCACCTGCATCCGCCTCACCCGTGAGATTTTTGCCCAAGATGCCTTTGCGCGATACCGCGGAGATGAGCTGATCCCCGGGGCTGGCGCGCAGACAGATGCCGAGTTGGATGAAACCATCCGCGAGCACACCGAAAGCGCGTACCATCCCTGTGGCACCTGCAAAATGGGCCGCGCCGATGATCCCGATGCCGTGGTTGACCCCATGGGGCGCGTAATTGGTGTTGATGGTTTGCGGGTTGCGGACAGTTCGATTTTTCCACGCATCACCAACGGTAACCTTAACGCGCCGTCGATTATGGTGGGTGAAAAGATCGCGGATTGCGTGCTGGGGAAGGCCCCGTTGGCGCCCAGCAATGACGCGCCGTGGATACATCCGCAGTGGGAAACCGCGCAGCGTTAACTGCTCGGGAAACTAATGCTTGATCCGAAGGGCTGTTAACAATTAGTTAGCGGAATGTTCCGTTTGATATCCCTTATTTTGTGCCTCGCGTCGCCTGTCATGGCCGATGTAGCGGGCGTTGTGCGCGTCATTGACGGCGATACGTTTGATGTGGGGGATGCCCGTGTGCGCATACATGGCATCGATGCCCCCGAAGTCGATCAGACGTGCACGTCCGATCAGCGGGGCGAATGGGCGTGCGGGGCGTTCGTGCGTGATGAGGTCCGTCGCCGGTATCAAGGGACCACCGCAACCTGCCAACAGATGGATGTGGATCGCTATGGACGCATCATCGGTAAGTGTTTTGTAAACGGGCAGGACGTCGGCGAAGCGATCGTGAACGATGGATTGGCCGAAGCCTATCGTCGCTATTCAATGGACTACGATTTGGCTGAAAAGGCCGCGCAAGTTACGGGCGCTGGCCTATGGGCGAGCGAGATGCAAGCCCCGGCCGCGTTTCGTGCACAGCAACGCACATCCAGCCCAGACAGCGCAGCGCCGTCCGCTAACTGTTTCATAAAAGGTAATATTTCCGGTTCAGGCCAGATTTATCACATGCCGCACAATCGCGATTACGACAACACCCGCATCAACGAAGCCAACGGAGAACGCTGGTTTTGTTCCGAAGCCGAGGCCCGTGCGGCAGGGTGGCGTGCGGCACGAAATTGATAGGCTTTGATCAAGATCAAAGCGGTCGGGTCCGCAAGGTTGCTATATTCGTATCGTAGCAAACGGAGGATTATATGTCGCACACGCCCCATGAACTGGCCGAAGAATTTCCTGAACACCTGGACGCCATGTCAGCGCTTCGCACCACCGACGCGCATTTTGCAAAACTCGCGGATCAGTACCACGACGTGAACCGCGCCATTCACCGTGCAGAAACGGATGTGGAACCCACGGACGATGCGCATTTGCAGCAGATGCGCAAAGAGCGCATTGGCCTGAAAGATCAGATTTGGGCGGCGCTGCGCGCTTAGGCGGTTTCGTCTTTGCCTTCGACAACGCCTTGAAAATTCTCAAAAAACTGGTCCGCCATCTTTTTGGCGAACCCGCCCACGATGCGGCTGCCAAGTTGGGCCAGTTTACCGCCAACCTTCGCGTCCACGTGATATGTAAGCTCGGTGCCGTCTTCGACATCGGCGAGGGCGACGTTGGCCGCGCCTTTGGCAAAACCAGCGACGCCGCCTTTGCCTTCGCCGATGATACGATAGCTGTTGGGTGCGTCGACGTCTTGGAGGGTCACAGCCCCTTTGAACGTCGCCTTAACGGGGCCGACTTTTTGTTTCACGACCGCTTCGAACCCGTCTTCGGGTGATCCTGTCAGTTCCTCGCAGCCCGGAATGCAGGCCTTAAGGGTTTCGGCGCTGTTCAGATGTGCCCAAACCGTGGCGCGATCCGCTGCGATGATGCGTGTGCCTTCTAATTCCATGACTGATCCCCCTCATTCTATTTGATACGGTAGCATGCCGCGTTCGTTCGGGTCCACGCGAAGTTGCCGTTCCAATGGTGGAACGGATCGGTGCGGGCACGCGCTGCGTTCACAGATGCGGCACGATATTCCGATGGGTTCGAATGCGGCCGCATCGCCTGTCATGAGGTGGTCTGCGTAGACGACGGCCGAGGCGTGTTTCACCTCACAGCCCAACCCGATTGCGTAGCGCCGTGTCGGTGTGCCCCAGGCACCACCCGGTTTGCTGACATCGCGGGCAAGGCAGAAATATCGAACGCCATCAGGGGTTTCCGCCAATTGGCGCAACCAACGGCCCGGTGTTTCAAACGCGCCATGGACGTTCCACAGCGGGCAGGCACCGCCAAAGCGCGCAAACTGCAAGGTCGTCGCAGAGTGACGCTTTGTGATTGTTCCGGCGGGATCAACGCGCACGAAAAAGAACGGAATTCCCTTTGCGCCGGGTCTTTGCAGGGTCGATAATCGGTGCGCGACCTGTTCGATTGATGCGCCGAATTTGTCGGCCAGCCGTTCAAGGTCATGGCGCGTGTCTTGGGCGGCAGACAGGAATTCGCCGTAGGGCATTAACGCCGCACCCGCGAAATAATTGGCCAAACCGACCTGTGCGATCGCGCGGGCCTGATCTGATTGGAACCGCGCCAGATCCAGCGTTGCGTCTAGTAGTTTTGCCTGTTTGATGAGCGCGACCTGCAACAGTAATTGGAATCTTTGCGTCGCGGGGGCGGCTTTTGCGGACAGGGTCAGAATTCGGGTTTCGGGGTCGTAGTGGCGAATTGACCCGTCATTGGACAACACAACGCGCACACCATTTTCGCCCAATACCCGCCGTGCGGCAGCATCAACGTCATTTTGGGCGTTTTGTGCAAATCTTTCCGCCGCACGATCCACAGCATCAATGTAATTGTCGCAATAGTGAAAGAAATCGCGGACCTCTTCCCAGGGGGACGCCTGCAATCGGCTGTCTTCGCGCCCCAATGCTTCGTCCAACGACGCGAGCCTTTCATGGGTCTGGCGATAGGCAGTGTGGAGGTCTAAAAACGCGCGGGCGAGGGCAGGGGCGTTTGATGCGGCGAGCCGGATATCGGCAAGCGGTGGAGTAGGCCCTGCGAAAATCGGGTCCGCCAGTGCTTCGCGCATATCGCCGACCAGCCGTGCCTCGTCGCCGGATTGAAGTTCGGTCACGTCAAAGCCAAATTCCTGGGCCAAGGACAACACGACCGTCGTCGACACGGGGCGATTGTTGTTTTCCATCTGGTTGAGGTAGGGCAGGGACACCCCCAATTTTTCGGCGAATGCCTTTTGCGTGCAGCCAACGCGCCCGCGCAATTCGCGCAGCTTCGCCCCTGCATAGAGTTTGTGCGGTGCCATCTGTTTCCCCTTTGCAAATCAGTTAATAGGCTTTGCAAAGTGTTGAGTCGAGGACTAGTCCTTGATCTGGTTGGCGCGGCGGATCACCCATAGGGCGCAGGCCACGGCGCACAGGGTCGTCAAAAGCATCAAGATAATCAGTGGGCGTGCACCAGTTCCGGGCCCAAGGATGAACCCCGCAATGACCGACAAAGCAGATCCGCCACCGATCATGAACGCGCCACCAAGCCCAGCCGCCGATCCGGCAAGGTCGGGACGGACAGACAGCATTCCGGCGTTGGCATTTGGCAAAAGAATACCATTCCCGAGGCCGATGAAGATCATAAATCCAAAGAAAACAATTGGATAGTGAAGCCCCGCGATGTCGAACACCAAGAGCAGGACCATTCCCAAGACCGTCAGCAGAGCGCCATACAGAACCATGCGATTGACGCCGATGCGCACAGAATAGCGGCCCGACAGACCATTCCCGACCATGTACCCGATGGCTGGTGCGCCGAAATACAGGCCCAGTTCGGCAGGTTCCATGCCGAACACGTCTGATCCGACAAAAGGCGCGCCGCCGAGGTAGGCAAAGAACGCGCCCGAGGCAAAGGCCGCAGCAAGGCAGTACCCCCAAAAACGCTGTGATGTCAGCAGCTTGGGGTATTCTTTGAACTGCGCGGAAAAGCCGCCTTCGCGTTTTTCAAAGGTTTCGCCTTGGTCGAAATACGTCATCAACCAAAGGATCGCCCCGCCGCCCGCAAGCAGCCAGAATGAGGCCTGCCAACCGAACGCTTCGTCCAGCACACCGCCAACTGCGGGGCCCAACATCGGAACGACGGACATCCCCATCGTGACGTAGCCGATCATGGATGCGGCTTGGGCTTGTGGCACCATATCGCGCACGATTGCGCGGCTGATGACAAATGCGGTCGCGATTGATGTTTGCAGCAAACGGCATATTAAAAAGGTTGTAAAATTAGGGGCATAGACGGCGCCTATGCTTGTCGCAATGAATATGGCAACGGTCACGAGCACGATCGGGCGGCGTCCGTACCGGTCTGAAATCGGGCCTATTGCGATTTGAACAAAGGCCGTCGTTGCAAGGTAAAGCGACACCGACAGCTGCATCAGGCTGTATTCAACGCCGAAATGTTCAGCCATCGATGGCAGGGACGGGAGGAACACGTTCAGCGACAGCGCGCCGATCCCGGCCATCAAGATCAGCGTGGCGATATGTGGTGGTGTTGTGCGGTCTAAGAACCGGATGGTCGGGGCTTTGGACATGGTCAACAGCTATCCCTGTCGGGCGGGGGCGTCCAACGAAATCGAACCAGACATTCGCAAGTTTGCAAAGCTTGATGGTTGTTAATGAACTACTTTGCAAATTTGCGAGAAGCCCATGGGATCATCCGTTGAATTGGGTTAGCTTATTCCAAACTTAGGGGGCAGATCATGACCGAAATCCTGAAAGAGCTTGAACGTCGACGCGAGGACGCGCGTCTTGGTGGCGGGCAAAAACGCATCGACTCGCAGCATGCCAAGGGCAAGCTGACCGCCCGCGAGCGGATTGAGCTGTTGTTGGATGAAGGAAGTTTTGAAGAATACGACACCTTTGTCACGCACCGTAGCGCGGATTTCGGCATGGAAAAAACCCGACCCGCAGGTGACGGTGTTGTAACTGGGTGGGGCACGGTCAATGGCCGACAAGTGTATGTTTACGCACAAGACTTCACGGTTCTGGGTGGGTCTGTTTCTGCGACGCATGCGGCCAAGATCGTCAAGATCATGGATATGGCGATGCAGAACGGTGCGCCAATTATCGGCATCAACGACAGTGGTGGCGCACGCATCCAGGAAGGTGTCGATAGCCTTGGTGGCTATGGCGACATTTTTCAGCGCAACATCATGGCGTCCGGTGTGGTGCCGCAAATCAGCCTGATCATGGGTCCGTGCGCGGGTGGTGCGGTGTATTCGCCGGCCATGACCGACTTCATCTTTATGGTAAAAGATTCTTCTTACATGTTTGTGACAGGCCCCGACGTGGTCAAGACCGTCACCAACGAAGTCGTCACGGCAGAAGAATTGGGCGGTGCCACGACCCACACGCGCAAATCATCCGTTGCGGATGGTGCGTTTGAAGATGACGTTCAGGCCATCGCAGAAGTCCGCCGTTTGATTGATTTCCTTCCGCTGAACAATCGCCAGAAGGCCCCAGTGCGTCCGTTTTTCGACGATGTCGCGCGGGTTGAACCGAGCCTGGATACATTGATCCCCGACAATCCCAACCAGCCCTACGATATGAAAGAGCTGATCCATAAGATTGCCGATGAAGGCGATTTTTACGAAATTCAGGCTGACTTTGCTGGTAATATGCTGACCGGATTTATCCGCCTCGAAGGGCAGACCGTGGGTGTTGTCGCCAATCAGCCGATGGTTTTGGCAGGGGTGTTGGACATTGACAGCGCGCGCAAGGCCGCGCGTTTTGTGCGGTTCTGTGATGCGTTCGAAATCCCGATCCTGTCACTGGTCGACGTTCCCGGCTTTCTGCCCGGTGTGACGCAGGAATATAACGGCGTGATCAAACACGGTGCAAAATTGTTGTTTGCCTATGGCGAAGCAACGGTGCCCAAAGTCACGGTGATCACGCGCAAAGCTTACGGTGGTGCCTATGTGGTCATGTCGTCCAAGCACCTGCGCGGGGACATCAATTATGCATGGCCAACAGCGGAAATCGCCGTGATGGGCGCCAAGGGTGCAACAGAGATTATCCATCGCGCCGATCTGGGCGACGCAGAAAAGACGGCGGCCCATACAAAGGACTACGAAGATCGGTTCGCCAACCCGTTTGTGGCCGCTGAACGCGGTTTCGTGGATGAGGTCATCATGCCTGGCTCAACGCGTAAACGTTTGTGCCGCGCCTTTGCGGGTTTGCGCGGAAAACAGGCGCAGATGCCGTGGAAAAAGCATGACAATATCCCACTTTAATCCAATGATGCAGGGGGGGGTGCTGGCCCCCATTTGTCTTATTGCAACCTTGACCGCATTGGGCGGTTCTGTTGCTGCGCAGGACATCCCCGTGCCGTCTGGGCAACCGCTCACGTTTCTTGAGTTTATCTCGGAGAATGACGGCGATCGGGTCCGGTTCCGGTTTCTTGCGCCCGACATCGGGACACGCTTGACCTACGCCGATGTCTTTGATGATTTTCAGGTTGTCTGTGATCAGCAGGTTATGCCCGTGCTGGCCGCGAACGCCCTGAGCCCGAGCCAGATCGTGTTGTCGATGTCGGCTGTGGATATCCCGTTCGGAGAAGACAATCCGGACGTTTTGCAATTCTTCGAGATTTTTCGACCTGAAAATGACCTCTGCATCTGGGAGGAATTCTGATGTATCCACAATATGTTGCGCTGCGAAGCTCATCCAAGACGTGTATTGTAGCGGCTGAGTCACAGGCGGATGCCGCGGTTTCCGGCTCGTATCTTTTCAACAAGATTAACGGTAGTTTTCCACAAGGTTACACCCAAGTGACCTACCCTCGAGAGGCGGGTGACAACCGGCGCAGTGCCGGCTGTTCCCGTGTGAAAAACAGAGACA
Organism: Octadecabacter dasysiphoniae; assembly: GCF_021532615.1. Classification (GTDB taxonomy): domain Bacteria; phylum Pseudomonadota; class Alphaproteobacteria; order Rhodobacterales; family Rhodobacteraceae; genus Octadecabacter; species Octadecabacter dasysiphoniae. The sequence continues at coordinate 84,975 of NZ_JAKGAQ010000003.1, forward strand.
GGAGACTAACATGTCTAAGAGCATCAAAAGCCTTTTTGCCGTTTCCCTGCTGGCCGTTATGGCAGCATGCGGTGCCAACAACGCAGGTGACGTTGAAGAATTCGTGGTCGTTGACCCGGTTCCAGTCACAATCGAGCCAACCTACTCCGGTAAGCTCTGATAATTGCATGGGGCAGGCGGCAACGCCTGTCCCACACCCCGCCACCCCAGCCGGAGGGTGTGCGTAATGCTTTACATGCCAAAGCACCGCGGCTTTCCGAGCCGCCTTCCGAGCACCGATTTCCAATTTACCATTCGCCAACCCGTCAAAAAGGGTTTGCCGCCCAAGCTGTTCCAACGGGAACGCTATGCGGATCGTCGTCCTGCGGACCGTCGTGCGGATGAAGGATTCATGTGGGCGCTGAAGGAACACTTCGGCGAGGAGCCGTTTGAACGTGGTAACCTTGACGCGGGGCGTTTGAATTTCCTGTTCGGCCGCGAAGTCATACCCGCCGAAGATCCCTTTGATCCCCAAGGGTACGAAGCCCTGCTTAAGCTTGATCTAAAACGTGTTGAGCAGTCTTTCCCCGATATTTTTCGCCCTGATTGGGCGCCTGGCCAGAACTGAGAGGGCGAGGAACATGCGCGGCTTTCGGCCTATCAAAATACAACTTTGGCGGGAAATGGCTCATTTTGGTGGCGCCGTGATCAATGGCGATGACAGCTGCAACCCCGTGTGCAAACCTTTGATTGTGGACGGGCCGTCCAGCAATCGGGCCGCTCTACATTGTCAATACCGTTACCCTTCCCCTCGTCGGTCTGGTCCCTTTGGGTCCAGGCCGACACCCTTATTTGCAAGGGCGATGGTGGATTTGAGCCATGTTTCGCGCAAGGCGCAAAAAATGCTTGTATTGCGTGGGCAAAGCGCGGAATCTGCGTCTGATAAAACCACGCAAATCTTAATGCAAAATAAGGGCAGTAAACTATGTTTAAATTCCGTCTTCTTCTCGCTGTTGGCGCCATTGCTTCGCTTTCCGCATGTCTGGACAACGATCTTGAGCGCGGCCTTGCCGGTGCTGGCGTTGGCGCAGTTATCGCAACTTCCACAGGTGGCGACGCTGTCACGGGTGCCATTGTTGGTGGCGCGGCCGGCGCGCTTTGCGACGAAGTCACAACCATCTGCCGCTAAGGCAAACACGCCCTTTTTCGGGGCACGATTTCAATTTGACCGCCGTTCAGGATTCCTCCTGAGCGGCGGTTTTGCATTCTGAAGGGCTGACTATGTTCAACAAAATCCTGATCGCCAACCGTGGTGAGATTGCCTGCCGCGTTATTAAGACAGCCCGCAAGATGGGGATCAAGACGGTGGCTGTGTATTCAGACGCGGACCGCAACGCGCTACATGTGTCTATGGCGGATGAAGCGTATCACATCGGCCCGCCCCCCGCGAACCAGTCCTACATCGTGATCGACAAGATCATGGAAGCCATCAAAGCAACCGGCGCAGAGGCGGTGCACCCCGGCTACGGGTTCTTGTCAGAGAACGCCAAATTTGCAGAGGCCTTGGCCGCCGCGGGCGTTGCGTTTATTGGGCCGCCAAAGGGTGCGATTGAAAAGATGGGCGATAAAATCACGTCCAAGAAAATCGCCCAAGACGCCAATGTGTCTACCGTCCCCGGGCATATGGGGCTGATTGAAGACGCCGAAGAAGCGGTGAAGATTTCCAACGAGATCGGCTATCCGGTGATGATCAAAGCATCTGCTGGTGGCGGCGGTAAAGGGATGCGGATTGCGTGGGACGACGACGGCGCGCGCGAAGGGTTCCAATCCTCGAAGAACGAAGCGGCCAATTCGTTTGGCGATGACCGGATTTTCATTGAAAAATTCGTCACCCAGCCGCGTCACATCGAAATTCAGGTGCTGTGCGACACCCACGGCAACGGCATTTATCTGGGTGAGCGGGAATGTAGCATTCAGCGCCGCCAGCAAAAGGTGATCGAAGAAGCGCCAAGCCCGTTTCTGGATGAGGCCACCCGCAAAGCCATGGGGGAGCAGTCGGTCGCATTGGCAAAAGCAGTTGATTATGCGTCTGCGGGCACGGTGGAATTTATCGTCGACGGGGACCGGAATTTCTATTTCCTTGAGATGAACACCCGTTTGCAGGTGGAACACCCTGTGACAGAGCTGATCACAGGTGTTGATCTGGTCGAACAGATGATCCGCGTGGCCTACGGCGAAAAGCTGTCGATGGCGCAGGATGATGTGACCCTGACGGGCTGGGCCATGGAAAGCCGCCTGTATGCAGAAGACCCCTATCGCGGCTTCCTTCCGTCAATTGGCCGCCTGACAACTTACCGCCCCCCGATGGAGGTCGCTGCAGGTCCGTTGGTGACCAACGGTAAATGGCAGGGCGACGCTGCGACAGGCACGCATGCGGTGCGCAATGATACGGGCGTGTATGACGGGGGCGAAATTTCGATGTATTACGACCCGATGATCGCCAAGCTGTGCACATGGGCCCCGACCCGCAGCGAGGCGATCGAAGAAATGCGCGTTGCCTTGGACAGTTTCGAGGTCGAGGGGATCGGCCATAACATCCCGTTCCTGTCTGCGGTCTATGACCACGAAAAATTCACATCCGGCAACATGACAACGGCCTTCATCGAAGAAGAATTCCCGGACGGGTTTGACGGTGTTGATCTCCCGACAGAGACATTGAACGTGATCGGTGCCGCGGCGGTTGCCATGTACCGCGTGTGCGAAATTCGCCGTGCAAAGATTTCCGGCCGGATGGACAACCATGAACGCAAAGTGGGCGAAGACTGGGTTGTGACGCTGGATGATCACGCGTTGAACGCCCATGTGTCCGCCGACAAACAGGGTGCCACCGTGGCCATTGATGGCGCTGAGTACCGCGTTGAAAGCGAATGGACCCCGGGCCAGCCTTTGGCAAAGTTGACTGTAAACGGCGCGCCGCTGGTGATGAAGGTCGCGCAGATTTCGGCGGGCTTTAACGTCCGTTATCGCGGGGCGGAAATGAAGGTGCGCGTGCGCACGCCGCGTCAGGCGGAGCTGGCCAAGTTAATGCCTGTGAAACTTCCGCCCGATACGTCCAAGATGCTGCTGTGCCCGATGCCCGGTTTGATCGTGAAACTGGATGTAAAGGTGGGCGACGAAGTGCAGGACGGCCAAGCGTTGTGCACGGTGGAAGCTATGAAGATGGAAAACATCCTGCGGGCTGAGAAGAAGGCCGTCGTGACAAAGATCAATGCAGCGGCGGGTGACAGCCTGTCGGTGGATGATGTGATTATGGAGTTCGAGTAACCTTTGGACCTCGTCCTACATATCGGCGCTCATCGCACGGGATCGACCATGGTCGAACGCACAATCACGGCAACGATTGCGGCGCATCCTGACTGTGGTGTCGCGATGTGGGCTCCGCGTCGGCTGCGCGATATGTCGGGGTTCCAGATGACCGCGCAGCGCCTTGACGATGATCTTGTGCCTGTCGACAAAAAGGCGGCGGTGGCGCTGGATCGCCTTGCGTCCGAGATTGCGCACGACGTGGCGCAGGAACGCGCGCGCGGCGTCAAAACCCTGATCATGTCCGAAGAAAACCTGATGGGCGGGATGCGCAACAATTTTCGCACGAAACGGTTTTACCCGCAGGTGGTGCGCAGGCTCGCCGCGTTCGACAGCATTTTGCCGACGTCACCGAAAACGGTGGCCTTGGGTGTGCGGGACTACGGCGCGGTGTGGACATCCGCCTTTCATTACTTGCCACAGGCAGGGCAGGCGGCCCCACCGGTTGATACCATCCGCCCAGTGTTGCTTGATGATAAACGCGGCTGGCCGGACGTGGTTGAGGACGTGGGCGCCGTTTGGGCGGACGCAGATATTCTCATGTGGCGTCAGGAAGATCTTGGCACCAACACACGCGAGATTTGTGCGGCGCTGTCGGGCCTCGACGATGATATGATCGTCGTGCCTGACGGCAAAATCAACGCCCGCAAAGACGACACGCCCCGCCCGACAGTATTTTCGGACGATGAGAAAAAACACCTGAGCCAACGCTACAAACGCCACATGCGCCGCCTGAGCGACGTGCCGAGCGTGCGCTGGGCGGTGACGTGATGACCTACGGGAGCGCGCGCCTGTCTTCGACTTCTTGTTCGCGCAGCGGCATTTTGTCGATGGAACGGGTGATTTCACGCACGTCCCAAGGCGCGGGTTTGCGCAATTCGATCTGCCCGTCTTTGCCGATCAGCACCATCATAAACCCGCGCGGGCGCAACCGCAGCCGCAGATCACTGCGCGCATCGGGATCGGTGTCTGTCAAAATGACGACATCGCGGTCCGCCAGATCATCCGGGCGGGCGGCCAAAAGCTCCATTTGTTGGCGGAATCGCGGATCGTTTGGAGTGTCTGCAAACACGACAACGGGGCGCGCGAGCCAGATAAAATCATCTATATCTAGCGAAGTTGCATCAAATGCGACGGATCTGTCGACTTCCCATGCCTCAACGGGGCTAAGGGTTTCTACGTCTTGGGCGGTGGCAACTGTGGCGGCCAAACCCCAAGAAACTAAAGCTAAAATACGGATCATGTCTGTCCCCTTCTCCCCTGATATAGGGGGTCTTGTCGAAAAGGCTAAGGCCTTACGTTTCACTAACCACAACATTTTTACCGTTAACCCTATCGTTAGTTTAACGCGCCATTGCCCTGATCAAAGCCAGCGAAGCGTGAATGCGCCAGCGGGCATTGATCGAAGGGGGCATGGTCCGTTGGATATTTTACTACATTTGGGTGCACATCGCTGCGCGTCGACGACGTTTCAATCTTATCTGTGGAACAACCGCACCAAATTAGCCAAGCAAGGTCTGACGTGTTGGACACCCAAACGGACCCGCGATGGATTGCTGTGCGGCCTTGTGCGCCATCCCGCGCTGATTTCGATCAAGGATGAACGCAACGCGATCAGGTCCATCGGGCGGATGCGGGTGGAAATGGCGCGTCTGCGCAACGGCGGGCAAAAGGCGTTGCTGATCTCTGAGGAAAATATCCTTGGCTCGATGCGCAACAACATCCTCGATACACGGCTCTATTCGTTGCTGCGCGAACGCCTGATGCGGTTTCAGCCCGCGTTTGAGGGGCAAAAGCTGACGGTGGCGTTGTCGATCCGCAGCTACGAGGATTATTGGGCGTCCTGCCTTGTTAATCTCGTGGCGCGGGGTGGTGTTTTGCCCAGCGTAGATTTACTCGATTTTTTGACGACCCAACCACGACGATGGCGCGCGATGATCCGTGATATTGCAGCGGCGTTCCCCCAAGCGGATATTGTCGTTTGGCCGTTTGAACGTATGGCAGACCATCCCGAGGCCCAACTGCGGGCGATGTGGCCACAGGATTTCAAGGGCCTTGAAAACGGCGATCTCTGGCGCAATCGCGGTGCTGATCTGATGCGATTGAACACAATTTTGGCCATGCGCGGTGAACGTCCGGTCAAAGACGGCCCGATAGAAGCGGGAACGCGGTGGATGCCGTTTGATGAAGACCAGCGTAACGTCCTGCGCGCCGAATACCGCCGTGATTTAACGTGGCTGGCATCGGGTGCAGAAGGGCTGGCGCGGTATGTCGATGGTCGCCACGGCCCGACGCCAGATGATACAAGTGGCGTCCACATGTTGGCGCACGGAATTAAGAACGAGATTGGCAGTGGGCGATCAACGTCTGCGCCGCACCCTGACAGGGCTGATGTGACACGCACCGCGCAACACGCGGCGGTGCTTTTCGGAGGACATAACGATGGTAGACAAAAAGGCGGGGCCACATAGCGCGTGGTCCGAACGGGCGCAGGCTGAACTGCGCGGCAGGCCTCTTGCGGATTTGACGTGGAAGACAATCGAAGGCATCGATGTCCAACCCGTTTATGGCGCGGATGACCTCGAAGGTGTTGATCATCTTGGCACGATGCCGGGTGAAGCACCATTTACGCGTGGTGTGAAATCAACGATGTATGCGGGCCGGCCGTGGACGATCCGCCAGTATGCAGGATTCTCAACCGCTGAGGAATCCAACGCGTTTTATCGCAAAGCACTTGCTGCAGGGCAGCAGGGCGTGTCGGTCGCTTTCGATCTGGCGACGCACCGCGGCTATGACAGCGACCATCCCCGTGTTGTTGGCGATGTCGGCAAAGCGGGCGTCGCGATTGACAGTGTCGAGGACATGAAGGTTCTGTTCGACGGTATTCCGCTCGATAAAGTCAGTGTTTCCATGACGATGAACGGCGCTGTCATTCCGATTCTTGCGAATTTTATCGTGGCTGGCGAAGAACAGGGCCATGACCGGGCGGTTCTGTCTGGCACGATCCAGAACGATATTCTCAAGGAATTTATGGTGCGCAACACCTATATCTATCCGCCGGAACCGTCGATGCAGATCATTGCGGACATCATTGAATACACCGCCGATCACATGCCGAAGTTCAATTCCATTTCGATTTCCGGCTATCACATGCAAGAAGCGGGCGCGAATTTGGTGCAGGAACTGGCGTTTACGCTGGCGGATGGGCGCGAATATGTACGCACCGCAATTGCACGTGGCATGGACGTTGATGCGTTTGCGCCGCGCCTTTCCTTTTTCTTTGCCATTGGCATGAACTTTTTCATGGAGGCCGCAAAATTGCGCGCCGCGCGTCTGTTGTGGTCGCGCATTATGGCGGAGTTTGAACCCAAGTCTGAAAAATCCAGCATGCTGCGCACCCATTGCCAGACTTCGGGCGTGTCTTTGCAAGAACAAGACCCCTACAACAATGTCGTGCGCACGGCGTATGAAGCGATGGCGGCTGTGCTGGGCGGCACGCAATCCCTGCACACCAACGCGCTGGACGAAGCGATTGCTTTGCCCACCGAATTTGCAGCCCGCATCGCGCGCAATACCCAATTGATTTTGCAAGAAGAAACCGGCGTAACTAATGTCGTCGATCCGTTGGCGGGGTCATATTACGTTGAAAAACTCACCGCGGATCTGGCGGATGAGGCTTGGAAAATTATCCAAGAGGTCGAAGAAATGGGCGGCATGACCAAGGCCGTCGCGTCCGGCATGCCGAAACTGCGGATTGAGGAATCCGCAGCCAAACGCCAAGCGATGATTGACCGCGGGAGCGAGGTCATAGTTGGCGTGAACAAGTACCGTTTGGACAAAGAAGACCCGATCGACATCCTGAATATCGACAATGACAAAGTGCGGATCGGGCAGGTGGCAGGCCTCAAGAAAATCCGCGAAACGCGGGATCAGGCGGCCTGTGATGCGGCGTTGACCGAAGTGGAACGGCGCGCCAATGAAGGCGGTAACCTATTGGAAGCGGCTGTCGAAGCCGCGCGTCACCGTGCATCTGTGGGGGAAATCAGCATGGCAATGGAAAACGTATTTGGTCGCCACCGCGCCGAGGTCAAAACCCTCGCTGGGGTGTATGGCGCGGCCTATGAAGGCGACGAAGGCTTCGCTGCAATCCAGAAAGATGTAGAAGATTTCGCAGAAGCCGAAGGCCGACGACCCCGTATGCTGGTTGTTAAAATGGGCCAGGACGGGCATGACCGTGGCGCAAAGGTGATCGCGACGGCCTTTGCCGATATCGGGTTTGATGTCGACGTCGGCCCGTTGTTTCAAACACCCGAAGAAGCGGCGCAAGATGCGGTGGATAACGACGTTCATGTGATCGGAATTTCATCGCAGGCCGCGGGGCACAAGACACTGGCACCGAAGTTGATCGAGGCGCTTCGTGCTGCAGATGCGGACGATATTTTGGTGATTTGCGGCGGCGTTATTCCACAGCAAGACTATGATTTCTTGAAGAAATCTGGCGTGAAGGCAATTTTTGGTCCCGGGACCAACATTCCCGACGCGGCGCGGGATATCTTGCGGTTGATCCGGGCAACCAAGGGGTAGCGCAATGCGGTTGGATCATTTGGCGATCGGTGCTGAAACGCTTGAAGATGGAGTGGCATGGGCGCAGGAAAAACTGGGCGTGACTTTCCTTGGCGGCGGGAAACATGCGCGGTTTGGAACGCACAATCGGTTGCTGGGCCTTGCGGATGAATTGTATCTGGAGGTCATTGCCGTTGACCCTGACGCGAAAAGCGAGGGGCCACGGTGGTTCGGGCTGGATACGTTTTCAGGCCCGCCGCGATTGGTGAACTGGATTTGTGAGCCTGTCGATTTTGAACCGACATTGCGCCACGGCATGCAAAGCGTTGCGATGCAGCGCAATGATTTACGCTGGGATATGGGCGCGCCGGCAGACGGGAGCCTGCCCTTGGGCGGCGCGTATCCGACGGTCTTGCGATGGCATACCGACACCCCGCCCGGGCGCAGTTTGCCGACATCCGGCGTTGCGTTGCGATCACTTACAATTGCGCACCCGCAGGCCGAAGAAATCAGGGATGAATTGCCAGATCTGTCCGATCCACGCATTCAGTTCGAAACCGCATCAAACGTGACATTGCAGGCAACTTTTGACACCCCGAAAGGGAGGGTAACGCTTTGATCATCCGGGACGCGGTATTGGCAGACGCAGCGGACATCGCCGCATTTTGGAACCCACAAATTCTGGGATCGGTCGTGACATTCAACTCGATCGTCAAAACCGCAGCTGACGTCGCTGCAATAATCGCTGCACGGCCTTGTTTCTTGGTGGTCGAGATTGATGGCGCTGTCGTTGGATTTGCCACCTACGATCAATTTCGCGGAGGCATAGGCTACCAACACACGATGGAGCACACCATTATCCTTGCGCCTGCATCACAAGGGCAGGGCGCGGGTCAGGAATTGATGCAGGCTGTGATGGCGCATGCCCGCGCGGCGGATGTGCATTCGCTTTGGGCGGGCGTCAGCGCGGAAAACGCGGGCGGTGTCGCGTTTCATGAAAAGCTCGGGTTTGAACATGTTGCGGTGCTGCCCGAGGTCGGGCGCAAATTCGGTCGTTGGATGGATCTTGTGTTGATGCAAAAACGGCTCTGACATCGGCGCGAAGTTTGGGTAAGATCGCCGCATGTCGATTTGGACCCGTATCACTGACGCATTGTCGTCCCTCACATCCGGCGAAAGCCTGTCTGATGTTTTTGCAAACTTGCGCACGCCGCCCGAAAGGTCGGTTGCCTTTGCCATTGCGGTGATTGCGCTTGGGGCGAAGATGGCGAAGGCGGACGGACAAGTAACCAAAGACGAAGTTGCGGCCTTCCGCGAGGTGTTCACAATCCCCGCGGGTGAAGAAAAAAACGCGGGCCGCCTGTTTAATCTTGCCCGCAAGGACGTCGCCGGGTTTGAGGATTACGCCCATAAAATCAAGGCGATGTACGGTGATGATACGGCGGCACCCCTATGCGATTTGATGGAAGGGCTGTTTCATATCGCGCTGGCCGACGGGCATTATCACCCCAATGAGGATGCGTTTTTGCGCCGTGTCGCGGATATTTTTGGCCTTGGCGATCTGCGTTTCAAACGGTTGCGGGCGCAGTTTGTGCCGGATGCCGAACGTGATCCTTATGATGTTTTGGGCGTTGCCGCTGGCGCGCCGATGGCCGAGGTGCGCAAGGCATGGCGGCAATTGGTACGCGACACCCATCCTGATCAGATGATCGCCCGTGGCGTGCCCGAAGAGGCCGTGAAAATGGCTGAAAAGCGCATGATCGCCATCAACCGCGCTTGGGAAGACATCAACGAGAAAGCCGCGTGAAAATCGCGACCTACAATGTCGAATGGTTTTCAAATCTGTTCAACAATGACGGTGATCTAATCGACGATGACAGCTGGTCAGGGCGTTGGAACGTCACCCGCGCGCAGCAAACGGCGGCCTTGGGGGCTGTGTTTCAGGCCATGGATGCGGACGGGATCATGGTGGTTGAGGGACCGGACAGCCATGCAAAGCGCGACGGGACCAGCGCGCTTGAGGTGTTCGCCGCGCGGTTTGGTCTTCGTGCACGCGAAGCCATCATCGGCTATGTCAATGAAACACAACAGGAAATTCTGTTCCTGTATGATCCGGATGTGCTGAGCGTGCGCCATGATCCAAACGACATCGGCGCACCGCGGTTTGATCAAACGATGGACATGGATCTGGATGTCGATGCCAAGCCCGAGGCGATCCGCTGGTCAAAACCCCCGCTTGAACTTGAGGTCACGCACACATCCGGCGCGGTGTTTCGCCTGATCGGGGTGCATGCCAAATCCAAGGCGCCACACGGTGCACGCAACGACGCCGAGGTCATGCGCATTTCAATCGCCAACCGCCGCAAACAATTGGCCCAGTGCATTTGGCTGCGCCGCCGCGTGGAAGCGCATTTGAAGATTGGCGAAAGCGTGATCGTCATGGGTGATTTTAACGACGGTCCGGGTTTGGATGAATACGAAAAACTGTTCGGGCGGTCCGGTGTTGAAATTGTGCTTGGCGAAGGCGAGGGGGCACAGCTGTTTGACCCCCATGCGCGGATGGCTTTGGCGCAGCGGATTGGGGCGCGGCCTGTGACGGCACGGTTTAAGTTACGGGGTGAGGGGCGATATCTTTCAGCGTTGCTCGACTATATCATGGTGTCGCAGGATGTGCGGGGCATGGGGGCGGATTGGACGATTTTGCATCCCTTTGATCACGCCGAATGTTTTGACGACAAAGACCTGCGCGCGGCGCTTCTTGCGGCGTCAGATCATTTCCCTGTGGTGCTTGATCTCGCGCTTTGACTTGGGATTGGTCGCCATCGGCCCTATATTGGGGGTATGAAACATCTTATTTTGATTGCTTGCCTTGCCCTTCCGCTGCCCGCCGTTGCCCAAGATGAGGGCGATGTCGAAGAGGGTTTTTCGCTGATTGAGGAAGGCGCAAAGCTGTTGTTTCGTGGGATCATAACCGGAATGGAACCCGCGATTGACGATTTTGCCGGGCTTGCGCAAGACTTGGAACCCGCGCTTGATCTTTTGGCCACTGAAATGGGCCCCGCCTTGATGGAATTGATGCAAACACTTGATTCAATTCGCTATTACGAGCGCCCGGAAATCTTGCCGAATGGCGATATTATCATCCGGCGCAGCCCTGACGCGCCAGAGTACGCCCCGCGCGAAGCACCGGGCGTCATCGACCTTTAGTCTGTTTCGGCATCCGGTTTTGTGCGCCGCGCGCCTTTGACACGCACGATCCCTTCGACGCCCAAGGCCGCGGCCAGCGCATCAAATCTGGCTTGTGCGACTTCGCCGAACAGGGGGGATGCGGCTTCTTTTAAGATCAGTTCAAGCGTGCCGGACTTGGCCGAATACTTAAGAGATCCGGGCTGTTCATCCGCCTTGATCCACAACATGGCGCCCAATCGCATGGCTTTACCAAGGACTTCGGCACTGCGTTGATCTTGCGGTGCGGCCAGTCCGAACACGGGTTCAAACCGTGATCCTTCGCGTTTGTTGGAATAGCGGTGCAGCAGCGCAATGCCGAGGAACACGCGCTCGGAGTGTTTTAGCCCGCCCAAATTTGCACGGGTCGCATTATCAAAAACAACCTCGTGGCGGTAATCGGGGTGGGCGCGCCAGCTGACGTCATGCAAAAGGCAGGCCGCCTTGATGATGCGTTTTCGCTGGGCTGTCGCACGGCCAAAAAGGGGCATCACAAAATCATACAAAGTACGCCCGAAACCGGGCAGTCGGGCATCTTTGACTTCGGCGAAACGACAGGCTTCGATCAATGGATCACGTTCGCGCAGTTCGGTCGGCATTTGTTCATACAGCATTCCTTCGCGAATACCGTAACTGGAAATAGTGATATCCTTTGGTTTGAACCGCGCCACGACTTCACGCAGGACATGGACGGCGTAGGGCACCAGCGCCATGCGGCTGTCCGAAATGCCGCATCGGCCGCGCAACTCCTGAAGGTCATTTTCTTCGATGTATTTCAGTGTCTTGGCAACGCGGCGTGGCGTCATCCGATATTCGTGAAGAACGGTTAGGGGATAACCGCGCCGTTCCATATCGATGCGTGCGATGGCGCGCCATGACCCGCCGACCAGAAACAAGCGCTTGCCGGTTTCCTTGCCCATCTGGCCAAATAAATCTGCGACGGTTTCTTTGATAAACGCGCGGCGTTTCTTTTTACTTTTGATTTCGCGCAGTTTGAGCGGCCCCAACGCAGAGGTCACGCGCCGGCCCACGCGGCCCTCAAACAGGTCGGCCAATTCTAAGGATGAACCACCAATATCACAGACCAAACCGTAGCTGCCGGGCCAGCCCAATAGGACACCTTGTGCAGAGAGGCGGGCCTCTTCTTGCCCGTCGATCACCCAGATTTTCAGGCCGGTTTCGCGCAACACATCGGCGCGAAAATCTGCCCCGTCCTCGGCTTCGCGCACGGCGGCTGTGGCAACGGCTGTCAGCGGCCCGATGCCGAGACCCTTTGCAAGGGCGACGAAGCGGCGGATCGCGGACAATGCGCGCACGCGGCCCTGTGGGTTCAACATGCCGGTTTCGGCCATGCCTGCGCCCAGCCCCGCCATGATTTTTTCATTGTAAAAGTAGGCGGGGGATCGCGCCGCGCCGTCAAAAATCACCAAACGGACAGAGTTTGATCCGACATCGATAACGCCCACACGCGACAGCCCACGCGCTTTTGCGTCTTCAAACAGCGGGCGTCCAAAGGGCCCCCAATCGGGTGCGTTATCGGTGGTCTTTTGTCCGTCCATGGCATCCCCCATCGGTTGTTTGGACCATGATCAACGCTCAGATTCGAGTCAATGAATTGGCGATTAATCTTCGGTGTGGGTCAGTTGGGGTACATCGCTGGCGCCCGCCGATCCGCGCCCGGACAGCGATGGGTTTTCCATGAAAAAGCGGTGGCAATTGAACGCGAAGGTGCCTTCTTGGACGTCGGCGCGGGTGAAACCGCCGTCAGGCCCCATGATCCAGCTTTGCGCGACGTCCGCAAGATTTGCCGCCATGATCTGGCTGACAATCTGGGCTTTGACGGTGTTGTTGTTCACTTCGACCAGTGTTTCGACCCGCCGGTTCAGGTTGCGCCCCATCCAATCCGCGCTTGAGAAAAACACACGCGATTTTTTGGCCGGAAGCCCGTGACCATTGCCGAAACATACAATTCGTGAATGTTCCAAGAACCGCCCAACGATTGATTTCACACGGATATTGTCGCTGAGCCCCTTCACGCCGGGGCGCAGTCCGCAAATACCACGAATGATAAGGCTGATTTTCACACCCGCCTGCGACGCGACGTACAGTGCATCAATCACATCGGCCTCAACGAGGCTGTTCATTTTGGCCCAGATTTCTGCGGGCTTGCCGTTGCGTGCGTGTTCTGCCTCAGCCGCGATCATCTCAAGCAGTTTGGATTTCAACGAAATCGGGGAAATTGAAAGGTTTTCAAGGTTGTCGGGTTGCACGTAGCCAGACAGATAATTGAACACTTTGGTCGCATCCCGCCCAAGTGCGGCATCGCATGTGAAGAACGACAGATCGGTGTAGATGCGCGCTGTGATCGGGTGATAATTACCCGTGCCGTAGTGCGTATAGGTCACCAATTGGTCGCCTTCGCGCCGCACCACAGTGCTGATTTTGGCGTGGGTTTTTAGATCAAGAAACCCGTAAACCACGTGTGCGCCTGCACGTTCCAAGCGGCGCGATTGGCGGATGTTGGCGGCCTCATCAAAGCGCGCCTTGAGTTCAACCAAGGCGGTGACGGATTTGCCGTCCTCGGCTGCCTCACATAGCGCCTCGACGATGGGGGATCGTTTGGACGTGCGATAAAGTGTCTGTTTGATCGCCACCACGTCCGGGTCCAATGCGGCCTGTTTCAAGAACCGCACGACCATATCAAACGTCTCATAGGGGTGGTGCAACAGCATGTCTTTTTGACGGATGGCCGCGAACATATCGCCTTCGTGGTCTTGCACCCGTTCGGGAACGCGCGGCGCGAACGTGGGCCACAATAAATCTGCACGCGCATCAAGGACCAGTTCCTTGACGTCGGCCATACCAATAACGCCATTGATTTCAACAACTTCAGCGTCGGTCACGTGAAGTTCGTTCATGATCAATTTACGCAGGCCTTTAGGGGCGTCTGATGAAATGCGCATTGAAACGACCTCACCGCGGCGGCGGCGTTTCAGGGCGGTTTCAAATTCACGCACGAGGTCTTCTGCCTCGTCCTCAACCTCAAGATCGCTGTCGCGCAGAAGGCGGAAGGCGCAGGACCCTTTGACTTTGTAGCCCGGGAACAATCCATCAAGGTTGTCCATCAGCAGTTCTTCGAGGGGGAGGAACCGATGCCCATTTTCGGTCGGGCAGGGGATGTAGCGGTCAATCTGGGCGGGCACGGGCAGCAGGGCGCGCAGGGCGCGTTTGTCTTTGGTGCGTTCCAGTTCAAGCGCGAGAGCGAAGCCTTCGTTGGGCAAAAACGGGAAAGGGTGCGCGGGGTCAATCGCCAGCGGGGACAGCACCGGAAAGACCTGATTGAAAAACACGTTCTTAAGATAGGTACGATCAGATTTGGACAGATCATCGCGCGTCAAAAGCGTGATGTCCGCCTCCTCCATCTCTGTGCGCAGGCTGGTAAACACGCGCTGTTGGCTGGCCAAAAGGTTGCGCGCATCCATGTCGATCAGCGCGAGCTGTTCGGTCGGGGTTAACCCGTCAATGGAAGGCCCGCCGTTGCCTTCGCGGGCCAATTCGCGCAATCCGGCCACGCGAACGGTGTAGAATTCATCAAGGTTCGTGGCCGAAATAGAAAGGAACCGCAGGCGTTCAAGCAGGGGCACGCGCGGATTTTCCGCCTCTTCCAGCACGCGCCAATTGAAGCCCAGCCAGCTGAGTTCACGGTTAAAGAACCGCGATGGGCCTGACATATCCCCGTCGGGTTCTTGGGCCTCGGGAAAGTCGGCGGACAGAAAATCTGCGAATGTCATCAGTGCGTTGTGCCATTGCTGTGTAACAGGAAGGTGTCACTATCACCCATTCGGGGGGGCTGAGTCCAGCAGGCTGTCAAGAACCGCGCGCACAAACGGACGGGTGAGGGGTTTGGATTGCGCCAGCGCTTCGCGATCGAGCGTTTCGACGGCCTTGCGAATGGCATCAAACGTGCGGGGCAGGTGGCGTTGCAAATAGGTGATGGCGTCCGGTGTGGGGGCCAGCTGTCGATCTGCGAAGTGTTTTAGCAGCACTGCCATCAGCAATGGATCGTCCGGGTTTTCGATTGTCACAGTTGTTGCGGCGGCCAAACGACTGGCCAGATCGGGCAGGGTGATATTCCAGCGGGCGGGCGGTGTTTGCCCGGTCAGCAACAACGGCAATCCATTGGTGCGCAGGTGGTTGTGCGCATGAAACAGCCATTCTTGTGCGACCACCGGCATGTCTTCGCCGTCTTCGATAACGATGGCGGTGTCAGGCATCGGCGCGTTTGTGACCAATGTTTTCGCCGCAAGAACGCGTGCGGTGTTGGCCGTGACAAACAGCCGTGCCAAATGGGTTTTGCCAGACCCTGCGGGACCGACCAATGCAAGTTTCCCATCGGGCCACGCAGCGGGCGCGCTGACCATGGCATAGGCCTGTTCATTGGCCTGCGAGACAAAGAAATCTTCGGGGCCAAGGCGCACATTTGCGGGCAGATCAAAGGCCAGTTGGCGTGACATCCTAGCTGTCTTTTCCGATATGGCCCTTATAAAGCTGGCCGGATTTATATTCTGAGATCAAGAACCGCGCGACGACGCCAATGATCGCGGCCACAGGCACGGCCACCAACATCCCCACAAAACCAAACAGGCTGCCAAAAACGGACAGCGCAAAAATGAGCCAGACCGGATGCAAGCCGACGGAATTACCGACAAGGTTCGGCGTTAGGATATTGCCCTCAAAAAACTGGCCGAAGGCAAAGATCGCGGCGACAATGCCGATGCGCAGCCAATTGATGCCTTGGCTTACAGTTTCACCATCTACCATCACGTCACTGCCCCACCACTGGAACAAGGCAAGCCCAATCGCAAGGACACCGCCAACCAGCGCGCCGACGTATGGAATAAACGAAATCAGCCCGGCGATCAGCCCGACAATCAGACCGAAATTCAACCCCGCCAGCATCAACGCGACGCCGTAATAGGTGCCAAGGATCAAACACACCGTGCCTTGCCCGCGGATAAACGACGCCAGCGTGTTGTCGATTTGGCGGCCTAAACTGCGGACGGTTTCCTGATGGTCGCGGGGCAAAAGATCGTCGATTTGGGCGACCATGCGATCCCAATCCATCAGCATATAAAAGGTAACAACAGGCACAATCACGACCAGAACCACCACGTTTACAACGCCTTGCGCCGAACTTAGCAGTGCAGAAACCAGATCCCCGCCGCGCGCCTGAATGGCCTGACCCATACTCGTGAGCTGTTCCTTGAGGAAAGATCCTTCTAGATCGAGAGCAGGGAAACGGCCCTGAAGCCATCCTTTCAGGCTTTCCCACGTGCTTGGTAGATCCTGAAAAATCTGCCCGATCTGGCTGATCAAATCGCCCAATTGCCCGATCAGCGTCGGGACAACGAGCAGAAACATCAAAATGAAAATGAACACCCCCGACAGGGTGATCAGGACCGTGGACATGATCCGGCTGAGGCCCCATTTTTCAAGCCGGTCCGCGACAGGATCAAGGCAATAGGCCACCGCGCCGCCCAAGATAAACGGGGTCAGAACATTGCCAAGCGCCCACAGCAAGAAAACGAAGACGGCTGTGGCGATGCCCCAGTACTGGAATTGCTTTTGTGAAGGGAGGGCCATGGCTGCTTTCCGGTTGTTCCCTACTTATTTGGCGCAGCGCCCCGCAGTTTGCAACAAGAAGGCCCCGCGCACGTGGTGCACGGGGCCTGAATTACGCTGCAACTGAACGGAAGCGGCGTGAGTGGTGGTCTTTATTAGTGGCACGCTGGGCGTGTGCCTGGCAGCAGAACTTTGTCGATCACGTGGATCACGCCGTTGTCTGCTTCGATGTTGGCCACGACGACTGTCGCCATTTCGCCTGTACCGTCAGCGATTGTTACGCCACCGTTTGCGGATGTGATGCACAGGCGCTCGGATTCATTGATCGGCTTGAAATAGTTGGACCCGGCCGGAAAATCGCCTGCCATCAGTACGCGGTCATCCACGTGGTACAACAGAATGTCTGTCAGCTGGCCTTTGTTTTCTTCCTGAAGAAGCGTTTCAACGGTGCCTTCTGGCAGGGCCGCGAAGGCATCGTTCAAGGGGGCGTAGACAGTGAAGTTACCCGGACCCGCAAGCGTATCTGCAAGGCCCGCTGCAGTGACGGCGGCCACAAGGGTCGTGAAACGCTCATCGCCAGCGGCGATTTCGGTGATGGACGCGGCAGATGCGGCAGAGCCTGCAACGGCAAGTGTGGCAGCAGCGGCGAAAGTGCGAAGGTTCTTCATTGTCTTAATCCCTAATGTTGTTGGTTTGTGATAAGGGATACGGGGCGACATTGCCTTTGGGTCACTTGTCTAACGACCCTGTGATTGATGGTAATGATTGATCCAAAAGGCTTCGTTGCGCGTGCGTCTTGCGGATGCGTGGGCGTCTGATAAACCTCCACCAACCCTATTTGAAAGTGATCCCATGCGCCTTAGCCGCTATTTCCTGCCCGTCCTCAAAGAGAGCCCCCGCGACGCGACAATCGTCAGCCACCAGTACATGCTGCGCGCCGGGATGATCAAACAATCCAGCGCGGGCATCTATTCGTGGTTGCCGCTGGGGTTCAAAGTTCTGAAGCGGATCGAACAGATCGTGCATGAAGAACAGGAACGCGCAGGGCACGTGGCGATGTTGATGCCGACCATTCAATCGGCGGACCTGTGGCGTGAAAGCGGGCGCTATGATGACTACGGCGACGAAATGCTGCGCATCACGGATCGCAACAAGAACGATTTGCTGTATGGCCCCACAAACGAAGAACTGATCACCGATATTTTCCGCAGCCACGTGGCAAGCTATAAATCGCTGCCGCTGACGCTTTATCATATTCAGTGGAAATTCCGCGATGAACGCCGCCCCCGGTTCGGGGTTATGCGGGGCCGCGAATTTTATATGAAAGACGGCTACAACTTTGATCTGACCAAAGAAGACGCGCTGCACGCGTATAACCGCCATCTTGTGTCCTACCTGCGCACGTATGAACGTATGGGCCTTCAGGCGATCCCGATGCGTGCGGATGGTGGCCCGATTGGCGGCGATTACACGCACGAATTTCTGGTGTTGGCCGAAACGGGCGAATCCGAGGTGTTCTACGACAGCGCAGTGACGGACCTGACATTTGGCGACCGCGCGATTGATTATGACGACGTGGCGCAATGCGAGGCGGTGTTGGAAGAATTCACCACCAAATACGCGCGCACAGATGAAACCCACGATGAATCGCTGTTTGCGGATGTCCCGGCGGACCGTCAGCGCACCGCGCGCGGCATCGAAGTGGGCCAGATCTTCTATTTTGGCACCAAGTATTCAGAAGCCATGGGCGCGAAGGTGCAAGGGCCAGACGGGAAACCAACGCCTGTACATATGGGCAGCCACGGCATCGGTGTGTCACGCCTTCTGGGCGCGATCATTGAGGCGTCGCACGACGACAAAGGCATCATCTGGCCCGAAGGCGTCACGCCGTTCCACGTAGGAATCGTGAACCTGAAACAGGGCGACGATGAGGCCGATGCGGCGTGTCAGTCGCTTTATGACCAGCTTGCGGCACACGGGCTTGAGGCGCTTTATGACGACCGCGATGAACGGGCAGGGGCCAAATTCAGCACCATGGATTTGATCGGTCTGCCATGGCGCATCACGGTCGGCCCGCGCGGGTTGAAAAACGGTGTCGTGGAACTGACATCGCGCAGAACGGGTGAAAGCGAAGAACTGGCACCAGAGGCGGCGATTGCGAAGGTCGCTGAAATTTACGCGAAACACGGCATCGGTAAATGATCAAACCGGGGGGGCGAAATTCTCCGAAAGGTGATTTTCGGCCTCCCGACCCAAAAGCCAGACCAGCCCGAAGACAGCGCCGTTGTTGGGATCGTCCTTGATCTGCCACCAGATTTCATTTCAGTGCGCAACCCAAAGCCTGAGCCTGAAAAGTCAATGTATCAGCCCGCGATCGTGTCTGAGTTTGAAACGGCAGACGGAGCAGTCAACCTGCGCATCATCACTGAGCATGACAACGATAGGCTGGACATTCACCGAAATGATGCGCGCACAAAACTGCGAGAAAGCGGTGCTGATATTTTCTACACCCAATTCAAGGATGATTGGTATTCCAAGGGCGGCGTGCTGAGCGATGGACGTTCGATACATCAAACCAGCCGCAGCTTTCCGTCCACGGGTACAAAGGTTGTCATTGTGACCGCACTCCTTTCGTTTGATGATGCCAATGACGTGCGCGCGACATCGCTTATCCGCTCTCTGGGGGGCAGGTTGACCCTCTCGGGGGAGTTGACGTCTTTATCATTCGCCCGTTAGGTGAGCAAAACAATAAGGCAGTGCAACATGGCAGGCAAAACCGCCCCTTTTTCACGGTTCGAATGGATGATCGCGTGGCGTTACATGCGCGCCAAACGCGAAACGGGCGGCGTGTCGATCATGACGTGGATTTCGCTGATCGGTGTGACGTTGGCTGTGTTCGCCCTGATCGCTGTTCTGGCGGTGCGGTCCGGGTTTCGCGCTGATTTTGTGGACACGATTGTGGGGGCCAATGCCCACCTGACCGTCCGCCAGAACTTTATGGAAACCGTGACCGTCACGCAGGGCGATCAATCTGTAGATGTGACGCGGCGGATAGACACGATTGCGGACGGGGATGCGCTGGCCGCACAATTGCGCGCGGTTGACGGCGTGACACGTGCCGCGCCCATCGTGCGCGGCGAAGGGTTGGCCGCGCAGGCCGACAACAGCAGTTTTGTGCAGGTCTATGGGATCACGCCAGCCGATCTGGCCGACATTCCGCTGGTTCTGAATCCGCAATCCAGCTCCGGTTCCATTGATGATTTCGAACGTGGCATTGCGCTCGGGTCAGGCGTTGCGCGCAGCCTTAATGTGCAGGTCGGGGATCGCGTGAATCTGCTGTCTGCGACGGGTGTTCAAACGGCCGCTGGCAGATCGCCGCGCCGGGTGTCGTTTGATGTTGTCTATATCTTTCAAACGGGCCGCTACATCACCGACATCAGCCGCGTTTATCTGCCGCTTGAGGATGCGCAGAGTTTCTTTGGCCGCGACGGCGTGCACGACGAGATTGAAATTTATGTCGCCGATCCCGACCGCGTTGAGGAATGGATACAGCCGCTTTACCGCGAACTCGGGCCAGAAGCGTTTTTGTATTCCTGGAAAGACAACGAAGGCGCCTATCTTCGCGCGCTCACGGTGGAAGACAACGTGATGTTCGTCATTATGGCGATCCTTGTGCTGATCGCGTCCATGAACATTATCAGTGGTTTGATTATGTTGGTGAAAAACAAGGGCCGCGATATCGGGATACTGCGCACGATGGGCCTGTCCGAAGGGTCCGTGTTGCGCATTTTCTTTATTTGCGGGGCGGGTCTGGGCACGATTGGCACGCTTTTGGGGGTGATCCTCGGCTGTCTGTTCGCGATCTACATCGACCAGATATTCGCGCTGGTGAATTATGTTGCCGGCGGCGGCGTGTGGGATCCTTCCATTCGCGGCATTTACACGATCCCCTCCAAGCTTGAGCTTGAGGACGTTCTTTTGGCCGTGGGCCTGTCGCTGTCCCTGTCCTGGATCGTGACGATCTTTCCAGCCCGACGCGCCGCCCGTATGAACCCTGTTGAGGCCCTGCGCTATGAATGATGTCACGCTGAGCCTGTCCAATCTGAAAAAGGCCTACAACCACGGCAAACCCAACGAAGTACAAGTGCTTCATGGCGTATCGCTTGACGTTGGCAAGGGCGAGGTCGTTGCGTTGGTGGCGCCGTCCGGTGCGGGTAAATCGACGCTGCTGCACATTGCGGGGCTTCTTGATACGCCTGACACGGGAACCGTTGCGATTGGAGGCGAAGACCTCACCACGCTGGGGGATCGCAAACGCACGGCTGTGCGGCGCAATGATGTGGGGTTTATCTATCAGTTCCACCACCTGTTGCCGGAATTCAGCGCGCTTGAAAACATCATGCTGCCGCAACTGGCCAACGGGATCGCGCAAGGCGTGGCCGAGACCCATGCCATGGAATTGCTGGCCCGCGTTGGTGTAGACAGCCGCGCACAGCACCGCCCCGCCGCGCTATCGGGCGGCGAACAGCAGCGCGTGGCGTTTTGCCGTGCCTTGGCGAACAAGCCGAAATTGCTGCTGGCGGATGAACCGACGGGCAACCTTGATCCCGCCACATCCGACCGCGTTTTTGACGCCTTGATGGAACTGGTGCGCGCATCCGGGCTGTCTGCGTTGATCGCTACACATAACCTCGACCTTGCGGCGCGTATGGACCGCACGGTGCGTCTAGAAGCAGGATTGATCGCATGAAAGTATTTGTCAGTGAAATTGAAGACGTCGCAAAATCGGCGTTGATCGCGCATGGCGCTGGCGCGTGGCAGGCGGGCGAAGTAGCGCGCGCCGTTTCCCGCGCTGAGGCTTTTGGAAACGTCATTTGCGGATTGTACTACCTTGAAAGCTACTGCACCCAGTTGAAATCGGGCCGCGTGGACGGGCAGGTTGAACCCGTGGTGACACGCCCCAAGGCAGGTCAGGTGATTGCCGATGCGCGGTTTGGGTTTGCCCAACCTGCGTTCAGCCGTGGATTGACCCAAGCGATTGAAGCGGCACGCGAAAACGGTGTCGCGACATTGGCGGTGGCCCATGCTCATACCTGCACGTCGCTTGGGTTTTTCACAGAACAGATTGCAGCAGCGGGTCTTGTCGGGATCGGGTTTACCAATGCATCCCCTGTCGTCGCGCCACCAAACGGCAACGCAGCGGTGATTGGCACGAACCCGATTTCCATGTCCCTGCCAGACGGCGGCATGCATTGGGATTTTTCAACCTCTGCCGTGGCGCTGGGCAAGATTACAATGGCCAAGGCCGCCGGTGAAACCATTCCGCTGGGTTGGGCTGTGGACGCGAACGGCAAACCGACAACGAATCCAGAGGCCGCGCTCAAGGGGGCGCTGGTGTCTGCGGGCGGATACAAAGGCTGGGGCTTTGGCCTGATGGCCGAGGTGTTGGCCGCAGGGATGACAGGGTCGGTTAATTCCTTGGATGTCAGCGGGTTAAAGCTGCCCGATGGTAAGCCCCACGACCTTGGCCAGTTCTATATGCTGATGGAACCGGGTGCCGATTTCGCAGACCGTTTGGCCCGCGTTGCACATGCTGTGGCGCAGCAAGACGGCGCGCGCATTCCCGGCCAGAACCGCCAGCCCATGGTCGAAATCGACGTGCCTGACGCACTATGGGCCGCATCACGCCAGTTGTCGCAACGCTGACAAACGCGTGAGATTGAAAACCTTGTGTTGAGTGTGCCCGTGCCTGTCTGGCAGGTATGACCCAACAAAATGAAAGGTTTTCTTATGCGTATCCTGTCCCTCGCTTTACCGCTGGCCCTTGCGGCGTCTGCTGTCACCGCTGGCCCGATTTCTTTTGGGGGCGGCTGGAATGAACAGCGCCTTCAGATTTTCAATTCCAACGATTATTCGTTCAATGGAGGCTCCATGAGCATCGCGTCGGACGGTGGCGTGTCCCTTGCGTGGACGCGCACGGGGCGTGGTGATTGGGGCGCGACATCGGCGTCTTGGAACTGGGCGGTTGATCAATCCGTTCCTGCCACAGATTTGCGCCGTAAAGGCGGGGATGATCGCAACATCTCGATCTATTTTGTGTTCCTGCCAGAGGCCGACGCGAACCAGATGGAAGGCGCTAACATACGGCAATTGAACAACAATCCCAACGTGCGCATCCTGCAATATGTCTGGGGTGGCAATCATGCCCGCGGATCGATCCAGCAATCCCCCTACGCGCCGGGCCAAGGGGCCAACGTCATTTTGCGCGCCGCAGGGACGGGCAGTAATTCCGAAAACGTGAACCTCGCCAGTGATTTCGCGTCTGCCTTTGGGGGCGCGCCCGGTGCGCTAGTCGGCATCGCGGTGTCGGGTGACAGTGACGACACAGGGTCCATGATCCGTGCGTCTATTTCGAACCTTGCGGTGCGATGATCTAGTCGCACACTCCGTCCAGATCAGCATTTTCATAGACGCCGAAAACCCTCGTGGCTTTCGGCGTTTGCGTTGGGTGCTGCACGGGCATGACGGCGCTTAGGGTTTGCCACAATCGTTCGGTGCGCGCGCCCTCGGGTGCGATGGTGCGGCAGCAGATAAATTCCTCAACCACGGCGGCCTGTTGTTCGTAGCCCAGATCCAGAAAATTGATCTGTTCTTGCGGATCGAAAAGATAGGGATCAACGCCCCGTTTGTGTTCAGCCAGACCGCGAAACGGGGAATATCCGGTGATGCCGCGGTTCTGCCATTGCCAGATGTGCACCATCTCATGGGCGAAATACATTGCCGCCACGAGGTTGAATTCATTGGGAAACCCATCCGCATAATCCGGTAAGGTCCAGTCGGGGTTGGTCAACACGTGGGTCCATGCGACGGCGCCGGCGGTGCGGGTTTGGATCGTCGGGCCATCCGGGGGCGGGTTGATCCTTTCGCGGCAGGTCACTTG
This sequence comes from Octadecabacter dasysiphoniae, assembly GCF_021532615.1. GTDB lineage: Bacteria > Pseudomonadota > Alphaproteobacteria > Rhodobacterales > Rhodobacteraceae > Octadecabacter > Octadecabacter dasysiphoniae. The sequence continues at coordinate 108,667 of NZ_JAKGAQ010000003.1, forward strand.
CGGGCGCGCGGCGTAGGTGCGTGTGGTCATGCCGATGAATCCGGCCTCAACAAGGCGGGCATTATTGGCGTTGAACGTGGGGCCCATAATGGGATTGATCAGGGCGCGTTCCGCATTTGTCAGGCCGCGCCCACACCCCGCCAACACCAGAAGAATAAGGATAATACGCATGCCTCTAACTACGCCCACGGCGCGCTGGTGCCAAGGGGGGTGGTGGTTGATGTGGATCAATGCCGCGCTGCGCGGGGCGCACTAGCATGGTTCAAAACAACGGAGGACATCATGACAAATCTTAAATGGGGCGCGCCGCTGCTGGCCGTCGGGTTGGTGGCGGGGTGTGTGGAGCAGGAGCTTGATGTGAGCGCGGAGGCGGGGGCGGTGTTGTTTGCGGACAATTGCGCGGGTTGCCACGGGGCGGATGCGAAGGGCGCGGGCGAATTTGGCGTGCAATTGTTCAACATTCCGCCCGATCTGACCCGTCTGTCAGAACAATACGGCGGCGTGTTCCCGCGCGACTATGTGCTTGGAGTCATTGACGGATTCCACCGCGACCCCGCCTTTAGCACCGCCATGCCGGAGTTCGGCGCGGGCGACATGGGGCCGACGGTTATCGTGGAGGAGAACGGTCTGGGCACCCCCATTCCGGCACGATTGCTGGCGCTGTCGCAATGGCTGGAGAGCGTGCAGGAATAGCCGATTTGGCGATATGGGTCTGGTATGGTTCCGGTATGGGTCTGGTATGGGCCGGATGTGGGTTTTTGGGCGGGGCATTGATTTTGTTGGATTTTGTGCGGAGGTAAATGTGTGACCGCCGTTTCTATGCCAAATCGAAGATTTGGCAGCGCCCGATCCTCCCCCGTTTTGCCGAAGGCAAACCTCTGGTTTGACGGAGAGGGCCCTTCGCTTTCTCCCCTCGGTTCTGGCGCTACAGTCAATTCTTCCGACCAAACTGTTCTATGTCTTCAAGAATAACTTTCGCCGCTTCTGAGGTAGAAAACTTATCTGCATGTTTCAGGACTTCGAGTTCTGATTTCTTATGCTGCTTTTCAGAGAGTTCATCAAAAATTTCTAGACTTGCCTTGGCTCTGTCCTTGAGATGGGACCAAATAACGCTCGGCGGATCAAAAGGACTACGTTTGAACAACCCTTCATTACCTCGAATGAAATCGTTTCCTAATAACCGGGTCTCATCCTTTACGACGCCTACGAAGAATAAGGGACCAATCTTTGTAAAAGTGGAAATAAAGCTATTATCTTCTAGAAAAATAAGATCACGCTCAACCGCTCTCTTGTAGTATGAATTCCAATTCTGTGGCAGTCCTGGTGCATCCATACTGTTGAAATAACCAGGGTAGAAGATGTACTGTTTGAAATTTCCAAGGCTTGGTTGTTCCCCTTTGACATAGCGCTTTAGTGCTTCCGTCGCATTGCATAAAAAGTGAGCGGCGGAAGGCGGGAAATCATTTGAGATTTTACGAAATTTAAGTGAGTGTAGGTTTCTCAGTGATAAAGAGGCTGAAAACTTTGAAAGCCAAGGACCATATTTTGACGGCAACTTTTCGCCAGACGTAGCAATATCAAAGACTCTCGACTTAAATTTCTTTTCGAATACTGAGATGATGTCTTCACATGGCTTGCAATAAAGATGATGTTTGTCACCACCTTGAACTCGTCTGTTTGGGGCAGCAGCATGTCTGAGGTAAGGTGTGCCTCCAGTCTTAATCAACCAGTCAAAAACGAATTTTGGAATGATGTGACTTTCGCAGAGTTTTGTTTTTGTCCCACATAGCCAACAATTCCCATTCACACATCCAACTCCTCAACGAACCGCGCGTTTTCCTGAATATATTGGAACCGCATTTCCGGCTTTTTGCCCATCAAACGCTCGACCAGATCGCCGGTTTCGCCGGGTTCGTCTTCGTCGATGCTGACGCGGATGAGTTTGCGCGACGTTGGGTCCATCGTCGTTTCTTTGAGGTCTTTTGCGTCCATTTCGCCCAGACCCTTGAAGCGGCTGACGTCCATTTTGCCGCTGCCCCCTAGGCCGCGTTCAAGCACGGCGTTCTTTTCGGCTTCGTCCAGACAATATTCGCGCCGCGCGCCTTGGGTGACGCGGAACAGGGGCGGGCAGGCGAGGTAGAGGTGGCCGTGATCGATCATCGGGCGCATCTGGCTGAAGAAGAATGTCATCAACAGGGCCGCGATGTGCGCGCCGTCCACGTCCGCGTCGGTCATGATGATGACCTTGTCATAGCGCAGATCGTCAACGCTGAATTTTGCGCCCAGTTGCACGCCGAGCGCTTGTGTGAGGTCACTGATTTCGGCGTTCGTGCCGAGTTTCGAGCTTGCCGCGCCGAGCACGTTGAGGATTTTACCGCGCAGGGGCAGCAGGGCTTGGGTTTTGCGGTTGCGCGCCATTTTGGCCGATCCGCCCGCAGAGTCGCCCTCAACGATGAACAATTCGGTCCCGTCGCGCACCTTGGAGGAGCAATCGACGAGCTTACCGGGCAGGCGCAGTTTGGCGGTGGCGGTTTTGCGCGAGGTTTCTTTTTCCTGTTTGCGGCGCAGGCGTTCTTCGGCCCGTAGCACCAGGAAATCGAGGATCGCGCCCGCGGATTTGGTGTCAGAGGCCAGCCAGTTGTCGAAGTGGTCGGCCACGGCGAGGTTGACCATGCGCTGCGCGTCCGTCGTCGCAAGGCGGTCTTTGGTCTGGCCGACGAATTCAGGATCGCGGATGAAGCAGGACACGAGCGCGCCTGCGCCTGTTGTCAGATCCTCGCGGGTGATTGTCGTGGCCTTCTTATTGTTGACGCGTTCGCCGTAGGATTTGATGCCCTTGAGGACCGCATTCCAGAAGCCTTGTTCGTGGGTTCCGCCTTCGGGCGTGGGGACGGTGTTACAGTACGACTGGATGAAACCGTCGCGGGTGGGCGTCCAGTTGATGGCCCATTCGACCTTGCCGGGGACGTTGAATTTGTCCGTGAAATCAACGGTGCCGGCGAAGGGTTTTTCGCTGTAGGTTGTGGCGCCCGCCAGTGTTTCATTCAGGTAATCGGCAAGGCCACCGGGGAATTTGAATGTGGCGTCTTGCGGTGTTTCGCCGTCGTTAATCTCGGTTTTCCAGCGGATTTCGACGCCGCTGAACAGGTAGGCCTTAGAGCGGGCCATTTTGAACAGGCGGGCGGGTTTGAGCTCAAGGCTGCCGAAGATGTCAGGGTCGGGGTGGAAGGTGACGGCGGTGCCGCGCCGGTTGGGGGCCGCGCCGATTTTGGCGAGGGGGGCCTGAGGCACGCCGCGCGAAAATTCCATCATGTGGAGTTCTTTGTTGATCGCCACTTCGACCCGCAGGTGATCGGACAGGGCGTTGACCACGGATGATCCGACGCCGTGCAAGCCGCCCGAGGTCTGGTAGCTGTCGCCGCTGAATTTGCCGCCGGCGTTCAGGGTGCAAAAGATTACCTCGAGCGCGGATTTGTTGGGGACTTTGGGGTGCATGCCGACGGGAATGCCGCGCCCGTTGTCACGCACGGTGACGTGGCCGTTTGCGTGCAGTTCGACCTCGATCCAAGTGGCGTGGCCTGCGACGGCTTCGTCCATGGAGTTGTCGACGATTTCGGCGACCATGTGGTGCAGCGCGCGGTCGTCTTTGCCGCCGATATACATGCCGGGGCGCAGGCGGACGTGTTCCATATCCTCGAGGACTTCGATCGAGGACGCATCATATTCGGACGGCGTTTGCCCGCTAAGAAGATCGTTTGCCATTGTGCTACCGCGCCTGTTTTTGGTTTTGGTTTTGCACAGTATGCCATGGGGGATGGGGCGGGGAAAGTGCGGTTGCGGCCCGTTTCGCGCAATACCTTTGTGTTAACCCTTTGCGCCCAGCCCCAGCCGCATCAGTGTCTTGCGCACGGGCGCCAGACCATACAGCGCCTCAACCCCTTTTGCGCGCAGATCGCGCAGCAGCGGGTTTTCAGCCTGTGACGCGCGGTTCAGCAAATCAACGCCTTTAACGCGCACGGTGATGTCGCGGTGGCGGGTGGTGTGGTAACGGGCCAGCATGTCGGCGTCGCCCAAGGTGTCGGGGCGGGCCTGCGCGAGATCGAGGAGGCAGGACAAATCTGCCAGTGACATGTTCAAGCCCTGTGCGCCGATGGGGGGCACAACGTGGGCGGCTTCGGCCACGAGGGCGACGCGTTCACCTGCCATTCGATCTGCGATCTGGCTGATGATGGGCCAGACCATGCGGCGGTTGGACAGGGTCAGCGGGCCGTAGGTGTTGGCCGAGCGTGTTGTCGCGGCGGCGTTGAAGTCTTCGGGCGGGAGGGCGGCGAGGCGCACGGCCTCTGCGCCGTCTTCCATCCAGACCACGGCGGAACATGGTTTGCCGTCATGATCGGGCAGGGGCACCAGCGTAAACGGGCCGCCAGTGCGGTGAATTTCGGTTGAAACACTGTCATGGGGCGCGTCGTGGGTGACGGCAAAGGTCACGGCCTTTTGCCCGTAGCGCGTTGTTTTTGCATCAATTCCTGTGGCGTGGCGCACGGGGCTGTTGCGCCCGTCTGCGCCGATGACCAGTTTTGCGGTGATGCGGCTGCCGTCCGTCAGGGTGACGCGGGCCTGCGATGTGCGGGTCAGCATTGATGCGAACCCGACGCCGGGGCGGAAATCGACATTGGGCAATTCGGCCAGACGCGCGACCATTTCGCGGCGCAACACCCAATTGGGAAGGTTCCAGCCAAAGGGCAGGTCTGAAATATCGGCGGCATCAAAATCGCGGGTCATGCGCGGGGTTGCGTCCGGCCCGCCAGCGTCCACGATGCGCATGATCTGGAGCGGCGTCGCGTGCGGGCCCAGCTTGTCCCACAGTCCTGCGGTGTCCAGAAAATCACGGGCGGGTTGCAGGAATGCGGTGGTGCGCAGGTCTGCGCCGTCGGTCGCGCTGTCGGTGATCGGGGGCATCGGATCGGCGATGATGACGGAAAAACCAGCCGTTCCGAAGGCGGCCGCTGCGGTCAGCCCCGCGACGCCGCCGCCAGAAATGAAGATGTCTGTCTGTGTCATATCCTAGACATAGGCCTGCGCGCGCGGTTGGGAAAGGGCGTTAGACCAGCTGCGACAAGAAGGCCGTCAGATCGTCGGTGTGGTGGTGAATATGGTCGTGATGTTCGCCCGTCGGGGCCACGTGAACGGTGCGCATCCCCATGGCGTGGGGCGCTTGCAGGTTGCGAATATCGTCTTCGAACATCGCGCCTTGGGTGGGCGGCAAACCATCAAGCGCAAAGACCGCTTCGAATGCGGATTGTTCTGGTTTGGGGCGGTAATTGGCGTGTTCCACGCCGTAAACCGCATCAAACACCCCATCGAGGGCGCGCGCGGCCAGCACGTTGCGCGCATAAGGTTCGGTGCCGTTTGTGTAGACAATTTTGCGCCCAGGCAGCGCGCGGATCATATCGGCGAGGTCGGGCGCGGGGGGCAAAACGGTAAAATCGATGTCGTGCACCGCGAGCAGGAACGGGTCCGGTTCGATGTTATGTTCGGCCATCAATCCTGCCAGTGTCGTGCCATAGCCGCGCCAGTAATGATCGCGCAGGCGGTTTGCCTCAACCCGGTCGACGGACAGCGTTTCGGACACATAATCTGTCATCAGGATTTCGATTTGGTCGAACAAGGCCACGGCGGGCGGATACAACGTATTGTCGAGGTCAAAGACCCAAGCGCGCACGTGAGAAAAAGATGATTTAACCATGGCGGCGTTGTAGTTCTGTTTGGTTGCAGATGCGAGAGGGTTGATACCGTTGGATGCCATGGTATGCAGTCGGTGTTCAAAGGATAGCGATATGACCGACGCCAAAACCCCGAATAAAGACGCCTACGAGATGATCCTTGAGGCCATCGATACCGGAACCTACAAACCCGGAAGCCGATTGGTTGAAAGTGAGTTGGCGGACAGGTTTGGCGTGTCACGCACCCCAATTCGTGAAGCATTACAACGGCTTGAAACCCAAAGCCTGCTGACGCGTGATGGGCGGTCTTTGATTGTTGCGTCACTGGATCACAGCCAGCTGAGCGAATTATACGTGGTGCGCGGGGCGCTGGAGGGTCTGGCCGCGCGGCTGGCGGCGCGCCATTCCACGCCCGAAGAATTGGCCGTGTTGCGCGATATGCTGGAATCCGATCGCAAGCTGATTGACGACCCCGACGCGATGAGCCGCGCCAATCGACGGTTTCACAAGCAAATTCACCTTGCCAGCCACAACCGGTTTTTGGTGCAGCAGTTGGACCTTGTGCATCGGTCTATGGCGCTTTTGGCGTCAACGTCGATTGCTGTGGCGGGGCGGCCGACAGATACGTTGGAAGAACATGAACGCATTGTGAAAGCGATCGAGGCAGGGGACGGCGATGCGGCGGACAAAGCGCTGCGCGATCATATTTCCCAAGCGTTTATCATTCGGCTGCGACTGGATGCGGAAGCGGTCGAGGCGGGGCGTTAACCACGGGCTGATCCGGTTCTGCGGCCCCTGTTGCGGCGAAAATGCCGTGTGTGGTTTTGTCCCAATAGAACGGTTTTGTCGCGAGTTCGATGATGCCTTTGTAGGCGGCAAGTGCGGCAAGCGGGAAGTAGAAGTGCAGCGTCGGCGTCCATTTGATCAGGTCCGGTTTTTTCGCGGATGTGACGGCGATGGCGGACACGGTGATGCCGACAATTTCGGACAGCAAAAAGATCGCGGCAAAGGTGAGGGCGACGGGTTGGCTGAGCACGCCATCAAGCGGATGGGGCACGCCGAACAGCATCAGCCAGAACGACCACAGCAGCGGGGCCAGCAGGAATTGCGTGATGGTGCCCGCAAACAAAAGCTGCACCCCAAAGAACCGCCACGCCCCAAGATCGCGCCATAGTTTCAGGGGGTTACGCATATGGACGCCGTAGGTGATCGCATACCCCTTGAGCCAGCGGGACCGCTGTTTGACCCATGGCCAGGCGCGTGCGTTTGCCTCTTCCTGGGTGACGGTGTCGATGATTTCCGTGCGGTAGCCGTGACGCGCGAGGCGGATGCCGAGGTCTGCGTCTTCGGTGACGTTATGGGCATCCCAGCCGCCCAATTTTTCGAGGGTATCGCGGCGAAAGAACAAGGTTGTCCCACCAAGCGGAATGGCCAGTTTGAGCCGTTCGAGACCGGGTAAAATGATGCGGAACCATGTGGCGTATTCCACGGTAAAGCACCGCGCGAGCCAGTTGGAATGGGAGTTGTAAAAATCCAAGCGCCCTTGCAGGCAGGCCACGTCCGGCCCTGTTTGGGCAAAGCGATTGACCACCACGTGGATCTGATCGGGGGCGGGGGCGTCTTCAGCATCGTAAACGCCGATTATAGAACCTTTTGCAAAGCTGAGCGCGTAGTTCAACGCCCTTGGTTTGGTTTGCAATGTGCCCAGCGGGACGCGGATTGCGCGCATCCAGTGGGGCAGTTGCGTGGCGGCGAGCGCGTCTTGCGTGGTGCCGTCGTCAGCCTCGAGGACGAGGCACACATCGAGGCGGTCTGTGGGGTAGTCGAGTTTGGACAACCGGCTGACCAATGCGCCTGCGATGTCACGTTCGCGAAACAGCGGCACGAGGATTGTGACGGTTGGAAGGTGCACAAGTTCGGGGTTGGCGGGCACCGGTTTGGCGGGTTTGGGGAACACATGAAAGACCGCCGCGACGATCTTTAACAATGTGTTCAGGATCAGTGTGAACACGGCCCAGCCGCACAGAATAAAGAAGCTGATTGTTGGCCAAATGATCATGCAAGCAAGAATGGCGGCCAGCACGGCGGTGCCCCATCGAAAGGCTTTGCCGGCGTCCCAATTGCGGCAGGATTCGGCATCAACGGTGCGCATTTCTGCGTTTAACATCAATGCGCTGTGGCATGTTTTACTAAGCGCGAGGTCAAGGTTGTCGGGGGCGACGATTGCCAAATGGACCCGCCCGAAAATGACGGTCAGTGCATCGCGAACGCGCAGGAAATGTTCGGGCGAGGCCGCCAGAACCGTCACGCGGCCGGCGGTTGAACGCCATGGCAGCACGCGGTGTTTCAGGCACAGATGCGCCCCGAATTGGGCGATCAATCGAGGATCGGGGGGATGCGTTTCGGGGTCAATCAGGCTTGTCCCGACCAAACCGGCCTGATGTTGCGCATCAATGAGCGTGGGGCGGTAACGCAGGGCGCTGTCGTCACGCTGCGCGCGGTCCAATGCTGCATGCGCGCGCGCCGCAGCGGTGCCCGACGGCGTGAGCACGTCGGCCACCGAAAACGGTTCTGCCAGACGTTTCGCCATATCTTTATCGCCCGCCGCCCGAGGGCGGCGACTCGTCCTGAAAATCAAAGCCATGTAAGCCTCGTTAACCTGTCCCGCGATCACACTGGACCACGAACGGTTAACGGCGCGTTAAGGCAAACGTAAGGAAAGTTAAGCTGTGACGCCTGCGCGGTCTGCCATGGCGGCGGCAAAGCGTTCAAACAGGTAATAGCTGTCCATCGGACCGGGCGAGGCTTCTGGGTGGTATTGCACCGAGAAGATCGGTTTGCCGTCTACGGCGATGCCGCAGTTTGACCCGTCAAACAAAGACACATGGGTTTCGCGCACACCTGCGGGCAGGGATTGTGCATCAACGGTAAAGCCATGATTCATCGATGTAATTTCGACTTTGCCGGTGTCGTTGTCTTTGACGGGGTGGTTGGCGCCGTGGTGGCCGTGGTTCATTTTGATGGTCTTCGCGCCAAGCGCGAGGGCCAGCATTTGGTGCCCCAAACAGATGCCGAAAACGGGCAGGTCTTTGGCTAGAATGTCTTTGATCATTGGCACGGCGTATTCGCCCGTCGCGGCCGGATCGCCGGGGCCGTTGGACAGGAACACGCCATCGGGGTTCAGCGCCAACACGTCTTGCGCGGTGGCGGTGGCGGGCAACACGGTGACGTCGCAACCTGCAGAGGCGAGGCAACGCAGGATGTTGCGTTTGGCACCGTAATCGATGGCAACGACTTTGTGTGTCGCGTCGGTCTGTTTGGGGAAACCGTCGGGCCATGCCCACCGCATTTCATCCCAGCGGTAAGATTGTGCGCAGGTGACGTCTTTGGCCAAATCCAGCCCTTCGAGGCCAGCAAAAGCGCGGGCGGCGGCGACCATGGCTTCGATGTCAAAAATCCCGTCAGGATTATGGGCCAATGTCACGTGTGGCGCGCCTTGTTGGCGGATCGCGCGGGTCAGGCGGCGGGTGTCGATGCCACCGATGCCAATGCGGCCCCGTTTTTCAAGCCAGGGTTCCAGCTGTTCGACGGACCGCCAGTTGCTGGGTGTTGTGGGATCCCATTTCACGACCATGCCGGAGGCGACGGGATCGTTTGATTCATCGTCTTCGGGCATGACGCCCGTGTTGCCGATGTGGGGGAAGGTGAAGGTCACGATCTGGCCCGCATAGGACGGGTCCGTCATGATTTCCTGATAGCCCGTCATCGCGGTGTTGAAACACAGCTCGGCCACGGTTTGGCCCGTGGCGCCGAAACCCTTGCCGTAGAACACAGTTCCATCGGCGAGGACGAGACATGCTGTTGGTTTTTCGCGGCTGGCCATCGTTCATATCCCCCGATAATGAAGGCCCCGCCTTGCGGAAACGACGCCGAACTTGTGGCTGTCTAAGGGGTGGTCAGGGCGTGGTCAAGGCTGGTTTGACGCCGTGAAATGACCTTGCGGCGCAGGGGCGAGAGGGTGCTTGTTTTTGCGGCGGAATTCGGAGTAGTGTCCCCGACTGTTACCGCTCTCACTCGGGCGAAACTTATCAGGGATGATGAAAATGGAATTGCGCGCGCGGGTCAATACGGCCCTTAAAGAGGCTATGAAGGCGAAAGATGCGACACGGTTGTCGACATTGCGGCTGATCAATGCGGCCATCAAAGACCGTGACATCGAAGCGCGCAGCGGTGGTCAGGATGAGGGTGTGGGCGACGATGTTGTTCTTGGGATCATGGGCAAGATGGTCAAGCAACGTCAGGAAAGCGCGAAGGTTTACGAAGAAGGCGGGCGTCTTGAGCTGGCTGAAAAAGAGCTGTCGGAAATCAAGATTATCGAGGATTTCCTGCCGCGCCAGTTGTCGGACGCCGAAGCATCCGCCGCCATCGATGCTGCAATTGCAGAGGTCGGGGCCGACAGCATTCGCGATATGGGTAAGGTCATGGGCGTGCTGAAAGGCAAATACACCGGCCAGATGGATTTTGGCAAAACCGGCCCGATGGTCAAAGACAAGCTGGGCTAGCGTCTGAACAGTCGTCCATCGAGGATGGCGAGGCCGAGGGCGAGCAGCGCAAGGCCGACGTAGACGTTTGAGGACAGGCTTTCGTTCAGGACCAGCGCGCCAAGGACGATCGACACGGGCGGGATCAGCAAGGTGACGATCATCGTATTGGCCGATCCGGCCGCGGCGAGAATGCGGTAATACAGCAGATAAGCGCCCGCTGTGGCGAACACGACGTAATAGCCGATGGCCAGATAGGCCGTTGGGCTAAGGTCAAAGGACGGTGCGCCGTCGATCACAAAGGCCGCCGGAACCATGATGATGGATGATCCGGTTAACATGCCCGCCGCCGCGACTTGCGGGGTGAGGTTTGCCAGATTGATACGCGCCCAGACCCCTGCGAAGGCATAAGAAATCGTGCCGCCAATCACGGCGAGTTGCGCAAGGGACGTGATGTCAAAATTGCGCACGGCATCAAGGCCGATGGCCGTTGCCACGCCGAAGAACCCGATGGCGGAGCCGATGGTTTTGCGCAGGGTCAATCGTTCGTCCGCAAGGATCAGCGCGGCGATGACCACGCCGAAAATCGCCGTGCCCGCATTGAAAACTGAGGTGAGGCCCGTGGGAATATGCAATTGCCCCCACGCCATAAGCGAAAACGGGATGACATTGTTCAGCAGGCCCATGACGAACAGTGCGCCCCAGATTTTGGGATCACGCGGGATCGGCAGGCCGCGCAGGATCACGTAGCCCCACAGGATCAGTGCCGCCCAGAAAACGCGGTGGGCGACGGATGTGACAAAGGGGACTTCGTTCAGGGCCAGCCGGATGGCAAGGAAACTGCCGCCCCAGATCAGCCCTAAAATGAACAGTTCGGCCCATGTGCGGGTGGTGATGTTGCGCTGTGGTGTCATGGGGCGACGCTAGGCGCGAACACGCGCAAGCGCGACCCGAAAGATGCGGCTTAGGTGCGGCGTTGGCCGATCCAAAGTGCGATCAGCGCGGCGAGGGCGGGGACAGATTGCACAACCATAATGCGCGGGCTGATGGTGACCGCACCAAAGACGCCTGCGACCAGCACGAACAGCAGAAAACAGGTGGCGACATTGGCGTGCCAGCGGGCATCGCGGATGAGCAGGGACCAGATCAGACCAGCGGCGAGGAAGGCGTTATAAATCCCCTGATTTGCGGCCAGTGCGATGGTGGGTTCGAACAGATCGGTCGGAAAGCTGGAGAACACAACCGGGCCGCGCGTCGTCCATGCGAAGATTTCAAACCAAGCAATATAAAGGTGCAGGGCGGCGATCAGGGCGATGAGGGCTTTGGCGAGGATGCGCATGGGGTGTCCTTTTTATCCGGGTTGCGGCCAGACTAGTCGTTGCGCGCGTTCAGCACCATGCGCAACCTGTCTTGCAGTTCGCTGAACACCACCGCGCGTTCGTCTTCGGGCAGGAACGCGCCGAGTTCGACGACGCGGTCCGCCCCTTTGAGGGTGATGTAGTTTGTGATGCGATCATGGTTTGGATCAATCTTGAGCTGGACCCAATAGGGGTTTGCCTCCCATGATTTTCTGCCCTGTCGCGGGTGGATATGTTCGAGCGTTATGCGGTCGGGCCAGATGCGCAATTCTTCGAGGATTTCACCCGACTTGTAGCTGTGATTGATGGCGTACCAGACCCCGCCCACGGCGATGGCAAAGAACGGCAACAGCGCCCACAAAACGGGTGAGCCAAGCAACACAAGCAGCGGCAGCAACACGATGGCGCAGGTGCCGCCGATGAACAGCACGAAATCCTTGCGCAAGAGGGATCGGTAGGGCCACAGGTGCAGTTCTACCGTTGGGGCATCTTTGCCGTCGGGTTCAATCCATTCATACGGCATTGTTGTTGTCCCCGCGATTGCGCCACCAGCTGATAAGGGGGCGTAGGGCGGCGACGGCCAACACGGCTAGAAAAACGCTCGCCAAGGCATTGGTGAGGGTGTTGATGATCTGAAATGTCTCTGTGTAGTCGATGTAGCGGCGCGGCATCCCGCCGTTTGCCAAATAGATTTGCGGGGCGACGTTGATCGTGACGAACAGGGCGACGGCGGCCCAGAACAGAACGATGTCTGTTTTTGCACGGCGCGGGTGGTGCGGGATGAACAGCAGGGCCGCGATGAGTATCGACGGGACCAGGAAGCCGCCGAGGTATTTATAATGCGCGACGACGTAATAGGTGTCGTGGAAGGCGCGATCTATCGGGGGCGGGGCGAAGATGGGGGCAAAGATGCCGCCTGTGCCACCCTGGGCCCAATTCCATGTGACATAGAATAGCATGGCCCAGATGGCCCCGAACCCGATGGCCAACCACAGCCAAAGCCAAGCGGACCGCGCCCTTGCGGCGGTTGCCAGAAGGGACGGAACGAGGAGCAGGAGGGACCAAAAGTATGTCATCAACGGGTGCCTGAAACAGGTGAAATGAAAAAGGCCCCGGCGTTTCCGCCGAGGCCCTGATTTCTTAAACCTCGCCGTGCTTAGTGGCTCGGCTGTTTGTCCCAATCGGACTGCTTTGGAAGCGTCTCGAAGGTGTGCTCTGGTGGAGGGGACGGGAGGGTCCATTCCAGCGTGTCAGCGTATTCACCCCATGGGTTCGGCTCTGTCGCGTTTTTCGGGGACAGGAGCGTTTTGAACAGGATCACGATGAAGAACACGAAGGATCCGAACGAGATGAACGCACCGATGGAGGACACGTAGTTCCAAAGCGCGAAGGCTTCGTTGTAGTCGATGTAGCGGCGCGGCATGCCGTTACGACCCAAGAAGTGCTGTGGGAAGAACGTGATGTTGGCGCCGATGAACATGGCCCAGAAGTGCAGTTTACCCGCCCATTCAGGGATCATGCGACCCGACATTTTCGGCAGGTAGAAATAGATACCCGCGAAGATACCGAACACCGCACCCAGCGACATCACGTAGTGGAAGTGGGCCACAACATAGTAGGTGTCGTGATACGCACGGTCCACGCCGGCCTGGGACAGAACGATGCCTGTGACACCGCCGACTGTGAACAAGAACAAGAAGCCCATCGCCCAAAGCATTGGTGTTTTGAATTCAATCGAACCACCCCACATTGTCGCAATCCATGAGAAGATTTTGACGCCGGTGGGCACCGCGATCACCATGGTCGCCAGCATAAAGTAGGACTGCTGTGTCAGGGACATGCCGACTGTGTACATGTGGTGCGCCCACACGACAAAGCCCAGCGCGCCAATTGCGACCATCGCGTAGACCATCGGCAGGTAGCCGAAGATCGGCTTTTTGGAGAAGGTCGAGATGATGTGCGAAATGATACCGAAGGCAGGTACAACGATGATGTAAACCTCTGGGTGACCAAAGAACCACAGGATGTGCTGGTACAGGATCGGGTCGCCGCCGCCAGCAGGATCAAAGAAGGTCGTGCCGAAGTTGCGGTCCATCAAAAGCATTGTGATCGCGCCAGCCAGAACGGGCAGGGCCAGAAGGATCAGCCATGCAGTGACAAAGATCGACCATGCGAACAGTGGAACCTTGTGCAGCGTCATGCCGGGGGCACGCATGTTCAGGAAGGTCGTGATCATGTTGATCGCGCCAAGGATAGACGAGGCACCGGACACGTGGACCGCGAAGATCGCGAGGTCCATCGAAATACCGGCCTCGGTGGTGGAGAGCGGTGGATACAGAACCCAGCCAACGCCAGAGCCCGCCTGACCATTACCGCCGGGGGCAAGGATCGAGCAGATACCAAGCGCAACACCGGTACAGAACAGCCAGAACGACAGGTTGTTCAGACGCGGGAATGCCATGTCTGGCGCGCCAATTTGCAAAGGCATGAAGTAGTTGCCGAAACCGCCGAAAAGGGCTGGAATAACAACAAAGAACATCATCAGGACGCCGTGATACGTGATCATCACGTTCCACAAGTGGCCGTTTGGCGTACATTGATCAAGCGCGGCAGGGAACAGACGCGCGCCCTCCATGCACATGTACTGCACGCCGGGGTTCATCAGCTCCATCCGCATGTAAACGGTGAAGGCGACGGACAAGAATCCGACGAAACCGGATACGAACAGGTACAAAATACCGATGTCTTTGTGGTTGGTGGACATGAACCAGCGGGTAAAGAACCCGCGATTGTCTTCGTGCCCTTGGTCGTGGACGGCTGCGTCTACCATGTGGCGCTCCCTCGAAATGGTAAAATCTGTGGGATAAGCGGACTCACCCCTTGGCTTGAAGTGGTTTTAGGTGGTGGCGCAGTTTAGGGCAACCATTCATGTCGGTGTTTATGTGGGTAAAATTGGCGCAGGGGGGCGCTTGAGCAGGGCCAGCAGCAACAAGGCCAGCATCACGACCATCAGAGAGACGCCGCCAACGCCAAAGGACCACAGGCTCCACGAATCTTGATAGAGGGTGATGCCCGCGATGATCGGGTGGAAATAGACCACCATGAGCGCCGCAAAACCCCAGCCGATAAGCCCAAATCGCAAGGGCAGTGCGGCAATGAACACATAGGCGGGCAGGTAGGTATAGGCCCAGCTGAGGGGGCTCACGAGCGCGAACAACGTCACGGCGAACGGCACGATCAGCGGATCATGCGGGCGGCGTGCGGCAAGGAAGGCCACTCCCGCGATCGCTGCGATTTGGGCGATCGAGGACACCGCGTGCCAAATTGGGCCTTTGGCGATGGCGGCCCAGCCGATCTGTTCTTCGGCGGTGCTGGGTTGGTACACGGGGAGAAGCTGATCTTCGAGGATTGCACCCGCATAAAGCGCATCCGCCGAGAACGAGAAATTCGTGACGATGACCGATTTGCTGAGAACGCCGAGCATCGAGAGGTAGTCTGCGTGAAGGGGCCAACCCGCGAGGGCGATGGACGTCAGCCCAAGGGCACCGCCCGCAATGCCAAAGGCCACCACAGCGCGCCAGTTGCGCCGCGCGGCGAAGATGACGATGAAAAGGACAGGATACACTTTGATTGCGGCGGCGAGGGCCAGCAGGATACCTGCGGCGCGCGGTGCACCCGATTGGGCGCGTTCAAACGCATAAACGATCAGGAAACTGACAAGGATTTGTGGCTGGTTTTCCCCCAGCGCGATACCGATTGGCATTGTCAGGATCAGGGCTTCGTAGGTGACGGCGACGACCAACAGGGCGGACAATCCGCGAAATCCGCACATTTTAGCGGCCAGATAGGTTGTGGCGATCAGCAGTGCCTGATGCACGAACAAGAACACCGTATCAAAGACTGCGAATGTGGTGATCTGCGTCAGCCACGACACCAGCTTTGCCCAAAGGGGCGGGTAGATATAGGGAAAGATGCGCGCATCTGGGTCCGTTGCCTGAACGTAGGGCCACCATTCGGACGGGGTCGTCATGTCAAACATCACGGCGCTGGACGGATAGATTTGATCAAGCCTGCCCATGGCCATGAAATCCCCGGCCAGCCACATGGCAAACAGATCCGCCGATTGGGTATCAAGCCCCGTGCGGGTGCCCACGAACAGGGCATAGGCCAGCATGACAAGCGGCACGAGGATCATGACGGGAGTTGGTTTTATCGAAGGTGGGGTGCGCATGGGGTGGGGTCTGTCGATCATTTCGGTGTGTCGCGCCTTGTCTGCCCTAAATTGATCGCGCCGTCAGCAGGGCGCGGGATCAATCTTGGGACCTGTGCCAAATCGGTGCGCTAGGGGTGTTTCGGGGTGACGGTAGCGTCAAACGTTTTGCGCAGGGCGACGTCGACATCATCCATCGTGACGGGCAGGCCCAGATCGACAAGCGACGTCACGCCGTGATCGGTGATGCCGCAGGGCACGATACCGTCAAAGTGGCTGAGGTCGGGTTCGACGTTGATGCTGATGCCGTGAAAGCTGATCCATTTGCGCAGGCGAATACCGAGGGCCGCGATTTTGTCTTCTGCGGGGCCAAGTGGTGTGAGGGGTTTGTCATCGCGCTGCACCCAAACCCCGACGCGGCCATCGCGGATTTCGCCTGTAACGTTGAATTCGGCCAAGGTCGCGATCACCCATGTTTCAAGGTCTTTCACAAAACGGCGCACGTCATGACCGCGCTTGCCCACATCAAGCATGACATAGGCCACCCGCTGGCCGGGGCCGTGATAGGTGTATTGGCCGCCGCGTTTGGTGTCGTGCACCGGAAAGCGGTCCGGATCGGTGAGGTCTTCGATCTTGGCAGAGGTTCCGGCGGTATAAAGGGGGGGGTGTTCGACCAGCCAGATACATTCATCCGCCGTGCCCGCATAGATCGCGTCTGCGCGGGTTTCCATGAAAGCGACGGCGTCGGCGTAATCTGTCAGCCCGTTCGTGGTGATCCATTCAACCATGTGTCTACGCGGGCAAAAGCCCGGCCTTTTTGAGTGCGGGGACATTGGCGCGGCTGACGGGGATGTCGGGGCCATGGGCCATCGATATCATCGCACCGTCGCCTTTGCGGGTGGCGGCGGTGACGTGATCCAGCGCGACCCAATGCGAACGGTGCACCTGAAGCCCGCAGGTATCGCCGACGTCGCGGATGGCATCGGCCAGCCGCATCAGCACCATGTCTTCGCCTTTGGTGGTGCGGATGCGCACGTAGTGATCTTCAACCGACAGGGCCACGAGGGGTGCGCGTTTGTCAAAGGGCAGGCGGTCCAGCAGCGCGGGGGGCGTCGTGGGGGCGGGGGGCGTCGTGGGGGCGGGGGCCGTCGTGGAAGCAGCCGTGGCGGAATGGTTCGCGATCTGGAACACAAACGTAATGACAGATGAAATCACCGCCACATTGCCCGCGAGGATCAGCAAGGCCGTGCCTGTGGGCCAATATCCGATGGCCAAGCCGTTGATCAGATAGATGACACCAAAAACGCCCACCACCGTGAGGGCGGCGGCGGTGAGTGCGCGCATCAGCACGCTTTTGCCATCCGTCCACCTTTGGGCCAGTTGATTGCCGAAATATCCGACGCTGTAGCACGACACCGCGATCACCGCCCAATAGGCGAGGCGGGGCAGCGCGCGCATGACGTCGGATGTGTTGAACGGGCCTATAACCGTCAGGATCACCGCGATGGCGGCAAAGATTGCCATGCGCAACGGGTCCGTCATATGGGCGCGCCATTCACGAAGCGCGGGCTGCGGTTGGGTGTCGTTCACGAAGCAGGTCCTTTGTTCACGTAGTGCGCGTTGGAGTACGGGGGCCGTTGGTCAAGACATAGGCAATCACATCGCGACTGCCAAACCGAAAGGACGCCCATGTCATTTGAACCCTTCCTGACTGCGCCGCTGCACATTCAAATTCACGTGGCTGCTGCCGTGATATCCGTGGCGCTGGGCCCTTTGCCTTTGTATCGCCAACGCCGCGACCGCCTGCATAAGATCAGCGGTTATATCTGGGTGATTGCGATGTTCACCGTCGCGCTTACGGCGTTCATGATCCACAGTTTTGCGGTGCTTGGCCCGTTCAGCCCGCTGCACGGGTTCGCCCTATTGACGTTCTGGTCGCTGTGGCGCGGCGTGACGCTTGCGCGGCGGGGCCATATCCACGCGCATCAAGCGACGTTTCGCAGCCTGTACTGGTTTGGTTTGATGATCGCAGGGCTTGCCAATTTCATGCCGGATCGACGCACAAACGAGGCGGTGTTCGCAGGCCAAGACCACCTTGGCTGGTGGGTGATCGGGGCGGGCGCGATGGTGTTGATCCTGGTGGCGCGGGCAGGGCGGGCCAAGGACGACGGAGTGCGCGCGGCGTCTGCATCATAGTTTCGCAACGATAGGCACATTTAACGCTTGAGGTAGGGAGTGGTCTTGGCTACACGCCTCTCACGCTTGGATCATGCGGTCGTGGCGGAATTGGTAGACGCGCAGCGTTGAGGTCGCTGTGAGGTAACACTCGTGGGGGTTCGAGTCCCCCCGACCGCACCAGAGCTTTCCTTTTATTGGATCTTTTTTCCCCGGGTTTATGGCCCGGTGGATGGAAAGATTACGTTTTTTCGGGCATTTTGCACTACAAATTGCACTACAACCGCACCCAGACCGGGCAAGGCGGACCCGATGAAACGCGAGACATTCAGAGCGCCCGATCCAGCCAATCCTGACCGCTACCACAAACTTCGCGGGCGCCGTTGGCACTATGTCCGTCGGGTTCCGACGCACCTGGCTGGCTGGGACCCGCGGGGTGTGATCCAACTCTCTTTGCAAACGACCTCCCTCGAAGTCGCTCGGATCAAGCGTGACGCGATCGAGAAAGCTGACGATCTATACTGGTCTGGCGTCACGGATGCAAATTCCTCGGTTGCACTCGGATCAAGTATGGCTGGTGGCGCAAATATCATCGCGGCGCTGTCGAGCTTTGCCGGTGGGGATTCAGCTTGGGCGCGGGGCAACGGCAGCACTGCGTCGACGTTCGATGTCTCTGTGGAGGAGGAGACCAGCCTGAATGCGGAGACCGTTCATGAGGCAGAAACGGTGGATTACTTCGCTTTCAGTGATGCGGGTGTTGTCAGCGCATATGACTATGATTTCTTTGTATAGGCAGACGCGCTTAGACGGTCGTTTTTGTCCGAGTCCGGATGACGCCCGAAGTCACGTAGAAATCTCTGTGCCACAAACCCTTGAAAAAACCGCATCTAATTTTGTCCCGCAATCCGTGAGTTCGCCGGATTGGTCTCGCTGCGTCTTGCATGAATGGACGGTTTCGCTGCTGCGCGGCAGCGCCGGAATCATGCACCTGCGGCATTCCCTTGCCGCGAGCGCGCGCAGCAAGAAAGTTGAATTCACAGATTGGGCTCACTCCAGACCTTCGCCGCGTTGGCCGCGAATGGCCGGATCGGGGCATCGCAGCCATTCGCTGCATTGCGCCGGAACTCACAGAGGGCGGACTTTTCGAACGTTCGTTGCACGTCAATCAATATCTGGATTGGGAACGTGCTCCACCAGCGGTCGTTTTTGAAATTCCTCTTATGGAGCCTGTCTATTAATGCCGATCCAACTCTTGATATGGTCTGAGTTAAGGAGGATTAGCTTGCTTGACACTTTGAACACCAGACGAGAATATCATCTCAAACTTATTTATTTAAAATCTGATGCTTAGGAGAACGTTGATGCAGCATAGACTAGTATCCACCTTGTTTGCAGTCGCATTTTCTAGTTCTACAATCGCACAGGAAGCATCTTCAACCGTCGTCTGGGGGATGTCATTTCAATCTGGATATTCAAGTGGCGAAGTCTCAATCACTGATTTTGATGATGTCTACGTCATATACTTTGATGGTGGTATAGGGCGGGCATGCAAAGCCGTTTTGGGCGAGCAAAGTGATGGATCGTTTGCGCCAATTATCACAAACGAAAACGTCCGAGGATGTGATCGCTTATCTCGCGTGGTTTTCCGAGCACAAGACGGCGACACGCTACCAATCGAAATCACGAGCCGCGACGAGACGCAGGTTTACCCGCTGGGCTTACGAAACAAAGTTCAATCTGCTGGGGCCATTCCAGACGGGCTAGACATTCAAGGGGCTTCGCTTGGTATATCAATGAGCGACTCCCAAACGCTCTTTACGGGCTTAGCGGAAATGACCGAAAATGTAGCTATTGTAGGCCGTAACCCGCAAAGCATCAGTTACAGTTACCAACAGAATGACGGATCAAACATCTACATGGCACTGAGTGAAAGCGTCATTTCAGATGAAGATGGAACAATCAGTCAAGCAGAGATGTCCGCGATGCCAGTCGCCGCTCTTGCTCGTTTTTGGAATCCATCAGCAGAGGAGCGACCCAACCTTGATACGATGCGCGGGGCGCTTTTCGACAAGTTTGGGACTCCGTCAATACAAGTGGAAGAAGAACGATACAGCATTTACGAATGGCAGTATGATCTTGAAGCAAATTTACTAACAGACGCAAATGCACTTGCTTGCTCCGTCAGTGATCAACGCGCTTCAAGGGTGTCTTACTCCTCAGAAATTCCAACTGGTTTTACAAATAGAACGCGGCAACCTTACACACTGTTGTTGACAGGTGCCTCCTCTTGCGGCGTCGCCATACGAATTCGGCTTGACCTAATTGAAGGATACACCGTTGCGAGAATGGAACAGACGTTATGGCGTCATGACAGTTTATTGCGTGACCAGCTTTTAGCGGCAACAGATGAGGCAGCACGGATTATAGCAGCGACCGAAGATAGCGCAGAGCAAGAAACCAATGCACCTGATCTTTGACGAGACGGATGGAGCGACCGCACTAATCCCCTAGAGCCGTTGTCGGCACAGCGGCAGCGGCATTACGTAAAGCAGTTATAAAATTCTGAAACTCTCGTTTTAGAACGGCTGCGGGTTGTCGTAATTGAGCATCTAAAATCAGCTTCAAAACCGAGGTCGTTCTCCAAGATTTTTAGCTTTGTTCGTGTATAACGGACATTCGTGCACGGTGCAGCATTCGGTACTTTGGGCTCGAAGCTGCCGTTCGCCGCGTTATGCGCCAATGGTTGTTTTGTAGTTTCAACCGATGAAACCCGACGCAGATGCCTACGAAATAACTGGACATTTACAGATATATCACCATATATCCAATGCAGGTGGCATTTTGCTACCTTTCTGGCGATGGAGGTGTTATGGCCCAATCTATCAAACTTTCTGATGACGTCATGTCAGTTGTCCGTCGCGAGTCTGGTTTGCAAAGCCGGTCTGTTGCGGGGCAAATCACCCACTGGATCAACATCGGTCGTGCCATCGAGCAATCGAGCGCATTTGACTATCAGCACATCAATGCCGCTCTTGCAGGGGAGTTGTCTCCGGATGAGTTGAGCGCTGAAGAGCAAGAAGTCTGGTTTGCGCAGTTTGGTGAAGATATGACCGCGCCGTCTGATCAAGAAGAAGCGTTCTTTGCCCAGCGTCGCCAACTGGGCCGTGGTGTAGGGCTGAATGACAAAGGCGAGCTGGTCTACCCTGAGGCCGCAGCCTGAGCGTGACCCCTGTCCCGCGTCCAACACTCGTGATGCTGGCAGGTCCGAACGGATCAGGCAAATCCACACTTTACGAGACACGGATCGCGCCAAAATTTGCCGCGCCATTCATCAACGCCGATATCATCCAGCGCGATGAACTGAAGGACGGCGATGTGAATGCAGCTTACGAGGCGGCACAGATTGCAACCAAGCGCCGCGCGTCTTTGTTGGCGGAGCGCAAGAGCTTTGCCACAGAAACCGTGTTCTCTCATCCCTCCAAGCTTGATCTGATGACCCAAGCCAAGGCCCTTGGGTATCGCGTCATGACGTTTCATATCTCTGTCGCGCATCCGGACCTATCCGTCGCCCGCGTCGGTGAAAGGGTCAATGAAGGTGGGCATCCCGTACCTGAAGAGAAAATAAGAAACCGGTATGATAGATCTGGTCCATTGATCCGCCAAGCCATTCTGGCCAGTGATATCGGCCATGTTTTCGACAATTCTAAGCTGAACCAACCACCAGCGCGGGCTTTGTCGTTCGCAAACGGAACCCTCACCTTTGCCTTGCCGCAGCTTCCCAACTGGGTGCTCGATCTCTACGGCGATGATTTAGTTCTGTAGGCTGCGCTGTTTATGACAGGCCCATCAGTCACAGTCGGCTGGCCATCAACGACCGTTACTGGGGGAGTGGAGCGCAATTCATGATATTTGCAACGAGCTTCTAAGGCCATGAAAAGAAGGGGATTGAGTTGGTGCACATATCAGGTGCATGAATAGTTTGCGTTTTGTGAGGTATCTTCCTCGAGTATTGAATTTTGGTGGGATTACTCACCAACGCTTACTACTCAATCCGTAACCGAGAAACAAATCCGCGGTCTTTGACTTGGTCGAAGATCTCCATAGGCAAATGAGCTTTGGGTTGCCAAACGCGTCCAAACTCAACGCAGCAGGCTGCCGGAGCAGCAGGGAACACGAAAACCCCAGCCTTTTCGCCGTGAATTTGTTTGATCTCATTGAATGCGGCACGGACGACTTTCCGAAACTCCCCCAGATCGGCACGTGTCGACAAAACATCGTAACCGGGCTGTTCACAGGTTATCTCCCAGATAGAAAGATTGTCGCTTCCAACAACAGCTTGGACGCGCTCATCGTTGACGCGGTCAGTGATGCTGAGCTTGATTGCGACGCGGCTGGCGTTTGCGTCGCCTCTTACCGCGAGGGGGTTCATGCGCGCAAGACCCCTCTTCCAAGCCCAAGAGGGTGTGGGTTCCCTGTGACGAGAGAACACATCGATGTCGTGCAAGTCTGGGAGCAGCTGCCCCAGCTTAACCAAGAGCGGCATTGGTCCAAAACCAAAGACAGATAGGTGCCGTATTTTTTCAGTATTGAAAAAGCTTTCTAGCTTTTTGTTAAAGAAATTTTGAAGATCAACGGGTTCTGCGGCCCAATACACATCGTCGGTTTCACTATGCCCTGTAAGGCCAATTTTGAGATCGATTGCATGGATTTCAGCAGGTGTTTTTTCGATCCCACGCAGCGCCATGACGCAATCGTCAAAAGGGATAGATGTCTCATTGTTTTCAATGCGATTTGTGAACCGCAGAATATGTGACTGGCTTTTTGGCGAGAGACCAACCGCTCGAGACACCCAAGCCTCGTGCCTGCGTTTCATCCCGCGCAACCGGTCTTCAGGATAATCTTCGGGATGTTCGCGATCAATCTCGCGGTGGCATCCATCACAGAGTAACATCACGTTGTCGGGATCTTTCGCGAGTTGTTTGGAGCGTTCAAGGTCGCCGCGTGGCCCGTCCGCGCTGGAGCCGATAATATGAGCGATATACGCTTTGTTTGCGGTTCGGCTTCCGACAACCAGATGGCGAGTCAGATCATCATTGCATCCTTCAAGCTGACAACGACCAGCGGCACGTGCCCATACCAAATTGAGAGCCTTGCCTGTAACGTTCCCATGGCGGCCTCTAGATGTCTTTTTTGTCTTTTCCGCCATGTAACCGTCGTCTCCATACTTTTATTTGTTTGCCAAATAGCTTTGCTGTTAGGCTTTAAGAAAAGAGGAGCAGACCCGCCGTGTTCGACTTGCGTTTGACTGCTTGGCTCCACCATAGTCATAGATCACTTCTTAAGGCTCCAGCATATCCGGCTCAAGGATCAGGTCGACGGGTGTCGGAACGTGCCCTTGCACAAATAGGTGGGTACTGGCTTCGAACCACCAATGCCACCGAAGCCTTGCAATCAACAAAAATGCAAATCGAACCCCTCCCGATCCATCGACAAGATCTTGCATGGCGTGAACATCTTGTAGGCTTGGATGCACACTGAAGCTGGGATGGGTATGCCATTCGCCAAGGTAATTGAAACGCTCGTAATCAGCACCGGTCCGATCAAAGAAAGCTGCAAGCGCCTGATCGTGTTGCGCAGCATTGCGTACGAAGTTTGAGCGAGTGCCGCTCACTGCGTCCACTGAAAAATCAACGATCCGAAACCGCTGATCCCCAAGATCTTCGCCCATGATCATCCCACCTATTTCACGGCGGCCTGCACGCAGCATAGGTGCGCGAAGCTTGCGGACGACATCTTTGGGAAGAAGTATCTGCATCTCAAGTTTCGCTTGGGGACAGGTGTTCATTCAAGAGGCGAAGAACGGCCCCTGGCTCTAACTCTTCAGCGGTCCCACCCCATGCGCCGGCTGGTTGAAGGTCAATTGGTCGGGTGTCAAACGGCTGGCCGAAAAGCCACTCAGAAGAAAACCCAACGACATAAGCGGACATAGGGAAGATGCTCCCGATGGGTCTTGAAAGTAGGTCTGTTGCGAAACGTGTGGCATGACCTGCCATTATGGAAATCTCTGCGTCTGATGCAATCTGTGGCGTGCCTTCGGCATTCTGCTGCTCGTAAGGATTGCCCGCAATTGGGCGAACCCATTCGACATTTTGATCTTGGCACCAGGTCACAATTTGCGCGCGCGCTGCAAGAGGGACCGGATCAATATCGGGACGGGAACGCGCAACGATGCCACCAATGCCCCCAGCAAAGACTTCTACCCAGACCATTGGAACTTTTTTGCGTGTCGCGACAGATGCGATCATATTAAAAGCTGTTGGTTCTGCGGTGGCGTCGATCAGAAGATCACAGTTTCCAAGTTGTTCCAGAGCACCGGCCATTGATTTTGCACTCTCTTGACCACCCAGAGTGATTTGCAGTGTTTTGACGTCGACACTTGGGTTTATTCTGATCAGTCGATCACGTAGGGCTTTCACTTTATGCGTGCCGCTGCTGCGCAGGGGTGACATTATCGCTTTGCGGCTACACAGATCAAAATCGCATAAGGTTCAATATGTCGAATTTATCTTCGGCAATTTTCTTGATCTGCTGGGGTAGGGATTCACGATCGCGGAAAGTGAACTATGATCTAAGGTAGCCGTTGATCACCCCAAATTCTGGACTGAATGGGATCATTAAGCTGCCGTTTGGAACAGGTTCTGCTGACATCGTTGGTTGCGTGCTCATGGTTTGAACCTTGGAATAACGCAGGCTTCTATTAGTCGTGCGGATCAACATGCAGACATGATTTATGAAAATTGCGCAAGTTGCTCTCGTGTTGTGGCAGGTCTTATTTATCCTGCACTGATTGCAAACTGGTCCCGAAAAACTATCGGCATCCGTCCAAGCCCCGCCAAGATTAACCGATGTCGAATGGCACAAAGATGATGAAACTATATTACATTGGCCGGTATTTCCGGTGACTGTTTTGATGGAAATTTCTGCTTTGCAGCAGGTTGTAACTGCTGGTTGGTAATCCCTCGCGCAAGGATCAAAAAGCTACGATAAGCGTGTATTTTAAGAACGTCGAAATGAAGCTATACCTGTAAATTTAAAAATTTTGATATTAATCAATGTGTTATTGATTGAGGGTGATCAGCACACTCAATGGGTTGACATCGCCACAGTAACAAATCACGCTATGATAGTGCGATGAAGCACCTGAAATCATCAAGCATCGCAGCTGGGCATTTGTTCTGTTGTGAATTTTTGATTCTTGCACATAAAATTTCGGATGTTCAGTCTGCCTCTCTCAACAGGGGAATATCTGAAATGAAAAACGTCCTTAGCATCAGCACCATTGCACTCACCGCGGCCCTTTCGGCGAATGCGGCGTTGGCAGACATCAAAATCGGGTCCATCTTTGATTTGACCGGCGGTTTGAACATTTACGGCATCCAGCAGGGCAATGCACTGGACCTCGCGGTTGCAAGCATCAACGCAAATGGCGGCGTTCTGGGCGAGCAGATCGAAGTGGTCAGCTACGATTCACAATCCGAGCTGAGCAAGTACACACAATTCGCGAACACCTCCGTTTTGCGCGACGGGATCGCGGCGATGTTTGCCGGCCTGACCAGTTCATCCCGAGAAGCCATCCGCCCGGTGTTTCGCGATGCCAACATCCCGTATTTCTATCCGTCGCTTTACGAAGGTGGTGCCTGTGATCGCCAGACTTTTGTGACCGGATCATCGGCGTCCCAGCAGTTGGAACCGCTGATCAAATGGGCCATCGAAGAATACGGCCCCAACATTTACATCATGGCGCCTGATTACAACTTCGGCACAATTTCCGCGCACTGGGTTCACGAATATGCCGAACAATTCGGTGGCACGGTTGTCGGCGAGGATTTTCTTGCTTTGTCTGTTACCGACTACGCGCCGGCCATTCAGAAAATTCAGCAATCCGCGCCTGATTTTGTCGTCGCGCTTCCGGTTGGGGCGAACCAGACCGGATTTCTGGAACAATTCGCGGCTGCCGGGTTGAAAGACAACATCGGTGTCGTGTCCTCGAACTACGGGTCCGGCAATCAACAGGTCGTTGTGTCCACGCAAGCCGGCGAGGGCCTGATCGCAAGTGCCGGATATTTCATGCACGTCGATAATCCGGCGAACGATGAATTCGTGGCGCAGTGGATCGATGCTTACGGCGATGGCACACCGATTGTGTCCGTCGCGGTGGATACGTGGAACGCGGTGCATGTCTGGGCCGCCGCGGCCGAGGCCGCGGGGACGACCGATGCAGATGCGGTGATTGCGGCGCTGGAAAGCGGCATCACCTTTGATGCGCCAAACGGCACCGTCACGATGGAACCCGGATCGCATAATTTGCGCCAGAACATCTACATCGTGCGGGGCAACGCGGACAGTGCGTTCGATACAGTTCTCAAGATCGAAGACGCGGCCCCGTCTTATGAAAACGAGGTTTGTGATCTGGTTGCGTCCCCTGATCTGGCCGAACATTTCACCCCCGAAACTGACTAAATTTGCCGGGCGCATCGGTCACGGTGCGCCCATCCCAAGGAGGTTCCAATGGAACTAGATTTCTTGGCGACAGTGCTGCTGTCGTCTTTGTCCAGCGCATCCATTCTGCTGATCGCGACGATCGGTCTGGCGGTGGTCTACGGTTTGATGGGTGTCATCAATCTGGCCCATGGCGAGTTTTTGATGGTGGGCGCGTATTCGGCGCTGACGGCGACACAGATCGGCATTCCCTATCTGTTGGCCATCCCGTTTGCGGTGGCGATGACCATGCTGATCGGGGCCATCGTCGAGGTGTTGATTATCCGAAAGCTCTATGGGCGCATTTTTGATACGATGCTGGCAACTTGGGGCCTTGGGATGATCTTCAACCAAGGGGCTGTTTTGTTATTCGGGACAGTGACACCCGGCATCGGAATGCCGTAGGGCAATATCCAGATCGGCGGCTATAGCCTGGCGATCTATCCGCTGGCGATGATCGGGATCGCGGCGCTGATGGTTGTCTTCGTCTATGTCTTGATGACCAAATCGGTCTACGGAATGAAGGCCCGCGCGTCCATCCAGTCGCCCGAAATGGCGCAGGCCATCGGCATTGAATCGGCGCGGGTGAACACGCTGACCTTTGCGGTCGGCTGCGGGTTGGCCGGGTTTGCTGGTGCAATACTATTGCCGATTATTCCAGCAACCCCATCAATGGGTTTATTCTTTGCGGTCAAAGGGTTTCTGACCGTCGTTGTTGCGGGTCCTGTGACCTTGACCGGCAGTGCGCTTGCCGCGCTTGGCCTTGGTGGGGGCGCGTCCATCACCGCAAGTTTCATGACATCCGTGATCGGCGATGTCTTCTTTTTCCTCATGACCGCATTGCTGCTTTGGCTGTTCCCGCTCGGGATTTCGGCCAAATGGCGTCGCAAATTGTAAGGCGCATTTTCAATGTCACAAAAACTATTCAATTCGGCAGGATTGGTGTTTCCGGCACTCGCGACACTGATCGCGCTTGCGGTGTCCGGCCTGCTTAACCCGTACCTCGCCTTTGTGGCGACCTCGTGGATCATCGCGGGGTTGCTTGGCCTAAGCCTTGATGTGGTTTGGGGGCGAGGCGGGTTCCTCGGCCTCGCGCAGACGGCGTTTTATGGCCTCGGGGGCTATTTCGGCAGCGTCATCGCGATCAATCTTGCGCCGTCGCTGGGCAACACACTGATCCTCGCCTTGCCTGCGGGCGCGTTGTTTGGGGCGGTTGTGGCGGCGCTGCTGGGCTATATTATTTTCTACGCGCGTATGGGCGCGCTGCAAAGCACGATCCTGTCGTACACGTTCACGCTTTTGTTGTGGTCCGTCACGCAGACCTATCGATTGGTCGTTGGCGACGCGGTCATTGGCGGGGACAATGGCCTGTCAAACATTCCGGGCATTGTGATTGGCTTTGGAAGCGAGGCGAGCAAGCTGAAACCCAACGCCGCGTTTGTCGTGGTCGTTATCGTGGCCGCCGCGCTGTATTTTTTGACCCGCTTTTTGATGAAAAGCACCTTCGGGCGGATCGTGGACTGCGTGCGGATCGACCCTGAAAAGACGGAACTTTTGGGCTACGATGTGCGTAAAATTCAGGTGCTCAACTTCTCATATGCGGGGGCCATCGCTGGCGTTGCGGGGGCGTTGTTCGCGCTTTGGGCAAACTACCTCAACCCGTCGATCTTTTCGGTGCAAGAGGCGTTGTTGATCCCGATTTACGTTCTGGTCGGGGGCTTGGGCACTTTGGCGGGGCCGTTTCTGGGCGCGCTGCTGATCGGCAGCCTGTCGTTCTGGCTGGGCAGTGGATCAGCGGGCGGGCAGACCACCCTGATCCTTGGTGCTGTGCTGATCCTGCTGGTCCTATACCTTCACAACGGCATCCTTGGCGCGCTGGGCGATCTGTGGAAACGGTTTCTACCCGACCCCAACGACGCCGCGCGCCACGCCGGTGCCGTCCAGATTGACGAAGCCGTTCTAGGTCAAATCCTTGAGGACGCCGCGATCGAGGCGGGTCCTGCCAAGGACCTTCAAACGCGCGATGCGTTCAAGCGGTTTGGCGGTGTCATTCCGGTCAACAACGTCACGCGGACGTTTACGCCCGGTCGGCCTTATTCGCTGATTGGTCCCAACGGGGCGGGCAAAAGCTCGTATTTGAAAACCTGTGTGGGGTTGTACCAACCCGAGGGCGGCACGGTGTCTATTGGGGGGCAAAACGTCACCCGCGCGCCCATCTTTGAGCGGGTGCGCAACGGCATGGGCGTGAAAAACCAAAAGCCGCAGGTGTTCGGCGATCTGAGCGTGCGCGACAACCTTTGGGTGGCCGCCTACGCCCGGACAAAGACGCCGCAAAA
Organism: Octadecabacter dasysiphoniae; assembly: GCF_021532615.1. Taxonomy (GTDB): domain Bacteria; phylum Pseudomonadota; class Alphaproteobacteria; order Rhodobacterales; family Rhodobacteraceae; genus Octadecabacter; species Octadecabacter dasysiphoniae. The sequence goes on from NZ_JAKGAQ010000003.1 coordinate 137,548, forward strand.
GGCCGTCGATGTGAGCGACAAGATCCTGCGCATGTTGGGGATGGAAGAACAGGCCGAGGTTCAGGCTGGGGCACTTTCGCACGGTCAGCAACAATGGCTCGATATCGGGATGGTGCTGTGTCTGGCGCCGCGTGTCGTTCTTTTGGATGAACCGGCGGCGGGCATGACCACGCAAGAAACGCGCGAATTGTCGGCGCTGGTGCGCATCCTTGCGCGGCACACCACGGTCGTCGTTGTCGAACACGACATGGAATTTGTGCGCACGTTGCAGGGGCACGTCACCGTGTTGCATCAGGGCGAGGTATTTGCGGAGGGCGACATTGAAACGCTGCGCGCGGACGATCGCGTTCTGGACATTTATTTGGGGAGGCGCGCGCATGTTTAAGATCAAAAATGCCACCGGCGGCTATGGCAAAACCACCATCATTCGCGACGTGTCGCTTGAGGTGAAGCAAGGCGAAATCGTTGCCCTGCTGGGCCGTAATGGCGTCGGGAAATCGACGGTCATGCGCTATGCAACCAGCTTGATCCCTGCAATGTCTGGCTCGGTTGAGATTGACGGTCGACCCGCCCCGAATTCACCCGCCAAACGCGCGAAATTGGGGTTGGGGTACGTTCCGCAAGGCCGGTTCGTGTTTCCCCGTATGACTGTGACAGAAAACATTGCTGTCGCGGCGGCCACCAACGGGCATGACGCCAAACGGGCGGTGGCCGAGGCGATGGAGGATTTCCCGTTGCTGCACCCCAAAGCTGGCGACTTGGCGGGTGGATTGTCGGGTGGTCAACAGCAGGTTCTTGCGTTGGCGCGTGCGCTGGCCACGGTCCCGAAAATCCTACTGCTAGATGAGCCGACAGAAGGTGTGCAGCCATCAATTATCGACGAAATGGCGGGAATCCTGAAGCGCATCAACCAAGAGCGCGGCATCGCGATCCTTGTGGCGGAACAGAACCTCGATTTCTGTCTGTCGATCAGTGAACGGGCCTACGTCATGGAAAAGGGCGAAGTGCGCATGGAGACCGACCGCGACAGCCTTTTGGCGGACAAGGACCTGCAACAGGAATTGTTGGGGGTTTGATATGACAAAGGATCAAGATCTCACGCAAGACCAGAAAGCGCGCATTGCAGCGACCTTGGCCCGCATTCGGGGTGGCCTGAAAACCCTAACGGGATCCCCGTTTGACGAGCCAGCACACACCTTTGTTGCGGAGGCGTACTATGTTGAAACCACCTAACCCGATCTGCGATGACATCCGTGCCCTCGCCACAGGGACGCAAACGGCAGTTTCGCTGGCTAAACGGGCCTTGGACCGCGCGGCGGGCGCGGCGGCCTTGAACGCGTTCGTTACGATTGATCCGGGCCACGTCTTGGCCCAAGCCGAAGCTTCAGATGCGCGGCGCAAGGCTGGAACGCCGCTCAGCGCTATTGACGGACTGGCGATTGCGTTCAAAGACAATTACCTGACGGTGGATTATCCCACGACCGCCTGTTCGGATGCACGACCGCTTGAACCCGGCGGCATGGATGCAACGGTCGTCGCGCGGCTACGGGCGGCAGGGGCTGTGGTGTTTGGAAAAACCAACATGCACGAATGGGCCTACGGCGCGACCAACACCACATCCAACATCGGCAAAACAAACAACCCGCACAACACGGATCACATCACGGGCGGTAGCAGTGGCGGATCAGCGGCAGCCGTCGCCGCAGGGATAGTGACCGTAGCAATGGGCAGCGACACTGGGGGATCTATTCGTATTCCGGCCAGTGCATGTGGCATTTATGGTTTCAAACCCAGCTATGGCCGCGCATCGCGATATGGGGTTTTGCCGCTCAGTTGGTCGCTTGACGCAACGGGGCCAATCGCTACGTCCCTAGATGCGATTGCCGCGATCTTGCCGATCATACTGGGGCCTGATCCCAACGATGTATCGACCCACACTGCAGTGACGTTCCAGACCCAAGAACCGCCTGCTAACGTCAAGATCATCAATCTGGTTGGGCCGGGCCTTGAGAGGACGGGCGATGTCGACGCATGCCTTAGATTAGCGCTGGGCAGGCTGAGTGCAGATGTTGAGGATCGCGAATTGGCAGGGGTGCGGCATTATTTTGCCGCGTGGGAGGCGATTTTGCACTGTGAGGCGTCGTCGTATCATGCGGAACTCCTCGCGCGAAACCCGACCGGCTTTTCATCCGTGACCCGCGCGCATCTTGAAGCGGGCAAGGAGCTTAGGGCTGTTGAGGTCTTGCACGCCCAAAAACTGCGGGCGCGGCTGATCAAGACCTTGTTGTCCGAATTTGGCAATTGGGATGTGCTCTGCTTGCCAACGTTGCCGGTGACGGCCCCGCGACACGGTGATGATTGGCAGGAGTTTGGTGGGCGGCGTGTGAGCACGCAGGACGCCATGACGTGGTTTTGCTGGATCGGGAATTTGGCGGGCTTGCCGTGCTTGACGCTACCAATCGGAACCGGGACATCCGGGCTTCCGGTTGGTATGATGTTGATGGGGCGGCCCGGTGAGGATGAAAAACTCCTCGCGATTGGTCAGCAGGTCGATGAACAATTGGGCGCAGGCAGTGGCACGGATGGATAAAGGTAAGATCAAGATCGGCGTGCTGTTTTCCCAATCCGGATCAATGTCCGTGACGGAAAACGCGCATCTGCAAGGCACGCTGCTGGCCATTGAAAAGATCAACACCAGCGGCGGAATTGACGGCAAACTTCTCGATCCGATCATAATGAACCCCCAAGGGGACGATCAGAAATATGCGGAAATGGCGACCGAACTCTTGCTCAAGGATCGGGTGAATTTCATCTTCGGGTGTTGCTTGTCGTCAAGCCGCAAGGCCGTGTTGCCCATCGTCGAACGGTTGAACGGTATCTTGTTTTACCCTTCGGTTTATGAAGGCTTTGAATATTCGCCAAACGTGATCTACGGCGGCGCGACGCCGAACCAATTGGTCATTCCATTGCTTGAATACATTTATGCACATCACGGGCAGCGGATCGGGCTGCTCGGTTCTGACACGCTTTATGCACGCGAGATCAACCGCATCGTCAAGGAATTCGTCACCGATAGCGATGGCGACATCATCGGCGAATCCTACCTCCCCTTCGGTACGAGTGGACCGGATATGAAGGCCGAGTTGCGCAAGGTCTTTGCAATCAAACCCGATGTGATCATTTCAACAGTTGTGGGGCAGGACAGCGTCACGTTTTATGACGCCCATGCAGCGCTGAGCGAAGGTGCAGCAAACGCGCCGATCGCGTCCCTGACGACAATGGAATCAGAACTCGCGCAGTTGCGGACGCAAGCGCGGGCCGGGCACATCGCGGTCGCCGCATACTTCGGATCGATGAATACGCCGCAGAACATCTTGTTTCGAAAGGGCTTTGAGGACCGATATGGTGGCGAGCGTAGTCCCAGCGTTTACGCAGAGGTTGCCTATTCGCTTGTTCACTTTTTCGCTGAAGCCTTTCGTTTGAGCGGCAGTAGCGATACGGACAATGTCTTGTCCGCGTTGTCGGGCGCTGTCTTCAAGGCGCCGGGGGGCGATCTATCGATTGATCTGGATACCAACCATTTCACGCTTCGCCCGCATGTTGCGGTGTCAAATGCCGATGGATCCTATGAGATCGTGTGGCGCAGCAAAACCGCGGTTCGCCCTGACCCTTATTTGATCACCTATAATCGCTCGGTTCCGCAACCAGAAGTGGCGCTCTGACATGCAAGACGAGCGAGACGACAAACTTCTTAGACGCCTGCGTCAAACGCGGGTGTTGGTTATTCATCCCGATGACGAAGACCGCAAGACGCTGAACGATCACCTTCGGCGTATCGGGTGCCAGACGAGCACGATTTGGCCAGTTCCGACGTCTGTGCCTGATGATGTGGATGTGGTCATGTTCCTTTTGAACCGTCTTGACGACGCAAAGGACCTCACGTGGATGGCCAGCAGTGACACGATCACAAGGATTGCAATCGTCGCTTACGAAACACCCGAAATTCTGGCTGAGCTTGAGCGCCTTCACGTGCATGGCGTGTTGTCCAAACCTGTCCGCGTGTTTGGCGTTCTGTCCGCGCTTACGACGTCCATCGGCGTCGCCCGCCATGAGGGTCGATTGAAACAGCGTATCAAATCGCTTGATGAGACGTTGAAGGCACGTCGCCAGATAGAGAAGGCGGTCGCCATTCTGTCCCAGACCAAGAACATCACAGAGGCAGATGCCTATAAACGGCTGAGGGACAAATCCATGTCGTCGAAGATCGCAATTGCCGACCTCGCGGAAGCCATAATTTCTTCGAATGATATCTAGCTTGATGACCCCAAACGCATGGCGTTTTGTTTGCCACTAAGAGGCAAATTCTGCGATGCTCTCTGAACCATTTTCACGCGAATTTTTACGAAACCTTGCCGGATCGAACGCATCAATCGGCAAAGTGGCCCCTTGGTCGATGATCAATTCGCTGAGGATTTTCCCACATATCGGTGCCATCTGGTATCCGTGTGCCGAATAGCCAAAACTGTGGAACACGTTGTCTTGCCGACCTTTGCCGATCACCGGAATGTTGTCGGGCATAAATCCTTCGATTCCCGCCCAGCACCTGACGATTTTCGCGTTTTCCATGATTGGAAAATACCGCCGCGCGGTGGCCGCCGATAATGCCAACCCCTGATAATCGAGGTCGGTTTTATTGGTCTCGAGATAGGCGTTGCCGACATTGCCGCCGCCGATCAGAACGGTTCCGTTCGGGAATTGTTTGAACGACAGGGGGATGCCCTGTGCACCGGCGACGCCGTCCATGAAATGCGGCATCTTTTCTGTGATCATCAGCATCGGTGCCCTTGCGTCAATCGGCAGGTGATCCCCCAACATGGCAGCAATTTTTCCACCCCAAGCGCCAGAACAATTTACGATATTTCGGGCTGTGATTGTGTGGTGCGCGGTTCGAACCGACCAGTCATCTGCAACACGACTGATGTTTTCAACGCCGCTGCCCTGATGAATGACGACGCCCAACTCGATGCACTTTGTGTAAAATGCCCGCACGGTTTGGAACGGATTTGCATACCCGTCACCTGTGACGGCCAATGCCCCGATGCAGTCTTTTGAAACGGCTGGCACAAGGTCGCGCAAGGTCTGCTGGTCGATGATCTCTTCGTGCTCGAACCCGATCGCACGGACCTGTTTCGCACGCTCACGCAGTTGGTCCATATGGGTTTGCGTATCGGCCAGCTTCACCTGAAAAGAGGACACGAAACCGCAGTCGTCATCAACAAGGTCAGTCATATTTTGCCAGATATCGGCAGATGCAACGGACAAAGGAACTTCGGGCAATGCACGCCCCAGACGACGCACACCACCGGCATTCGCGCTCGAGGCGTGACGCCCCACACGGTCTTTTTCAAGCACCACGACCGTCATCCCGCGCATGGCCAGATGCAAGGCGGTCGAAAGACCATGCAAACCACCCCCTATGATGATCGTTTCAGTGGTGATCGAATTGGACTTCGGGTTCATTTTCGTGCCTCGTCTGAGGTGACTGTCGGGTTCTGGGCCGTGCTGTCCGTTAGGGGCAGGCGGCTGTGATAATGATCTCGACCTTCAATTCGGCCCGCCCGAGTTTTGCTTCACTGCAGGCCCGGGCAGGCGCGTGGCCCTGCGGTATCCATGCATTCCAGACCGCGTTCATCTCTGCGACATCGTCGATATCCGCCACCCATATGATCGCCTGTAGGATGTTTTCGCGGTTTGAACCGACTTGCGTCAAAAGATCATCGACACGCGCAAGGCAGTCCGTTGTTTGCGCAGCCACAGTATCGCCATCCCCGACTTGCCCGCAAAAATAGGCCACGCCATTGTACTTTACGATTTTGCTGAGGCGTTCGGTCGTATGAAGTCTTTGTATCACGTCGCGGTCTCCGGTTCTTTGGGGGTCTCAAGGCTGGCCAGTTCTTTCAACGTTATGGGTTTGAGCGGTGCGCGAATGCGATACGCCCCCACGGCGTCGTGGGACTGGTTTGTTTCATGGGCGAGGATCTGGGTGACTGTCAGCCCGCAATAACGCCCTTGGCATGGGCCCATTCCGGGCCGGCCAAAGGATTTGGCCTGGTTTGGTCCCTTGCATCCAAGGCTGGCGAAACGGCGGATATCACCAGCGGTGACTTCTTCGCATCGACAAATAATCGTATCGTCGGCGGGCCTGAGAACATCCGTAGGCGGTGGATAGGCTGCATCAAGAAACGGGCGAATGGCGAGTTCAGAAGACCGCTTTTTGAGCAATGGCGCGGCGCGCGTTTCGCAAATGCCCCTCGGTATTATGCCGATCTGACACACTGCGTTCAGGGCGCTGATTTTACCCGAAAGCGCCGCGACCTTGGCGCCGCCAATCCCGGCACCATCCCCGGCAATCGAAAACACGCTATTTGAGGACTGCCCGAACGCATCGGTCACGGGATGAAAGCAGTGTTGTTGGGCGTTGTAGACGTGTTTCAAACCAATCGAACGCGTGATCTGCGTGTTGGGAACAACACCTTGATGCAGCAACGCGCTTGTTGTCTGGATAGAATGGCTTTTCCCGTTTGCGTCAAAACTGACCCGATCCACTTTGTCTTCGCCGTGGATCGCGATGTTGGTGGCAGCGGTAAAACGAGGAACGCCAGCCATCCGTATCGCAGCGATCAACTGCAAACCCTTCGCCAGTTGTTTCCAGCCCTTGAGCGCGGGCACAAGGTGACGGGTCGCGCCCAACAAATCCTTTTTGGTCTGCGTTTCGATCACGGCTTTGGGGGGCGCCCCGGCGGACACCAATTGTTGCGCAACAAGATAAAGCAACGGGCCAGACCCGATCAGCACGGCATCTGTCGGCACGATCCCTGCGGATTTCATCAAAATCTGTGCTGCCCCGACAGTCATTGCGCCGGCTTTTGTCCATCCGGGCAGGGGGGTGGGACGTTCTGTTGCCCCGTTTGCAATGATGATGTGGCGGCCTTTGATCTGCGCCGCTGTTTCCTCTTTGCTATAGGCCACGGACCCGTCCTGACCGACTTTCCAAACGGTAACGCCCGTGCGGTGAACGACCCCTGACTGTTCAAGATCGCGCACCATCTTGCCCCCTTCAAGGTAATCAGGCCCGAGCACTTTGGTGCGCGCCGATGTGGATTGGGACACGTTGCGATAGATTTGCCCCCCCGCACTGGCCTGTTCATCCAGCAAACAGACGGTTGCCCCGTGGTGATCTGCCTCTAACGCCGCGGAAATTCCCGCAGGGCCGGCACCAATGACGATAATGTCGAACGGGTCATTCATGTTTCGATGTCCTTATTGATGATCGGAACGCGGGACACTTTCATGCCGTCACGCACCTTCGTCATGCAGGCCTGCACATTCATCCCGTCCACAAACACGAGGCAGTCGTAACATGCGCCCATCATGCAAAACGGACCACGAGCGGATTGACTGACCGGTGTTTGGCGGAAAATTGAGACATCTGCGGCCAGTAACGCGGCGGCGACGCTCATGCCGGGGGTGGCACTAACCGGCTGATTTTCGAACAAGAACGTGACGCTGTCTTGCACGTCCTCGCCCTCCATAAGTTTAAACATGGAACCTGCTTTCGCTAAATTGGGAGACGTCCGGAGCCCTGTTTCGTTCCAGAATCCAGTCGGGCATCAGGCTGGCATGTGCCGCAGCAAGCGTTATGCCGCTGTGACAGGTCACGAAACTTGCGCCGCGCGCGGATTGGGACCGTTGGTAGATCGGATAGCCGTCGGGCGACATAATGCGCAGCGCCGCCCAGCTTCGGACCAGTTTCACGCGCTCCAGATGCGGGAAAATGTCGATTGCGTGCTGCGCGAGAGAAGCGCTCGTTGCGATGTCTTCGCTGTCATTCGTCCCCGCTTCGCTTTTGGATGCGCCGATTTGCACGCCACCTTCATTGACCTGCCGAATGGTTCCCGACGGGTATTTCAAAAAATGAGGGAGCTTTTCGGTAATCAGAACTTGGCCCTGTTGGGGCCTGATCGGCGCGTCAAACCCAAGTTCTTCGGCCAGTTCAACGGAACCAAGACCCGCCGCGAGAACCAGCGCATCACCGTCTATTTTCGCGCCGTCCGCCAGCAGTACAGAAAAATCCCTGTCGCGTGCGCCCACGCTGATAACCTGCGCCCCTGTCCTGATCGTTCCGCCAGCATTGCGCACCGCAATCGACAAGGCCCGCAGCAGGGAAAGCGGGTTCACATGGCCATCCATGGGAGAGTAAATGCCGCCCACGACTTTGGGGCCAATTTCCGGAACGAGTGCCTTAAGTTTGCTGTGGTCCAGAATTTCAAAAGGATAATCGTCATCCAGTTGTTGCGCCAATTGGGACAGGGATCGACCGCGTTTTTCCAAGACGTCTTCGTCCGTGAAATAATCAATGCCACCGGCATCCTGATAGGCGACGTCGACACCCGTTTCGACCAAAAGATCCTTGGCAAAACCGGCCCAAAGGTCTGCGGACCGACGTGACCACGTCGCGTAATGTGGCGCGTGTTCGCCTTTGCCTTGGATCCAGATGAGTCCGAAGTTCCCGCGCGACGCCCGAAAATCATCGTCGGCACCGTCCAGAACGACGACATCTTTGCCTCGTTTCAATAGTCCGTAGGCGATGGACAAACCAACGACGCCGCCTCCTATGACGATATGGGCCATCGTTAGCCCTTCCCGACGAAGACTTTGTCCAAGCCATAAAAGCGGTCCAAAATCAGCATCAAGATGAAGGTCAGAACGATCAGTACCGTGGACACGGATGCAATCAATGGATCGATGGTCTGGGTGATGTGATTGTACATTTTCACGGGCAAGGTTTGGGTCGCGGGCGACGCCACGAACACGCTCATCGTCAGTTCGTCGAAGCTGGTGATGAAAGACAACAGCCAGCCACCGGCAACACCCGGCAGGATCAGCGGCAACGTAATTTTGCGAAAAACTGTAAATCTATTAGCGCCGAGTGTGAGTGCCGCCTGTTCTGCCTCAATCGACAGACCGGTCGCCGCTGACAACGCAAGCCGAAGTGCATAGGGCGTCACCAGAACGATATGCGCCGCCGCCAACCCGTAAAACGAGCCGCCCAACCCGATTTGTGAATAAAACTGAAGGAATGCGACGCCCAGCACCAGATGCGGGATCATCAGGGGGGAAAGCAGAAACGCTGCGATAAAGTCCCGACCCGGAAATTTGTGCCGTGCAATCGCCAGAGCCGCCGGAATAGCAATGATGACGGCGATGGATGCGGAAATCAGGGCAAGCCAGACCGACATCCAAAAGGCGTCAATGAACGAAGGGTTGTCCAGAATTGCGTAGAACCACCGCAACGACAAACCGTCCGTCGGCAGTGAAAGATAACCTTTGTCCGTGAATGATACAGCGATCACCATCACCAAAGGGGCAAGGATAAAGATGACGAAAACGGCGTGAAAGATGAGGGCAACCGGGCCAAGACGTCTCATGATTTTTCCTACTCGAATACTTTGGCGTAGCGCCGTTCGATGATTTTGTTGAAGCTCAGGATGATGACGATATTGGCCAATAACAGCAGGACCGCGATCGTCGCGCCCAATGGCCAGTTCAACGTGCTGAGGTATTCGTCATAGGCGGCTGTCGCCACGACCTTCATGCGCCGTCCACCGATGATTGCGGGCGTTGCAAAGGCGCTGGCGGTCAGTGCAAACACGATAATGCTGCCCGACAGAATACCCGGCATGGCCTGCGGCAAAGTAATGCGGCGCAGAACGGTAAATTTTGTGGCCCCGAGGCTAAGGCCGGCGTCTTCGCTTTGGGGGTCGATTTTCTGCAACGACGCCCAGACCGAAATCACCATAAACGGGACAAGCACATGGACGAGAGCAATGGTCATACCAGCAAAGGTGAACATCAGACTGACGGGTTCGTCACTGAACCCCAATGCTTGCGCGGTCATAGTGAGAATACCATTACCCCCGAAAAACAACGCCCACCCCAAAGTCCGCACAACGACTGAAATGAGGAGGGGGCCTAGCACCACCAGCAAGAAAACAGACCGCCATCCGCTGCTTAAGCGCGATAGAACGTAGGCTTCTGGCACCCCGATCAGAACACAGATCAGCGTCACCAAAAGGCCAAGCCCGAACGTCCGGCTGAAGATCTTGTGAAAATAGCTGTCGCCAAGGACATCGGCATAGTTCGCAAGGGTCCAGTCTGATTGAATGCCTGTGTTGAAATCATACGAATGCAGGCTCAAGACAAACGTCATCACCATCGGGAAACCCAACAGCGCGGCGAAAAACAGCACGCCGGGTGCTGTCAGCAGATAGGGTGTTGTTCTGGGGCTCGCAGCGCTCATGACACTGCATCCTCGAACAGGGTGAGCGATCCGGCAGGCCAGCTCACGTGTGCCATGTCGCCTTTTGAATACCCAGCAGAGCCTGTGTTGGGCTGAGTGATGAACAATTCACCCAGCTCGCCCGTCACACGGTAGAGCCAACTTGAGCCAAGGAAAATCGCCGCGTCGATGCGGACTTTTTGACCAGTCGTGTCATCGCAAAGGCGCAGTTTTTCCGGCCGCACCGACAACGTCACCTGACTGCCCACATCTGCGGATGCAGTATCGACGTCGATGGTCGTGCCGTTTACGGAAACTGTGTTTGGCGCGCTGACGTGGCCGTTCAGAAGGTTTGTTTTGCCGACAAAGTCGGACACAAAGGTGTTCGTTGGTCGTTCATATAAATCCAGCGGTGCTGCGATTTGCGATACCTCACCGCGCTGCATCACAACGATCCGGTCGCTCATCGACAGGGCTTCTTCCTGATCATGTGTGACCAGGATCGTCGTTACGCCGATGTCTTGTTGCAAAAGCCGCAATTCGATCCGCATTTCTTCGCGCAGCTTCGCATCCAAATTTGAGAGCGGTTCGTCCAGTAGCAAAACGGGTGGTTCAATCACCAGTGCGCGGGCCAACGCGACGCGCTGTCGCTGGCCGCCCGACATATCCTTGGGGTAGCGGTCTGCAAACTGCGCCAACCGAACCTGTTCGAGCGCCGCATGGGCACGCGCCATCCGATCTGCTTTGCCGACACCCCGCATTTCAAGACCGAATGCGACGTTCTCGGTGGCGGTCATATGCGGGAACAGGGCATAGCTTTGAAACACAATGCCAAGACCCCGCTTGTTGGGGGGCGTGTTGGTAATGTCCTTGCCGTCCAACATGATCTTACCAGAAGTTGGCTGCAACAAACCTGCCACCATCTGAAGCGTCGTGGTTTTTCCACAGCCCGACGGACCAAGCAGTGAAATGAATTCACCGCGTTCCACATCAAGGCTCATGTCACCCACGGCGACAAAGTCACCGAATTCTTTTTTTAGCGATTCAAATTTGAGAAATGACACTGCATGGCCCCCAATAATAATGTGGGGCGCGCACAAATCTTGTACGCGCCCGTTTTGTCAGATCAACGTTTAGTTCTCGATCCGACGGGTCCATTGTTGTGTCCAATCACCCCGGGCAGGATTAACGATTGTGTAATCAACGGTGATGAGATTATCGACAATCGCTGGCCCGACGGGCAGGGCGATGCTTTCTTCTGCGGTCAATTCCACAGTTGCATTCACCGGTGCCCAGCCATTGGTGACGGCAAACAGGCGTTGGGCCTCGGGTGATGTGACAAATGCCAAGAAGTCTTGCGCCAGTTCAGGAACATCCGAACCTACGACCGGACAGGCCGTCACAAGCAGTTTGATCCCCCCTTCGTCAGGGTATGCGAATGCACCGGGGAACCCGGAATCTGCCAGCGCCTTGAGGCGGCCGCTGCCCCAGACGGACAAAGCAATCTCACCGTTCTGGAAAAGTTCGGACATCTTGCCGGATGACGGTTCATAGACCAGAACATTGTCGTCGATTGCATCTTCAAATGCAGCGAAGCCCGGCTCGATGTCATTCACACCGCCGCCGTTGACGATGGCCGTGGCGATCAAGGCATGCAGCCCATAGCCGTTTGTGATCGGCGGGACAGCCAGAACGCCTTGGTATTTTGGATCGGCCAGATCGTTCCACGACGACGGCGCGTCCCAGCCATTTGCAGCGAAAACTTCAGTATTATAGGCGAGGCCCGTCGCAATGATGCCGACACCGACCGCCTTGTTTTCCGGCATACGCGCAGCATCGTAAAGATCGGAGAACGTTTCTTCGTTTACAGTATCGCAATATCCGAAACCGATTGCCTGGCTCATCGGGCCATCGTCGATGAACACGACATCAAGGTCTTGCGCCCCTTCTTGGGCGCGCAGTTTTGCCAGAGTGTCGGTCGAATTTCCAGCCACATAAACGACAGTCGCACCTGTCTTTTCTTCCCACATCGGGATGATCGTTTCGTTCATCAATGTCTCTGTCGAGCCGCCGTAAGCGCCAAGGTAAAGAGTTTGGTCCTGCGCAGATGCTGCAACTGCTGACAGTGCAACAATACTGGCCGTGACGAATAATTTTTGCATTTTTTTCTCCCTGTTGTTGATATTCACAAATATTTCCAGACGGCACATCATATAGCAAATTGTATATAATGATGTTTTCATGCATAAATATTATAAATATAGAGTCATAGGAAGCCATCGAAAATGCGTCTTAACCATCGCCAGTTAGAGGCGTTTCGCGCCCTGATCGACACGGGCAGCGTCACAGAGGCCGCAAGCCGCCTGCATGTGACACAACCTGCGGCCAGCCGGTTGATTGCCGACCTAGAGAAGACAATCGGCTACGCCTTGTTCTTGCGTCAAAGAAAGAGGCTGCTGCCGACGCCCGAAGCAATTGCGCTGTATGAAGAAGTCGAGAGGTCGTTCATCGGTCTTGATACAATCGCAGACGCGGCAAAAGATATTGGCAGTTTCAGACGTGGCGCGCTTCATATTGCAGGTTTACCGGCACTCGCCCTCGATTTCCTCCCGAGGGTCATTGCTCAGTTCTGCGATGACAGGCCTGACATCTCGGTCAGCCTCAAGATCCACAGTTCTCCACGTGTGTTGCAGTGCGTTGCGTCCCAACAGTTTGATATTGGCTTTGCTGAAACTGACGTCGAACATCCCTCGGTTACGTCCAAAATTCTGCATGCGGCCCCCTTCGTTGCCATTTTACCTAAAGGGCACAAATTACTTGAAAAATCTGTCTTGTGGCCCAATGATTTCGAGGGGCAGAATTACATTTCCCTTGGATCGGACTACATATCTCGTCGAAAAATTGATGCGATATTTCTCGCCTACAATGTCCAAAGAATAATGAACATCGAATCCCAGCTGTCTATGGCCGTCGGGAACCTTGTTGCAGCTGGGGCAGGGGTATCGATTATCGACCTCGTGACAGCCCGTTCCTTGCGCGACTATGGAATGATCGAGATTCGGCCATTCTTGCCGGAAATAGAATTTGCGTTCCGCGTCTTGCTGCCATCTCATAGACCGTTGTCACCGTTGGGTGAAACATTCCTGCAGATAGCAACCGAAGATTTAAGAAAATTCTAGGCGCACCTATCCAGCCCCAATTCCATGGGCCACTTTTTGGAAATAGTTGTGGAATGAGCGGTCGCGAATTTATTGCCTGACGTGAGCGGTGGCAATTGTATTGTTTGAAGCAAGTAACTAAATTCCGATGGCGTCATATGCCGCTTCAATACTCTGGATAGAGCAGACATATGCCGCGGTTCGAAAGTCTTTCAGTTCGGGGTTCTGCGAAAGCGCTGTCGACATCCTCTCGTAGGCGTTTCGCATAACGTCTTCCAAGCCCGACCGCACCAAATCGATCTCGTTTCCGCTGCCGATTAGTTCTTGTCGAAGGTCTGGCGAAAGCTGCTTGCCTGAGATTTCTTCCATTGCATGGGTCAGCGTCATACCGCGTCGTTCCTGACGACGTCGCTCCATAAGACCAAACGGGATATGGGTCAGGTTTTTGATCCATTCGAAGTAACTGACCGCGACACCGCCTGCATTCACGAAAAGATCGGGCAGGATTGTAATGCCGCGCGAACGCAGGATTTGGTCTGCATCAAATCTGATTGGGCCATTGGCCGCCTCGACAATGAGTTTTGCCCGCACTTCGTCGACCTTGGCCATCGTAATCGCATTCTCCATTGCTGCGGGCACAAGGATATCGCACGCGACCCAAAGACCTTCATCTTGAGTGATCGAGACCGATCCACCTGTGAAATCTTTGATACTGCCGCTGGTGATCTGATGCTGTTTGAGGGCTTCAATGTCGATGCCAGCAGGATCATATATCGCGCCGTCATGTTCGATGACGCAGATGATTTTGGCTTTGTCGTCCTCACTCAGAAACTTGGCGGCGTGATACCCGACGTTGCCGAACCCCTGTATGGCAACCGTCATGCGGGACAGATCGCGGTTGCCATTGATGCCGTCAAAATGTGCATCGGCAAGATAGCTATGGATGGCATATTGAACGCTGCGCCCCGTGTTGTTGGTGGGTCAAAGACGCATGGGGCAGCAGGACAGTCAACCGACCGGGGTTTCATTCTGGCACGCGCTGTGGGACGGTTTTGCGTGAAGAACGGGAGTGGGCCATGAAAGTGATCGTCGTGGGCGCAGGCATCGTCGGGCTGTCTTGTGCGATCTGGTTGCAGCGGGACGGGCATGACGTAACCATTGTCGATCGCGCTGGGCCTGCATCGGGCACGAGCCACGGTAATGCGGGCGTTTTAGCGGCGGGCGCCATTATTCCGGTTACTGTTCCGGGGCTTTTGCGAAAAGCGCCTGCGATGGTGTTGAACCGAGACGCGCCATTGTTTTTGAAGTGGTCCTATCTTCCTAAATTGCTGCCCTTTTTGGCGAAATACCTAAGCCACGCGACGGACGCACATGTGGATCGTTACGGAACCGCGATGGGTGCCTTGATGCACGACACGTTGGACCAACACCGCCAGCTGGCAGCACAATCGCCCGCAGCGCGGTTCATCCATGATGACGACTATTGTTTCGGCTATGCGACCCGCGCGTCCTATGAGGCGGATGCCTATGGCTGGAACAAACGCAAAGCCGCCGGATATGATTTTGAGGTGATTTCGGGGGCGGAATACGACACGCGAGACCCGTCGTTCGGGCCCGCGTTTCATACGGTCGTGGCGTGCAAGAACCACGGACGGATTGCTGACCCCGGCGCGTATGTCAAAGCCTTGGCCGATCATTTTGTAGATCAAGGCGGTGCGTTGCAGATTGTTGAGGTGCAGGATGTGGATGTCGAGGGTGGCGTCATTTCAGGGCTGCAAACCAGTGCTGGACCCATGATCGCGGATCACATCGTCTTTGCCATGGGGCCGTGGTCAAAAGAGATCGCGCATAAGTTGGGCGTGACGGTGCCGTTCGAAAGTGAGCGGGGCTACCATTTGGAATTCATCAACCCATCCGTGATGCCGAAGGCTCCGATGATGGTGGCAAGTGGCAAGTTTGTGCTTACGCCGATGGAAGGGCGATTGCGCGCGGCGGGTGTAATCGAGTTTGGTGGTCTTGAAACAGATGCCAGCCGCGCGCCGCTTGAAATGCTGCGCCGTCAGGTCGCACAGATATTGCCAGATATGACATGCGATGACGTCGTTGAATGGATGGGGCACCGTCTGGCGCCCGCCGATAGTCTGCCGTTGATCGGGGCCAATGATAAGTCGGGCAAGAGTTATAGCGCGTTTGGGCATCAGCACGTTGGCTTGACAGGTGGTCCTAAAACGGGTCGGATCATTGCGGACCTGATAGGCGGAAGAAAGCCAAACATAGATTTGGGGGCCTTCGATCCCAGAAAATATGCTGCGCGTTGATGCGTTGCCGTCTTGGAGGACATAAATGACTTTTCTTAAAACAGTATCCGCAACTGCGTTCGGCGCATTGATGGCAACATCTGCAATCGCAGACGGCCACGCCCAATCCTGGGACATGCCGATGGCCTATGCGGCCACAAATTTCCATTCTGAACATGGCGTGATCTTTGCAGACCTTGTGCGCGACTACACAGACGGCGCGATCGACATCACAGTCCACCCGGGCGGGTCGTTGTTTGGCGGTGGCGACATCAAGCGCGCTGTCCAGACAGGCCAAGTGCCGATCGGTGAGCGGTTCATGTCTGCACATGCCAACGAAGCGCCGCTTTTGGGGTGAGACAACCTGCCATTCATCGCGACAAGCTATGACGACAACGAGCGTCTTTGGCAGGCAGCCCGTGACACGGTCAACGCGCAGTTGGCTGACCTTAACCTCGTCGCGCTTTATACGTGCCCATGGCCTGGTCAGGGTTTCTACTTCGATCAAGAAGTGAATTCATCGGCTGATACGCAAGGCATCAAGTTCCGCTCGTACAATTCGGCCACGGCGACCTTTGCGGAAGAACTGGGGATGATCCCTGTGCAGATCGAAGCAGCAGAACTGAGCCAGGCGCTGGCCACTGGTGTTGCATCTGCGTTCATTTCATCGGGTTCAACTGGCTATGACCGTCAGGTGTGGGAACATCTGTCCCACTACTACAAGGTCAACGCATGGTTGCCGCGCAACTATGTGATGGTGAACACGCAAGTGTGGGACGGTCTGGACGCAGACGTTCAGGCGGGCATCCAGAAGGCCGCCGATGAGACATCCGCATCCTGTGCCGCCAAATCTGCTGAGCTGTCCGATTTCTACTTTCAAGAGCTTGAAAGCAACGGCATGACCGTTCAGGACGCTGGTCCCGAATTTCTTGCGGAGTTGGAGGCGATTGGGGCGCAGATGACTGCCGATTGGCTTGAAACAGCCGGTGCGGACGGCCAGGCGATCCTTGACGCGTACAACGCAAACTAAGATCAAAGGGCCAGCCTGCACACGTGTGGGCTGGCCCGTTTTTATACTAGAAATGAGTACCTTGCATGCGTGACTGGTCGCCCGTCTTGGGTCTGGCTCTTTGTCCTGCCCAGCTTAGTGGGCGTTTTGTGTCTGATCGCGGGGCCACGACTTGAACGCATGTTGCGCCCGGTGTGGCGTGTATTGGACGGGGTCTACGTTGCCAGTGGCGTCATTGCCGGGTTCTTTATGATCATGATCCTGACGCTGATTGTTGTCGGCATGGTCGCGCGCTGGACAAGTGTCGCGGTGCCGGGAACCACCGAATTTGCAGGCTACGCCATGGCCGCGACATCGTTCTTTGCGCTGTGCCATGCCTTGACGCGCGGGGCGCATATCCGCGTGTCGATTATCCTGAACACCAATGATTTTCTGCGCAAATGGCTGGACCGGTTCGCCGTGTTCGGGGCTGCTATCATTGCCACCTATTTTGCACGCTACGCCGTGAAGGCGAATTTCTTTTCCGAAATGCTGAACGACCGCACGCAAGGGCAAGACCAACTTCCTGAATGGCTGGTCGCGTTGTTCCAGCTGGATTTCGCAGCCGTGGCGGAGGGCAGTCGCATACTGGTTTATACCCCCGTCTGGATTCCGCAATTGGCCATGTCCATTGGTACCATTTTGCTGGCCGTTGCGCTGTGGGATACGCTGTACCGGATGCTGGTGACCGGCGTGAACCCCATTGTGTCGGAGGCCGTAGAATGACCGAAGCCTATGCAACAATCGTTTTCCTTCTCGTTCTGTTCACGCTGCTTGGGTCTTCTATTTGGATCGGCCTTGCCCTGATGGGCGTTGCCTTTGTCGGCATGGAGCTGTTCACCACGCGCCCGGCTGGGGATGCGATGATCACCACGATCTGGACGAGTTCATCGTCTTGGACGCTCACGGCTTTGCCGCTGTTCATCTGGATGGGTGAAATCCTTTATCGAACACGATTATCGCAAGATATGTTTCGCGGGTTGGCCCCGTGGATGCGCTGGCTGCCCGGTGGATTGCTGCACACCAATGTCGCAGGCTGTACGATATTTGCGGCTGTATCGGGGTCATCGGCGGCGACCCTTACGACTGTTGGCAAAATGTCGATCCCAGAGCTGCGCAAACGGGGCTATCCAGAATACATGATCGTGGGCACATTGGCAGGGGCGGCGACGTTGGGGCTGATGATCCCGCCGTCGCTGACACTGATCGTTTACGGCGTGTCGATCAATGAAAGCATCATTAAACTGTTTATGGCGGGCATCATTCCGGGCCTTGTGTTGGCGGCGTTGTTTATGTCCTACATCGTGGCCTGGCATTTCCTGCGCCCCGACCAGCGTCCCGAACCTGAACCAAGCATCAGCTTTGGTACGATGCTGGCCGAAAGTCGTTTTCTTATCCCTGTCTTATGCCTCGTTTTTGCGGTCATCGGATCAATGTATTTTGGCTGGGCCACTGCGACCGAAGCAGCAGCCGTCGGGGTGCTGGGGGCCCTGACGCTGGCGATGTTCCAACGTTCGCTGAGCTTGAGCACTTTCTTTGAAAGCCTCATGGGGGCCACGCGCACATCGGCGATGATCGCGTTGATCCTGATGGGGGCGGCGTTCCTGTCGCTGTCGATGGGTTTTACCGGATTGCCCCGCGCATTGGCGGCCTACATTGATGGGTTGGATTTGTCCCCGATTACTCTCATCGCCGCGCTGACGGTGTTCTACATCATCCTTGGCATGTTTTTGGACGGTATTTCGTCCGTTGTGCTGACCATGGCCATTGTTGAACCGATGATCCGACAAGCCGGCATCGACCCGATCTGGTTTGGTATCTTCATCGTGGTCGTTGTGGAAATGGCGCAGGTCACACCGCCCATCGGGTTTAACCTGTTCGTATTGCAGGGCATGACCCGCCACGAGATCGGCTATATCTCGAAGGTGGCGCTGCCCATGGTGGGGCTGATGTTGGTCATGATCGTGCTGCTGGTCGCATTTCCGCAATTGGCGACATGGCTGCCCGAGAATATCAGGCAGTAGACATGCCGCCTCTGGTCACTGTTCTACAACTCGACACCGATTTCCCACGTATTGCAGGGGATGTCGCCAGTCCGGCGACCTATCTTGGCGATATCGAGATTTTGCGGGTGTCCGGTGCCAGCGTGGGCCAGATCGTTAGCAATGATCCCGCGGCGATTCCGATTGCGCCGTTTGAAGAGGCGATTGCGCAGGCACGTGGTGATGTGATTGTCACGTCCTGCGGATTTTTGTCGTATTGGCAGGCGCATCTTTCTCAGCTGACTGACAAGCCTTTTATCAGTTCGGCGTTGGTTGCTTTGCCGGATCTGTGCGCACGCTACGCGCCCCAAGACATCCTGACCGTGACCTTTGACGCCGAAAGCCTGAACACCGCCCATTTCGGAATGTACCAAACCGACGTCATCGGATTGCCTCGCGGTTCGCATCTACGCAAGGTCATTGCCCAAAACCTGACAGCACTAGACGCCGCCCGGGCGGGTCGCGAAATTGGTGAGCTTGTCGCGGCCAGTCGCCAACCCCATCACAAACATATCCTGTTGGAATGCACCAATCTGCCGCCTTATAAATCCGTGCTCGCCGCACAGACGGATCTGCCGATCACAGATATTCTGACCCTTATAGAGGCCGCACGCCCGGGAACGATCAATCCTGATCATCTGAATTCTTGACGGATATTGTTGTGACAACAGATTTTGCAAAAGCCTAATCAACGGATGTCAAAACGGTCCCTGTTATCAACGTGTCCGGTGCGATCTGGGGCGCCGCGACGGATCACGGGTTCTTTTACATCGCAAATCACGGGATCGATCCTACCCCGATAGAGCAGGTGTTTGCGGCCCCTAAGGTGCTTTTCGAATTGCCAGAGGCCGACAAAAAGGCCGTGGCCGTGGGTAAAAATCAGCGGGGCTGGCTGGCACAGGGCATGACGCGGCGGGCAGCATGGTTTTCGTTGCTTAACCCAATAGATGTTGATTGTTGGGGTCAAAAACGGGGTCTGCCAGCACTTTCGCTAAATAGATTTGGCCCAAAACCTGTAGGTCCAGTGCACCGCCAATTGTGCGATGCTTTGCATCAATCCAACACACCGCAAGCATTTTTCCGCACCGCCAGCCCATACCGCCCGACGTGACATACCCGATCAATTGCCCGTCTTTCAGGACAGGTTCTGTCCCCCAGCAAGGCGGCGCGTTGGCGTCGACTTCGACCGTGACGAAGACTTTTGCGGGCGCAATATCGCGCTGCCTGTCGACCACAGAGCGGCCGATGTAGTCTTTGGTTTTTGAGCAGAACCGCTGCAACCCAGCGGCATGTGGTGTGACCTCGGTCGTCATTTCTGCGCCCCAGCTGCGATAGCCTTTTTCGATCCGCAACATTCCCATGGCACGTCCACCCATCAAGATCAGATCGTGGTTTTTGCCCTCGGTCATCAATGCGTCGAACAGCGCCTTCTGGTTCAACATCGGGCAGTGCAATTCCCACCCGAGTTCGCCTGAAAACGAAATACGGATTGCAGTGCAGCGCACGCGCCCGATGTCGATTTGTTTTGAGGACATGAACGGAAAGTCGTCAAAATCGTCGGCGGACAGTGTGTTCAACAAGGCCCGCGATTTTGGACCAGCGATCCCGATGGCGGCGAACTGGTCGGTTATATTTTCGATTGAGACAGCGAAATCGCCCGCATGATCCTCCATCCAGCGTTGATACAAAGCGACGCCCATCGTCGCGCCGACGCAGTAGAAACTGCCATCATCAGAGTTTTCGATCGTGATATCACCGACGATCCCGCCGCGTTCGTTCAGCATCAGCAATAACGCCACCTTGCCCGGTTTTGACGGTACTTTGGCTGATCCGATATGGTCTAAGAACGCCTGCGCATCGGGGCCGGAAATCCGGAATTTCCCGTAGCTCGACATGTCCGACAGACCGCAGCCCGCTGCCATTGCCGTAGCCTCGCGGCCGACGTGGTCCCACCAGTTGGGGCGCTGAAAACTCGGCTCATCGACCTCACCGTTTGGCGCGTACCACAGCGGACGTTCCCAACCGTAGGCTTGCCCCATCACCGCGCCGTGCGACAGCAAGTCATTGTAAATCGGCGTTGTTTTCAAAGGTCGCCCGGTTTTGCGTTCAATGCCGGGGTAGATCAGCTCGTAGCGGATCGGCAGGATTTCGTGGGTGCGTTCGCGGGCAAATTCGCGGGTGGTCCAATCGCCAAATCGGGCCACGTCGATGAAATGCAGATCGAGCTCGGTTTCTCCCTCAAGGATCCATTGGCTCATCGCGAGGCCAATGCCGCCGCCCTGTGCAATCCCGCCAAGGAACCCGCAGGCCACAAAGAAATTCGGCACGCCGGGCATGGGGCCGATCATCGGGCGGCCATCGGGGGCAAAGCTGATCGCGCCGTTCACGCCGCGTTTGATGCCCGCAGAGTCCAAGGCTGGAACCCGGTGAAAGATTGATGCTAATCCATCGCCAAGCCGGTCCCAATCATCCTCGAATAACTCTTGTCCAAACGACCACGGCGCGCGGCCTTTGCTCCACGCTGTCCGGCAGTTTTGTTCCCATGGGCCGAGCAACAGGCCTTGGCCTTCTTGGCGCAGGTAATACTGGCTGTCGCAATCACGGATCATTGGCAATTCATAGCCAAGTGCGGCGACCTCTGGCATCGTGTCGGTCACCAAATACTGGTGTTCCATATTAGTGATGGGCACGGTTGTGCCGACCATTTCGGCGACTTCGCGGGCCCAGAATCCGGCGCAATTCACGATGGTTTCGCACTCAAATACCTCGTCGTTCGCGGTCAGCCGCCATTGGCCAGACGGCAGGCGTGTGATGCTGTCAACTTGGCAGTTCTGTTTGATTTTGCCGCCGTATTTGCGCGCACCCGCGGCCAGACCCATCGTGACGGAATAGGGATCAACATAGCCTTCTTCGGGGTCCCACGCGCCGCCTTCCAGATCGGACACATTCAACAGCGGATATTTTGCTTTGATTTCGTCAGGCGTCACCAGATCATACTCAAGCCCTATACTGCGGAATTTACCGGCGAGGTGCTTGAATTCCTCCATCCGTTCCTTGGTCTGCGCAAGGAAGAATCCGCCAACGATATGGCTTCCGACCTCTTGCCCGACTTCTTCGGCGAGGCCGTCATAAAGGCGCAGGGAATAGGCCTGAAGCGCGGACAGATTTGCATAAGCGCTTTGGGTGTGGACGTTGCCAGCCGCGTGCCAAGTGGCCCCTGCCGTCAGCTGACGCCGTTCCAATAACAACGCATCTTTTTCACCTGCTTTGGCGAGATGATACAGCGTCGAGGTGCCGACAATGCCGCCGCCGATGATAATAATCCGTGCATGTGTGGTCATGGTATTTCACTTTTCATAAGGCCACGGACACGATGGGACAGCACCCGCATTAGGCCTTACGATAGGGGCATTTGGTTGGATGCAACGGGCAGATATCGACGTCAGCGTGGATGCATTGCGACGAACGCAAACGCCTATCTTCTGTCTGCGGACGGCAGAACACCAAAAACCTTGCGGTAGACTTTGGAAAATTGCGCAGGTTCAAACCCGAAATCCAGGGCAATATCGGCGATAGACCTGCGCCCCATCAGGACCTCTTGGCGGGCCTCGGACATGCGCAGTTCTTTGTATATCGCGCCGGGCGTCTTTTGGAATTCGGATTGGAATAGCCGTTCTAACTGACGTTGAGACACGCCAGACCGGCGGGCAATTTCAAACAATGACAAAGCATCAAAACGATTTGCTTCCATCAATTGGATCGCCGCGAAAACCTGTCTGTTGGCCGTGACGTATCGAAGCTGCGCGGGATATGTTTGCTTTAATTTGCCGTCGCGTACGCCTTCCATCATCAGGCAGGACGCGATGTCTTCGACCATGCCATCGGGGCAATTGTCGTGAACATATTTCAACATCAAATCAGCTGCGGCACCGCCACCCGAACAGGTAGAATGCTTTGTGTCCATGATGAACAGAGACGTAGAAACGTCGACTTTGGGGTGGTTTTCCTTAAGATAGGGCACGTCTTCCCAATGTGCACAAACAGTGCGGCCATCAATCAGGCCCGCCTGCGCGAGCCGGACAACACCAGACGAAATCGCCCAGATTGATTGTCCTGCCCGGGCCCAACGCCGAAGCCGTTTGATCATTTCGCTGTTCGCACGGCGCGCCGCCCCCGCACCTGCCACGATCACCCGGGTCGCATTTATCGGTAGTCGGTCGATTTCACATGTCGGAAGTATTTCGATGCCGTTGGACGCCGCAACGGGGCCATCATCCAAAGACGCGACGCAGTAAGAGGTGGAATTTCCGGCACCCAGTTTTTGCGCAACGCGCAGGACTTCTATCGCAGATGAAAACGCCTGCATGGTAAAGCCGTCTTCGACGATGAATGCGAAGTTCTCTTCTGAAGGTCCCAAAGTGAGAGGTCCAGTTCTTGACGGGGCGAGTCTGCGATAGATTGCCGTGTCTGCCAAATACCGTCAACGGTCGGGGTGTACACAGCCCAACACCGTCATCTGCGTAATCGGTTTTTCGCAAAATAGGGCATTTGGGCGTGGCTATCGTTAGGGATTGTTGATTTCCCTTAACATGCCATGGCGGCCAAGGGGGCTGGCACAGCTGTCAAATGTAAGTTCCCGTCAAAGGGTGAAGCTGTGCCTCAACGCTTGTGGTCGTGTGACGATAGGCGTGCGAAGCATCAAAATGGCACTTAGTCGAACACGCAGCCGTGTATGAGGTTTTCACGCATCAACCGCTGCGCCAATGAGCCACGGGGCACAGAAATGTCCCGTAGATATTGGGTTTTCTGGGTCAAGAAGGTTCTTACGTCGTCAATCGCTTGGGGACTTGAAATCGATGTGAAGCGCAAAGACTGTCCTGCCCGAAATTGCGCCAATCTGTCTGTGTCGCAAGAGATGACGGTGGCAATTTTCGGATACCCACCTGTGGTTTGATGATCCGCGAGGAGCACAGTTGGAACCCCGTCGCCAGACACCTGGATCGATCCGCGCACAATTGGTTCCGAAGGAATGGACAGCGCACCGTCCAATTCCAACAATGGGCCGCTCAGACGCATTCCCATGCGGTCATACGCATCCGTGACTTGGTAGGTTTCGGTCACAAGCCGTTCTGTGGCGCCTTCGGAAAAATGATGGTCTTGGGGGCCGGTTACGATGCGGATAGGGCCGTCAGACGTGAAATCTGGCTGTACTATTTCGCCCAGACGATCGTCACAAATAGTGGCGTCAGAAATTGTCAGGGAGTGCCCCGCCTGCACAGCACCACCGCCAAAACCCGATGTCGAATGTGTCGCCTGACTTTGGAGCCAATCCTTTGACACGACACACCCCGCAAATGCGAGATATGCCCAACTTCCCGCCCGACCGGCGCGGATCGCAATCCTTTCACCTTTGCTGATCGTCAGGACCGTCCAGGAACTGGTTTTTTGCGTCCCGTGTTCGACGACAAAATCACCGCCCGTAATGGCAAGGGTGACGGCACCTTCTTTGCACTGCAACATCAAGCCGCCAAGGGATATTTCAATCGCAGTGGACCCCTGCGGATTGCCGAGGGCCGCGTTGGCGGCGTCATAGGCCAATCGATCCATCGGGCCAGAGGCCGACACGCCGTATCGCATATTTCCAGGACGGCCCGCATCCTGAACCGTGACCAGCGGCCCGGCGAATGAAACAGAAAACACCGCGTCAGCCATGATCGATTTTCCTGTTGGAACTCTCAAACGTTGCGAGGTCGATCCGTTCAAAAGTCACATTATCCCCGACATCGAACAGGAAAGGGTGGGTCGGATCGCCCGTGAAGATCGCGTTGGGTGAACGGCCGATGATCGACCAACCTGTTGGCATGGTGAGTGTCGTTATGAGGCATTGAGGGCCAGCGATGATGACGCTGCCTGCCGGAACGTCACGAACCGGAGCGGGTTTTCGCGGCACTTGGATCTGTTCTGCCACGCCCGACAAATAAGCGTAGCCCGGTGAAAAACCGTACATCAAAACGTGGTAATCGCCTGCCAGATGCGCATTAATAACTGCATCTTTCGAAAGCCCAGTCGCGGATGCGACGGCGCCCAAGTCCGGTGCGAACGACGCCTCGTAGCACACCTGAATATGCCGCTGAACACCTGTTATTACTTTTGTTTTCAAACCATTGAGGCATTTTCGGATATGTTCCTCGATGGTTATGTGATCCGTCATGATGGGATCGAAAGAGACTAAAAGGTTCACCAAAGCGGGCACCGTTTCAATCACACCAACGGGCGTGTCAGCGGCAATCGCGTTGTCCAGTGCGATGACGCTGTTGTGGGCTTCTTCACTGACGTCTTTGGCAAATGTCACCAACACCGCGTGATCAGCAATGGCCTTGAACTGCGGTTCCATCATGGGCCTTACTGACGCGCAAAACTGGCGATTTGAACGCCTTGGGCTGTAAGTCTTGTGCGGATTTCGCGGGCCATATCCACCGCACCCGCAGTGTCGCCGTGCACACAGATAGACTGCGCAGCGAGCTTAATCGGATCGCCATCGATGACTGGCATAAGGCCGCTTTCAAGAAACGAAACCAGACGATCCGCCGCCGCGGCCGCGTCGTGGATCATTGCGCCGTCTTGGTCGCGGGGGACAAGTTGCCCAGAGGACAGATACCCGCGATCTGCGAATATTTCAGAAAACACCGGCGCGTTTGCAGCACGGGCGGCGTGTTCGCTTTGTGTGCCAGAAATCGCAAGGATGGCCAGTTCAGGGTCAATCTTTTGCACAGCCGTGACGATGGCATCGGCGACATCGCGATCGCGCGCCGCTAGATTTCCAAGGGCGCCGTGCGGCTTTACATATGTGACGGGCACGCCGACTTGCGCGGCAATACCGATCAATGCGCCGATTTGGGCGGCACACATCCTGCCGATTTCGGCCGGGGACATGGGGATCACGCGCCGCCCGAAACCGATCAGGTCGTTGTAGCCGGGGTGAGCGCCGACACAGACCCCGTTATCGCGCGCAAGTTCAAGCGTTCGAAACATCGTTTCGGGGTCGCTGGCATGGCCGCCGCAGGCGATGTTGGC
Organism: Octadecabacter dasysiphoniae; assembly: GCF_021532615.1. GTDB lineage: Bacteria > Pseudomonadota > Alphaproteobacteria > Rhodobacterales > Rhodobacteraceae > Octadecabacter > Octadecabacter dasysiphoniae. Next base: position 163,506 of record NZ_JAKGAQ010000003.1, read on the forward strand.
CGACGTCACGATAGACAGCATCTGTGCGTCGTTGCCCATGTTCCAAGGCCCAAAGCCTTCGCCTAGATCAGAGTTGAGGTCGATACGCATATCTCGGTCCTATTGAAGGTAGGTCGGCAAGAAGAGAGCAATGTTCGGAAATGCGATCAAGAGGAACGCCATCGCCAACATCGTTAGGCAGTAGGGCAATGCGCCCAGCATCACCTCGTTCAAACTGCCAGATTTACGCGCCCCTTGCACCACATAAAGGTTCAGCCCGACGGGCGGCGTGATAAGCGCCATTTCGATCAGCACGATCATCAGGATACCAAACCAGATTACGTCATACCCCTGCACGAGAACCATGGGCACGATGATGGGGATTGTTACAACCATCAGCGACAGGGTTTCGATAAAAAATCCGAGCACGATATAGAGCACCACAACCACGAGGATGAAACCAAGCGGTGACAGGCCCAGACCTTCCATGAACGCGGTCAATTCGCGGCCCAGTCCGGCAGAGGCCAGCGTGAAGTTCAGGAATGATGCGCCTATGACAATCAGCATGATCATCGATGTGATCTTGACCGTCCCTGTCAGGCTTTGGGTGAGCATGTCCCATGAGATTCCGCCGAACGCGAAGGCGATCAAGAATGCACCCGCAACACCGACAGCGGCCGCTTCGGTGGGGGTGGCCCAACCGCGATAGATGGACCCGACAATCATCGCGAAAAGGATAATGATCGGGATCAAATCGATCAGTGCCCGCAACATCTGCGCAATCGGGAACGTGCGGCGCAAACCGCCAAGATCAGGCCGGATCAGGCAGATGATCACTGTAACGAGCATGAACATCAGTGCCAGTGCGATGCCTGGAATAAGCCCTGCAAGAAACAGCTGCGGGATCGAAGACTGGGTCAGAAACCCGTAAACGATCAGATTAATGGATGGCGGGATCATGATGCCAAGCGTGCCGCCAGCGGCGATTGCGCCTGAGAATAATTTCGGATCATACCCCAGCTTTTCGGCTTGCGGCATGGCAACCGTGGCCACCGTAGCAGCTGTGGCGACGGATGACCCGGAGGTGGCCGAAAACATTGTCGCGGTCGCGATATTAGCGTGCACCAACCCACCCGGCAGCCACGACACCCAGCGGTCAAGTGCAGCGTAGGTGCGGGTTGCAACGCCGCTGCGCACGAGGATTTCACCCAGCAGCACAAAGAACGGGATTGCGATCAGCGTTGCTGAATTGGACGACGACCAGACCATATTGCCCAAGCCCCGGATCAGCGGAAAGCCGGAAAAGAAGGCATCGATGCCAAAGCCCAGCAAGAACAGTACAATGCCGACAGGAATGGACAGCGCCAGCAACGCCAGAAGGCCGACGGAGACGAAGGGGATCATTGCAAAGTGTCCTGTTCAGCGAAGGCACCGATGATGCTTTCGGTTTCTGTGTGGCGACGTTTGAGCAAGAGACCAAGCGCGCACAACGTCGTAAGGGTCGACATGATGGCAAACCAGACCCAGCCTGCGAACCACGGAAACTGAACCCAGACGAGGGGCGTTTCCAGTGGTGTGTTCGCCCGTGATCCATTGGTCAGCGAATGGGCCACGACTGGCCACGCCTTGATTGCGATCGTGATAATCACGCCTGTCATAACGATCATGGAAAAGACGTCGAACAGGGCCCTGCCGAAGGTTTTGAACCGCGTGCGCACCAGATCGATGCGCACGTGGCCAAGTTCAAGAAGTGTGTAAGACATGCCCCAGGATGTGGCGAGGGCCATAGCATAGCCCGCGATTTCCTCGGTGCCGCCCAGCGACGTGCCGAACCGGCGCATGATGATATCTGTCAGCACGAAGGCTGCACAGGCGAGCAATCCAAAGCCGACCAGCAGGGCTACTTTGCGGTTGAGAGCCCGAAGTGTCTGTATCATCTTGAGTTCCATGTTCGGCACGTCCACTTTTTTGAAGGTTACTCGATCGTGACACCGACAACTTGGCCGACGCTTTCGTTCCAGCGCGCGGCCCAATCCTCGCCTGACCGTTCCGCCCAGTCTGGCAGCACTTCGGAGGTCAGCAAGTCACGGGCGCGTGCGAAGTCTTCGTCGCTGACCTCAACCAGTGTCATGGAACGCGCTTCACCCGTTTGGCATTCACCGTTTCCGGTCAGGCAGGCCACGTCGTTGACCAAAGCATCTTGCGCGCTGGCCCAGGCAAGGTCTTCGAAACCGGTGACAATCTCGGACGAGATCAACGCCTGCGTTTCTGCATCAAGACTGTTCCACTTGTCGAGGTTCATGGCGGTGACAACAGGGTCCCAGCCCCCAAGGGGGATCGGCAACAGGTGCGTGGATACTTCCCACCAGCCAGCGCTGTAACCCGAACCGGCACCGGTCACAGCGCAATCGACAACGCCGTTTTGCAATGCACCCGGAACTTCGGCAAAGGACACATTCACGCCCTCAGCACCCAGCGCTTCGAGGAGAAGTGCTGTCATGCGGCCGGATGCGCGCACCTTCAGGCCCTCAAGGTCGGCAAGGCTGCCGATCTCGCTGTTGCAGAACACGACTTGCGGCGGGTAGGGCGCGACCGCCAGAACCTGGCTGTTGAAACGATCACGGAAAATGTCGTCCACCATCGGGCGGGCCGCATCGACCATGGCGCGCGCATCGTCGGCTGTCAGAGCAAGAAGCGGCACGTCGAGCCCTTCGAGTTCGGGAGCATCAGAAACGGCATAATCGCCCACGGTCATCGCCACATCATAAACGCCTTGGCCGAGCAGCGGATAGACATCGCCCAAACCAAGGCTCATCTGGTTGTGTGTTGTAAGTTCGACATTGATCTTGCCACCGGATGCTTCGGGCAATGTCATTGTCCAGAACGGCACTTCGTACTGGTTGTGCAAGGGCAGGCTGGACCAGCTGCCAACAACGGACAGGTCTTCCGCGAATGCGGGAACCGCGAGCGCCGTTGTGGCGGCAAGAATGGATAGGGTGCGTTTCATGATTTTAGTCTCCTAGTTGGTGGTTTTTTCTGTTTTTAGAATTGTTGTCTCTGCGTCCTCGGCCACGTCCGCGATCAACATATGACCGGGCGAGTGCGTGATGCAGATTGGCAGGCCCGCATCCAGCAGAACGTTCTGGGGGGTCACGCCACAGGCCCAATAGACGGGCACTTCGCCGTTTCGGACCTCAACCGCGTCACCCCAGTCGGGTTGCGACAGGTCTGAAATGCCGATCTGTGCAGGGTCGCCCGTTGCGATTGGGGCACCGTGCGCCTGCGGAAAACGACGGCTGATGTCGTGGGCTTGTGCAACTTGCGCCTCGGGCACGGGGCGCATGGTCACAACCATTTGGCCGCCAAACCGACCCGCGGGGACCAGATCAATGTTCGTGCGATACATCGGGACGTTCAGCCCCTTTTCGATGTGGCGCACAGGGATACCTTCGCGCAAAAGCGCATTTTCGAACGTGAACGAACAGCCAAGCGCAACAGTCACAAGATCATCGGCCCAAACATCCGCAATGTCGGTGACCTCTTCGCTGAGCGCGCCATTTCGAAACACGCGGTATTTTGATACGTCTGTGCGAATATCAATGTCATGGCCAAGGGTCGGCAGGTTTGGTTTGCCTGTATCGCCAACGCCAACAATCGGGCAGGGTTTGGGGTTACGCTGGCAAAATCGCAAGAAATCGAGGGCAAATCGTTCCGGCAAAATCGCAAGATTGCATTGGAGTTTGCCCGCCGCCAGCCCAGCCGTATGGCCCGTGTAGGACCCGTCGCGGATTGCCGCCCGCACATCGATAGCGGACGCGGCGACCAAATCGGAATGTGATGTCAGTCTTGATGTCATGCGCGCCCCCAGGTTCACGAACAACCATCACATGTTGGCGCGTCACCAATCAAATTATCATTTTTGATCTATAGTGATAGATTTTTTGGAACTACTTGGGGTGGGTTTTGTCCCATTCTTGGGCCACGGACCGCGCGATTTTTGCACTGTTTTCAACTAGAAAGCTGCGTGGTTCTGACAGGTAGGATGCGGTGAACGACAGTGGTTGGGGGCGATAGCCGGGATCAAATTCAACGATCTGCCCCGCTTCGAGAAAGTCGTTTGCAAGTGCGCGAGGATAGGGGCCGACGGCGATTCCCGCCGCGATCATTTTCAAGCTCGCTGACAATGACGCGGAGGCATACACCCGAAGTTTCGGCCCGACCCTGCGCGACAATTCCGACATCAATTCGCGATAGGGGCGGGTTTTGTTAGAGTATGAAATGACGGGAATGATTTTCAGATCGGTCTGCGGGTTTGCTGTTGAGCGATACCAATGCAGATCAAAGGACGGCAGGTCGACATTTTCAACGGTGAATTCGGACACAGGGCCCATTAACAGCGCCAGATCAAGTTTCCGATCAAGCAGTTCCGTGCGCAGATTGAGTGAAATGTCGACCGTAAGATCGACGTTTACGCGCGGGTATTGTTCGCTGAACGCCTTTAGAAAGTCCGGCAGCCAGGCTTGGGCGATGGTTTCGGACGCGCCGACACGAAACAGGCCTTCTGCTTCGGACGGATTTGCGACGCGTTGTTTGATTTCTTCCTCAACGAACAGCATTTGTTCGGCATAAGACAACAGCAATGCCCCGTGTTTTGTCAGAACAAGCTCTCCCGGACCCCTCTCAAACAGGGGCACACGTAGTTCTTGTTCTAGATTGGAGATGCGGGTGGAGACGGCGGGCTGCGACAGGTTTAACCGTTCGGCTGCCTTGCGAAAACCGCCCAACCGCGCCACCCACAAGAAGGTTTTGATCTGATCAAAAGTCATGTCCTATTCATACGTTGGATAGATAGGGCTGCAAATGCATAATAATCTTGAATATAGGGGCAGGGGTAGTTTGCGAAGGTGTCCGCCTTTGAGTGCGCACCGGCAACGCAGTATTGCCCTGCTTCACTGCCCCGGCAGACCCAAGATTTCATGAGTTATTTTGTCGGGCGAGCGATTTGGCCCAACCGGCGAATTCGGTTTTTTCGCCGTTGCCTGGCGCCTCAAATGCAGAACAGCCTACCCCCAACGTCAAAGGTTTGGGGGAAGGCCATGATTGTTGATCAGAGGGGATGGGCAGTGCCCGGCGTCCGCAGACTAGAACCGCCAGTCCACCACCAGATCTACGCCATAAACATCGTAGTCGGGTTGTCCAAGACCATCGACATATACACCAAATTCGAGATCGAGCGGTCCGTGACCTTTTCTGCGAAGACCCAGATCAAGCCGCGCGCGTCCTCCGTCGACTACCCCGTTGCCGCCATCCTCTTTTGCGAAAATACCCGCCGCGCCGCCGATGAAATCAGTGCCCGTATTCACAATGGGCAAGACCCAATCCAACGCCACTTCGAGTTCGTTCAGCCGCACGCGCTGGGCCGCCACAGGATTGGACAATGCGTCAATATAGGCGCCCGAGTGATCGTCGGTGAACGACCAACCGACCAACGGGTGCAGTGTCGCTGATCCTGCATCTACTTCACCGGACAGGTTGATCATCGCCAACAGGCGTTCTGTGGCAAAGCTGTCGGTGTAGGTGCCGATGGGGCGGATATCGTTATGCGTGCGCCCCCAAAGCAGCCGTGCATCCAGATCGACATCATTGTAGCGCGCCACGTAGTAGGGGCCTACCAGCCAACCTGTGCCTTCGATCTCGGATAGTCCTTCGTTGGACACCGCATGGTCGAACTGAACCATCAAACCCAAAAGCTTTTCGTGATTCAGCGTCAAATGCGATCCGAAGCTGAGGTTGGTATAGGCCGTGTCAAAACCGTCAATGAAGGACCAGTTGGAATTCAGTGCCCCCCAAATCGGCCGTCCACCGCCCGTTTGAATTTCCACGATGCCCAATTTGCGCGACACTGAAATCGCTCCGGACGTTTCATCACCATCCAGCAATCCCGACAAAGACGGTTGTGCTGCCAGCAGTGCCACCGAACGTGCAGCCATGAAATCGCGGATCAGTTCTTCAGCAATTGTCCCGCTTGCAAACGTGCCGACGACAGAGGCCGCGGCACTGGGCGTTCCCGATCCGTCCAGCACGGCACCGGCTGCGACCGCCACGACCACATTTTGGTCCCCGTCAATTGTCAGGCTGGCAGTCCACGTCTGCTGGCCGCCACTGATCGATCCGAGCGTCCCGCCCGTGACAGTGATGTCATCATCGCGAAAATCGATGACATCTTCACCCCAATCAAATGTGATCGTGACGGTCTGTGTGGTTGTGAACTCGTCCGGCACGCCGGTGATCGTGACGACAGGTGCAACACCGTCGGGCGCCGGCGGCGTTGGGCCAGCGGCCGCGACGTTAAGGTTGCCCGCCGCATCCTGCGCCACACCAGCCGGAACCGAGATTTCGGGCGGTGTCAGCAGATCGAGCCCTTGCACTGTCACCGTGTAGACACTGGCTGACACCGCAGTGAATTCACTGAGCTGGGCCGAGGACGCCACAAGATCACCGAGAACAAATTCGGTCACGTCCTCATCGAAGGTGATCGTTGCTGTGAACGGGGCGATCCTGTCATAGTTTGTGTAGGTGATCGTGGGCGTGGGTGAAGTTGTCTCAACCGCGCCACTGCTGCTGGTTTCGGCGCTGGGTGTGCCGCTGGCGTCCAGCACGGCGTTGGCGGCCACCGTCACCGAGACATCCTCGGTTCCCAGAACAGTAAACTGGGCCGTCCAGCTTTGTGGGCCGCCACTGATTGTGCCGATCGTGCCGCCCGTAACGGCGATGTCGCTGTCTTCAAACCCCAGAACGCGTTCGCCCCAATCAAACGTCAGCGTCACTGTCTGCGGCCCGCCAAAACCGTCGGGCACGCCGCTGATAACAAGCGTTGGTGCGGTCCCGTCGGCTGTCGGTGTTGATCCGGTCGCAGCCACGTTGCCATTGCCCACCAGATCCTCGGCTACATCAGCGGCGATGTTGATGGACGGTGCGGTGGTCAGGTCGATGGCCGTCACCTCGACGGTATACTCAGCGGCGCTAACCGTGGTGAACCCACCAAGCGTCGCGCCAACGGGCGTGATGTCGGACAGATCAAAGTCGGTGACGTCCTCATCCCACGTGATCCGTGCGGTGAAGGTGTCTTCAAGGTCATACCCCTCGAAACTGATCGTCGGGGTCGGCGGGGTGAAGTCAAATGTCTCAATATAAATCGGGGCGATGGCGTTGCTTAGATTGCCTGAGGCGTCATCTTCGAAGAACTCCGCAGGAAAACCGACCGTAACATCGCCGCCCGTCGGTTCGGCGTAGAGTAGGAAACTGCCGTCGCCGTTGCTAAGAATAGCCGCGGAAACCGTTGCGTTCGTAACCACAACATTAGCGGGGTCAAAACTTGGCCCTTCGTCTACACCGCCTCCGCCGGGCTGCGTCACGAGGAATTGATACTGTCGCATATCAGGCAGGGTGTCGTTCATGTTTTCGGTCACATCGACAAAGGTAACGTCTGGCCGTGACACCACAGCATCTGTCGTCGATAAAGAACCCCCCGCGTCGTTGGCATTGCCCGCGCCATCCTGCACGGCGCCCGCAGGAAGGGATATGCTGCCCACCCCGTCGCTATTCGCAACCACATCGAACGTGTAGGTAATACTATCCGTTGATTGCAGGTTCGACACCGTCAGGTTGGGTGTTTCAAAATCCGCCACAGTTAGGCCGCTGACAGTTTCCGAAAATGTCAACGTCATCTGCGTGCTTGCCAACCCTTGAGTGGAGGGCAGCGCAGAGAACGTCGCTGTCGGCGCGGTTCGATCACTTTCGATGGTGAATTGGGCCGCCGCGGCATTGCTGTTACCGCCCAGATCATCCACGACGTTTGCGGGTAGATCGACCGTAATGGTCCCATCGCCGGACGGTACAATCGTCGCAGTGTAGTTGGTTGTCGATCCCGTCAATCCGGAGACCGAGCCGCCGGTTACGTTGATGTCGGACCCTGCAAACCCAGTAACCTCTTCTGAAAATTCAAACGTGACCTGGATCGGCGATGCATTTGTGGGATCAGGCTCTGTTGATCCGATGACAGCTGTGGGCGCGCTCGTATCAAATCTGTACCATTCGGCAACGCCTGTGGCGCTTGCGTCGGTCAATGCATTTCCAGCGAGGTCCTCGATCGTGGCAAAGTCATAGAGACGCATGGCTACAGCCCCATCATCACCTGAAACCGTGAAAGCCGCTGTGACATCATATACTGACGCGGACTCTTGCGAGACACTCCCGGATAAGACACTCGCAACGCTAGTGGGGTCCCTGTTGATGCCAACATCTTTCAGGTCGAACTCCCTCACATCCTCAGAGAAGGTGAACCTCATGGTCAATGTCGTTACTGTGGGGTATTCGTCCAACGGGTCCAGCCGTTCTATCGACAAAAGAGTCGGCGCTGTTGTGTCCGTTTGGGCAAATGCTGCGATGACCCACGCGCACCAAATCAGGATCGCAAAGGCCGTGATTTTGCACAACTGACGCAACAAGGCGCTTGTCGTCGCTTTGGCGCTATTTTGATGTGGTACGTCAGGCGAGGATCGACGTGATAAGGTGTTGGGTGAAAACAAAACAACTGAACTGGTCTCAAAAAATCCTACAAATTGGTTCGCCATCAAAAACTTCTCCTGTTGAGACGTTGAAGCGCGACCAAACAAGAACGGTCGCGCGATAAGGGTCATTTCGCACTGTGCAAACGTCTACCGCGCCCTCGAAATCCGCAGGCAAGCGGTGTTGATTTTCAGGGGGGGCAGGCAGCAGTTGCACGTCGTGATGCACCTGAAACACAACGTTTGACGTCGGGGAACACGCCATGGATGGATTGTCTGAAACGTACTCAAACTTGTCCGAAATGGGATATCTGTGATGGGACGGTTGCGGCATGCTGGGCGGGCCAAATGGGCCGGTTGTCAGGCCTTGATCGCGCGAAATTCGCGTGTGCACCGCGCCCTAGGACAGGCGCATGGTGCATGCCTGACAGATCACAATGCTGCCTTTGCCCGCTTGGTCGTTTTGAATGTTTCACGGGGTGTTTCGTTAAACTTGGCACCATAGAGCCTCGTGAAATGGCTCACGCTCGAGAACCCCGTCGCATAGGCAACTTCGGCAACGCTGCTGTAATGTCGAAGCACAATAAGGTCGCGCGCCAGTTCAAGACGTGTTTCCCGAATAAATCTTGCGGGCGATATATTGAGGGCGTCGTTCATCCGCCGACTGAGCGTGCGTTCACTTACGCCCAGTTCTGCACCCAGTGCTTGTGGCCCGAATCCTTCTTTCCCGACATTATCGAGCACAATTTTCCGCGCTCGCACCTCTAGGCGGTCTTCGAAATGTAGCACCCGTTCTTCGGCTTCGTCGCCCAAGGCGTCTTCTACGAACCGCGCCCGCGCCTGCGCTATTTCTGCGATTTTAGCGTTCTTGGCCTGGGTCGCTTCGAGCGAACGGCGCAGGGTCTCAACTTCCTCAAATGCAATTTTGCTCCGGCTTCGGATACCCTGAAGCATCATCGAAATCGCCAACATCATGAACATCGCTTCGCCAATGATCGCAAATGTATAGCTGTACGTCCCTGCACGCCAACGCATCACTTCTATGACGGAGTCTGACGCCGTGATGTGGGGCGGGAACACAAAAAAGTAGTTCGCGATTGCAAGCCCAATAACCAGACAGATGAGAGACCCGCACAAAGGCAGCACCTGTGGAAGGCCACGGCCCAATCGCGCGCACGCGAAGGCCAACAGGATCAAGGGGCTGATGAACTGCATGAGGACGTTTGGCATGGCGTGTTGCCAGGGACTCAGAACTGCGATCCCACATAAGGCGACGGCAATGACTGTCAGGATAACAAAGCCGCGCTGCTGCATACGAGACCGTTTTCCGCTTGATAACAGGACCCGCGTATACTGGATGTTGGTGATGACGCCGACCCCTACGGCAAGCTGAATGGCCGGAACCGTAAATGTGACTGGGAACTGAACATCGAAGACCCTGTGGAACCAGCCGTAAAGGATGAAGATGAACATGAACGACGCGAGCAAATAGAGCGTATAATACTTGTAAAACTCGGTCGTCACCTGACGAAACAAGATCAAGCTGAGCATGATCAGAAGGGCGATAAGCCCCATCAAAACGATCAAAATGGTCTGAAACGACGTTGACCACCGATAAAAGAATTCCTCGGACACAAGAAGTGGTGTCGCATGCGGGGTAAAGGTGCCTGCCACTCGAACGTAAAATTCCTTGGTCTCATTGGCGGCCAAGGTGACGGCTAGCGCGGACCTCACACTGACAATAGACCGCTGATCCGTCGGGACCGTTCTGCCGTTTCGCGCAAGCTCGTCCAGCCCCGTTTCGGTTTGTTCAAAGAGGGCCATTTCATCAAAAATAGTCTCCATGAAGGCAATCCTCCATTCGACCCGATGATCATTGGGGTTGTTCAACGTAAACCGCAGCCAAAGCGCACCATCGGGGCGTTTGATCGCGTATCGATCGACGCAGGGTGTGTAGGAAAAGGCGTGCGTGTGGATGTCGTCACTGGCAATCATCCCTGACGGATCGGAAAGGTGTTCCGTCATCAAGGGACGTAGCTGGCCGCCGGAGACGTCCTCAAGCGTGTTGTAAGCCGGGGCGCTTTCACCGGCGGGATCACAGTCCTGTGCCAAATGATCAGCCGTTGCGGGAAGCATCCCCCCAAAGCCAACAACCACACAGATCAATAGAATTTTCAAACGTCCTAACATTGGGGGATGGTTTCTCCATCGGCAGCAAAAGCATGAACGGGCGAGCAAGGTACCAAACACAAGGCAGTCTTTTCGTCGGGCAGGAATGCGCTTCAAACAGGAAATATTGAGGAATCTTCGCGTTTGGGCGAGTGATCCATGGGCTCTCGCCTCACGAAGAGGCATCGCATTCCGCAAATGAGCCAGCGTGGCCAGTTTAGAACGATTTTGGCCGTACCGTCCACATGCCCATGATCCCGGGAAACGTGCGAGTTAACGATAGCGTAAACTTACGCCTTGTTGCCGCCCTAAGCGGCAGCGTTGCAGTGCTGTTAAGACGTTAAGCTGCATTTTTGTCTCCAAATCCGTTCATGATCATTGCCAAAGGTCTGACTTGCGACCTTCACGGGCCGCAAAAGGATGCAGCTCTCGGGGTATTGAAATGTCTGATGTGCACTTTGGCCAATCTGGAGCGATTTTTGTCTGAAATCCGCAGATTCAACTTTCCTGTCGCGTCTCAACGCACGTGCTTGTCGTCGGCACACATTCGGCCTTCTTCGAAGTTCCCCTAAGCAAGATCGATTCGACCGAACTAGCATGGATGTCCTGGGCCAGTTCCCGATGTTCACAAGACTTGGCGATCGACAGCGGCATATTGCCAGACAAGCTGCTGGCTGACGTGTTCGAAGTGGTCAGGCCGGTTGGTCGGTATGGGGAGCTACCCCCTTCTTTGGTTTTGATAGGCCGTCGAAAGCCCGTTTTGTATTATTGCCTTCGTGAGGGGTGGTTTGAGCGTGACATCACAAATAGCGGACCGTTCCGCCGTGAGATCATGACCGCGAACTTCGCTGGAAATCAGGATCAGTGGGATGTTGGGCGCGTGGTTGCGCAGCCGCAAACAGTAGTCGACGGTGTCTTCCAGATCACCCATGAAATCCGCGTCTACGAAATACACATCCGCACGATCTATGATTGACTGAACCTCTTTCCATGACGCTTCTTCGCTGCGAACAGCAAGAACCAAGCCGATATCTTGGCCGGCCCAATCAGCGATCGCGTCAAAATTTCTGGAATGTGCCTCTCCGAAATACGCCAATGCGCTCTCAGTTCCTATCTGAGGCTTAGAGTTTGCCCCCAACCTGACGACATTGGCAGTCAAATCATCAACCAAGTCTGCATCCTGCGGGTGCCCATTAACTTGGTTCAGCACCCGACCCATCATGACTTGTTTGATCGGGATGACATTAAGACCATGTCGGGATGTCAGTTCTTTGTCCCAAGCACGACAAAGACGGGTAGTTTGTGCGCCTATGCGCCTTTCATTGAAACGAATTCTGTTTTCTGTCCCACGGACAGAACGCCCTCCTCGAGCCGTCAACCCGTTTCGCAACCTTTCATCACGTTTGGAAAATAAGACCATTGTGATGACCAGCGATAACGACCCGGACGTCGCATAGACGACCAGCGTCCAAAAGAAAGCCCACAAAATGGGTAGATCCAGCCTGTTCAAGACGGTGAGAACAAAGATGATAACCGTCGCCATGGCCACGACCAAAGCAATAAAAAGCCCGGTGATCATTCGTAAGCCAGCTGGCAACGTTTCCCGATTATGCATGTTACTTGTCCCTGCGTTCAAATCTCATGAGATCAGCCAATCGCGCCGTGCGCGAACTGCTGTCACGGCGAACCCGCACGTGATCTGCAATTACAAAAGGCAGGTCATTGTTGTGATTGAAATATCGATCCAAAGGATTGGCGGGGATCAGCAAACATTTGGCTGAAAACCGATGTCAGTCAAAGGGCTGTTGGTGATCGTGCAGGTCACGGCAAAGGAATTTTATAGTGCAACTAAAGAGGTCGAGCCGGATATTGGCGGATTTGTATTGAAGATCCGGTTCGTCTGACGTCCTGCCAATTCGACCGGATTATCGCGCAAGATCCGCTTGAAATTCACACTGATACGCGCGTTTGAACGTGCGTTACGGCAGAATCGTCAGCCAGAACGACGTTGTCAGGATCGACAGCGCTGTTCCCATCAGAACGGAGGTGGCCGCGACACGTTTGGCGGTGCCGTACATATTGGCAAAGACATAGGCGTTGATGCCCGGCGCGGCGGCGGCCGTTAGGATCGCAGAGCGCAGGGCGGTGTCGGATAGATTTTGCGCGCCGCCCAATGTCCAGGTGATGGCCGGATGGACCATCAAGGAAACGGCGCAGACAAACAGGACCGTGCGGATGTCACCCTCTGGTCGGTAGCGATAAAGCACGCCGCCTAGGGCAAACAGGGCGGCCGGCAGGGCGGCGCGGACCATCAGATCAATCGCCTCGGTCAGGACCATCGGCACGGGAATGTGACCGAGGTTGGCGACGAAGCCGAGCGCAATGCCAAGCACCAGCGCATTGGAAAACATCGCTTTGCCGACTTTGGCGGGCAGATGGCGCAGCGGGGTGCCTTGGGCGCGCACCAGTTCCATCGCGGTGATGCCAAGCGCGTAGCCGAACGGGGCATGAAAGGCGATGATCGCGTAATTGCCGAGCAGCGCGTCGGGCCCGAAGGCGCGTTCGGTGATCGGCAAGCCAAGCAGCAAAGTATTTGAAAACAAGCAACAAAATGCAATCGCGACGCTGTCTTCCCAGCTGCGTTTGAACAGAAACCTTGCGCCGATCATGCCAAGGGCAAACGCCCCCACGACGCCCGCATAAAAGCTGATGAGGATCGGGGCGTCGAAATTCTGGCCCAGATCAAGGGTCGAGATTGCACGGAACAAAAGGGCAGGAATCGCGAATTGCTGTGCGAATTTCATCAGCCCGTCGACGGCATCATCAGAAAATAACCCGCGCCAGACTGCCAGATATCCAAAACCCATCACGATAAAGACCGGCAGGATGATGTTGACGATATCGACCATCAGGTATGCTGCACCGTGCTGAAACGTGCCTCCGGCGGGAGTTTTTTGGCCAAGATGAAGGGGGAGCGGTGCACCTAGTTGGCTAACGTCAGGGTCAGGCCGTCGTAGGCGGGGGTGATGTGGTCGGGCGTTTCGGCCTTGAGCGTTTCGTAATCAAGATCGATGTGCATATTTGTCAGCACCGCGCGTTTCGGGGCGACCCGTTCGATCCAGTCCAGCGTTTTGGCAAGATGGGCGTGGGTCGGGTGCGGGTCGCGGCGCAGGGCGTCCACGATCCATAGATCGAGGTTTTCAAGATGCGGCCAGACATCATCGGGGATGTCGGACACATCCGGCAGATAGACCGCGTCGTTGATGCGAAACCCCAGCGCGTCGATGCTGCCGTGTTCGACCTCAAACGGGGTGAAGGTGATGGGGCCGCCCGCGCCATCAATCGTAACGTCGCCTTGAATGGTGTTCAGATCGCAGATTGGCGGATAGCTAGAACCCTTGGGCTGCACGAAAGCATAGCCGAAGCGCGCCAAGAGTTGATTGCCAGTGTCCCCGTCCGCCCAGACCTGAAGGCGCTGGCGCATGTTGTAAACGATCATGCGGATGTCATCGAGGCCGTGCACGTGGTCCGCATGGGCATGGGTGTAAATAACCGCGTCCAGTTCACCCACGTCCGCGTCCAGCAGCTGTTGGCGCAGGTCGGGGGAGGTGTCGATCAGCACGCGAGTGGTGCCTGTGTCGGTCGTGCGCGTCACCAGAAGGGAGCAGCGTTTGCGGATGTTTTTAGGGTTTTGAGGGTCACACGCGCCCCAATGGCCGCCCAAACGGGGCACGCCACCAGAGGAGCCACAGCCAAGGATGCGCAGGGTTGTTGTCATGGTGTCCAACCCGCGGCTTTGGCGAACAGGCGATCGAAGTTGGCTGAGGTTTGCGCGGCGAAATCTGCGTAATCCATTCCGAAGGTCTCCGCGCCAATTTTTGCAGTGTGGGCCGTGTATGCGGGTTCGTTGCGTCTGCCGCGATGGGGCGGCGGGGCAAGGTAGGGGCTGTCGGTTTCCACCAAAATGCGGTCCACGGGGGCGTCTTTGAAGATGTTGCGCAGGTCTTGTGATTTGGGGAACGCGGCGATGCCGGACATGGACAGATAAAACCCGAGGTCAATCGCGACGCGCGCCAGTTCGGAGCTGCTGGAAAAGCAGTGCATGACGCAGGTGTAGGGTTTGTCGTTGTAGGCCAGCGACAGAATGCGGGTCATGTCGTCGTCAGATGCACGGTTGTGGATGATCAGCGGCAGGCCCGTTTCCTGGGCGGCCTGAATGTGGATGCGCAGGGATTGTTTTTGAATGTCGGCGGATTCAGACGTGTAGTGATAATCGAGCCCGGATTCACCGATGCCGACGAATTTAGGATGCTGGGACATCGCGACAAGGTCATCAACGCTGGCCAAGGGTTCATCGGCCGCCGACATCGGGTGCGTGCCGGCGGCGTAAAACACCGGTGCGAATTCTTCGGCGATCTTGCGCACGTGGGGTTCGTTTTTCAGTTTGGTGCAGATGGTGACCATGCGGGTGACGCCCGCGTCCACGGCGCGCTGCACAACGTCGGCGCGTTCATCATCGAAGTCCGGGAAATCCAGATGGCAGTGGCTGTCGACGATGTGTGGTGCAGACATAAAGCGGCCTTAAGCAGGGGCCACGTCCAGCGCGGCCTGTTCGATCTTGAATAGCGTATCAAGGATGAGCGCGGCAGGGTCAAGATTGACGGCCTTGCCGTGGCGCGTGCGATCGGACACCTCTTGCGCCAAAGTGGCCCAGCGGCGCGCGGCGGCGTCATGGGGGGACAGTTTGGCCAGCAGCAAAGCCTCGCCCTTGGCGGCCTGAATGTCAGGTGGTCCTTGAAGGCCTGCGCGCGCAGTGCGGGCGAGGAATTTGTCAATCAGATCAAGGGTGAGGGCAAAGCGGGTCGCGCCTGCCTTCCCGGTGCAGCTGTCGGCCAGCCGCAGAGCACGGGGGCGGTCGAATTTCGGCAGACCGCCGAACAGGAACACCAGTTCGTCGTATAGGGCGAGGCCGTCCATGTTGGTGAGGCGGATCGCCTCGCCCACGGAACCACCAGAAAGTGCTGTCAGTGCTTCGCCCGCGTCGGTGTGAATGTCGGCCTGTGCGAGGGCGGCGGTGACATCATCCGCGCCGAGCAATCCACAGCGCAGTTCGCGACAGCGCGACCGGATGGTGGGCAAAAGCCGCGAGGGTTGGTGGGATACAATCAGGATCACCGCATCGGCGGGGGGTTCTTCGAGGAGTTTCAGGATCGCGTTGGCGGCGTTGACGTTCATTTCATCGGCCGGGTCGACGATCACGACGCGGCGGCCGCCGTCTGCTGACGACATGCCAAAGAAGTTTTTGAGTTTGCGGACCTCATCCACGGTTATTACGGATTTGAGTTTATCACCCTTTTCATCCCATGCGCGGCGCAGGGTGAACAGGCGTGGGTGCGCGCCCGAGCGTAGCAGGCACATGTCGGGGTGATCATCATCCACATCGAGCGCCGTCGGGGGCGGGGGTGCGCCAAACATATCATCATCCGCAACGACGGGCTGGGACAACAGGAAGGCCGCCATACGCCACGCCAGCGTCGCCTTGCCGACACCCAAGGGGCCCGTGATCAGCCAGCCGGAATGCAGACGGCCCGTTGTGAATGCCTCAAGGAAATCGGCCTCAGCGCGTGACTGGCCGAACAGATTGGCGGTTTGCGACGGATGCGGCGCGCCTTCGATCTGATCGGGCAGGGGGCGGTCTTCGGGTGCAGTGGCCATCAGGCCGGTTCCGTGCGGTCCGCGACATGGGCGGATATTTCAGCGGCCACCGCAGCGGGATCGCGGTTGCCGTCAATCAGCACGCAGCGGTTCGGGTGGGCCTTGGCAAGCGCGAGAAAGCCGTGGCGCAGGGTTTCCTGAAAGGCCAATCCCATGTCTTCAAAGCGGTCTTCGCCTGATCCGCGCGCCAACCCACGCGACAAGGCGACGGCGGGATCCATATCGATGATGATGGTCAGGTCCGGTTCGCGCCCGATCATGGCGTCGTGCAGCACATCGACCGTTGCGCGCAAATCACCACGTGTCGCGCCTTGATAAACGCGGGTGCTGTCGGCGAAGCGATCACAGATAACGGTGCGCCCTGCGTCCAGCGCAGGTTGGATCGTGGTTTCAAGGTGGTCGCGGCGCGCAGCGGTAAACAGCAAAATCTCGGTTTCGGCAGACCAACGGTCTGGATCGCCCGTTAACAAAAGCGCGCGGATTTCTTCGGCGCCGGGGCTGCCGCCGGGTTCGCGTGTAATCACGGCATCGGGGAACTTTTCGGCCAGCAATTTGACTTGGGTCGATTTTCCGGACCCGTCGATGCCTTCAAATGAGATGAACAGGCCCGTGCGGGCGGCGTTGGCCATGAAATTATTCCGCTTCGAGGGCAGGGTCGGCGGGCACCATCCGGGCGACCAGAATTTCAGCCGCAGTGCGCAAGCGTGAATTGAAACCGCCTGCCTCGATGCTGGTATCTGCTACAAGCGGCACGCGCGTTTCGGGCAAGTTTTCCAGACGGATCACGAGTTCTGCGATCTCGTCGCCCTTTGCGATGGGGGCAGAAATGGGGCTGTTGTAGACGACTTCGGCGTCGATATCGCCGTTCCCTGTTGCAGGTACGAGAAGGGATAAATCCTCTCGCAAGGCCAGCCCGACGATGGGGTGTTCGCCCATCCAGACGTCCGCCTCTGCGATGCGGGTGCCCCCGCGGGCGATGTCGCGTTGGGTGAATTGGCGGAAAGCCCAGTTAACGATGCGTTCGGCCTCTTCTGCGCGCTGTGCGGCGGATTCCATGCCCGTGAGCACAAAGATCACGCGGCGGTTGCCCTGCTTCGCCGACCCGACCAGCCCGTATCCGGCCTCAGAGGTGTGGCCGGTTTTCAAACCATCCGCGCCGATGCCAAGACCCAGAAGCGGGTTGCGGTTTCGCGTGTTTGCGGGGTGTTCGCCGTCATAGTCAAATTCGCGTTCGGCAAACAGCGGGTAGAAGGTGGGGTAATCGCTGATCAGGCGATCCGCGAGGATACCCAGATCGCGCATGGACATGCGTTGCCCCGCCGCGGGCCAGCCGTTGGAATTGGCAAAGCTGGAATTCATCATACCGAGCTGTTGTGCGCGTACCGTCATTTGCTGCGCGAACCCTGCTTCTGACCCATTACGCGATAGGCCTTCGGCGATCACGCAAGACGCATCATTGCCCGACAACACAATCACGCCGCGCAGCAAATCCTCAACGCGGACACGGTCAGTTGTGTCCAGAAACATCGTTGACCCAGTGTAATCCATGCAGTGTTGTGACACGGGCAACACATCATCCACTGTCAGGATCGGGTCTTGGCCGCCTTGGGGATTGATCGCCTCGAATGCCATGTAAAGCGTCATGAGTTTGGACATGGAGGCCGGCGGTAACGGATCATCCGCGTTCTTTTCCAACAGGACGGTGCCTGTGGAATGATCAATCACGTAGGCCGCCGTCGCACGGGTGTCAAAGGACTGTGCGGCCAGCGGGGCGGCGGTTGCGATCAGCAGGAAGGTGGCAGCAAAACGGCGGATCATGTGGCCTCGTCTATCGGTTAGTTGGTAACAAAGTAGGCGTCTTCGAAGCCCTGTGATTTGACTTGGCGCAACAGTTCTGCCCGTTCGGATTCAGAAGACGTCGGGCCGACGATAACACGCCAGAATGTGCGGCCCTGGCTGGTTTGTTCCAGCACAGTGGGCACGATGCCAGTGGCGCGCATCCGATCAGCGGTGCCGTTGGCGTTCGCTTCGATTGAGAAAATACCGATCTGGATGAACGGTTTGGATAGGTTTGACGACACTGCCGCTGCGGGGGCCGGACGGGGCGCGGGGGCGGCCGCTTCAGCGGCATCAATCGCGGCTGCGGCCACGGCGACAGGATCGGGCGTCGCGGCGCCCGGGGCGTCAAGCGGTGTGCTTGCGATGGGGGCTGCGGCGATGTTTGTGGGGGCCTCAAATTCGGCTGTTGGCTGGGCTTGCGGTGTTTCGGCGACTTCTTCGCGGCGCAGGGCTGTTACCTGCAATTGGGTTGGCGATCCGGCAAGCATTTGCAGCGCGGATGCCGCATCAGATGACACCTGAAGGGCCGGGCCGGGGTTGTCGCGTTCACGGCGGAACAGGGCGCCGATCACAAAGGTCCCGTTTGATTGGTTGCGGATGATGACACGTTCGGGTTCGGTCACGTCAGGGTGGGCCACCCAGACACCGCCAAGGGACGGGCGACCATCCCATAAACCGGCTTCTGTGACTTGAAATGCGTCGGGCGCTTCGACGTCGCGTTCGACCAATTGCACGCTTTGTGCGACGGCGGGGACGTCTTCGTTGGCAGCAGCGTTTTGAAGCGTGGGGAATGCAAATTCACCATTTTCATCACACCCCGCGAGGATCAATGTGGATACCAATGCCAATGGAAGTCCGATTTGTTTGAATGATACCAGTGTCTTGCCCGACATGTCTTGCCCTCTTATGTGCGCCGGTTTACCGGTCGCTGTGCCCTTTTCGGGCTTTTTCCGCTCTGTGGTGGGGGCGCTTAACGCCCGCCTTTGATGGACACTAGCCTTGGTCGCATTGCTTTGAAAGGCTTTGCGCGGTTTTTCGGCGGATTTCCCCTTTGGATGGCGGTGATGTGATCGGACTTTTCGAATCAAACATGCGCCCCTATAGAAGGCACCAGCGGAGGCTTGGCAGAGTGGTCGAATGCACCGGTCTTGAAAACCGACGAGGGTGAAAGTCCTCCCAGGGTTCGAATCCCTGAGCCTCCGCCATTTCATCTAGCGAACATGCGTTGTTTCCAGATTGTTTTCAGACCCGCTTCACTTGGGGCTTACTTTGTCAGGATCAGCTTTCCCAATCGGGTGATGCGAAGAGTGTAGACCTGTCCATCCAGCGTGATGAGGGCTTTGCCATCCGCGTCGGTCATCTCGCGGGCGTCATAGGCGGGCGTGTGCGACGCGTTCTCGGTTTTGGTCGGTGTATACATCACTTTGTCGGCTTTGCGGTTTGGGCCGCCCGCCGTGTCAAGAGAGCCTCAAGCTCGGTTTCCATTTCTCCTCCAGTCTCCTCGAATAACTGAAAAATCTCAGCGCGCGGGGGGAGGGAGTGACGTGGTTCAGGATCGGTTGGTGCGGGCTCGATTGGATTGCTGGTCATCAGAAGACCTCGGTTTGAAACTGACTGACGTTCTGGCTTTCCAAGTACAGGATGGCTGCTAGTTTATACCTGAGTGATTTTGTAGGGTATGTCAACTGGGTAGGGCTTACCTGTGACAAATGCGCGAAATATGCCGCGCACTGATATGGGATGGGCTGTTCTGTCAGAGAAAGCGTCGATCCCATTGGCGCAAAAGGCCGACGACGGCCCCGGCGTTGTCAGGTTGTGGTTCGCACCCAATTAAAACTGGGAATGTTTGCCATCCCACACGTTTGTTTTTCATGACAGCTTTGTTTGCCGCAGGTGATCGCGATAGCGGTCCCGGCGACTGTCGGCGGATCGCAGGACGCATGTTGTGCAGTACTCCGCATCTGATCGACCAGAGGTATAATATCGGCAACAGCCACCGCGAAGGCGCATCCAGTCACCGATGTCTGGTGCTTCTGGCAGGCTGATCCATTCAAAGTTGGTTTGTTTGTTGAACAGTTTCGATCCGCGATCCCGCAGAATGCGGCGTGCGCGACCAATGGCGATTTCAGCCTGATCAATCGCGCGCCCTTGTTCCAGAAAGGCGGAGGCGAGACTGTCGGATACCAATCGCCAAAGCGCTGAGCGCGACAGGCCACAGACACGGTGCAATGTTTCGATAAGCGGGGCGTGCAACTGTTCAAGGACCTTGGCGAATTCGCGGGGTGCAGGCACGTCGGCAAAAGCGACGGCGGTTTCATTGATGGTGAGGTCAAATGTGAGGCTCACGCCTTTTTCGCGGTCTTGTTCCCAATGCACAAACCGTTCAGACAGCGCGATTGCATCTTGTTTTGCAGCCACGATCCAAAGACCGCGCAGGGCCAAGCCTGCAAGAGGTTCGCAGACATTCCATGACACCGTTGCGATCAGATAAGCCGCTGCAAGCTTTGCGTCCCCATCCGGTTCACTGAGGGCTACATCTGCCATCAAGCGGCGGGCGCAATCGTCTGTGATATCCGACAACGACAGGTTGGCCGCAGAACACCGACCCATACTTAGAACCGGCGAGAACGCGCCCTCCAGCGGCGCGAGGTCCGCTATCAGATCATGAAGGGCGGGGGGTATCTCGCTCATTCGGTCACCAAATCGCGGTTGGTGCGATGCTGTCCGATCACATGGACGACGGCGCGCGCTGTATCCTGAATCGACCTCCGAGAGGTGGCGCAGATGGAATTGCTGTCGTTAGCAAAAACCTGATTTGCCTGTGGCATCGCGACCGTTTGGGTGCCATCGGGCCACGGCGTTGCGGTGATCTTGATGAGGTGTTTCATCGGTCAGACACTTCGGCATGAGATTGAGGATTATTCTGGAACGCCTATCGCCAGATCACCGTCGATCGCTGCGTTTATCCTTGGTTCCAGCTGTTCTAGTACAAAGGGCAGGCTGAGGAGTGAGCCGTGACTGAACGCGGATGTCAGAATATCATCGGTGAACACTTCGCGCCCCTCTCGGAACGCCGTAAGGACCGGACGCAGGGCGAGGCCTTCGATTTTATTGCGTTGGTCTGCGCTGCCATCGGTGATCCAAATCAGGACGTCGGCATCGATGATGTCCAATTCTTCCTCAGAGAACGTGAGGGCAAATTCACCGCTTGGCATGGCTTGGGTGATGTCGTCGGGGGTGCGAAACCCCAGATTGGACAGCAGCAAAGGCCGGATATCGTTGCCCGCGTACACGCCCGGTGTATCGTTCCAATAATATGCGACAGCGGCGGTCATTCCCTGCCATTCAGGATTGCGGGCGGCCATCGCGGCGATGTCTGCACGCAGTTCTGCGACCAGTTTTTCAGCCTCAATTGACTTGCCCGTCGCTTCGCCCGCGATCAGGGCGAGTTGATCCCACGGCAAAGCATAGTCGCCCACCCCGTCCGGTACGGCGACAACGGGCGCGATTTTGGACAATTGGTCATATTCTTCGCGGGTAATACCCGACCAGAGGGCCAGGATGACATCGGGTTCGGATGCCGCGACCTGTTCAAAGTTCAGATCACCCCGCAGGACTTCTGGGGTTGATGACAGTAGGGGCTGCGCCCAGGGCCAGAGTCCGTTTTCGCTATCGCCATACCAGTACCGGATCGCAACAGGCTGAACGCCTAGGGCGAGCAAATTGTCCGCACCGTTAAAGTCCACACTGGCGATCCGCGTTGGTGGGGTTTCGATGATCGTCGTGCCGAATTTATGTTCGATCCTCAGGGGGTAGTCCTGCGCAAAAGCAGGAAAGACCATTACCAAAAGCGTCACCAAAAATGACATGAGATGTTTCATAGCGGGTCCTTTCATATGGCTGGGTGATGCTAAATTTCAGGTGTCATCAGTTGTAGTTCAGCGGATTTCCCATCGTGCTGATCAGCATCATCGTCGTGGCAAAGAATGCGTCAGGCGACCAACTGGCGGTTTCGACAATGGGAACAGGAATGACGCGCCCGTCTTGGCAGGCCGTCAGTGCCGCGCACCAAGATGGGAGCAATGCATCCATGTTGGCGATGGCGTCAGCGGGCGTTTCGCCGTTTTGGTTCGCGTAAGAGAGAAACACCCAGTCCGCGTCGAATTGTTCCAACACTTCGGCGGAAAAAGTGGCTGACTGACCTTCTGCGATGTCGTTGATGATATCGGGCGCATCAATTCCCGCGTCGCGCAGGATTTGCCCCAGACCGGGCCAGGTATGAAACGCATGGAGTTGGCCGCTATCAAGGACAAGAATTGAGGCTGTCGTCCCGTCCGGCACAACGCTGCGCAGCGTCTCAACCTGATACGTGTAGCGGGCCTTGACCTCGGCGAGTTCCGCTTGGGTTCCGGTGATATCGGCAAGGTAGTCATGGGTGGCAAAGCCCGTGCGTTCTTCGATGTTGATACTGATTGTCGGTGCAATCAGCGACAGTTTTTCGATATCTCCGTTGAACCAATCGCCCCAGTGTCCAACGATAATGAGGTCGGGGTTTACTGCGGCAATTGTCTCATAATCCATAACGTCGTAGTCGCCGATGAAGGCGACGTTATCTGCGGTCTGAAAATCGACCCCAACGTTGTTCATGCCGCCGCGAATGAATGGCGTGCCGTCGGGTAGGGTTGATCCTGTGGTGCCAACAGGAACAACGCCCAGTTCATAAAGCGGCACGAAAATCGCCTCGTCCACAGTCGTGACGATCCGTTGCGGGGTGGTGGGAATGCAAACGCTGATATTGCGGTCGTCAACAAAAGCACGCTGACCATCATGACAGTCTGCTGATGCTTGCGTGGCCACCGCAAAAAATGCCGCGCCGGTGATGAGGAGTTGTTTCATAGGCCAAAGTTCCTTGAGGTTCTGGAATGGCTGGGTGGCGCGGTAGCTGCCTGACCGGAAGGTTGGTGCTGCTAGGGCTGCTTAACCGTGGGGTGCCCCGCTGGTGGCCACATTGGTGGTGATCATCTGCAACAACATGTTCAGCTGGGTGAAAGAAAACCCGGTCGCATACTCGCGTGGCAACACGATGTAGCGGCCCTCGGTACAGGCCGTCAGGAAGTCACACCAACCGGGCACGGCGTCGTTCAGGCGTGATGCGGGATCGGCGAGGGTATCGCCGTAGGCGATTGTGTAGGTGTCAAACAGGTAGTCCGCCTCGAGTTCTGGCAGGATTTCGGCGCTGACCTCTTCGCCCCAAACGACACCACGATCAGCCATGCGCTGACCAACCGTGCCGCGCGCAAACCCCAGATCGGCCAGTACCTTGGTCAGCCCACCATAACCTGCATAGACTTCGAGTTTGCCGTCCCACCCCTGTATTTTGGAATAGGTGGCACCTTGCACGTGCGGCAATGCAAATCTTGCGCGTTCTAGGTTTGCTTCATAGATCGCGAGCTGGGCTTCGTACGTGTCGCTGACACCCGCCGCGTCGGCAATTTCGCGCGGAAAGGCCATGGGGCCGGTCGGGGTATCAGCAATAAAAACAGTGGGCGCGATGGCTTCGAATTTGTCGCGCGTTTCCATGTCATATTCGCGACCAATGATCAGATCGGGGGTCATCGCGACCATTGCCTCAAAATCCATCTGGTCCCACGTACCAGCATAACCGATCTGCCCACTGTCGAAATCAAGACCAAAGAGAAGATCAACCGAACGCATGTACAATTGTCCGTCGTCATCCACGCGGCCATGGCTGCCGACAACCGGGGCGCCCAATTCAACAAGTGTCAGGGTGACGGATTGATCGTGCAACCCGATGATGCGCTGCGCCTGTTCGGGAATGCAGGTTTCACCGCCTGCATGGGTAAAGGCGCGCTGGCCGTCAGCGCAGTCTAGCGCCAGCGCGGGCGAAGCCGCACAGATCGTCAGGCATAGGACGGTAAGCTTCGTTTTCATGGTGTTTCCTTCGATTACTGTGTCCGCTGGGTTTCGCGAAGGGGGCGCTGCCTTGCTGTGGGGAGGCCTATTCTGCCAAGGGGACGAAATCGCGTTCAGCGATCTGGCTGGTCAGCACCGCGAGCATTGTGTTCAGCCCATCAACCGCGAAGGCCCGCACAAGGCTGCGATCCACAATGACAAGTTGGTTATTGCGGGGGGCGTGCAACAAGTCGTCGAACCCGGGAACGTTGCTGCGCCAAACCTCCATTTGATGCGATGGCGGCTGGCCGAAAAAGCTTTGATGGCTGGAAAAGATAAAATCGGCGTCCAGTTCTTCGACCAATTCAAAGCTCAGGTTGCCGTTGTCAGTCAACATGCCCAGATCAGTGGCCGTGATCCGGGAAAGCCCAAGATCGTCGGCGACCACGGTAAACGTGCCGTAATCGTCTGCCACATAGATCCCTTCATCGAAGGGGTCTGCGAAAACCACGCTGACATCCGCCGGATCACCGATGCGATCGGCAAAGACCGCGCGGGTGTTCGCCAGCTTGAACGTGTAAGAAGCCATAAGTCTGTCATGTTCAGCGGTCATGCCAACAAGATCGGCCAACGTCGCGAGCCATTCCTTAAGGGGTGGATCAAAGCAAGCTGCGGCGTAGGTCGGGGCGATGGCGGACAGCTGATCATAGTTGTCCGCAGCCCATGCCGCGATCAGGATCAAATCTGGTTCTAGTGCCGCAATAATTTCGGGGTCAGGTTGGTTGATGAACCCGATATCTACAAGATCCGCATCAAATTGCGTGCCATAAAGAGCGGTCGCGCCACGAATGAAGGGCTTGCCGTTGTTAAACCTGTCATCCTGCATGGATCCGGCACCGATCAGTGGCGCGCCAAGCTCAATCAGCGGGGTGGCAAGGCAGTCAGATCGTGAGACAACGATGCGTTGCGGCGTCACAGGAATTTCGACCACATTGCCAAGGTCATCCGTGACCGTGCGTGTATCCTGTGCCAGTGCAGACGATGTCACGGCGAAAAGCGTGGCCGTGGCCCAAACAAGGGTTTTCATAGGTTCATCCTTTGGTGTTTGACCGCGGGGTGGCATAGATGCTGCTGCCTGACCGGTCTTCTTATGTTGTGTTTTTTAAAGCTGCGATCGCGCCTGTGTTCGAAGGATCAGCGCGACAAAGACGGGCACGCCGATGATCGCGGTGACCAATCCGGCGGGGATTTGGATGGGGGCAAAGGCCGCGCGTCCCGCGAAATCGGCCAGACCAACCAGCAAAGCGCCGGTCAATCCGGTCAACACCAGATGCATACCGACACCGGAGTGCGCCAAACGGCGGGCCAGATGCGGCGCGACAAGGCCCACGAACCCCAACGCGCCAACGGCGGCAACCGCCGTGGCGGCCAGTGCCACGGCGAGGATGATCAACCCCCAACGCGCCATCCGCACCCGTATGCCAAGACCCGTGGCCACGTCTTCGCCGAACCGGATTGCCGACAGCGGGCGTGCGGCTGCCATGAACGCAGGGATCACAAAGAACGCCGTCACTGAAAGCCAGCGCACCTCGTCCCAGCCGACGGAATGAACGGACCCTGCAAGCCAGCCGAGGGCTGACATAGCGCGGTCTATGTCGCCGTACGTAAGCAAGGCCGATGTAAAAGACGAAATCAGTGCCGCGACGCCGATCCCCATCAGAATGAAGCGCAGCGTGTCGCCGCCGCGCCGCGATGAGGATGCCAGCAGGATCAATGCGGCCACTGCCAGTGACCCGCCAAAGGCCAGAATGGGGCGCAGGTAGGACCCCATGCCCGGCGCCAGAATGGTGACTGAAACGACAACCAAAGCGGCGCCTTGGCTGACCCCCACAAGGCTGGGATCGGCCAAAGGATTGCGCGTGACGTATTGCAGTGCCGCCCCAGAGAGGGCCAAAAACGCACCCACGAGTAAGGCAACCAAGGTGCGTGGAAAGCGAAATTCCCACACGACAGTAGACGCAGTGTCAGAGGGTGAATTGCCAAACAATGTCGCCCAGACTTGGGTGCTATCAAGCGGATACGACCCTGTCATCAGGCTCCATGTCAGCACGCCAATAATTGCAAACGTAAGTCCCAAGCTAACAAGCGCCGCACGGTACGGCACACGCAGTGCCAGCCGCCCGCCAAAACCGATCAGGGTTGTCGTGCTCATAGCTTGACCCTTACCAACCAGATGAACATTGGCGCGCCAAGCATCGTGGTGACGATCCCCGTAGAGATTTCGATAGGTGCCAGTACGACACGGGCGGCGATATCGACCAGCGTGACATATCCCGCCCCGACAATCGCCGAGAACGGCACAATCAGGCGGTAGTCCGATCCTACGAACAAGCGCACCAGATGCGGGATGACCAGCCCGACAAATCCAAGCGGTCCCGCGACCGAGACCGCCGCCGCCGTCAGAACCACGACCGCGCCCAACGCGGCGACCTTGATCTTGAACGTATCGACGCCCAGCCCAGCCGCTGTTTCTTCGCCCATGGCCAGTGCCGTGATTTGATGGGCGATCAGCAATGCCGCGATCAGACCGCCAATGAACCACGGCAGCGCCCACAGGTAGGTAGCCATATCGCGCCCCGCGAGTGAGCCGGACAGCCACACCCGGAAATTGCGAAATGTGTCTTCGTTCAGCAGGATCGCAGCGCTTTCGACTGCATAAAGAAATCCACCCACTGCGGCCCCCGAAAGGATCAGCGTCAGCGGGGTTGCGCCCCCCGGGGCCGCACTTGCGATTGTCCAGACCAAGACCGCACCGATCAAGGCGCCAATCGCCGCGAACAACGGCACATATGCCGTGCCAGCCAGCCCGAACCAGCCAATCCCGATAATGACCGCAAAGGTCGCGCCCGCCATCAGGCCCAGAATCCCCGGTTCCGCCAGCGGGTTGCGCGTCACCCCTTGCATCAACGCACCAGCAACCGAAAGGGCAGCGCCAACGCTGAGTGCAAAGATGGCACGCGGCATCCGCAAATCCCGAACGACCACATGGTCAAACACCCCATCTTGTGGGGCTGTTATGGCCTGCCAAACAGTCCCCAGCGGGATGGCCTTTGCGCCGACCGAGACGTGCCACAGGAACGCCAGTACGACCCCGCCAAGGCACAGCCAAAATCCGGTGGCGGCACATATGGTGCGTGTCGCGTTCATTCCGCAGCAGCCGCAATTATGGGCGTCGCCACATGATTGGATGTGCGTGGCAAACACACCGGGCGGCCTGTTACGGGGTCCGCAATCACATCAGACCGCAGATCGAAAACTGCGCGCAATTCTTCGGGGCAGATGACCTCTGCGCCGGTTCCTTGCGCAACTATTTCTCCGTCACGCATCATGACGATGCGGTCGGCAAAAGCGGCGGCAAGGTTCAATTCATGCAGGACAAGAACCATGGTGCGCCCGTCCTCGTGTACAATGCGCGACAACAGCGCCATCAGATCAACCTGCACCTTGAGATCAAGGAAGGTCGTCGGCTCATCCAGCAACAAAAGCGGCGTATCCTGCGCCAGCACCATGGCCAGCCAGCACCGTTGGCGTTGCCCGCCGGACAGGCTGTGCACGGGTCGGTCGGCAAAGTCTTCCAGATCAGTCAGGCGCATCGCGCGCTCCACGGCATCACGGTCACCGGGGGACCATTGGCGAAACAGTGTCTGGTGGGGGAACCGCCCTTGCGCCACCAGTTCGGTCACGGTCAGGCCTTCGGGGGCAACAGGCCCTTGCGGCAGGATCGC
Organism: Octadecabacter dasysiphoniae; assembly: GCF_021532615.1. Classification (GTDB taxonomy): domain Bacteria; phylum Pseudomonadota; class Alphaproteobacteria; order Rhodobacterales; family Rhodobacteraceae; genus Octadecabacter; species Octadecabacter dasysiphoniae. Next base: position 191,473 of record NZ_JAKGAQ010000003.1, read on the forward strand.
GAGCCGGGTCGCCACGTCGCGTGTGGCATAAGACGTCATCGGCTGGCCCTGCAACGTGACGTGGCCGGTCGTGGGTTTCAGGATCCGTGCAAACGCCTTGAGCAAGGTCGATTTCCCGCATCCATTCGGACCGACAAGCGCCGTGATCTGGCCTGCTGGAATCTCAAGGTCGATGTTCTTGACGACGGTGGTGTCGCCATACCCCACCGAGAGTCCTTTGGCTGTAAGTGGTGAACTGAGTGTCATGCTGCCGTCCCAACGGTCAAAACGATTTCGCGTCTTTTCCAGAGAGCCAGCAAACCTGTTGCCGTCGCCATGAGGATCGCCAATACGAGGACGATCTTCGCCCCGCGATAGGGGATGCATATAAGTCACAAGCGTGTTCATGTTCGTAAAAGCCACGTGCCCTCGGAAACGGTTAGATTTCCTCTTTCTGGTGAAGTCACTTTGGCTTGGGCGCGCAAAAACGCGGTAGGAGACCTGCCCTGGCTATACCTGACTTTTATTGTCAGGAAATTTCAAAGGCAAGCGGATTGTTTGTTACTGCTGTCCGTTTGCAAAACTTTGCGCCGCAGTGTGCAGCGTCGATATTTGATTGTTTTGTTGGAAACGCTGGGTAGGTCTCTTGATATCGCGGGGGGCATGGCATCCTATTTGGAAATGGCCAAGACGGATCAGGATATCGCGGCGCGACTTTTCGCACAGGGGCAAGCGCTGTGGGGAGAGGGGAAGCCTGCGCAGGCGTTGCCTTGTTTTCGCGACGCTGTGGCTGCGTTGCCCCCTTCGGCATCTGACCAGTTTGTTGTGGATGTGACAGGGTCGTTTGCGCTGGCGCTGCGCGAGAACGGCGAGTTTGACGCGGCACTGGCGCTGTATCCCGATCTTGAGGCACGATGTTTGGCGGCGGGGCTGGATGCGCGCAAAATCGGGCGTCAGTGGGCCATCGCGCTTGAGCAAAAGCGGGATTTTGACGGCGCCCGCCTGTTGTATGAAAAATCAAAGCCTGACGTGGATGCGCCGCAGGTTGAATGGCTGAAATGGGCGAATGCTATCGGGTTGCTGGATTGGACCGAAGGCCGTTTGACGGATGCGGCCACGCATTTGGCTGCAGCGACGGCTGCGATGCCGGATGATCCCGAAAAGGCCGCACCCTATTTGGCCGTGCTGGGCAATGACGCACGCTTGGCCCTGCATATGGGCAATTCTGCGCGGGCATATCGGCTGATCAACCGGATGGTTGAGATTCGCCAAGCGGTTGATGCGATCCCGTTGCCCAGTGAAACAAGCCTGTTCAAAGCACGTGCAGCCCTTGCCGCGTTGCGGGGGGATCATGCGCAAGAGGCCGCAATCCTGCGGGACGGGTTGGATTGGATTGATCAAAATGACCCCGATGAATGGATGCATAAACTTGATCTGGTGGCGCATTATGTGGCTGCGGCGCAGCGGACCCGGCCCTCTGATGAGGTTGTTCGCTATTTGACGCAGATGTGCGCCGCAGCCCCCATGGAGCTGGCCTGGATCGGGTCCTTGATGTTGTCGCAAATCCTGCTGGAACGGGCTGATCTGGACGGTGCGCGCCACAACATCGAACGGGCGGGGGCGTTTCTTGTCGGGGATGGCACGGCGCAAAGTGAGGCGGAGATTGTCGCCACCCTTGCAGCACTGGCGCACTTTGCGGGCAAGCCTGACGCGGCGGTTTTTCTAGGCAAATTGGCGCTGAAATATCTGGCGCTGTTGATCCATGATCTGGACGATGATGCGTTGCGCAGTGCCATTGAAGAAAGCGAAAAGCTGTTGGACCTCACGACGGCCGATTTGCGCAGTGCTGGGCGGTTTCAGGAGGTCATGGTGCTGCGCAATTTCTTTGATCGCGTGCGCCGATACGCGTTGTTGTCGCGCAGGCCGATGGCGGAGGCACTGGCCCACCAACCCGTGCCCTTTGACGCCGCAGAATTGAAGATGGAACAGCAATGGCTCGCGTGGCGACAAGACCTTGCCCAGATGCGCGCAGCACAGGGCACCGCGCCGCTTCTGGCGCGCATGTCGCAGGTTGTTGACGGGCTTTTGGCATTTGAAACTACCGCGCGGCACACAGGGCAGGTGGCAACGTTGCCGCCCCCTTTACGCGGACGTATCCGGCTAAGCTTTGTGCCGGCTGGGGACATTTGCGAATTGCATGTTCAAGGGCACGACTACAGCCGGGTTGAGCGGATTGATATGACACCAGCCACCTTCAACAGAACTGTCGCCGATCTGCGGGACGCGGTGTCAGACCCGGTTGCATGGCGTGACCCCGCGCAGGTTTTGTACGGCCATTTGATAACGCCGATTGCGGATGAGTTGGACCACGCGGAGTGTCTTGAGATTGAGGCATCGGGCGCGCTCGGGATGATCCCGATCGGGATTTTGAGCGATGGTGTGACCTGTTTGGTTGAACGCATCGCTGTTCGGTATGTGATCGATGTGGCCCCTGTTCGTGTGGATGGTGCAGCGCGGCGCGGGTTGGTTCAGTTCAACGCCTTTGCACGTGAGCCTAATGAGATGCCTGTACTGGCGCCCGAGTCTGACGATGGTATGATGTGGCCTATAACTTTTGCCTCTGGTGCGGACTTTACACGTGGCCGCGCCGTGGACCTGTTGGGAACCAAACCCGCCTATGTGTCCCTTGCCACGCACCTTGAAACGGAACCGGCGCGTCCGGATTTAGCGGCCTTGCAGTTGGGGGATGAGACGCATTTGTACCTGACGGATTTTGCGCGCGATGATTTTGATATGAACGGCGTGCGTGTTGCATTGGTCGCGGCGTGTTCTTCGGGGGTTGATGATGTCACACTGGCGCACAACACGTCGCTTGCGGCTTTGGTGTTGGAAAAGGGCGCGCAGTGTTTTGTCGGAACGCTTTGGGATATTTCCAGTTCTGTCGCGGATGCGTTTATTGCGCAGTTCTGGCAGGCGCTGCGGGATGACCCGACCCATGATCCGGTGCATGTTCTCAAAATGCTTCAGTCGGGTGCGGCGGGCAAGGCTGATCCGGTCGGCGCGGCACAAAACAGAACGGGTGGCATCGGCAGCCCTGCGCCCGAAGTGGCCCCCGTCAGTTGGGCCGCATTTGCGGTGTTTGAGAAGTGCAACCCGCCGCAACCAGCGGACTGAACGGATACCTTTGATCCTGATACGTGGTGCAAAACATGTGGGGCAAAATGCGAGAAGGGTTTCAATATGACGGCCGAATTTGAAAAACACACAATTGAGGATTTTGGCCAGAAGTTGGCGCATCTGGAAGGTTTGCTGGGGGCTTATTTGCCCAAACACACCTTCGGGAACGAGCTTCAGCAACAGGTTCTTGATTGTAACAAGTTCCAGTTTTCGCGACTTAAGTCCGGCAAACGGATGGCTGCGAATTGGGAACTGGCACGGTTTGTCGATCTGTTCGACCTGGCGCGGTTCGGGTTTGATTACCGCCTGTTTTTGCAACCGTTTGCCGATTTTGATGCTGCGTTGAAACGGGCGGGCGTGGGCAGTTACGGGGTGTCCACGGCGGGTCAGTTGCGCGAAACACTGCGCCAACGCGTTGACCCCACAGCCCCGATTGCCATTCATCGCGACAGGGTTTTGAACGTTGGCGGAATTGGCGGTGACGAGGGCCATGGCGGCCTTGCCTATTTCACACCGCGCGACAAGGTGACTCTGAAAATCACATTGAAACAGCCCGTCAAACAGGCGGGGCATTTTCTGTTGCTGCATGATTTTCCCAACGGGCGGGCGATGTCGTGTTTGATGCCATCGATGTTTGCGCCCGAGCCTTTGTCGGACAGGCAAACGTTCCGGCTGCCACAAAGCAGTTCGGGATATCTGGCGTTTCCTGTCAGTGGTGATGCGGGGTATCGATGCCTGTACGGGCTGCACACGATGACGAATTTGGCCGACTATATCGGCCTAACGGACGCGACATCCGGTGTGGTTGATCTGACGTTTGCACAGGTTGCATTGCTGATGGATTTTCTGACCCATGTGTCAGAAAAGGGCGACGAGTCCGTGCATGTGTCGTTCGGGGATTATTTGCTGAAATAGGGCAGCGGGCGCATCATGACGACGCCCACTGCTTTGTTTGTTTAATGTGCCGTATCCGTCAGCGAATGAAGCCGGGGCAGGCTTTCGCACAGGGGCGCGATTTTCTTCCACGACGTAAGCGATGTGCCCTGTGCATGGATGCGATCGACGACCAGCTTTTGGTCCATCTGGAAATACAGCCCGTCACGATCATAGATACAGATGCGCAGGGGGAACCACGCGGCGCTGTTCAGGGACGGGACTTCGAATGAAATTTCGATGTCGTCTTTCAGATCGTCCATGATGATATGGCGGCGATAGGCGCTGACCGTTTGGTGGGTCCAGACAGTGTAGGTCTTGCCCACGTCTTCTGTGTAGCCCGCCACGTGATCTGGCGCGAAGTACGTGTCGCGATACCATCCAGCCAGATCGTTGAATTCATAAAACGTCAGGAACGGATAGCCCGACATCGCAAATGTGCGCACGAATTGCGGCGTCAGGCTGTAGGTTACCGCATTGGCGTTTGGGGCAAGGGTAGGCGCACCCATTTGGGCGAAACCGTCAATGACAGACCCAATCGTCTGGCGTGGCGACATCGCGGCTTTCATAAGAGAGAGGGTAAAATGTTTCATTTCGTCAACCTTTCCTGCGGACGTGGGATCGTCAGGCAGCCCCGAATTGGGATGCCAGTGCAGAACGGATAGACAACGGTCGCGCGCACGCGGTTGCGCCGCGTTGCGACGGGTTGCGTTTTAACGGTTTATTTCAAATTGGATGCGTTTTTCGTAGCTTAGCCACGCAGTTGGTGCGCGCTTTTGATGCCCAGCTTTTCTTTGACGGACGACCAGACCTCAAAGCTGCGGGACCGTTTCAGCCCGACAGCTTCGCCGGCTTGTGCAACCGGCTGGCCCTTGGCAATGGCCATAAATAACGCGCGTTCCTGAGGCGTGAGCGCATCGAGATTTGCCGCCGTTTCGGTGATTTTCGCCGGAACGGCGGCATCTTGGGTGGTGCAGGTCAACAACCAGTGGTTTTCGCGTTTGCCTGCAAAGATCGGATCAGGATCAACGGGGCTGGCCAACAGCAGCAGTGGCGCAGTTTCGGCGGCGTGTCGCAAAAAGTTGTGCTGCGCCCATTTATCAAGCCCGACCACTGACACCGAATGCGCAAAGCTGAGCTTCTTTTTTTTGCCGGACAGTTTGATCGCTTGGCTCCCCAGGACGCCATCAAACAGATCATTGTTTTCCAGCAGTTCCCCGTTGGGCCCCACGATTGCCGTGGGCGATCCGGCACCTGCCGCACGATCCAGCAGGGCCGCGCTGGATTGGCGCGTTTTGGCCATGGTCTGGGACGTGACCCACGCGTTGCGGATCAGGTCGTAGTAGGCATTGGCCGTCTCCATGGCTTTTTGGGTTTCGGGCATGTCGGGGGTTTCATAGAACAGATTGATCGCTGTCCAATAGCCTGCCATCCGGTCCAGTTCGAAGACGATTGTATCCTGAAAGCCCACAGTTTTCAGCCAGTCGAAAAAGCGGCGGTCCTCAATGGTGTGTTGCGGGCAAACCTTTGACATCTGCACGGGGCGGTGGGGGTAATAAGACCGCTGAAATTCTGCCCACGGATCGATGGTGCGCAGATTGGTCAGGTAATGCACGATAGCGTCCGTGGAAAAGCCGCGGATCAGGGGCGAGTGATATTTTTGTTCAAGTTCGACATCGTTAACGATCTGGCAGGTTTCTTTGTCGCGCAAAGTGATGATTGCACCTGTCGCGCCCGTCATGCGCATGAACACCTCAAGGACTTCACCCCAATTTTGAGGGTCCTGAATGGCGTTTACGAGCTTAAGGGGGAATGTCTTTTCCCACGTGTCCGCGTTCAGTCGTTCCAACCGTATCTTCCGAAATCTTGTGCGGCTCACCGGTCCCCGAAAGGTCAGCCAGCATAAGGAATGGTAGGGCGCCCCCCAGCAGGGGCCTCGGACCGTCCTTATTCATGCATGTTCTGCATATCGTATCAAGCGCTTCGTGGCGGGTGGTGCAGTGACTTGATTCACTTTCAGTTTGCGCTGAGGAAGCTTTTTCAAAAATCCAAGGCGTACCGGACTCGGGTCCGGTCACATTTGGCAAGCATCCAGTTAACCGTTTCAGAGGCGGAGGAATTCTGGGGTTGGGGGACGCTGGTGCTAACGAAAAACAAGTGGATGAAAAACGCACGACGTGTTGGCCACGGGGCGCTGCCGATGTCAGCGCTGTTGGTGGTGGCAGGGGTGTCGGGCAGTGTCGCGCAGGTGTCCGTTGATGACATCGAAGCAGCGCTAAGCGCGCTTGAGCAATCCGTGCAAAGCGCGCCCATCGTCGTCGCCGTTGAGGCCGTGCCGCTGGCCCAGCCTGATTTCGAAGCAACGCTGCCGCCCGCCGATATCTTGAGCGGTCTGGATGAAACCGAAGCGGCCGATGATGCAACGCAAGACGTTGTTTTCTTGCCGTTGTTGTCCGAACAAGCCTGTCCGTCGCGGCTTGCGCAGATCGGGGAACAAGCGCGGTCTTTGACGGATCAGGTGGATGCAATTGACGTGATCGCCCTTGAGCTTACCGAAAGGTTTTCGCGGATCGAAGATCAAAACCGCGCGTTCGAGACTGATCAGGACCTGCTGGAATGCCCCACCGCCTTTGTCGACAGCGCAGAACAGTTCCGCGAAGATTTGTCCCAACTGGAACTGGCTGATCTGATCCAGCGGGCCGACACGTTTTCAGCCTGCGCACAAGAAGGTTTGCAGGCCTTGAACAACCGCATGGAGGATCTTGCACAAAGCAGTGATCCGGATGCAGCGACGGACCGTTTGGCCATCGGGGGCGTGTTGCGGCGCTGGGCGAATGCGGATGCCGAAGTGACCGAGGCTGTCAGCAATTTTGTTTTTTACGACCAACGGGGCCGCAGGCTTGACGCTGCGACGGGCGCAATTCTGCGACGTTGCGAACTTATTGGGGGATATTGATGATGTTGAGGTGTGTAAGCGCAGTCGCGATTGCTGCCGTGGTGGCCAGTTTTGTGACCACGCCGGTTTTTGCGCAGGACGGTTTTGCCCGGCAGGAACAGTTGCAGGAATTGGGCGCGGATTTGAGCGGCATCTCTGCACGCGTACAATCATCGGTCGATCAGACCATGCGATCCATGGAAAACCTGCAAAGCACGTCGCAGGATGACCGGACCAATCAAGCCTTCGCAATTCTGGACACAATCGAAACCGAAACCCGTCAGGTGATCGGAAAAATCAGCGTGACGTCCCCCTTCATGAGCGCGCTGGATGATGCGCGCGCGAGCGTTCTGGTTCTGCTGCGCAAGAACGAGCGTGACCCGCCAAGCCCGTCGCGCGATGCACGTATCGCGGCGCTGACCAATTCGCTTTCGTCGATTGATGCGCAATCTGCGCAGATCATCGCGGCGGAAGGCACGCTGAATTCCCTGCTGGCAGAACACGCCTTGTTGCGCGCCGAATTGATGCGCAACGGAGAAGTGCGCGCGGTTCAGGCCTTTGTCGAGGATCTGAGCACGCTGACGGACGGCCTGGAAGAAATGGCGTCTGTGCTGTCCGAAATCTCGGAAAATGTTGTGGTTGTGCCCACTCAGGCCAGCCTCGCCACTGAATAATTGCCCCATCCTAAAAGGAAAATGACATGAAGATTATCTATCGTTCGGTTCTTGTTGCGCTGCTGGCCAGCGCAACGCCCGTATTCGCCCAAACCGACGAACCCGACATGGTCGAGCTTGTGGAAAGCGTGACGGTCATTGCGACTGATCTGTCAGATCGTGTTGCTGTCCTGAGCGAAGTGATCGCCACGTCCACGGATGGTGACGCCGCAGCGCAGGCGCTTAACGAAATGTTGGAAGCCGCGCGGCAGATGCAGGCGGACCTCGGTAGTGACAGCGAGGTGTGGCAGGACATCAACGCCATGCTCGAAATCTGGGCGGATCGTCGCGATGATCTGCGCGTGCGCGCGGCCAACAATCAGGCGTTGTCGGTTGTGGCAGACACCTGGCAGGCCCGCATCGACGAAGCGCTGACCCTGCGAGAGCAAATTCGCAACCAGTCGGCAGAATCCCTCGCGTTGATTGACCAGATCGAGGACCAGCGTGAAGTCGTCATCGCCTATTACGAGGCGGATCTGGCGGATCAGGCGTTGGAAACCATGCGGGCGATTTCCGATGAACTGGGCCAGATGAACGAGCAGATGTCATCGATTGTCAGTCAGGCTGGCATCGTCGCCGAGCCGTCCAACGTCGCGACGGAATGATTTGATGCCTGTGCGTCTTCTTTTTGGGGTGCTCGCCCTTTTGGGCGCTGTCGTGACTGCACACGCGCAGGACACGCCCCCGCCTGATCCCGAACTGGCACTTACCCAAATCGAAGACGTGTTGGCGGCAGCCGAACGCCACCTTGGCGCATTGGATCAATTGATCACAGAGCAGGATGAAAAATTGGACACCTTTTATGACCAGAGGGATGCGGCTGAGCAGGCTGGCGAGGCGGACAAGGCCGCGCAACTGGGCGGGATCATCGACCGTATGAACCTGACCCTGACCAACCTTGAGGGGGAGCGGGACCGCATTGCGCAAAGCATCGTCACCCTTCGCGGTCATATGGATGTGTTGCGCGCCGCCGAACCGGAAGGTGACGAAGGATGACCGGTCATGTGCAGTTCCGGTCTGCCCGCCTGATGGCCCCCCTTGTATTGAGTGGTCTTGTGGCTGTGGGGGCCATCGCATCTTGTGGGTGGGCGTTGGCCGACCCCGGGGCGGAGGCGGCAACGGGCATGGTTCAACGGCTGTTTGGCAACGGGTTTGTTGTTTTGATTGGTGTGGTTGGCGTGTGGTCGCTGGTGTTCGGGGTTCTCCAGCTTTGGGGGTTTCAATCTGCACCCAGCGGTTTGTTCGCGCGACTGGCGGGGCACACGGGCCCCGCGCCCAGCGTCGTCACCGCGCAAGAGACAAGCGTGTCAGCAGGCCTGTTCAGTGAGCGGTGGGATCATCTTGCGGCGATCAGGCTGGCACCATTGTCTTATGCGATCTGGGTGCTTCCATTGCTGGGGTTCATCGGCACGGTGATCGGCATTTCTGATGCGATCGGTGATCTTGGCGATGTCTTTGCGGACAGCGCGCGCGAAGAGGCGCTCGCCTCTGTTCTGGGCGCTCTTCAATTTGCATTTGATACGACCTTTGCGGGGCTGGTTCTTGTTATTCCGGTGATGGCGCTGACGACGGCTGTGTCGCTTAAATCCGATGCGGCGCGTGATGCGGCCCTTGCGCAAAATTTCGGCGACGGGGGTGACCACTAGGTCATGCGGATATCGCGAACCATAAGCCACGGCGCGTCCTATACGGCCCTTGTGGATATTCTGTTCGCGACCATTGGTGTGTTCGTCATTGTTTTTGCGTTGCAGGATGTGCAGCCACCTCAAGACCTTCAACCTGCGCCTTATGCCCATTTGGTGTTATGTGAGCAGGGACAGGTTCTGAGCTATCTCAGCGCCGGTTCGGACACGGTAACCTCCCTTGCGATTGATGATCTGGACAACGGACGCCTTGAAGAACGTCTTATGCAGGGCGGGCGCGTGCTGGTTGCGTTGGCCGGCGATTGTGTGCGGAAGGATGGTGCAAACAGTATCGCCACGCTGCTGACCAAACTTGAAACGACCCTGTCTGCGCGGCCCGCCACAGGTGCCGCCCCGTTGACCCTGTTTGAGTTTTCTCCCCTCGGGCAAGGGGAAATGGGTGCGGATGTGCTGCGTCAGCGGTTTTTGGACGGAGGCGGCGCATGATTGGCCTCGGCTTCAGGGCGCGGCAGGCTGGTGGGGCCGCGGATTCCGATATTGGAATGCTCGATATTTCGGCTAATGCCCTGGCGGTGTTGATCCTTGCGACGATGTTGGTGCTGACGGTCGCGTCGCCGCCGACACCGCGCGGGGAGGTGCGATCCGATGATCGCCCAGAGCTATTTTATCCGTCCCCATTGGATGTCGCCGTGGTGCCGCAAAGTGCCTATTGGATTGTCACGGACGCGGGTATGACGCTGCTTGATCTTGATGCGATTGCCGTGGGTTTGGTGGATGGGGCAGCCGTCGCCGCAACCGCGCAGGCAGAGGCGACGTTGACGATGGATCGGCGCGGCTACCGCGATCTAAACGATCACCGCATGAGCCTTAATCTGGAATGGGGCGCCTTGCGTGACACCGCCTTGCCAATCACGACCACGCAAGAGGCCATTGATCTTAGCACCCTCGTCACGGACGCGTTCGTGAACACGGGGCAGGTGCCGACGTTTGTGGTCACGCCAGCAGGGACCGAAGCATTTTCAGCCATCTATTGGGATTTGCGCGCCCAACAGGTGCCCACGCGTTGGGTGCCGATCGAAGAAAGAACACCATTGGTTTTCACGCGCCGCGCGAGCAATTTTGAAACGAGGTCGCGGCAATGGCAGTGACGCGAACCAAATTGTACTCCGTCACGCTCGGCGCACTGGTCTTGGGTTTAGCGGCGGCAACACTGCTGGATTTGCCTGTGGATTTGGTTGAGCCCCCACCGGAATCGGATGAATTGATTGAAGCCATTGAAGCTATCAAATCGGGCGAAGCTGAAGATGAGGCCAAAGCCAATGCGCAGGAGCCGAACGTTGTTCCTATGGCATCGCCGTGCCTGATGCGCAGGCCGCGCTTGGCCGTGGGCGTTGACCGCGCGTGGCGCCACGGTTTTGCGGCTGCAACGATTGCCACAGGAACAACAACACGCGCTGCCATGTTGGATGATTTGATGGCGTCGGCGCACGTTGATGCGGCACGGTGGCGTGTCGATGTGGCCTTCGTCGAAATGGCGTTGCGGGCTGATGAAAAGGAGGCCGCGTTAGCCCACCTAGCGAACGCCGCTGACAGAGACGTGCCACCATCCTGCCGCGCGGACGAGGCTTTTTTTGCAGCATTGCTGGCCACGGACCGCGCAGAGGCTGCGGCATTGCTGGCCCGCGCCGTTGAAATTGATCCTGCGTTTTGGTCTGCCTTGGAACGACTGGCATTGATTTCAGCCGAAGGCACCGGGGAGGATGCGCAGCAGTGCGAAATCGATGCGGTGCGCACCCTTGAATCTGTTGTTCAGCTTGGCGCTTTGGCCGAGAAAGACACGCAATTCCAGCGTCTTAACCGCACGCTTGAGGCCTTGCCTGCGAACGGGCGAACTGCGTTGCTGCGCGGGATGATCCTGCGCCAAACCGGTGAGAGAGAGGCGGCCCGCGCGGCCTATCAGCAAGGGTTGGCAGCACTTGGCCCGTCGCACTGTGATGGGGTCTTGCGCACAGGACTAAACGGGATGTTGGCCGCAACGGAGGATGAGCAGTGAGAATTTTCATGTCCGTGTTGGCGACGGCTGCGGCTTTGGTGGCCACGGGTGCGGCCGCGCAAAGCTGTTCGTTCCGGTTGTCCGAGTTCGAGGCCGCGACCTACGATTACAAAGCCGATGTGTCCGCGTTTTCGGATCAGCTGAGCACAATGTTCGCCCGTTTCAACGATCTAAGCGCGGGGGCGCAGGAAAATCCGGAAAGCTGCCCGGCAGGCCTTGAACAAAGTCGCGCAGCGGCTGTTTCATTGGATGTGGACGCACTGACTGCACGCAGTGATACCCTGTTGGATTGCGCATTTTTCTTCAACGGACGTGTGTTGGCTGACATTGAAGCCGCGCGGGCGGAAAACGACAGCCAATTGATTTTGCGCTTGGGCGAGGTTCAGAAACGCATTTTCCGCATCGATGTCGACGTAACGGACGCCACAAAGCAGGCCATGTTTTTGGGGTTCCGTACTCAGGCGCTCGTTTCGGAACATGACGTTTTGAACCGGCGCTGCACGTTGTTGGGTGACATCTATGACTAAGGCGTGCGCCAAACATGCGCGGAGGTCGCGGGATGTCTAGTTTGACGCTTGGCCTTATCGGCGTGGCCTATGCCTTTGTCTTCGACATCCGGTTTTTCAGCCGCGTCGCGCAGGTTGTGTGGCTTGTCTGCGTGGTGGCCTGTTTGGTGGTGTTCCTTAGCAATCCGCCCCCGTTCGTGGACGTAACGTTTTGGGCGGTGGCGTGCGCAGGTGTGTGGGCGCTTGCGCGCAGTGGCCACAGGCCTGCGCTTATGTTTGCGGGGGTTGCAGGTTTCTTGATTGGGGCCAGCGCGCCGTTTGTGGCCGTCTTTGCCGACCCTTATTTGCCGGACCCTGCCACAGCGGCTGTAGTTTGTGCGTGGTTGGTCGCGGTGATGTGTGGGGCGGTTCTGGCGGGGCCGTCTGGCGGTGCTTTGGCGCTGATGTCGGGCGGGCTGGTTCTTGGATGCTTTGGGCTTTCCTTAACAATTTCAACAGCCTTGGCGATTGTCGCCCCTGTGGCTGCGTATTTCGGCCGCCGCCATGCCGGTTTTGCTGTGACCGGTTTGGCGCTGGTTCCCGTTTTCTTCGCCCTAGGAGGTCTTGTGTGATGATCAAATTCGAACCTTTTTTGCTGACGGCTATGCTGACGGCCGGGGCCGCGGTGGCCCAAGACACCGCAGAAGGGCTGGCGCTGCCGGATGCGGTATTGGAAGCCCCCGTAACGGCGGAAGTTCTTTTGGAGCCCGGTGTTGCCCCAGCCGTCGTTGCGGATCTGAGGGCACGGTTTGAAGACCTTAAACAGCGGGACATTCGTGATGGTGTGTTGCGCGGGCAGGCCAGTGCAGAAACCACCCAGCAGATTGAAAGCGTCAATGCCGCGATCGTTGAAAATGAAGGGCAGCTTCGTATTGCCAATTGGAAGGCGACCAATCTTGAGGGCTTGGCGGCTGCTTTTGCGTCCAATGGGGGACAGCCGCTTCCGCCCGGTCTTGCGGCGGGCACTCAGCCGCAGATTGGGCTTGCGCTGATTGACGCGCAGGCGACGCTCTATGCCCAGCCGATCACTGATCCGCAGCTTGTGCTGCGTACGCTCAGCGCACGAACTACGATGTTGCGCGTCGCAGAAACCGGCGCGTTTACGCTCGTGTGGGCCCCGCAAGACGGTTTCGCTTTTGTCCTTAGCCAATTCCGACAGGTGTTTTGATGCAGTTTACAACGCGTACATTTTTCACATGCGCCCTTGTGGGTCTTATGCCTTTGACGGCCAACGCACAGATGCAAACCGTTGAAGAGGTGGCACAAGCGATTGACCAATTTGCGGTCGAGATCGAGGCGGCAGAGGCCGTGCCGTTTGTCGAAGGGTCTGAGGGCGCCGCACAACGCCAGTTGGATGAACTTCGCGCAGCGTTGCAAAACCAAGAGGAGGCGATGAACACAACGGCGGGCGCCATCGCTGCGGCACAAAATACAATTTTGGCTGCTTTGCCCGCATTCCCGCAAGCCGTGGTTCAGCCAGAAGCGCCTGTAGAACCGGTGCCAAATCAAGAACCAGATCAGGTGCCTGAGCCGGAAATTCCAATGCTCACCGATTGGACAACAACCGGCCAGCCCGCCCTTACAGGGTTGGTATCTCCGCTGGCCTACAACGAACGCGCGCGCCGTGTTCTCAGCCGACCGGGTGCGCGGTTGCAGGATGAGGCGGGCAATTTCACACCGTTGCCTGCGTTTTCGGTCTTTTACGTCTACGCGGAGGGGATGAGCGGGTCGGTCCCGATCCTCGCGGTGGGCCGGGGCACACGCGGGGCTGAAGGCTGGGTTCAAGCGTCCCAGACCGAAGACTGGCGCACGATGCTGGTCATGTCTTACGCGCCCAACACAGGTCGGGACCGGACGGTGTTTTTCGCCTCGCAGAATGATGTTTTTGACGTACTTGATCTCGAAGAAGGATCAGGCGCCGCGATCCGTTCGATCCACACCCAGATCGAAGAGGGCAGTTATAACCCTGACAAAATTGTCGCGATTGAACCTGCGTTGACCGTCAACAGCGTCGAAAGGCCCTATCTGATGCCTGTGCTGGATTTTGTTCAGACCAGCACGGAAACCCACGGGGATGTCACAATCCTCCAGCTGGCTGCACTGAACCGTGACAGCACTGATATTTCAACGGCGGGCGCGCAACCTGTCGGCGAAGACCGCATCACCACCGAAGCCGACGCCCGGGATCTCAAGGTTGGTGTGGCCTTTGTGATCGACACCACGCGGTCCATGGGGCCGTATATTGATCGCACGCAGGATTTTGTGCGCGATATTTCGTTCGGATTGTCGGACAGGGGTCTGCAAGACCAGTTTGATTTCGCGCTTGTCGGGTTTCGCGACAACGTAGGTGCGGGACAAGATGTGGAATACCTGCGACGGGTTTACCGTGACTTTGGCGGGGTGTCGTCGCGGGGCAGTCTGTTTGCCGACGTGGAAGACATGCAGCCCGCCGCCGCATCGACTGCAAATTGGCGTGAAGATGCCTTTGCGGGCATTGATCTGGCCATTGGCGGTTTGAACTGGGGCGAAGTCAACACGCGGTTGGTGTTTCTGATCACAGACGCGTCGCCGCGTTCTGTTGGGGATGCACTGGCGTCAGATAGCCGGATGGGACCCGAGACCATCAACGCACTGGCCGCACAGCGCAATATTTCCCTGTTTGTGCTGCACATGCAAACAGAAGAGGCCGCATCGGTCAGCCAATCCACGGAAGGCTACGATGACACGGCGCGCGGGCAGCAGCTTTATGCGCGGCTGTCCCAAACCGGTGATGCCGCAATTTCCAAATATTTCAGCGTTCAAGGCCAGACCGAAAAGGCGTTTGCGGATTCGCTAAACCTCGTGGCGGGGCTGGTGATTGATCAGCTGAGCGAGCTGTCGCTGACCGGGCGTTTGACGCAACCGCAGGCCTTGTTCGACGATCCGTTGCTGGATGCGGTAAACGCTGGTGGGCCGGTCGTGATTGAGGACGAGGGCGATGCGCCGTTGATTGCGGCGGCCGTCGCAGGAGAGCTGTTTCGCTATCAAACGGAATATCTGGGCGCGCGTTCAGGGGTGGAAGCACCTGATTTTTATCGCGGTTGGGCGGTGGATAAGGATATCGCGAACCCGGACCGCCGATCCCTTGAGGTGAGCGTGTTTGTCACCCGCGACCAGCTGAGCGATTTGGCAAATCGTCTGGGGGATATTGTCACGCGGCTGCGCGAAAAAGACCTCGGAATGGCGGATTTCTTTTCCTCCGTGCAGGCAGAGGCCGGATCGACTGCGGTTGATCCGTCATTCGGCAGTTTCCTTCCAAGCTATTTGGATGACCTGCCTTATGGATCAAAGTTCATCAATATGACGCCGGGGACGTGGGCTGACCTTGGCCAGACCAGTCGTGAACAATTGCTCAACGAAGTGACGGCGAAACTTGCGTCCTACAACCGCATTTATGCGACGCAGGACGGCTGGATCACGCTGGATGAACGATCCACCGAAGATCAGGTGTACCCCCTGCCGTTGAGAGATTTGCCGTGAGGCCAGTTCTTGAAATCAAGAATTTACGTGTCAAAGCGGGCGATGACGCCGACGCGATGTTCACGTTGGATGTGGGCGCGTTGGCGTTGGAACGCGGTGCGTGTCTTGCGGTGACGGGGCCGTCAGGGTGCGGAAAGTCGACCCTGCTTGAGGTTCTGGCGGGGTTGCGGCGCCCCGAAAACGGGGCCGTTGTGACATTGGCCCACGACCCGGATGAACCGCCGATTGAACTGCAGCACGTGTCAGAGGCCGCGCAGCTGCGCCAACAGTTGATCGGTTATGTCCCGCAATCGGGTGGGGTGTTGCCGTTTCTGACTGCTCATGAACAGACGATGGCACCGCTGCATCTGGCGGGGCTGTCCGGGTCGGATGCGGCCCGCACGCGGTTGGGCGGTTTTGCTGATCTTCTTGATCTGACGGATCATTTGGAAAAACGTCGTGCGGCGCTGTCAGGCGGGCAACGAAAGCGGGTGGCACTGATGGCGGGCCTCGCGGTTCGGCGTTTGCTGTTGCTTGCGGATGAACCGACATCGGGGCTCGATGCGGATAATGCCCGTCAGGTGATGATGGCCTTGGCGGGGGTCGCAAAGACCGAAGGCAGTGTGGTGATTATCGCGACCCATGATGTTGATCTTGCGCGGCGTGCGGAATTCGAAATTGCGACGATTACGGATCACCGGCTTGAGCTTGAGACTGATCGCGAAAGCCTGCCCGCATGAGAGATGTATCCGCCCACCAAACCCACGGCGCGGGCCGCCGGTTGTCGGTTCGATTTGCCATTGCAGATTTGATCCATGATCGTCTTTTGACGGCGGTCGGGATCATTCTGCTTGCAGCGTTGATTGCACCGCCTGTGGTTCTTCATACGCTTCGGGTTGGTTTGGTGGAAACCTGGGCGCAGGACCTCGCGAAGGATATTCGCAATCGTGAGGTCATAATTGTCGGTGAAAACCAGATCACCGGCGAAGATTTAGTGGGGATTGGCGACTGGCCCGAAACGGATTTTGTTGTTCCCGAACCGTCGTTCTTTGTGTCGACGCAGCGGGCGCGCAAGGCGGACAGTCGCGGTATCGCCCTTGATCTGAACTTGCGCACAACAGCATGGGGTGATCCGGTGAT
This sequence comes from Octadecabacter dasysiphoniae, assembly GCF_021532615.1. Lineage (GTDB taxonomy): Bacteria > Pseudomonadota > Alphaproteobacteria > Rhodobacterales > Rhodobacteraceae > Octadecabacter > Octadecabacter dasysiphoniae. The sequence goes on from NZ_JAKGAQ010000003.1 coordinate 208,089, forward strand.
GGCGGGTTTTCTGGATATTCCGTTGGCTGCCTTCGAAACCGTCTTAACGGCGAGCGCTGCGCAAAAACTGGACGTGCATGTAGGGGACAGTGTCGCGCTTTTGTTGGCACGCACCCCTACTGATTCCAGCCCCGTTCGCGAAACTGTGCCCTTGTTGGTGGTCGGTGTTTTGCCAGATCAGCGGTGGGGCGGAGAGAACGGTTTTGTGTCGCCCCAAACGCTGCTTGGATTTCGGGAATGGTTGACGTTTGACAGCGATGATCCGGCGGGGTTGCCGCCGCTTATAACCGCAACTTGGCAATCCATGCGCATCTATGCGCCCGAGGTCGCTGCGGCAACCGCGCTTCGGGATCGGCTGAATGCGCAGGGGTTTGAAACGCGGCTTATGACCGATCAGGTGGACCGGATCCTAAAGCTGGAGGTCGGGTTGCGGCAGATGTTCAAAATCGTGCTGATCTTGTCTGCCACCGCCTTTGTGATCACCGCGTTCCTGCTGCAATGGCTCAGCGTGGTGCGCAAAAAACGCGATTTTGCGCTGATGTCTGTGATCGGGATGACCCGTGCGCATCTGGCGGTTTTTCCAGCCTTTCAAGGTGTGGTGATGACGGCGTTGGCCTGCGCGATTTCGCTGGGGCTGGTCAGGGTGATGCAGGGCCCCGTGGAAACGATTGTTCAAGGGTATCTGTCGACCCCGTCCGATATTCAATCACCCGATGCCTTGCCGCTGATGTTCGGTTTTCTGGTTGCGATAGCAATTGGTGCGCTGGCGGGAACAGCGGCCATTCGAACGCTGACGCCCGATGTTTTGACACATGCCTTGCGAGGAGACTGAGTGATGGGATTTGCCGTTTTCAACAAAAGGTATTGGGCCGTCGCCTTGGCATTTGCAATGGCAGGCACGATGGCAGACGCGCAGCCGGCCTCACCGCCTGCGGTTTCGCCGACGTGGTGTGAACTTGATGCGCCGGGCGTGTTTCGGGCGGTTCGACAGTTGGACGTACCTGAATGTCCGCCCGCCGCACCTGCGTCTGATTTGCCCAAAGATTTGGTAATTGCGCTGCCGTGTGGGCGCCATCTGGCGTTGCGGCGGCTGGATACACCCGCAAACACCGTCATTGATCACGTTGTTGGAAACTTTGGTGGCACAGCCGAAGGCAGCCTGCGGCAACGCTACGTGCAGGGGCCGCGCACGGCGACGGTTGCGGGGGGCTATACGGTTGTGGGTAGCGATGGCCAAACGTTGTTGGCGCGCGCGCTGTACATTCAAAGCCATGAATGGACCGAGCTTCAGGACAGCCTGTTCACCAGCGGGGCGTTGGAGGCGTGGGCCGCAGATGCATCCCCGACGGTTGAGGAAAACGCGGGTATTTGTGCGGTTTCTACCGCCTTATCTGATCAAATCCGTTGGCGGGATGCGCGGCCACAAATCGGGCTAAGCTATTTTGACGCGCAGGATCGATTGCGCGCGTTGAATGCCTACATTTCCGCCGAAAGTCGTCGCCGGATTGCAGCGGGCGGGGAACCCCTTGTGCCGTGGCAGGCCGGATCGCCCGGATTCTTTCGCCTGCCGTCCGAGGCCGAATGGGAATTTGCGGCGCGCGGCGGGTCTGTCGGGATTGGTGTGAATGCCCAGATCGCGTCCTACCTGATCCGCGAGCCGCAGACAGATGTGATCCGCGCCGCCGCGGTCGAAGAAATTGCTGTCATCAGTGACGGCACATCGCGCCAGACGTTTGGTCCGGTGGGTACGAAAGCGCCCAATCTGGCGGGGTTGTTTGATGTGGTCGGCAATGCATCCGAAATCACGCAGGATTTGTTTCAGATGGTGCGGCCGGATGCGCTGCACGGGGCGCGGGGCGGGTTTGTGTTGCGCGGGGGGCATGCGTTGACGCCGCTGTCGCTGTCTGGTGTGGCCCATCGCGCCGAAGCCCCTTTCTTTGATCTGGACGGCGAAGTCGCACCTGCACCTGCGGGGCTGCGGCTTGTTTTGAACCCACCAATCTTGACCGCCGGTGCGCCTGATGCGGGCCAGTATCGCACGGATTTACAGAATTCTGAATTTGATGCGCAACTTGAACGCGCCCACCAGACCCTTGTCGAAATTCGCCAGACACCGGGGGCTGCGTTTCGCTCAGAGGCGCGGGCGCTTTTGGCGGCCGTGGGCGAGGGCGGTGCCAACAACGCCGATCTGCAACAACAATTGCAACGCGTTGAAATCGCGCTTGAGCAATCGGAAAGCGCCATCAACGAAGCCCGTCGCGCCGAAATTCGTGCAACCATACGATCAGCGGCGACCGGAATCTTGAACATCCGTGTGAACGGCGTGGTGGGTGTCACGCTGCTGCAACGGTTGCCGCAACTGCGGGCGATGGTCGCGGAAAACGAAGAAGTGGCGCAACATTCCGAAGGCCAGCGCCTGCGCGACGGGATCGAACGTGTCGAGCGCGAGCTGGACGCGCGGCTCGTGATGATTGACAGCCAGACCCGCACGGTTCTGGCGCTGATCAATTCGGTTGCTACAGAAGACCCGAGCCTTGTTCGTGAGGTTTTGGCCGACCTGAAGCGCGACGTCTCCGCAGAAGGGTTGTGGCTGTACGACGAACGGGCCTGGCCGTTGTTTGAACAGGTTCTTGGCGATTACCAGCAAGACCCGTCCGCCAATCTTTTTGAAACCTACCTTCCGCTTTTTGACAGCGCACGCGCGACGCGCGACCGGCTTCGCGCATCGAACCCGTAGACATCAAACCACCACAAAACAGGAGAGATACATGATTTTAGCAAGCTTTTTGGGGCGATCCGCCAAGTTTTTCTCAACGGCCGTGCTTACGGCAGCCTTAGGATTGAGCGGCTGTGCCGTCGCGCCGACCGCCGAAGAACTGGCCGCCACGCGCGACGAATGTTCGCGGTTCAGGGCACCGTTCACGCAGATTTCGACAGAACGCAATCAGCGTATCGCGCGGTATGCGCAAATTGGCGCAAGTGTCGGCGCCGTTGCAGGACAGACCATCGCGCGCAACCGCAATGATAACCAACTGGCTGGTGCCTTGCAGGGCGCGCTGGTTGGTGCGATTCTTGGGGCGACAGGGGGCTATCTTGCCGATCTTGAAAATCGGTCATCGTCGACGGCTGGCCTGCGGCGCGCTGTGAACGGGGATGCCGCGCGTGACCTTCGCGAAACGGATCGGCTTGTGTCTGCGATGACCTCGCTTAACCGGTGCCGTTTGCAACAGATCACAGCGCTTGAGAGGTCAGTGCGTGCGGGCGGTGATCGCACGCAAGCCATGGCGCAAATCCGTTTGATCCGTCAGAAAGTGGCGATCGATAACCGTGCCATCAATGCCGTTGTCGGGGATTTGACGCGGACACGTGGCCTTTATGTCAGCGCACTAAAGCAGACGGGCGCGGATACCGATACGTTTGTGTCTTCAATCCAGCGGTATGAGCCGCGCGTCACGGCACCACAATCAACGTCTTTGCGCGTGGATCGGTCCCAGCGGCCCAGAACATCGAATGCGGTTGCCAATCTGGGCTATGCAGAACGGGAGTTGAGCGCTGGCGCGGCTGTTCATGTGCAATCTATCGATAGCGCTTTGGATGATCTGAACGACATCCTGATCTAAAGCAACCAACCCCAGCGCAGCATTGGTTGTCGCGCTGGGGTTATCATAAAGGGCTTTGTTTTTGCACAGATTATTTCTGTTTTCCTGTATCGCGGTTCTATTGACGGGGTGTGGTCTTTTGTTTGGCCCCGTGGTCGAAATCGAAGACGTGCCCGCAATGGTTTTGCCAACGCCAGTTCAGATCAGAACGGCGGGTGGAACGATGTGCAACGGTGTGCGCCTTGATGGGCAAACTGTCGCAACGGCAGCCCATTGTCTGGCGGATGGAACGAATGTGAGCGTTATTGAGGCCGAGGCAACGCTGCGCCCATCTGCGGTACAAATACACCCGGCCTATGAGTTTTTGGACCGCTCAAGCGCGGCGGGATTGGACCTTGCCAAGATATTTGTCGAAGCGCCATTCGGAGCGGCAGGTGAGGTTGTGATCGCGCCGTTGCAAGCTGGCCCTGTCGAGATACTTGTGCGTGACAGCGCAGGTGAATTTCGAAATGTGCGATGTGAATATTTGGGCCAATCGGGCACGCTGACCGAAGTATCCTGTCTGGTTCGGCTGGGATGGTCTGGCGCGCCCGTCGTTCAAAATGGCGCGCTCGTCGGTCTTTTGAGCGCGCGGGGGCAGCGGCAAACCGCTGGCGTCGCCCAGATTGCGGATGCCACGCGGTTAGACAGCTTTTAGGAGTTCGGGGCGTCTGCCGCGATAGGGTTAGAGCAAGCTGAAATGCAGGTTCGCGGCGATGACGATCAGGATCAGCCCGCCGATCCAACCCAGTCTTTCGCGAAATTTGCGTCGGTGACGCAGGCTTTGTGTCAATGTGCCGCCCATGACAGCGATCACCCCGTCCGACGGCACGGCCGTGAGGGGGACAAGAAGCCCGAGTACCAATAGCTGCGATTGAACCGACCCCGACGCGTATCCGGTGCCTTGCAAATCCACAAAGGGGGGGAGGAATAAGGCAAAAAACAGAACGGTTTTTGGGTTCAGCATTTCGACCAAGACACCCTGCCATACGATTGACGAATAGGATCTGGCGGCAACGGTTTCTACGGTTAGGTCGGTCATAGCATCGGCGCGGGCGTTCAGGATCATTTTGACGCCGAGCCAGACCAGATAGGCCGATCCGCAATAGCGCAAGGCGATGACGATTGACGGCATGTCGACGAACAGTTTCGCCAGCCCCAACGCCGTGGCCACGGCGAGGATCATCCCCCCAAGCGCGAGGCCGATGACAGACGCCAGACCCGCGCCGCGGCTTTGCCCGATACTGCGTGACAAGACATAAAGCATCGAGGGGCCGGGCGTGATGCTCAGCAGGGTTCCGGCGATGACAACGGCAATGATGTTTTCTAGGGGTGGCATTGATTAAGGGACACTTTGTTTTAGGCGGGTTTCAAACGGGTTTTGAACCGGTGCTTTGGATCGTTTCGACATGGTTTTCTTAGTCGCGCTGGTCTTGTGGCGCAGATAGGGAAAATCGCGCATCAACATTGTTTCAAGGTGCTCACCGGCCAGAAAGGGCGCATATTTCGGGGTTTCGTCGTCACGCACAAGTTGCGGGAACGGTTTGATGACGGTGTCATGGTTGGCTGCGACAAAATAGGGCAGTGAAAACCTTTCGGGGCTTAGGTTCAGCACACGGTGGGGGGTGGATCGAAAAATACCATTGCTCCAGGCTTCTAACATGTCGCCTATGTTGACGATCAGGACGGTAGGATCGACGGGCACATCGACCCATTGATTGTCTTGTTTCATCACCTGAAGGCCCTTGTTGCGCGTGTGCAGTAGGGTCAGACATTCGTAATCCGTGTGCGCACCCATGTTCACGGATGTATGCACTTTCGTGGCGGCCTGACGCACGTAATGCAGCAGTCGAAGTTGTGAAATAGGTTTCGTCATTTGTTGGGTCATTGCGCCAGCCGGAAGCCGCAGGTGCGCCTCAAGTGCTGTGCAAATCAACCGTCCTAGCATCGATACTTTGGCGTAATACCCCGCAACTGCCCGCTTAAAACCGGGAAGGGCAGGCCAGACATTCGGGCCAAGCACCCTGTTCCCCGCAAGGTAGTCAGGATCATTACGTGGCAAATCGAGGCCGAGGTCAAACGCCTCGTAGCTTCTGTTTGCTTCGTCCGGGTAATCGCCTTTTTCGGTAAACGGGACGTAGCCGCGGTGATTAGAACTGTTGCCAATATAATATCGCCGTTTGGTGGCGTCGGATTGGGCGAAAAACGTAGCGGCGGCGGCGTAGGTTTCTTCAATACTTTCTGGTGAAATCCCGTGATCGCAAATTCGAAAAAATCCAGCGGTGCGTGCGGCATTCCCGATTTGGTCAGCTGTTTGTAAAAATTGCGGCGTGTTCGGATGCCGCAGCTTTTCGATACTAATCAGGGGAAGATGGTCCCCGTTGGTCACAGTTTGCTCGTTAAAGTCCGTCATACATCCCTCCCAAAAGCGTTAACCCAGAGTTAACGGCCGATGGTTAACAAGTCGTTTTCATGGGAGGGGATTGCGGGGAAATATAGCTCGAGCGTCGATCCGGTTCCGGCGACGGATTGCACCGCGACTGTGCCGCCAGATTGCTGCATGAACCCCAGCGTCATCGAAAGGCCAAGGCCGGTTCCCGCACCTGCCGGCTTTGTCGTGTAGAATGGATCAAAGATCTGCTGCAATTCATGGGGCGCGATGCCATTGCCAAAATCGAGCACGGACAGGCGGACATAGGGCCCCGACACCAGCGGCGTGACCAGGGATCGTTCGTCCCCCAACGCGTGGGTGATGTTGTCAGTTTCGACGCGGATTTCGCCGCCCTGTGGCATCGCATCGCGTGCGTTTGCGATCAAATGCTGCAGCACAGTTTCGAGAATTTTGCGATCAACGTCGATTTTGCCGACGTCTTGGCCAAGACTAAGTTCGATGACAGGGCCGTTCGCAGCAACATTTTGTTCTACAACGTCCTTAACGATCGAATTGAGGTTCTGGCGCGTGGGCGTCAGTCTGGTCCGCTGGGAAAAGGTTAACATGGATTGGATCAGCGTGGCGCCTTTGGTCGCGGCGGTTTGTGCGTCTTGCAAGGCCTCACGCTGCGGCCCGTCTGCGATGTCTTCTTGCAATAGATCAAGGTTGCCGGACATAACCGTAAGCAAGTTGTTGAATTCATGAGCAAAACGACCGGTCAGGCGGCCCACGGTTTCCAATTTTCTGGCGTTGAACAATTCAGCCTCTAGGGCTTTTCGATTGGTGGTCTCACGGCTCAACTGGGCATGCGCGGCGACAAGATCGTGATATCGGCGGTTTGATCTGTCTTCTTCCGCCAACAGCTTTAGCTTGGCGCAGGTCATGGCGGCGATGGTTGTCAGCACTTCAAGTTCGTCCGCGCCAAAGGCCGCGACATCGGTGTGTTCGCTGTCGATCACACCAACAATGCGGTCTTCGCACATTACCGGAACGCAAATTTCAGACCGCGCGCGCTGGGTATCTTCGATGTAATTTTCATCCAAGCTCAGGTCGTCGACGATGATCGCTTGGCGAGTCTGGGCGACTTGTCCGGTGATGCCTTGACCGAACGGAATTTTCAGCGGGTTGATGATGCTGCGCCCGAACGGGTTTTTGCCACCCAAGGCTGCGACCTGTGTCAATGTGGTTTGCGCGTCGTCTGCCTGATAGATAACGCAATCCACAAAGTTGAGCCGCCCCACCACATTTCGCGCGACATACCAAAATAGATCTTCGGCATTGGGAATCGAGATGAGATCAATAGCGAAAGAATTGAACGTCTTTAACGTCGTTTTGTCTTCTGACGCTGGCGGCAAGCCAACGGATTCTAGTGCACTTTCGGGCATAAATCGCGCCTCTCAATCACGTTTTGCGGGATCCTAACAGAATTACACGCTTAGGTGTAGTGTCAAAAATAAATACACCTTTGAGTTAAATTGTAACGATCACAGTGTCATAGGTGCTGATTTTTTGAGGTATTGGCACGATTAAGCGCTGTTTTTTGCAGCTTTAACGCATCCTTTGCTGATACGCGGGCCGGGCACCGGGAAAATCAAATATCTGACTTTAACGCCTTCTTACTGATTGAATTGCGCGCGAATTCCAGCGTTTCAACAGCCACCTTCGAAGATGTTGCGTCTAGGGCGCCGGCCTGTAGTTTGACGGGCCACGCTGCGTTCAACGTCCAAGCCACCACGGGGGCCTGATCCTGATCGAGCAATGTGATGATGACCGATTTGGGCTGTATCGGCGTGGAAAAATTATCCTCAATCGATGTTTTCACCCAAGCGAGCAATGCGAAGTTAGCTGTTAGGACACCTCTTTTCAGGGTGACGTTGGTCTGTCGCACGCCAGTTGGGAGGCGATGCAGGGAACTGTAGGCGTCCCCTTCGGAAATCGCTGTTACTTCGCGGCTTGTTTCAATCCCTGCGAGGTCTTTAAACACGGCGTCGTGGTCTTGGGGTTGATCGCCAAATGCAACGCTGAACGTGAAAGATGCGGGAGGAATGTTATTCATTCAAATCACCTAAGGTGCCTGAAATTCAAGGCCTTCGCAGGCGATTTCAAGGGTTTCAATCAGAACTTTGCTGCCACCTGATTTCAAGTCTGGGCCCGTGATTTTGCCGGCCAGGCATTCAATAACTTCCACGCCACCGTTGATTTGCCGCTTTCGTCAAGCGGCCGTAACGTGATGGTCTCGCGTTTGGCCTTGTTCACCACGATCTTAGTATACCAAGCATGAAAACTGTCATTCCGTGGCATAATCCCGTTTTTCAAAGTTATGGTACTGGTTGTCATCTGCCCGGGCACTTTTCCCGTATTGGAATGTTCCGCATTGTCGGCACGGCGGGCGGTCGTCTCGATTCCTGGGTCAAGGATCGAGGCCCCTTGAAATGGAATGTCTGTTTCAAAACTATCCATTGCGAGGGTGAAACGGGAATTCGGATGTGGCCACACGGCATTTTCGTGTTCGATGGTCGTGTCCTCCGGACGTCAGAGTCTTATGGTTTTTGCATCTCTTGTGTAAACGTAAGCGTGATGAATTCCGCTGGGTGGGTGTTCGCCAAAAGAACGGTAATTTTTAAGTATCCATTTTGGATGTCGTCCGACGTCATCGTTGAGCCGAGCCCGACCTCGACCGAAAATGCCTCTTTCGCAGTGCCACCGGAAAACGCCCCCAGTTTCCACAAACTGGTCAGAAAATTCTCGATAATCGCTTTGAGAGTCGTCCAGGTTTGGGCGTCATTGGCCGCAAATACGAAGGGTTCGCAGGCGGTTCTTACCCATCGTTTCACGAGGATGACCATGCGGCGTACTGAAATGTAGCGCCAGTTCTGACTGTTGCCATCCAATGTGCGCGCGCCCCAAACCAACACGCCGCGGTCCATGAAGCTCCGGATTGCGTTGACGGCTTTGCCGTTCAATGGCGTATTTAGTGTCTGTTGCTCGCCTGAGGTCATATCGACTGTGGGCGATAAAACGAAATTTATCGACGTGTCCACAGGGGCGTTCCACGGGCCAACGGTTGTGTCCGTGAAATTTATGATCCCGGCCATTGCGGTACTGGGCGGCATCACATTGACCGCCGCGAGCACCTTTTTCATCGTGTCTTTGTAGGTTGTACTGGCCTGGATTAGGGCGGTATGGGCGGATTTCGCGCGCGGCAGGGATCGCACATTGGTGATGTAGTTTGCCAGCTCTTCCAGCATGGCATTGTGAGGCGTCTGATCTTTCGCCTCGGCGAGAACATCCTTTTGCAGGGACTTTTTGAAATCGTCACTCAATTGAAGGAACGTGATGTCGTCCAGTTCAGCGAGGCTCGTGTTGACCCAAGGATAGTAGGCGGTGCCATAGTCCAATCCGATTTCCCCCACGGTTTCGTGGAAATCACGAACGGGATCGATGGCGTCGGGCAGGCCGAATTTCTGGGTCCCGTTGACCAAATCGAGGATCGCAATCCGGTCTTGTTGATTTGCGCAATGGGCCAGCACCGCCTTTGCCACATCGCCCCATTCGGCCAATGTCATCAACGCGGTGTCGGGTGTAACGACCATCGTTGGTTCAGGTGTTTTAACCAAGGAATGCAGTGCGTCGATCAACGCCGTTTTATCTGGAAGCAGTGGATTGAGGTCTTTGTCGACGTAAGACCCCACCGATATGATGTAACAGGTGTCGCCGCCATTCCCGTAGAAAAGACGCATGCCACGGTGCATCAAAAACGGGCTTGTGCACGTGATCTGGTCTGGTGTTGCGCCTTGTGTGACTGTCATGGGCGCGTCGCCGCCAAAACACTGTTCATATTCGGCGAAGCTGGAAATTTTCTTCGGGATATTGGTCAGGTCCGTCGTGCCGGATTTCGCGAACTGGGTGTAGCCGATAAACACCGGAACTGAAGTCGGAGCTGGGACGAACGTATCCGGAAAAGCGTTTTTTTCTTGGATGTAGACGCCGGGCTTTTTGTATTGGACCATGGATCGCTTTCAAAATACGCTAAAGGGACGCCGAATTCTTGGCGTCTTTTCAGGAATAGATTGACCCTAGGGCAACAGTGTTTCGGATGCAAAGCGCAACGTGATTGGCCTGTTTCGGCCGCATTGGTACGGTGTCGCGCCTGACCATAGCTGCGCACAAGCCGATCGGCCGGGCGCGACAATGCGGTTGGCGCGTACCGGCGTTGAAGAATTGAACCGCACCCTTATGAGGCGCGTAATTTACCTTTGAGCGGGGCAGAAAGTATTTCAGTCATCCCCGATGCCGACATCGGGCGGTAGCAGTAATACCCTTGCAAATCGTCGAGGTCGGACAGATCAAGCCCGGTCAATTGCCCATAATCTTCGACCCCTTCAGCGACCACACTTAGGCTTAGGCTGCGGGCCATTGAGATGATTGCGTTGCTGATGTTTTGTGCACCAACGTCATGGGGAAGCTGATCCAGAAAGCTTTTGTCGATTTTCAGTTTGGAAATCGGCAGTTTGTGCAGTCGGCTGAGCGAAGAATATCCGACGCCGAAATCATCAATTGCCCACTGGCAGCCCAAGTTCGCAACGGATTGCATTTGTGTCATGCAGGCTTCTAGTTGGAGACCGAAGGCGCCTTCCGTCAGTTCAAATTCAATCAGTGCCGGGTCAATTCCGAACTCGCTTAGAGTAGCGCCCACCATCGTCGCAAAATTGGGATCTTCGAGCTGCAAGGTCGAAACATTGATCGCAATCGGATGGAGGATTTGCCCACCCGCGCGCCAGTCCTTCAATTGTTTGCAACAGGCCTTTAGCACCCACCGGCCGATTTCATTGATCAGTCCGAATTCTTCGGCGATTGGAATGAAATGGGCAGGGCCGACGTCAAAATTGACACTGTTCCATCGCAGCAGGGCTTCCAGACCTGTAATGTCGCCCGTCTTACAATTGACCTTGGGTTGATAGACGACTTCGAACTCGTCACGCTCAATCGCGCTTTCGAGGCTGTGAACAACGAGATCAAGATCAAGATCAAGCGAGCCGCTTTGGGCATTGCCATTAAACGCCCCCAAACGCCGCAGCCGTTTGTCCGAATATAACCTGTGGTCCGCCTGACTGAGAATGTCAGTTGCTTGTGTGATGTCGGAATCCGGGGGGACAATGCTGACGCCGATGCTGCAAAACACATCAAGGACGAGGTCCGCGATCTGAAATTGCGTTTTCATGACCGACCGCAGCCATTTGCGCAGGCTGGCGGGGGTTTGGTTTTTGTCGGTTAACTGCAGCAGAACGCCAAATTCATCACCACCAAGACGAGCAACCATGTCGGATGGGCCGAAATGAGAGGCCAGCATGCGCGAAAAGTCCCGCAAAAGAACATCGCCAATCGGGTGGCCGAATGTGTCGTTCACCACTTTGAATTTGTCCAAGTCAATCAAGACTAAGGCGACCGGTGGGCTCATTTCGTGGCGATTGGCGAGGTAGATTTTGCAACGCTGATCGAAGGCTGCTCGGTTGGCCAAACCTGTCAGGGCATCGCTATAGGCCATTTCGGTAAGGCGTTGTTCCTGTTCGTTGCGTGCAAGGCAAAAACGGGTCGAACGCCGAATGGAGCTGACGGACAGATTGTCTTTGTGCAGGAAATCCGCTGCGCCTGCGGCCAGGGCGACTTCATCCAATTCGTTGCTTTCATCACCTGTCAGAAGGATGAAGGGCACTTTGGCGCCGAGGTCGCACAAGCCACGGATAACATCGATTCCGGAAACGGAGCCCAAACGGTAATCGACAAAGCAGACGTCATAGGAATTTACGGTTTTATGGATATCCGCAATGATCGGCACGTCGACCCAATCAAATGACAAATCGGCATCCGGGAATGCGCGTTTTAGATTTCGTTTGACCATGCGGCAGTCAAACTCGTCATCTTCCACAATCAGTATTTTCATGAACAGGCCTCCAGTGGGGCAGCCTTGTCATGAACTCGTTAAGACAACCGTAAAGAAGGAATTTTCAAGAATTTATTTACGATGGGCCTTGCTGAAATCAGGACGCGTTTGTTTTTGGTAGCAAAACGATTTCAGAATAGGTGCCCAATAGTTCCAGTGCATCGCGGAACGTATTTGGTTTTCCATCCTTAAGAATATAGCCGGCCACGTTGGCGCGATACGCTTCTTCGACGTCTTGGGCGGAATCTGACGTGCTCATGATAAAGACAATTGTGTCGGACAATGCGGGGTCATTGCGGATTTCTTTCATAAAGGCGTGGCCGGACATCCGCGGCATATTGAGGTCGAGGATCACAATAAAGGGGTGCTTGATCTCGGGTACGTCGCCCGTTTGGCGCAGGATGTCCAACGCCTCAAGCCCGTCGCCCGCAACCACGACCGGATTGAGAAGCCGCAGTTTTTTGATCGTGCGTTTCATGGACATGATGCTGACGATATCATCGTCAACGAGCAGAAAACTAACGGTTGAGTGGTTCATGACTTGGGTTCCTTTTTGTCGCGTTTGGCGCGCGTCTGAGCAAAGAGGCGCACCGTAAAGACGCTTCCACGCCCGTTATTCTGGTTTGATTTTAACGACACACCGCCGCCGTGGCGTTCCGATAGTTTTTTGACCAAGGCGAGGCCAATTCCGGCACCTTCAACGACATCTGCCGATTCCAGCTTTTGAAACAGCTCAAAGATTTTGGCGTGATACTGCGTGGGGATGCCCGGGCCGTCGTCCTCAACCTCGATTTGGGCGATATCGCCTGTGATCGTGGCGCGGATGTCTATGCGTCCGCGTGCAGCATCGTGGTGTTTCATTGCGTTTGACATCAGGTTGGTCAGTATCTGGCGAAGGGGCACCACCGACGTTGAGAACTGCGGATGTGTCGTTTCGACATTGACCGAAAATGCCCCGTCGGGATCAAGAAGGTCGGCAATGCCGTGGCATTCCGCGGCCAGATCAACCATGTCGTTCCGGTCTTCCATCCCGTCGACCTGCGCGTACAACAGCAATCCGTCCAGAAGGCTGGACAGTCTTTCGGATCGGCTTGCCAGTAAAACCAGGTTCTGGCGGTTGTCATCTGACAATTCGTCGCTGGCGTCTTCCAAAGTCCATTCCGCCAAATCCGTGATCGCACGCAGCGGTGTTTTTAGATCGTGCGAGGCCGCATAGGCGAAACTTTTGAGATCGGCGTTGGAGCGTTTCAAATCCCTCGAAACGGTTTGCGATTGACGCAAGGAGTCCGCCACTTCGCCGAGTTCGTCCTGCCCGGTCACACTGATTTCGCCATCGAAATTACCAACCGACAGCTGCCGGGCAGAGGCCCTAAGGCTGTGAATGCGTCGATTGAGTTGAAGTTCCACCAAGAACACCACAACCAGTATCAGACCGCCGAACAGCATTGCGATCGTCGTGAGATTTGAAATGCTAAGCGAGCGGATCGAGGCATTCAGAAGCGCGCTGGTTTCTTGTGCGCCCGCATCCGCCGCCGCAATGGTGCGCGCAATAATCGTTTCGATGTCCGTGATCCGCCCAAGACTGTCTTCTACGCTTGAAGTGATGGCATTTCGCACGTCGATGTAGGTGCGCGCGTCTTGGATGATACCGTTGGTGCCAAAGATCATGTCGCGCGCGAGCACAATATCAGACGCCAGTACCGTCCGTTCGGGAGAGGCATCCAATCGGTTCAGCAACCCCAAGGTTTGGCGCAGGACAAACCGGATGTTTTCGGACATGGTTCCAGTGTTGATGTCCGTGTCGCCCTGCCGCGTGCTTTGGGCGAGGTCTTGCATCTTTTCGATCAAAAGCCCCAAAGACACCAACGTATTGAGTTGTATCGATAAAGGCCCGATTTGATCCGCGGCGGTGGGGGCTGTGCCAATGCGGCTGGTGTTGGATTGAAGTTGCGTCAAAACGTCGAGCCGCAACCCCTCGATGGTGATCTCCATACGTTCGACGATCGCATCCAGATCCGACAGGCGATCTTCGTTTTGGCGGGCAATTGTCTGGCGCTGCGTCTGGAGGTCAATCAGGCGGTCTGTTGAGGTGAACAATAGTTCGGCGGCATTTTGCAGCCCGCCATCTGCTGCCAGCTGTTGATACCGTGCCACACTTTCGTTGAAGCGGTCTTTGCGTTGCGCGGCAATCGTGGCGATCTCTTCAAAATCAGCAGTTGTGTCAATGTCGCGCAATGTTGAGATCTGTTGGGAATGGGTAGACAGCAGCGCCACCAATTCTTGGGCGCGGACAAGCAAAGGAATGGCCCGCTGGCTTAAATCGTTTTTTCGCGTAGAAATTTCGACGAATTTTCCTTGCGAAAACAGGCCAAACAAAAACAATGCAACAAAAATAAAGCCAAATGCCAGCCGTAATCGAAATACAATTGAGCCGTTGTTGGTGGTTGTTTGCCCGATCACACAAGGTCCGCCTTAAGGAATTTTTCACCAATGTAGGGAGGCAGTGTTAACCAAGTCTAAACAACCTTGCCTTAGGCCCCCTTTTTGTAAGCATAGGAAGGGCGCAAGGAGTGAACAAAGGTTCTGGGCATTGTCAGAAGTCACGACGCTGGGTTTTAGGTGCGGGATTGGCATCAATCGCGGGGGCGGCGTCAGCAGGTGGCGCGGCGTCCCATCATGATATTGCGGGCCTGGTGCAATCCCTTGGGCTCGGGACTGACGGGTACTTACGGATCTTGTTGCCCGCAGGGTCCGGCGCGAATGTCGCACCAGTTGCTGAACAGTTTCGCCACCTGACGGGCATTGAAATCCGGATCACCGAAGTCCCCGTCGATGACGTAGATGTCCAACTCGCCTTGGACAATTTAAGCGGCACACAGACCTTTGATCTTGCGCTTCCTGCGACGTTCTCGATCCCAGATCTGGTGGAAGACGGTGTTCTTGCACCGTTGGACGGAATGGCCGCATATGACGAAATCTTGGCATCGCGCCAGACTTCTTTGTTTACGACGGGCGACACATTTGACGGTGCGAACTACGGTTTCCAAACGGATGGCGATGCCTATGTGATGTTTTACAACACCGATTTCTGGGACGCGGCGCAGGCCCGTCGTTATGAGGACAGGTTTGGCGCGCCTCTTCGGGTGCCACAAACCTGGGCGGAACTTGACCAACAGATGCTGTGGTTCCATCGACCGGATCAGGGCCAGTTTGGGGGGATGCTGTTTCGCAATCCAAACTATGTCGCGTGGGAATGGTGGATCAGGTTCCATGCGCGGGGCATATGGCCGCTCGCCCCGAATATGACCCCCCAATTGGCAAATGATGCTGGCGTTGGCGCGTTAGAGGACATGATCCGAGCGAGCGATTTTTTAGCCCCCGAAGCGGCCAACGCAGGGCTGTTCGACAATTGGAACCGCTACGCGCATGGCGATGTTTACGCGAATGTGGGTTGGGGTGGATCACAGAAGTTCTTTAACAAGCCGGGGTCGGGGCTGCGTGGAAAACTTGCCTTTGGTAAAACACCGGGCGGGCTGGTCGGGGATCAGTTGTTGACGACGCCCTATTTCAATTGGGGCTGGAACTACGTTGTGTTGGCAGGATCGTCCAAGCCTGATCTTGCCCTTATCTTTGCGGCTTTCGCGACTTGTCCGGATATGTCGACGCTGGCTGTGCGCCAACAAGACGGCTTTTTTGATCCTTTTAGGGCCGAGCATTATGCAGATCCAGGCATCATAGATGCGTATTCATCGGCCTTTCTTGACGTCCATCAAGAGAGCATGGAAACAGCGATCCCTGATCTTTACCTTGCGCGGCAGGGGGAATATTTCCTTTCCTTGTCCAAATGGATTGCGCGCGCATTGAATGGGCTGACGGCACCGGATGTCGCGCTGGCTCGTGTGGAACAGCAATGGAACATCATCACGGCGCAAGTGGGCCGAGACAAACAAATCCAAAGATGGGGCGCGCTGCGTTCAAAATACCCGACACACGCCCGACGTTTGCTGGTCGACCTATGACACATGGCATCACTGACCAAATGAATGATCCTCCGTCGATGGGCACATCTGTCCCAGCGGAATTCGTGAAACTGGCCACGCGGCTATCACATGACCTGAAGTCTCCGGTGCGGGCGATGTCAGAGCTTGCCGGTTGGATCGAAGAGGAACTGGCTGAGGGCGCGGTATCAGGTGATGTGACCGCATATCTGGCTCTGCTGAAACAACGGAGCACTCGGCTTGAAGCGTTGATCACAAACCTGATGCTATATTCGCAAGTTGGGCATTCAGATCGAACATTTGACGGCAATTGGGACGACCTTGTTGAAAGGGTTTGCGCCAACACGCCCCTTGTCAAAAATTTTGAAATTACGACCAACCTGACAGCCGTTCCCAAGATCGCGTCAGATGATCTTGATGTTTTGACTGGGGTACTAGTGTCCAATGCGACAAAGCATCACCACCTCGGACGCGGTCAGATTTACCTGTCGTCACAACGTAAAACCAACCGCTGCATTCTGGAGGTGGAAGACGACGGGCCCGGCATCCCTGTTGATTTGCGCGACGCAGCACTTGAGATGTTTGTGACGCTTAATCAGCAGGACAGGGCTGAGGGCAGCGGCCTTGGTCTGCCCATCGCGCAGCGCATCGCGCATTATTACGGTGGTGGATTGGCAATACATGCGGGCAGAAACGGACAGAGCGGGCGTGTGTCCGTCTGGTTTCCAAACTGACACACGTCCATTGAGATCGGCGATTGTGAATGGATTATTCGGATGCGCAGGCGGCCGCAAAGGCTTCCTCAAACAGCATTCCCCAGCTGCTTCCGTAGCCATTGCGCATCATTTCGGCCATATCGTCATAGCCTTCCCAGTTGCTGTGTATGAGTTCTACGCGGGTGGTTGTGGCGTTCAACGGGGTGAACCGAACGTCTACTTGCCCTGCCTGTTGCGCAGGTAATCCCATATGAAAATCAAGCTGTAGGTGATGGTGCGCGTTGAATTGGGTAAACGTGCCCCAATGATGTTCGACGTCATCGATCGCGGTTTCCACGATGCGGCCCCCTAGCTGTGCATCAACACTCAGCCGCTTTGCCGGACCATCCGCGCGCATCAAGGACATGGACCGCTTGTCGAGAGGCCACCACGTGGACATATCGCAGAAAATCTCAAAGGCTTGTTTTTGGGAGCAAGGAACATCAATGGTCTTAATGACTGGGTCGAGCATGGGTCTACCTTTGTTTGGTTAATTTGATGTGCGCCGCCGGACTTCGGCACCGTAGGCGTTAAGAGCATCGCCCCAGAATTGGTCGAGATAGCCGCGCAGTGGATCCAATCCATCCGGTCGCACCGAATAGATGCGATGGCTGCCGTTCGGCGTCACCTGAACAAGCTGTGCGGCTTGAAGAACTTTAAGGTGCTGTGACACCGCGGGGCGGCTGACGGTTTGACCCTTTGCTAGATCAGTGACCGTGCTTGGCTGATCCCACAAGGCCTCAAAAATGTGCCTGCGGGTTGGGTCGGCCAAAGCGGTCAAAGCTAGTGTGTAAGTCATGGCTTACGTGTAAGTGCTGACTTACGTGTTTGTCAAGCTGTCCCGATCAAGCAGGGGATAAACGACGCCCGATTGCGGACATGGTCCAGTCGGCGAAGTCCAGTAGAACCGCGTCGGATGCGCGATCAAAGGCGTCGATGACTGCGGGCGTTTCTGTTGATCCGGCGTCTTCTTGGGCCGTAAATGTCCGGCTTGAAACGATGCTGGCGTCGCGTTCACGCACGAGGCGGGACGTCATGCGGATTGATACGCGCGTTGTGATCCCGTCTGCACCGACTTCCGCCTGAAAATCCACCAGTTCGGTGACGATGGCGTAATCCCCACTGCCGGCTAAGGGGCGACGCCCGACATAGCGCGCACCGTTCGTGTTTTCCAACGCGCGCAGCATCAGGGTTTGCATCATGACGGGCACCTCATCGCCCCACCGCACATTTGGCAGATATTGCGCTTGTAATGCGTCAGGGCGGATCATGATCCGGTCAGTATCAAGCACACCGCTGGTCGTTGGCAATTCGACGGTGATATCAACCGGGGCTGCACCCCCCCGTGCCACAGGCGCGTTCGCGGGTGCGCGCAGATCAAACACCGACAAAGGCGTTGTCGCATCGCCCAAAGCGCCAATTGCGGAACATCCTCCCAGCACGGACAAGACGGTTATTGCGACGGCTAATTTCTGTGTGGCAGCACGGATCATATTTGGTCTCATCTCTGGAATTCGGGGGATTGCTGGTTGAGGAAAAAGCGCGCGGGGTCGCGTTGGATTTGAACGGTCAGGCGGTCAAGATTGCTGATTAGCCCGCGGGTTTCATCAGCCAATCGGGTGTACAGGGGCAGGGCCGTGCGGGTGAATTCGCTGACGGACGGCCCAGACGCGTCAATGGTGCGCCGCAACGTGGCAAAGGCCGCGTCGGCGGATTGTCCCGCGGCGCGCAGATCTGCGGTGATGCTAGGGATGTCGTCGGAGACTTGCGCAATTGCAGTGTTCAATGAGGCCAAGCTGCCCTCGAGGCCCGTGATGATCCCGTCGATGTCTTCGTTGATCACACGGTCCGCACCGGCAAATGCGTTCTGGGCCACGGACAGTGCGCTGTCGCCGGTTTCCATTGCGCGGGTAATCGCCTCTAGGGTGGTGTTGGCGTTGTCAAAGGTGGTGGTGACTTGGGTCAACGCGGCTTCGGCGGTGAGGCTGAGGCCGTCCACGCGTCCGCTTGCAGCGGTTATGTCTTGGGCCACTTGCTTGATCGTTTCAGATGCAGTTTGCGTGGCCTGACGAACGTCGGCGACGATTGCGGGCAGGTCGGTCTGGGCGGCGGCTCCGATCACGTTGATCGCGTCTGTGGCTGTTGCTACGGCGACACGGGCGTCTGCCATCAGCGGTGTCGCTTCGGTTTCAAGCAAAGTATCAAACCGCGCGGCCGCGCCATCCACTGTGCCGACGGTGTCGCTGATTTGGGACAAGACATCATTAACAGAGGTAAGCGTGGCCTGGGCTTCTGTTAACCGGTTTGTCGCCGCGACACCGGTGCCATCGAACGTCGCAATCAAGGCTTGGGCATCCGCGCTGAGGGTTTCGATCTCTGCGCGCAATTGGGTCACGGTTTGGCGCAGCGCGTCCGTCGTATCCGTGAGATCCTCAGAGATATAGCGCTGGGCGTCATTAAAGGTCCCTTGCGCGACGGCCAGCGTATCATTGGCGGTCAGGATCATTGTTTCAGCCTCTTGGGACAATGAGCCAAGGGAATCGACGGTTGTTTCAGCCGTGGACAGTAGTGCCTCAACCTCTGGCGAAATGCCTGCCAGAATGGCGTTGAAGGTTTCGACTTGATCCGAGAACCGTTCAATCGTTTCAGGGACTTCGGCGAAGGCTTCCAATGTGGCGGCTAAGGATTCAGACGCGTCTTCTGCGTTTTCTAAAATATTCTGCACGCGTTCCTGATTTTCGGTTCCCAGCAAATCACGTACTTCTTGCACAACAACCAAAGCTTCGGTGAGCAGTTGTGGCGCGTCTTCTGTTAAGGATTGGATGGCAGATTTTCCGGCGATCAGTTCAGGTACGTCATTGCCCAAACGCTCCGCCATAAGGGGTTCTTGCGGGTTGCCAGGCCCGATGCTGACAAAGGACACGCCTGTCACGCCTTGGGATTCGATCGTGGCAACACTGTCTATCCGCACAGGCGTTGCAGCGTCGACTTCTAATCGGACCAGAATTGTGCCGTCCTGATTGGGTGACAGCCGAACATCGACCACTTGGCCGACGGGCAGGCCGGAAAACCGGACATCGGACGCCTCGTTCAGGCCTGCAACGGATGAAAACCGCACATCGTAGTAATCAAAAGAGCGGTCCAGCTCGACGCGGGCAAACCACAAGAATAAGCCGACCATGCCGAATATGCCCGCCAAGGTGAACGCGCCGATCAGAATGTAATTCGCACGGGTTTCCATACTTTGCGTCAGTCCTTTGTCGGGCCGGATGCGGCCGCTTTGGTGTCGAGGGCTGCGCGCGCGCGGACCCCGTGGAAATATTCATGGACCCACGGATGATCAACCGTCAGCATGTCTTGCATTGTCCCTGTCACCAGCACACGTTTTTCGGCAAGCACCGCGATGCGATCACAAATCGCGTGTAACGTATCAAGATCATGGGTGACCAGAAAGACCGTAAGACCCAAAGACCTGCTTAACCCCAATATCAGCTGATCAAAATCCGCCGCACCAATCGGGTCAAGCCCCGCAGTCGGTTCGTCCAGAAACACAATTTGGGGATCAAGCGCGAGTGCACGGGCCAATCCGGCGCGTTTTCGCATCCCGCCCGATAGTTCAGACGGGTATTTGTCCCCCGCAAAATAGGGCAGCCCCGCCATTGAGATTTTCAAATCCGCCAGCGCGCGGCGCAGCTGCGGATCAAGCCCGTCAACGGTGCGCATGGGCACTTCGACATTTTCGCGCACAGTGAGGGAAGAAAACAAAGCCCCATCCTGAAACATAACGCCCCAGTTTACGCCTGCGTCCGCGCGCCCGTCTTGATGTGCATTCAGGACGTCGATGCCCAGAACCTCAACACTGCCCGCCTTGGGGCGGTTCAAACCGGCAATCGTGCGCAGCAGCACGGATTTACCTGTGCCTGATCCACCGACAATGCCGATGATTTCGCCTCGGTAGATATCAAGATCAAGATTGTCATGAACCACTTGGCTGCCGAACTGATTGCGAAGCCCGCGGATGGAAATGACGACCTCGCGGTCTGTGTCGTTTGGTTGGTTCACATCCCGATCCCCGCAAAAAAGATGGAAAACAAAGCATCCGCCACGATCACCGCGAAAATGGCAGCAACAACGGCAGAGGATGTCATCCGCCCCAAAGATTCCGCATTGCTTTTGACCTGCATGCCCGCGTGACAGCCGACGACGCCGATGATCAAGGCAAATACAGGCGCCTTAACCATGCCAATGATGACATGGTTGATGTCCGTCCCTTCAACCAGACGGGTCATGAACAATGCGGGCGAAATGCCAAGGTCGATCCACGCCATAAGCCCACCACCCAGCAGACCCATCACATTGGCGATCAATCCAAGGATTGGCAGCATAATCACCAACGCGAGGATGCGCGGCACAAACAGCATCATCGCCGGGTCCAGGCCTAGGCTTGCCATGGCGTCAATTTCTTCGCGCATTTTCATCGACCCGATGGCAGCGGTGAAGGCAGACGCAGTCCGGCCCGCGACGATAATCGAGGTGAGCAATATCCCCAATTCGCGCAGGATGGATATCGCGATGAGGTCCACGACAAAAACTTCGGCACCAAATTGTTTGAGCTGTGTTGAACCCTGAAAGGCCAACACGACGCCGATTAGGAACGCCATAAGCGCGACAATTGGCACGGCCTTAAGCCCGACCTCTTCGCAATGATGAAAGAGCGCGGTCAGCCGGAAATCTTTTGGATGGCGCAAGGATCGTACCAATCGCGCGAGAAAAAGGCCCAAGAAACCAACGAGCTCTGCCAGATACATGAATGCACTGGCCATAGATTGTCCAATGCTGGCGACCCAATCCATGAAGGTCATCTTGGGCTGTTCAACGACAGTGGGGGTTGGCATTGCGGCTGTAACGCTGCGCAAAAGGCTTTTAATTTCCTCGGATGTGCCATTAATTTCAAGGGTTTGACCGGCGTCCTTCAGGCGCGCGTCCAAGGATGCGATGATCCATGCGGCGCTCGTGTCGAACCGGGTGACACCCGAAAGATCAAGATGCACATCGCGATCCGTTGCGATGGTTTGAAAATCCGCTTCGGTCGTGGTCGCGTGGGGCAGGGTCATCGCGCCCTTGATGGTCACGCGCTGGGCTGCGTCGATGAGGGAGATTTGAAAATCGGGGCGCTCCATGGGCGGGATCATATGCAGTCCGTGGGGCGGCGAACAGCACAATGCGACCGTGCCCTTGCGATCAGATGGGTCAGCGCGCAGGTTAGCGACGACACGGTCCCCTCGATTTTCCCACCATCCCCAAAGGACACCACCATGATTGCAAGTTTGATGATGTATCAACGTCCCCAACTTGCTGGTGCGCATGATCGATTTTGGGCGCTGATCCGCACCGAATTGGCAGCGACGGGCATAGATGCGCCCGATCATCTGTCCCAAGATGCTGATGAATTCAGCGTTTGGAAAAGCCCTGATCTTGTGCTGAGCCAGACCTGCGGCATGCCCTATCGCCTTTGGCTGCATGATCAGGTTGGCCTAGTTGGCACGCCTGACTACGGATTGAAGGATTGCCCGCCCGGGTTTTACCGCAGTGCGTTGGTGGTACGGGCCACGGATGCGCGCACAGAACTCACTGCGTTCAAAGATGCGACGTTCGCCTTTAACGAGGCGTTTTCCCAATCGGGATTTGCCGCGCCTTACCACCACACGGGTGCCATTGGGTCTTGGTTTCAAAACCGCGTTCGGACCGGTGCGCATCTTTTGTCGGCCAAAGCGGTGGCCGAGGGACGGGCGGATATTGCGGCATTGGACGCCGTGACCTGGCGCAATATTGAACGATACGGCGACATTGCACAGGATTTGCGCGTGCTGGATTGGACGGTTCCGACACCGGGATTGCCCCTGATCACAGCCGCGCGGCAGGATGCGGGTTTGATATACGGTGCGGTGCGACGCGCGATTGATGCGCTTTCGGTGCAAGATGCGGCCGACCTCGGGATGAGGGGGATCGTGGCGATCCCGAAGCAAGCCTATCTTGCCGTGCCCAATCCGCCGCGCGGCGATCAGTCCTGAATAATTGCTTCTTCCCATTCGCGCACGAACGTCTGACGCTTGAGCGCGTCCAGATAGGTCATCAATGCCGGTTCGAGGCCGATTGATGATTGTCCCGTCGGGTCCTGTCCGGAGTTCAGTGGCGGAAGCGGGAAGGCGGCGCGCGCCCCGCCTGATTGCAGCCCGATCAAATGGTTGACAAACGCCTCAGCGAGCGCCGGATCGGATGCCGATTTTGACACGAGGGCAGACCGCATCATCGTTGTCGGAAAATCCGACGGCAGGATCACCGTCAGGGTGTCTGCCGTATCCGCACGGCCCTCTGCATAGCTGCCCAACACGTTGTAGGCGACCAGAATACGCCCTTCGATCAGATCATCGATCATGTCGCCGGAACAACAATATAGCCGCGCATCAAGGCTGCCCATGACCTCCATCAAGCGCCAGAATGTTTCAGAGGTGCGGGCATCCTGTGTCGCAAACAAATACCCAAGACCCGAGCGGCGGACATCATAGGTTCCAACTTTGCCCATGAAGATGTCCGGGTTGGCGCGCAGCACTTCGATCAAATCCTGGCGCGTGCGTGGTGTTGCCAGCCCGTCAAATGCCGCCGCATTTAGCACGATTGCGGCGGGTTCCGTTGTGAAGGCAAACAGGCTGGATCGCCACTGCGCCCAATCCGGATGGCTGATCCCATCTAGGCGCTGGGCGAACCCGTCATTGGTCAGCTTAAGCTGGAGATCCATCGCGCTTGAGATCACCACATCAAAGCGGTCAGGATTTTGGCGAAATTCATTATCCAGATCGGCGGTGCCCGTTACGATGTATTCAACGGATACGTTGGGCTGACCGACAATGAAACTGTCGATGATGGGGGCAAAAAACGATGTGTCCGTGCTGGAGAGTATCCGCAGGATTGGGGTGCCGTTCGCGCCGAATTTTTGCTGGTCTTCCCAATCTTGCGCGAAACAAAAGGCAGGGAGAACCGCAAGAATTAGAACTGCAATGTAGCGCATGCGCCGCCCTCCGATCTGTTGGACAGGATCAAGGCCCCGCCATGTGCCGCCGCAACATCCCGTGCGATTGTGAGGCCAAGCCCTGATCCGATTTGGCCGTCCGTATCGCTGCCACGCACAAACCGATCAGCAAGCTTGTTGATCTCGGATGGTGGAAATCCTTTGCCTTGATCAGTGACGCTGACTGACAGATCTGGCGCCGTCTGTACCCGCACTGTCACAATGCTGTCGGCCGGGGCATATTTCAGGGCATTGTCAATCAGATTGCGAAACGCGTTTTGCAGTAAAATCGGATCGCCGTGCAGATGGGCAGGCGCGGCCGCATCGAGGATGAAATCCACATCGCGCATGTCAGCCACGGGCGTCATCCGCTGCACGAGGTCGCGCAGCAGATCGTTCAGGTCAACATCGATCCGGTCCAGATTTTCAGCGCGAAACGTCACCATCGCATGATCCAAAAGCTGCCCCGCAGCGCGCGAGCTTTCATCAATTGCACGCATCATGGATCGCAAAGCATCGCGGTTTTCGGTGTTTTCGACGCGCTGAAACGTGGCTTCTGCATAGGATCGCACCGTTGCAAGTGGCGTGCGGACGCGGTGGGCGGCTTCGGCGATGAATTCTTCGGATTGTTTCAGGGATTGATCCAACCGAAACATCAGATTGTTGAGCGATCCCACAAGTGGCCCCATTTCCGTGGGAACAGGTTTGGTGAACGGGCTGAGGTCTTGTGGGCCGCGGCGCGTGACGGATGTTGTCAGGCGGCGCAATTGGCCGATTGTCGTGGACGTGGCCCAAAACGAAAGCACTGTGGCCAGAGCAAAAAAACCTGCACCAAACACTGCGACGTTGGTTGAAATCCGGTTTAATGTGCCCGACAGCGCGTCTTGGGTTTGGGCCACGGACACTGTCACGCGGCGTGGCACATTCGCGCCAACCAAAGTGCGTGTGGCTGTGGCAATGCGCACGGTTGATCCGTCGTAATTCATGGAGCGGAACGCCTCATCGTCTTGTGTGTCCAAACCGTCGTAGCCTGACAACAGCGCGCCGTCTTCATAGACCGCGTAGAACACGCGGTCGTCGGCGTCTGTCGATAGCATCGACAGCGCGGCATAGGGGAAATCCAATTCCACCTCTCCGTCGCGCAACACAGCGGCGTCGAGGATAGAGGACACGGATGCGTTCAGGATATTGTCTTGGCCTTGTTGGGCGATCTGGGCGGCATAGGCGCGCACCACCAAGAACAACACGATCGCCAGAACCGCCGCGCCGCCCGTCAGGATCATCGCCAGTCGGTTGCGCAGGGATCGTGATACGACAACATCACCCGTCATGATCAAGCCGATACCCAAGCCCGCGCAATGTTTTGATCTGCACGGATGATCCTTCCAGATGTTTGCGCAGCCGCCCGACGTACACCTCAACCGCGTTTTCGGATACGTCGTCGTCATACGAAAACAGGCGATCGACGAGTTTGTGTTTTGAAAAAACCTGCCCGCGCGCGTTCATCAGTAATTCCAACAAGCGCAGTTCGCGGTTGCGCAGATCGATCACTTTGCCCTTGACCGTCAGGTGGCCGCCGACCGGGTCAAATTCTACGTCACCCATGCGGATTGTGCTTTGGGCTGTTCCGGCGTTTCGGCGTAAAACGGCACGGCAGCGTGCCTGCAATTCGGCGTGATCAAAGGGCTTGGTCACGTAATCATCGGCCCCAAGGTCCAGCATACTGATTCTATCGCTGACCTGACTGCGGGCGGTCAAAACGATGACCGGCGTGTTGTTTTTGCCTGCGCGGTGCTGTTTTAGAAAGCTGCGCCCATCCCCGTCCGGCAACATGATATCGAGCAGGATAAGGTCATATTCACCCACGCTTGCGTACTCTACTGCTTCGCTGATTAACGCTGCATGATCAACAAGGTGGCCATCAAGGCTCATGCGCGAACAGATGGCCCGCGCGAGCTCTTGGTTATCCTCGACCAGCAGGTATTTCATCGCGGGGGCGCCCCTTTCTTTGGTGGGTGACAGGTTTGTGTCAGCTTGTCATGATTGTGTCACACAGCGAAGCCGTGAGGAGAACGGCTATCAAATGGGAGAGAACAATGACAACTTTTAAGATGGGCCGACGCGCCCTGATCGCCACAGCTGTGGCGACCCTTGGACTTGGCACACCTGCATTCGCAGACGGCCATCAGGTCCTTGATGACGTCCACTTTATCATTCCGGGCGGCGCCGGTGGCGGCTGGGACGGCACCGCACGCGGCACAGGCGAAGCGCTTACAGAATCCGGCCTTGTTGGCACAGCGACATACGAAAACATGTCCGGCGGCGGCGGCGGTGTTGCGATCGGTTACATGATCGAAAACGCAGCCAGCCTCGAAGACACATTGATGGTGAATTCCACACCAATCGTGATCCGCTCGCTGACAGGCGTGTTCCCGCACAACTTCCGTGACCTGACCCTCGTGGCCGGTACAATCGGCGACTATGCGGCGATCGTCGTGGGCAAAGACAGCCCGATCAACACTATGGATGACCTGCTGGCGGCATTCGACGCGGATCAGGCTGGCACACCAATCGGTGGCGGTTCTGTTCCAGGTGGTATGGATCACCTCGTGGCTGCGATGGTCATGGAAGCCTCTGGCCGTGATGCGCTGGGCGTGAACTACATTCCATACGATGCTGGCGGCACCGCAATGGCGGCCCTGCTGTCTGGCGAAATCGCGGCACTGTCCACTGGTTTCTCTGAGGCGGTTGATCTGTCCAATGCTGGCGAAGTCAAAATCATCGGCGTCACAGCAGGCGAGCGCGTTGCCGCAGCCCCAGATGCGATGACAATGATGGAACAAGGCATCGACACCACGTTCGTCAACTGGCGCGGGTTCTTCGGCGCACCTGGCATGTCGGACGAAAAGCTGGCCCAGTATCAGGATGCCATCGCTGCGATGTATGACACAGAAGAATGGGAAACCGTTCGGGCCCGTAACGGCTGGGTCAACATCCACAACCCTGGTGACGATTTCCAGACGTTCCTCGAAGAGCAGGAAACAGTCATTGGCGATCTGATGACAAAATTGGGCTTCCTCTAAGAAGACCTGAGGCGGAGCGCATCACGCGCTCCGCCTTTTTTGATTTTCACTACATTTGGGGGTAGGTCGCATGGCCTTGGATCGTTGGATTGCACTTGTCCTATTGGGCATCTGCCTTGTGTACGGCTACACAGCCTTTTTCACGATGGACGAAGGATTGGCACCGTTCGCGCGCCGAAATCCCGTCTGGCCAAGCACGTTCCCCAAAGTGTTGTCGGTCTTCGGCGTTGTCGCCTCTCTCCTCATTCTATTGGGGGTTGAGAAGGGCGAGGAAAAAGTCGGAGACATAGATTACCGCCGCTTGCACGAATACAAACTGGGTCAGGCGCTGATTTTGCTGGGCCTGATGGTGGTCTATGCGTTGTGCCTGCGCCCGGTCGGGTTCTTGTTGTCCACATCGCTGTTCCTGCTCATCGGTTCGTTCGTTTTGGGCGAACGTAAATGGCTGTTGATGCTGGTGATCTCTCTCAGCGCGACCTTTATCGTCTGGTATTTGGTGCAAGAGGTGCTCGGCATCTACATGCGTCCGCTGCCGATGTTCATCACTCAATTGATCGGGGCCTGATATGTTAGAGGGTATTCTTATTGGCCTGCAAACGGCCCTGTCTTTGCAAAACCTGTTGGTCGTCATTGGCGGCTGCCTGATCGGGACGTTCATTGGCATGTTGCCGGGCCTTGGGCCGATGTCGATCATCGCGATCATGATCCCGATTGCTATTTCCATGGGCGATCCGTCCGCCGCGCTGATCTTGCTGGCCGGTGTGTATTACGGCGCGATCTTCGGGGGGTCGACGTCCTCAATCCTGCTGAACGCGCCGGGTGTTGCGGGCACCGTTGCGTCCAGTTTTGACGGCTACCCCATGGCACAACAAGGCAAGGCCGGCAAAGCGTTGACCATCGCCGCAATCGCCAGTTTTGCGGGCGGCACCATCGGGGCCATCTTGTTGATGATTTTTGCCCCAATGCTGAGCTCTGTCGCGCTGCTGTTCCACTCTGCTGAATATTTCGCGCTGATGATCGTCGGGTTGTCTGCCATCGCGGCCTTCGCAGGGCAGGGGCAGGTCGTCAAAGCATTGCTGATGACCGTGCTGGGCCTGATCATGGCCACGGTGGGCGAAGGCGCGTTGTTCAACCTGCCACGCTTCACCGCTGGCATCATGGATCTGCAATCCGGCTTTGGCTTTATCACGCTGGCCATGGCGATGTTCGCCCTGCCAGAGGCGATCTTCCTTGTCCTCAAACCCAAAAACATTGGCGACGATGGCGGCGAAATCAAGGACCTGCGCATTTCGCGCGCAGAGGCGAGATCCATCGCGCCTGTCATCGGGCGCCAATCCATCCAGGGCTTTTTCATCGGTGTTCTTCCCGGCGCCGGGGCGACGATTGCGTCCTTCCTGGGCTACGCGGTTGAACGCAACATCGCGCCAAAGCATGAGCAGGACGAATTTGGCAAAGGGTCGATCAAAGGCCTCGCCGCGCCAGAATCCGCAAACAACGCCGCCTGTACAGGATCGTTTGTGCCACTGCTGACGTTGGGTATTCCCGGGTCAGGCACGACGGCCATTCTGCTGGGTGCGCTTATCGCGTTGAACGTCACACCGGGCCCGCGCCTGATGATCGACGAGCCACAGATTTTCTGGGCGGTCATCATGTCCATGTTCATTGGCAATCTGGTGTTGCTGATCCTGAACCTGCCGTTGATCCCCTACATCGCCAAGGTCCTCGCGATCCCGCGCAATTATTTGATTCCGTTCATTTTGTTCTTTACCCTCATGGGGGCCTATATCGGGCAGAACAACGCGACAGAGCTGTTGATCCTCGTCGGGTTTGGCGTCTGTGGTATTGCGTTGAAGTTCGCAAATTACCCGCTGCCGCCCCTGCTGATCGGGTTCATTTTGGGTGGCATGATGGAAGACAACTTCAGCCGCTCGATGCAGCTTTATGGCGGGGTGTCGTTCATCTGGGAACGCCCCATGACCATGGGTCTGTTGGTGCTGGCCGTGGTCTTGGTGTTGCTGCCGGGTTACCGCGCGATGCGCGCCAAACGCGCCGTTTAAATCGGGTCTGACGGGTCGAGCGGGGCAAACCGCTCGACCTGTTCAAACTCTGCCGCTGCGCGCACCCAGACCGTCCCGAATTGATCGTCATAGATCGCCACCGGCGTGCGGGTCGCCTCATCCGTGCCAAAGCTGATCAAACGGTACAGCCCGCCCTTTTTGTGCCGATGTGTCGGCTGCCACCCCGCCCGCGCAAGGGGGGATGGCGGCACCGCGTCGGGCGCTTCGGTGGCTTTGCGAAATGGGTTCTTCATATGGATAGTACCGATCCTGTGACGTCATTGGGCCGATACGTCGTACACCCCTTGCAGCCCGCATCATAGGCGTCGCGGTAGATCGTTTTGAACGCTTGGAACGGGATGTCTTCGGGGCAGTTCACTGTTTTGGAAATGCCGGAATCCACCCATTTTTGCGCCGCGGCTTGCATGGCTACGTGATCTGACGGGCTAAGATCGGCGGCGGTGGTGAAATTGTCGGGTAATGGTGCGTCCGCGCCGAACATTTGAATGTGGCGCCAGGCGGCGTAATCCATCACGCGTTCGGTCGATTTTGTTCCGTCTGCGTTGGTGATTTTACGGGTAAACGACGTTGAAAAGATCGGTTCAATCCCCGACGACACATTGCCTGCGAACATGGATGTGGTGCCCGTGGGTGCAATCGTTGTCAGGGTGCCATTGCGCAATCCGTACCGTTTGACGGCGTCCAGCACATCTGCGTCCAATGCTTGTATGGACGGCAGTTCTAAATGGTGCGCGGCGTTATAGCTCGCGAATGTGCCGCGTTCTTTGGCCAGATGGGCCGACGCCAAATAGGCTGCGTTTTGTATGGTTTGCATCCAGCTGCTTAACAAAAACACGGCTTTGGGCGATCCGTATTTCGCGCCCAGCATCGCGATTGCGTCCGCCACACCTGTCACGCCGATTCCGATGCGGCGTTGATTTTGCGCTTGGTTCCATTGTTCTTCGAGGGCAAAGCGCGACACATCCAACACGTTGTCCAACATGCGCACAACAACCCCGACAAGGCTGCGCATTTCACCAAGATCAATGCGGGCGTTTTTTGTAAACGGCGCACTCACCAGTCGTGCGAGGTTGATTGACGCCAGCGGGCAGGTGCCATTGGGGGGCAGGGGCTGTTCTGCACAAGAATTGGTGGCAGCAATCGTTTCCATATACCGCAATGGATTGGCGGCGTTGATCCGATCGATAAACAACACTCCGGGCTCAGCGGCGCCGTAGGTTTGTTTCATGATGGCGTTCCAAAGATCTGTGGCCTTCAACGTGCGCATGACCTGACCGCTCCAGATCAGATGCCAATCACGCCCTTCGCGAACGGCCTCCATGAAGGCGTCCGTCACCATAACGCTGAGGTTGAAGTTCCTAAAGCGCGTGCGATCAGATTTTGCCATTACAAATGCTTCGATGTCGGGGTGATCACAGCGCATCGTGGCCATCATCGCGCCGCGGCCCATCCCTGTGACCAGCATCTTGCACGTCGTATCAAAAATATCCATTGCCGATAGTGGCCCCGCCGCCGGGCAATCTAGCCCGTGAACCGGTGTGCCAGACGGGCGGATTGTCGAAAAATCAAACCCGACGCCGCCGCCCATTTGCATCGTAAGGGCCGCGTCTTTCAACGTGTCCATGATGCCCGTCACTGAATCCGGTATAGTGCGCATGACAAAAGTGTTGGCCAATGTGACCCGTCGCTTTGTCCCGGCGCCTGACAGGATACGACCGCCCGGCAAAACGCGAAAATCCTGCATAGCATCAAAGAAAGCCTGCGCAATTTCGTCGCACTGCGCTGGTGTCTCGGTGGCAGCCAAGGCTTTTGCGACGCGGGCCCATGTGTCTTCGACGGTGTCGTCGATAACCTCGTTTTGGCTATGATACTGGTACTTTTGTCGCCAGATCTGCTCTGCCAATGGTTGTTCGAATCCAGCATTTTGGTGCGCAGAGCGCGGTAAGTCATACATCCAATATTCCCCCAGGCTGTATAATAATTAGTAAATTTGCCATTTCTTATGTTAAAGAAGCATTAAGCTTAAGGTTGAGTAAATAGAATTCGACGACATAAACTCAAGGTCGCAAGTAGTGTTCGGTTTTTGTGCAGTCTTTAAGCAGACGTTTACAGTTTGAGTGAGATGTAGAGGTGTTCGATGATGTTTTGGGGGACGTGATCGCGACGCGGGTACGAGGAATGGGCGCGTTTGGCCCAGGGAAGATAGCAGCGGCGACAATTAAGGCAGTGTAATTGATTTGAATAACTCGGTTGAATACCAAAGCTGCTGTGCCAGAGTAGCCGGCACCCACCGGTTTTGGCCGTTATGAAAGCGCGTGAGCTTATCCAGCATCCAGCGCCGTCAAAGGCTGTTTCTCACCTAGAAGAAATGCCTTTCGACATTGCCTATCGGCTAGACGAGGCCGTTTGGATTTTCGACATTGATTCTGCGCGTATTCTAAAGGCCAACGACGCGGCGTGCCGGTTGTGGCAAGCAGACACCGAAAAAGAGCTTTGCGCGCGAAATCTTGGACAAGATATGTCTGTCACCGTGGGCAAGCGGCTGAAGCAATATCAGACCGATTTTCTGAATAGTGACGCAAAATTCACCGAACTTTGGACGTTGTTTCCCAATGGCGAACCCCACAGCGTCATGGTTACCTACCGTGGCTTTGCGTTGGCTGACGGGCGCATGGCGATGCAGTGTGAAGCCGTCAGCGATATTGGTGATACGCCCGAAAACCTGCGCAGTGCTGAGGCGCTTTTGCACACCGACGTTCTGATTACGTTGTTCAGCAAGGATGGCCCGCCGCTTTATCTGAATCCTGCATCGCGCAACGCTTATGCGGGGGGGCTTGATCATTTTGAGAATTTGTTTGTCGATCCAGTCGAGTGCCGCAAATTCATGTCCCAGATTGATATTGTTGGCGAACATCGCGCTGTGACAAAGTTGAAGACGTCCAATGGTGTGCGTTGGTTTGATTTGTCGGTAAAAACCTGTTCGGACGCAGCGACAGGTGAACCGGCAATCCTGATGACGGCCATTGACGTGAGTGAGCTGAAAGAAGCCCGCGACACCGCGCGCCATTTGGCTGATCGTGACCAGCTGACGGGTTTGCACAATCGCGCTTATCTGCAAAACCACTTATTGCGTCCTGATGCAGATCGAAGTGCGCGCAGTGCGTTGATCTTTTTTGACGTCGATCGTTTTAAGTTGATTAATGATCGCTACGGGCATGAAGCCGGTGATACTGTACTACAAGCCATTGCCAAAAGAGCATCCGGCACCTTCCGCGCGAGCGATCTTGTCGCGCGACTTGGCGGCGATGAATTTGTGGTGCTCGTGGAATCCTTTGTGGATGAGGTTGATTTAGAGGCGCGCATCGGAAGATTGCGCGCTTCGATTTCAGATCCGATTGTTCACGATAAAACCCGTATCGATGTCGCAGTCAGTGTGGGAGTCGCTGTATTTTCGCCCGGGTCGTCCGATCTGAGCGAGGTTCTGCGCGAGGCCGACATTGCGCTTTATGCATCCAAAAAAGCGGGGCGGGATCAGGTCACGTTTTTCACGGACGAAATGGGAACGGCAGCCAAGGCACGTGATCTTCTTGAAATTGAATTGGCGCGCGGCATCGAGAACGACGAATTTGTGCTGCACTACCAACCCAGGATTGATGTCGCGTCCGGTCAGGTTGTCGGTGCAGAAGGGCTGGTGCGCTGGATGCATCCGACCCGGGGGCTCATTTTGCCAAGTGATTTTATCGCCGTATGCGAGGAAACAGGCCTGATCGAGGATTTGGGGCGCAAAGTTCTGGAACAAGGGTGTGAACAGGCAATTAAATGGCATCGGGCAGGGCTAGAACTGGATGTGTCTTTAAATGTTTCCCCTCGTCAATTCAGCGATCCCGCTTTGCTTGAAACACTGTTCAGGCTTGCCAATCTGCCAGATTTCCCATTGGGACACATTGAACTTGAGGTGACAGAAAACGTTCTTATCGGTGATCCAGACGCCATTGCCGAAAAGCTAAAGGCGATCACGGCGATGGGCTACAACATCGCCATTGATGATTTTGGCACCGGCTATTCGAACCTTGCCTACATTTTGCGGTTTCCGCTGACCTGTATCAAGATTGACCGATCGTTTATTTCGCAGCTGCCGTCATCCGGGCCATTGGTCCAGTTGATTATTTCGCTGGGGGAGCAGACAGGCGCGATGGTGGTGTCCGAAGGCGTCGAAACACACAAACAGCTCGATTGGTTAAGAAAGCACGATTGCGCACAGGCACAAGGCCATGTCATCGCGCCGCCTTTGCAGGTCGCCAAATTCGAAAGTTTCCTCGCGAAGGGCCGCTAAGCTTTGGCGAAGGCGCCAACAACTTTTGTCAGTCGACCCTGGCTGTTGGTGATTGCAATGCCGTGGCTTCGGATCATGATTTCGGTGCCGTCCTTTCGGATCAGACGTGCTTTGAAATTGAACTCACCACCGACTTTACTGGCCGCATTCACACTGGCCTCAACCATTTCGACGTCGTCTGGATGATAAAAGCGCACGGCGTCATCATAATTCGGCTCACCTTCGCTTTCGGGCACGCCGTGCAGATCGAAGACACGCGGTGACCAATAAAGTTCGCGTTCCACCGGATCGAGTTCCCAGTATCCGAAATCTGCGATTTCCTGAAGGTGGCGGAACCTGTCGATTAGGGCGCGGGTTTGGTCCGTGGCGTTGATAACGTCCGTAACATCGGACGCAATCATATAGATGGTCGGGTCCATGGTCAGTGGATCAAAAAAGCGGTGCCGTTCCAGCGCTAAATAGACAGGGCTTTCCGATCCTTTTCCCATCATTTCAAACGTTTCAACGACGCCTTCGCGTTCGCCTTCCAACACCAGCTCATCGTACACACGCACATCGTTTGCGATCTTTTCAGGAAGGAAATCAAACAGATTTGCGCCTTCGGCTTCTTGGCGGGTAAGGCCAAGCGTCTTGGCCGAGCTTTCGGAAATCCGGATTATTTGCCCGTCGATCTTGCGGTTGATGACATGGATATTGGACGCGCTGAGCAGCAGTTCCATTTCGCGCGCGAGGCCCGGGAACTGTGTTGCCACCATCGTCAGGCCAAGGATTTTGCCGTGTACATCAAAATATGGCGTACAACTGAGAACGACACGCGTGCCATCGGATGAAAATTCTTGTTCCGTGGTCGCGCCAAGGCGCAAGGTTTCGCTGCAAATCGGTGCAAGGGCCGGATACCCGTCCGGCAACACGATCTGGCTGATGTGGGGCGTCGCAACGGGCTGCTTGATGCCGAACAATTCGGCAGCGGACGTCGTTGCCTGCGTAATCTGCAAGGCGCTGTCGGTTACCAAAATCGCCAAAGGCGTGGATTGTAAAACTGACGTCAATTCACCTGTCCGCCCGCTGAGCTCGGTCGCGGTGATCTGCAGTTCTTCGTTGACGGTAATCAGCTCTTCGTTCGTGGATTGCAGTTCTTCGTTGGATGTTTCCATCTCTTCGTTCGTGGCCTGCAATTCTTCGTTCGTGGATTGCAATTCCTCGTTTACCGATTGAAGTTCCTCGTTTGATGTTTCCAGTTGTTCAATCGTTTGTTGCAGGGCCTCACGCGTGACGGCGACTTCGTTTTCCAGTTCTTTGATCCGCTGAACAACGGATTCACCCGCGCTTTCAAGGCCTTCCATATCGGTTATGTTGTCGCGAGGTTCCTCGGTTTCGTCAAAGGCGACCACGGCAATACGCTCGTTCATGCCCAATGCGATAATCGGAAAGACCCGAAGTTGGATATTGTTGCCCGACGATCCTAATTTGCTGTGCTGAATGCCGCTGCGATACCGTTCTGTACGCAGGCTGATCGCCATGAGGCTGCGAGCTTCTTCGCGCAGCGGGCTTTTCAGCAAATCAAGGTGCATTTTCAACTTGCTGCTTTGGTCAACCTGAATGAACGGGCTGATATCGCCCTGAACTTGCAGGATATTACCACCTTCTGTGACCAGCATAGATGTCGGCCCCAAGGATTTTACCAGTGCTGCAAACATCTGGCTGTCTGGTGTGTCACTGTTTTCGTTTTCGTTCCGGTTGGCGTCGCGTGCGGTGTAGCGTGGAACTGCCGGCATGCTGAATGCGCCGCGGCCCGATTTGCTGAGGGCGCGTTTGCGATACACGTGGAATTTGGATTCGTCCTGCAGGAATAATTCGTCTGATCCTGCGATGCTTTCGGCGGTTCCAAGAAACAAAAGTGCATTGGATGCCATGGCATAGTGGAACCGTGCCATGACTTTCTTTTGCAGGGAGCTTCCGAAATAAATCAATAGGTTGCGGCAGCACAGTAAATGGACCCGTTGAAAAGGGGGGTCCTGACATACGTTGTGATCCGAGAACAGCACGGCTGCACGCAATTCATCAATCACTCGGATGCCGTCACCATGGGGGACCAGGTATTTTGAGGACAGGTTTTTGGGAATATCGGCAAGCGCGGCGTTGCCATAAATGCCAGCGCGGGCAATTTGCAATGCTTCTTTATCGATGTCGGTGGCGAAAATCTGAACTTTGTCTCGCAACGGCTGGTCAGGGCCGCCGATGGCTTCGGCGATCAGCATCGCGATGGAATAGGCTTCTTCACCGGTGGCGCATCCAGCAATCCAAACCCGCAACGGGCCGTCTGGCCGTTCTGCCAACATTTTCGGCAGCATCTGCTTGAGGCTTTCGAATTCATCTTTGTCGCGGAAAAAGCGGGTGACGGATATCAGCAAGTCTTTGAACAACGCGTCCACAGCCTGCGGGTTGTTGCGCAGAAATTGCGTGTATTCGTCTTGGCTCTCAATCCCGAGAGCAGTCATGCGTCGTTCAATCCGCCGCGTTATTGTCGTTTGTTTATATTCGCGAAAATCGACGCGCGTGCGTGCAAGCAGAATTTGCAGAAGGTCCGATACAGGCGTTTCTTCCAAGGCCTGATTGCGGAATGCGGAGAAATCGCGCTTGGATGTCAGGATTTTATTCAAATGCGTACCAATTTCGACAGGGCGCAACACAAGGTCGACACAGCCCGTTTGAATTGCAGACTGCGGCATGCCGTCATACTTTGCGCTTTCTGCGTCTTGGGCGATCGTGATGCCGCCTGCCTCGCGAATGGCTTGCACCCCGTAGGCACCATCCGTACCGGTGCCCGACAAAATCATCGCCATCGTTTTGGCACCGTGATCGTCCGCCAGGCTGAGCAGAAAACGATCAACAGAGGGCTTCGGCGCGGCGGGCATTTCGCTTGGGGGTTTCAGGCGCAAAAGGCCATCTTCCAGAATGATGTCTGCCTTGGGCGGCGTAATATAGATGACGTTGGCTTCTGGGCGCACGCCGTCTTCTACGTCTTTTACGATCAACGATGTCTGGCGGCCGACCAGTTCTTTCAAAAGACTTTTGTGATGGGGCGACATATGCTGCACGACCACATAAGATACAGGTAAATTCACCGGAAGCGTTGCGACCAGTTCGCGGATTGCTTCCAACCCGCCCGCAGACGACCCGATCGCAATAATCGTTAGGTCTTCGACTTTGTCGTCTTTCATTGGTCACCCCACCCGTGATCTATCGATGCAACCATAGCGGAAGTTGGCATCCTGCTGCTACGGTTAATGCACCCACAGCGCAATTATCTTAATTTGCGTTTGATAGTGGTTAATAAAATACCAATGCCCCCATGCCATATGCGGTATTTCAGGGAATAATCCCCTAAAAGGGTTAACAAAAAGAAAATATTGGGGATTACCGCCCATCTTAACGATTTTTCAATTCTTATTACTTATTTATGGACAATGAGTGTGAAATTTTAGGGGGTGGTCATATGCAGTTGGTGGCTCAATCAGAATACGGCGCAACCCTGACGAGTGGTCATCGCCTCGTCGTGAATTTACGTTCACGAGAGGGCCGCCCCGTCGAAGTCCGTTCTTGTGAGGTCATTGGCACCCACCATCGCAACCGTTTTACGTTTCCGTCCCAGGTGACAGTTGATGACGTCTTTGTAGATCTTATCGCGGAAGGTGTGCATCAGTGCCTCGCGTCGTTGTCTGATCGCACCGAGGTTGTCTCCCTTCCGTCCGTCGCGCTGGAAATTCCGGGACTGTCTTTGGCTAAGGTAAACTTGATGTCGACCAAGACAGATGATGGGTCTTTGGGCATTATATTGCGTTTCAAAATGCTGCTGGGCGGCGTCGCGCGGGCATTCCGACCTGAACTCGGGATTGAGGATTCAGTGCCGGATTATTCCTCGCATATGTCCGCGCTGGTGCTGACGGATATCGTGTTGCCCTTGCTGGACCTGTGCGAAGTGGCTGACAGCGGTATGTTAAAAAACACGAGCGAATTTGCAGATTTCATGGACACGTTGATTGAACGATCGCGGGATGTGCGGTTCCAGGCAGAATTGATCAAACGCTTTGTGGCGGGGGCGGGCAATGCGAATGCGAAGCCACGGATGAACAATCCTGACCGCCCGCGTGTCGAACTTGCGTCGCAACGATAGCGGCGCCAACCGCTGGACGTTCCCGCGCTGATCAGGTCTTTTGTCTAAAAAGGCAGGAGAACGCGAATGGCACCTCTTACAGATCGCATTACCCAAGGGCGCGGCGACGCCCCTGCTGACATTGTGCTGCGCGGTGGGCGTGTCTTTGACGTTATTACAGGCGCGATGCTGGACGGCGACGTGGCGATTTGCGGCGATACGATCGTTGGCACGTGCGACACCTATGAGGGCAACGAGGTGATCGACGTCAGCGGGCTGACGCTTGTGCCAGGCTTTATCGACACGCACCTTCATATTGAATCCAGTCTCGTGACGCCGTTCGAATTTGATCGCCTTGTGACCCCTTTGGGTGTCACCACCGCCATTTGCGACCCTCATGAAATCGCCAATGTGCTGGGTGTTCCGGGGATCCAGTACTTCCTAGATGCCGCGCTTGAGACGGTCCTAGATATCCGCGTGAACCTGTCGTCATGCGTACCATCCACCACGATGGAAACGGCCGGTGCGCGGATTGAGGCCGCCGATCTGATCCCATTGCGCGATCATCCGCAGGTGATTGGCCTCGCCGAAGTCATGAATTACCCCGGGGTCATTCATCGCGACCCGGGCTTGATGGCGAAGCTCGAAGCGTTCGAAGGCGGGCATATCGACGGCCACGCGCCGATGCTGTCTGGCAAAGACCTTAACGCTTATATCGCGGCGGGTATTCGCACCGAACACGAAGCGACCAGCGCCGATGAAGCCCGCGAGAAGTTGCAAAAAGGCCTGCGCGTTTTGATTCGCGAAGGGTCGGTGTCCAAAGACCTTCAGGCGCTGTTGCCATTGCTGAATGAACGCACTGCCAGCTATATGTGTTTTTGCACCGATGATCGCAATCCGTTGGACATTGGTGAACATGGCCACCTTGATTATTTGATCCGCACCGCCATCGCGCAGGGGGTGTCGCCGTTGGCGGCCTACCGCGCAGCGTCCCTTTCAGCCGCCGAAGCCTTTGGTCTTAAAGATCGCGGGCTTATCGCGCCGGGGCAGCGGGCTGATATCGTGGCGTTAAAATCACTTGAGGACTGCGATGCGCAGATGACGTTGTGTGGTGGCATCCATGCTGCCAAAGCGGCCTTTGAGGCGCGTAAAATCACCACGACAATCGGGCGCAATTCAATCAAAGCCCCCAACGTCACGCCATCAGACTTCCGCACATCGTCTAACCGCGCGCAAACGGATGTGATCGGCGTCATTCCCGGTAAAATCATCACGGATCATCTGCATGAGGTGATCGAGCCAACCAATGGTGACAAAACCCCCGACATCGCCCGTGATCTTGTCAAAATCGCCGTGATTGAACGCCATGGTATCAACGGCAACATTGCGACGGGTTTCGTCAAAGGCTTCGGGCTGACGTCCGGTGCCATTGCCTCAACCGTGTGTCACGACCATCACAACATCGCCTGCGTTGGGGCCGATTACGACGACATGGCAATCGCGACCAATCGGATGACGGACCTGGAAGGGGGCTTTGTGGTGGTGCAGAACGGGAAAATCCTGGCCGAACTGGCGCTACCCGTCGCCGGATTGATGAGCCTTGAGCCCTTTGAACACGTCCGCGAAAAGCTTGAAACACTGAGGGATGCGGCAAAGTCGCTCGGCGTCACCCTGGAAGAACCCTTCCTGCAACTCGCATTTCTTGCGTTGCCTGTGATTCCGATGTTGAAAATCACAGACCGCGGAATGGTCGATGTGGCAAAATTCGAAATTATCTCGTCGTAGTCGCCGCCCCTTCATCTAGGCCAAAAAACTCCCGCCGGAGGCTTCATCCCCGTCCACCAATTCCTAAAGCCCGTTGACGGGCACCTTCAAAACCGGATTTCCGTCCTTATCCGTCGGCACATGGCCTGCACGCATATTGACCTGCAAAGCAGGGATGATCAGTTTCGGCACCGCCAATTGTGCGTCCCGCTCTGTGCGAAATGCGATGAAATCTTCGCGGCTGGATCCGCCACCCACATGAATGTTCGCAGCTTTTTGGTCTGCCACAGTCGTTTCCCATGCGATCGCGCGCCCGTTTGGTCCATAATCGTGGCACATGAACAGACGCATTTCGTCAGGCAGGGCCAAAACTTTTTGGATGCTGTCATACAGCTCCCCCGCGTCACCGCCCGGAAAATCGGCCCGCGCCGATCCGCCATCCGGCATGAATAACGTGTCGCCGACAAAGGCAGCGTCGCCCATCACATGAACCATACAGGCCGGAGTGTGACCCGGTGTGGAAATGGCAAAACACGCCATCCCACCCACGTCATATGTATCACCGTCTTCAAACAAGGCATCAAATTGCGAACCGTCGCGCTGGAATTCAGTGCCTTCGTTAAACACCTTTCCAAAGGTTTCTTGCACGACCATGATCTTTGATCCCACACCGATTTTGCCGCCCAATTGGTCTTGTAGATATGGGGCCGCGCTCAGATGGTCCGCATGGACGTGGGTTTCGATGATCCAATCGAGGATCAGACCACGCTCTTTGATCCGCGTGATCAGGATGTCTGCGTGATCTGTTGTGATCCGTCCGGCGGCGTAATGAATATCCATCACGCTGTCGATGATCGCACAATGATCCGAATTCGGGTCTTTGGCGATATAGCTGATGGTGTTGGTCGCCTCGTCAAAGAAGCCTTCGATGTCGGGTTTTGTGTTCATGTTGATGGTCATACTGTCACTCCCACTTTGCTGCGGCTTTGTATCAGTTTTGCAGCAATAATGCCGATGATCATGGCACATGTGAAGATCAGCACGTTTGAATCAAGCGTTCCGATGGCGGGCAGGGCACCACCGGGGCAAAATCCCGCAAGCCCCCAGCCGACACCAAATGCGGCAGACCCTGCGATCAGGGTGCCGTCAACGCGCATCAATGTCGGCAGATGAAACACGTCATCCAAACGCGGGGCGGGGCGGCGCAATACAAAACGATATCCCAGCGCCGTCACACCCAGCGCGCCCCCCATCACAAACGCGAGCGACGGGTCCCATGTTCCTGCGATATCGAAGAAATTCAGCACTTTGGCGGGGTTGGCCATGCCGCCGAAAATAATGCCCATCCCGAAAATCAGGCCGATTACATAAGTGATCAAGAACCGCATCAGATCGCCCCCCCGACAACGTGCCGTGTGATGTATACCGTAACAACGGCCGCAATCATGAACACAACCGTGGCCACCAAAGAACGCGGCGACAAGCGCGCGATGCCACAAACACCGTGTCCGGACGTGCAGCCACCGCCAAAGGTGACGCCAACGCCGACGATCAGCCCGCCCACGATCATTGCTGTTGTTGAAACAGGGACTTGAACGGCAACTGTTTGGCCGCTGATCAGCCAGTATAGTGTTGGGGCTGATATCATTCCGGCCAACAGGCTTGCGCGCCAGCCCCGATCACCGCTGTGATTGGGCATCAGCACGCCGGCCAGGATTCCAGTGGCCCCCATGACGCGGCCGAAATTGGCCATCAGCAGGACCGCAGCGAACCCGATCAATATACCGCCGCCAAGCGACGCGAGTGGTGTGAATTCTGTGGGCATTTCGGGACTCCAAGATCAGTTTGTTAAAACATATCCCAAAAATGGAATGTTTCAACTGCTGATCGTGCCGTCCGCTGCCAGCGTGATTGTGGCGGGCAATGCTTTGTCCAGAACGCTTTGCGCATTTGGCACGTCGTTGGTGGTCGCGCGGCGCGTCGCGGCCGTCCGGCTGAACCCGTGGCCCAGCCAACGCTGGATCAACCGCGCACGCAGTTCTGCGATGGGGACATCAAGGCGTACTGACAAGGTCCACATCGGGGCAAGGTTGAACCATGGCGCATCATCAAACAGCAGGTAATTGCCTTCGACAATAACGACCTCCGCGCTGGCAGGCACCACCTTTGCACCTGCAATCGCAATGTCGCGCGTGCGGTCAAATTCAGGAATTGCCACATCCACACGTTCTTTCAAGCGTCGCATCAGATGGACAAATCCGGCCCCGTCAAACGTATGTGGCGCACCCTTGCGCGCAAGATCACCGCGCGCCTCAAGTACCTGATTGTCCAAATGAAATCCATCCTGTGGCACCACAGAGGTTTCGCATTTTTGGGCATTCAGACGGCGCGCCAATTCGGTGGCAAGCGTGGTCTTGCCGCTCGCGGGTGGGCCCGCAATGGCGACCAGAACCCGCCCCGGCCCATCGCGCAAAGGCTGGATGCGTTCGGACAACAGGTTGATTTGAGGCGTCAGATTGATCACGCGCGGACCCTTTTGTTTTTGGGCAGTGTGCCGTGCGCGCGCGGGCAGGCCAAGTGTGGACTATCGCGGTGGCAGATTTCGGCTTGCGTCCTTGCGCAGCGACGGTTTCATCTTGTCGCCATGGGCATCGAGGAATGTCCACACCCGTGCGGCGTCATGACGGCCGAGTTCGCGCAACCACCACGACACGGATTTCTGGATGAACCACGCCGGGTCGTTTGTGTAATCCGCGGCCCACCCCAAGATACGTTCGCGCGCTTCCAAATCTGCAGGCTTGGGATTGTTCATTTTTGTCCACGGCAATGTCATCACCAATGCGGCCCGTTTGGTCCACATGTGATCGGATGTCGTCCAGGTTTCGACCTCATCAATGCGGGTGGGGTTTGCGATCAAGCGGCGCGATCCGGCGCTGCAAACGTGATCGGCAATGGCCCAGCCATCAAACTGCGGCACCCAGGACGTAATCAGCGCCCATGCGGCGTCATCCGGTTTGATGCGTGCCTGCACCAACAGCTTGGCTGCGGCAACGCGGGCTTCGTGGATATTGGTGTCCCAAAGATCAGAGGCAAGCGTGAGGCGTTCGTCCAACGACACCTCAGCGCGCCACGTTTTGACAGCGGCATCAATCACCGGATTGGCAACGCCAAAGTACGGACGAGGAGCCTTATGATAGGCCGCCATTTCAGCCGCCTTTTGCGTGTTTGCCTCAGCCTGAAGGGTTGAGATCGCGTCCCCAATCGTAATCATTCGACTGTCACCGATTTGGCGAGGTTGCGCGGCTGATCCACATCCGTCCCTTTGGCGACGGCGGTGTGATAGGCGATCAGTTGTGCTGGAATCGCGTAAAGGATTGGTGCGACAAACGGGTCCACCTCTGGCATCAAAATGGTCTCCCAAACGCCATCACCGGCTTCTTTTGCGCCTTGTTTATCGGTGATCAACAGCACCTTTCCGCCACGCGCCATGACTTCTTGCATGTTGGAAATCGTCTTGTCGAACAGCGCATCACGCGGGGCCATGACGATCACTGGAACATGCTTGTCGACCAATGCGATAGGCCCGTGCTTAAGTTCACCTGATGCATAAGCTTCGGCATGTATATAACTGATTTCTTTTAATTTAAGTGCGCCCTCGTGGGCAAGTGCGTACATGGGGCCGCGACCCAAAAACAGAATGTCGCGGGCTTCTGCCAATAGCTTGGACACGTCGTTCGTCCGCTCACCCAGTGACAAGGCCTGATTCATCAGCGCGGGCACAGATTTGATTTTTTCAAGCGCCTCGGCGGCTTGTGCGGCGTCCATGTGTCCGCGATCCTGCGCGGCTTTCACGGCCAAAATCGCCAGCACCGTCAATTGGCATGTGAACGCCTTTGT
The DNA here is from genome assembly GCF_021532615.1 of Octadecabacter dasysiphoniae. Classification (GTDB taxonomy): domain Bacteria; phylum Pseudomonadota; class Alphaproteobacteria; order Rhodobacterales; family Rhodobacteraceae; genus Octadecabacter; species Octadecabacter dasysiphoniae. The sequence goes on from NZ_JAKGAQ010000003.1 coordinate 251,226, forward strand.
CGATGCCACACCAATCTCTGCGCCAGCCAAAATCGGCAGGGCGAGATCGCTTTCACGCGCGATGGAGCTTTCGGGAACGTTCACGACCGACAGGATTTTGTCTGCCTTGCCTTCGCAGTACCGAAGTGCTGCCAAAGTGTCGGCGGTTTCGCCGGATTGGCTCACGAAGAGGGCGGCGGTGCCTTTGGAAATCGGGGGCTCACGGTAGCGGAATTCGGATGCGACGTCGATTTCTACGGGCATGCGCGCGATCTGTTCGAACCAGTATTTTGCCGTCAAACACGCATAGAATGCTGTGCCACAGGCGACCATTGTCAGCCGATCAATGGACGCGAAATCAATGCCACCGTCGGGCAATTCTACCTGACCGTCCTTGATGTAATAACCCAATGAATTGGCCAGAACGGACGGTTGTTCGGCGATTTCTTTAGCCATGAAATGCTTGTGACCACCCTTGTCGACGGACGTGGTGTCAATCTGGATGACGCGCATTTCGCGGTTGGCGATACGTCCTTCGCCGTCGATAATTTTCAGGCTGTCGCGGGTGATATAGGCAATGTCGCCTTCGGCCAAATAGGTGATCTTGTCGGTCATCGGGGCGAGCGCGATGGCATCTGAGCCCACAAACATTTCCCCGTCACCGTGCCCAACGGCCAGCGGCGATCCTTTGCGCGCAGCGATCATCAAATCTTCTTCACCCTCGAACAAAAAGCACAAGGCATAGGCCCCCTCAAGGCGCGCAATCGTGCGCGTGGCCGCGTCATGCGGATCAAGTCCCTCATCCAGATAGCTTTGCGTCAGAAGCGCAACAGTTTCGGTGTCAGTATCCGTTTCATAACCAACACCCTGTTTGGCAAGCTCTTCGCGCAGGTCGCGGAAGTTTTCGATAATCCCATTGTGAACAACGGCGACACGTTGGGTCTTGTGGGGGTGGGCGTTGTTGACGTTCGGCTGACCATGGGTTGCCCAGCGGGTGTGCCCAATACCGGATTTCCCGGCAAGCGGGTCGTGCACCAACAAGTCCTGAAGGTTAATCAATTTTCCAACCGCACGGCGACGATCAAGATCACCGTCATTGACAGTGGCAATGCCCGCGCTGTCATAGCCGCGATATTCAAGGCGTTTCAGGGCCTCAACGAGGATCGGGGCTGCTTCGTGACGTCCAAGGACACCTACAATTCCACACATAATCAGGTCTCCTTGGCCGCTTGGGCCTTCTTTTTCTTTAATTTTTCAAACAGTCGGCGGGCAAACCCTGCCTTGTTTTCTTGTCGCGCGCGCCCGACGGCCAAATCACCTGCGGGCACATTATGGGTCACAATGGTTCCGGTCGCCGTCATGGAGTCGTCGCCCAATGTCACAGGCGCAACCAGCATTGTGTTTGATCCCACAAAAACATCTGCACCGATGTTTGTGCGATGTTTGAACACGCCGTCGTAGTTGCAGGTGATCGTTCCTGCGCCGATGTTTGACCGCTCCCCGATATGGGCGTCGCCGATGTAGGACAGGTGGTTCACCTTGGCCCCCGCATCGATCACGGCGTTCTTGATTTCGACGAAATTGCCAATCTTTACGTCTTCGGCCAGCTCAGCACCAGGGCGCAGCCGCGCGTAGGGGCCAACGACTCCGCCACGTGATACGTGGCAGCCTTCAAGATGGCTAAAGGCGCGAATGGTAGCGTTGTTTTCAACGGTCACGCCGACGGCAAACACCACATTGGGTTCAACAACGCTGTCTGATCCGATGTAGGTATCATGGCTGAAGTAAACCGTGTCGGGCGCTTGCAGTGTCACGCCATTGTCCATCGCATCGCCGCGCGCACGGGTTTGAAACGCCACTTCGGCACCTGCAAGTTCGGCGCGTGAATTGATGCCCATTGTTTCGCTTTCGTCGCATCGCACGACAGTTGCGGACAAACCCTGACCATGGGCCAATCCGATAATATCCGTGAGGTAGAATTCCCCTGCTGCATTGTCGTCCGTGACGCGATCGAGAAGATCAAAAAGAACATCCGATTTCGCGCAAATCACACCTGAATTACAAAGGGTTACGGCACGTTCTGCCTCGGACGCGTCTTTGAACTCTACGATTTTCTCAAGCGCATTACCATCCATCACCAACCGCCCGTAACGGCCGGGATCGGCGGCTTCAAACCCAAGCACGACAACGTCATGGTCCCCGCGCGCAACCAGCATCGCTTCTAGCGTTTCGGGGCGGATGAATGGCGTGTCGCCATACAACACGATGGCATCGCCATTGAACCCGTCCAATGCGGCACGGGCCTGCAAAACCGCGTGGCCAGTGCCCAATTGTTCGGTCTGCAATACGACATCAACATCGTCTGACCAGTCTTTCGCCGCTGCCTCGACCGCGTCAGACCCATGCCCCGCGACAATCACTGTGCGTTCTGGTTCAAGTGCTGCGCCGGATTTCATTGCGTGGATCAGCAAGGGCGCGCCGGCAACGCTGTGCAACACCTTGGGCAAATCGGACTTCATCCGAGTGCCTTTTCCTGCGGCCAGAATGATCAACGCGACTGCCATATACTTTACCTTGTTCAAATTTTTCACCTTCTTACGCAGGAATGGGGATTGCGCAAGTGCGGGGGGTTCACATCCCATGTCGCTTGGTTACAGATGGCGCAAATGCGCGCAAAGGGGCAGGACGACAATGGGAACAGTGATTTTCGATCTGGATGGAACGTTGGCCGACACGTCTGGCGATTTGATTGCGGCGGCGAACGCATGTTTTCGTGGGCTTGGACTGGGTGATTTGCTTGATCCGGCGCGGGACGCGGGCACGGCGCTGCGGGGCGGCCGGGCGATGTTAAAGCTCGGGTTTTCGCGGGTTGATGGCTACGGCGATGAAGATATCGACGGGCAATATCAGACCCTTCTGGATGCTTATGCCCAAGACATTGATACGCATACCGTTATGTATCCGGGCGCGATGGAGGCGGTCGAGGTCTTGAAATCAAACGGTTTCAAAGTCGGGATCGCGACCAATAAACCCGAAGGATTGGCCCATATATTGTTGACGCGCCTTGGCGTGCGTGATGCATTCGGGTCGTTGGTTGGTGCGGATACGCTGACGGTCAAGAAACCTGACCCCGAACATCTGTTCGAAGCTGTCCTTCAAGCGGGCGGCGATCCGGCAATGTGTTGCCTTGTGGGGGACACCGCGACGGACCGTAACACGGCCTTGGCCGCAGGTGTTGCATCCATTCTGGTGACGTTCGGCCCCTCTGGTGAGGATATGGCCGCCCTCAACCCAGAGGTTCTGTTGGATCACTTTGACGATTTGCCCAGTGTCGTTGAACGGCTTTTCAGGTAATCAAAAACCAGATTGACGCCAGCCAACCGCGCTTTCACAAACGCTGTATGACAGAGATATTCAACGGCGTATTCACCCAGCAAGAACCGATTCCACAGGCGGGGATCGACGCGGCCATGGCTGTGCTGACCCACGGGCGGTTGCACCGCTACAACACCAGCGGCGATGAAATCGCTGAAGCGGCGTTGCTTGAGGAAGAATTCGCGGACCTCACGGGGGCGAAATACTGCCTTGCGGTGGCGTCGGGTGGCTACGCAATGACGACAGCTTTGCGTGCCTGTGGCATCGGCCACGGCGACACCGTGCTGACCAACGCATTCACGCTGGCGCCAGTGCCCGGCGCAATTGCGGCCGTAGGTGCATCGCCGATATTTGTGGGCGTGACCGAAGATCTGGTCATTGATCTGGATGATCTGGCCGCGAAAATCGATCAGGCTTCGGTTCTATTGTTGTCCCACATGCGGGGCCATATCTGCGACATGGATGCCCTGATGGCGCTGTGTGATGCAGCAAACGTCACCGTGATCGAGGATTGCGCACACACCATGGGCGCGCATTGGAACGGCATACCATCCGGGCGTTGGGGCAAGTTCGGATGTTATTCGACCCAGACTTATAAACACGTCAATTCCGGTGAGGGCGGGCTTCTTATTTCGGACGACGCAGAGGGCATGGCACGGGCGATCATGCTGTCCGGCAGCTACATGCTGTTTGAACGTCACCGCGCGGCGCCGCCGCCTGAAACATTTGCGCAGATCAAATATGAAACACCCAATATTTCGGGCCGGATGGACAACCTGCGCGCGGCCATTTTGCGCCCGCAACTTGCTGATCTAAAAACACAATGTGACCGTTGGAACGCCCTTTACGCTGTTATGGACGCGGGATTGGCCGACACGCCTGGCATGACGCTGACGACACGGCCCGCTGCAGAAGGGTTTGTTGCGTCGTCGTTTCAATTCCTGCTTCTCGATTGGGACCCCGCAGCTGTGCAAGAGGTCATTGCGGGCTGTCTTGCGCGCGGGGTTGAGCTGAAATGGTTCGGCGGGGCGGAACCCACCGGTTTTACATCGCGCTATGACAGCTGGCGTTATGCGGCGTCCGAACCGATGCCGCAAAGCGACCGTATTCTGGCGGGTGTGATAGACATGCGTTTGCCGCTGACGTTCAGCACAGACGATTGTGCCCAGATCGCGCGCATCATCCGCGCCGAAGTCAGTCGTGTCTTTCAGGCGCAGGCGGCGCAGTAATCAGGGTTGATGAACGATCCAGACCACGCGCCCCAAAACCTTGAGCGTGGCGAGTTCATCGCCTTTGAAAATCTGGACAGGCTGGTCGGGTTTATCGCCCTTCAACAGCATCATATCGTTTGAGGGGCTTTGTACGCGGGCAAAAACATAGCTGCCTTTCACACTGAACGCCCAAATACCGTCTGCTGACGTGTCTTTTTGCGCGGTATCAATCAGCGCAAGGGTGCCCACCGTCAGTGTTGGCACCATATCGTCATTGATGACGGGCAAAAACGCGAGCGTATCGGCATTGACGCCGCTGGTCGTTAACCATTGCCGCGCAAGGGCCACGGGTGCGGTGCCGCGAAAATCAGGGGCCGCGGCGGCGTGATACGGGATCGGTAAGAACCCCATCTCAAGCGCCTCGTGTCGCATGCGCGCGCTGGACAGCGGTTGAACCGTGCGTTCGGCAAACCCGGCGGGCAGGCGCACGATGGTATTTTCGCGTTCCTCCCCAAAGTAAAATTCCAGATCCAATACATCGGCCAGCTTGCGTAAGGCGTCGGCGTTGAACCGTTTCGGGTTGCCGGTTTCTTGGCGCATATTCTTGATCAAGGACGGGTTGCCGACAGCCAGTCGCGATGCAGCCGCCGCGGAGAGACCTTTGCGCGATAGCGCGCTGTCGATTATGTCCAGAATATCTTTCACCTGCACGGAAAAGCGCATAATTTACCTTAGGGCAATCCTGATCAGTAACGACCCTATACCTTTGGCCATAAATGGCTAAAACTGGCAGTGACTGATTTCTGGGGGGAAAATACGTCATGACCACTATTTGCGCGGCTTTTGATAATATTCGGTTGATAAGACGTAAAATTCGGATCGCAGAGGAGGAATTGGACGCAATTCCACAGGGAACACAACGGGATGCGTCCCTTATCCGGCTGTCCAACCTCACGCAGGACTTGGTGCGCGCGCTGCATGATTTTGCTGAACTCGGCTATGAAGAAGTGGTCGCAGAACACCTATTGGCTGGCCGCGCCAGCGTGCAGCACGTTCGCCACCATTGACCGAAGCCGCGGCGCGTGCCATTTATTGAACAAGCGTTCAATAAACTCATGCAACTTGAAAGCCGCCTATGTTTACGGCCTCAATGACCTTCGATTTTGATGATGACATCGCGGCCATGCGCGACATGGTCCATGCGTGGGCGCAGGCCCGTGTCAAACCGATGGCCAAAGCCATCGACAATGAAAACGTGTTCCCCGCCGAACTTTGGCAAGAAATGGGTGATCTTGGATTGCTCGGTATTACGGTGGGCGAAGACGATGGTGGGGCAGAGATGTCCTACCTCGCGCATGTCATCGCGATTGAGGAAATCGCCCGTGCATCGGCGTCAGTTGCGCTGTCTTATGGGGCCCATTCGAACTTGTGCGTGAACCAGATCAAACTGAACGGGACGGACGCGCAAAAGGCCAAATACCTGCCCAACCTGATTTCGGGGGCCCATGTCGGCGCATTGGCGATGTCGGAGGCGGGGGCGGGATCTGACGTTGTGTCCATGTCGCTGCGGGCGGAAAAACACAATGACCATTACTGCCTGAACGGTACCAAATACTGGATCACCAACGGCGCAGAGGCGGACACATTAGTGGTTTACGCCAAGACCGATCCATCGGCGGGATCAAAAGGCATAACGGCCTTTTTGATAGAAAAATCAATGGTGGGGTTCAGCACATCAGCCCATTTTGACAAACTGGGCATGCGCGGGTCCAACACCGCTGAACTTGTGTTCAATGATGTCAAAGTGCCCTTTGATCATGTATTGGGCGAAGAAAACCGCGGGGTTGCGGTGCTGATGTCAGGGCTTGATTATGAACGGGTCGTGCTGGCGGGGATCGGCGCAGGCATCATGGCCGCCTGTCTGGACGAGGTCTTGCCTTACGTGTCTACCCGAACGCAATTCGGCGAACCTATTGGTAATTTCCAGCTGATGCAGGGCAAATTGGCGGATATGTACACGGCCCTCAATTCGGCGCGCGCCTATGTCTATGCCGTTGCCAGATCCTGTGATGCAGGCACCGTAAGGCGGGCGGATGCTGCGGCGTGTTGTCTTTATTCCTCCGAACAGGCGATGGTTCAGGCCCACCAAGCGGTGCAGGCTTTGGGCGGTGCGGGTTTTATGGCCGATGCACCTGTCGCGCGGCTGTTTCGTGATGCCAAATTGATGGAAATCGGCGCAGGGACATCTGAAATCAGGCGGATGCTGATCGGTCGCGAACTTATGGGATCAATGGTATGACGAACACATTTTCAATTTCGATGGCGGCCTTGTGTCTTGCTGCAATCCTGCCCACCGCGTCGCAGGCAGAACCGCAGCCAGCGGTGCTCGCATTGATGCCTTACATGGACGGCGTTGCGCCCTGCCTTGATGCTGCAACAACCGAAAATGTCGCAGTGGCGTGCATCGGGGAAGGTGCGCGCATTTGCATGGACGGTGATCCGGACCAGAACCAAACCACACTTGGCATGGTGTTTTGCCTGTCCGCCGAAGAAGAAGCATGGGATCGTCTGCTGAACACGCAATACGCGCAAACAATGGATGGTCTGCGCCGTGTTGATGCGGACGAGGCCGAATTGTTCCCGGAATTTGCCGACCGCGCCGACAGCCTGCGCGCGGCGCAACGTGCTTGGATTACTCTGCGCGATGCAGATTGCGCCCTTGAATATGCGATGTGGGGCGCAGGATCGATGCGCCAGATCGCGAGCGCGAATTGCAGCATGACCAAAACTGCAGAACGCACCATCTATCTGAAATTCCTCGGGGATTACATGCGATGACCCACGAGGCTGCTTTGGCGGATGCGCGGGCAGCCGCGGCGTTGGCTTCAGCGGGCGGGGGTGACAAGGCGCGCGCGCGTCATGTGGCGCGCGGCAAAATGCTGCCCCGGGATCGCGTTGCGAATGTTCTTGATGTGGGGTCTGCGTTTCTTGAAGTCGGGGCGACAGCAGGGCACGGGATGTATGATGGCGCGGCGCCCTGTGGCGGTATCATCGCCGGCATCGGGTTGATCCACGGGCGCCAGGTCATGGTTGTGTGCAATGACGCCACCGTGAAGGGCGGCACCTATTATCCGATCACCGTCAAGAAACACCTGCGCGCCCAAGAAATCGCAGAGCAATGCCGCCTGCCGTGCGTTTACCTCGTGGATTCTGGTGGCGCGAACCTACCAAACCAAGACGAGGTCTTTCCGGACCGCGACCATTTTGGCCGCATATTCTACAATCAGGCCCGCATGTCCGCCAAAGGTATCCCGCAAATTGCTGCCGTCATGGGGTCGTGCACGGCGGGAGGGGCATATGTTCCCGCGATGGCCGATGTTTCAATTATTGTGAAGGATCAAGGGACGATTTTTCTTGCGGGGCCGCCTTTGGTGAAGGCCGCGACAGGCGAAGTTGTCTCGGCTGAGGATTTGGGAGGCGGTGATGTCCATACGCGCCTGTCTGGCGTCGCAGATTATCTGGCTGAGGATGACGCGCACGCCCTCGCGCTGGTTCGCGAGGTAGTGAAAAACGCACATGCGGCGGATGTTGAAACGCCAGAACCTCAGCATTTTGACGAACCGTTGAAGTCACAACAGGACTTTTTCAACCTTATCCCGTCTGACCTACGCACGCCTTATGACATCCGCGAAATCATTGCCCGCATCGTTGATGGATCGCGTTTTGACGAATTTAAGGCCCGCTTCGGTGAAACACTGGTTACAGGTTTTGCGATGATTGAGGGCATGCGCTGCGGTATTATCGCCAACAACGGTGTGTTGTTTTCGCAAGCCGCGCAAAAGGGCGCGCATTTCATTCAACTGTGTTCTCAGCGTAAAATTCCTCTCATTTTTTTGCAAAACATTACCGGGTTCATGGTTGGGCAAAAATACGAAAATGAGGGCATTGCGCGCCACGGTGCTAAGATGGTGACGGCCGTTGCGACAACATCGGTGCCCAAAATCACGATGATCGTTGGCGGCAGTTTCGGTGCAGGAAATTATGGCATGGCGGGGCGGGCTTATAGCCCCAACTTTGTCTGGTCTTGGCCGATTTCGCGCACGGCAGTCATGGGTGGTGAACAGGCGGCTGGGGTTCTTGCGACGGTCAAACGCGATGCTTTGGATCGCGCCGGAAAATCATGGTCTGACGCGGAAGAAACAGCATTCAAACAACCGATTAGTGATCAGTTTGAACAGCAATCTCACCCTCTTTATGCGTCCGCTCGGCTTTGGGATGACGGCGTTATCGATCCACGCGACAGCCGCGCCGTGCTTGCGTTATCTCTGCGGGCGGCCTTGAACACGCCCATCCGTGACACAGATTTTGGCGTGTTTCGCATGTAATGCGCCCTCTGGCAAAAAAGGCTAATTTGATGACCAAGACAAACCGCGGCGATTTCTATTCTGGCCTGCCATGGGTCAACGTTCCCCCTGAACAGGCGCGCGCGCATCCCAAAGGAAAGTTGAACCTTATTTTATGGCTCATCGCCGCATATTTCGTCGCAATCGGCGCGCTGAAATTCGGCCTTGTCCTGAGTTACGGGGCGGGGATTGGTGTGGCGATCCTGAACGGGATTTGGCCCGTTCTAACGGGTATCGGCCTTGCGCTTCGGGTGCCGTGGGCCATTATTATGGCAATGATTTCAGCAGGTTTGACGGTCTATGCGCTGGTGCGCGGATTGGGCGGGGATGGGACCCTGATCACTTTGTTTGAGGTGATCGCAAATGTTGGTATCTTGTTTTATCTGCTCGATGGGGATCGCCCCAATCTGATTTATCGCCACCGCTATCGCAAATATTCGGCTGACGAAGATGCCGGTGACTGACCCGATCAAGACCTTGCTGATCGCCAATCGTGGCGAAATCGCATGCCGGATTATGGCCACGGCCAAGGCGCGCGGGATCACCTGTGTTGCGGTTTATTCGGATGCGGACGCAACAGCGCGCCACGTGCGCATGGCCGACATCGCGATCCACATTGGCGGGGCTTTGGCGAAAGACAGCTACCTGCGCGGTGATCGGATCATAGCCGCAGCAATCGACGTTGGCGCGGACGCCATTCATCCCGGCTACGGTTTTTTGTCCGAAAACCCCGATTTCGTGGATGCGGTTGAGGATGCGGGCCTTCGATTTGTCGGCCCGAGCGCTGCGGCCATTCGTGCCATGGGATTAAAAGATCAGGCTAAGGTCTTGATGATAAAGGCGGGTGTTCCCGTTGTGCCGGGGTATCACGGCGACAATCAAGACGATGCCCATCTGCGCGATCGCGCCGATCAGATCGGATATCCGGTATTGATCAAGGCGGTCGCGGGTGGTGGTGGCAAAGGCATGCGGCTGGCAAAAAACAAGGGCGATTTTGACGACGCGCTGGGCAGTGCGCGTGCAGAAGCACAAGCCGCATTCGGAAATGATGCGGTTTTGATCGAGAAATTCATCACCAACCCGCGCCACATTGAAGTTCAGATTTTCGGCGATGGGGATGATGTTGTTCATCTTTATGAACGTGATTGTTCCCTACAAAGACGCCATCAAAAGATCATCGAAGAGGCCCCGGCGCCGGGTATGACCGACGACGTGCGAAGTGCGATTTGCTCAGCGGCCGTCACGGCCGGAAAGGCGATCAAATACAGTGGGGCAGGGACCGTAGAATTCATCGCAGACGGGTCTGGCCCGCTGCGTGCTGACGGATTCTGGTTCATGGAAATGAACACGCGCTTGCAGGTCGAACACCCTGTGACAGAGGCCATTACAGGTGTTGATTTGGTGGATTGGCAATTGCGCGTCGCGGGAGGATCGGCCCTCCCACGTGCGCAAAAAGACATTAAACTTCAGGGGCATGCGATTGAAGCGCGTCTTTACGCGGAAGACGCCTGCAATGATTTCCTTCCGGCGGTGGGTCGCATTGAGCATTTGCAATTCCCCCCGACATTGCGCGTGGACAGCGGTGTGGATGCAGGGGACGATATTTCGCCCTATTACGACCCGATGATTGCGAAATTGATTGCGCACGCAGACACGCGCGCGGCGGCGTTGGCTAAACTGAGGCAGGGCCTTGCGGCGACGCAGATCGCCGGAACAACTACCAACTTGGGGTTCTTGTTCAACCTTGTCGCGCACCCCGATTTTGACAGTGGTAAAGTCGACACCGGACTGATCGAACGCGACCTAATTAACCTTACTGCAGCCGCCCAAGCGACACCGCAGGATGCAGCGCAGGCTGCGATGGAGTTGAGCGGGCTGATGGCGCCGGGCGATGCACACAGAGGCTTTACGCTTCACGGGCCGATGACGTGGCAGGTCGCCCTGAAAAGTGGCACCGTCGCGCTGACCCCAATGTCGCCTGATCATGTGATTTGTGACGTGGGTGCAGACAGGGTGACCGCCAAGCGTCATGGCGAAACGTGGCGATTTGACGGGAAACTGGCGCGTCCGCACCACGCCAAGACCCGACAAGTGACATTGTTTGGCGCCGCTCCGCTGACGATTGCGGCGTTCGATCCGCTTGACCGGCACAGCACGATTGACGTGGGGAATGGTGTGATAACACCCATGCCCGGCCTGCTGCGCGAGGTTTGCGTTGCAGTCGGTGCACAGGTTCAAACCGGCCAACGGCTTGCCGTGTTGGAGGCCATGAAAATGGAGCACGTGTTGCGCGCGCCCCACGATGGGTCCGTTGCGACAATCACCGCACAGGCGGGTGATCAGGTGCAGGCCGGTATCGTTCTGATAACATTGGATGAACACAGTGGCACAGATTGAAATTTTCGAAGTCGGCCCGCGCGACGGGTTGCAAAACGAACCCCGTGATATCCCGGTTCGCGACAAGATCGCATTGGTTGATGTGTTGTCCAAATCCGGACTGCGCCGCATCGAATGTGCCAGCTTTGTCAGCCCCAAATGGGTGCCGCAGATGGCTGGCAGTGGCGAGGTGTTGATGGGGCTGACCCGATCACCCAAAGTGCGGTATTGCGCATTGATCCCGAACTTGCGCGGTCTTGAGGCCGCAATCGCGGCGGGCGCGGATGAGGTGGCGGTTTTCGCATCAGCCTCAGAAGGGTTTTCGCAAGCCAATATCAACGCTTCAATTGCGCAAAGTCTGGATCGTTATCGCGATGTCGTTGCTGCCGCGAACCAGGCCGGTTTGCGGGTTCGTGGGTATGTGTCATGTGTGGTTCACTGCGCCTTTGATGGCCCCACCGACCCCGCCCAAGTGGCTGCGGTGACGGGGCAACTACTGGCCATGGGGTGTTGTGAAATTAGTCTTGGGGACACGACTGGTGCGGGCACGCCCGACACCATAACCGATATGTTGGCCCACACATTAAACGAAGCCCCTGCCGAGGTCCTTGCGGGGCATTACCATGATACGGGCGGGCGGGCGCTTTCAAATATAGATGCGTCCGTTGAAATGGGGGTGCGGGTGTTTGATGCCTCTGTGGGCGGTCTTGGCGGCTGTCCTTACGCGCCCGGCGCGTCCGGTAATGTCGCAACCGAAGCCGTCGTGCGCCATCTGCACGCCCAAGGGCATGAAACCGGCCTTGATCTGGCCGTCATCGACAAGGCGGCTGAATTGGCCCGCATGATGCAAGGAGACTTTGATGTTTGAAACCCTGATTCTGGCCACTGATCCGCGGGGGGTGGCGACGCTGACTCTGAACCGCCCAAACAAACACAACGCGATGTCAGCGCAGATGATGGATGATCTGGCACATGCGGCACGCCAGCTGGATCGCGATAAGGCCGTGCGGGTCGTTGTGATGAAAGGGGCTGGGCGCAGCTTTTGTGCGGGCGGTGATCTGGGCTGGATGCGCGACCAGATGGGCGCGGATACAGATGCCCGCGTGACCGAAGCACACCGCATCGCGGATATGCTTGGCGCGCTGAACGCAATGTCCAAGCCCCTGATTGCGCAGGTTCATGGCAATGCGGTGGGTGGTGGTTTGGGCCTGTGCTGTGTCGCGGATAAGGTGTTTGCCGCTGACACCTCTGTTTTCGGGCTGACAGAAACCAAGCTCGGTTTGATGCCAGCCACCATTGGTCCCTACGTTGTGGCGCGGATGGGCGGGGGGCACGCACGCAGCGTTTTCATGTCCAGCCGCCTGTTTGATGCGGCCGAGGCCCAGAGGCTGGGCGTTGTGGCTAAAATCACGACCGCGCAAGACCTTGCCGCGGAGGTCGAAGTCGAAGTTCAGGCCTATTTGAAATGCGCGCCCGATGCGGTCGCTGAATCCAAAGAAATGGTCCTTGATCTGGGTGGTGCACCTGACAAAGCGGCGATTGATGCGTCAATCGCAGCGCTATTGAAGCGCTGGGATAATCCCGAAACCGCCCAAGGGATCGCTGCGTTCTTTGACAAAAAACCACCCCCATGGGCCTGATCCTATGACCGGTTGCGGATGCAGATGACCACGCACTTGCGATTGGGCTGATCGCCTTGGAGACCGGTAAATGGCGTCAGCTGGCCAACAGTCCGTTGAAATCCGGGCGGCGCGGCAATTAGCGCGGTCAAAACACGCGGGCACCCGTTGACCCTCTGGGTGCATGGCGATAAACGCGAGAGCAGCCAATGGGCGTGCCAACGTGCGCCATAAATACGGGAGTATGCTCGTGGACGAGATGCTGAGGGACTACCTGCCAATCGTGATTTTTCTGGGGCTGGCCATTGTGCTCGGGATCGTGCTGATCCTTGCCGCCGTCGTGCTGGCCGTGCGCAACCCCGATCCTGAGAAAGTTTCAGCGTATGAGTGCGGGTTCAACGCCTTTGACGATGCGCGCATGAAATTCGATGTGCGCTTTTACCTCGTGTCGATCTTGTTCATCATTTTTGACCTGGAAATCGCGTTTTTGTTCCCATGGGCCGTGGCCTTTGGCGACATTTCGATGACGGCCTTCTGGTCGATGATGGTGTTCCTTGGCGTGCTGACCATCGGCTTTGCGTATGAGTGGAAAAAAGGAGCTCTCGAATGGGAGTAGCGACTGGCGCGAACGACGCAGGCTTTGACCGTGACGTCGCAACGCAAGACCTGAACAAAGAATTGACAGACCGCGGGTTCCTCGTGACGTCTTCGGCTGATCTGATCAACTGGGCGCGCACAGGGTCCTTGCACTGGATGACCTTCGGGTTGGCCTGTTGCGCCGTTGAAATGATGCACACATCCATGCCACGCTATGATGCCGAACGTTTCGGGATCGCGCCGCGCGCGTCCCCGCGCCAGTCTGACGTGATGATTGTGGCTGGCACGCTGACCAACAAAATGGCACCCGCCCTGCGCAAGGTCTACGACCAGATGCCAGAACCGCGCTACGTGATCTCAATGGGGTCCTGTGCGAACGGCGGTGGATATTACCACTATTCCTATTCTGTGGTGCGCGGCTGTGACCGCATCGTGCCCGTGGACATCTACGTCCCCGGCTGCCCTCCGACCGCAGAAGCCCTCTTGTACGGCATCCTTCAGTTGCAGCGTAAAATGCGCCGCACCGGAACGATTGTCCGATAGACCCGACTGACCCAAGACGACAAGGTAGACCTTATGTCTGATGCCCTGAACGAACTCGGCCAACACATCGAAATGAAGCGCCCCGATTGCGTGCTGTCTTTTGACGTCACCGGCGGAGAGCTGACGATGAACGTCACGCCCGCGAACCTGAACGGGTTTGTTGAATTTCTAAAGACCGACAGCCAGTGCAAGTTTTCAACGCTCGTGGATATCACGGCTGTGGATTACCCGGGCCGTGCCCAGCGGTTTGACGTCGTCTACCATTTCTTGTCGATGTATCAGAACCACCGCATCCGTCTGCGCGTGAAGATCCGCGAAGATGAAATGGTGCACTCGATCATGGATGTGCACCCCTCCGCCAACTGGTTTGAACGCGAAGTGTTCGACATGTTCGGGATCATCTTCAAAGGCCACCCGGACCTGCGCCGGATTTTGACGGACTACGGCTTTCGCGGCTACCCGCTGCGCAAGGATTTCCCGACAACGGGCTACACCGAAGTCCGCTACGACGAAGTGCAAAAACGCGTCGTCTACGAACCTGTGTCCTTGGTCCAAGAATACCGCCAATTCGATTTCATGTCCCCCTGGGAAGGTGCCGAATACATCCTTCCGGGTGATGAGAAGACGAAAGAAGATGCGGGCAAATGAAAATGGACGTCTTCGTTATCATGAAGGTATTCTTGCAAATTGGCCCTTACCTCCTTTGGTTGGTTTGGGCGCTTATGATTTATGCTATCTCCCTGACAATGTCCGCCGAACAAATTAGCGGATTCCCGAAGGTTCTCTTTGTTTGGTTCATACTCTTAGCGTTTTTAAGTCTTTTCATGGAGACTGATGGTAGCGTCATTTGGGCTAAATTGAGCGGAACGGAACTTGAAAGACGACTACAATCCTTTCTGTTAGGCGTAGTGCACGCGTTCCTGACAGCGGGTATAGTTGAAAAGGCACGTCGCACGTTATCAATGCGGCAGCAAAAACGGAGCGAGGCATCCCAATGATGGACGGCACCAAAAACTTCGATGACGCCCTTACAGGCGAACAGAAGATCCGCAATTTCAACATCAACTTCGGCCCGCAGCACCCTGCGGCGCACGGGGTTCTGCGCCTTGTCCTCGAACTGGACGGTGAGATCGTGGAACGCTGCGATCCGCACATTGGCCTGCTGCACCGTGGCACCGAAAAGCTGATGGAATCGCGCACCTACTTGCAAAACCTGCCGTATTTCGACCGCCTCGATTACGTGTCTCCGATGAACCAGGAACACGCTTGGTGTCTGGCGATTGAAAAGCTGACAGGCACAGAAGTGCCGCGTCGTGCGTCCCTTATCCGCGTGCTCTATTCCGAAATCGGCCGCGTGCTGAACCACCTGATGAACGTCACCACACAGGCCATGGACGTCGGCGCGCTGACCCCGCCTGTTTGGGGTTTTGAAGAACGCGAACAGCTGATGGTGTTTTATGAACGCGCCTGCGGTGCCCGCCTTCACGCGGCCTATTTCCGCCCGGGCGGTGTGCACCAAGATCTGCCCGATGATCTGATTACAGACATTGAGGCTTGGGCCGACCAGTTCATGACAGGCTTCATGATCGATGTGGACGGGTTGCTCACCGAGAACCGCATCTTCAAACAGCGCAACGTCGATATCGGCATCGTGACTGAAAAAGACATCCTTGATTGGGGTTTCTCTGGCGTGATGGCACGCGGCTCCGGCCTCGCGTGGGACCTGCGCCGCAGCCAGCCCTATGAATGCTACGACGAATTTGAATTCCAAATTCCTGTGGGCAAGAACGGCGATTGCTATGATCGCTACCTGTGCCGGATGGAAGAAATGCGTCAATCCGTGTCCATCATCCGTCAGGCCTGTGCCAAGCTGAAGGTGGAAAAGGGGGATATCATGGCGCGCGGCAAGATGACCCCACCCACACGCGGTGAAATGAAAACCTCGATGGAGGCGTTGATTCACCACTTCAAACTTTACACCGAAGGGTTCCACGTGCCTGCGGGCGAAGTTTACGCCTGCGTTGAAGCACCAAAAGGCGAATTCGGCGTGTTCCTCGTGGCCGATGGATCAAACAAACCTTACCGCGCGAAACTGCGCGCGCCGGGCTATCTGCACCTTCAGGCGATGGATCACGTGGCATCCAAGCACCAGCTTGCGGATGTGGCCGCCATCATCGGCACCATGGACGTCGTGTTCGGGGAAATTGACCGATGATTATGGGCGTTCTTCCGTTCTTTATCATGTCTGGCTTTGGCACACACGCGTTGCCGATGGCGATGTTTGTGACAATGTCGTCGTCAGCCCTGTTCGTGGGGGTTTAGGGTATGCGTTTTGTGTTCCCGATCCTGCTGCTGGCAACGCCTGCCTTGGCGCAAGACGATCCCGTTGCGGCCATGACAACCGCCATCGAAGACGCGGGTTGCATTGTGACCGCAGAAAACGGGGATGCCGTTCTGGCCGCGTCCGGTCTGAACGAAGAACAGACAATTGAAGTCATCGCAGAACTTTACACAACGGGCCTCGTGG
Organism: Octadecabacter dasysiphoniae; assembly: GCF_021532615.1. Lineage (GTDB taxonomy): Bacteria > Pseudomonadota > Alphaproteobacteria > Rhodobacterales > Rhodobacteraceae > Octadecabacter > Octadecabacter dasysiphoniae. The sequence continues at coordinate 267,856 of NZ_JAKGAQ010000003.1, forward strand.
CGTTGCAAGAAGACGGCACCATGAAGCTGACGAACGAGACTTGCCCATGAAGGCTGCGGCGCTCTTTGTGACGCTTGCGCTATTGGCGAGCTGTGAGGCAATTCCAGTGGAAACCTTGCCAGATGGCGTGAGCGCGGGCGACGTTGCCCTGTTCCAATCTGCCGTCACCGCGCAGGGCTGTTCCATTGCAAACGACGCGCAAGCCGCCGCCGTGGAAGCCGCGACAGGTTTCGACAGCGACAAACTGCGCGCCATCACACAATACCTAACGCTTGCCGGACAAAGCGAACCCGTTTCGACCGGCTTTAGACTGACTTCAGGACAATGTGCCAATGCTTAGACGCCTCCACCTCGACCAACCTGCCGATTTTGCCTTCACGCCGGACAACCTCGCGTGGGCGCAAGCACAGATCACCAAATACCCCGAGGGCCGTGAGGCATCGGCGATCATTCCACTGCTGTGGCGCGCGCAAGAACAGGAAGGCTGGTTGACACGCCCCGCTATCGAAGGCGTCGCGCAGATGCTTGGCCTTGCGTATATGCGCGCCCTCGAAGTGGCGTCATTCTATTTCATGTTCCAGCTGCAACCTGTTGGGTCCGTCGCGCACATTCAGGTGTGCGGCACGACGTCCTGCATGATTTGCGGCGCGGAAGACCTGGTCGCTGTGTGCAAAGAAAAGATCGCCGCGAACGCGCACGAAGTATCAGCTGATGGTAAGTTTTCTTGGGAAGAGGTCGAATGCCTTGGATCGTGTTCAAACGCGCCCATGGCCCAGATCGGCAAGGATTATTACGAAGATTTGACGGCTGCTAAAATGGGGGAGTTGATTGACGCCCTTGGTCGTGGCGAAGTGCCTTTGCCCGGTCCACAAAATGGACGTTACGCTGCTGAACCGCTTAAGGGGCTGACCTCGCTTACGGAAATGGACAGCGGCAAGCACCAGTTCAACGCCTCTGTGCAATTGGCCCACGACATTGGCGACACCGTCAAACGCATTGATGGCACCGAAGTTCCGTTGTTGGCACCGTGGGGGCAGGGCGCGCCGACGTCCGGTATTAAGCCAGCGTCACCAGTGCCATCCGCGAAAAAAGCCGCACCTGCGAAAAAGGCATCCGGGGCAAAACCGTCGGCGAAAAAGCCTGCAGACAAGACCGGTGTGACCAAACAAGCGGCAAAGGCGACGTCTGCGGCAAAACCTGCCGGTAAATCAAATCCCGCAATGACGCCCGCCACGGCTGCCGCTGAGGCAAAGCCGCGCACAATGAAAGCCCCGCGCAAATCCGGCGCGGACGATCTGAAACGGATCAGCGGCGTAGGGCCCAAGCTGGAAATCACGTTGAACGAAATGGGTTTCTGGCACTTTGATCAGATCGCCAAATGGGGCGCGGGCGAAATTGCTTGGGTCGACAGCCGCCTGAAGTTCAAAGGCCGGATCGAACGTGATGATTGGATCAGCCAAGCCGCAGCTTTGGCGTCTGAAAGCTAAAGCCCCCCGAAATACGTGTTCAAACGGCATCTTAAGCCGCTCAAATGCCACATTTGGGCGGTTTTTCGCATTCTTCCCCCTTATCAAGTGTGACGTGCGCGTCTAAGGTCTGCGCAAAGACGGCGTAGGGGCGTTAGACCTCGCGCAAACACCAAGAGGGATAAAGTCATGAAAGATACTGCACCTAAGGAGCTAGGCATCATCGCTGTCGCCGCATTGTTCGGCCTGATCGCGTTGTTGGTGGCCTATCTTGTTTTGAATTTTGCAGGTTTCGCGTCCTGTTTGATCGGCGCGATTGTCGCGATCATCACCGCCATCGTGTTGTGGTTGGGATGGCGTGAACCAGCGGAAGGCCCAACAGGCCCCCGCGATCTGACGGCAAATGCGAATGCGGACAAGGCAGCCGGATATAACACCACAGCCCCCGCCGCGACGCCGACAACATCTGCAACAGCCGCCGCACCCGCTGCTGCATTTGCAGCGACGGCCACGGCAACACCGGCTGATGCAGCACCTGCGCCTGCCGCAAAGCCCGCCGCTAAGGCTGCAAAACCTGCGGCCAAGGCTGCAAAGCCAGCAGCGAAAGCAGAAAAGCCCGCCGCAAAGGCCGCAAAACCGGCAGCCAAGGCCAGCAAGCCCGCTGCGAAGGCCGCAAAACCGGCGGCCAAAGCAGCTAAACCCGCCGCGAAAGCCTCTGCCGCGAAAGCAGCCAAGCCTGCCGCAGCAAAAGCGGCCCGCGCACCTGTTGCAGCTGACGGCAAACCCGAAACGCTGAACAAAGCCCGCGCTGGTGGTGCAGACGACCTCAAGCAGTTGAAGGGCGTTGGGCCAGGCCTTGAAAAAACACTGAACGAGCTGGGGTTCTATCACTTCGATCAGGTTGCGTCCTGGCGCAAGAAAGAAGTGGAATGGGTCGACAGCCGCCTCAAGTTCAAGGGCCGCATTGAACGCGACGAATGGATCAAGCAGGCCAAAGTTCTGGCCAAAGGCGGAACCACCGAGTTCTCGAAAAAAGTCAAAAAAGGCGGCGTTTACTAGAGCCCCCTAAATAATTGCAAAAGGCCCGCCGACATGTTCGCGCGGGCCTTTTCTTTTGGCCGCCCAAAAGGCACAAACACATCATGACCAAACCCACCGACGAAGATATTGCCAAACAGGGCCGCACTGCCGCGATCGTAATTGCGCTGGCCGGATTGCTTAGCATTTTTGCGCCCCAGCTGACCCGCCTGACCGGGGCGAGCCCACGGGTCGAGATGTTGTTCTACCTCATCTCGTTGGCTGCGTTCATTTGGTCACTGGTGGTAACGTGGAAGCTGTGGCAAAAGACGCGTGATAAATGATACCTTGGCCCAGCTGCCAAGACGACTGAGGGAACAAAGCGATGCTCGCAGATAAAGACCGCATTTTCACGAACCTATACGGGATGCACGACCGCACGCTGAAAGGCGCGCAAGCACGGGGCCACTGGGATGGCACGGCGGGCATCATCAAAAAGGGCCGCGAATGGATCATCGAGAACATGAAGGCATCCGGCCTGCGTGGGCGCGGTGGTGCGGGTTTCCCGACGGGTTTGAAATGGTCGTTCATGCCCAAAGAATCCGATGGTCGCCCAAGCTATCTTGTTGTGAACGCAGATGAATCCGAACCGGGTACATGCAAAGACCGCGAAATTATGCGCCACGATCCGCACACGCTGATCGAAGGGTGTTTGATCGCGTCCTTCGCGATGAATGCGAACGCCTGCTACATCTATATCCGCGGCGAATACATCCGCGAAAAAGAGGCGCTGCAAGCGGCTATCGACGAAGCCTATGCCGCTGGAATGGTCGGTAAGAACGCTTGCAAATCTGGTTGGGATTTTGAAATTTATCTGCACCACGGGGCAGGGGCCTATATTTGCGGCGAAGAAACCGCATTGCTGGAATCGCTTGAAGGCAAAAAGGGCATGCCGCGCATGAAGCCGCCGTTCCCTGCTGGCGCAGGTCTGTATGGTTGCCCAACAACCGTGAACAACGTCGAATCCATCGCTGTTGTCCCGACCATTCTGCGCCGTGGCCCTGATTGGTTCGCGGGCATGGGCCGCCCCAACAACGCAGGCACCAAGCTGTTCGCGATTTCGGGCCATGTGAACAACCCATGTGTGGTTGAGGAATCCATGTCGATCCCGTTCGAAGAACTGATCGAAAAGCACTGCGGTGGTATTCGCGGCGGGTGGGACAACCTCAAGGCTGTGATCCCCGGTGGGTCGTCCGTGCCAATGGTGCGCGGAGAAAACATGCGCGACGCGATCATGGATTTCGATGCGCTTAAGGAAAAGGGATCAAGCCTCGGTACCGCCGCCGTCATCGTGATGGATCAATCCACTGATGTGATCAAAGCGATCTGGCGTTTGTCTAAATTCTACAAGCACGAATCTTGTGGCCAGTGTACCCCCTGCCGCGAAGGCACCGGTTGGATGATGCGCGTCATGGATCGTCTGGTGAAAGGCGATGCAGACCCTGCGGAAATCGACATGCTGCTGGACGTGACCAAACAGGTTGAGGGCCACACAATCTGCGCGCTTGGCGATGCTGCGGCGTGGCCGATCCAAGGCCTGATCAAGAACTTCCGAGGTGAGATCGAAGACCGCATTGCCCATAAACGCGGGCCCGTTGCGGCGGAGTGAGGATCGCTTTGCTGATTTGGGGTCTTGGCTTTACCGCAGGGTGCACAAATCAACCCTGCTATCCGTGCGTTGGTTCGATGTGTGAACTGAGCCGGATTTTTGGAACATGTGCTACATTGGAATCGTCCGATCAGGTTCCTGTCATCAAAGCGACTATCGTATGAAAGCCGTCCTAGATAGCATCGCCAGCGTTCTTGCCGCATTGGCAACCGTCGCGGTGTGTGGCCTGCCGACATGGTTCACTTATCAAGCAATCCAGGCGAACGTCGCACCGGCGTGGGCGTGGGTGTCAGTTGCAGCGCTCGCCGGAATTGGCATAATCCTGACAATCGCATTCTTGCGCAAAGCCGCCCTTGGCATTGCGCCCACCCGTGAAAGACGCCGCAGATGAAATTCGCCGCCCTCATCGCCCTTACAACACTGGCCGCTTGCGCTAATCCGCAAGCCCCTGAAAACCCGAATTCTGTGCCCAGTATCCAACGTACTATGTTGGAGATGCGCCGTTCTGGCCCGCATATTTCTGTGACAGGCGGTGTATTCGAAGGTGCGGCCGCGGGCCAGCGCACCGCATTCGTCGCCACCCCGGATGACCGCCTAATTTGCACGTTTCAATCGGCCCCCGATCCCAACCGCACGGGGCTGACGGCGACAGTGACAGGGTATCGTTTGAACGTGCCTGGTATTTACACGGGGCTGTCTTTCGCGCTCCTTCCGAATGTATCCGTGATTGACGTTGAAACGACCGAGGCCTTTGCCGTGCAAATGGGGGCGGGCGCTGGCGCTACGTCCAGCAGCATCGGAATTGGCGATCCGCGTCTTGAACAGCTCACGCGGTTTTTTGCGGCCAACCCGACACCGTGCTGGGCGTTCGGCTGATGCATCTTGCTGAACTCAACATTGGCCGATTGCTCGCGCCGACGGATGATCCCCGCGTTGCGGATTTCATGAACAACCTTGATCGCATCAATGGGCTGGGCAAACGGATGCCGGGGTTTGTGTGGATGTCCGAAGGGTCCGGCGAACCGGGCACAGGCAACACGGAAAATATGATCGGGGACGATCCGCAGTTGGTGTTTAACCTTACAGTTTGGGAAGATCTGCCCAGCCTAGAGGCGTTCGTTTACAAAACCCTGCATTCTAAATTTATGGATCGCAAAGCCGAATGGTTCGAGGTTCTGGGCGAGCAGCATTTCGTCATGTGGTGGATTGAGAACGGCCACCGCCCGACCCGCGACGAGGCTTTGGCCCGTCTTGATGACTTGCGCCAGAATGGCCCGTCCGAACAGGCCTTCGGATGGGACTGGATTCGCGCGAAATCCTGATCTTAGGTTTTGCACACGATGTGCCGGACGTAGGAAAAACCCAATGAAACTGCCTAAACCCGCTGAAAAACTGGATAACAAGGCGCTGCTATTGAATAGCAGGACCCGAGCGGCGACATCTTACTCAACCTTGCACAATGCAGTTCGTATTGGGCAGTTCGTATTGGAGAGACCCCGAATGACGAGTCTGAAACACACCCTGTCCGCCGCGATCCTTGGCGCCTTTTTTGCGGTGCCCGCCGTTGCAAATCCGGCCAATGTCACCTTTGTCACCGAAGGCATCATCAATGCCGGAATGGCCGTTGAACTTGACGATAACTGCAATGAAGTTTCGGTGCGCATGATCCGTGGTCTTAACTTCTTGCAAGGGTTGAAATCGCACCTGCGCAATCTTGGCTATTCAAACGCCGACATCGATGCGTTCATCGATAATGATGCAGAAAAAGACCGCCTAGAAGCCATTGCACGTCAACGGCTTAGTGATCTTGGTGTCGTGGTTGGCGATGCATCAACCTATTGCGCAGTGGCGCGCGGTCAAATCGCCCAAGATACACAGATCGGCCAATTGCTGCGCTGATAATACCCAACTTAAAATGTCGGAAAATGGGCATTCTGTTGATCAAACAGGGTGCCCATTTTCCATGTGTGATCTGGCCTTTCGCACTGGCAAACCGCGCCCTGTCGCGTTAGAAGTCCGCCAAGCAATGGCCCACCTCGCCGCGGGCTGTTTGACGGATAAGCCAAACGGGAACAGGGAACACGCCCATGTCCGATCTGCGCAAGATCATTATTGACGACCAAGAGGTCGAAGTTTCGGGCGCGATGACGCTCATTCAGGCCTGCGAAGAAGTAGGGATTGAAATCCCCCGTTTTTGTTATCACGAACGCCTTTCCATCGCGGGTAACTGCCGCATGTGTTTGGTTGAGGTCGTGGGCGGCCCGCCCAAACCTGCCGCGTCTTGTGCGATGCAGGTCAAGGATTTGCGCCCTGGTCCGGAAGGCCAACCGCCTGTTGTTAAAACGAATTCTCCGATGGTCAAAAAGGCCCGCGAAGGCGTGATGGAGTTTTTGCTGATCAACCACCCGCTTGATTGTCCGATTTGCGACCAGGGTGGTGAGTGTGATTTGCAGGATCAAGCCATGGCCTATGGCGTTGATTTTTCCCGCTACCGCGAACCTAAACGTGCATCCGATGATCTGGATTTGGGGCCGTTGGTCGAAACCCACATGACGCGCTGTATTTCGTGCACCCGCTGTGTCCGTTTCACAACCGAAGTCGCGGGTATTTCCCAGATGGGCCAAACTGGCCGCGGCGAAGATTCGGAAATCACCAGTTACTTGGGTGAAACGCTGGATTCCAACATGCAGGGTAACATCATTGATTTGTGCCCTGTTGGCGCTTTGGTTTCAAAACCTTACGCCTTCACCGCCCGCCCTTGGGAGCTGACAAAGACAGAATCCATCGACGTAATGGACGGCCTTGGGTCCAACATCCGCGTGGACACGAAGGGCCGTGAAGTGATGCGGTTCCTGCCGCGCAACCATGACGGCGTGAACGAAGAATGGATTTCCGACAAAACCCGTTTCGTGTGGGACGGCCTGCGCCGCCAACGTCTGGACACACCCTACATCCGTGAAAACGGCAAGCTGCGCAAAGCGGGCTGGGACGAAGCGTTGAAGGCTGCCGCCGCTGCCATGACTGGCAAAAAGGTTGTTGGTTTGGTTGGTGATCTTGGATCGACCGAGGCTGCTTATTCCCTGAAGACGTTGGTCGAAGGGCAGGGCGGCGTTGTTGAGTGCCGCGTTGATAATGCGAAACTGCCAGCGGACAATCGTTCCGGTTACGTCGGCACGGCGACCATCGAAGACCTCGATGATGCGAAATACGTGATGTTCATCGGCACTAATCCGGTGGTCGAAGCCCCCGTTCTTAACGCCCGCGTGCGGCGTGCGTGGTCTAACGGATGCAATGTCGATCTGATCGGTGAAGCCGTTGATCTGACCTACGACTATAACCACAAAGGGGCGGATCGTGCTGCTTTGCAGGCGATCATCGACACCAAGCCAACCAAAGACATCGTCGAAAATCCGTCCGTGATTGTTCTTGGTCAGGGTGCGTTGATCGAAGCAGACGGCGCTGCTGTCCTCGCGGCAGCGATGCAGATTTGCGATGCGTCCCAGTCCAAACTGTTGATCCTGCACACGGCCGCTGGCCGCGTTGGTGCAATGGACGTTGGTGCTGTGAACGACGCGGGCATGAAGGCAGTTGAGGGCGCAGAGGTTGTTTACAACCTTGGAGCGGACGAGATTGAAATCGCCGATGGTCCGTTCGTGATTTACCAAGGTTCCCACGGGGATCGCGGGGCGCACCGCGCGGATATTATCCTTCCGGGTGCTGCCTATACCGAGGAAAATGCGCTGTTTGTGAACACCGAAGGGCGTCCGCAACTGGCAATGCGTGCCAGCTTTGCACCGGGCGAGGCCAAGGAAAACTGGGCTATTTTGCGCGCACTCTCTGCTGAAATGGGTGCGCAACAGCCTTGGGACAGCCTTGCAGGATTGCGCACAGCAATGATTGGCGCTGTGCCACACCTTGCGCAAGTTGACGCCGTTGCTGAGAATGAATGGCAGCCGGTCAAGCCCGGAAAATTGGGTAAGGCGACGTTCAGAACCGCCGTAAAGGACTTTTATCTGACCAACCCGATTGCACGTGCATCCCAATTGATGGGCGAACTATCGGGCAACGCCAAAAAGCGCGCTGAGGCGCCGATTGCGGCGGAATAGACTGATGCGCGCCGCTCTCCTCCCAATCATGGCGCTCGCCGCGTGCGACGCGACGCCCGACGCACCAAGTGGTGCTGTTCGTTATGACGGGATCGAAACGCGCTTGCTGGACGGTGATTTGGTAAATTTCAAGGTGCGTATGACCAATGCGGCGACAAACGATGACGTGGCCGATTACGCAAAATGTGCTGCGGCCCAATACGCGCTGATCCGGGGCTTTGGATTTGCGCGAAATGTACGCACGCTTGTGGACGAAGAGGGTGGCATTTGGACGGGGGATGCTGTTTACACCATTTCGTCCGCCTTGCCACGCGGATCAAGAACGATAGACGCGGAAGTGACGGTTGCCGAATGTGCGCGCCGTGACATTCCGACGGTCTGAGGGAAGACGAATGATTGAATTTTTCACCACCACGAACCTCGGGATTATCCTGACGATCCTTGGTCAATGTCTGTTGATCCTGATCCCGCTTTTGGTCGCCTTGGCGTTCCTGATGTATGCGGACCGCAAGGTCTGGGCCGCCGTGCAGATGCGCAAAGGGCCAAACGTGGTTGGCGCGTTTGGTTTGCTGCAATCCTTTGCGGATTTCATCAAATACATCGTGAAAGAGGTCGTTGTGCCTGCGGGCGCTGACAAGGCCGTGTTCTTCCTCGCGCCGATGATCACCTTTGTTCTCGCAGTGGTCGCTTGGTCCGTTATTCCGTTCAACGACGGTTGGGTGTTGTCTGATATCAACGTCGCGATCCTGTTCGTTTTTGCGGTGTCCTCGCTTGAGGTTTACGGCGTGATCATGGGTGGTTGGGCGTCCAACTCCAAATATCCATTCCTCGGGTCGCTCCGCTCTGCCGCGCAGATGATTTCTTACGAAGTCTCGCTTGGTTTGATCATCATTGGTGTAATTATCTCCACCGGTTCGATGAATTTTGGTGCCATCGTAAATGCACAAGACGGCGATTACGGGATGCTGAATTGGTATCTGATCCCGCACTTCCCCATGGTGTTCTTGTTCTTTATCAGCGCCTTGGCAGAAACGAACCGCCCACCGTTCGACCTTCCGGAAGCTGAGTCCGAACTGGTTGCAGGCTACCAAGTTGAATATTCATCCACGCCGTTCCTGTTGTTCATGATCGGTGAATTGATGGCCGTCGTGTTGATGTGCGCATTGGTGTCGCTGCTGTTTCTTGGCGGCTGGCTGTCCCCGATCCCGGGCCTGCCAAACGGCATCGGCTGGTTGATCGCAAAGATGGGTTTTGTGTTCTTTATCTTCGCAATGGTGAAGGCCATCACACCGCGCTACCGCTACGACCAACTGATGCGTCTTGGCTGGAAAGTCTTCCTACCGATGTCGTTGTTCTGGGTTGTTCTGGTCGCGTTTCTAGCGAAATTCGAAGTGGCTGGCGGCTTTTGGGCCCGCTGGGCTGTAGGGGGCTAAGCCAGTGGGCATTGACTGCGCAACCTTCATGCAGCTGGCCGATCTTGCGGGCCGTGAAACGGTCACTGGTCGTGGGCTGATGCTTGGGCGCCAGAAATTCCGCTATGGCCTAGGAAGCACCAAACGAAAGCGCACTCGCCACGAACGGCACTACCGTGCCGCTTTGGAAAAGGCGGGCCTTTCGGTCCAATTGGAAGAACTGGTGCAGGCTGATGGCTACGCCGAACAGATGTTTGCCAAAATGGGTTTTGGACGGGTCGAAACGATCGACTATTCTGATTACGAGTTTGATGCGAACGAGGGCGGTATTCTGCACGACTTGAATAAGCCGGTCCCGAAAGAGCTGCACAACCAATTCGATTTCATCTTTGATGGCGGCACACTTGAGCACGTGTTCAATGTACCGGTCGCGCTTGAGAACGTTTTTAAGATGCTCCGCAAGGGCGGCATTTTTGTGGGTGTAAACCCACTAAACGGCTGGCCTGGCCATGGTATCTACCAGTTCAGTCCAGAGTTGGTTTATTCCTTCTGGGTCCGTAAATGTGGAAGTCTGGTTGAAAAATGCGTCGGTGTGAGCGAAACACCGAAAAAGTACTATAAAGTGATGCCAGATCCGAACGATCTGACCAGTCGTTCCAAGATCGGAAACAAGTTTTTGCTGTTCTGGCGGGTCATTCCGCGCGGCAAGTTGTATCTGTATTCCGAGGTTCGAAAAACCAGCGACGGTATGTCGGAAGAGACTGTTCATCAGACCAGCTACATTCGCCGCTGGGGCGACGACGACATTAAGGCGGAGGCGACGACATGAGCGACTTTGACTACACACGTGCTGCGAAATATTTTTTATTGGCGGATTTTGCCAAAGGGTTCAAACTTGGGCTCAAGTACTTCTTTGCGCCCAAAGCTACGCTGAACTACCCGCATGAAAAGGGGCCTTTGTCCCCGCGTTTTCGTGGTGAACATGCGCTGCGCCGTTACCCGAATGGTGAAGAGCGCTGCATTGCCTGTAAGTTGTGCGAGGCTGTTTGCCCCGCCCAGGCGATTACTATCGATGCCGAACCGCGTGATGACGGGTCGCGCCGCACCACGCGCTATGACATCGATATGACCAAATGCATCTACTGTGGCTTCTGCCAAGAGGCCTGCCCGGTGGATGCGATCGTCGAAGGCCCGAATTTTGAATTCTCCACGGAAACCCGTGAAGAACTGTATTACGACAAAGAAAAGCTCCTCGATAATGGCGACCGTTGGGAGGCCGAAATCGCGCGCAACCTTGAATTGGATGCACCGTACCGATGAGCGATCAAAACCCCTTTGATGCATGGATGAAGGCCAGTCAGGACTGGGCGAAGGGGGTATCCCCTGAGTTCGCTGATGTCATGGCCGAGTCCATGAAAGGGGTGGCTGATCTTATGCCGACCATGCCCGCCGACGTGATGGAAGCGTTTATGGGCAAGGGTGCGAACCCGGACGCATTGGATGCCAAAACCAAACTGCTGTTGACGCTACACGGCCTGACCATTCAGGGCGCGCTGGCGGAACCGCAGATCGAACTGACCGTGCGCCACGCCGTCGAAGCTGGCGCCACGGGTCAAGAAATAAACGAGACGATTGCGCTGGCTGGCCTGTTTGGCGGCGCACCGGCCATGACAAAGGCGCTCGAGATTGCGCAAAACGTCATCAAGAAGGACACGACAACATGACACCAGTGGTGATTGCATTTTACGCATTCGCGGTGACGACGATTGCAGGCGGTCTGATGACGGTCATTTCGCGCAACCCCGTGCATTCGGTCCTTTGGCTGATCCTCGCGTTTCTGTCTTCGGCAGGTTTGTTCGTGCTGCTCGGGGCGGAATTCGTCGCGATGCTGCTGATTATCGTCTACGTTGGTGCGGTTGCGGTGCTGTTCTTGTTCGTCGTTATGATGCTGGACGTAGATTTCGCAGAGCTTAAGGCCGAAATGGCGCGCTATATGCCGCTGGCGCTGTTGATCGGCGTTGTTTTGTTGATGCAGTTGGCGATTGCCTTTGGCGTCTGGGGCTTTTCGGAAGGTGCAGATTTGCGCATCGCGCAGCCTTTCACAGACGCGGAAAATACCAAGCAGCTCGGCCTTGTTCTTTATGATGACTACTTCTTGTTGTTCCAGTTGGCAGGCCTGATCCTGCTGGTCGCCATGATCGGCGCAATTGTTCTGACACTGCGTCACCGCACGGACGTCAAGCGACAGAACATCGTGGGCCAGATGATGCGCGATCCTGCAAAGCAGATGGAACTCAAAGACGTGAAACCAGGGCAGGGGCTGTAATCATGATCGGACTTGAACATTATTTGACCGTCGCAGCGACGCTGTTTGTTATCGGCATCTTCGGGCTTTTCCTGAACCGCAAGAACGTGATCATTTTGTTGATGAGCATTGAATTGATGCTTCTCGCAGTGAACATCAACCTTGTGGCGTTTTCTTCATTCCTTGGTGACCTCGTCGGGCAGGTGTTTACTCTGTTCGTGCTGACGGTTGCCGCCGCTGAGGCCGCGATTGGCCTTGCGATCCTTGTTTGCTTCTTCCGCAACCGCGGCACGATTGATGTCGAAGACGTCAACGTCATGAAAGGCTGATCGTTATGTCTATCGCCCTTCAATATATCTGGTTGCTGCCCGTCGCGATTGGCGTCTGGGGTGTCTATTACTTCGCGATGAAAGACCTCGCGCCCAATACTAAGACCAAGGACTGATCCATCATGGAAACCATCATCCTCTTTGCCCCGTTGGTCGGCGCCCTTTTGGGCGGCTTTGGCTGGAAAATAATGGGCGAGACCGCAGCGCAGTGGCTGACGACGTCGCTGTTGTTCCTTGCGGCGATCCTGTCTTGGGTAATTATGCTCACGTTCGATGCGGCCGCGCACGACAACGGTTACTACACGATCGAACTGATGCGCTGGATCCAGTCCGGCACACTTGATACGTCCTGGGGTATTCGGATCGACCGTTTGACGGTGATTATGTTGGTGGTGATCAATACTGTATCTGCCTTGGTGCACCTGTATTCCTTCGGTTACATGGCACACGACGAACAGTTTCCTGACACGCCTTACAAGGCACGTTTCTTTGCCTATCTAAGCTTTTTTACCTTTGCGATGTTGATGCTGGTGACAGCCGACAACCTTGTGCAAATGTTCTTTGGCTGGGAAGGCGTGGGCGTCGCGTCCTACCTTTTGATCGGGTTCTACTACAAAAAGCCCTCTGCAAATGCCGCCGCGATCAAGGCGTTCGTCGTCAACCGTGTGGGTGATTTCGGCTTTGCGTTGGGTATCTTTGCGATCTTCTACGTCACGGGGTCCATCAACTTTGATGTCATCTTTGCTGAGGCTCCGGCGATTGCCGAAACCACGCTGACGTTCTTGTGGCGTGATTGGAACGCTGCCGAAGTCATAGCATTCCTGTTGTTTGTGGGTGCCATGGGTAAATCCGCGCAGCTGATCCTGCACACCTGGCTGCCCGACGCGATGGAAGGCCCGACACCTGTGTCCGCGCTGATCCACGCCGCGACCATGGTGACGGCGGGTGTCTTCCTTGTTTGTCGCATGTCGCCGATCATGGAATTTGCGCCAAGCGCGACAGGCTTTGTTGTCTTCCTTGGCGCGACCACAGCGTTCTTTGCCGCCACTGTTGGCCTTGTTCAAAATGACATCAAACGCGTCATCGCCTATTCGACCTGTTCCCAGCTGGGTTACATGTTCGTGGCTGCCGGCCTTGGTGTTTATTCCGTCGCGATGTTCCACCTTCTGACGCACGCGTTCTTTAAGGCGATGTTGTTCCTTGGGGCAGGTTCTGTGATCCACGGGATGCACCATGAACAAGATATGCGTAACTACGGCGGTCTGCGCCACAAACTTCCATGGACGTTCCGCGCCATGATGATCGGCACGTTGGCGATCACTGGCTTTGGTGTGCCGCTGCTTTACATAGGGTTCCCGGTTGGTTTCGCGGGCTTCGTATCCAAGGATGCGATCATTGAAAGCGCTTATGCCGCTGGCGGTGGCTATGCGTTCTGGATGCTGGTCGTCGCTGCGCTGTTTACGTCCTTCTACAGCTGGCGCCTGATTTTCCTGACATTCTACGGCACTCCACGCGGTGACAAACATACGCACGAACATGCGCATGAGAGCCCGAAGGTCATGTTGGCCCCTCTCGCGATCCTGGCGGTTGGTGCGATTTTTGCGGGCATGGTGTTTTACAAACCGTTCTTCGGGAATGCGAAGTACGTCGGCCAATATTTTGGTGTGGCTTATGCTGAACAAGGTGCGCATGGCGATGATCACGCATCTGATGATGATGCCCACGGCGATGACCACGCTGACGAAGGCCATAAAGAAACGCACTACGCCTTTGACGGCGAACCGGGGCAGGGCGCGATTTATGTAGCGCATGACAACACAACACTGGACGACGCGCACAGCGTTCCGGTTTGGGTGAAACTGTCGCCGTTCTTTGCAATGCTTCTGGGCTTTATCACAGCGTGGGTGTTCTACATCCGCAGACCTGAACTGCCCAAGAAATTGGCAGAGCAGCAGGCCCCGCTTTACAACTTCTTGCTGAACAAATGGTACTTTGATGAGCTGTACAACGTGATCTTCATCAAGCCCGCCATGTGGCTTGGTACCTTCCTGTGGAAGCGCGGTGATGGCAATGTCATCGATGGCGGAATCAATGGAATTGCTATGGGTATCATCCCGACGCTGACCCGCCTCGCTGGGCGTGCGCAGTCCGGCTACGTCTTTACCTATGCATTTGCCATGGTGATCGGGATCGTGGTGATCCTGACCTACTTCACGATCTTCGGAGGGTACGAATAATGGATAACCTCCTGAGTATCACAACCTTTATCCCCGCGATTGCCGCGGCGATTTTGGCACTGTTTTTACGCGGTGACGATGGCGCAGCGAACCGCAACGCCAAATGGGTTGCTGTCGCTGCTACGGTCATGACGTTCGTTGTGTCGCTGTTCATTCTTGTGGGATTTGATGCCCAAGACACGGGTTTCCAGTTTGTTGAAGACCGCGAATGGATCATGGGTTTTAACTACAAGATGGGCGTGGACGGGATTTCGATCCTGTTCGTCATGCTGACCACGTTCCTGATGCCGCTTGTCATCGCGTCCTGCTGGGACGTCAAAGTGCGCGTGAAGGAATACATGATTGCGTTCCTGCTGCTTGAAACTCTGATGCTCGGCGTGTTCATGGCGCTCGATCTGGTGTTGTTCTACCTCTTCTTTGAGGCCGGCCTGATCCCGATGTTCCTGATCATCGGCATCTGGGGCGGCAAGGAACGGATTTATGCGTCGTTCAAATTCTTCCTCTATACCTTCCTTGGCTCTGTGCTGATGCTGGTGGCAATGGTTGGCATGTTCGTTGCTGCGGGCACCACTGACATCCCGACGCTGATGAACTTCACGTTCGAAACCGAAAGCTTCAGCATCCTTGGCGTCCAGATCATCGGCGGCATGCAAACCCTGTTGTGGCTGGCGTTCTTCGCCTCTTTCGCGGTGAAGATGCCAATGTGGCCTGTTCACACATGGTTGCCCGATGCCCACGTTCAGGCCCCCACTGCGGGTTCAGTCGTACTGGCGGCGATCCTGTTGAAAATGGGTGGCTACGGCTTCTTGCGCTTTTCACTGCCGATGTTCCCTGTCGGGTCTGACATCATGGCACCGTTGGTGCTGTGGATGTCCGCGATTGCGATTGTTTACACGTCGCTCGTCGCGTTGGTCCAAGAAGACATGAAGAAACTGATCGCCTATTCATCGGTCGCGCACATGGGTTTTGTGACAATGGGTATCTTTACGTTTAACCAGCAAGGCCTCGATGGCGCGATTTTCCAGATGCTGTCCCACGGGTTCATTTCTGGTGCGTTGTTCCTGTGTGTTGGCGTGATTTATGACCGGATGCACACCCGCGAAATCGACGCCTACGGTGGCCTTGTGAACCGTATGCCGGCCTACGCGCTGATCTTTATGTTCTTCACGATGGCAAACGTTGGCCTCCCGGGCACGTCCGGTTTCGTTGGTGAATTCCTGACGTTGATGGCCGTGTTCCAAGTCAACACTTGGGTTGCTGCTGTGGCGACAACTGGCGTAATTTTCTCGGCCGCTTATGCGCTGTGGCTCTATCGCCGCGTTGTCATGGGTGACCTGATCAAGGAAAGCCTGAAATCCATCACCGACATGACGACGCGCGAACGTGCGATCTTTGCACCGCTTGTTGTCATGACCATTTTGCTGGGCGTCTATCCGTCGCTCGTCACCGATATTATCGGGCCATCGGTCGCCGCGTTGGTTGGCCAGGTTGAAACTGCACAGGCGGCTTTTGAAGCCGCGACGCAAATGGCTCAGAATTAAGGAACGCTTTGATGTTGTCCCAAGATCTCAACACCATCCTGCCGGAAATCGTGCTGTCGCTGTATGCGATGGGTGCTTTGTTGGCGGCGGTTTATACGGTGAAAGATAAGGCAGCGCCGCTGCTGGTTTGGATCACCGCAGCCCTCTTTGTCGTGGTGGCCTTCTGGATTGGCACGACGGGTGAGGGCGCTACGATGGCCTTCAACGGGATGTTCGTGGATGATGCGTTTTCACGCTTTGCCAAAGTCGCGATCCTGCTGTCCGCCGCCGCCGTATTGGTGATGAGCCAGGACTATATGCTGAAACGCGACCTTCTGCGTTTCGAATATCCACTGCTTATCGCTTTGGCCGTTGTCGGCATGATGATGATGGTATCCGCAGGCGATCTGATGTCGCTTTATATGGGCCTAGAGCTACAATCCTTGGCGCTGTATGTCGTTGCATCCCTGCGCCGCGACTCTGTGAAATCCACTGAGGCTGGCCTGAAGTACTTTGTGCTGGGCGCGCTTTCGTCTGGCTTGTTGCTTTATGGTGCATCCCTGACTTATGGCTTTGCAGGCACCACGTCCTTTGCGGGCATCATCGAAGCCACACAAACAGATGTGTCACTTGGCCTGTTGTTCGGCCTTGTGTTTCTGTCCGCGGGTTTCGCATTCAAAGTATCCGCCGCGCCGTTCCACATGTGGACGCCAGACGTTTACGAAGGCTCACCCACACCTGTCACGGCCTTCTTTGCTACGGCCCCAAAGGTGGCCGCAATGGCGCTGTTCGCGCGGGTTGTGCATGACGCGTTTGGCAATTCCGTAGGGGATTGGCAGCAGATCGTGGCGTTCTTGTCCGTCGTGTCCATGTTCCTCGGTGCGATTGCGGCGATTGGCCAGACGGATATCAAACGCCTGATGGCCTATTCGTCCATCGCGCACATGGGCTTTGCCTTGATGGGCTTGGCCGCTGGTACGGCGTTCGGCGTTCAGGCGATGCTGGTCTATCTCGCGATCTATGTTGCCATGAATATCGGTACATTTGCGTTCATCCTGTCCATGGAAAAAGACGGCATGCCGGTGACGAACATTGCGTCGCTTAACATGTATTCCAAACGTGAACCGCTGAAGGCGCTGGCGATGTTGGTGCTGTTGTTCTCCCTTGCGGGCGTTCCACCCATGCTTGGCTTTTTCGGTAAGTTCTACGTTCTTCAAGCCGCCTACGAAGCGGGCCTTGCTTGGCTTGCAGTGGCGGGTGTTGTCGCGTCGGTGATTGGTGCGTTTTACTATCTGCGCCTCGTGTTTTTCATGTACTTTGGCGCTGAGCATGATGATCACCTTGATACGGGCGGGTCCCCAATCTTGTGGGGCTTCCTCGTCGCGTCTGCGGCGGTCATGGTCATCGGGGTGGTGAACCTGTTTGGCATCGAACCCCTCGCCGAAGCTGCGTCGATTGCCCTTGTCAATTAACGCCCCGGAGTGGCCTGCTGGCGTGGGCCATTTCCCGTCTGTCGAAGTCACGTCAACTTTGGATGTAGCGCGTCAGGAGGCGGGGCAATTCCCTAACCCGACGTGGTTCACGGCCACCCGTCAAAGTGCATCGCGTGGTCGTCGCGGCCGTGTATGGGTCGCGCCAGAAGGCAACTTTTACGGCACGCTTTCAATGCCTTGCGCTGATCCCGAATCCGCGTCTTTGCGCAGTTTCGTAGCCGCCCTCGCGCTTCATGATGCATTGGGTGCGGTCATGGGCGATGGGCCGATGCTGGCGCTGAAATGGCCGAACGATGTCTTGGTGAATAATGGCAAGGTCGCGGGTATCCTTCTTGAAAGTCTTAACCATGGTGGCCAGATGTGGGGGGTCGCCGTTGGTATCGGCGTTAACCTGATCGCGGCCCCTGCCATGGATCAGGTTGAAGACAGCGCAGTTTATCCTGTGTCAGTAAAGGGTGAAAGCGGGGCCGATGTGTCGCCAGATACGTTCCTGAAAAACCTCGCGCCGGCCTTTGCGATGTATGACGCGCAGCTTGTGACCTATGGCTTTGCCCCGATCCGCGCGGCTTGGCTGGCACGCGCGGCAAAACTGGGTGAGACAATTACCGCACGTCTTCCAACTGAGTCCATCACAGGACGCTTTGATACTATAGACGAAAACGGGTATCTGGTGCTTAACACCGCCAAGGGGCCGCGCAGTATCGCCGCCGCCGACGTGTTTTTCTAAGGACTGAATATGCTTCTGTGCATCGATTGTGGAAATACCAATACCGTCTTCGCCCTGTGGGACGGGGATGATTTCGTATGCACATT
Organism: Octadecabacter dasysiphoniae; assembly: GCF_021532615.1. GTDB lineage: Bacteria > Pseudomonadota > Alphaproteobacteria > Rhodobacterales > Rhodobacteraceae > Octadecabacter > Octadecabacter dasysiphoniae. Next base: position 286,223 of record NZ_JAKGAQ010000003.1, read on the forward strand.
TCGCACCAGCACCGAATGGCAGCGCACCGCAGACCAATATTTCGTGTGGTACACAACGCTGTTGAACCACCACAAAATTGACGCCCACGTGGACGAGGTGATCATTTCATCCACCGTGCCGCGTGTCGTGTTTAACCTGCGCGTCATGGCAGACCGCTATTTCGGGACGCGTCCCTATGTGGTGACCAAAGCAGGATGTCTGTTACCCGTCGATCCGCGCGTGGACGAAGGCACGCAGGTCGGTCCTGACCGTTTGGTTAACACCGCGGGCGCGTTTGATCGCCATGGCGGCGATCTGATCGTCGTCGATTTTGGCACCGCGACCACGTTCGATGTGGTTGCCGAAGACGGAGCATATGTGGGCGGTGTCATCGCCCCCGGCGTGAACCTGAGCCTTGAGGCCCTGCACCAAGCAGCCGCCGCATTGCCCCACGTTGACATTACGAAACCGCAGGCCGTGATCGGTACGAACACCGTGGCCTGCATGCAATCGGGCGTTTTTTGGGGCTATATCGGCCTTATCAATGGCCTGTGTGAACGGATAAAGGGCGAGTACGACCGCCCCATGAAAGTCGTAGGAACCGGAGGGTTGGCACCATTGTTTTCAAGTGGTTACGCCCTTTTTGACTGCATAGAAGATGACCTGACGATGCACGGATTGACCGTGATCCACAGGTTCAACAAGGACCAAAATAACTAAAATGAGTAAATCAAGATTGATGTATCTCCCCCTCGGTGGCGCGGGCGAGATCGGTATGAATTGCTATGTCTACGGATATGGCCCAGAGGATGCAGAGCGCCTGATCGTTGTCGATCTCGGCGTGGCATTCCCCGACATGGACACAACCCCCGGCGTGGATTTGATCATGCCGGATATCGCGTGGCTCGAGGCCCGCAAAAACCAGATCGAAGCGATCTTTATCACCCACGCGCACGAAGACCACGTTGGCGCGGTTGGGCATTTGTACGAACGCCTTGGCGCGCCTATTTATTGTCGTGCGTTCACGGCCAACATCGCGCGTCGCAAGATGTCCGAACACGGCTATTCCGAGAATTCGGTCAAGGTCGTCGGCCCTTGGCCCGAGACTGTCAAAAAGGGACCGTTCGAGGTTGGCTTCGTTCCGATTTCCCATTCGATCCCCGAAAGCAGCGGTCTTGTGATCGACACCAAGGGTGGGCGCATCGTCCACACGGGCGATTTCAAGATCGACGTGGACCCAGGTGTGGGCGAACCGTTCGATCACGACCTTTGGGCGTCATTGGGCAAGGACGGCGTGAAAGCACTGGTTTGCGATTCCACGAACGTCTTTTCCAAAGAAGAGGGCCGCAGCGAATCCACTGTTGGACCTGAAATCGAAAAGTTTCTGAAGGACGCCAAAGGCATGGTTGCGGCGACGACATTTGCGTCCAACGTCAGCCGTGTGCGCACCATTGCGCTGGCCGCTGAACGGGCAGGGCGATCGGTGTGTTTGCTGGGTCGGTCTATGAAACGCATGACAGAAGCCGCCAAAGAAGTCGGTATTCTGACAGATTTCCCCAACATCATTCAGCCCGAAGACGTGGGTAATTTGCCGCGTGAAAACGTGTTGCTGTTGGTGACAGGATCGCAGGGCGAACGCCGCGCCGCATCCGCCCAACTGGCCAATGGCAAATACATGGGCATCACGATGAAAGAGGGCGACACGTTCCTGTTTTCTTCCAAAACGATCCCCGGTAACGAAAAGGGTGTCATCCATATCATGAACCAATTCAGTGAGTTGGGTGTCGATGTGGTTGATGATAATGGCGGGCTGTACCACGTGTCTGGCCACGCCAACCGCCCCGATCTGGACACCATGCGCGATCTGGTTAAGCCACAAACGCTGATCCCGATGCACGGCGAACATCGCCACCTGCGCGAACACGTCAAAATTGCTGAGGCTGCTGGCACCCAAGGGGTCTTGGCGGTGAACGGCATGTTGATCGATCTGTCCGGCAACCAGCCGCGGGTTGCGGAGTTCATTGAAACCGGCCGGACGTATCTGGATGGCAGCGTGAAAGTCGGCCAGTTTGACGGCATCGTGCGCGACCGTATCCGGTTGGCGTTGAACGGTCATGTGATTGTCACGCTGATCATTGATGAAGACGGCGATCCGTTGGGTGATCCATGGTGCGAGGTCATGGGCCTGCCGGAAACCGGACGCAACAACGCGCCACTGGTGGATGTTCTCGAAGAAGATCTGAGCCAGTTTATGGGCCGTGCCAACAACAAGACCATTGCCGACGACACCAAGCTGGAAAAAGAGCTGCGTCAAATTGCACGCAAAACGTCGCAAGGCGAGATCGGCAAGAAGCCCGAGGTTACGGTTGTGATTTCCCGTCTGGGTTAATCGGATGCCATAACGAAAAAAGGGCGCTCGAATGAGCGCCCTTTTTTGTTTCTATTGCAGTGCGTTAGCTTTCGTAACGCTCTTCGAAGCTCTTGGAAATGAACGTCGGGGCGTCGTCTCCCATACCAATGATCTTCGCGCCACGATCCTGCTGATTGTCACGCCCGCCACGGTTACGTCCGCCACGTTGTGACCGCTCCCGTTGGGGTTTGTTCTCGACCTTAGGCTCATCTGTTTTTGGGGCTTCGGTTTTGGGTGCCTCGGTTTTGGGCGCATCCGTTACAGGCGTATCTGTTGTCGGTTCGGTCACGTCATCCTGCTTGGGCGCGTCCGGCTTTTTGCGCCCCCGACCTCCGCGCGAACGCGTGCGCTTTGGCTTGTCCTCAGACGTTGTGTCCGCAGTTGGTGCCTCTGCCTTGGGGGCTTCTTTCGCATCGATAGGGTCCGCTTTCGGGGCGTCGTCTGCCCGCACACCATGCACATCCATGCGCGGTATTTTCATTTCGACAAGACGTTCAATGTCGTCAAAATTCTTTTCATCACGCGGCGTGCAGATCATGATCGTCGTGCCCTTTTTGCCTGCACGACCCGTGCGACCGATCCGGTGCACGTAGTCTTCGGCATGGCTTGGCACATCGTAGTTGAACACGTGGCTGACGTTCGGAATATCAAGGCCACGGGCCGCGACATCAGACGCCACAAGAAAGCGCAACGTGCCGTCGCGGAACCCGTCAAGCGTGCGCATGCGGTGGCTTTGATCCAGGTCACCATGAATGGGAGAGGCATCAAGCCCGGCCTTCGTCATGGATTTCGCAACCGCATCTACGTCGATCTTGCGATTGCAAAAGATGATCCCGTTGCGGCATTCGTCGCCTTCAGAGGCGATCAAATCACGCAGCAATTTCTGCTTTTCGGCGGCATTTTTCGCGCCACCTTTGAACATGACCACGCCCTGCTTGATGTTCTCGGACGTCGTCGCGGCACGTGCCACTTCGATTTTTGCAGGGTTGGACAGGAAGGTGTTGGTAATCCGCTCGATCTCTGGCGCCATGGTGGCAGAGAAGAACAATGTTTGGCGGGTAAACGGCGTGAGGCCGAAAATGCGTTCGATATCAGGGATGAATCCCATATCGAGCATACGGTCAGCCTCGTCGACGACCATGATTTTCACGTCTGACAAGATCAACTTGCCGCGTTCAAAATGGTCGAGCAGGCGGCCCGGTGTCGCGATCAATACATCAACGCCGCGGTCGATCAGCTTGTCTTGTTCTTTGAACGACACGCCACCAATTAACAAAGCCTTCGTTAGCTTGGTGTATTTTGCATAAGCGTCAAAGTTTTCCGCAACTTGTGCGGCCAGTTCGCGCGTCGGCGCGAGTACCAAAGATCGCGGCATGCGCGCACGGGCGCGCCCACGTTTAAGCGCTGTTATCATCGGCAGCGTGAAGCTGGCGGTCTTACCGGTGCCCGTTTGGGCGATCCCAAGAACGTCACGACCTTCCAAAGCTGGGGGAATCGCCCCGGCCTGAATAGGGGTCGGCGTCTCATAGCCGGTTTCTTCGACGGCCTTGAGGACCTTCTTGTCGAGGTTTAAGTCACTGAATTTTATCAAGTTATTCCTTTCGCGGAGTTTGCAGCCTAGAGGCCGCAATCGTCACGCGGCCAGACGGGCCGAATTGCCTGTCTTTTGGGTGGCAAACACCTACGCAGGGGCGCGCGTAAGGTCAAGTAAACAAAGGGGTTTGCGCCGATGGGTGGATCGCGGGGACATATCCGCCACGCAATACGTCCAGCATTGGCACACAGGTCAGAACGGTGACGATGCCAGTCGGGCGCGGGACGGGCGCGCCGTAGCCTTGTGGTATGGCGGGCAACGCCGCGTCCTGTGTTACTAGCATGATATCGTCGGCCTTGATGAATGTGCCGGGGGGCAGGGCGTCGGCGTTTGCATGATGTGTCTGCAATTTGCGTGCGCCGTTGATTGCGCGGGCGGCATGCAATACCTGATCCATCTGGGGCGCTTTCAGTTTCGTGCCCCAAGCCTCTGAAAATTCAATGTAATTTACACGGCGGCAGTAAGCGCACGGACGGTGCCCTGCAGCCATGGCGACCGCTTCATCAAGGAAAAACAGCTCTGTCCAGTTGCGGCCCGTCATCACAGGCCGGCGCCGATTTTGCCATGTCAGGGTGCAACAAATCCAGGCGCGATGCTTCCACAGCGCGTCACCCATGATCTTATCGCTGGTGTGCAATATGCCGCGGTTTCCGGTGAACATGCCGCGCGATTGAACGGCCAGAATTTGGCCATCCGGCTGCACGCGATTGCGCAACGTCATTGGGATTTAGCGGTCTTGGACATTTTACGCGCCTTTACAGCGCTTGGGCACCGGTCAGAACGGTGGTCTGCCATGTTTCAGGATCCGTCACTGTTTCCAATGCGCCGCGCAACGTGACGCGTTTGCCTTCTTCAAAGGTGATCGGGTCAGCCATAGACACTTGCAAAGACGTGCCGTGTTCAGGCGATCCGCAGAACGGGCAAAACCCCATGTCGGAAATCAGGATGAAGTCGCTGATTTCCACGCCGTCAGACAACGGAACAAGATAGCCAGAAATGTCGAACTGATCCACGCCGTTTTCGATGGCCGACGGAAAGACCTTGCGGACTTCGTAGGTTGTTTCAGTAACGATTTCTTCGACTTCGATCTGCGCGAGCAAATCCCACTGGGCTGCGGTGTCATCAGCCCAAACCGCACCAGCGGCAAATGTCATAGGCGCAGCAAGAGCGATGGCAGATACTGAGGTCTTGGTCATGAATGTCTCCGGCTTTTTGGGGAACCTAACGCGGCGGCTAAGTGCGATCCAGTCACACAATCGGCATTCGGCAGAATGTTGCGGATCGGACTCAGCCTGCCATCATTTCCTTTGTCGCCGTCAGGGACACGTCGGGGTAGTCGCGCCCGACGCGGTCGATATCCCATTGCAAACGGGTGAGGTATACCGTGTCACCGTCGCTGTCGGTTCCGATGTGCTGTTTATTCGCAGCCGAGAATTTTTCAACCGCGTCTTTGTCACCAGACACCCAGCGCGCGGACGTGAATTGGGATTGTTCGAACCGCACGGGAAGGCCGTATTCCAACTCGATCCGTGACGCGAGAACTTCGAATTGCAACGGCCCGACAACGCCGACGATGAAACCCGACCCGAATGAGGGCTTGAACACTTTGGCAGCACCTTCTTCGGCAAATTGCATCAGCGCCTTTTCGAGGTGCTTGGATTTGAGCGGATCACCCGCGCGCACACCTTGCAGCAGTTCGGGCGCAAAGGACGGGATGCCTTTGACCTGCAACATTTCGCCGGTCGTTAACGTATCACCGATGCGCAACTGGCCGTGGTTTGGAATACCGATGATGTCGCCCGCCCATGCTTCTTCGGCGAGTTCGCGATCAGAGGCGAGGAACAGCACAGGGTTAGAAATCGCCATCGGCTTTTTGGTGCGTACATGGGTCAGTTTCATGCCACGCGTAAAATGGCCCGATGCCATGCGCACGAACGCCACGCGGTCGCGGTGCTTTGGGTCCATGTTGGCCTGCACCTTGAACACAAAGCCCGCGACGTTCTTTTCCTCGGGCATAATCGTGCGGGGTTGGGCGGTTTGGGGTTGGGGCTCGGGGCCGAAATTGGCGATCCCTTCCATCAATTCGCGCACGCCGAACGAGTTGACCGCTGAGCCGAACCAGATCGGGGTCATTGTCCCCTCGAGCACCGCTTTGGGGTCGAGCGTTGGCAAAAGCTCTTTTGCCATCTCAATGTCTTCGCGGAACTTCGCAAGCAGATGGGCGGGCACGTGTTCTTCCCATTTCGGGTCGTCCATACCGTTGATCTCAACAGATTCAGCGACCTTATTGCGGTCCGCGCGGTCCATAATATCAAGGCGGTCGCGCAGGATGTCATAACAGCCAATAAAATCGCGCCCGACACCGATGGGCCAGCTTGCAGGGGTCACATCAATAGCGAGGTTTTCTTGAATCTCATCAATGATTTCAAAGGTATCTCGGCTTTCGCGGTCCATCTTGTTACAGAATGTCAGGATGGGCAGGTCGCGCAGACGACAGACCTCAAACAGTTTTTGCGTTTGGGATTCCACACCCTTTGCACCGTCAATCACCATCACGGCGGCATCAACGGCTGTAAGGGTCCGATATGTGTCTTCCGAAAAATCGGAGTGGCCGGGGGTATCGACCAGATTATAACGGAAGTGCTTGTAATCAAATGACATCGCAGAGGCCGAAACCGAAATGCCGCGGTCTTTTTCCATCTGCATAAAGTCGGATCGCGTGCGCCGTGCCTCACCCTTGGCGCGCACTTGGCCCGCCATCTGAATGGCCCCGCCAAACAGCAGGAATTTTTCGGTCAGCGTCGTCTTACCTGCATCCGGGTGCGAGATGATCGCGAAGGTCCGGCGGCGGGCAATTTCGGCGGGGAGGTCTGGGCGATTTGTCATGCCCCGCGCTATAGCGGGCGCGGGGGAGCGGCGCAATGAACTGTCGCGCTTAGTCGGTAACGGCGGTGACAAGGGTTCCGGGAACTACATCGTCGTTCAAAGTGAATGTGCTGCTGCCCGGTGTTGTGTCGCCCAAGATACCGATGATGGGTGTGCCTTTTAGGTGGCCTTCCCAGAAGGCATCTACGCCGATGACATTGCCGTCGCCTGTCAGCACTCCGACGATTTGACCTTCAACATCGTTGGGGTTCACGGCACCAATAACACCGTCTTCAAGCACCAGAACGCCGGCGTATTTCGAAAAGTCTTCGTTGGTGTCAAAGCCGCTGAAATTGCCCATTTCGCCTGACAAGGTGCTGTCGTCGAAATCCACGGTGATGGCGGCATCGCCCAGCAGGACGACGCCATCGGATTTGGTCCCAACGGCAAGGGAAGCCTCACCGCGATACGTCGCCTCGCCCGTTTCGGGAACGCCGAGGTAAGCAGTGTTTGAACGATCTTCCAATGTTGCGCGTCGCGACAGAAAATCATCACGGGTATCAGCGAATTCGAGAGCGCCTTTGATGTCGCCGCATGCACTTAGGGATAGGCCTGTGGCCAGGATGAGGGCGGGGGGGATGCAAACATGAACCATGGCGCAGCGATAAGGCTGGTTGGTTTACAGGTGGTTGAAGATCAAATTTGAACTAATATTTTTGTATCCTGAGCGGAAACAATCAGCGCTTCAGCTGGAGGATGCCCGTTTCAGCAGTGTCACGACGTCGGGACGATTGGCGAGGCTTTCGGTCACCTCAAACGCCTGATGGGCGGTGTCACTGTGGTTATCTTTCGCGACGTTATCGGGCAGTGCGGCGCGGGTGCGCGCGTCGACCAACAACGTTTCGGCCGCGATGCCTTCGGCGTAGATAATCTGGTGGTCGTCAAACAGGATCTGGAAGTAGTCCACAAATCCGCCGTCTTGTTGATAGACCGTGTCGCCATTGATCAGGTGGCGCACCTTGACCAACACTTCAGAACGGCCTGCGCCAAGGCGGTCTTCGCGTTGGTAGATAAACAGGCGGTGATCGGGCGACAGGACAAGGTCGCGGGTGTTGAACAGTGCGCCTTCGCGGATCACCACAGGGGCGTAATCGCCCACGGCGCGCAGTGTTGTTTCACCAATCCAGCGGATGTCTTGGGGACCCGCGTCGCGGGTTAACAAACGATCACCGATCTTGAGGTCTTCGATGGGCACTTGCGCGCCAGATGCCAGCGTAATGTGGGTGCCACGGGCAAAACGCACGCAGGCCACATCGCCAAACTTTGCCGAAGCAGTATCGCGATCCGCGCCGACAAGGCGATAGTCGGTTTCAATATCGAGGTTGGCCAGCGGCATGACGTAGACCTCTGCGGCTTCGTCCCCTTCAACTTCGACCAGGATCAATGCTTCGTAGGTTGCGCTGTCGCGGCCCATCAATGTGATGCAGCAGTCAAGATACAGCGCATTGCCTGGCGTCCCGATTTCGGAATCGTCTGCCAGAATGAAACCGTTATCGCTGCCCTTTTCGTACGTTAACGCCTTGCGCGTGCTGTGTTCCGTCAATTGATAGACGTCATCCAGCATCAATTCGTCCATAAAGGACACGGCTTCGCCTTCGGCCACACCGTCTGTCACGACAAAGGCGTCGGACGGGAAAACAGCGATGGTGTTGCGTGTGTTGCTGGACATGGGGCGAACTCAACTTGAAACAGGGGTGGTCAATATACGAATAGCTACCCTAGAAATGGGGCGAAATATCGTCAACGATCTGGCCAAGCATCGGTTTTGTTGACGGATGGGTTATTAATAGGCGGCGTGGACCGCAATGGGAAGGAACGGCAATGGATTTAGGGATTAAAGGCAAGCGGGCATTGGTGTGTGCATCATCCAAAGGTCTGGGGCGCGGCTGCGCCGAGGCACTGGCGGCCGAAGGTGTCGATCTGGTTCTCAACGCGCGGGGCGCTGAGGCGCTTGAGGCGACAGCAGAGGCGATCCGCGCAGAGTTTGGCGTTGATGTCGTGACGGCGGCAGCGGATGTGACCACGCCAGAAGGGCAAGCGATGGCGATTAAGGCCGCGCAAGGCGTTGATATCCTGGTGACAAATGCGGGCGGACCGCCCCCCGGATCATGGACAGACTGGAACCGCGACGATTTCATCGCCGCCCTTGATGCCAACATGTTGACGCCGATTGCATTGATCCAAGCACTGGTGCCATCAATGATGGATCGCGGCTGGGGCCGTGTGGTGAACATTACGTCAGGGTCGGTTAAGGCACCGATCCCGATTTTGGGCCTGTCCAATGCGGCCCGCACGGGGCTGACGGGTTTTGTGGCTGGAACATCGCGCCAGATCGCGGGATCGGGCGTCACGATCAATAATCTGCTGCCCGGCATTCATGCAACAGACCGGGCCATCCAACTGGATACCGGCGTCAGCAACGCCCAAGGCATTTCGATGGAACAGGCCAAAACCAACCGTCAGGCAACAATTCCTGCCGGACGCTATGGCACAGCGCTTGAATTCGGATCGGCCTGCGCGTTCCTGTGTTCGGATCGTGCCGGTTTCATCGTCGGGCAGAATTTGCTTCTGGATGGCGGTGCGATCAACGCGACGCTGTAACACTTGCCCTAAACGGGGGGCGTTGCTATCTGGCGGGTATACCCGATTTTTTCGGTAAGGATTAAAGGCCAAAATTGTTGACCGACGCCCCCCGCCTTGAAATACGCAACATCCAGCGCAGCTTTGGCGGTCGTGCTGTGGTGGATGATGTGTCGCTGACGGTTCAGCCGGGGCAGGTGACGTGCCTGCTGGGGCCGTCGGGGTGCGGTAAATCGACGACGTTGCGCATCATTGCAGGGATCGAAAAGCAGGACGCGGGGTCGATCTGGGCCGACGGCCAGATGATTTGCGATGGCACGTCACGCGTCCCCCCCGAGGGTCGCGGCATTGGCCTGATGTTTCAGGATTTTGCATTGTTCCCGCACCTGAGCGTTGCGGGCAACGTCGCCTACGGGCTGACAGGATCGGCGCGCAAGAACCGCGCGCGGGTCGCCGAACTGTTAGACCGTGTCGGTATGTCGGCCCACATTGATCGCTATCCGCACGAACTGTCAGGCGGCGAACAACAGCGCGTCGCACTGGCCCGCGCATTGGCCCCGCGCCCGCGGATCATGTTGATGGATGAACCGTTCAGCGGCCTTGATGACCGTCTGCGCGATGACATCCGCGACGAAACACTGGATGTGCTAAAGGCCGAAGGCACCGCCGTTTTACTGGTCACCCATGAACCGGGCGAAGCGATGCGCATGGCTGACGAAATTGCATTGATGCGTGATGGTAAGATCGTTCAGAAGGGCGCGCCCTATAATATCTACAACACCCCCGTCGACAAAGAGGCGGCGGCATTCTTTAGCGATATCAATGTGGTACAGGCATCGGTTGACGGGGCATTGGCGCAAACTGCGTTCGGTCAGTTCCTTGTGCCCGGCGTGACAGACGGTGCGCCCGTCGATATCGTTATCCGGCCCCAGCACCTGAAAATCGACTTTGATCGTCAGGGCAAAGGCCCCAACCCGACCATCGCGGATGGCACGCCAGCACGTGGTATCGTCAAACGGGCCCGGTTTATGGGCAATGAAAGCTTGGTCGAATTTACCTTGGATGATGGCAGCGAAATGAAAGCGGTCGTGCCGTCCGTGTTCTTACCCAAAAAGGGTATGGTGTTATGGCTGATGATCCGGCGCGACAAGTGTTTCATCTTCCCGCGCAGCTGATCGATAATCGCGCAGACGCTTACCTTCTTCTTCGACAAACAGGGCAGGCAGCACACGCAATGCGGTGATCTGGTCGATCCGTAATTCATCAAATTTGCGGGTCGTGTCGCACCACACGACACAGGTCCAAAGCCGCCCCCAATATTCCAGTTGCAGCGGGCGCACTGTGCGATCCTTCGCGCCAGTCGTCAGGTTAAGTTTTTGACGCGCGCGAATGGCGCTGCGGATTTTCGGCAAATGCTGGAACCCGCGCGCTGCATCGGCAAACGGGTAAACCGCCAGCGTCGTGGGGGAATTCACCTCTGGCAAAACGCCGTCCAGTTTGGCCGCCAATGACGATGCGGCCGCGGCGAGGTCCGGGTCTTGTGCCTGTCGCATCGCCGCAAGGCCGACGTGCAATGCTTCTAGTTCTGCCATGGACAGGTTCAACGGGGGCAGGGTGATCGCGGCCGTGACGCGGTAGCCTGTGCCGCGTTCCCCTTCGATCGGGACGCCGGATTTCGCCAGCGTTTCCATATCGCGGTACACCGTGCGCAGGGACACATCCATCGCAGCGGCAATATCGGCGGCGCGGTGCACTTCTCCGTCGCGCAGATGGCGAATCAAATTCATGAGGCGGTCGGCTCGTCGCATAGATGGCTCCTTTGGGATAGTGTTTGTCAAAAAACTGTCAGTTGTCAATTTTTTGACGCAAGTATCATCAAACCCCTGCATTTTAAGCCCATGAAATGCCTTTTCCCCCTTTCAAAACGTGCCAATGCCCCCTACGTCTGTTGCCTGAAACATCAAAGCGGGCACAACGTCCGCCCCTGCTGGAGAGAGTACATGCTCAACAACATCGGCCTTCCGGGCCTCCTTCTGATCGCTGTCGTGGTGCTGGTCCTGTTCGGCCGCGGCAAAATTTCGTCCCTTATGGGCGAAGTCGGCAAAGGCATCACGGCGTTCAAAAAAGGCGTGGATGACAGCAAGACCGAATTGGAAGACGCCATGGCGGATGATGCCAAGGACGTGACGCCGACGGATGAAAACACCAAGGTCTAAGCGCCCCGCGTGAAAGGATCGCCCCATGCCTAATCTAAGCTGGATGGAGATGCTCGTTGTGGGCATCGTCGCGCTGATCGTGATCGGCCCCAAAGACTTGCCCGGCTTGTTCCGGCAGGTGGGGCAGTTCGTCGGCAAAGCCAAAGGCATGGCGCGGGAATTTTCCAGCGCGATGAACGCCGCCGCGGATGAGGCAGGGGTGAGCGAGATCAACAAAACGATCAAAGCCGCCGCCAACCCGCAAAAATTTGGTGTCGACAAAATCCGTGAGGCATCCGGCATGTCATCGCCCAAATCGGGCGGTGAAACAGAGGCTTTGAAATCTAAATTGTCTGCGGAACGCGCTGCAAACAAAGAAAAGATCGACAAGGCCATGGCGCATGCGGCGGAAACCCGTGTCGCCGCTGAAAAAGCCGAAGCCGCACCAAAAGTGCCCGCCAAAAAAGCACCGGCTAAAAAGGCCGCCCCGAAAGCGGCAGCTGCCAAACCGGCAAGTAAGGCCGCTGCGGCAAAACCTACGGCCAAGAAAACGCCCGCCAAGAAACCTGCAGCAAAGAAAGCAGCCCCCAAACGGGCTGCGAAGGACGCTAAATGAGCCAGACAGACGCCCCGGATGACATGGACGCAAGTTCAGCCCCGTTGATTGAACATCTGGCCGAACTGCGCACACGCCTGATCCGCGCTGTATTGGCCTTTATCGTAGGGATCGTGATCGCGTTCACCGTGGCCGAACCGATCCTGCAATTCCTGCTTGGCCCGATTGAAGCAACGCTGCGCGATCTCGGCGATCCAAGCCCGACGATGCAATACACATCACCGCAGGAATACCTGTTTACATTGTTCCGCATCTCGATGGTGTTCGGCTTTGCGCTGGCGTTTCCTGTCATCGGATTCCAACTGTGGCGGTTTGTGGCGCCGGGGCTGTACGCAAAGGAAAAAGGGGCGTTTCTGCCTTTCCTGATTGCGTCGCCCGTCATGTTCCTTCTCGGGGCGTCGTTTGCGCATTTCGTCGTCACACCACTGGCCATGGCGTTTTTCCTTGGGTTTGCAGATGTGCCGTCTTTGATTGCCGACATTATGGGGTCGTTTGTTGGCGAAACTGCTGGCGTTGTTGCGCCTGCAGTGGATGACGGTATCCGCATCACGTTCTTTGGTAAGGTGAACGAAAGCCTTGATATCACGCTGAAATTTATCATGGCGTTTGGCATGTGCTTCCAATTACCTGTGCTTTTGACCCTGATGGGAAAGGCCGGTTTGGTCAGCGCACTGGGTCTGCGCAACGTGCGTAAATATGCGATGGTCGGTATTCTTTTGCTGGCCGCTCTGGTCACACCACCGGACGTTATCACCCAGGGAATTTTGTTCATCGTAGTCTATGGGCTGTACGAAGTTTCCATTCAATTGGTCCACCGCGTCGAAGTGCGCCGCGAGGCCAAGATGCGCGCTGAGGGCACATGGTACGAAGACGATTTTGACGACGAAGAGGCCGAGGACGACGAGGCGGCGAAGTGAATGATGACGTCCTGAACCGGATCGCGGACGCGCTGGAACGCTTGGCCCCAGCGCCTGCGGCCGCCCCGGATTTCACTGCATCCGCCTTCGTCTGGCACGCCGATCCTGACCGTTTGGAACCTGTTGATACCGTCAACCGTGTTGATCTGTCGCTGCTGATTGGCATCAACCGATCCCGCGACACGTTGCACGCCAACACCGTGCAATTTGCGCGTGGCCTGCCTGCAAACAACGCGCTGCTTTGGGGCGCGCGGGGGATGGGAAAATCTAGCCTTGTCAAAGCTATCCACGGCGATGTTCAGGCAACGCATAAAGATCTGAAGATGGTCGAAGTCCAGCGCGAAGACTTGCCCAGCATTGGCCGGTGTCTGGCGCTTCTGCGGGGGCGCCCCGAACGGTTTATCATGTTCTGTGATGACCTTAGTTTTGGCCACGACGACGCGCATTACAAATCGCTCAAGGCTGTGCTGGATGGCGGGATCGAGGGGCGGCCTGACAATGTCGTGCTCTATGCCACCTCAAACCGCCGCCATTTGATGCCACGCGATATGATCGAAAACGAACGCTCGACCTCGATCAGCCCGTCCGAAGCGGTCGAAGAAAAGGTGTCTTTGTCGGATCGTTTTGGCCTGTGGCTCGGCTTCCACCCATGTGATCAGGATGAATACCTCGCGATGATCCGGGGCTATTGCGACGCGCACGGGGTTGAGATTGACGATGCCACGTTGCGCGCCGAAGCGATTGAATGGCAAGCAACACGCGGATCACGCTCCGGTCGTGTCGCTTGGCAGTACTTTGTTGACCTTGCAGGCCGCAAAGGCATCAACGTCTAGCACCCCAAAATTTCGAAGAAATTTTGGCCACCCCGCCCGCGGCACGCGCCGATCGAAGATCGCCTTAAGGAAGGAAATCCGCAGGATCGACGCTCTCAAGCCCATCGCGGACCTCAAAGTGCAAAAAGCTTGGCGAACCGGCTGCGACCTTTGCGATAGACTGGCCTTGGGTCACGGTGTCGTCTTTTGACACGCTCAGATCGTCGACATTCACGTAAACCGTGAGAATGTTGCCGGTGTGGCGCACCACAATGATTTGCGCGCCGTTGGTGTTTTGGGTGATGGCGGCAATCGTGCCAGCGGCAGCGGCCTTGACGGACGTGCCCGCAGGAACGCCAATGTCGATGCCTTCATTACGGCCCGGATTGTATTCGCGAATGATGCTGCCTTGCACAGGCATGATGAACGGGGCCGAGGTCGCGGGGGTCGGAGCCACTGTGCCCAAATCTGGCGCGGGGGGCGCGTCCGGCGTGGTTTCAGGTGTTTGCGGTGTCACGTCCACCGAGGGCAGCGGCACAACCGCGCTTGGCGGTGTCGGTGTGCGCGATCCAGCGCCGGGCACTTCGGTTGCGGCGGGGCTTGGCGGTGTTGCGCCAGCCACGGGGATCAGCAGCTGCTGGCCTTCCCGCACCGTAAGATCAGTTCCAAGGCCGTTCCATTCAGACAAAGCGGCGACAGGCACATCATAAAGACGCGCAATCTGGAATGCGGTTTCGCCGCGCGCGACGCGGTGGCGGATCGGTTCTGCGCCGGTTTGGGCTGCTGGTGTAGGTGTTGCGGTCGTCGTCTGTTCTCCGGCGCGGTTGATCGCGTCGTTGGCCAGCGTTGTCACATCAACAGTCGGCGGCATGATCGGACCGCTGGTAACGGCACCTGTTGCAAGCGACGGCTCTGCGACGCGCGCGGGCAGGGCAATGATTTCGTCGCGGCGCAGGGCCACATCGGCATCCACGCCGTTAAACGCGGCCAGTTCGTTCGCGTCCAAATTCAGGCGCGTGGCGATCTGGCGGACGGTTTCGCCACGTTCGGCGACAACAACCTGATAATTGGGGTAGCTGATCACACCGCGATCATCGGGGCGGGGCCGGTTGGGCAAATTGCGCGCCGCGTCCGAGGTGTCAAACCCACCGCCTAAGTTGCGGATATCCCAGTCAAAATCTTGACCTTGGATGTTGCCGTTCTCGTCGCACGCGGCCAATGCCAGAAGTGCAACGGATGCGAACATCACGCGACGCGATTGGGGGAAACGGGGCTTGCCCATGCCTTAACTCCTCATGTGTGCGGGGTCTTTTGCCCCGCTTTTTCAGTCTTATAGCTGTGTTTTAGTCTTTTCCCAAGCCCTCAAGCAGGGGGACGAAACGCACTGGGCGTAATTCTTCGTATTCAAAGCCGGTGTCCTTGCGCGTCACGCGGATCAGGGATTGTACGGAATCCGACTGCCCGACGGGCAAAACCATAATGCCACCCACCTTTAGCTGCGCCAAAAGGGGGCCGGGGGGGTCTTCTGCGGCGGCTGTGACAAGGATGCGGTCAAACGGGGCCTGTTCGGGTAATCCGTGTGATCCGTCGGCCGTAAAGGCAGTCAGGTTCGTAATATCGAGGGCGGAAAAAACCGCACGCGCATCGTTGATCAGGGGTTTGTAGCGATCCACGGTGTACACACGGCGCGCCAGATGGCTGAGGATCGCAGCCTGATAACCAGACCCCGTCCCCACTTCGAGGACTTTGTCACGCGGGTTCACCTGCAAGGCTTGCGTCATTAGCCCAACCACAGAGGGTTGCGAAATTGTCTGCCCGCAGGCAATCGGCAGGGGCATGTCCTCGTAGGCGCGATCTGCGAAGTGGCCTTTCACAAACATCGCGCGGTCGGTCTTTTCCATGGCCGTCAGCACACGCCCGTCCGTCACGCCCTTTGATCGCAGGGCAAACAGGAATTGCATTTGACGTTCGGCCTTGGTCGGGTTCGGGGTCATTTCAAACGGTCACTCAGGTCTGACAGCATGTCGTGGGCGGTTAAATCTGCGCGCATCGGTGTGATAGATGTATATCCCTCAAGGTTCGCAGTGACGTCTGTGCCGGGGCCTGTGGGTTCATCTTGCGGACCCCCCGTGACCCACAAAAACCGCCGCCCATTCGGGGCCGTATCCGGTTTCATACCAAAACGGGTGTTGGTCCGAAATCCTTGGGACGCCACGGCCATGCCTTTGACGTCCTTGGCAGGCACAGGCGGGAAGTTCACGTTGTAAAAGATTTTATAGGGATCATCCGTCCAGATGCCTTTGTCCAACAAGGCGCGCACTGTTGCAGCCCCGTGAACGGCTGCGGCTTCGAACGGGTCATCAAGGTGGCGGTTTTCAGGACCAAAGAACTGCGACATCGCGATGCCACGCACGCCTTGAATGGCCGCTTCGATGATCGCACCAATGGTGCCGGAATACAGCGTGTTGTCGGCCGCGTTATTGCCGCGGTTCACGCCAGACAGGATCAGATCGGGGCGCGCGTCTTTCATCACGTCATAAAGCCCCGCAAGCACACAGTCAGCAGGTGATCCTTCAGCAGCATAGCGTTTGTCGGACAGTTTGGCGATCATCGTTGGGGCGGCGTAGCTGATGCAATGCCCGACGCCGGATTGTTCGAACGCGGGGGCCACTGTCCAGACTTCGCCGTCTGGCCCTGCGACCTCGTGGGCGATCTTCGTGAGGGTCGCCAAACCCGGTGCGTTGATGCCGTCGTCATTGGTGATGAGAATGCGCATGTGTTTGCCCCTTTTGTCGTCTTGTTAAGTCAGGGCCCGCCATGCGGCAATGGGCCTGCGCCCCCGTAACCTTACACCCGAGCGAGGCGTTGCATCAAAGACTCTCGGACAGAATTTCAGGCAGCAGGCGCGCGGCTTCGTCGTGGATTGATGTCAGTGGTGCGCGGTCTTCGCCCGGAAAGAACCGCGCGCGGGTGGCTGTGGGCATGGGGTGCGGTGTGACAACCTGCACGCGGGGCCCTGTTTTTGCCGTTTCATGCGCCCAGGATTGCGCCAGCGCGATTTGTGCAGATTTGGTTGCCCCGTAGGACCCGAAGAACGCTTCTCCGGCGCGGGGATCATCAAAGAACACTGCCTTACCGGATTGGCCAAGAAGCGGTGCAACATAGGAAATCAGTCGCGACGTTGCGGTGATGTTGATATCCACGGATTTGGCGAAATCTTTGGGGGCAATGTGGCTTGCGGGGGTCAGTGGCGCTGCGTGAATGGCGCTGTGCAGCCACAGATCAAGACTGCCCCAACGGTCATGGATGGATCGGCACAGTTGCTGCATGGCGGCGTCCACGGTGATGTCCATGGGGGCCAATGTGGCCTCTCCGCCCGCGGCCTTGATGCGGTCGTCTATGTCTTCCAGCGCGCCGGTTGTGCGCCCCACTGCGATGATGTGATGCGTCGGTGCGAGGGCTTGCGCCAGTGCCGCGCCAAGACCGCGTGATGCGCCTGTGATGAGAGCTGTTTTCATGACGGTGATTTAGGCGTTTGCGGCGTGATTGGCAATGTCGCTTAGCCAATGATCAAACGGTGCAATGTGTCGCCTTCTTCGACCATCGCGGACCCGTCCGAAACGCTGATCAGGCGCAGGCCAGCGGTCGGGATCAAGGCGGACAGACGGACCATTTCACCGCTGCGCGTTTGCAACAGGACATAGGTGTTGGTCGGGTTCTGGAACACACCCAAAAGACGGATCGGGCGGATGGGCGCGACCACAGATTGCGTGGCCGCCTGCGCGGTAAGTTCGTTCGTGATTGGCATGACGGGCCTTTGGCGTTGAAAATTCAAGCGCGGGCTTTGTCATGGCCGTGGGGTATTGGAAAGGGCAGCGCGGGACCGTCGGCCAGTTTTGGCTTATTCGGCGGCTGTCTTCATCTCGAACCCTTGGTCGAGCATATCAGCAGGTTTCACGGGATATTCGCCGCTAAAGCAGGCGTCACAGTATTTCGGGGCGTTTTTGTCGCGCCCTTTGGCTTCGCCGACAGCGCGGTACAACCCGTCAAGCGAGATGAATTTGAGGGAGTCGACGCCAAGATGATCGCGCATTTCTTCCTCTGACATCGTCGCGGCCAGCAGTTTTTCGCGCTGGGGCGTGTCGACACCGTAAAAGCAGGGCCAGGCGGTCGGGGGGCTCGCGATGCGGAAATGAACCTCTGCTGCGCCTGCCTCAAGGATCATTTCTTTGATCTTGCGCGATGTCGTGCCACGCACAACGCTGTCATCAACCAGAATGATCCGTTTGTTTTTGACCAACGCGCGGTTCACGTTGAGCTTCAGACGCACACCCATATTGCGAATAGATTCGCTGGGTTCAATAAACGTGCGGCCCATATATTGGTTACGGATGATCCCCATGGCGTAGGGAATGCCGGATTCCAGTGAAAAACCGATGGCCGCTGGTGTGCCGGAATCTGGAACAGGGCACACAAGATCCGCATCGACAGGGTTTTCCTTGGCCAGTTCGCGGCCAATGTTTTCGCGGGTTTCATAGACGCTGCGCCCGCCAAGGATGCTGTCAGGGCGGCTGAAATAGACGTGTTCGAAGATGCAGAACCGCGATTTGGCGCGGCGGAACGGAAAGTGGGATTCCACACCTTTCGCCGATGCCACAACCATTTCACCCGGTTCGATTTCGCGGATGAACGTGGCGTTGATAATGTCCAGCGCGCAGGTTTCGGACGCCAGCACCCAGCCATCACCCAGCTGACCAAGGACCAGCGGGCGCACACCCAGCGGGTCACGACAGCCGATCAATTTGGTGCGGGTCATGGCGACAACGGAAAACGCGCCTTCAACCTTGCGCAGGGCTTCTTCCATGCGGTCGGGGATGTTTTGCCCCATAGACCGCGCCATCAGGTGGATGATGCATTCACTGTCAGACGACGATTGAAAGATAGACCCGCGTTCCACCAGTTCTTTGCGCAGTTGCAGTGCGTTGGTGATGTTGCCGTTGTGCGCAATCGCAGCACCGCCCATGGAAAATTCACCAAAGAACGGCTGCACGTCACGAATCTGGGTCGCACCTTTGGAGCCGGACGTCGAATAACGGACATGGCCGATGCCAATCGGGCCGGGGACTGTGGCAAGGGTGCTTTCGTCGGTGAAGTTATCCCGCACGAGGCCAAAACGGCGCGCAGAGCTGAACCCTTGAGGGAAGGAATGAGTGACGATGCCGCCCGCTTCTTGTCCGCGATGTTGGAGAGCATGAAGGCCAAGGGCGACGACGGAAGCTGCGTTATCAACCCCCACGACACCGAAAACGCCGCATTCTTCTTTTAATTTATCGTCATCAAAAGGATGAGCGGGTGGCATTTGGGCGCGCAGGGCGTTCGTCATATCATTGGACACGTGGGGCAGCTCCGAATCCGAGGAATAGCGTTGATCAGGGTTTAACGAATTGTCGTGAAAGTGTCACGGACCTATGGCGCTGATTGCAACTTGGCCTTGGCGACAGTGCATGTACGCCACTAGGGTGCCCCAAAAGAGGAGAGTTGAGATGGTAGGAGCAGTCGTAGCTGCAATTATGGCGGCGTCGTTCTTCGTGCCGTGGTTTGTATTTTTTGGCAACGAAGTCGGGCCGACGATGTTGTTTGGCGACAATGGCCCACCACTTGGTGATTTGCCATGGCAGGGGTTTGCGTTTCTTGCCAGCTTTGCGGTTGCGGCGTTGGCCGCCGTTGTCGCGTTGATGCGCGGGAAGGCAGGCATCTTGATGCTGGCCGCTGGTGTTATTCCGTTCGCGTTGATTGCCCAACAGGTTATGGGCGCGCGCGATCAGATGCAGGACTATGGCCTGCCGATCCCCGAGGGCGGAAACCCGGCAGAGGCGTTCGATATGGTGCGCGATTTCGTCGCCATGGGCGTGCCGATGTATTTCATCAGCGCCGCCCTGTTGGTGGTGATTGGTCTGTTGCGGATGTTACGCGGGGCTTAATTGTCTGCGGGGGCTGCTTCGATGTTTTCGGACGGTGATCCGCATTCGCCGACAAGCTGTTCGTACTGGGTTGTGATCCAGCCCAATGCTGCCTCTGGGTCGCGTTGTTCAATGCTGCCTGTCAGGTTGGAAAACACTGCAATTGCGCGGGAATTTTCAACCATTTCGATGTTCTGGGATTCCAGCACCGTTTGGTAGACGAAGAACGCAACGGCCACCAAAAGAATGCCGCGCAATGCGCCGAACAAAAAGCCCAAGCCTTGGTCAAGGCCGCCAAGCGCTGAGCGTTGAATGAGGCTGGAAAACAGCGGCGTGAAAATCGACACGATCACCAGAACCACCGCAAAGACGGCGGCGAACGCGGCGATGACGGACAATTCGCAGCTGTCGCCGATGAATTCACCAATCAGCGGGATTTGACGCACAAGCGGCGTGACCTGATCGGCAAAGATAAACGCCATGAAGGTCGCCAAGATCCAGCCCATGATCGCCAAGGCTTCGCGCACAAACCCGCGTGAATAGGCCAGAAGCGCTGACAGAATGATGATAATGGCGACTGCGCCGTCGATAATGGTGAAATCGCCCATGAGGATCGTCCTGCCTTCTTATTGAGGCGACTGTGCCCCGAATATTTGTTCTATGAAGCTGTGAAGATCGCTGAATTCGCGTAGATCGACACCGCTGTCCCCGCCGCGTTTTGCGCGCACCGGAGTGATTGCGGAGGTAAAACCAAGTTTTGAGGCTTCTTTCAACCGATTTTCCGTCTGGGGGGCCGGACGCAGGGCGCCAGACAGGCTGATTTCGCCAAAAACAACACACTCTTTAGGGATTGCACTGTCTTCGCGGGCGGAAACCAGCGCAGCGGCGACGGCCAGATCAGCCGCCGGTTCGGACACGCGCAGGCCACCGGCGACGTTCAGGTACACATCCAGGCCCGTAAACGGGATGCCCGCACGGGATTCGAGGACCGCGAGGATCATCGCGAGGCGTGACCCATCCCAGCCGACAACCGTGCGCCGCGCTTGCGGTGTAGGGGACGGGGACACGAGCGCCTGAAATTCGCACAAAACGGGCCGGGACCCTTCGATGCCGGAAAACACGACCGAACCGGGGGCGGGATCACCGCGTTCGGACAAAAACAGTGCTGAGGGGTTCTTGACCTCGGCCAGTCCTTTGCCCGTCATTTCAAACACACCGATTTCATCCGCTGGACCAAAACGGTTTTTGACGGCGCGCAGAATGCGGAACTGGTGGCCGCGTTCGCCTTCAAAATAGAGCACCGTGTCGACCATATGTTCGACCACCCGCGGCCCGGCAATTTGCCCGTCTTTTGTGACGTGGCCAACCATGACGATGGCGATGCCGTTGCGTTTGGCAAAAGTCGTAAGTTCATGGGCGGCGGATCGCACTTGGCTGACCGAACCCGGCGCGGCCTCAACGGTATCGAGCCACATGGTCTGGATGGAATCGATGATGACGAAATCGGGTTTTTCGGCCTCAAGCGTTGTCAGGATATCGCGCAGGTTGGTTTCCGAGGCGAGCTTCACAGGGCTTTCCGTCAGCCCCAGACGACGCGCGCGCATTTGCACTTGGGACGCGGATTCTTCGCCCGAGATATAGAGAACCTTCAACCCGTTGCGCGCGAACCGCGCTGCGGCCTGCAACAACAGGGTCGATTTGCCGATGCCCGGATCACCCCCCACAAGGATCGCGGAAGCCTTGACCAGACCACCGCCCAATGTGCGGTCCAATTCACCGACGCCGGACAACGTGCGCGGTGGTTCTTTTTCTTCGCTTGCCAGATCGGTCAGGTCGATCTGCTTGCCGCGCAGACCGCCCATGGATTTCTTGGACTTCGGGCCGCTCGAAAGGGGCTTAACCTCTTCGATGGTGTTCCATGCTTCACAAGCGTCGCAACGCCCTGACCATTTGGTGAAGGATGCATTGCATGCGGTGCAGGTGAAGGTGGTGTCTTTGGCCATGTTCACCTTTTGGTCTTTATTCGCCCGTTTCGCAAGGGGCGGTTTACGTGGACAGTTCGCGCAAGAACTGCAGCACCGTGGGCGATGTCAGCGCGACAAGGTGCGAATTGCCAGCGTCTTGGATGCCAGACAGGTCCACGACCCGAAAACCCTGTGCTTCGTATTTATCGACATTGGCAGCAGCGCCGACGCGGTTTGTGGATTGCGATACGAGGGCAGAGACCCGCAGCGCGGGGTCATTCCCCGAAACCACCAGAAGCGCATTTTTCGGCAGGGGCGATATGTCGGCGACTTGCGTGTCAAACACGTCGGGCGCGATGTCAGGTTGCAACAAGACAAGACTATCAAGGACAACGGGGCGGTTTTGCAAACGCATCCGCACCAGGGCCTCCATGGCCAAAAGACAGCCCAAAGAATGGGCGATCACAGTCACGGGGCCGCCCCAGATGCGGCCCAATCGCAGGAACAATTCCTCGAGCGATGTGCGCGCCTGAAGGGCGCTGTCGCGGTCAAACAGGTAGCCGCGTGTGGTGGCCGCGGACGGCCAGACAAATGACATTTGCGGGCCACGCAGCCCCGTGTCTTGCACCATTTGCGCCTGACGATAGACGGCTTCGGCGGCGGTGTTGTTGAAACCGTGGACCCAGATCACAAGCGGATCACGCCCAGCAGGGCCAAGGGCGCGTTTCAATTCAGCGTCACTGGATAATTGGCGTTCGCGTATCAGCGCGAAGGCATCGGCGCCCTTTACGGGCACATCGCCGGGCGCGCGGTTTCGTGGAACGGCAATGTCGAGGTCATAAAAATTCACCCCTTCGATCCGTTCACTTGATTGGGGCGACGCGCGGTTGGTGGCCATCAAGATGGGCTGCATATCAAACGCTGTGCTCGCCAAGGGGGGCGTGAACTGGCCCCGCGCCATGCAGCCCGACATCAGCGCCGCAGCGCTTGTCGCCAAAAAGGCGCGCCGCTGCATCATTGTGATGTCATTCTAACGTGGCGCGCCGTGAGGATTGAGATAACGATCGAAGCCACAACGCAGCCCGTGAACAAATACAGCCCCCAACCGCCTTCGACGGTGACGCGGCCCGCGCCTTTGACGACGACCACATACAGCGCGATGAGGAAAATATCGGCCATCGCCAATTTGCCAAGATAGCCGAGCACAGGCAGAACCTTGTCTTTCAACAAATCAAAATGCACCAGCGCCAGCCCGATGGTTTTCAGATAGGGCGCAAAAATCGCAAAGGCCGTGACGACAAGGGCGAGAAATACATCGCTGCCCCAAAGGCTTTGCAGGCCCGAAATGACCGAGATCTCGTCCATGCCAAAAAAGGGAAGTAACGCGGCACGCAGCAAGGGCGCGAACCATGCGATGGGAAACAGGATCAAAAGGGAAATGTTGGCGATGCGCAGGGCGTTTAGCATAGGGGCGTCCTTTGGGTGTTGACCCTATTTGGCCATGCTAAAGCGATGCCGCAAGACTTAGTCGTCACCGCACGGAATACGATCCGCCGTTTGTGTCCCCAGCACACGGTCCAGAAAACCCGCCCCATCGCGTACCGTCTGTTCCACACCGTCTGAAATACGGGCATCCGCCTGCGCACACAGCTTTTCCGCCAATGTGGCCTCGTGGCGTTCGGATGAAAATGCGCTGATGATGCCGACGACCAGCACAAGCAGAACCAGCCCTGCGACGATGCGCGACGAATGGATCGTGGGGGTTGTCTGGATCGGGCCTGTGTCCTTTGGCGTTACCGGGCGGTCCGGTTCAAAGGCGTGGCGCGTGTTGTCGGGGACATAATTGGCCTTGTCCAATTCACGCATCGCAATGCCGACCAGCAGCAAGACCATGGCCCCCACAACGATCTGCCATTGAAATATGGGTGTCAGGGCGGGGGTGTAAAACGCCGGAACCATGGCGCGAATAATCCCGAACAGCAGATAGGCCCCCATCGAAATGGACAACCAAGCGCCAAAATTGCGCATGGCTTCGAAATGGTTCACTAGCCAGGTCTGGGATAAGATAAGCCCGATGGTGCGGATGATCAGGCGGATAATGCCGTACAGAAGTCGAACAAACAGTTCGAAAATCCCAGCGAATATGTCCCCGATTCCGTCCAAAGGTTATTCTGCGGCGGGTTTTTGGGGCAGGGGCACGATGTCTGCGCTTTCTTTGCCCAACGTGTATCCAAGGGCCGGCAAAGTCGCCTCTAGCTGTTCTTCAAGCTGGGACAGTTGGGATGCAACGACGCTTTCCTCAAGCTCGACCTGCTGGGACCATTTGCGAATGTCGCGTAGGGCGTGGTGGGCTTCGACGATCAGCTGCTGCTGACGCTCTGCTTCTTCCTGACGCTGCTTCAGGAATGTTTTGGCGCGGACGACTTTTTCATCGTTGTAAATATCGGACAATTCGCGTGACTGGTGTGACATCTGCGCAGCCAGTTCCAGAACAGCGGGTTCCAGCGAATCCAGATCAGGGTGATCACGCAAATACGCGAGGCGTTCGCGCACGGCATCAAATTCAGAACTCATGGTGAACACACCGGCGCGATCCGCCGTATGGCACAGGTGATACGCGCGCGCGACATCTTCCATGCTGAGTTTGAAATTCCGATGAGAGCGTTCAAGCGACATGATGCGCCCCGCGCTGGGCATGAAGAAAAACAAAGACGCGAGGATTATCGTGACAACAATCTGGGTCATCATTCCCGCATTCGGGATGAAGATATCGCCAAAGGTCGCCGTAAACGTGAGCCAAGGGACAAAGCCAAAGGAAGAGGCCGCAGTGTAGGCAATCGCGCTGAGCCCGATCACAGCGATCAGAACCATGGAAACAAAATGCAAAACACGGTGGCCACGTGCCACCAAAGAACGATCAGACACGAATAACCCCCCAGGCGTTGATGTCTTAAATATGGTTAAAGTATCTTAGGCGGGATGTTGCCGACGATATAGGGGAATTTTGAGAAACCCCAATCATGGGCACAATTATCAGAACAATATCATGGTATTGGCGGGACTATCCCCAAAACAGGTGGTTATCATCGCTTGTATGCGCTGCCCAAGCACCAGTGCAATTTCACGATGTGGTGGACATGGTTCCCGAAACTGCGCACATTTGGGCATCGCTACCTTTGGTGGGGGGCGGCGTGCCGAACAAGACAACCCACCGATTCGCCCGATAGCACAAAGCCCCCGCAGCGCCGGAGGGATCATTGACGAAAGTCGGGTGTCGCAGCGCCCTACAAACCGAAGTTTGTGTTCGACAACTCATACGCCCAAAAGAGCGCACCGCCGAGTGCCATGATCCCGATTATTGCTGCAGCGATCGGCGCACCACGATCTGGCAAAGGCATCAACAAGGCAGCTGTGCCTAGCGTCGCGATGGTACCGATTGCGCCCAGAACGACGACGAAACCCGGTTCAAGAATAATGGGCGAAATGGGCAAAACACTTGCGATGACTGCCAACGCCGCGCCGCTTATCGGCAGGCTGGCGATTGTCCATATCACCAGCTTGGCGCGTTTCGGGCGGACGTCGCGCAGCATCCAGGCAGAGCTGAAAAACATCACTGCAGCGAGCGGGGGACCGAGGTAAACCACTGCAATAACAACGAAAATGTCCACGTCATACCCTTCCAGAAAAGATCAGTATGACCAGTCGGCCTGACCCAAAGCATAGATGTACGCGCTAACCAAACCGACCACGCCAACAATGACAATCAGGCTGATGATTACAATGACCCGCGCCCACCGCTTGTCGTGTTTCCATCCCTGCACAGTAAGGAAGGCCAGAACGGCGGCGATGATAAACAGTAATATACCGAGCATGAGGGGCCTTTCGGGCGGATTATCGCACGGCTTCAATCGGGCCGGTCGCGCGACCATGGATAAATTGATCGACATAAGGATCGCCAGACGTGTCCATATCGGCCACGGCCCCCGTCCAGCGGATTTTACCCGCATGGAGCATCGCGATTTTGTCGGCAATGGCGCGCACAGACGTCATGTCGTGGGTGATCGTGATCGCGGTGGCGCCCATTTCTGTAACGATCTCGCGGATTAGATCATTGATGACGCCCGCCATGATCGGATCGAGGCCGGTTGTGGGTTCGTCAAAAAAGATAATCTCGGGCTCAGCGGCAATCGCGCGGGCAAGGCCGACACGTTTTTGCATACCGCCCGATAGTTCCGCCGGAAGGCGGTCAGCAACGTCGCCCGTCAGGCCAACGCGGCGCAGTTTTTCAATCGCTATGGCGCGGGCTTCGTCTTTTGGTTTCTTCAAAGACCCACGCAAAAGCCGGAACGCGACGTTTTGCCAGACGGGCAAGGAGTCAAATAAGGCTGCCCCCTGAAACAACATCCCGAACCGCGCCAAAAACGCATCACGGTCACCTTTGTTGACGTCTTTTCCGTCCACGGTGATTGTGCCGCTATCCGGTTGAACAAGGCCCAGTACAGATTTGATAAGTACGGACTTTCCGGTGCCGGACCCACCGATCACGACCATGCTTTCGCCCTTTGGGACGTGCAAATCAACGCCGCGCAGGACGGCATTGGTGCCAAAGGTCTTATGAACTGCGCTAAGGTCGATCATGCTGAGAAAAACGCCTCTGTCAGAAGGAAATTCGCAGCGAGGATCAGGATGGCGGCAGCGACGACGCTGGATTTGGTAGCGCGCCCCACACCCATCGCACCGCGTTCGGAATTCATCCCATAATAACACCCCATCAGCGCGGCGATGAACCCGAACACCGCCCCTTTGACGAGGCTGGAGATGATATCAAGACGGGTCAGAAAATCGGCGGTGTTTTGCAAATAGGCGGCAGCATTAAAATCAAGCCGTTCTGTGCTGACCAAAAACCCACCATAAATGCCGATGATGTCGCCAACGGCCACAAGAATTGGCATGACCAGCGTCGCGGCCAAGACGCGGGGCAGGGTCAGATATTTCATCGGGTGCGTGGACAGAGTGACGAGGGCATCGATTTGCTCTGTCACCTTCATTGTCGCAATTTCAGCTGCGATGGATGAAGTGACACGCGCCGCAATCATCAGACCGACCAGCACCGGGCCAAGTTCGCGCACCATGCCGATGGCGACGATTTGGGGCACCACAGCTTCGGCACTGAAACGCGCACCCCCTGAATAAATTTGTAGGGCCAGCGCGCCGCCCGTGAAGAACGCCGTCAGGCCAACAACGGGGAGGGAGAAATAGCCGATCTGGATCAAGGCATTCCCAAATTCCCGACCGAAAAACGGTGGGCGAACCAGATGGCTGAGGGTTTGCCCCGTGAACAAGGCAAGCCTGCCGATCGCGGCTAAAAGCCCAAGAGCGCTCGCGCCAATGGATGCAAGTGCATTCATCCGCCAGCGTACCGACGGGCATAGCGCGGGCCCAAAGACGTCAAAATTTCATACCCGATCGTGCCAGCACGCGCGGCCAATGCATCCACGGTCTGATCCGACCCAAGAATTGATAGAACACCGGGCAACTCCGGCAGGTCCGTGACGTCGGCGGTGATCAGATCCATCGACACGCGCCCGACCAGCGGCACGGCCTGTCCGCCATGATAAAGATTGGCACCACCCGATAGGGCGCGCAGCAAACCATCCGCATAACCGCCCGAAAGTGTTGCAATTTTTGATGGCCGTTTGGCCGTCCAGGCATTGGCATACCCAACGGTTTCGCCCTCTTCGACATCGCGCACCTGAATGACAGGCAGGTCAAGATAGGCAACCGGCTGGGCATCCGCAAAGGGCATGCCGCCATACAGGCCAACACCCGGGCGGGTGAGGTCAAAGTGGTATTCAGGGCCAAGCAAAATACCACCGGTCGCGGCCAAGGATCGCGGCACGCTGATCCCGTCTGTCATCAGATGGAACTGGTCCAGCTGTTGGCGGTTCATCGGATGGTCGGGGTCACCCGCGCAGGCAAGATGCGACATCACGAGGCGGCAGTTCTGTGCCAGCGCAATTTCAGCCACGCTCGCCCATTCGCCGATTTCAAGGCCCAGACGGTTCATGCCAGTATCAAGCTGCACACCAAAGGGGTGTTCGGGCAGCGCCTCAAGGTGGCGGGTCAGCTGGCCGACGGTGTTGACCATCGGGGTCAGCATCATATCGCCAATCATATCCGTATCACCGCGCATGTGGCCCGCAAAAACGCAGATTTCCACATTGGGGCCAAGGGCTTGGCGCAGTTCTGCGCCTTCTTCGGCGACGGCCACAAAGAAGCGTTTGACGCCTGCTTTGGCCAATGCGCGGCCCACTTTGCCCGCGCCCAATCCGTATCCGTCTGCCTTAACGACAGCGCAGGTTTCCACGTCTGTCATCGCATCCAGCGCGCGCCAATTCGTGGCGAGCGCATCTAAATCAACTGAAAGAAAACCTGTGCTCATGCGCGTGTTGTGCCACCGCGCA
The DNA here is from genome assembly GCF_021532615.1 of Octadecabacter dasysiphoniae. Lineage (GTDB taxonomy): Bacteria > Pseudomonadota > Alphaproteobacteria > Rhodobacterales > Rhodobacteraceae > Octadecabacter > Octadecabacter dasysiphoniae. Next base: position 314,640 of record NZ_JAKGAQ010000003.1, read on the forward strand.
CGGGGCGCGGCAAGCAGCCTTTAATATTCGTCTTCTACGTTGCGCTGCCATTCCTTGGCGAGGTTGCCAAAGCGGGTGAATTCCGGCGTGAACGACAGTTCAACCGTGCCGATGGGGCCGTGGCGCTGTTTGCCAATAATAACTTCGGCCTTGCCGAACTGGCTGGACATTTTTTCCTGCCACGCGGCCATCGCCTCAAGGTTTGAATCCTCGGGTTTTTCGCGCTCGGTGTAGTATTCGCCGCGATAAACGAACATGACGACGTCGGCATCCTGCTCAATCGAGCCGGATTCACGAAGGTCGGACAATTGCGGGCGTTTGTCTTCGCGGTTTTCCACCTGACGCGACAGCTGGGACAGCGCGATGACGGGAATTTGGAGTTCTTTCGCGATGGCCTTTAACCCCATCGAAATCTCACCGATCTCTTGTACGCGGTTTTCAGACGTGCCGCGCACCAGCTGCAGGTAATCGACAATCAGCAGGTCCAAACCGTGGGTTCGTTTGAGGCGACGCGCGCGGGCAGACAGTTGGCTGATCGGGATCGCCGCCGTGTCATCGATATAAAGCGGGCAGGCCTCTAGCTGTTTGGCAGCGTCCACAAAACGGCGAAATTCGCCTTCGGTCATGTCACCTTGGCGGATTTTATGGCTGGAAATTTCAGAAGCTTCGGCAAGGATACGCCCCGCGAGCTGTTCTGCCGACATCTCAAGGCTGAAAAAACCGACAACGCCGCCGTCGACCGCGCCCTCGGACCCGTCCTGCATTTTGCCCTTTTTATAGGCCTTCGCCACGTTATAGGCGATGTTCGTTGCCAGCGATGTTTTGCCCATGGACGGACGCCCGGCGAGGATCAGGAGGTCAGATTTGTGCAAACCACCAAGTTTGCCATCCAGATCGATCAGGTCCGTCGCAACGCCCGCAAGGCCACCATCACGCTGATAGGCCGAGTTCGCGACGTTCACCGCATCGGTCACAGCCTTGAGGAAGGACTGGAACCCGCCTTCGGTGCTACCCTGTTCGGCCAGTTTGTAAAGCATCTGCTCGGCTTCGACGATTTGTTCTTTCGGCTCGCTGTCAACGCTGACCGATTTGGCCTTCGCGGCGATGTCTTGGCCGACGGTGATCAGCTCACGCCGCACGGCAAGGTCATAGATCATCTGCGCATAGTCACGCGCGGCGAAGGCAGAAATCGCGGCCCCGGCCAGACGCGCAAGGTAGGCAGGGCCGCCAAGCTCTTTCAGGCCTTCGTCGTCCTCAAGAAACGCCTTGAGCGTGACAGGCGAGGCGAGGTTGTTTTTTGCGATCCGTGCCGCTGCGACTTCAAAAATACGGGCGTGCACCGGGTCATAGAAATGTTCTGGCTGAACGATTGACGCGACACGATCAAAGATATCGTTATTGGTCAGGATCGCACCCAAAAGCTGCTGCTCGGCTTCGATGGAATGGGGGGAGGTATCGACATTGGCCTCAGACGTGCCTGATGCATTGAATGTTGAAATCTCGTTCATTGCCCTGTCCCTCAAGCCGTTCACTACAGCGCCCCACCGCTCACAGGGTCATACAAAGTAGGGCCGCAGGGCGCAAATTGTATAAAGCTGTGGATAGGATGTGAACGTCATCATGCCACAAAATACGGCCCGCGCCTAGGGCGCGAACCGCTACATGTGGTGCGCACCAAAGGTCGCGCGACGTTAAGTAAATTTAAACATTTATGCGTGAGCCGCTGACCATCCGGCTGGATCGCGCAAGTAGGCTTCGACTTCGGTCAGTGTATCGGCGTCAAAGGATTCGGAGGCTTTCGCCTCTTCCAGCACGTCCCACCAAGTACACAGGTGCAGCAATTGCACACCGTGATCTGCCAGCGTTTGCTCAACCCCTTCAAAGATGCCGTAAAAGAAAATGACAGCGGTGGCTGAGCAGGTCGCGCCCGTTTCGCGAATGGCGTCCACGAAAGACAGCTTTGATCCACCGTCCGTCGTGAGGTCTTCGACCAACAACACACGCTGGCCCTCGGTCATCACGCCCTCAATCCGCGCGTTGCGGCCGTAGCCTTTGGGTTTTTTGCGCACGTAGGTCATCGGCAGCGCAAGGCGTTCGGCCATCAATGCGCCAAAAGGAATACCAGCCGTTTCACCGCCCGCGACGTTGTCAAACGCCTCAAACCCGGCCTCGCGCATTGTCGTGACAGCCAGAAAATCCATCAACGTGGACCGGATGCGCGGAAACGAAATCAGCTTGCGACAATCAACATATGTCGGGGCTTTCTTGCCGGACGCATGGGTAAACGGTTCAGCCGCGTTGAAATCAATCGCGCCAATTTCGATCAACATACGGGCAGTCAAACGCGCGATTTCGGCTTTGTCGGGAAAAGAGGTGGGTATCATGGGTCGGTCCTACATTCATCTAGGCAGAAAAACTCCCGCCGGAGGCACGTTTCAATTACGCGACCCGCCAATGGAGCGGGAAGCCGGGGTCAAACACTGTGACGGGTCCGTCCGCGGTGTCGACGTGGTCGGGATAGATCGCAGGTTCGCCTTTGATCAACGTGATGGTGTCTTCGTTTGGCGCCAGCCCGTAATAACGAGGGCCCGCAAGCGATGTGAAGTTTTCTAGCTTATCCATGGCACCCGCCGCATCGAACACCTCTGCAAGGCACGACATGGTGTTGATGGCCGTGAAACATCCCGCGCAACCGCAGGGCAGTAGTTTGTTGGCGTCGGTGTGGGGCGCTGAGTCCGTCCCGAGGAAAAACCGCTTATCGCCAGAAATCGCGGCGGCGACTAATGCGATGCGGTGCTTTTCACGTTTGGCGACGGGTAGGCAGTAATAATGCGGTTTGATCCCACCCGCGAGGATGTGATTGCGGTTGATAATAAGGTGGTGCGTCGTGATCGTCGCCGCGAGGTTGGACCGGCTGTCGCGCACGTAATCCACCGCGTTCTCGGTCGTCACGTGTTCCATGATAACCTTCAGGTCGGGGACCTTCTTGCGGATCGGTTTCAGCACCTTGTCGATGAACACCGCTTCGCGATCAAAGATATCGATGTTCGGGTCGGTGACTTCGCCGTGCACACACAAGGGCAGGCCAATGTCGGCCATACGTTCGAGAACGGGGCGCACTTTGTCAAAGTCCGACACACCGGACGCGGAATTGGTCGTCGCGCCTGCGGGGTAGAGTTTGACGGCCGTGATGATGTTGTCTTCATACGCGCGCGCGAGGTCGTCAGGGTCTGTATCTTCGGTCAGATAGCACGTCATCAAGGGCTGAAAGTCAGACCCTTCGGGCAGGGCGGCCAGGATGCGGTCACGGTAGGCGCCAGCTTGGGCACCCGTGATCACGGGCGGAATAAGGTTCGGCATAATAATGGCGCGGGCGAAATGCGCGGCCGAAAGGGGCGTCACAGCCTCCATCATCGCGCCGTCGCGCAAATGCAGGTGCCAATCATCAGGGCGGCGAATTGTTATACGATCTGGGCTTTGCTTGGGCATAACGCCCATTACACCGCTCAAGGGGAACTGACCAGAGGGTTCCCCTTGCCAAGTGTGCAGCGGTTTGTCAGTTCACTGGCATCAAGACCTTGAGAGGAATACGACTATGTTTGGTTTTTTGATTGCCGTTGCAGCAGGTGCCGCGACGCCGATGTTGGAAGGCCCGCTCGCGCGGCCATTGGCGCAGGCGATGGGCGACAACGTTGAAATTGCTGACGGTGAATTGCGCACGCTGAGCTTTATGATCGCGATGATCATCGCGGGTATTCTATGTGCGCTGTTCAGCAGCGGGTCTGCCCTTGGCCTCGCGGTTGGTGGGGCGCTGGGTTACTTCGGGATGCGCCTGTTGCGTTGGTTGCAGCGCATTGTTGAGGGCAAACGCACCTAAAGGCTGACGCCGCGTGCCTCAAGTTCGGCAAGCTTTTTGGCGAACAGGGGGCGTTTTCCGCCATCGCTGACATGGCGACACAGCCGCGCCAGAAGGCGGTCATGGTCGTCGTGCGCGTCTAAACGATGCATCAAAGTGCGCAGGTACGGCAAATGGGCGCGCCGTGCGCGCCATAGGGTCGCGTAGCTGGCAGGGGTCAGATCGCCCGTCATGGCCTGTTCAATCAATTCGGGCAAGACATCCATCGCCATCAGGTGGCGCTGTGCGTCGGGCCCAAGGTAGGGGCAGGTCATATGGGTTGTGTTTGGTCCGTCAAACAAAGACGCGTGCATGGCATCTTCGATCACGGACGGATCGTGCAGCACGAAGACGGATTCGGCGGTTTCCACCATCATTGGCGCAAATCCGAAACGGGTTGTGAAATCAAGGCGGCGGGCCTCGGGGTGGCGGCGATCCCAGCGCGCGCGGGCGGGATCAAGCGTTGCATGTGGCTGGATCACCAGCACGTTGGTTTCAGGGGCGGCCACCGAAAACGCCGCCGCTGCGTAGGCCGCACTGCCCGCGCCATAAAACAGAATCTGATCGAAATCATCAAAGAACCCGTCATCGATCATGCGATCAAAATACCCGTAAACTGCTGGGTGGCGGAACCAATCCACTTCAGCATCTGCAAGCAACGTCAAGCTGGACCAACCGTGGCTTTGCACAAAGCCCCAGCCCAGTGGTGCCGCGCCGTCGTTCATCCGGCGCACGCTCGCTATGCTTTCAAAGGTGACAAGCAGGGTGCGACCCGCATCCACCAAAAGGGCCGAATGATTAGGCCCCAGCGGTTCGGCGTACCCGAATTCTTCTGCGATATCCTCAATCCGCGCCATCCAGGCTGTGCGGTCAAGGCCGTTAAGATCATAATCGAAGGCGGCGGCGGTATCTTTCATACGTTATACTCGTTCATCATGTGGTCCCACTCACCGGCGTGGGGGATAGGGGCGCATTGGGGCACAATTGCGCGGGGGGTAAGGCGTTTCTGGGCCATCAGAAAAACGCCTGAAGACCTGTTTGCGCACGACCAAGGATCAGCGCGTGCACATCGTGCGTGCCTTCATAGGTGTTGACCGTTTCCAGATTCACCATGTGGCGCATAATATGAAATTCATCCGAAATACCGTTGCCGCCGTGCATGTCGCGGGATGCGCGCGCCACGTCCAGCGCTTTGCCGCAGTTGTTGCGTTTCATCAGGCTGATCATTTCAGGCGCTGCGGTGCCGGCCTCCAACAGGCGGCCAAGTTGAAGCGCAGAGTGCAGGCCCAGCGTGATTTCAGTTTGCATATCGGCCAGTTTTTTCTGGAACAGCTGTGTTTGCGCCAGTGGTTTGCCGAACTGTTTGCGATCAAGCCCGTAGGTGCGCGCCGCGTGCCAGCAGAATTCCGCCGCGCCCATGACGCCCCACGCAATGCCGTAGCGCGCGCGGTTCAGACACCCGAACGGCCCCTTGAGGCCCTGAACATTTGGCAACAGCGCATCTTCGCCGACCTCAACACCGTCCATCACAATTTCGCCCGTTACGGACGCGCGCAGGGACAGTTTTCCAGCGATTTTGGGCGCACTCAGCCCCTTCATTCCTTTTTCGAGTATGAACCCGCGGATTTTACCGCCGTGGTCTTCGGATTTGGCCCAGACCACAAACACGTCAGCAATTGGCGCATTGGAAATCCACATCTTCGCGCCAGAGATTTTGTACCCCGTCGCGGTTTTCACGGCCTTGGTTTTCATTCCAGCCGGGTCGGACCCGGCGTCGGGTTCTGTCAGGCCAAAACAACCGATCAGGTCGCCCGCCGCCAAACCGGGCAGGTATTTCTGGCGCTGGGCCTCTGATCCGTAGGCGTGGATCGGGTACATCACCAAGGATGACTGCACCGACATCATGGAACGGTATCCGCTGTCCACACGTTCAACTTCGCGCGCAACAAGGCCGTAGGTCACATAACCCGCGCCAAGTCCGCCGTATTCTTCGGGGATCGTGAGGCCCAACAGGCCCGCGTCGCCCATTTCTTTGAAAATGCCTGCATCAACCGCTTCTTCGCGGTAGGCGTCGCGCACTTTGGGTTGCAGCGTAGATTGCGCAAAATCGCGTGCCGCGTCGCGCAACATGCGTTCATCTTCGCTTAGGCTGTCTTCAAGGCGCAGCGCATCGGACCAGTCAAAGGCGGCCAGATCAGGGCCAAAGCCCGATTTAATCGGTGACGACTCGTTCATTCCAGACCCCCATTTATGTTCCCTTAACTTAGCTTGAACAGACGCGCCGGACAATGCGTGCCTTGACCTAAGGGGTTTCACATGCAGCTTTAGGAAACAAAGGGGACGTTTCATGCAAACCATTGACGATGTGCAAACAGCTTTGGGCGAACAAGGCTACATTTGCGGGCGATCCTTGGCGACGGTGGTGTTCTTGTCCCAGACATTGGGACGCCCGCTGTTTCTTGAGGGGGAAGCCGGCACAGGCAAGACCGAGATCGCCAAAGCCATCGCCGCGTCGTTGGGGCGGCGGTTGATCCGGCTGCAATGCTACGAAGGGTTGGACGCGTCATCGGCGTTGTATGAATGGAATTTCGCCGAACAAATGATCGCAATCCGCACAGCCGAGGCTGCGGGCGGGGCCGACCGTGCCGCGCTCAAATCTGAATTGTTCACTGAGGAATTTTTGATTGAACGTCCGCTGTTGCAGGCCATGCGCCCGCAACCGGGCGGTGCGCCTGTGTTGTTAATCGATGAAATTGACCGAACAGACGAACCGTTTGAGGCGTTCCTGCTTGAGGCGCTGTCAGATTTTCAGGTCACAATCCCCGAACTGGGCACGATCAAAGCACCGCAAGCCCCCATTGTTATCCTGACGTCCAACCGCACCCGCGAAGTGCATGACGCACTGAAACGTCGCTGCCTGTATCACTGGGTCGACTACCCCGATTTTGACCGCGAGATGGAGATTTTGGCCGCCCGCGCGCCAGATGCATCCCTTGCGTTGTCGCGCGAAGTGGTCGCGTTCGTGCAGCGCTTGCGCGGCGAAGACCTGTTCAAAAAACCCGGTGTTGCGGAAACAATTGATTGGGCGAAATGCCTGTTGGCGCTGGATGTGATTAACCTGTCACCCGAAGTGATCAGCGACACCTTGGGCGCGATCCTGAAATATCAGGACGATATTCAAGCCCTGCAAGGGTCGGCCGCTAAACGTATTCTGGACGAAGCACGGGCCGATCTGGACGCCGCGTGATGGATTTTCCGGCCCGCGATGTGCCCGAAGACGGCAAACTGGCCAACAACATCACACATTTCGCACGCGCACTGCGCAAGGCGGGGCTGCCGATTGGAACGGGGCGGGTTCTTGACGCGATTGAGGCGGTCAACGCTGCGGGTTTTACAAAGCGGCAAGACTTTTTCTACACGCTTCAGGCCTGTTTCGTCAGTCGGCCCGAACACCGCGCCGTGTTTGCGCAGGTGTTCCGACTGTATTGGCGCGACCCGCAATACCTTGAACATATGATGTCGTTGCTTTTGCCTGCGTTGCACGGCGTTCAGGAAGATCGCGCTGCCAAACCTGCCGAAAAGCGCGCGGCCGAGGCGCTGCTGGACGGATCACAAACCCCCGAACCACAGGAGGCACCCAAGGAAGACGAGATCGAGATTGAAATCGACGCCGCACAAACCGTTTCAGTGTCGGAAAGGCTGCGCAGTCTGGATTTCGAACAGATGAGCACGCAGGAAATGGCACAGGCAAAACGCATTCTATCGACGCTTCGCTTGCCCATAAAACCTCTACCGTCGCGGCGCACGAAAGGAGGGGCCGGGCCGCTGCCGGATTGGCGCCAAACCCTGCGGATCGCCAACAGACGGGGCGGCGAAATCACAACCTTCGCCACCAAGGCGCGGCGCACACGTGCGCCCAACCTCGTTGTGTTGTGCGATATTTCTGGTTCGATGTCGTCTTACAGCCGTGCGGTTTTGCATTTCGTTCACACGGTGGCCAATCAGAACGGTGAAGACTGGGGCGCGGTGCATGCGTTTACGTTTGGCACGCGGCTGACCAACATCACCCGCCATCTGCGCACCCGTGATGTAGATGCCGCGCTGGCCGCTGCTGGTGCGCAGGCGCAAGATTGGGAAGGCGGGACAAGGATCGGCGCGTGTTTGGCGCAGTTCAATCGTGACTGGTCACGGCGCGTTTTGGGGCAGGGTGCCTGCGTGGTGTTGATCACTGACGGCTTGGATCGCGATGACGGTGATGTCTTGGCCAAGTCGATGCAGCGATTGGGGCTGTCTGCACGTCAAGTCATCTGGCTTAACCCCTTGATGCGCTGGGCAGATTTTGCACCCAAGGCGGGCGGGATACGCGCGATGCTACCCCATGTCAGTAGCTTTCGTGCGGGCCACAACATCGCATCGCTACAAGGGCTGGCGGCGGCCATTTCAGACCCGCGCGACAGTGGCGACAAAGCCAGAATGATGGCGTTAATGCGCGACTAGTCTGGCAAAGCACCCGGATGCGCCCTAAGTAAACACATCTGTTTAGATGAAAGAATTTCATGCGCCGACTGACCAAGACTTCTGCAAATCTCAATGACGACAAAGTTCAAGGCTGGAAGGTCATCAATCGGGTCATCCCGTATTTGTGGCCAGCCGACCAGCTGTGGGTGAAACAGCGTGTTGTGGCCGCCCTTTCGGTGCTGTTTCTGGCCAAGCTGATCGCGGTGGGCACGCCGATTTTGTACAAAGGCGCGGTTGATGCGTTGGCGGGCGAAGGGTCGGCGTCCATGCTCGCGATTGGTGCTGTCGGTCTGACGGTGGCCTATGGATTTGCGCGTTTGATGAACGTTGGGTTCCAACAGCTGCGCGATGTAATTTTCGCGCGCGTCGGTCAACGTGCGCTACGTGCCCTCGCGCTTGAGACGTTCACGCACATTCATCGCCTGTCCATGCGCTATCACATCACGCGTAAAACCGGTGGGCTTAGCCGGATCATTGAACGCGGGGTAAAGGGTGTTGAATTCCTCCTGCGCTTCTTGCTGTTTTCCATCGGTCCGCTTGTTCTTGAGCTGTTGATGATCTCGGTCGTTTTGTTTTTCTTGTTTGATGTCTGGTACTTGGCCGTCGTTGTCGGCACGATTGCGCTTTATATCTGGTTTACATTCACCGTCACCGAATGGCGCGTGAAAATCCGTAAGGAGATGAATGATCAGGACACGGACGCAAACCAGAAGGCGATCGATAGCCTGCTGAACTTTGAGACTGTGAAATACTTTGGCGCCGAAACCCGCGAGGCAGAGCGCTATGACGGCGCGATGGAACAATACGTTGCTGCCGCGCTGAAGACGTCATATTCGCTGGCGTTTTTGAACTTTGGTCAGTCGGTGTTGATCACGGGTGGCTTGGTCGTTGTGATGGTCATGGCCGCGATGGGTGTTCAAAGCGGTGCGTTGACCGTCGGCGATTTTGTGATGGTCAATGCCTACATGATCCAGATTACGATGCCGCTGAATTTCCTTGGCACAGTGTATCGCGAAATCCGGCAGGCCTTGGTCGATATGGGGGAAATGTTTGATCTTCTCGAACAGCCCGCAGAAGTGAACGACAAACCCGATGCCACCGTGCTGGACGTGCAAGGCGGGGACATTCTGTTTGACGGGGTGTTCTTTGGATATGACGCCGCGCGCCCGATCCTGAAGGGCATCGATTTGTCCGTGCCTGCGGGGCAAACCGTGGCTATTGTTGGGTCTTCGGGGTCGGGTAAATCGACCATCGGGCGGCTGTTGTTCCGGTTTTATGATGTGGGTGAGGGCGCAATCCGTATTGATGGGCAAGATTTGCGGGATGTGACGCAACACAGCTTGCACGCGCAGATCGGTGTCGTGCCGCAAGACACGGTGCTGTTTAACGACACGATCCGATACAACATCGCCTATGGGCGCGACGGGGCCAGTTTTGACGATATCAAGTCCGCGGCAAAGGCAGCGAAAATTCATGACTTCATCGAAAGCCTGCCGGACGGGTATGAAACGACCGTAGGGGAACGTGGGCTGAAACTGTCGGGTGGTGAAAAACAGCGCGTTGGCATTGCGCGCACGCTGCTGAAGGACCCACCGATCCTTATCTTGGACGAAGCGACGAGCGCGCTGGACACCGAGACCGAGATGGAGATCCAGAACGAGCTGAAGGGTCTTGGCCAAGGGCGGACGGTTGTGACCATCGCCCACCGTCTGTCCACGATTGCGGATGCGGATCGTATTGTCGTTCTTGAAGACGGTGTGATTGTTGAACAGGGCACCCATGACGCGCTGCTGCAAACCGATGGACGCTATGCGCATTTGTGGCATCGCCAACAACAAGATGAAGTCGCCGCATAAAAGACAAGCGGATCACGGACGCCGCTGTTTGGCTGCGCCAAATGCGCCCCGCCCGCCGACCCGGATGCAGCACCGAAAAAAGGCCACCCGAATGAACGGGTGGCCTTTTGTTATTCTGCGGCTTTCATCGGCGCGATCACCGGTTCGGGTTGGGCCGTGAACGGCTCGTCCTCCCAGATGATTTCAGGCGCTTTGACGCGCTTTGCCTCGCGGTTGAGGGCCCAATCTTGTGCGGCGCGGCTCGATGTGCCCATGGACATCTTTGCGAACAATTGTGCGGCCCAACGGGCGTAGGTCGTCACCCAGACGCGCAGCGCCAACATGGACGGTGTGAACACCAGCGTCAGCACCGTCGCGATGCCAAGGCCGAAGACCACGGCCGTCGCAAGTTGTTTCCACCACAGCGACGTCGGGCTGTCGACCGAGAAACCGCCGCCAATGAAATCCAGCGACAAGCCAAACATCATCGGCGCAAGACCTGCCATTGTTGTGATTGTGGTCAGCAACACGGGGCGAATGCGGTCTTCTGCGGTCCGGGTGATCGCCTCGGTCCTTGGCATGTATTTTTCGTATTCTTGGTAGGTGTCAATCAGAACAATGTTGTTGTTCACCACGATCCCTGCCAGGGCCACGATGCCCGTGCCTGTCATGATGATCGAAAACGCCTGATCCATGACCAACATGCCGATCAGCACGCCAGTGGTTGATAGAATGACGGCGAGCAGTACGAGGATCGAATTATAGATCGAGTTGAATTGTGCCAACAGGATGATGAACATCAGACCCAACGCGCCTGCAAAGGCCTGGGACAGGAACGCACCGGATTCGGCTTGGTCTTCTTGATCGCCGGTCCATTCATAGCTGACAGAGGCGGGCAGGGGGTTGGTGTCGAGCCAGGATGTGATCTCTGCGATCCGCTCGTTTCCATTTACCGCCACCGGCAGGGCGTCGCCATCTGTGATCGCTGTTTGGACTGCGGCCACCGAGGGGGCGTCGTTCAATGTCACGACTTCGAAGATTGTGCCGTCTGTGGTTTCAATCGTGCGGCTGGCATCGTCGACAGTTTCATCATCTTGAAGTTCGCGAAACAGGCCCAATACAGAAAGATCGTCGCCTTCGCCTGTCGTGAATTTTGTCAGTCCGGGGTCGACGTCGGCCTTAACGTCAAAATAGCGCGACTGGTCGATGCGGTCGATCTGCGCCAGTTCTGGGACGGGCGTACGGGTGATGAAGTTGGACAGCGGGATAAGGCCGGACGCGGTGCGCACGCGCAGGCTGTCCAACGTGGACAATACGCGGTCGGATTCGGGCAGGCGGACGCGGATTTCGATTTCCTCGTCGCTGGTATCCACGCGCATGGTATCCAGCAGGATGCCGCGCGTGACCAGTTGAACCATACCGCCCACGGTGGCGACGTTCGCGCCGTAACGCCCTGCTTTTTCAACGTCGACGTCGATCTGCCAGTCGATACCGGGCAGGGGGCGGCTGTCTTCGATCAGGCGCAGGCCTGTGGTGCGGTCAAACTGCGCGCGGGCAGTTGCAGTCGCGTCTTGTAGGTCCAGCCAATTGTCGCCGGACAGGCGCAAGTGGACGGGTTTGGCTGCTGCCGGGCCGCGCGACAGGTTCAAAATCTCGGTGCGAACGCCGGGCAATGTGGATAGATTGGCAGTCAGCCGATCAAGGATTGTGTCGCCGTCCAGTGTGGCCAAATCAATGTCATTGGCACGTGCAAACGCGGGGCGGTCATCCCATGGGATCAGTTCGATCTGCAGCTGGCCGATGGTGTCTTTGGGGCCTTCGCCGCCGCCTGTGTTCTGGTTCAAACCGCCTGCACCTGCGAAAGCGAAAACAGATTGAATGCCTGCTTCTTGCAGGGCGATTTCTTCGGCTTGGGCGACGATTGCGTCTTTTTCGCGGATGCTCAGATTGCCGCGGGCTTGAACGTAAACGATGGCTTGTTCGGGTTCGCTGTCTACGAAGAATTCAACGCCATTGTTGTTCGCCCCGAAGTAGGTGAACGTCGTCATGACGGCGAAAACGATGCCTGCGATGGACACGATCGGCATGATCGGGTTGCCCGCGATGAAATGGATCAATCGCCCGAACAAAGACCGGCGATACCCGGCGTTGATCTTTTTGGCGGGGCGTTCAATGCGCGCTGCGCCCACCGCGATGGACACCGCAATAGTGCCGAGAAGGAACAGGATCATCCCCGAAAGGGACGCGAAAAAGCTGCCCTCGACCTGTTCACCCGTGAGGTAGCCGGGGTTCAGCGTCATCATGGCGCCGATGAAAACCATCATGATCGCGGGGAACACGAGGGCGACATTGACCAGCCAAGGCAGACGCGCCTTCAACACGTCTGATGCGCCCGCAAAGGCGTTGGACATACGGCCTGTAACACCACCCAGAACGGGCAGATAGATCAGCGCCACGATAAGGGACGCAGACAGCACGAAGATAATTGTGACGGGCAACATACCCATGAACTGGCCGGGCACACCGGGCCAGAACAGCATCGGCAAAAACGCACACAGCGTGGTCGCCGTGGATGAAACGATGGGCCAGAACATGCGTTTGGCCGCATCCGTGTAGGATTGCATCGGGCCTGCGCCTTCTTTCATGCGTTTGTCAGCGTATTCGACGACCACAATCGCACCGTCCACCAACATTCCCACAGCGAGGATCAGGCCGAACATCACGATATTGGAAATGGTAATTTCCATCACGGCGAGGAAGGCAAAACACAACAGGAAGGATGTAGGAATAGCAAAACCGACCAGCAGGGCGGGGCGTGTGCCAAGGGCGGCCAGCACCACAATCATCACCAGCGCAATCGCCGTCAACACGGACCCTTCGAGCTGGCGAACCATGGAATCCACGTTGCGGGATTGGTCGTTTGACACGCCAACCTGCACGGCGTCCTTAAGGTCTTGGGGCCATGCGTCGACCTCGGCCTCAATCAGGGCGCGCACTTCGGCGGCGGTGTCGATCAGGTTGAAACCACGGCGTTTGACCACCTGAAGCGCGACGGTGGTTGTGCCGTTAAAACGGGCGGTGGATGTGCGATCTTCGAACGTCAGGCGGATTTCAGCGAGGTCCCCCAGCGTGATAACGCGGTCCCCGTTGGTCTTAACGGGTAGGTCGTAAATGTCGCGAGGTTCGTCAAAGGACGACGGAATCTTGACGGCGAAAGACCCTTGTTCAGTCTCGACTTCACCAGCTGCAATCAGCAGGTTGTTTTGTGTGACGACGTCAATCAATTCGCCTGCCGTGACGTTGTACGCCTCAAGCTTAAGGGGGTCGATAATCACTTCGATCATCTCTTCGCGCTGGCCGGTCAGTGCGGCCTCCAACACGCCTTCGACGCCCTCAACGGTCTCTTGCAGGTCTTCGGCCACGCGGATCAGCGTGCGCTCGGGCACGTTGCCTGTCAGGTTGACGATGACGATCGGGAATTCAGAAAAGTTGATTTCGTTGATGGAATAATTGTCCGCACCCGATGGAAACTGCCCTTCGACTTTGGTCATCGCGTCGCGGATATCAGCCATGATTTCGGTCTTGTTCCAGCCAAAATCAAATTCGAGCGCGACGCCCGCGTACCCTTCCGAGGCGGTGGCCGTCATGGTTTTCAGCCCGTCGAGGTCCTGAAGTTCGGCCTCCATCGGTTTGACCAAAAGGGTTTCGCTATCCTCAGCAGAGATTCCGGGGAATGGAACGGACACAAAAATCACGGGGATTTCGATGTCAGGCTCACCCTCTTTGGGGAGACCGAAATAAGCCATGCCACCCGCCAGCAAAGACAGGCAGATAAAGGCGATGACCATGCGCGCGCGTGATGCGGCGACGTCGACGATCCTCATCATCCGTCAGCCTCCTGTTGCATTGTCGGGATGACGGGCACGCCGTCAGTGACGTATTCTTGGCCCACGACGATCACATCAACACTGTCGGGCAGTCCAGCCACCCAGATGCCATCAACTGTATCGCGCAGGATGGTTACGGGCAAGAAACGGGCGATGTTACCTTCGCCAACAACGCGCACGCCAATCGTACCTTCGTTATCAAGGGTCAACGCTGAGGCGGGCATCAGGTGTGCAAGGCGCCCGTCAGAGGCCACAAGGATCTCGGCGGTTTGGCCATCACTGATTTGCATGTCCTGGTTGGGAACGCGGACTTCGACGCGGAACGTGCGGGTCAACTCATCCGCAGATCGGGACAGGAATGTTACTTGGCCGACAACTTCGTCGCCATTTGTCAAACGCGCACCTGCCATGGCACCAACAGTTATCTGACCGACTGTGGATTCTGGCACGAACCCGACAAGTTTGATGGGATCAAGTTGGATGATCGTGGCACATGGCGCACCGGGTTGCATCAATGTGCCAAGCTCCGTGGTGTCAGATTCCAGCAGTCCGGAAAACGGTGCGGTGATATCGAGGCTTTCAATCTCACGCTCAATCGCGGCGACACCGGCGAGCGCGGCTTCAATGCCTGCCTGCGCGGATGTTACACCACTTGCGGCGCGCTGTACGCCAGCATTCGCAGCCTCAAGCGTGGCCTCGGCGCTGATCAGGCGGGTTTCGGATGCAAATCCGTCTTCTGACAAACGACGGGCGGCATTAAGGTTGATTTCCGCCTCGCGGACGCGCGCGTTGGCTTCCGCGATGGAGGCTTGTGCTTCCGGGATGCGGCCCCGTGCCTCTGTTAGGCGGGCTTTCGCCTCATCTAGTTGGGCGGCGCGCGTGCCGGGGTCAAGCTGGCACATCAGATCGCCTTCTTGCACGAACGCACCCTTGCGGATCGGTTCAGAAATCACTTGGCCGGACGTTTCGGATGCCACAGTCACCTGACGCGCCGCTTCGGTGCGGCCGCGCAGAATGACGGCTGTATCGACGGTTTCGGCGACACTGGATTTCGCCACGACGCTGACTGGATCGATAACATCGTCAACTTGGGATGTGTTGATCGTGTCGGGGTTCACTTGGGCAAAGGCCATCAGGGCCTCACGCTCAAACACCAGCGCGTATAATGTAAGCGACACAACGACCGCGGTGAATAAAGGCATAAAACGCATCTTGCTTCTTTCGCAAACTGGGGCGGCGCACAGGTAAGGGCCCCGCAGGCCAAATTCTGTCAGGTCTCGTTGTTGGACATTGAACCTTTTACGCTAAACTGACTAGTTTAGATTAAAGAATAATTGCCGCACCTGCAACATCATAATGTAAAGGGTCGTTACTTTTGTTTGCGGGTGCAAAAAGACAGGTGTGAACGCGCACCTCTTGTCCCTGCTGGCCCCTTAAGGGTATGAGGGGGGCGAAACATTACGAGGGCCAAATGAGCAATTCAGAAACCTTTATGGATGAGGTCACCGAAGAGGTCCGCAAAGACCAATTGTTTGGCTATATGCGCAAGTATGGCTGGATTGCGGTGTTGGTCGTCTTGGTGGTCGTTGGCGGCACGGCCTTTAGTGAATTCCGCAAAGCCCAAGTTGAAAATGCTGCGCAGGCTGCGGGGGATACGATTCTGTCCGCGCTGGAAATTGATGATAACACCGAGCGCGCTGCGGCCTTGGCCGCAATCGAAGCAACGGGCGGCGCAGGCGCAATCACGGGTCTTTTGGCAGCAGCTGATCTGACCGAAACGGGCGACATTGCAGGTGCTGTCGCAGCCTTGGAAACCGTCGCGCTAGACGGTGAAGCACCACAGGTTTACCGCGATCTGGCAACGCTGAAATCCGTTATGGTTCAACATGATACATTGTCTGCGGACGCGCGTCGCGCAATGTTGTCGGGGCTTGCCATGGCGGGGTCCTCGTTCCGTCTGATCGCACAGGAACAACTGGCGATGATCGCTGTGGAAACCGGCGACGTTGATGATGCAATCGGCCAGTTTGTAGCAATCGCCCAAGACGCCGAAGTGACGCGGGGCTTGCGCGAACGCGCGTTCACCATGATTGTGGCCTTGGGCGGGGACCTCGAAGCGCTGATTTCAACGCCGATGACCCAAACAGGCGACCAATAAACTCCGCAAAGGGGAAACAACGTGACAGGCACATATTCCACAAACGCGCGACTGCTGCGCAGGCCGGCATTTGCGGTTCTGGTTGTTGCGGGGCTTCTTGCGGCCTGCGGCGAGAAGGATGTAATCTTGCCGGGTGAACGCAGCGACATTCGCGGCGAACCCATTGGTGCCGCCGCAGTAGACAACGAAGCGCGCCCTATTTCGCTGGGCGCGACGGTGACCAACACCGACTGGACCCACCGTAACGGCAGCCCGACACATACAATTGCGCACCCCGCGCTTGGCACGTCTTTGACGCCACTGTTCTCAAACAACATCGGCGCGGGTGACAGCCGCCGTTTGCGCATCACGGCTGATCCTGTGGTGTCTGCGGGCCGCATCTTTACTCTCGACGCGCAAAGCCAGATCGTTGCGACATCAACGGGCGGTGAAACCCTTTGGTCGCGCTCTGTTATTCCGGACACCGACAATCCGCGCGATGCGTCCGGTGGCGGTCTGGCTGTGTCAACAAATGTTGTGCTGGCAACAACCGGATTTGGCGAAGTCGTCGCCCTTGATCCGACGTCGGGCGGGGAAATCTGGCGGCAGGATCTTGATGCGCCGGGCACATCCGCGCCGACCATCGTTGGTGATCTGGCCTATGTCGTGGCCCGTGATGGGCGCGCGTGGGCGATTGAGCTCGGCTCCGGTCGTATCCGTTGGACCCAAAGCAGCACAACGCCAGTGTCGAACTTTGCAGGCGGGGCAGGTGCGGCGGTTACTGATCAATTCGCGATCTTCCCGTTTCCGACAGGCGAAGTCCTTGCGGCGTTCCCCGAAGGCGGGTTGCGGCGTTGGTCCACCGTTGTAACGGGCCAACGCCCGGGTGCGGCTGCGTCCAACATTTCCGACATTTCCGGTGATCCTGTGATCGATGGGGACCGCGTTTATGTGGGCAACGTGTCGGGCCGTGTTGTGGCGCTGACACTCGCCAACGGTGATCGCATCTGGACCGCGACAGAAGGGGCCGTTGGCCCTGTGTGGCCTGCGGGTGGGTCGATCTTTATGGTCAATGACATCGGTGAACTTGTCCGGCTTGATGCCAGCGACGGCACGCCGATCTGGCGTGTGACGCTACCCGGTTTCGAAGAAACCCGCGTGCGTCGCCAGAAAACCCGGTTCGCCCATTACGGCCCGATCATTGCGGGGGGGCGCGTGATTGTCGCGTCCGGTGATGGCGTGATCCGCCAGTTTGACCCGACGTCGGGCGCTCTTGTGGGGACGATCGATTTGCCCGGCGGGGCGGCGTCAAACCCCATCGTCGCAAATGGCACGCTTTATGTTGTGTCCAAGCGCGGGCAACTGTTGGCTTTCCGTTAAGCGCAATTCAGTGTAGGGCGCGTCTCTGAACCTTATAGAGTCGTATCCATGTCCTTCACACTCGCCATTGTGGGCCGCCCGAATGTGGGCAAATCCACGTTATTCAACCGCCTTGTGGGCAAAAAGCTGGCGTTGGTCGATGACCAGCCCGGTGTGACGCGCGATTTGCGCGAAGGGCCTGCGCGCCTTGGCGATCTGCGATTCACTGTGATTGATACGGCAGGTCTGGAAGAAGCCACAGACGAGTCGTTGCAGGGGCGCATGCGTCGTCTGACAGAACGCGCCGTGGAAATGGCCGATGTGTGCCTGTTCATGTACGACGCGCGCACAGGCATTATGCCCGCCGACGAAGTGTTCGCCGATATTTTGCGCAAGAAGAACGCGAACGTCATCTTGGCGGCCAATAAATCCGAAGGCAAAGCCGCCGACGCTGGTGTGATTGAGGGGTTCAATCTTGGCCTCGGGGAACCGATCCGCCTGTCCGCTGAACACGGCGAAGGCTTGGGTGAGATGTACGATGTATTGATGCCGCTGTCGGATGCGTTTGAAGAACGCGCCGCCAATGATGCACCGGAAACGGACGTTGATGTGGATGAGGACGACGAGGACGCACCGCGCATCCCCACGAAGGCCAAGCCGCTGCAAATTGCAGTTGTCGGCCGCCCGAACGCGGGTAAATCCACGCTGATCAATCAGATCCTTGGCGAAGACCGTCTTTTGACGGGGCCAGAGGCCGGGATCACGCGCGACGCGATTTCCGTGCAAATGGAATGGGCCAACGGCGACAGTTCCGTTCCTGTGCGCATCTTTGACACCGCTGGCATGCGCAAACGCGCCAAGGTTCAGGAAAAGCTGGAAAAGCTATCCGTGTCAGATGGCCTGCGCGCGGTGAAATTTGCCGAAGTGGTTGTTGTGCTGCTCGACGTGGAAATCCCGTTCGAACAGCAGGATTTGCGGATTGCCGACCTTGCAGAACGCGAAGGCCGCGCTGTCGTGTTGGCCGTGAACAAATGGGACGTGGAACCCGAAAAGCAGGCCAAGTTGAAAGAGCTGAAAGAGGAATTTGAACGCCTTTTGCCCCAGCTTCGTGGTGCGCCGCTGATCACCGTATCCGCAAAAACAGGCCGCGGGATCGACCGCCTGCAAGAGGCGATTTTGCGCGCCCATGAGGTTTGGAACCGCCGCATTACCACAGCGCAGTTGAACCGCTGGCTGCTGGGCATGACCGAAGCACACCCACCCCCCGCGCCGGGCGGCCGCCGCATCAAGTTGCGCTATATGACGCAAGTCAAAACGCGCCCGCCAGGGTTCGTGGCAATGTGCAGCCATCCCGAAAACCTGCCCGAAAGCTATTCGCGGTATCTGGTCAACGGATTGCGGTTGGATTTTGATATGCCGGGCACGCCGATCCGTCTGCATTTCCGGTCTCAGGCGGACAAAAACCCGTATAAAAACAAAACAAAATCAACGCCGTCGCGCCTGCGTAAACATTTGGGCAAGGCCCCGGCAGATGCGCCTAAACCGCGCCGCGGAAAGCCAAGTACCTAGCGTTATTGCGTGGCCATCATGGGCGGAATGCGGAACTGATAGGTCCACACGGACAGGATCGCCACGATCCCTGCGGCTGACAGGACGGTCACGCCGTTCATGCCATTGGCGACGATAATGCCGACCAGTGCCCAAACGACAGTCAGCCCGTAGGCGCGTGCGTAGGGGGCTTTGATCTGAACGCTCAGCGTTACGATAAGCGCCAGTATGATGCCAAGGTAGGCCCAGCCCAGTGATCCCAGCACGATGCCGTAGCCGGCCATTGTACTTCCCAACGACACGAACGACGCGGCTGTCAGCCAGCCAGCGTAGATCGACACGGGTTTGCGCGCCAGCCATCTATCGTCCGTCGGTGCGCGCAGCATGGCAAAGATCGCAGGAACGGCCATGGCAAAGATCAAAAGAGTTGCGGCAATGGCAGATTGCGTCGCCACCCAAAGCCAAGGAGTGCCAAGCGCGAGGCTGATAATCAGCGGCGTGCGCATCACGTCCCACGACGGATCAGTCCCACGTTTCCAGATGCCGAACAGGGCCGATACGACCAGCCAGCCATAAATCAGGCCCCAAATCGCAAAAGCATACCCTTCAGGCTGGATCGGTGGGTTGATTTGCGGAATCGGCAATTGGCTGCTTTCGAACCCCGAAAACGACGAAAAGTATGATGATCCGACGAACGTCAGAGTGAAAAGCAGGGTGAGGAGTGCGCGTGTCATTCCCTATACATTAGTACGCGCGAGCGAATGGCAAGGTGTGTGGGTCAGGTTTCGCCTACTTGACCCTACGGTAAGGCATCGGCACGATTTATGAATGCTGTAGGGGGGCAAACTCATGAAACGTATCGCTATTTTCATCGATGGAACGCGCAACCGGCCGGACGCGGAACACCCGACGAACGTCGTGCGACTGGCCCAAAGCGTGCGCCACCGCGCCCTTGATGGGCAATCGGGGCAAGGGATGTCGCAGATTGTTTTGTATTCCACCGGCGTAGGGTCTGGGCAGGGCAACACGTTGCTGGCGCGCCAGACAGACAAGGTTTTTGGCGGCGCGTTGGGCTGGGGGCTGACGTCCATTATCGTGAATGCCTACCGCGAACTGATGTTCGTTTATGAACCCGGCGATGAGGTTATGGTTTTCGGCTATTCGCGGGGTGCATTCGCGGCGCGTTCCTTGGTGGGGCTGATCCGAAATTGCGGAATATTAAAGCGTTCCAGCTTGCGCTATGTGCCAGACGCCATCAAAAGATACCGCAGCATGGCGCAGATCGATGGGCCGGATTCAGATGAAAGCCATGCCTTTCGCCTGAAACATTCCCCCGGGATCACGACCAACAAAGACGAGGTCAAATGGCGCAAGGAACGCGGGCTATCTGTGGCCGATGTGGTGCCGTTCAAGATTGCCTATATGGGGGTTTGGGACACGGTCAGCGCCATGGGTGCCCCCGAAATTCTGCCCGTCGCGAAATGGCTGAATGTGCAGTACCGTTTCCATGACACACGACTGACCTCAATGGTTTTGGCGGCGCGGCATGCCATCGCCATCGATGAACGTCGCAAGCTCTACCCCAGCACCCCATGGAGCAATTCATTAGATCTGAACGAAAAGCACGGCGAGGATTTCAAGCCGACCCATTTGCAACAGTGGTTCCCCGGAAACCACGGGTCTGTCGGCGGGGGTGGGCCGCGCACGGGGTTAAGCTCGATTTCATTGAACTGGGTAGCTTTGGGGGCCCATGCCGCGGGCCTCGAAATTGATTTTGACGAGATGGACAAAATCCCCGCGACCTATGACGTCACCGAAGATTTGCACAACAAGCCCGTCCAGGCAGGCGTTGGCGCTTGGGTGTCAAAGGTGTTGTCGGGGGACCGCGACGGGCCTAAAACGCTGGATGATCTATCTATGTCCGCTGTGGATCGCCGTTTCTTGAAACCTGAATATATCGACACAACAACGCTGGCGCAGGTTCGCGATCCGCTTCAAAATATTGATGAGAATCAACGTGATAAAATGCGGGCGGCGCACCGTTGGATTAACGGGGGCGACACGCATTTGCCCGGGCGCACCACCCGACCAAGTGGTGCCCCCGCCGAATGATTATGCCAAAGTGCCGTCCGGTTGGACGGTGGTTTTGCCGCCCATGTAAGGGTGCAGCACGGACGGAATCGTCACCGATCCGTCTTCTTGCTGGCCATTTTCCAGCACCGCGATCAGACAGCGCCCCACGGCCAAGCCCGACCCGTTCAAAGTGTGGACGAATTGCGGTTTGCCGCCATTGGCCGGTTTGAAACGAGCGTTCATGCGGCGGGCCTGAAACGCGCCAGTGGTGGAAACGGAACTGATTTCACGGTAGGCGTTTTGGCCGGGTAACCAGGCCTCGATGTCAAAGGTACGCCGCGCGCCAAAACCCATGTCGCCTGTGCACAGGACAACAGTTCTGTAAGGGATTTCAAGGCGTTCCAGCAGGTCTTCAGCGCAGCGCAGCATACGTTTTTGTTCGTCGTCGGATGCGTCGGGGTGGGTGATCGACACCATTTCGACTTTTTCAAACTGGTGCTGACGCAACATGCCGGACGTGTCGCGCCCCGCGCTTCCGGCTTCTGAGCGGAAACACAGCGAATGGGCGGTGTAGCGGATCGGCAGTGCGGCTTCGTCCAGAACGTCGCCCGCAACGCTGTAGGTGAGCGGCACTTCGGACGTCGGGATCAGCCAATTACCTTCGGTGGTCTGGTAGCTGTCGTCGCCGAATTTTGGCAATTTGTCGGTGCCGTACATCGCGTCATCGCGCACCATGACGGGGGTGTTCACCTCTGTCAGGCCGTTGTCGTTGACGTGAGTATCAAGCATGAATTGCGCCAGCGCGCGGTGCAGGCGGGCCATTGTTCCCTTGAGAAGCACAAAGCGGCTGCCGGAAATCTTGGCCGCTGTTTCAAAATCCATTCCGGGTTTTACGGCAGGAATATCAAAGTGTTCCAGCGCGTTGTTGATGTCGCGTGGCGTGCCCCATTTGGACACTTCGACGTTGTCATCCTCGTCTGCGCCGTCTGGCACATCGTCGGCGGGCAGGTTTGGAATTTCAGCAAGCCGCGCGGTCAGGGCGGCGTCTTGTGCTTTGGCTTCGTCGTTCAATTTTGCGATCTCGGCCTTCTTTTCAGACACCAATGCGCGCAGGCGTTCGAACTCGGCCTCATCACCGCGCCCCTTGGCGGCACCGACTTCTTTGGCGGCCTTGTTGGCCTCTGCTTGTGCGGCTTCTGCGGCCCCGATCTTGGTGCGGCGTGCCTCATCCATAGCGAGCAATTCGGACGACAAAGGCGCATCCCCACGACGGGCCAAAGCCGCATCGAAGTGGTCGGGGTTTTCGCGGATGGCGCGGATATCGTGCATGGGTTTGGTCCTTTGACGTGACGGGTTTCACGCCCATATGGCGCAATTTTCAGCGTATGGGAAGCGTATGGGTCTGGTATGGTTTTGCTATGGCTAGGTGTCGGGTTCTTGGGCGGCCAGAGTAGCCTGCCAAGTGCGCCATTGGCGGTCGAATTCACCATAGCTCAATCCCCTCGTTGGCCAATGCTTAGGGCGATCAACATCGTCAAGTGAGACCGGAATGGAACCATCCGAAAAGATATCCTTCCAGAAAGGTCGCAGTTTTTCGATAGAGGCGTCATTCAAAGACATCACGGCAGCGGAGTGGAAAGACGTACCCTGTAATTTAGTGTCTTCCGCCAAGAGCGTGCCGAAGAGACGAGTTCCGCTTAGATCCGCCCCGCTAAGGTTTGCACTTTGCAAGTTTGCTTCACTTAGGTCTGCATTTTTAAAATTTGTGCGAACAAGATTGGCACCAACCAAACCTGCACGGCTTAGATTTGCTCTTCTTAAATCTGCCCCGAAGAGATTCGCACTGTTCAAGTTAGTCTCGCTTAGATTTGCTTCTGACAGGTCCGCACCGCTTAGATTTGACGCGCTCAGGATTGCACGAAAAAGGTTTGCCTTATTAAAGGTTGCACCAAAAAGGACCGCTCCCGTCAAATTGGAATAACTAAGATTAATTCTTCTAAGGTTTGCACTGCTGAGATTGGTTCCATTTAAGTTCGCTCTTTGGAGTATCGCAGATTCCAACGTTAGGCCGGATAGAGAGAAGGAATTGAGTTCTGCGTCACGAAGGTCAATATCGGAGGAAACAAGCCTATTGTCAGTAATTCCTTGTAACCGTCCAAGAGTTTGCGCCGCTTTTTCCATGTCGGGACGTTCGTAGGCGAGGGAGTTGATAACAGCGTTAGAGCCGTTTTTGGCTATTTGGTTTCGAACTTGATTTAGTCTGTACTCACGACTCAGCTCTCGAATGTAGATCGCAAGTTGTCGAGCAATCCGTTGAGTCGATTCAGGGTAGTGATTTGCCAAGCCTTCAAGTCGATCAATTGCTGTTGCACGTGTCACGAGGTCGTCTTGCCATTCACTTAGGATCGTTTCGTCCGGTGTGCCTTCATTCACGCCTCGATTTACCTGCCTTCTCGCCGCCAAATCTGTTGCTGCCGCGTTGATCTTTTCGTTGAATAGCGATTCTTCTTGAGTGTTTGCCTGCCTTTGCGCCACCAGCGTGCGCCAGATGATGAACGGGGCGCCGAGGATTGCGGCGATGAGGGCGCCTGTGCCTAGGCTGGTTTGTTGGACCTCGGCCGGATCACCGAATGCGATTTGGGTCAGCAGGGTAATGGCGGCGGCCAGTGCGGGGATGAACAGGGCGGCGATCATCGCGCTGAGCAGGAGCCAGAGCCAGCGCGGGCGGGGGATTGCGTCGGACAGTTTGGTTTGCGCGTCGCTGTCCAAAAGAAGAAAGACCAATGCGGAGGCGCTGGTGATCCCAATCAGAAGGGCCAGCACCCAGTCGAATGTTGTGACGGGCGGGAATGAAATTTGAAACAGCACTGTCGTGACCTTTGAATACGCGTTTGACGTGTATCCTGCCCGCGTTTTTGTGGGTTCGGAAGGGCTGGTGATTGTCGGGGGGCGATTTCGTTCCCATATGAGCCTCAGCGCGTTGCGAATCCCGTGGGGCAAACGTAGGGTGCGGCAATTGCGAGGGGGGGACCCTTGCCACAGATAAGGAACGACACCGACATGGAAGCTTTCGGCCAATTTATCCCGCTGATCCTGATCTTTGCGATCATGTATTTCCTGCTGATCCGTCCGCAGCAAACCAAGCTTAAGCAGCATCAGGCGATGGTTGCGGCGCTGCGCCGTGGTGATCAGGTTGTCACGCAGGGCGGTTTGATCGGCAAAGTGTCCAAGGTCGTTGACGACAACGAAGTCGTGGTTGAACTGGGCGAGGGCGTGAAAGTGCGCGTTGTGCGTTCGACCATTGCGCAGGTGCTAAACAAGACGGAGCCTGCGGACGCATGATCCGCGGCGCGCTCATCGCATTCAGCCTTTTGGCGAATACGGCGGCGGCCCAAGGTGTTTCTGCGGCGCGTCTGGTTGAGATGTGCGGCGGAACCCGATTTTATGTTGAACCCCAAGACGATCTGGACGCGGATGGGTTGGACGTCGCACAGGCGGTGATCGGTGCGCGGTTGCAGGACCGTTTTGCGGGGCTGCTGGATTACACCCATGTCGAGGGCGGCCAGATTGTTGTGTCGCTTTTGTCAGACGGGCAGGTGAGCGCGGCGGACGTTGCGGTGCATTTGGCGCCGTTTGATCTGGGATTTCACGATGTTGTCAGCCGTGGCGACACCGGCACGTTGATCGCGCAGGTTGGCCAAGTGATTGCGCCGTCCGTGGATGACCCTGATGTGGCGTTCGTTCTGGATGCGCTGGATGTGTCGATGATCGCAGATGCCGGTGCAAGCTATGATTACAACGGCAGGCCCGGTGTGAATTCCCGCTTTACCCGACAGGGGGGCCAATTGTTTGCAGATTACACGGCGGCCCGTGTCGGCGCGCCGTTTGCGATTTTATTAAACGGCACCGTCATGTCTGCGCCTGTTGTGCAAGAACCGATTGTGGGTGGGACGGGGATTATCACCGCGACGTTCACGGTTGAACAGGCGGACAAGCTGGCGTCGATGATGCGCAGCGGTGCCTTGGGCGAAGGTTTGGTGATTGTGGCCCAAACCAGCGTTGACGGATCAGATCCCAGCGCTGATTTCTGCCCCTAGACGCCTGCGACACACGCCCATTTGTGCGCGCCGTGCTTGACGCCCGCGCCGATCCCCCACATCACATAATGAACAAGCCCGACACGACAAAACGGGCCCTATGATATTTCGGACAGGACCACCCCATGTTGAAAATTGACCTTTGGAAACGCATCGCCATCTGGCTTGTCGTGGCATTTGGTATTTTTACCGCGATCCCGAACGGGTTTTACAGCGAGGTGGAGCTGTCAAACGACGCCGAAGCCGCGATTGCCGAAGGGTTTGATACGCCCGAAAATCAGGCTGCTGCTGCAGCGTGGCCATCGTTTATGCCGGACAATCTGGTGAACCTTGGTCTTGATCTGCGCGGTGGTGCGCAGTTGCTGGCCGAAGTGAAGGTTGAGCAGGTTTACGAGCAGCGCATGCGGTCCTTGTGGCCCGAGGTGCGCGATACCTTGGCCGCGCAGCGTGATGTCGTCGGGTTTGTCACGGACGAAAGCACTGTCGACGGTGAATTGCGGGTTCGCATTTCCGAGGCTGACGGGATGGAACAAGCGCTGACATTGGTGCGCGGGTTGGCCCAGCAGGTTGTGTCTGTGACAGGCGTTGGCCAGTCCGACATTACCGTGCGCGCGGTGTCTGATACGGATTTGATCATCACGCTGACGGACGCCGAAAAGATCGCCACGGATGACCGCACGGTGCGCCAAGCGCTTGAGATTATTCGCCGCCGGATTGATGAAGTCGGTACACGCGAACCGTCCATCCAGCGCCAAGGGGATACGCGTATTCTGGTGCAGGTGCCCGGTGTCGGCTCCGCACAAGAGGTGAAGGATATCATCGGAACCACCGCGCAACTTGGCTTTCATCCTGTCGTCGGATCGACAGGCGATCCTGAGGCGCGCGCAGGGGCTGGCAACATGGTCATTCCATCGTTGGATCAAGAAGGGCTGTATTACATCGTTGAACGATCCCCCGTTGTGACGGGCGAGGAGCTGACGAACAGCCAGCCGACGCTTGACCAAAACAACCGCCCCGCCGTGACGTTTGATTTCAACCCGTCAGGTGCGCGCAAGTTTGGCGATTACACGCTGGAAAACATTGGATCACCCTTTGCAATTGTGCTGGACAATGAGGTCGTGTCGGCCCCGACCATCCAAAGCCATATTCCCGGCGGATCGGGGATCATTACGGGCAATTTCTCGGTTCCTGAATCCACCAATTTGGCGGTGCTGTTGCGTGCGGGTGCCTTGCCCGCCGAACTGGAATTCTTGCAAGAACAAACAGTTGGCCCTGATCTGGGCCAAGACAGCATCAATGCGGGTGCGATTGCCTGTTTGGTCGCCTTTGCTCTGGTGCTGATCTACATGGTGCTAAGCTATGGTCTGTTCGGGGTGTTTGCAAACATCGCGTTGTTGGTCAATGTCGCGCTGATTTTTGCGCTGTTGTCGTTGATTGGTGGCACGCTGACCCTGCCGGGGATTGCGGGCATCGTGTTGACGATTGGTATGGCGGTGGACGCCAACGTGCTGATTTTTGAACGTATCCGGGAGGAATCCAAAACCGCCAAAGGCCCTGCGCGCGCGATTGAGTTGGGTTATGAAAAGGCGCTGTCGGCAATTGTTGATGCCAACATTACCACGCTTTTGACGGCTGTGATCCTGTTTGCCATGGGGGCGGGCCCTGTGCGCGGCTTTGCGATTACGCTGGGCCTTGGCATTGTGACGTCCGTGTTTACGGCGATCTTTGTGACCCGTTTGCTGGTCATCATCTGGTTTGAACGCAAGCGCCCGAAAGAAGTGATGGCGGGCAAATACCTGCGGTTGGTGAAAGCGGGAACCGCGTTTGATTTCTTTAACCGCGCGAAATTGTGGTTGGGGATTTCGGGTGTTCTGGTTGTCGTGGCGTTCGGGTCGTTTATGTATCAGGGCCTGAACTACGGTATTGATTTCAAAGGTGGAACAACGCTGCGCACCGAAAGCGCGTTGCAGATCGATGTGGCCGAATACCGTGCCGTGCTTGAACCGCTGGAGCTGGGCGAGGTTAACATTACCGAGGTCTTCGATCCGACGTTCGGCGTTGATCAAAACGTCGCCACTGTCGCGATTTCCGCCCAAGACGGGGAGGAAGCGGTGACAAATGAAACCATCCAAGCCGTTGAAAATGCGCTGCGCACGATTGATCCCGATATCACGTTCCCGGCGGTGGAATCCGTCGGCCCGACGGTGTCCGGAGAGCTTATTCAAGATGCGATCATCGCGGTGGTTTTGGCCATCGGGGCGGTGCTGATCTACATCTGGTTGCGGTTTGAATGGCAGTTTGCATTGGGCGCCGTGGCCGCGTTGGTGCACGATGTGGTGCTGACCATTGGTGTGTTTTCGGAACTGCAAATCCGGTTTGACCTCGCGATTATTGCGGCACTTTTGACCATCGTGGGCTATTCGTTGAACGATACGGTGGTTGTGTTTGACCGCGTGCGGGAAAATCTGCGTAAATATAAGGCCAAGGACCTCAAGGAGGTTTTGAACCTGTCGATCAACGAAACCCTAAGCCGGACGTTCATGACATCGTTCACGACTTTGCTGGCGCTTATTTCGCTCTATATTCTTGGGGGTGATGTGATCCGCGGGTTCGTCTTTGCGATGATCTGGGGCGTGATCGTGGGCACCTATTCATCGATCTTTGTGGCGTCGTCGACGCTGCTGGTGCTTGGGGTGAAACGGGACTGGTCCAAAGAGCCGAAGAACGTCGGCGGGCAGTTTGGCAACATTGACGCCTAAGGAGGCACGCAGATGCGATTGAACGAAGTCGTTTACACAGACGCAAAGCCCGTGGACGGATACGGCCCCGGTTTCTTTCGCATCGGCGGTGAGGTGTTTGAGGGCGCGCTGGTCGCCCTGCCCACGGGCGTCGCGCCGTGGGGCGGATACGACGACGTGCAAACCCTGCTGGACGCGGCCAAAGATCTGGATGTGTTCTTTGTTGGCACGGGTGCCGAAATTGCGCATTTGCCGCCTGCCTTGCGCAGCGCGCTTGAGGATGCGGGCATCGGCGTTGAGGTGATGTCATCGCCCACCGCCTGTCGCACCTATAACATCCTGCTGAGCGAAGGGCGCCGCGTTGGATTGGCGCTTTTGCCGGTCTAGCGGTTGGGCTAGCGTGTTGGCATGGTTTTAACGGTATCTGATCTAGCGGTGGCACGGGGCGGCGCGCCGGTCCTTGAGGGGCTGTCGTTTAGCGTTGCTCCGGGTGAGGCGCTGGTGCTGCGTGGGCCTAACGGAATTGGCAAAACGACATTGCTGCGCACCTTGGCGGGGTTGCAGCCACCCATCGCGGGCACTGTAAATTTCCCCGAAGATACAGGCGCTTACGCCAGTCACGCCGACGGGATCAAGGCGCAGTTGACGGTGACAGAGAACCTCGCGTTTTGGGCGGATGTGCATGGTGCTGATCTGGTCGACAGCGTGTTCGAGGCCTTTGATCTGGTTGATCTGCGCGATCGGTTCGCTGGCACTTTGTCGGCAGGGCAAAAACGCCGCCTTGGTTTGGCGCGCCTTGGGGTGATCGGGCGGGACGTGCTGTTCTTGGATGAACCGACCGTCAGCCTTGATGGATTTTCCGTGAAAATGTTTGCCAGCTGGTTGCGCGACACTCACCTTGCGCTTGGCGGGATCGCGGTGATTGCCACACATATTGACCTTGGGTTGGACGCGCCCGAACTTGACCTGACGCCATTCAAGGCGGCGCCAGATGCGCGCGGCGGATCAGACGAGGCGTTCTTGTGATTGCGCTGCTGCGCCGTGATCTTGCGCTTGCGGTGCGGGCAGGGGGTGGGTTCGGCCTTGGCCTTGCGTTTTTTCTGATTGTGGTGGTGCTGGTGCCGTTTGGGGTGGGGCCCGAGGCGGCTTTGTTGACCTTGATCGCGCCGGGCATTCTGTGGGTCGCGGCATTGCTGGCGGCGTTGTTGTCGCTGGACCGGATCTTTGCCTTGGATTTTGAGGACGGATCGTTGCCGTTGCTTGCCACATCGCCCCTGCCGCTTGAGGGGGTCGCGCTGATCAAAGGGATCGCACATTGGATCACCACGGGATTGCCATTGACGTTGGCGGCCCCTGCGTTGGGGTTTTTGCTCAACCTCGCGCCATCGGCTTATGTGTGGTTGTTCGCGTCCCTCGCGCTTGGCACGCCTGCGTTGTCGATGATCGGCACGTTTGGTGCGGCGTTGACGGTGGGCCTGCGGCGCGGCGGTTTGTTGATGTCGCTTTTGGTGTTGCCGCTGTACGTTCCGACGTTGATTTTCGGGGCAGAGGCCGTGCGGCGCGGGGCGGACGGATTGGGCGCAGCGACCCCGCTGTTGATGTTGGCGGGGATCACGCTGGGCAGCTTTGCATTGCTGCCATTCGCCGCATCGGCAGCGCTTCGGGTCAACCTTAAGTGAGCGGTATTGTGACCGCGCAAACAGCAGGATAGCTAACGCATATGTCGATCTGGGAATACGCCAATCCGAAGAAATTTATCGCGACGACGACGCCGCTGGTGCCGTGGCTGTTGGGGGTGTCGATTGCGTTGTTGGTGGGGGGATTGATCTGGGGGTTTTTCTTTACGCCCGATGACTTCCGCCAGGGATCAACGGTTAAGATTTTCTATCTTCATGTGCCAAGCGCGCTGATGGCGATCAACGTGTGGTTCATGATGTTGATCACATCGCTTGTCTGGCTGGTGCGCCGCCACCACGTGAGCGCTTTGGCCGCCCGTGCAGCGGCGCCCATCGGCATCATCATGACGGTTATGGCATTGATAACAGGTGCAATTTGGGGCCAACCCATGTGGGGTACATGGTGGGCTTGGGATCCGCGATTGACGTCATTCCTGATCCTGTTTTTGTTCTACCTTGGCTATATGGCGTTGTGGGAAGCCATCGAAGACCCTGACACGGCGGCTGATTTGACGTCCGTTTTATGCATCGTCGGGTCGGTGTTTGCGGTGCTGTCGCGCTATGCCGTTAACTTTTGGAACCAAGGGTTGCACCAGCCCGCATCCCTGTCTTTGGACAAAGAAGAAAACGTGGCGGATGTGTTCTGGTATCCGGCATTGGTGTGCATCGCGGGGTTCGTGTTGTTGTTTGTGGCGTTGGTGTTGATGCGCACCGCCACCGAAATTCGGGTGCGCCGGATCAAAGCACTAGAGGCGAGGATGCGGTCATGATCCCTGATCTTGGGAAATACGCGGTTGAGGTGTTGACGGCCTACGGTGTGTCGATCGCGCTGTTGGTTTTGATTGTCGGGCTGTCCGTGCAGCGATCCCGCAAAGTGCGCGCGCAATTGGCAGACGTTGAAGCGCGGCGGGATGCGGCGCGATGAAGTGGTTGATGGTCATCCCAGTCGTGATTTTTTCGGCCCTCGCAGGGTTGTTCGCGGCAGGCATGTTTTTAGGGCAGGGCGAAGAATTACCATCCGCCTTGATCGGGAAACCAGCGCCTGAATTGACCGTGACGGACATTGAAAACCTGCCGCCCATGACGGATGCGATGTTGCGCGACGGTGAGGTCAAAATCGTGAATTTTTGGGCCAGCTGGTGCGCGCCATGCCGGGTTGAACACCCTAATCTGACGCTGCTGGCGGAAGAAGGGGTGCCAATTTATGGCATCAATTACAAAGACTTTGATCCCAATGCAGTCGCGTTCTTACAAGAACTTGGCGATCCATATGTGGCTGTCGGATCGGACCCAAGCGGATTTCACGCGATTGATTGGGGCGTCTACGGTGTGCCGGAAACCTTTTTACTTGATGGTGATGGCAAAATCCTTTTGCGAATGGCTGCGCCCGTGACATCGCGGGAATTGGAAAACCGTTTGCGTCCGGCGCTGGACGCGGCATTGGCGCGATGAAGATCAACTGTTTCAAAAGCTACGATGTGCGCGGCAAACTGGGTGAGGACCTGAACGAAGAGGTTTGCGAACGGATTGGCCGTGCGTTTGCCCGCGTGATGAAACCCGAAATCGTTGTGACGGGGCGCGATATTCGGGCCAGCAGCGAAGGGCTGCAAGCCGCATTGCACCGTGGATTGATCGCCGAAGGTATCACCGTTTACGACATCGGATTGTGCGGCACCGAAGAGGTATATTTCGCCACAGATCATCTGGGGGCAGGCGGTGGTCTGATGGTCACTGCGTCCCATAATCCGATTGATTACAACGGTATAAAGATGGTGCGCAGCGGCGCGCGGCCGATTGCGGCTGAAACAGGATTGGCCGATATCCAAGACATGGCCGAGGCGGGTGCGTTTGGCGACCCGCGCGGTGGTGGGTCGGTTGAACGGCGCGACCCGCGTGGCGATTACGTTAAACATCTGTGTGATTATGTGGCACGCGACGGCCTGAAACCGCTGAAGATTGTGGTAAACGCCGGCAACGGTGCGGCGGGGCCGACGTTTGATGCCCTCGCTGCACGACTTGATGTGCCGTGGACGTTTGCACGCGTAAATCATGAACCGGACAGCACGTTTCCTAATGGCATTCCCAACCCGCTGCTGCCAGAAAACCGCAGCGCGACGGGGGATGCCGTGATCGCCCATGGTGCTGATCTTGGGGTTGCATGGGACGGTGATTTTGACCGCTGTTTCTTTTTTGACGAAACGGGGGCGTTTCTGGATGGCGAATACGTCGTCGCGCTGTTGGGGCGCGCGTTTTGCGCCAAGGAACTCGGTGCCAGAATTGTGTATGATGCCCGTGTGATCTGGTCGACGATGCACGAGGTTGAACAGGCTGGCGGGCAGGCGGTTGCATCCCGCGTCGGGCACAGCCACATCAAAAAGATCATGCGGGATATGGATGCAGCTTACGGCGGGGAAATGTCGGCGCATCACTATTTCCGCAATTTCATGTATTGCGACAGCGGCATGATCCCGTGGCTTTTGGTGGCTGAATTGGTATCGCGATCCGGCGCGCCGCTGTCTGAAATGGTCGCGCAAATGCGGCGGGATTTCCCATCATCGGGGGAGATTAATTTCACCGTGTCTGACCGGGCGGTCGCGATTGCGGCGTTTGAAACGACCTATGCCCCCCTGGCGCGCGCCACGGATCGCCTGGACGGGATAAGTTTTGACATGGGCGATTGGCGGGTGAATGTGCGCGCGTCCAATACCGAACCTGTGGTGCGGTTGAACGTCGAGACGCGTGGGGATTGTGCTCTGTTGGACGTCAAAGTTACAGAGATTTCGGCGCTTTTGGCGCGGATCTAACGGCTGTAACGCAACGACATACAGCTCAGCCCGCCATCTACCAACGCGGCCTGGCTCGTGTTCAGGATTTTCAAATTGTAACCCGCATCCTGCAATCGTTGCGCTGTTTTCGGGTAACCCGCAGACAGGAATACATAGCCGTTGACGCGGATTGCATTTGCCGCGGCCTCTTCTTTGGGGGCCGTCTCAATCACGTTCAGCCCCTTAAACGCCCCAGAGCCCGCGAGCGTGGGTGTGGCCAGCACAGTGGTCGCATCCAGCAATGAACTTTCGGTTTTGAAATGCAGGATTTCGGGGGGCGTTTGGAGAACCTCCAAAGTGTACCCCAACGCTTCTACGATGGGGCGCAAATCCTCGGCGCCACGCTGGTTTGTGCGCGCAGACAGGCCCAGCAACACACGGGTGTCGGTGCACAAGATGTCGCCGCCATCGACGTAGCCGTCCGTGCGTAAGTCAATGACATCGTTCATGTTTTCAACCAACGCGGGGCGCAGGGCTGCGGCTTCGCCCAGCCGGGTTTCAGCACCGGGGCGCAACACGATAGCGGTGCCATTCAGCGCCAAAGCAGGGTCTTCGATGAACACGGAATCCGGAAAGGCGTCGTCGGCGGGCAGCACGGTGACATCACAGCCCGCATCGCGCAGCGCGCTGACATAGGCCGCGTGTTCGGCAACAAAAGTAAGCGGATCCGGGTCCCCTTGATCGGTGGCGCGCAGTCCGTCGGTTACGGATTTGGCGGGTAAGCGACAGAGCGCATGGGTAAATTCAAAAGATGGATGTGTCATGGCTCAACCTACCGCGTCACGCGCGCACGTCCAGCTTCTTTGGTTCCAAAATATCCCCGCCGGAGGCATTTCTAGAACAAAAAAGCCGCGCCCCGAAGGGCGCGACCTTTAGATAATACTAACGCGACGTTTACTCGGCAGCGATTGCCGTTTGGCTCGCCAAATTGCGCAGCACGTAGTGCAGTACGCCGCCGTGTTCGATGTATTCAATCTCAATCGCGGTATCGATGCGGCATTTGAGCTGTACGTTTTTCACCGTACCGTCCGCCATCGTGATGGTCGCCGGAACCTCCTGCAGAGGTGTGACGCTGTCCAAACCGCTGATGGATACGGTTTCTTCGCCCGTCAGGCCCAGCGTCTTGCGTGAATCCCCGCCTGTAAATTCAAACGGGATAACGCCCATGCCAACGAGGTTTGAGCGGTGGATACGCTCGAAGCTTTCGGCGATAACGGCTTTGACGCCCAGCAGGTTGGTGCCCTTCGCAGCCCAGTCGCGCGATGATCCGGCACCGTATTGCTCGCCTCCGAAAATGACCGTCGGTGTGCCTGCCGCCTGATAGGCCATGGCCGCATCAAAGATCGACGTTTGCTGACCATCGGGGCCTTTGGTGTAGCCACCTTCGACACCATCGAGCATTTCGTTCTTGATGCGGATGTTGGCAAATGTGCCGCGCATCATGACTTCGTGGTTGCCGCGACGCGAGCCGTAGGAGTTGAATTCGCGCACGGGCACCTGACGTTCGGTCAGGTATTGGCCAGCGGGGCTGGTGTCTGCGAACGAACCGGCGGGCGAGATATGATCGGTTGTGATCATGTCACCCAAGACGGCCAACACTTTGGCATCGTTGATGTTTGTGATGACGCCGGGGTCCTTGGACATGCCTTGGAAATAGGGTGGGTTCTGGATGTAGGTGGATTGCGGCGGCCAGTCGTAGGTTTCCGCGTTGGTGGTTTCCACGCCCTGCCATTTTTCGTCGCCCTTAAAGACGTCCGCGTATTTGGATTGGAACGCCTCGCGGGTTACGGTGGCTTCGACCATTTCTGCGACTTCGTCAGATGTGGGCCAGATGTCTTTCAGATACACGTCTTTGCCGTCAGCCGTTTGGGCAATCGGGTCTGTCGCGAGGTTGATGTCCATCGTACCCGCAATCGCATAGGCCACCACGAGGGGCGGCGAGGCGAGGTAGTTCGCGCGCACATCTGGTGAAATACGGCCTTCGAAGTTGCGGTTGCCCGACAGAACGGAGGTCGCCACGAGGTCACCTTCGTGGATCGCCTCAGAGATTTCCTTTTGCAGCGGGCCGGAGTTGCCGATGCACGTCGTGCAGCCGTAGCCCACAAGGTTGAAACCGAGCGCGTCGAGGTCTGTTTGCAGGCCAGCGGCCTCCAGGTAAGCCGAGACAACTTGGGAGCCGGGCGCGAGGGAGGTTTTGACCCAAGGTTTGCGATCAAGGCCAAGGGCCGCGGCTTTGCGGGCCACCAGACCTGCGCCGATCATGACGTAGGGGTTGGATGTGTTGGTGCACGACGTGATGGACGCGATGACAACCTTGCCGGATTCCATCGTGTAATCTTCGCCTGCGACGGCCACTTCTTTGCCCATCGGGCGTTTGAAGGTGTTTTCCATTTCCTTGGTGAAGGCGGATTTCGCGCCTGTCAGTGCCACGTAGTCCTGTGGGCGTTTGGGGCCGGAAATCGCAGGAACAATTGTCCCCATGTCGAGTTCAAGAGTGGAGGTGTAAACCGGATCGTAATCCGCGCCGCGCCAGAACCCGTTTTCCTTGGCGTAGGCTTCGACGAGCGCAATGCGGTCTTCGTCGCGGCCCGTGTTGCGCAGGTAGCGCAGGGTTTCGCCGTCAATCGGGAAGAAGCCACATGTCGCGCCGTATTCCGGTGCCATGTTGGCGATGGTTGCACGGTCTGCCAATGGCAGCGTGTCGAGGCCTTCGCCGTAGAATTCAACAAACTTGGACACAACGCCATGGGCGCGCAGCATTTCAACGACTTTCAGCACGAGGTCGGTGCCTGTCGTGCCTTCCATCATCGCGCCTGTCAGTTTGAACCCGACAACTTCGGGGATCAGCATGGAAATCGGCTGGCCGAGCATGGATGCCTCGGCCTCGATCCCGCCGACGCCCCAACCGAGAACAGCTGCGCCATTGACCATAGTTGTGTGGGAGTCCGTACCGACGAGCGTGTCAGGATAAGCAACCTCAACACCGTTTTGGTCTTTGTCCGTCCAGACAGTTTGGCTGAGGTATTCGAGGTTCACCTGGTGGCAGATGCCTGTGCCGGGGGGCACAACGCGGAAGTTGGAAAACGCGGACTGGCCCCATTTCAGAAAGGTATAGCGTTCGAGGTTGCGTTCGTATTCGCGGTCCACGTTCATCTGGAACGCGCGCGGGTTGCCGAATTCGTCGATCATCACAGAGTGGTCGATCACCAGATCAACAGGGTTCAGCGGGTTGATCTGCTGGGCGTCGCCACCAAGGGCCACAATCCCGTCGCGCATCGCGGCGAGGTCAACAACAGCCGGAACACCTGTGAAATCCTGCATCAGCACGCGGGCAGGGCGGTAGGCGATTTCGCGGGGGTTCTTGCCGCCCTTGGCGCCCCATTCGGCAAATGCCTTGATGTCATCAACGCTGACTGTTTTCCCGTCTTCAAAACGCAGCATGTTTTCCAGCACGACCTTCAACGCGGCGGGCAGTTTGTCAAAATCGCCAAGTCCTGCGGCGGTCGCGGCGGGGATTGAGTAATAATCGATGGACTGTGCGCCGACCTTAAGGGTTTTGCGGGTTTTTGCGGTGTCGTGGCCAACTGTGATGGGCATGTTCGTCTCTCCTACTGGGGGAATACGGGCGTGATTCTGGTTGCGGTATACAATTGCACACAATGCCTGCCAACCCCTGTTTGCCCTGAATTTGATGCGTTTGAGTGACGCAGGTAAACGGGGTAGGCGGGACTGTAACGAAGGCTCGCAAACGGTTGATTGGTCAGGTGCTGCGTCGTGGGATAGGCATATCAGGCAAACACAGGAATTCCCATGCGCCAAACACTCGCTGCACTTGCCACCCTTTGTGCCATCGCCACGCCCGCTGTTGCGGATGGCCCTGTGGTGGTTGAACTTTACACCTCTCAGGGGTGTTCCAGCTGCCCGCCCGCAGATGAAATGATGCACAGTCTGGCGCAGCGATC
Organism: Octadecabacter dasysiphoniae; assembly: GCF_021532615.1. Taxonomy (GTDB): domain Bacteria; phylum Pseudomonadota; class Alphaproteobacteria; order Rhodobacterales; family Rhodobacteraceae; genus Octadecabacter; species Octadecabacter dasysiphoniae. The sequence continues at coordinate 351,190 of NZ_JAKGAQ010000003.1, forward strand.
TGATGTGATTCCTTTGGCGTTGCATGTGGATTACTGGGATTACATCGGATGGGCGGATAGTTTTGCCGACCCCGCACATACCCGCCGTCAAAACCAGTATGCCCATGTTGCAGGGGCCAGTTCGATTTATACGCCGCAAATGATCATCGGCGGACAGGACCATGTGATTGGCACAAAACCCATGGACGTCGCGGATTTGATCCAGCGCCACAACGGGGTGCAGACGGGCACGCAGATTGCGTTGCGCCGTTCCGGTGATCGGTTGCAGATAACGGGCCAAACGGCGCAAGCGCTGCCGTCTGGCACTGTTGTTCAGGTGGTGCGGTTCAGCCCGCAAGAAACTGTTGATATTCGCCGTGGTGAAAACGCGGGCCGCACGCTGAGCTATGCCAACATCGTCACCGAATGGAATACCGTGGGCCAGTGGTCCGGGCGCGGGGCGCTTGATATGACTGTCGGCCTGACCGGCGCATCGCCCGTCGTGGTGATTGTTCAGCAACCGGGGCCCGGTGCGGTGATGGCGACGGCCGTTTTACGCTAGGGCGTTTTCGCCACGCCCGTGCCGATCATGCTGTCGCGGGTCACGAGGGCGGCCAGTTCGGTTTGTGACATATTTTCAGTGCCTTGCGGGCGTGCGGGAATGACGATGTAGCGCATATCTGCGGTGCTGTCATGGACGCGCACTTGGGTTGTGTCCGCCAAATTAACCCCGAATTCAGCCAAAACCGAACGCGGTTCGCGCACGGTGCGGCTGCGGTAAGCGCGGGATTTGTACCAATCGGGCGGCAGGCCAAGCAGATTGCGCGGATAGCAGGAACACAGCGTGCACACGATCATGTTGTGCACGTCAGCGGTGTTTTCCACGGCGATCAATTTCAGCGGGCCGATGTCAAACCCCATGTCGCGGGTCGCATCACCTGCGTTGTCCATCAGGGCCGCGTGAAAGGCGGGGTCAGCCCACGCGCGGGCGACGACTTTGGCGCCGTTGCTGGGGTTGCGCGCATCCATGGTTTCGATCTGGACGGCGATTTCAGCGGCGGTGGTGACGCCGTTTTCAACCAGCAATTCACGCACCGCGATTTCCATCGTCTGCCAGTAGCTGAGGGAGGTGTCATCATCGGCGCGGTAGGGGTGGCCGGACGGGCTGAGGTGGTCGTGGTGGTCATGGGGCATCGCAGGGGTCCAACCAGTGTTCGTAGATTTCAGCGTCTAGCGTGTCGTCAGGGTTTTCGGCCGCGTCGCCCCAGACTTCGGCCATGGTAAAACGTACGCGGTGCAGTGGTTTTGCGGCGGCTGAGTGTCCATAGGCGAGGTCTTCTGGGTTAGGGAACGCACCAAGGGATCGTTCGATCACCCCGATTTTGCCGCGCAAATACGCAGGGGTGCGCACGTGGCCGGGGGGCATCAGGGTTTTGACGCGCACGGTTTGGGTCATGTCGGTTTGGCCGCATCGCCGTAGGTGTCACCGCGCGCTGCAACCTGCGCCATCTTTTCAGCGAGCTGCGCCGTGGTATAGGCGCCGCCTTCGATGAGGTTCTGGTTTACGGACGCAATCCAGCGTTCGTAATAGGTCATCTTTTCAAAGGCATCTTCGCCCATGTCTTCGAGAACGCGGCGCAGACCATCAACGGTAAAGTACCCTTTGGCAGATCCGATGATCATCAAGGCATCCACGCGTTTTTCCCACATGGAAAAATCATGTTGGTCGGTTGGCACGGGACCGGCGGCATTGCCACCCATGTCGTGCCAGCGGCGGGCGGGGTTTTCGGGATCAAACATAGGGTGATGCTAGGCGTGGTGCGGTTGCAAATCCAGACCCTATTCTTCGTCCTCGTCTTCCACCACCAAAACGATTGTGCCAGCGTCTGCCGCGGCGCGAATGGCGGACACGACTGCTGTTTGCGCCGCTTCGCCGTCGGATTGTTTGATTTTGCCAGCTTCGCCCATTTCTTCGCGCAGATTGTCGGCCATGCGGGTCGACATATTGTCGAGGATGAACGCGGCGGCGGTGGCTAGATCACTGCCCCCTTCGGTGGCCGAGGCCAGGGCGCGGACAAGGTCGGCGGGGTCAATGTCACGCAGCACTTTGGGCACGTCGGGGACGGCCACGCGGGCGGGAATATCCGCGAAGGTAAAGATCGCCTTGCGCACGCCTTCGCCAAAGGTGCGATCTTGCGACAACAGCCCTTCGAGGACTTGATCGCGTGTGGACGCGGGGCTGGAATTGAGGATCGCGCCGATGCGGGATTCGGCGGTGTCGGTGAAGGCAGGCAGGGCCGCGCCGCAGTAGTTTTGCGCCAGTCCCGTGCCGATCCGCGCGATTGCGTCCGGGCGCACGTTGGTGGTTTTCGACATGGCATAGGCCACGCGGCGCGCGTTTTCGCCGGGCATCAGACCCAGCAGGGTCGCGGCCTTTGAGGTGGGTAATTTGGACAGCAGAATGGCGCAGACTTCGGGGCTTTCGGATTGGGTGATCACGATCATGTCTTCGGGCGACAGTTCAAGCACGAGAGACCATGGATCGCTTCCCGATTTTGCGGCCGCTTCTTCGCGCAGGCGTGCAACTGTACCCGCGGATATGCGCCCATCGAGTGATTTTAGCGCGGCTTCGAAGCTGCCCGGCGCGGTCAGGGCCACGTCTGACAATTCGCGCGCGAATTCTTCGGCGACGCTTTTGAGGGTTTCGCGATCAATGATGTTGAGCGCGCCAAGTTCGCGGGTCAGCCGTGCTTGTGCAGCTTCTGGCAGTTGTGAAAGGGGCAGGTCGCCGCCGTCGCGCAGCAGCAATTGCACGACCATGGCCGCCTTGCTGGATTGCGATACGTGCTTTCGATTGGGGGACATCGCCGCTGACATGGGAAGGCTCCTGTGAGGTTGCACAGGGCATAGGGCGTTAAGGTGAATGGAGGCTTAACGGGTGTCGCTAATTTATGGCCAATTATAGCTATAATTCTGCGGCAGATTGCGATCAGCGAACCCGAAATGCGAATGTCGCGGGTGAAATACGTCGCGTCAAATTGGGTTTGATCGCAAATAGATTCCCCATTTCGCGCCGTGCGAAAACGGGGGCGTTCAGCCTGCGGTTGCGGGCGGATGCGTCATTTCGATGGAGAGATCATGCAATTGAGTCCGCAGGGCTTCTGACATTCCGGTCTTGGAGGCGGTATGTTCGTGCAGGTCCTGAACGTGTTGTGTCAGCGCCGCGATTTCGGCGTCGCTATATTCGCGATCATTGCGTGCAAAACCTGCAACGCTGCGGCTGCCTTGGGTTTCAGTCGCGATCGCGACGCCGTATGCCATTCCGTAGGTAAGCGATTGTTCTAGAATGCCTTGATCGTCCAAATCGCCCAGCTGGGACCAGCGAATTGCGCCTATTTCGGTGAATCCCCAACGCACAATGGGATCAACCATCACGTAACCTTTTTCCGAGTATATATCGATCCAGTTCTTCGGGTAGGTTTGGAACAGAAAGTCGGGGGAGGTCAGGCGAATATGAAAGGCAATTGCAAAGCCCGAGGGCGACAGGTTCTCGACAGTTTTGAGGAGGTCTTTGACCTTGTTGATATCCGCCATGTCTTGGGCCTCACTCGCTTTGTGGTTGCCTGTGCCGGACCTTGCCGATTAGTATGCACAGGAGATTTATATGTGGAATAATAGGTTATGTCGCTGCTAAATGACAGGGACTTTTGTTTCAAAAGGCCGTCAAAGGGGCCCCGCTTGACCGAACTCAAATCATCTGACGACGTTCAATTGCTGGCCAAAAACGGCTACTACATCGCTTTGCGTGTCGGTTTTGCGTTTCCGCTTGAGGAGGTGAATGCGCTTCCGGCGGCTTGGGTCGATCACTACACCACACATCGCTTTATGCTGCATGATCCGGTGATCCGCTGGATTTATGCCAACACGGGTGCCATCGCCTGGAGCGGGATTGATTTGCCAGATCCGATGCGGGTTCTGGATCAGGCGCAGACGTTCGGGTTGCGCTACGGGGTTGCTGTGGCGTGTTTTGATGGAAACCGTGAAGGGCAGCGATCCTTTGGGACGTTCGCGCGGTCTGATCGGGAATTCGAGCGTGCAGAAATCGATGCGCTGCACGCCTATGTTGTCAAGCTGCACCATGCCAAAGCGCCGCCAACGAATCTAACCAAAGCAGAGCTCGAGGCGCTCAAGATGGTGAAAGAAGGCCAGCGGCTTAAGCAAATTGCACACACGTTAGGCGTGTCCGAAGGGGCAGTGAAACAGCGCCTTAAGAACGCAAAGACCAAGTTGGGCGCGCAGACGTCAGCCCAAGCTGCTGCAATGGTTGGAGAATTCGGCCTCATCTGAACTGTTTGAAAACGTTAACAAAAGGTTAATATTTTCTGACCAATCGGATTGCGGCGGTTTTTTGCAACGAAATTGGTTTACTGGTTAACAAGTCTTTCACTCCGGCGCTAAATGGACTCTCCAAAAAGGAGAGTACTAATGAAAAATGTCACGTTTGAATTGTCTAATGTCCACCAGCACGGGTCGTCGTTTTACGACTACCTTGCGCTGCGAAAACAGTTTTTTGTGGACACACTAAAATGGCAAATCCCGCATAATGCGGATGTCGAAATGGACCAGTACGATAACCCGATGGCGCGGTATTCGTTGGTTCTGGATGATGACGGCCGCGTTTTGGCCGGATCGCGGGCGATGTCTACGTCTGCATCATGGGGGGATCACACCTACATGTTGAAGGATGCGATGACGGGAAAATTGTCGTCTATTCCGTCCAACTTGCTGGATGAAGTCATCGACAGTCCGAAGGTCTGGGAATGCACGCGACTGGTGATTTCGCCGGAGGTGAAATCCATGCGCCAGCGGACCCAATGCCTTGATCTGATTGTGGAGGGCTTGATCGATATGGCCAATGCCGAAGGTGCTGACACGTTGATTTCGCTGTCAAATCTGTGGCTTCTGCGCGCGTTGAAACGGTTGGGATATGGCGCCGAATTGATGGGCGACCCCTACACCAACGATGATGACGGACACAAATATGCTGTGATGGCGATTGCTGCGCGTCACAAGCATCTTGAACAGTTGACGGCGGCCTAACTAAGGGCGCGGTTTGCCTTTTGGGGAGGCATGAAAGTAAGACTTGAGTGAACGGTATTGCAACGACAGGGCGCATGGATGGGGCGCCCTGCCTTCGCATTTCATTTAGTCAGATACGCCGAACACACGGGCAAAAATCGTGTCCACGTGCTTGGTGTGATAGCTGATGTCGAATTTTTCGTTGATGGCTTCAACGCCGAGAGCGTCTACAACGGCCTGATCCGCGAGGAGTTCTCCGCGGAAATCTGTGCGGTCTTCCCAAACTTTCAGCGCATTGCGTTGCACCATTGAATAGGCGTCTTCGCGTGACACACCTGCCTGTGTCAGGGCCAGCAACACGCGCTGGGACATCACGAGGCCGGGGTATTTGTTCATGTTGTCGAGCATATTTTCAGGGAAGATCAACATCTTGTCGACAACGCCAGTCAGGCGGTTCAGCGCAAAATCGAGAGTGACTGTGGCGTCGGGGCCGATGCCGCGTTCAACAGAGGAATGTGAAATATCGCGTTCGTGCCAGAGGGCGACGTTTTCCATCGCGGGGATCACTGTCATGCGCACAAGACGCGCAAGACCGGTGAGGTTCTCTGTCAGAACAGGGTTCTTTTTGTGCGGCATCGCCGAAGATCCCTTTTGGCCCATTGAGAAAAACTCAGCGCCTTCAAGAACTTCGGTGCGCTGCATGTGGCGGATTTCTGTGGCGACGTTTTCGATGCTGGACGCGATGACGCCAAGGGTGGCAAAGAACATCGCGTGGCGGTCACGTGGAATAACCTGGGTGCTGATCGGTTCCGGTGTCAGGCCGAGTTTGGCGCAGACGTGTTCTTCGACGGCAGGGTCAATATTGGCAAAGGTGCCGACAGCACCGGAAATCGCGCCTGTGGCGATTTCTTCGCGCGCGGTCACGAGGCGGGCGCGGTTGCGATCCATTTCGGCATAAAAGCGTGCGAACGTCAGGCCCATGGTCGTGGGTTCGGCGTGGATGCCGTGTGAGCGGCCCACACGAATGGTCATTTTGTGTTCCATCGCGCGCTTTTTCAACGCCGCGAGGAGCTTGTCCACATCGTCAATCAGAATGTCAGCGGCACGGACAAGTTGGACGTTCAAGCAGGTGTCGAGAACATCCGAGGATGTCATGCCTTGGTGCACGAAGCGCGCTTCGTCTGATCCGACGTGTTCGGCCAAGTGCGTGAGAAATGCGATGACGTCGTGTTTTGTGACGGCTTCGATTTCGTCGATGCGGGCCACGTCAAATTCAACGTCTTTGGCTTTCCAGACCGCATCGGCGTTTTCGCGCGGGATCACACCGATGTCTGCCATGGCGTCACAGGCGTGTGCTTCGATCTCGTACCAGATTTTGAATTTGGTGGCGGGTTCCCAAATGTCGGTCATCACGGGGCGGGAGTAGCGAGGGATCATAATGGGTGGCCTTTTCTGGTGGTTCAAAAGCAGATGATGGCGTCATAAGGTGCCCACGGATGAGGGACAAGGGAGCGATTGGTCGTGATGCGGACGCTGGCAGATTTTATCGGGGCTTATGATGTGTCCCGCGTGATCGATGACGCCCACGCGGGCGGGCAGTCACGGTTTGAGGGGCGGGCGGTGATTGCGCCGGACGACGCAGGCGCGGTTTACACCGAAACGGGCCACCTGATCGTGAACGCGCAGCGGTTTCAGGCGGAACGGTCGTATCTGTGGCGTGAAAACGGGCCGCGCGTTGACGTGTTGTTCGCCGATGGCCGCGCCTTTCATGATTTTGACCCACAGGCGGGTGGGCACGCCGCTGAGCATTTGTGCGGGGAAGATATGTATCGCGGCGGGTATGATTTTTCGGAATGGTCATGTTGGGCCGTCACGTGGGACGTGCAGGGGCCGCGCAAGGACTATCGGTCTGTCACATGGTATGTGCGCAGCGACTGATGCGCGCCTTCGCACTTGCAGAAAGAGTGCCGCTAGGGCATCAAATGGCCAAAGGGACACAAATGGGAGCCGAAACAATGGCAACAACGATGAATAAACCCGTCTTGGCAGAGGTCTTTGGCCCGGTCACAGGCAGCGCATTGCGCATCAAACAGGCCGTTCTGGTGGTTTTGGGAATTACTTTGCTGGCTGTGGCCGCAAAGATTTCTATCCCGATGATCCCTGTTCCAATCACAATGGGCACATTTGCTGTGCTGACAGTGGGCGCGGCTTACGGCCCGCGTTTGGGCCTTGTGACGATCCTTGGATATATGATTATCGGCGCGGCCGGTTTTGACGTGTTCGCGGGATCAACCGCCGAAGCCAACGGCCTGACTTACATGATGGGCGGCACAGGCGGCTACCTTGTCGGTTACGTTCTGGCGACATTGGCGCTGGGTGTTGCTGCGACGAAGGGCTGGGATCGTTCCATCGGGATGATGGCGCTGGCGATGCTGGTTGGTAATGCGTTGATCTATGTGCCTGGTCTGCTGTGGCTTGGCACGCTTTACGGTTGGGATCAGCCGATCCTTGCGTGGGGTCTGACACCGTTCTTGGTCGGCGACGTTCTGAAGCTGGCCTTGGCCGCGCTTCTGGTTCCAGCGATCTGGAAAATGATTGGCAACGCACGCGGCTAAACCGCCGGTATTGCGAAAGAATTGAGGGGCGCGCTGGTTTGCAGGGCGCCCCTTTTGTTATGCGAGTTTGGTGTCGATGTGGTTGGACCGCTCGAGCGTTTGATGCACCGGGCAGCGGTCCGCGATTTCCAAAAGGCGGGCCCGTTGGACATCATCAAGATCACCGCGCAGAGTGATGGTGCGCACAAAGCTGTCGATCTTTGATTTGCTTTGGGTTTCAGCGTCTTGGCCGTGGACTTTATCATGGGTGACATCAACGCTGACGTGGTCCAGCGGCCACCCTTTGCGGCGCGCATACATGCGGATGGTCATTGACGTACACGCCCCAAGGCCCGCGGACAAAAACCCATAAGGCGTCAGACCCTTGTTCGTGCCACCATAGGCCGCAGGTTCGTCCGCGAGCACGTGATGGGGCCCGGATTGGACATCTTGCAAGAACCCGTTTGGATCACCTTCGGACACGCGCAGTACGCCTTCGGGGATGCCGATGGGCGGGGCAGGGCGCGCAAGGTCGATATAGCGGGTGGCCCATGTGGCGATCACGTCTGCGGCGTATTCTGCATCTTCGGCGCGGGTCAGCAGGTGGTCGGCGTCATCCAGCGTGATAAAGGATTTCGGATGCTTCGCCGCGAGGAAAATTTCCGACGCATTATCAATCGAAACCGTTTCATCACGCGGGGCATGAAGCACCAGAAGGGCGGCGTTCAGGTTTGCGATGGCGGGGGTCAGTTGGCCCTTTGCGACGTCTTCTAGGAAATCGTTGGAAATGCGGAAGGGACGGCCGCCAAGCGATACTTCTGCGACGCCATCGCGGATGATTTGGGGCAGGCTGTCGGCGAAGTTATGGGTGACATGTTCGGGATCAAAGGGCGCGCCAAGGGTGACGACCGCTTTGATGTTGTCCATCTCAGCCGCGGCCTTCAGAACGGCCGCCCCGCCAAGGGAATGGCCGATCATCAACGACGGTGCCATGTTGCGGCGCGCAAGTTCTGCACCAGCCGCGACCAAATCCTGCACATTTGTGGTGAAATTAGTGTTCTCGAACTCGCCCTCGGAATGGCCAAGCCCGGTGAAATCAAACCGCAGCACCGCGATGCCCATGGATGCGAGGCGTGCGGCGATGCGACGGGCGGCGGGAATGTCTTTGGAACAGGTGAAACAATGGGCAAACAGGGCCGTGGCCAAATGCGGACCGTCGGGCATATCAAAGCGCGCGGCGAGCTGTTGGCCATCATGGCCTGGAAAAGTAAAACGTTGCGTGGGCATAGGCGTGGCCTTTTGTTCGTTGGTTGAATTAGACGTGGCGCACAGATGGCGTTGCCGCAAGGTGTGTGACGCGGGCGTCACGGGAAGGTGAGGGAAATGCGGGTATTGTTAGGGATTGTTGCAATCTGCCTGATCGGGTTGATCACATTCAGCTTTGCCGGGGCATTGCATCCGGCGGGTGACAGTTTTGCCGTCGTGCGCATCCCGATGATTGTCGCGTTGCTTTTGGTAGCGTTGTTTGGCGCACGCGGCTGGGCGTTTCGCGGAATTATTGTCGTATGTGCTGTGCTGCTGGCCGATCGCGCCCTTCTTGCGTCGGGGCAGGACGTGTCGGACCCCGATGTCGTGATTTATCAAAAGAACCTTTTGTATCTGGATTATGATCACAGCGATCTGTTGCAGGATATTTTGGCGTCCGGTGCGCGTGTCATTACCTTGCAAGAGGTCAGCGCGGACCATGATGATCTGCTGGATGCATTGAAAGACACCCATCCTCATCAATTTATGTGTCGCGGGGTATTTCTTGGGGGTGTCGCCGTTTTATCGACTGATCCGATTGTAAAACGGGATTGTTATGACCGTTCGCGGCTGGCCGTCGCCGAGATCTCGGTACAGGACAGCGACGTCAGGATGCGGGCGGTGTCTGTGCATCTGTATTGGCCTTGGCCAAAGACGCAAGCGCGGGCGCTTGACCGCACTTTGCCAGATTTAGAAGGGTTGGAGGCGATGCCCACGATCCTCGGCGGTGATTTCAATATGGTGCCGTGGGGCCATGCGTTGGACCGCGTCGCGGATGCGTTTGACGTTGTGCGCGTTGGCCATGTTGAACGCACCTATGAGGTGTTCGGCTGGCCGCTGACGATCGATCACGTACTGGCGGGGCCGAATGCCATGGGGTCCATTGATGTGCGCGACCGGATGGGATCCGACCATTTTGGCATTATCGGGCGGGTCGTGTTTAACGCCCCATAAGCGCGTCACAGTGCGGATAAGTCGTGAGGTTTTCGAACCCATCTTCGGTGATCAACACCTGATCTTCGAGCTTGATTGAAAAATCACCGCCCTCGGGGGAGATCAGCGCCTCAACGCACAGCACCATGCCCGCCTGAAGTTCGTGATCGAACGCGCCTTCAACCATTTTGTCGGGGTAGGCCACGAGGGGCCATTCATCGCACAGGCCAACGCCATGCATCAGGCAGCCATATTTGCCGGCCTGATACTTGTCGTCCAGAACGTGTGTGTCGCGGGACAAATCCTGGATGTTCACCCCGGGGCGCAGCATTTGCATATTGGTTTCAATATGTTCCACGCCGTGTTTCATCGCGTCGATCATGTCTTGGCGCGGCTTTTCATCGCCGATCCACCACGTGCGAGAGATGTCGATGCAGATGCCATAAGATCCGATCAGGTCCGTATCAAAAGCGAGGATTTCGTTGGGTTTGGTGATGCGGGGGCCACATTCTTGAAACCACGGGTTGGTACGTGGGCCGGACGCCAGTAGGCGCGTTTCGATCCATTCACCGCCGCGCCGCACATTTTCGGCGTGCATGATGGCCCATATGTCATCCTCGGACGTGATGCCGTTGCCCGATTGTGCGCGCGCGAAATCCTCCATCGCTTTGACAGATGTTTCGCAGGCATGATTGGCGCAACGCATGGCATGGATTTCGTCAGGGCCTTTGATGGACCGGGCCTTTTCAGTGACTTCTTCACCCTCCATCACATCAAAACCTGCCGCAACGAGGGAGCGGTAACCCGGCACCATTATCTTGTCGACGGCAAGGCGCATGTTGCCGCCCGCGTGGTCACGCATCACGTCTTTGATCTGATTGATATAGCTGTCTGCGGCGTCGTCCGTTTTATCGCCTGTGGCGAAGTAGAACATCGACGCGCCGGATCGCCGTTCGCGCACCAAGGGATTGAATTCGCTTAAGAAGGGCGCGTTTTTATAATCCCACATCACCATGTAACCATCAGCGCACACCAGCACCGCGCGGAACGGATTGTGGGTATTCCAAAGCTGCATGTTGGTGCTGTCAGTGGCATAGCGGATGTTCAGCGGGTCAAACATCAGCAGGCCCCCCAGCCCGCGATCCACAATGTGCTGGGTCAGGCGTTTCCAGCGATATTCACGCATGGTTTCAAGGTTGGGCAGGGTCAGGCCCGCGGATTGCCATTCTGCGAAAGCCAGCTGTGTGGGCCCGATTTCAACGCGGTCATTGTCGTTGGGCGAACCGTCCCCAAGCGTCGCGCCTTGGTTGGGGTTAATTTTGCGCGTGTCTCGATAATGGGTGTTCATGGCGGCTCTCCGTTGACCTAAGGTGAGCGTGACGGGGGTATTTCGCCTTGTCAGGTCAAAAAACGACATGAAAGTGCGCACGCTGGAACACCCGATTTTGCAAGATTATCTGCCAGACGGGCAGCTTGATGTGGCGGCCGCGCGGTTGCCGTCCATGCGCCCTGTCGTGGGGCCGTGGCTGTTTTGTGATGGGGCGTACGGCGCGCAGATGGGAGAACGGCGGCGGTTGCTGGCTGAGCGCCCCGAGGACGTTCTGGCGCAGACGCCCGAGGGGGTGGCAGGGGCGCGGGCCTTTCTTGAGGCGGCTTTGCGGGCTTTACCAGCCGGGTTTGCGCACCAAGATGACAGGGTGGCCTGCCCGGACGGGCATATCGTGGCGCTTGATTGGGACGCGCCGCTGCGCAGTGTTGGCGAAATGTTGCAACAAGACGTCTGCATTTTGGACCGCAGCGGCGATGAGCATGTCTTGAGCGGAGCAGTCCTGTGTTTTCCCGCCAGCTGGACCTTGGCCCAGAAGATTGGCAAGCCGCTAATCCGTATTCATCATCCTGTCAGTGAATACAGCGATGCAATCGCGGCGCGGGTTCAACGCCTGTTTGACGGTGTGCAAACAGGGCGGCCCATGTGGCGGGCCAATGCGCTGCGCTACAGCGATCCGACGCTGTATCAACCACGTCCTGAAAACGATCCACGGCCCATCGGAACGCCCGATGCGCCGTATATTCGCAGTGAACGCCAGACCGTGCTGCGACTGGCCCATCCGGGCGCAGTTGCCTTCATGATCCACACGTCCGTCGTGCAGGTTGATTAGAAAATAAAGGTCACCACCACAGCACAGGCGATTGAGACCGAGGCAATCTTGTGCAGCATGCTCGACATGGTCCAACGCAGTGGATCAAGAAGGATGTCACCAAAACTGCGCACAGTCGCGCCGTGTTGCAGATGCCCATCGTGGGAGGGGACGCCACGGGTCTGCCAGGCGGCAGGCATTGTGGACGCGCCGGCACGCACTGCGGATGCAGGGCGGTCGGACTGACGATGGGACCCAAAGCTCATGGTTTGAGGGGATTGGACTCGTACGGGGGTATATTTGTTCACACTACTCATGACGCCAACGTCAACCATGACTGGGTCAACATCAGGTTAACGTAAGGGCATTTTGCAGATCTATTTATGGCAAAATTGCGCCAATTTGGTTCTGGAAATGCAAAAGGGCGCCCTGTGGGGCGCCCTCTGTATGATGTTAAGCGTTTGAATTAGCAGCTGTAATACAGCTTGAATTCAACGGGGTGTGGTGTGTGTTCGTATTCGTACACTTCTTCCCACTTCAGATCCATGTAGCCCTGAAGCTGATCTTTGGTAAACACGTCGCCCTGAAGCAAGAAGTCCATGTCGTCTTCCAAAGCGTCCAGCGCTTCGCGCAGGGAGCCACAAACAGTCGGGATTTCCGCCAATTCTTCTGGTGGCAGATCATAGAGGTCTTTGTCAGACGCAGGGCCGGGATCGATCTTGTTCTTGATGCCGTCAAGGCCAGCCATCAACAGCGCTGCAAAGCACAGGTAGGGGTTGGCTGCGGGATCAGGGAAACGAGCCTCAACGCGCTTGGCTTTCGGGCTTTCTGTCCACGGAATACGCACACAACCGGAACGGTTTGATGCGGAATACGCACGCAGAACAGGAGCTTCAAAACCCGGGATCAGACGCTTGTAGGAGTTTGTGGACGGGTTGGTGATCGCGTTCAGCGCTTTCGCGTGCTTGAGGATACCACCGATGAAATACAGCGCCTCTTGGGACAGATCCGCGTATTTGTCGCCTGCAAACAACGGCTTGCCGTCTTTCCAGATGGACATGTTCACGTGCATGCCGGTGCCGTTGTCGCCTGCGATCGGCTTTGGCATGAACGTCGCCGTTTTGCCGTAAGCCTGTGCGACGTTGTGCACGACGTATTTGTATTTCTGAAGTTCATCAGCCTGTGTTGTCAGCGTGCCGAAGATGAGGCCCAGCTCGTGCTGGCACGACGCCACTTCGTGGTGGTGCTTGTCGACCTTCATGCCAAGGCGCTTCATCGTGGACAGCATTTCAGAACGGATGTCCTGTGCGTCGTCGATTGGGTTCACAGGGAAATAACCGCCCTTAACGCCGGGACGGTGGCCTGTGTTGCCCATTTCGTATTCTGTGTCTGTGTTCCAAGACGCGTCGATTGCGTCGACCTGGTAGGACACTTTGTTGATGCCGACCTGGTAACGCACGTCGTCAAACAGGAAGAATTCGGCCTCTGGGCCCCAAAAGGATGTGTCGCCGATGCCTGTGGATTTCAGGTAGGCTTCTGCGCGCTCGGCTGTGCCGCGTGGGTCGCGTTCGTAGCCTTCGCCTGTGTCGGGCTCAACAATGGAGCAGTGCAGACACATGGTTTTTTCCGCATAGAAGGGGTCGATGTAGGCGCTGGCGGCGTCTGGCATCAATTTCATGTCGGATTCGTTGATGGCTTTCCAACCGGCGATGGAGGATCCGTCAAACATGAAGCCTTCCTCAAGGAAGTCTTCGTCGACCTGATCGGACATCAGCGTGACGTGCTGCAACTTACCGCGTGGGTCTGTGAAACGGATATCGACGTAATCGATGTCCTCGTCTTTGATCATTTTGACGACGTCTTTGTTTGTCATGTTCTGTCTTTCGCTTGATAGGGTGGAAATAGAATAATGTGCGCTGGATGCGCCGCGGATTATAGGGCTTCGTCGCCTTCTTCACCGGTGCGGATGCGGATGGCGTGGGACACGTCGCTGACGAAAATCTTGCCATCGCCGATTTTGTCGGTCTTTGCCGCAGCAATAATGGCTTCGATTGCGCCATCAACCTGATCGTCGGCCAAAACGACCTCGATTTTCACCTTCGGTAGGAAATCGACAACGTATTCGGCACCGCGGTACAGCTCTGTGTGGCCTTTCTGGCGGCCGAAGCCTTTGACTTCCACAACGCTCAGGCCTTGAATGCCAGCGTCTTGCAGCGCCTCTTTCACTTCGTCCAGTTTGAACGGTTTAATGATCGCTTCAATCTTCTTCACGAGCCGACTCCCCCTTGCACGGTGTGTATTCCCTTGGGGTATGACCAATTCTGCCCGCCTGCCTCAATTCCTGAGCGGCCAGGCAAGGGGCGGGACAGGGCGAATGGAACTTAATTGCCTAAATATTAGGCATAGTGGCGCGATATAATGCGTTTTGAAAACTTACGCGCCGTGCCCCGTCTTTGGTTCTCAAATATTCTGGGGTGAGAGCCCCTTGGGGGCGCGAGGGGCAAAGCCCCTTACGCGGAACGCAGCCCCGAAGGACTGCGCTCAGACATGGCTCAAGGCCGTGCCGATAGAAATCACAAAAAATCGTGTGCGCGTCAGCGCCCCTTCGGATCAATCGTTTTGATCAAACGGACGCGCTCGCCACTTCGAGGCCGTCAGCGTAAAGGATGTGCTGCTTGTCAAACACCAGTTCATAAACGGTCATTGTTGTCGCGTCTTGCTCGGATACGAATTCACCGTCGATCAGGCGCTTGGCCTTTACGGTGGCGACATCGGCACCAAACAGCGCCTTTGCGCGCCAGTCGCGGATGTGAACAAGGGTGTCAGGCCCGACGATCATGTCGTCTTGTGGACGGGTATGGCCCAAGGATCCGGCTTTGATCTGGATAGACGCGACGCGAACGTCTGCGCTGCGCACATCGCGCAAAACAGCCATGCCGCTGTCACGGGTGATAATGCGGTCACCGGCGTTCAGGTGTTCGACCGGCAATTCGCCGTCCAGTGTCATAACTGTCGTGCCTGTGGCAAGGCCGGCGACGGTCGCTGACGGCATGGCAACTACAGTGCCGTCCAAAAATTCTTTTGTTTTTCCCAGGTGCATGGCGGTTCTCGCTATCATGATTTTTATCTGCCTCAGTGTTTTGCCCTAGAATATGGCAACAAAGCGTTACTGACAGGGCAATTCTGGTGCCATTGCATGTCATCCCAAAGGTGAGTCTTTTGGGTCACGCCGGACAGACCGTTGAAATGGCCAGAAAACATTGGGCAATTGGCGTCATTTTCCTCTCGCATCCGGTAAATGTCTTTGTTAGGACGTGCGCATCTGAAGGGAGGGCTTGGCCTTCCCTTTATAATGAGATGCGGGTGTGGCGGAATTGGTAGACGCACCAGATTTAGGTTCTGGCGCCGCAAGGCGTGGGGGTTCGAGTCCCTTCACCCGCACCATTCCCATTCGTTGAGCGTTCTGATTGAGTGCCCGATATGGCCAGCCCGATCATTACGTTCACAAGCACCGGAACCTACGGGGATATCTTGCCGCTTTTGGCGGTCGGGCAGGCCTTGCAGGGGCGCGGCGCGCAGGTGCGGTTCGGGGTACAGGCCGGTCATGTTCCATTGATCCAAGCGGCGGGGTTTGAGGCCACGCGAATTTTGCCAGGTATGGACGAGATTTGCGCAGGCCTCGGCATTACTGTGCCCGAATTGATCGGCCCGTTGATGAACAAGCCTGAATACCTTTTCCGCAACATCTGGATTCCCTACCTTCAACAGACGGTCGAGGCCGTGCGCGCCATGGCCGTTGGCAGTGATCTGATCGCGGGCACGTTCCAGACGGCGGCGGGCCCGTTGATTGCCGAACAGATGAATGTTCCGTTTGTGCCGCTGTTTTTGCAGCCCCTTGCGCTGATGGCACCCAATGATCCGCCTGTCGGGCGGGGGCTGTGGATGTTTCGCCAGTCGCCGTCGGGTGTTGGGGTGACGTGGAACCGTGCGATGCGGCGCGTTTTCAACATGCATTTCAAGCTGCATTATGGGCGTGCATTTAACGCCGTGCGGGCTGATCTGGGTTTGCCCGCCGCACAGTCCGCGCCCTATTTCGGGTATGAGCCCTTTATTGATCAGGCGTTGTGTTTGTACCCAAGGGCCCTGCATCGCGCTGACCCTGAACATACATTGCATTTGGATTTTACCGGGTTCTGTTTCGGAAAGGCCCCCAAGGCGTTGCATTCTGCTGAAGAAACACGGTTCGCGGCCTTTATGGCGGCGGGGGACGCGCCTGTCGTTGTCACGCTGGGGTCGATTGCCCAGCAGGTGCGAGGGCGATTTTATGAAACCGCGCTTGAAGCTGCACGCGCGGTGGGCAAGCGGGTGGTTTTGCTGACGGGCGCTGATTGGGACGGCAGCGTGCAGGGTGATGATGTGTTTGTGGCCGAGTATCTTAATCATGAAACCGCCTTTGCGGGGGCGTGTGCTGTTGTGCACCACGGCGGTGTCGGCACATGGGGGGAGGCGCTGCGCGCAGGGTTCCCACAGGTTGTTGTGCCGTTTGGAACGGACCAGCCGGACAATGCCGCGCGCACCCGTGACATGGGCGTTGGGGTCGGCCTGCCTGCGGCCACTGTGAACGTCGCAAATCTGACGGCGGCGCTGCACCGCGTTCTGGATGATCCGGCCATTTCACGCACCGCACAGACCCACGCAGAGGGGCTGAAAAACATGGACGGCGCAGCGCGCGCGGCAGATATTTTGCTGGCCCGTCTGGCCCGCTAAGGATCGCCGCGCGCGTTAAGGGCTTTTCGCCTTGCGCCATGTGGGGGTGGGCACTAGAAGGGCCGTTGATTTTGACCGCCGCGGACGCCTCTGCGGCCCCTATGCGATGGACAAGGACGACATGCAGGTCACAGAGACACTGAACGACGGATTGAAGCGCGGCTATGAGATCACCGTGACAGCGGCCGAATTGGACGCGACTGTTATGGACAAGCTGAAAGAAGCCCAGCCAGAAGTCGAAATGAAGGGCTTTCGCAAGGGCAAAGTCCCGATGGCGATGATGAAAAAGCAGTTTGGCCCAAAGGTTCTGGGCGAAGCGATGCAAGAATCCGTCGACGGCGCGATGAACAAGCACCTCGAAGAATCCGGCGATCGCCCCGCGATGCAGCCCGAGATGAAGATGACCAACGAAGACTGGAAAGAGGGCGACGATGTTGTCGTATCTGTTTCTTACGAAGCGTTGCCTGATGTTCCTGAGGTCGATTTTTCCGGTATCAAACTGGAAAAAATGGTTGTGAAGCCTGACGACGCGTCCGTGGAAGAGGCGCTCGCGTCTTTGGCTGAGACCGCACAGAACTTTGAAGACCG
The DNA here is from genome assembly GCF_021532615.1 of Octadecabacter dasysiphoniae. Classification (GTDB taxonomy): domain Bacteria; phylum Pseudomonadota; class Alphaproteobacteria; order Rhodobacterales; family Rhodobacteraceae; genus Octadecabacter; species Octadecabacter dasysiphoniae. The sequence goes on from NZ_JAKGAQ010000003.1 coordinate 368,573, forward strand.
CAAAAAAGGTTCAAAGGCGAAAGACGGCGATCAGGTGATCTTTGATTTCCTTGGTAAAGTCGACGGCGAAGCGTTTGAAGGTGGTGCCGCAGAAGGTCACGCGCTTGTTCTGGGGTCCAACCAGTTTATCCCCGGTTTCGAAGAAGGTCTTGTTGGCGTCAAAGCTGGCGATGAGATCAACGTCGATGTGACATTCCCGGAAGAATACAACGCCGAGCACCTTGCGGGCAAAGCGGCAGTGTTCGAATGCAAAATCCACAACGTTCAGGAGCCTAAGACGGCCGAGATCGATGATGAGATGGCAAAGCAGTTCGGCGCCGAAGACCTTGCAGGTCTGAAAGGCCAGATCACTGAAAAGCTGCAGGAAGAATATGCTGGCGCGGCCCGTGCGGTCACCAAGCGTGGCCTTCTGGATGCTTTGGACAAGAAGGTATCGTTTGAGCTGCCACCGTCCTTGGTTGAAGCAGAAGCCGGCCAGATTGCCCACCAACTGTGGCACGAAGACAACCCAGAGGTTGAAGGCCACGATCACCCAGAGATCGACACAACGCCAGAGCACACAAAGCTGGCCGAGCGTCGCGTGAAGCTGGGCCTGTTCTTGGCTGAGATCGGCCAGAAGGCTGAGATTCAGGTGTCCGACGCTGAATTCACCCAAGCGGTCATGAACCAAGCGCGCCAATACGGCAACCAAGCGCGTCAGTTCTTTGAATTTGTTCAGCAGAACCCACAGATGCAGCAGCAGATCCGCGCACCTTTGTTTGAAGACAAGGTCGTCGATCACATCATTGATGGAGCGTCTTTGACAGAAAAAGAAGTGTCCAAGGACGATCTGCAAAAGGCTGTTGAGGCCCTCGAAGACGAATAAGTCTGACAGACCAAACGCATTGGAAAGCCGCCCCCATTGGGGCGGCTTTTTTCGTTTGTGATCGAAAAGATGCAAAAACCTATGGAAAACCTGACCTAAAAGACAGGATTTTGGTCTGGGCGGATCGTGCGAGCTTCGCTTACCCTTACGTCACATTTTAAGACGATTACATTGGGGAACAATATGAAGGCTTTGTTTTTAACAGTATTGGGGATGGTGGGATTCGCAGGGGCGGCGCAGGCCTGCCCGAACTGGAACCTGAACCCGACCTACGGCAGCTATAACCTGAGCGCGGGGCAAATGCGATCACCGCAAACCTTGTCCTTGCAGGCGAGGGGTAACAACTATGTTTGGGATTGCAGCAATGTGAACCCGCAGACAGATCAGGGCGCCGGTTACTTTACGTCTCAGCCGAATGCGCGGTTTTTCATCAGCGGCATCGAAGGAAACCGCTTGGTGATTTCAGTGCACAGCAATTGTGACAGCGCGCTGTTGATCAATACAGGCACGGCGACGTGGTACTACGATGATGATGACGCGGGCAATCTGGACCCGCAGATCGTTTTGACGCGCCCGCGCAGTGGCCAGATTGATGTTTGGGTCGGTACGTACGACGGTGCTGTGTGTGACGCGGTTCTGGCGTTGCAGGCGCGCTAAGACAATCGACTGTTCTGGCAAAGGCCGTCCCGTACATCGGGGCGGCCTTTTGTGTCTGCTAACGCATTTGTGTTGGTGCGTTTGCGCGGGTTGGCGTTACCGTTGGGGTCATGATTAAGTTGTCCGCTTTGTTTGCCATTTTGGTCGCGCCCGCCTTCGCGTCTTGCCCTGATCCGACACGACAGGAGGGGGCTGTTTACAATGCAACCGGGGCTGAGCTGTTGGCGCCACGCACATTTGCTGTCACGGCCGGGGGCGGGCTGCCGGTTCCGTGTGTGGATTTTGTTGATGCGGACCCGAGCCTGCTGCGCGAAGAATTGGTCGGGTTCATGTCAGGTGAACCGACCGCCGTGATCGAGCTGGAGGGCATGGCCCCCCATATCCTGACCGTATCTGCGCGCGCTGAATGTGGTCCTGTCCTGACGGTCCACGCATCAGACGGGCAATGGTATTTCGGCGAATTTAGTGATGCAGGGCAGGCGGTGACGTTGTGGGGTGCACCGGATGGGCCGCTGCGGGTTTGGGTTGGATCAACCACCTTGGCCCAGTGCGAGGGCGCATTTACGTTAGAGACGTTTGATCGCTAACGAAAAAGGCCGCCCCAAAAAGGAGCGGCCTTAAATCTTTGAACCTGAAAGACTGTTTAGTCTTCGTCAGATGCGTCGTCAGCGGCAGGCGCTGGTGCGTCGTCATCACCAAAGTCGTCCATACCAGCAGCGCCGATATCATCGAACAGCTCCTGGATTTCGAACTCAGCTTCTGCCTCTGCTTCTGCGGCCAGTTCGGCGACAGATTTGCCAGCGGCCTGAAGTTCAGCTTCTTCGGCGGAACGGGCGACGTTCAGCTTGATCGTTGCTGTGACTTCCGGGTGCAGAACGACGGACACATCGTGGATGCCCAGTTCTTTGATCGGTTCGATCAGCGCGACCTGCTTGCGGTCAACCGTAAAGCCAGCGGCGGTTGCTGCTTCTGCGGCGTCACGTGTTGTGACAGAGCCGTACAAGTTGCCACCATCGGACGCAGAGCGAATCACGACAAATGTCTCGCCGTCGAGTTTGGCCAGCATTGCGTCGGCTTCTTTTTTGGTTTCCAGGTTTTGCGCTTCGAGTTGCGCTTTCTGGGCCTCAAAAGCTGCCATGTTGTGGTCGTTGACGCGCAGGGCTTTGCCCAGCGGCAACAAGAAGTTGCGTGCGTAACCTGGTTTCACAGAGACGACTTCGCCCATCTGACCCAGCTTTGCGACACGTTCTAGAAGGATAACATCCATTGGAATTTTCCTTTACTTAACGGCGTAAGGCAGCAGGGCCAAAAACCGTGCGCGTTTGATGGCGCGTGCCAAAGCACGTTGGTTTTTTGCACCGACAGCGGTGATACGGGAAGGTACGATTTTGCCGCGCTCAGAGATGTAGCGCTGCAGTGTACGTGTGTCTTTGTAGTCGATCTTCGGAGCGTTGTCGCCCTCGAACGGATCGGACTTACGACGGCGGAAAAATGGTTTAGTAGCCATGACTTATGGTCCTTTCTTAATCTGATGGATTAGCGGCGTTCGCGGCGGTCTGGACGTTCGTCACGCTTTTGCATCTGCACGGAAGGACCTTCTTCGTGTGCATCAACTTTAATCGTGAGAACGCGCATGACGTCTTCGTGCAAACGCATCAGACGCTCCATCTCCTGCACGGCTGTTGCCGGTGCATCGGACCGGATAAAGGCATAGTGGCCTTTGCGGTTCTTGTTGATCTTGTAGGCCATCGTCTTAACGCCCCAGTACTCGGACATGACGACTTTGCCGTCGTTGTCAGCGAGAACTGTGGAGAAATGTTCGATGAGGCTTTCTGCTTGCGTGTTGGACAAGTCCTGACGCGCAATCATCACATGCTCGTATAAAGGCATGAGTACTCCGTTCATTGATCTCAGCGCATTTCATAGGGCGAGGGTTAATCATCCCGCTCTCGCCCACGAGAGACTGCGCAGTTTATAAAAAGCTGCGGGACAACTCGGGCCTTATACAAAGGACGCAGCGAAGGGCAAGCGAAACAGTCATGCAATCGCGCATCGCCGCGCAAAGGTTACCAATAGGTTAACAGATTCCACGTATTAACCATTTGGTTGCCCTGATTGTGCCCCAGTTCGCCGTGAAGTTGTGTTTGATCGCACAAGGAGACATTCATGACGGCGCAACCAGACCATACAGACTTTAGCACACGGACCGCCGCGGGACCTGAAACAGTTGTTATGCGCCCCAAGGTCGTTGAACATTACTGGGGTTATGAGGTCGCGTCCAATGAACACGTCATAAGCGCTGCCGTGTTGATGCGGGCGATGTGCGGGTTGCTGACGGTCGCCACGTTTGGTGCAGCAATTGGCGTTTGGTTGGTGCCTGCGATGGCTTTTGTCGGTTCTGCGTTTGTGTCGAAACTTGTGGTGTCTGTGATGCTTTTGGCTGTGATGGTCGTTTTGGCCCGCATTGCTGCGCGTGGAACACAGGTGCGCGTGCAGGTTGATATGACCACGGGAGAGCTGCGCGAGGTCGTGGATGGCCCGTTCGGATCCGTTATCACGTTGGCCAATTACGGCATTGATGCTGTGCAATCGGTGGACATCGTATCGTCGCGCACGGAACCATCGTTCGGGCAAATCCACGTGCAGATCAGCGGTTTGGGCCCAATTCCAGTGGGGGACGGTGCGATTTTGACACTGCACCCGTTGCGGGACCGGTTGGCGCAAGACTGCGGAGTTGATCAAGGCGACAGTGCACGGGTTGCCGTTTGGGGTGGGCCTTTGGCGGCCTGAACTTTACTGATTGCAAGGATGTGCGGCCCCAGAAGTTTCGGGGCCGTTTTTCGTGCGAGGGCGCGGCACCACTTGTGTGCGCACTTGGGCTCCGTTACGCCTGTCTCCAACTTAAATAGGGGGCGAAAATGAAGGCGTTTGTATTTCCAGGGCAGGGTGCACAGACAATCGGGATGGGGCAGGCGTTGGCCGAAGCGTATCCCGCCGCGCGGGCTGTGTTTGAAGAAGTGGACGATGCTTTGGGTGAAAAGCTGTCCGATTTGATTTGGACGGGCGACATTGCCGATCTAACGCTGACCAAGAACGCACAACCCGCATTGATGGCAACATCGCTGGCGGCGATGCGCGCCCTAGAGACCGAGGGCGTGACCATTGACGCCGCATCCTACGTTGCAGGCCATTCTTTGGGTGAATATTCGGCGCTGGCAGCGGCGGGCGCGTTTTCCATCGCAGATACCGCTCGTTTGTTGCGCATTCGCGGCGAAGCCATGCAATTGGCGGTGCCTGTTGGCATTGGCGCGATGGCCGTGCTGTTGGGCATGGATTTTGAAGGCGCGCAGGCCGTTGCAGCAGAGGCCGCACAGGGCGAGGTGTGCCAAGCCGCCAACGACAATGATCCATCCCAAGTGGTGGTGTCCGGTCATAAGGCGGCCGTGGAACGCGCGGTTGAGATTGCAAAGGCGAACGGGGCCAAGCGGGCGATGTTGCTGCCTGTCAGCGCGCCGTTCCATTCATCCCTGATGGCCCCTGCGGGTGATATCATGGCGGCGGCTTTGGCGGATGTGGCGATGAATGCGCCGTCTGTTCCGTTGATCGCAAACGTGCGCGCGCAGGCTGTGGACGCCGATGATATCAAGACGCTGTTGGTTGAACAGGTTACCGGATCCGTGCGCTGGCGCGAAAGCGTGATGTGGATGGCAGGTGCCGGTGTCACTGAGGCGTGGGAAATTGGTGCCGGTAAGGCGCTATCGGGTATGATCAAGCGGGTGGATCGCAGCATTGCGACCCGCGCAATCGGGACGCCGGATGATGTTAAGGCGGCGGTTGCCGCGCTGAATGAAGGATAAGATATGTTTGATTTGACTGGAAAAAATGCGCTGATCACGGGTGCGTCGGGCGGTATCGGTGGCGAAATCGCCAAGACGCTGCATGCGGCGGGCGCAACTGTGGGGCTGTCGGGCACGCGGGTTGAACCGCTTGAGGCATTGGCCGCTGAGCTGGGCGAGCGCGCCCATGTGTTGCCTTGCAATCTGTCAGACGGGGCGGCGGTTGATGCGCTGCCCAAGGCTGCCGCAGAGGCCATGGGGTCGGTTGATATTCTGGTGAACAATGCCGGAATTACCCGCGACCAGATTTTCATGCGGATGTCTGATGATGAATGGGGCGATGTGATCAACGTGAACCTGACGTCCACCATGCGTCTGTGCAAAGGCGTTATTCGCGGCATGATGAAGGCGCGTTGGGGGCGGATTGTGAATGTGTCCTCGATCGTGGGTGCGACAGGAAACCCCGGGCAGGCGAATTATGCTGCATCCAAGGCCGGTATGGTCGGGATGTCCAAATCCATTGCATATGAGGTCGCATCGCGTGGGATTACGGTGAACTGCGTGGCGCCGGGTTTCATTGCGACAGCCATGACCGATAAGCTGACAGACGATCAAAAAGGCAAGATTAATCAACAAATTCCTGCCGGTCGCATGGGCACACCAGAAGAGATTGCAGCCGCTGCGCTGTATCTTGCGTCTGATCAGGCGGCCTACGTCACGGGGACGACTTTGCATGTCAATGGTGGTATGGCGATGTTGTAGCCCCTATATGAGGGTTTCGCGAAAGCGTTTGCCAAGCTGGGAATCTCTGGTATAGGCGGCGCAGAATTGAGGTTTGTGACCCTACGTCGCAGATTTCGGAGGTCCTGAGCAGGGCCAGGCAACGGCCAGATCCGCCCGCAACGATTGGGGGCAGTGACGGTTACCAACGGGCCTCTGGCCCCGAACTATGTAAGGAATTTAACATGAGCGATGTCGCAGACCGCGTACGTAAGATCGTTGTAGAGCACCTTGGTGTTGAAGAAGACAAAGTTGTTGAAGGCGCGTCCTTCATCGACGATCTGGGCGCTGACAGCCTCGACACTGTTGAGCTCGTGATGGCGTTCGAAGAGGAATTCGGTATCGAAATCCCTGACGACGCAGCTGAGACAATCCAGAGCTTCGGCGATGCTGTTAAGTTCATCTCTTCTGCGTCTTAAGCAGTTCGAGACTTTGGTTTAGGGGCGGCGCCAGAGATGGCGGCGCCCTTTTTCGTTGGTGATGTCGTGTTGTAAGGCCTGACAAGTGCGTTCGTTTTAAGGCTTTTTGGGTGGTTTCCCACGCTCTGCCAGACGGGTGGACAGTTTCTTGACGAATTTGAGAGAGAGCGGGCGGTGGAACAACAATCCGACAAAGTGCGGGTTTTGCCACGCGACTTTGGCCCTTAAGGATCGTTTCCCGATTTTGACTTTTAGGGTTCCCATGAGGTGTTGACTGTCGATCAACCTGATTTTTGCACCCATTGCACTGACGTCCAGCATTTGCATATCGACGGGCGCGCGATTTCCGTCTGTGACGGCCACGGTATAATTGCACAAATACCGTTTACGGCGTTCTTTGCGCAGCTTCATCTGGTGGAAGGCGAAGTAACCGACAACCGCGATAACCACTGAAAAAACACTGATCCCGACGATTGCGACGTTTGCCGTGATCGCGGGCAGGTTTGTAAATCCGCGGCTGGCGGTGTCTTGACTGTCGTCTGTTGCGGACGTCGGTGTGTTTTCAAAGGTACATGCGTCATGGCTTATGGCGACCATGCGCCGCAAAAGCCGTCTGTGCGCTGGTGCGGTGAGCAATTCGGCGGTGCCGACGGTGCTTCGAAAATTACGTTGCTGGCGTATGGTGGTGATGCTTGCTGCATAGTCTTCGACGACGGTGATGAGGTCTTGTGAGCGAAACGATGTGGCCTGCAAGGCGCGTGTGCGTGCGAAGATATCATCAAGCGTGGCTTGGACGTTGGGGGCGGCTTGGGTGGATGAAAGCCTTTCGATAAGCAGACCTGCCCGTGCCTCGAGGCGTTCCAGGTCATAAATCTGGGAACATACGCTTGCCATTACAGGCGCCGCAGACATCATCATTACAATGTTGAGAACGTACCAGCACGTTCGTAAGATCCCAGACACGATATTTTCCATTCCTTTTGCAGGCCGCTTATCCGGTAGCGAAATTGCGGAATGGTTAATGGGCGTTTTCATGCCAATTCGGCCTTTGCTACAAGGCTTGCCCCTCCTAGGGAATGCGCGGTACATGGAACCTAAGGAATTGAATGAAAAGGGCTGAGGCATGCGTCGAGTAGTTGTAACCGGACTGGGGTTGGTCACCCCGCTCGCCGATGGGGTCGAAAAAAGCTGGGAACGGATTTTGGATGCGCAATCTGGCGCGGGGCCGATCACGCATTTTGACCCTGAAGGGTTCGGGACGACCTACGCCTGCGAAGTGCCATATGGTGATGGCAGCGACGGGACGTTCAACCCTGATACCTACATGGCTGCGAAAGACCGCCGGAAGGTCGACACGTTTATTCTGTTCGCTATGGCCGCCGCAAAGCAGGCCGTTGAAGACGCAGATTGGCAGCCTGAGGACCAAGAGGCCCTTGAGCGGACGGGCGTGTTGACCGGATCGGGCATCGGGGGGCTGAATTCCATCGCCGAAACGGCTGTTATGATGAAAGAAAAGGGCCCCAAGCGGGTTTCCCCGTTCTTTGTGCCGGGGGCGTTGATCAACCTGATTTCAGGCCAGATCGCGATCAAATACGGGTTCAAGGGCCCCAACCATGCGGTTGTGACGGCCTGTTCTACGGGTGCGCACGCGATTGGTGATGCGACACAGCTGATCAAATCGGGCCGTGCGGATGTGATGATTGCAGGCGGCGCAGAGGCCACGATCTGTGAAATCGGCATCGCGGGTTTCAACGCCTGTAAAGCGCTGTCGACCAAGCGTGCGGATGACCCAAAGGCGGCGAGCCGACCCTATGATGCGGACCGCGACGGGTTCGTGATGGGCGAAGGCGCGGGCATGGTGGTGCTTGAGGACTATGATCACGCGATTGCGCGTGGCGCCAAGATTTACGCCGAAGTGCTGGGCTATGGCCTGACGGGCGATGCCTACCACATCACGGCCCCGTCCGAGAACGGTGAGGGCGGTGAGCGGTCCATGCGGATGGCGTTGAAGGATGCGGGGCTTGAGCCTGCGGACATCGATTACATCAACGCGCACGGCACATCGACAATGGCAGACACCATCGAACTGGGCGCGGTTGAGCGGATGATGGGGGATGCGGCATCTAAGGTAACGATGTCGTCCACGAAGTCTGCGACAGGGCACCTTTTGGGGGCCGCTGGCGCGATTGAGGCGATTTTCTCGGTTCTGGCGATCCGCGATCAGGTGGCCCCGCCAACGATCAATCTTGATAATCCTGCGGTTGAAACGAAGGTCGATCTGGCCGCGAATGCCAAGGTCGAGCGTAAGATCGATGTCGCGCTGTCCAATTCGTTTGGATTTGGTGGCACGAATGCGTCTGTGTTGTTCGGGAAAGTTAAGTAAATGTGGAAACACATTGCGGCCAATGCGCTGACATTTCTGATTGTCGCAATGTTCCTTTTGGGCGGTGTTGTTGTTTGGGGAACCAAGGAATATAGCGCCGAAGGGCCATTGGATCAGGCGATCTGTGTTCAGGTGCGCCCGGGCAGCAATATGCGTATCGTCAGTGAAGATCTGGCCGCGCAGAACGCGATTTCGTCGGCGTCGATTTTCCGTATCGGGGTCGATTATGCCAATCTTGCGTCGCAGCTTAAGGCGGGCAGTTTTCTGGTGCCTGCGGGCACGTCGATGGAAGATATTGCCGATATCGTCACGCGCGGCGGGCAATCGACCTGCGGCACAGAGATCGTGTATCGCATTGGCGTTGCCCGTGTTGTCGCGCAGGTGCGCGAGCTTGAACCTGCGTCTGGCCGTTTCATCGAATTGGCGAGTTTTAATCCCGCCGAAGTCGACCCACCCGAGGCCTATCAGGAAAAACGCGAGGCCGAGGACACGCAGTACCGTGTTGTGATGGCCGAAGGTGTGACCAGCTGGCAGGTTGTCCAAGCGCTCAATTCGCTTGAGTTTATGTCGGGCGAAGTGACGGATATTCCACCCGAGGGGATGCTGGCCCCCAATTCGTATGAGGTACGCCCGCAGGATTCGGTGGCGGAATTGCTGGCGGATATGCAAAGCGCGCAGGAACGGATTTTGGCGCGTGCATGGGCGGAGCGGGCCGATGGGCTGCCTTTGGCGTCCCCCGAAGAAGCGCTGATTCTGGCGTCGATCATTGAGAAAGAGGCATCCACGAGCGACGAGCGGTATGACGTCGCTTCGGTGTTTGTGAACCGCTTGAACCAAGGGATGCGTCTTCAAACGGACCCCACGGTGATCTATGGCGTTACGCAGGGCCAAGGCGTGTTGGGGCGTGGGCTGCGCCAGAGTGAACTTCGCGCTGAAAACCCTTGGAATACTTATGTGATTTCCGGATTGCCTGCGACGCCGATTGCCAACCCTGGTGCTGCCACGATCGAAGCGGCGCTGAACCCTGCTGACACCGATTTCATCTTTTTTGTTGCCAAAACGCTGGACCCGCGCGACGGGCACAATTTTGCGGTGACACTGGATGAGCACAACGCGAATGTGGCGATTTATCGCCGTCTCGAAGCGGAGGCTGCGGCGTCTCAGGACAACTGAGGCGTTAACGAAACGTGCAAGTGCCGCGCGCTAACCTACTGGTAAGATTTGGAGAAATCTGGCCGTAGGCGTAAACATGTCCCACGCTGGGCGAAACCTGTTGAAGGGTCTTGGGCGTAATCCCGAGGCCCTTTTTCGTTTCGCAATCGGTCGGAGCAACCCCAGAGAGGGGATTTCGCAATGATCAACCAAAGCGGTGGGAAGACCACCGAGCAGAAACCGGCTGCCGAACGTATCGAGGAGGCTAGGCAGCTTTACAGAAACATTAACCAGACTCTCAAAACGGTTCTCGAGCTTGTCGAGTCCGGGGATTTCAAGGACGTCGCTTTGCTGCCCAAACAAATGGCGCAGCTGAATGCCGTCATTGCCGAGAGCCAGAAAAGGGAGGCTGATTTTGACGGGAAATACGGAGACGGGCTCGGCGATGGGGACATCGATTTCGAGCAGCTCAGACGTGACATCGGGTGGGCTTCGTGGAGGCGGATGCGGATTACGAAGTGCGCACCTCTGAGGCGATTTTCCCCGATGATCGAGGGCAAACGACATCTGCGTCTGAATTGCCCTTGGTCCTCACCAGTGCCGAAGGCCAACGCATTGCGGAACGCTGGCTGGCAGAAGCCCGTGTGGCCCGTGATAGCGCACGCTTTACGCTACCTCCGTCATTGATGAATGTCGGGGCGGGGGATGTAATCAGGCTGCCCGATCTGCACGGCGACGGATTGTTCCGCATTGATCAATCCGAACAAACCGATCGCCAAGCGCTAGAAGCGGTGCGCATAGAGCCAGCGATTTACGAGCCTCAAGATGTGACCGAAAAGACATTTGGTTTGCGCAGTTTCCCCCCCCCTGTTCCGGTTGAATTGATGTTGATGGATCTGCCGTTGTTCACCGGTGACGAGGACCCTGTCGCGCCTTATGTGGCGGCGTCCGGTGTGCCGTGGCCTGGCAGTGTTGCGCTGTATTCATCAGGGCAGGACGCGGGTTATGGGCTGAACCGGTTGCTGACGTCGGCATCGATGATTGGCCAGACGCAAACTGTGTTGCCAAAGGCCTGCGCGGGTCTGTTTGATCGTGGCCCCGCGCTGCGTGTGCAGCTTATTCGCGGTGATCTGCAAAGCGTTTCGGTTGATCAGGTCTTGGGCGGCGCGAACCTCGCGGTTATCGGGGATGGATCTGCGGAAAATTGGGAAGTCTTCCAGTTTGCCGATGCAGAAATCGTGAGCGAGGACACATTCGAGATCAGCATGCGGCTACGCGGACAGGCGGGATCTGATGGTGTGACGCCGTCGCAGTGGCCTGAGGGATCAATCTTTGTGCTGCTTGATGGTCAACCCCAACAGATTGACCTTGCCAGTTCTGCGCGTGGCGTCACACAGCATTATCGCTACGGTCCGGGCACCCGTCCACTGACCGACCCAAGCTATCAATATCGCACAGATGCATTTTCAGGTGTCGGATTGCGGCCCTATTCGGTTGCACATCTTCGCGCATCGCCCGCAGGTTCTGATCTGGATGTTACGTGGATACGACGTGCGCGCATGGGCGGCGACAGCTGGGACGGTGAAGATGTGCCCTTGTCCGAGAGCTTTGAGCGTTACGCCGTGCGCGTTTTCAAAGACGACGTTCAGGTACGTCAAGTCAGCGTGTCATCCCCAAACTGGAGTTACACAAGCGCAATGCAATCTGCGGATGGCGCGGGTGAAACACGCATTGATGTGGCGCAGGTGTCTGACGTTTATGGCGAAGGCCCGGCGTCATCCGTTACGCTCGTGGCATAAATGCGCGAAGTCGGGTTGAGTGATCTGGATCTTGCGACGCGCGCGCTGTTGGCGGTGCCTCGCGATACTTGGGCGGTCTTTGCGTCCAGCCTTATTGTTGATGCACATGCCGCTGATCTTTGGCGTAAACGGCATGGAGTGGCACATCCGGGCGGTGGCACCGGGTCACTTTATGCGCAGGCCGCGCTTTATCCTCGCGCTGCGACGTCGATGTGCAGTGCGCGATATTGTGCAGCGTTGTCGGTCTTGTTGGAGGCCCTTCTGGTATGGCGCGGGCGGACCAATCTCTAATTGTGATGATACATTTCACGGGTTTGTTCTTGGAAAATCATGCCTATGTAAGGTAGGACAATCCCGAAAGAGAGGTGCGCCATGGCCCAGACCAATCCAAAATTAACAACTGTTGATCCCGTTTGGCAGCGCATTTGCGATGAGGCAGAGGCCGCAATCCGTGAAGAACCACTTATCGGTGGCTTTGTGCACAGCTCCGTCTTGCACCACACATCGCTTGAAAACGCGTTGGCCTACCGGATTTCAATGAAGCTGGCCACGTCAGAGATGTCGGACCAAATGCTGCGCGAGATCGCAGATCGCGCCTACAGCGCTGATCCATCGCTGGCCGATGCAGCCCGCGCGGACATCGTGGCGATTTTTGACCGCGATCCAGCCTGCCTACGTTTCTTGCAACCCTTGTTGTTTTTCAAAGGATTCCAAGCCATTCAGGCGTTCCGTTTGGGCAATTTCTTGTGGAAAGAGGGCCGCCGTGATCTCGCCTACTATGTGCAAATGCGCGTGTCCGAAATTTTCGGTGTCGACGTCCACCCCGGTGCGACCATCGGTAAAGGTCTGATGATTGATCACGCCCATTCGATTGTGATCGGTGAAACGGCAGTTGTCGGTGACAACGTGTCGATGCTGCATTCCGTGACACTGGGCGGAACGGGTAAGGAAGAAGAAGACCGTCACCCCAAGATTGGCGACGGTGTGCTGATCGGGGCCGGTGCGAAGGTGCTGGGCAACATCAAGGTCGGGCATTGTTCGCGCATTGCTGCGGGGTCTGTTGTTCTTGAGGACATCGAACCGATGAAGACGGTGGCAGGGGTTCCGGCCAAGGTCGTCGGTGAAGCAGGCTGTTCGCAACCGTCGCGCACCATGGACCAGTTGTTGCGCACCCACGGGTAGGATCGAATTTACTGCGTAAATCCGATCGTCTGGGGGACTAGTCCCCCCAGACCCCCTAGAGTTTATTGGCCAGGTGAAATTGGAACGAAAAAGGGGCCGCGCGGTGTGATCCGGCGGCCCTTTTTAGTTTCGTTAGTGACGTTTCTGGTTAGGCAAGCATTCCCATCGGGTTTTCGAGGTTTGCTTTGATTGCGTTGAGCAGGTCCGCGCCCATTGCACCATCGATCACGCGGTGATCAACAGACAAGGTGACAGACATCACTGTTGCCACGGCCAATTCACCGTCCGCACCGACAGTCGGCTTTTTCGCGCCCGCGCCGACGGCAAGGATGCCGGAGTGGGGTGGATTGATGATCGCGTCGAAATTGTCGATCCCGAACATGCCGAGGTTGGAGATCGCGAAACTGCCACCTTGATATTCCTGCGGCGCAAGTTTGCGGTCACGGGCGCGGCTGGCCAGGTCCTTCATCTGCGTTGACAATGCAGAAAGCGATTTCATATCAGCGTCTTGCAGCACGGGTGTGAACAATCCACCCTCGATGGCCACAGCGACGGCCACATCGGATGCCTTCATCTTGAGCACACGATCACCAGCCCAGACGGCGTTGGCGTCAGGCACTTCTTGCAATGCCAATGCGCAGGCCTTGATGATGAAATCGTTGACCGAGAGCTTAACGCCACGCGGTTCCAACGTTTTGTTCAACTGGCTGCGGAATTTCAACAAAGCATCCAACTGGATATCGCGGCGTAGGTAGAAGTGCGGCACGGTTTGTTTGGCTTCTGTCAGGCGGGCGGCGATGATTTTGCGCATCCCGTCAAGCTTGACCTCTTCGAACGTGCGACCTTCATACATGGCCGTGACCTGTGCGGTGCTTGGGCCAGTGGCCAATGCCGCGGCAGGTGTATCTGACGTGGCCGTGGCCGGGGCGGCTGCGGCGGCAGGTTGGGCCGTAGCATTTTCCACGTCAGCCTTGATGATGCGACCATGCGGGCCTGAGCCTGTGATGGAAGCCAGATCGAGGCCTTTGTCTCTTGCGATGCGGCGCGCCAATGGCGTCGCAAATAAGCGCGACCCGTCCTTTGAAGGTGCTGCTGTAGGGGCAGGGGCCGCCGCAGCTGTGGCGGCGGGTGTGCCTGCTTCCGCCTTGGCGGCAGGTTCTGGCGATGCAGGGGCCGCAGCTGGTGCGGACATGTCTTCGCCTTCTTCACCGATCACGGCGATGGCGGTGTTTACTTTCACACCTTCCGTGCCCTCAGCCACCAGAATTTTGCCGATGACGCCTTCGTCCACGGCCTCAAATTCCATCGTTGCCTTGTCGGTTTCAATTTCAGCCAACAGGTCGCCCGATTGAACGGTGTCGCCCTCCTTGACGAGCCATTTTGCCAGCGTGCCTTCCTCCATCGTGGGGGACAGCGCGGGCATTAAGATTTCGATAGCCATTGTCTGTTCTCCTTAACGGTAGGTGACTTTTTTCACGGCGGCGATCACTTCGTCGGTGGTGATCAGTGCGTGTTTTTCAAGGTTCGCGGCATAGGGCATCGGCACGTCTTTGCCTGCGCAATTGATCACCGGCGCGTCGAGGTAATCAAACGCTTCTTGCATGATCGTGGCACCAAGGTGATTGCCGATTGATCCGACAGGCCAGCCTTCTTCGACGGTCACGCAACGATTTGTTTTCTTTACGCTTTCTAGGATCGTGGCATAGTCGATCGGGCGCAATGTGCGCAGGTTGATGACCTCGGCTGAAATGCCGTCCTCGGCCAACTTTTCAGCGGCTTGCATGGCGTATGTCATGCCGATGCCGAAAGAGACGATGGTCACATCGCTGCCTTCAACCTCGATCTTGGCCTTGCCGAACGGAATGGTGAAATCGTCCATGACAGGCACGTCGAACGAACGGCCATACATGATTTCGTTTTCCAGGAAGATGATCGGGTTGTTGTCGCGGATGGCGGTTTTCAACAGACCTTTGGCGTCAGCCGCGGAATAGGGCATCACAACCTTAAGGCCGGGCACCATCGCGTACCACGCCGCGTAATCCTGAGAGTGCTGGGCACCGACGCGGGCGGCGGCACCGTTGGCACCACGAAATACCATGGGCGCGCCCATCTGACCGCCAGACATATACAATGTCTTCGCCGCCGAGTTGATGATCTGGTCAATCGCCTGCATAGCGAAGTTGAACGTCATGAATTCCACAATAGGGCGCAGGCCACCAAAGGCAGCACCGACGGCGATACCCGTAAAGCCGTGTTCGGTAATCGGCGTGTCAATCACACGCTTTTCGCCGAATTTCTCCAGCATCCCTTGGGAAATCTTATAGGCACCTTGATATTCGCCAACTTCCTCACCCATCAGGAACACGTTTTCATCGCGTTCCATCTCTTCGATCATGGCTTCGTTCAGCGCTTCACGCACCGTCATCGATTTCATCTCTGTGCCAGCGGGCCAGTCAGGGGAGGTATCGGATGGGGTGAATTCAACAGCGGATGCTGTAACGGCAGGGGCTGCGGGTGCCTCTGCGGTTGGGGATGCCTCTGCGGTCGCGACGGGTGCAGGGGCGGCGGACATGTCTTCGCCTTCTTCACCGATGATGGCGATGGCGGTGTTCACTTTGACGCCTTCGGTGCCTTCTTCGATCAGAATTTTACCGATGATGCCTTCGTCGACGGCTTCAAATTCCATCGTGGCTTTGTCAGTTTCAATCTCTGCGATGATGTCGCCGGATTTAACGGTGTCACCTTCTTTAACGAGCCATTTTGCAAGCGTGCCTTCTTCCATCGTCGGGGAAAGCGCGGGCATAAGAAGTTCAGTAGCCATTATGCTGTCTCCTGCGGAAGTGTTTCTGCGTAAATGTCTGTCCAAAGCTCGTCCAGATTGGGTTCCGGGCTTTCTTTGGCGAATTCGGCGGACTCGTTAACGGTCGCTTTGATGTCTTTGTCGATGGCCTTCAGATCGTCTTCTGTGGCGTGCTTCCCGGTGAGCAGCATGGCGCGGACCTGTTCAATCGGATCACGTTCCTCACGCATTTTCTGCACTTCTTCGCGGGTGCGATATTTCGCAGGGTCCGACATTGAATGCCCACGGTAGCGATATGTTTTGACCTCCAAAACATATGGTCCGTTGCCCGCACGGCAGTGTGCGACGGCCTTTTCAGATGCTTCTTTGACGGCCAGCACGTTCATCCCGTCAACGATTTCACCGGGGATGCCGAAGGCTTCGCCGCGGGTGTAAAGATCGGGGGTTGAGGTGGATCGCGCTTGGGATGTGCCCATGGCGTATTGGTTGTTCTCGATCACGAAGATCACGGGCAGATCCCAAAGGGCGGCCATGTTGAATGTCTCGTAGATCTGGCCCTGGTTTGCAGCACCGTCGCCGAAGTAGGCGAACGTCACATTGTCATTGCCTTTGTATTTGTCACTAAACGCGAGGCCCGCACCAAGGGGGACCTGTGCCGCGACGATGCCGTGACCGCCATAAAAATGCTTTTCCGCGGAAAACATGTGCATTGAGCCGCCTTTGCCGCCCGAATAACCGCCCTCGCGGCCCGTCAATTCTGCCATCACGCCCTTTGGGTCCATCCCGCAGGCCAGCATGTGGCCGTGGTCGCGGTATGATGTGATGCGCTTGTCGCCTTCTTTTGTCGCGGCTTCTAGGCCGACAACAACGGCCTCTTGGCCGATATAAAGGTGACAGAAACCGCCGATGAGGCCCATGCCGTATAACTGGCCGGCTTTCTCTTCGAATCGACGAATAAGAAGCATTTCACGGTAATACCCGAGCAATTCTTCTGCAGAAACGTTTGGTTTCTTTGACGTTTTCTTGGCGGCCATGAGTCCTCCCTAGGGGCTTCGAAAATATAGTTTAGTGTTAAACTATCTCCTACAACACTACACAGTAAAAATCGACACGCAATGTGACGTGAGGTCAGTTGGTGTATGAATTCCTGCCTTGCACTGGGCGCATAGGGGCGCAAGACTGCGACGATGAAATGGAATATCAGACAGGAAAAGGCGGGGGATGAGGCCGCGATTGCCGAAGTCACCCGCGCGGCGTTCGCAGGCAAAGCCTATGCAGACGGCGATGAGGATGAATTGCCCGCCAAACTGCGAGACACAGGTGCGTTGGTGCTGTCGCTTGTCGCGGTTCAAGGGACGAAGGTGATCGGCCATGTGGCACTGTCGCCCGCGCGCATCGGTGGAACCAAATGCCTTGGTCTTGGGCCTGTGTCCGTAAAGCCGGACGTGCAGGGGAAGGGGATCGGATCGGCGTTGGTCAATCACGCGGTTGCGGTCGCAGGGGCCTATGGCCGTGGTGGCGTAGTGCTAATGGGCGATCCGGCGTTCTATGGACGTTTGGGCTTCGTTTCGGAAGGTGGCACCACGTACAATGGCAAGCCGTCCAAACACCTCCAGATCCTTGGTTTTGAAGACACGCCGTCAGGCGACGCTACATTCCATTCGGCGTTCAGCGAATAACGATCTCGTCTGCGCGCACCATGCCAAGGACATCGCGGGCCTGTTCATCCAGTAAATCCAGATCAAGATAGGTGTCGGACAAACGGCGGGTGAGGTTTTCCATCCGGTCCACCTCGGCCTGAAGCACGGCCAGTTCCTGCGTCAACGCGCGGCTTTCTGCATCAATTTCGGCGCGTTTGAACACACCGTAATCGCCTTGCACGGCAGCAAACGTAAAATAGAGGCCAAGCATCAAGGTGCCTGCAAAATATAGAAGGACGCCCATAGGCGCGCGTTTGCTTCGGATCATGTCTGTGCCTCATCGCGCGATTTCTTGTGAACCGCTGATCCTTAGAATCGCACATCTGATTCGTCTTGGGAATCCCCTTTATTTAGGGGGCACCACATTCGCGAACACGAGGTTTATGCGATGGACGCTGCGTGGATTGCATCGATGGTCCGCCCAAGGGTCGCGTTGAACTCGGTGTCGGACTGATGGGCGAATAACCCTTCGGTCAGCGCGCGGCTGAAACTTGCCACGATGCCTGCGTTCTTGGACAGGCGTTCGTTGGCCTCGTCGCGGTCATATCCACCCGACAGGGCGACAACTTTCAGACACTTTGGATGATCCACGAGGGTTTGGTACTGGCCTGCGACCTCGGGCAGGGACAGTTTCAACATCACCTGTGTGCCATCTGGCAGTGCATCAAGGTGGCGCAGCAGGGCGTCGCGCAGCATGTCTTCGGCCTGCGCTTTGTCCGCGATGGTGATGTTGATCTCGGGCTCCAGGATCGGCATCAGGCCGTGGGCTGTGACCTGCGCGCCAAGTTCAAATTGCTGTGCGACGACGGCATCAATGCCTGTCTGATTTGCGGCATGAATGACCGAACGTTCCTTTGTCCCGAAAATGCCATGCGCCACGGCCCGTTCAAGAAGGTTATCAAGCGCCGGGATAGATTTCAGCAATTGAACGCCGTTCGCTTCATCCTCAAGGCCCTTATCGATCTTCAAAAATGGCACGACGCCATTGTCATCCCACAGCGCGGCTGCCGAAGGTTTACCACCGATCTGGCGTTCCATCGTCATTTCAAACAGGATTGCGCCGATAACCTTTTCACCGCTGAATGTAGGCGCGTTGACGATGCGCGCACGCATGTCATGGATTAGGTCGAACATTTGATCATCGTTAGCATAGGCATCTTCGGACACGCCGTAGGCCTTGAGTGCTTTGGGTGTTGATCCCCCCGATTGATCCAGCGCTGCGATAAAACCTTGGCCGTTGCGGATTTGTTCGGCCATCGCTGTCTTGGCATTGCTCATCTGGGGCGTCCTTTCGATGCGAAGTTATCCGCGTCTTACGGGACGCCCGGCGGGGCGACAATTCTGGTTACGCTAACGGGTGGCGCTAACAGTTTTTTTGATGTGGCTTATCCACCGAGTGCGGCGACACCGGGCAGGGTTTTGCCCTCCATCCATTCCAGAAATGCGCCGCCCGCGGATGAGATGTAGGTGAAATCGTCATCGTGGCCCGATTGATTGATCGCGGCAACGGTATCACCACCACCGCCAACAGAAATCAATGTGCCCGCATTGGTCTGCGCGGCGATCTCACCCAGAAGGGCGAAGGTGCCGGCATTGAACGGTTCAAGTTCGAACACCCCGAGAGGACCGTTCATGATCAAGGTCTTGGCAGGTTCAATCGCTGCTTTGATCTTTGCGATCGTTTCAGGGCCGACGTCGAATATCATTGCATCGTCAGGGCAGGCGTCGACGGGCAGGGTTTCGTTGGCTGCATTGGCCTTGAATTCGCGCGCAACGACAATATCGACCGGCAGGATCAATTCACACTTGGCCGCGTCTGCCTTGGCCATGATGTCACGGGCTGTGTCCGCCAGATCGTGTTCACACAGCGATTTGCCAACGTTGATGCCTTGCGCCGCGAGGAATGTGTTGGCCATACCGCCACCGATTACAATCGCATCGACCTTTTCGATCAGGTTGCCCAGCAAATCCAGTTTCGTTGAAACCTTTGCGCCGCCAACCACGGCCATAACAGGCCGCTGCGGCGCACCCAGCGCCTTTTCCAGCGCGCCGAGTTCTTCTGCCATCAGACGGCCTGCACAGTTTGGCAGCAACTCGGCCACGCCCGTGGTGGACGCATGGGCGCGGTGGGCCGCAGAAAAGGCATCATTGCAAAACACATCGCCAAGGGACGCGAGGAAACCCGCCATTTTGGGATCGTTGGCTTCTTCCATTGCGGAAAACCGTGTGTTTTCGATCAGGATCACGGCATCGGCGGGGGCGGCATCAATCGTGGCGCGGTCTGGCCGTTCGATAAACGTCACCGGACGTCCCAGCACCTTTTCGAGGGTCGGAACGGTTACCTTCAAAGACATTTCTGGCACATATTCCCCCTTGGGGCGGCCAAAGTGGGCCAGCATCACAGGTTTGCCGCCCGCCGCGACAATATCCAGGATCGTCGGTTTGATGCGTTCAATCCGTGTGGCATCTGTCACGACGCCAACTTCAACGGGGACGTTGATATCAACCCGTGTCAGCACCACTTTGCCCGCCAAATCCATATCGTCGAGTGTGTTCCAGCCCATGATCTTCTCCTGTTTGTTGGTCCGTTCATGGGCAATCCCGCCCATCCGGTCAACCGCGTCTTGGAATTCCCGCGTGCGCAGATTAGGTAAACCGCAACGTATTCAATCAAGGAGCCGACAGATGGCTGATATCAAAGACCCAGAAAACACGATCCTGATGGAACTCAAGGACGGGACCGTCACCATTGAACTGCTGCCAGACGTTGCCCCAAAGCACGTTGAGCGCATGAAAGAGCTCGTGCGGGCGGGTGCCTATGACAACGTGGCGTTCCACCGCGTGATCGACGGGTTCATGGCCCAGACGGGTGATGTGGCCAACGGCAACATGGAAAAAGATTTCAATATTGGCCGCGCTGGTACAGGCGGGTCTGACATGCCTGATCTGCCGTCCGAATTTTCAAAAATCCCGCACGCGCGTGGGTCCATCGGCGCTGCACGTTCCGCCAACCCGAATTCGGCCAACAGCCAGTTCTTCATCAACTTCAACGACAATGATTTCCTGAATGGCCAATATACCGTTTACGGCATGGTTTCTTCTGGCATGGAACACGTTGATGCGATTACCCGTGGTGAACCGCCGATGAACCCGGATCGTATGATTTCCATGAAAGTGGCCGCAGATGCGTAAGCTGGCGATTGCTGCGATTTTGGCGGCGGGCACAGCCTCTGCCGGTGGGATCGAGATTGACGTCGAAGGTCAGGCCAATGGCACGATCACCATCGATCTATTCGAAGATATCGCGCCGCTGCACGCAGCCCAGATCAGCGCGCTTGCCGCGGACGGGTCTTATGATGGTGTTGTCTTTCACCGCGTGATTGATGGCTTTATGGCGCAAACAGGTGACGTTGAATTTGGCGACACGTCTGATGGTCAGTTCGATATGCGTCGCGCTGGTACGGGCGGGTCCTCTTTGGGTGATATTCCGCTCGAGGCAAGCAGCGAAATCTCTTTTACGCGTGGCATGGTCGGCATGGCGCGGTCCCAGAACCCGAATTCGGCCAATAGCCAGTTTTTCATCATGTTCCAGGATGGCCCGTTTCTGGATGGCCAATACACCATTGTTGGCGAAGTGACCGACGGCATGGATGTGGTTGATGCGATCAAACTTGGCGAAGGCGCAAACGGTGCCGTCATTGGCGATGCTGATGTCATGAGTGCAGTGCGCGTAACTGAATAAGGTTCGTCCTGATCACAACTTAGTAGGGGGGCTATGCAGCGATGCGTGGCCCCCTTAGCGTTTGGGTATCTTTGCAGGAGCCTTGATATGCTACGCCTCGCCGCTGCCTTCGCCCTTATGGCCAACACGGCCTTTGCCGATCCGGATTTCTGGAAATTTGAATGGCCTGACACGGATTTCACTGTCACGACCGTCGACAATTGGGTGGAAATCCTATCCGGTGGCCCACCCAAAGATGGCATTCCCGCAATTGATGATCCGACATTTTTGAATGTATCCGATGAGGATCGTTTAACCCCGCGTGAACCTGTCATTACGCTGGAATTAGCGGGGGAAATTCCGCGCGCATACCCGATCCGCTACCTGATGTGGCATGAAATCGTGAACGATGAGGTGAACGGTTTTCCCGTCGCAGTGACGTTCTGCCCTTTGTGCAATTCAGGCATCACGTTCAGCCGACGCACGGCCTACGGGGTGTTGACGTTCGGTGTGTCGGGAAAGCTGCGCAATTCGGATATGATCATGTTTGATCGCGAAACCCAAAGCTGGTGGCAACAGGCCATAGGCGAGGCGATTGTTGGCGAATTGACGTCATTTGAATTGGTTACTCTGCCGTCATGGATGGAAAGCTGGTCTGAATTTCAGGCGCGCAATCCTGACGGGCTGGTGATGGATCAACCGCCGTTTTCGCGCAATTACGGGGCCAATCCGTACGTGCGCTATGACAGTTCAAACCGCCCGTTTCTGTATTCCGGTGAATTGCCGCCTCACGATATTCCCGCACTGGCCCGCGTGGTGCGGGTTGGGGATGCCGCATGGCCGATGATACGGATCGCCGAAGCCGGAGAAATCACCGAAAATGGCGTGATATTCACATGGGCCGCAGGGCAGGCCTCAGCGCTTGATACGAACACCATCGGGGAGGGCAGGGATGTCGGTACCGTGCGCGTGCGCGATGCAGATGGCAACAACCTTGCGCATGATGTCATGTTTGCATTTGCGTTCCATGCGTTCTGGCCTGACGGGGCGTGGATGATTGCGCGCTAGGTTCCGCAGAACGTTTGCAAGACTTTCTGATCGTCATCTGGTGGAAGCATGAAATCTGGCGACATTTCAAACGGTGCGCTGATAGCGGCAAGCATCGCGTGAAACGGCGCGTAATCGCCGCCTGTTGCAGCGGTGATAACGTCTTCGATCTTATGGGTGCGCGGGATCACCAGCGGGTTGGTCTGCCGCCACATATCATCATCAGGACCAAGGGCGCACCATTTTGCATGCCAGTCCGGCAGGAATTGCGCGGTTGCGCGATCAAGATCGGCGAAGGTGTTGGTGAAATCCATAGGGATGTTGGCCATCTGTGCCAGCAAATCTTTGGCGAGGGCGGTTGCGTCGTCGCTATGCGCAAGGCCAAGTTTCGGCGCGAATGCTTTGGCCCATTCTGCGTCATAAAGCGCGGGAAAGCGGTTTAGAATAGCCGTGAAATCCGCAATGGCTTTGTCGGTGTCGGGCATGATTGCCACCAATGCGGTTGCAAACTGCGCAAGGTTCCAATGGGTGATCGGGCCTTGATTGGAATAGGCATAGCGCCCCTGCCGATCAATTGAACTGAACACCGTGTCGGGGTGATAGGTATCCATGAATGCGCAAGGGCCGTAATCAATAGTTTCGCCCGCAATCTGCACGTTATCAGTGTTCATCACACCGTGAATAAACCCGACGGCCATCCATTTCGCGACCAGCGTCGCGTGGCGCTGCATGACCATTTCAAACAGCTCAAGCGGGTCTTTGGCGTCTGGATAATGGCGGGCGATGACGTAATCGGTCAGCTTTTGCAGGGCTTCGACGTCTGCGCGGGCGGCAAAATACTGAAATGTTCCCACACGGATGTGGGACGCCGCCACGCGGGTAACGATTGCACCGGGCAATAGGCCTTGTTCGCGTAAAATTTTGTCGCCCGTCGTCACGGCGGCCAGTGCTTTGGTGGTGGGGATATCAAGCGCGTCCATTGCGCAGCTCATCAGGTATTCGCGCAAGACCGGACCGACCCAAGCGCGCCCGTCACCATTTCGCGAATACGGCGTCGGACCGGATCCCTTGAGCTGAATATCGTACCGCCCTGTGGGGCCACTCACTTCGCCCAGATGCAATGCGCGGCCATCGCCAAGCTGGGCAGAAAACCCGCCAAACTGATGGCCTGCATAGACTTGCGCAAATGGGTCGGCGCCGTCGGGGATATCATTGCCTGAAAAGATGCTTGCGGCTTCCTCGTCGCTCATCCCGGATGTGTCGAGGCCGAGGTCTGCGGCCAATGCGTGATTGAAAACAATCAGCTGGGGCGCGCTGACGGGGTCAGCAGGTTGTCTGGAATAGAACCGATCCGGCAAGGACAGGTAAGTTGTGTCAAACGATAGGGTCAGCGGCATATCAAAGCATCCGTGTCATAAGGCTGTAGCGGTCGCGAAGTTCAAATCGCGCGCGGGTATACAGCCGTTGCGTGTCAAGGTCGGCGCGGTCGACTTCGAGGTGCAGCGCTTTTACCCCGACATCTGAAAGGCTGTGGGCGATTGTCATCAACGCCTCGCTCGCGATGCCGCGTTTGCGCACTTTCGGCCGAATATAAAGCTCATCGACAAAGGCGTCCATGCCGCCCAACTCCATGGACCAGCCGAAGGTAATGATCACATATCCAGTTGGTGCCTTGGCCAAACCCAATAACCACACTGCCCCAAGAGGGGAGCCTTGCAGCAAGGGCATCAATGCCGCTTCCCGTTCGGCGTCATTACGCTCCAACCCGTATTCTTCGTGGAATGCTTTGATAAGGGGCAGAACGCGCGGTGCATCTTCGGGCGTAGCGAGGTGAATTGCAGTGGTCATGGCGCGGCCTTTGATCTGGGGTTGGGCCGTACATAGGGAGTTGGACGGGAAAGAACAAATGATGTGAGGGCATTGTTGGGCAGCAGGGATAGGTTTCAAGATCTGGCCCTGTAAATGCGGACAACAGCCAATAATCGCCGTTTTTGGGCCTGGCGTGTCTTCATCGTTGACCAAAAACGACGGAAATATCATTCCCACCCGTTATACTAACGATCAAGTATCAAGTATTTAGAGGACAGGACCAATGAAGACACTCGTCACCACTCTCGCTCTTACGCTTTTGACCGGCAGTGCGGTTCAAGCACACATCACCATGGTCGTGGAAAATGACCAGCGCTGTATCACGTCCGATGGCGTGCCCGAACACGAAACCGGTCCATGGCGGGAAGGTGCCACCGTTGAGGAACAGGACCATGCGTTTTGCATGGACGCGACACCAGAAATTACGGACACCGTTACCCGTAACGTCCATGTATCCGGCATCACGATGACAGGGATTCCACTGCGTCCGGGCACGGCTGAATACTATGACGGGTCAACCGAACGCGGGTATTCACGTGATCGCGCGTCAGGTTGGAATGTTGAAGGCATGGGCGGGCTGATCATGGACGCACAAAGCGGCCATGTGGATGGCAGCGGCATGTATCACTATCACGGTATCCCCTCAGAGGTGGTCAGTGACCTTGATGACGCGCTGTTTGCCTACGCCGCAGACGGGTTTGAAATCCGCTATGTTGGCGATCAGATGCAATCGTCGTGGCAGTTGAAAAGTGGAGAGCGCGAAAGCGGGCCTGGTGGCGCGCATGACGGCACCTATGTGCAGGATTATGAATTTGTCGAAGGGTCCGGCACCTTGGATGAATGCAACGGGACAATGCTGGACGGGGAATATGTCTATTTCGCAACCGATACCTTCCCGTTCTTTCCACGTTGTTTCAAAGGAACGGTGTCGAGCGATTTCATAGGTGGGCGCGGGGGCCCAACCCCACCGCCTGACAACGGCTGAAACCAGTCGTTGCGTTCAATCTGGACGTGCTAGACGATTTGATCTTGGTTGGCGCGCATAGGATTTGTCTGCATTGACGGACTTATCCTAGTCGCGCCAGCCGTTCGGCCAGTAGGGCGAAAAAGCCGTCGGCGTCGATGTCCCCCATGAAGGTGCAGTTGGGGGCACGATCGGTAACGCGCCACCAATCCGCGACGGTCATACCGAGGGTCAGTTCGGATTTCGTTTCGATCTCCACATTGATGTGGCGGCCTGTGAACAGGTCCGGGCGGATCAGGTAGGCGATGACGCAGGGGTCATGCAATGGCGCGCCTTCCGATCCATATTTTTCCATATCGAAGCGTTCGAAAAAGTCGGTCCACTCAGCGGTCATGTGGCCCACTTCGGTGCCCATGGCGCGAAAGGCGTCAATGCGTGGTTTGGTGGTGAGAGCCTTATGCGTCACATCAAGCGGCATCACAGTCAGCGGCAGGCCGGATGTGAAAACGATGTCTGCGGCGTCGGGATCAACGTAGATGTTAAATTCAGCCGTGGGGGTAATGTTCCCGCCTTCAAAAAAACCACCGCCCATCAAGACGATTTCCTCGATCGCGGATTTGATGTCTGGCGCGCGGGTGATGGCCGTGGCGATGTTGGTCAGCGGACCTAGAGGACAGAGCGTGACGGAATTGGCAGGGGCTGCGCGCAGGGTTTCAATAATCCAGTCGACCGCGTGCTGGTCTTGCAGCGGCATGGTCGGGGCCGCAAGTTGGGGGCCATCAAGCCCGGTTTTGCCATGCACGTGTTCCGCAGTGACCAATGGCCGGTTGAGCGGGGCATCGCAGCCTGCAAACACCAACGTATCGGGCCTGCCCGCCAATTCACACACGATGCGCGCGTTTTTCTGGGTCAGGGCAAGTGGGACGTTGCCTGCCACGGCAGTAATGCCCAGCACGTTTACCTCGGGCGAGGAGAGGGCGAGCAGTATGGCAACGGCGTCGTCTTGGCCGGGGTCAGTATCGATAATGATATTTCGGGTCATGGGGGTCCTGCATCTAGCGCAGGTTCATCCCGCTGTAATAGGTTAGCCGCCCTAACGATGAAGGCAAAGAAAAGAGTTTCAGACACGGCCATGGCGCGCAAGCCGTGCGTGCAGTTTTGCTGTATCTTCATGGCCAAGTTCCAGCGCAAAGATATAGGCATGTGTCAGATAAAAACACGCGGCGTCTGTGGTGTCGGTTTGGTCTGCGGCATATGTATAAAGCCGCACAAGGGCCGCACGATCCCCAACGGCATGGGCGGCGATCAAATCATCATCGAGCGTCGTCATGACGCGGCAGGCGCGCCCATCTTGCCTGCGACCCAATCGTGAAAACAATGGGTGGGGCTATCCATAGCAGGTGAAAACCGCCCGCCATCAAACCCCGGTGCATTGCGCCCCTTTTGCATGCCTTCAACCACGCCGATGTCTTCTTCGAACACGCCCTTCCACAGCACCGCGTTTTCGTCCCGCATGGTTTGGTCAGTTGTCGGGGTCGCGTAGTAAAGGTGGATATGTTCTGCCGTTTGGTCGGTGGCCAAGGGTTGCAGGATGATGGCAAAGGCATGATCACGCTGCGCACCCAAAAGGACATTTGGATAAAGGGAAATGTATTCCGCGCCTTCATCCCAGAACGGTCCCAAACCTGCAAAATCCGGGAATGTTTGCCCGTCGGCCCCTTTGAGCTGTCGATAAACCAACGTCCCTTGGCCGGAAAACTGGCCGGGCTGTTCAATGTGATAATGATCTTCCAGTCGTGAATAGCTGTTCAGGCCCGGATGAACCCACGGCAAATGATAGCTTTCACAGTAATTTTCGACGGCCAGTTTCCAGTTGGTCTTCACATTCAACGTAAAGGCAGAGGTCGCTCCGCCGTGGTGTAGCGGGGCGTCGTGTTCTTTCCAACGCTGCAACAGGTCTGCATGAACAACCTCAAACGGGTCTGCGGTGCCGTCCAGATTGATAAACACGATATCGCGCCAGATGTGGCTGCGTACCTCAATCAGGCCAAGGTCGTCTTTGACGATGGCGTCATGCGTGTTGTGGCCCGCGCCGCCCACATGCGGGGTCGAAACCAGCGCGCCTTTGGTGGAATAGCACCATGAATGGTAGGGGCAGCGGATCGCGCCTTCGATCTTTCGGGGTGCATCCACAAGGATCATGCCACGGTGACGGCAGATATTTTGGAATACCCTCACATCACCGTCTTTATCGCACAGCAGCAATAGGGGAATACCCATGAAATCGATCGGCTTGGCGTCACCCGCATCCGGCACATCCGCCCCCACGGCAAGCCCCGCCCATGATGTGTGCAAAACGGCCTTCGCCTCGGCCTTGAATGTGGCGTCGTCTATATAGTGGGCGTTGGGCAGGCCATTGGCTGTCGCGACAGGGTTGCGTACCGATGTCAGGTCGCTGTCTGTGTGATCCTTGGCCATGACCAATCCTTTCCTGAGATGTACAAAGTCTAAGTGGTCAGTCCGTCGTGTGTGAGGGCCGTGCGCGACATTCACGTTTCTCACCACGACATGGCGCGCTGCTTTCTGGCACCATGTTGGCGGCGGCTTGCCCGATCACAGGATCTGCGTGCGCTGGGATTTGCCCATCGCCAAGTAGTGGCGTTGGTCCGCCGAACCAACCCGAGGTATCGCGCATTCCTTCGCGCAAAATCGGCGGTGCGGCTCGTCGCTGTCGCAGGTTGCTATCAGGCGTTCTAAATCTGTTTCACGGGGTGCCGATGCGCACCCCTTCATGCCCAAAGGAGACACTAACAAATGTTGAAATTGACCAAACTGAGCACCCTTGCGTTCATCCTCATTGCAGGAGCCGCTTCGGCGCAAGAGGCCGATCCGAACATTGATGTGAACGGGGACGGGTTTTATAGCTTTCCCGAGGTGAGCACAATTTACCCTGACCTGACAGATGCAGATTTCACGGCGATGGACAGCACAGGCGATGGCCTGCTGGATATGGCCGAAGTGGCCGCTGCGCAGGATGCGGGCATGATGCCTGCGGCTGAATAATACCTCCCAAGAAGACCCCTACGACCACTCCCTAGAATCAGGATGGCCTTCACTCTGCCGTTCTGCGCACCTTATGCGTCCCCCAAGCGTATGGGGTGCTGTTCCCCCGGTCCGTTACAGGATCGGGGGGCTTTTTTGTTTGAGGGTTTCTAAATTCAGGCTGTCTTGAGGGATCGGGCCGTTTTGAACGACACCAATGTACGTGATGTCGTGTCCCACAGGTTCAGGCGTGCGCATTTGAACGACTCGCCCAATGTCATGCGTCCGCAATCGATCAGTTCCTCGTGATCGTCCAGCACGTCCTTCAGACGATAGAACGGAATACGCGAATACAGGTGATGCACATGATGGATGCCGATATTGGCCGAAAACCACCGCAGGATCGGGGGGAGGTCATAGTGGGATGACCCGTGCAAAGCCGCATCATGAAGCTGCCAGTCTTCGGTTTCGTCCCATTGGGTCTGTTCAAACTGGTGCTGGACGTAAAACAGCCATACGCCCACGGACGCCGCGATCAGGGTAGAGGGCAAAAACACCAAGAACAGCGCGGACCAGTCACCTAAATAGACGATGATTGTAAGCAATGCCAAAAGCGCGGCATTCGTGCCCATGGCCGACACCCAGTATTTGCGTCCCTGATCCATGCACGACAAAGGCAGGCGGTGTTGCAGCAAAAACAAATAGGTCGGGCCAAGGCCGAACATCACCAGCGGGTGGCGATAAGCGCGATAAAGAAGGCGGCCAAACGGTGTGCGCTGGTGGTATTCTTCGATTGTAAGGGTCATCACATCGCCGATGCCGCGAAAACCAAGGTCTCCGGCGTGGCTGTGATGGATCGAATGGGTCCGTCGCCACACGTCATAAGGTGTCAGGGTAACTACGCCCAAAACGCGGCCAACCCAATCTGATACGTTTCGATTGTCATAAAACGATCCGTGCCCGCAATCGTGTTGGATGCAAAACAGACGCAGCAGAAACATGCCGTTCACCACAGAAATCGCGAATGCGCCGAGGTAGCTGTATTGTGCAACCCAGCAGGCAACGACCCAAAGGCCGATAAACGGAATGGCACTCACGGCGAGTTCGAAGTTTGAACGCGCCGCATTCGGTTCCCGGTATTTGGCAAGGATACGGACCCAGTCCCGCGCGGCCATGTTGGTGTTGGGCGTGTCGGGGGGGCTGATGATGTGTGTCATATAATGTAAAGGGCCTGCCGTTTGTTCATTGCGATGTTGCTATAGCAAACCACAGGTTAAGCAAATGCGCATTTGACGCAGGGTAACGTACATGGCCCCACCAGCGATCTGGCGGGGCACATATTTCCGGTATGGCGGTGTTGGGTGATTGGCCTAGACTTCGCCGCGTGACAGGGCCGCAACACCTGTGCGGGCCATTTCAACCAGTCCGATGGGGCGCATGAGGTCTGCGAAAGCATCGATTTTCTCGCTCGTGCCCGTGATCTCGAACGTGAAGGATTCAAGCGTGCTGTCGACCACGTTGGCGCGAAACACATCAGCAAGGCGCAGCATTTCCATGCGGTCATCGCCTTTTCCTGCGACCTTGAACAAAGCCAGTTCGCGTTCCACCGCGCGGCCTTCGACCGTCAGGTCATGGACTTCGTGGACCGTCACGATTCGACCCAGCTGGGCGCAAATCTGGTTGATCGTCTGCGGCGTGCCGATGGTTACAACTGTAATGCGCGACTGGTGGCCGGTATGATCCACCTCAGCGACGGTCAGGCTTTCGATGTTGTAGCCGCGCCCTGCAAACAGTCCGATGACACGGGCCAGAACCCCTGGTTCGTTTTCGACAAGAACAGCCAGCGTGTGGCGTTCTTCGACATCGCTAAAGTTGGGGCGAAGGTTGTAGGCAGAATGGCTCGTGGAGCCTTGTTTGATCTTGAGTGGGGACATTTTGATTTTCCTATAGGGCTGTGGGGCAAACTCTTTCAAAGAGTTTGGGCAAATTCCTTTGGCAGGAATTTACACCAGCACACTTCCTTTCGCATCAATCACACCTTGCGTATCCGCATCGCCCAGCAGCATGTCGTTGTGGGCTTTGCCTGACGGGATCATGGGGAAACAGTTTTCGTGCTTTTCGACCAGACAATCGAACAAGACGGGGCCGTCGTGGTTCAGCATTTCCATGATCGCGTCGTCCAGATCGGCAGGATCAGAACACAAGATGCCCTTCGCGCCAAACGCCTCTGCCAACTTTACAAAATCGGGCAGGGATTCAGACCAACTGCTTGAATAGCGTTCGCCGTGCAGCAATTCCTGCCACTGGCGCACCATGCCAAGGCGTTCGTTGTTCAGGATGAACTGTTTGACGGGCAGGCGGTATTGAACGGCTGTTCCCATTTCCTGCATGTTCATCAGCCAGCTCGCTTCGCCGGCGATGTTGATGACCAGCGCGTCAGGGTGCGCCATTTGCACGCCGATAGATGCCGGATGACCATAGCCCATCGTGCCCAAACCGCCGGACGTCATCCACTGGTTGGGGTTTTCAAACCCGAGGTACTGCGCCGCCCACATCTGGTGCTGGCCGACCTCGGTGGTGATGTAGCGGTCCGTCTTGCGGTGTTTGGTCAGTTCCTCAAGACGGGTCAGGGCGTGCTGGGGTTTGATCGTTTTGCCTTCTTGTGTGTAGGCCAAGCAGTTGATCTTCTTCCAATCATTGATCTCGCCCCACCACTTGGTGACGTTGTCCGCACTGGTCTTGCGACCACGTGATTTCCAGACTTTCAGTATATCTTCGAGAACATGGGCCACGTCGCCGATGATCGGGATATCTGTCTGGATGACTTTGTTGATGGAAGACGGATCAATGTCGATGTGCGCCTTGATCGAATGGGGCGCGAATTTATCCAGAATGCCGGTGATGCGGTCGTCAAAACGGGCACCGATGTTGATCATCAGATCGCAGTCGTGCATCGCCATGTTGGCCTCATAAAGACCATGCATTCCCAGCATCCCGATCCATTTTTCGCCAGATGCAGGATAGGCGCCAAGACCCATCAGGGTTGATGTGATCGGAAAGCCAGTGGCCTCAACCAATTCGCGCAACAGCTGGGACGCCGCAGGGCCGGAATTGATCACACCGCCACCTGTGTAAAACAGCGGTTTTTTAGCCTTTTCGATGGCGGACACCAGATCGTTGATACCTTCGATGTCGCCTTTGACTTGTGGCTGGTAATACGATTTGGACGGCTGCGCCTTGGTGTAGGTGCCGGATGCAAACTGAACGTCCTTAGGGATGTCCACCAGAACGGGGCCGGGGCGACCGGACATTGCAACGTGGAACGCCTCATGAATGACGCCGGACAGTTTGTCGGTCTCTTTCACCAGCCAGTTATGTTTCGTGCACGGGCGCGTGATGCCCACTGTGTCGGCTTCTTGGAACGCATCAGAACCAATCATGAAGGTCGGAACCTGACCGGTGAAAACGATAATCGGGATGCTGTCCATCAAGGCATCCGTCAGGCCTGTCACGGCGTTTGTCGCGCCGGGGCCGGATGTCACAAGGGCAACACCGGGTTTACCTGTGCTGCGCGCATATCCTTCGGCGGCGTGAACCGCGCCCTGTTCGTGGCGCACCAGAATATGCTTGATCGAATTTTGCTGAAAAATCTCATCATAGATCGGGAGGACCGCACCACCGGGATAGCCAAAGACTGTGTCCACGCCCTGATCAATCAGAGCCTGAACCACCATTTTCGCGCCGGTCATCGTTTTAGCAGACATTGTTTTTTCCCTAGTTCTACGTGTGTGTCAGCAAGTGTTTGTTTCGTCGTTGTTCTGTCGCATAAAAAAGCCCCCGAAGTTTCGGAGGCGCATGGGAACCAATATGGTCAACCTTTACAGGCCCATGCGCGGTCTTCCTACAAGTACAAGAATGCGTAGCATCTCATGGCTCCTTTAGCGTTGAAGGGTTTATGCCTAGACGGGTCGAAGGGGTCAACAGTCAGAATCGCGAAAATGTCGTTTGGAGGTGTTTTTTCGCAACTTTCTTTCTGGGGTCGCCTGGGGCTTGGTTAACAGCGCGGCCGACTATGGTTGTCGTTGTTTCATCGGACGAAACAATTAACCAGCTTTGGTGGCAGTAACATGATCAACGCTGCTGGATCGCGACATGTGAAAGTCAGCGATGCGGGGGATGGTCCGATCTGCATGCGTTCTGGTGATGTTAACGGACAATTGACTAAGATGTCGGGATAGCATCGCCATCAACAAAATGGGCGACACGACGATCCACTTGAACGGCGTCACGGCAGACGAATTGGCCGAAGATGGCATCATCTTTTTCAAGTACCTCGTTGTTTCCATTCGGGAAACAGTGCCGCACCTAACCTAAAGGCCAAGTCGGATGGGCTTGTTACTTTAGGGTGAAACGTGCACCATAACACCAGATTGCCCCATATTTGACGGGGAAATGACACGCAAATTAGAAGCCTGGGGGGGCTGACCAATGACTTTACTCGCAGATTTTGTCGAATCTCGTGCCGCGATTGCGCAACTTGGAGCGTCCTCGCTGGTGGAAACGGCTGACGGAACAATGGTGTTCGTCTGGCAAGAACAGAACGCGGCGATGCCGCAAACCTATGATATCAACGTCGCGATTGTCGGCGAAGACGGGCATATCGTTCCGCAAAACGGTATGGATTTCAATGCCGCAGGCCCGGGCAGCACGATCGATAGCGAATTGCGCTTTGTTAATTATGTGGCGGATGACGTCATTGATGATCCTGCGGGCGTTGCGGTGGAATACGCAAGCGCGGATGGCGGGCTTGAACGCTTGGTCATTGGTGTGGACGCGGGCGTACTGGTTGATATCAGTGTTCTGTCCATTGATGCCTTTAGCGAAGACGAAGAGGTGATCGAGGATGATATCCCCGACGATGAAGATCCCGATTTTGAATTGATCGTTGGGACGAATTTCAAAGACACGATCTATGGCCGTGACGGTAACGATGAAATCTATGGCAAAGATGGCCATGATTTCATTTCCGGTGGCTCTGGTGCGGATGTGATCCGTGGTGGTGCGGGCGGCGATGCGCTGCGCGGCAACACAGGCGCGGACAGCATCTTTGGCAACAAGGGCGATGACATGATCCGCGGCGGCGCGCAGGACGATTACCTGCAAGGCGGCGAGGGCAATGATTTCCTTGATGGCGGTTACGGCAACGACGAAATCTACGGCGACAAGAACAACGACATCCTGCGCGGCTTTCGTGGCGAAGACACGCTGCATGGCGGCGACGGGCGCGATAAGCTGTATGGCGGCGATGGCAGTGATGAATTGCACGGCAATAAGGGCGCTGATGTTCTTTACGGTGGCAAATCCAACGACGAGATGCACGGGGACGACGGCGAGGACCGCATGTATGGCGGCACCGGCAAGGACCTGATGTATGGCGGAGAGCGCGACGACACAATGCGTGGCGGCAATGACGGCGACACCATGTACGGCGACACAGGTGACGACGAATTGCGCGGTGACGGCGGTTGGGACCACATTTATGGCGGTGACGGGTCCGATACTGCTTGGGGTGGATGGGGCAATGACACCATCAACACGTCCGGCAACATCGATGATGTCACCGGCATTTCTGGCGGCACGGACCGCGCGGTGCCTCCGTTCCTTCCCGCGGATGCCGATCCGTCCGATGATACGGACACTGTGTACGGCGGACGTGGCAACGACAACATCACCACAGGTGACGACAATGACGTGATCTATGCGGGTCGCGGCAATGACATCATCAATGGTGGCTTTGATGATGACAGCATCTGGGGAAATCAGGGCGACGACACGATCTATGCCGGCGAAGGCAACGACAGCATTAACGGCGGAAGCGGCGATGATGTTGTGTATGGTGGGCTCGATCCGTCGTTCCCCGATACACTGAACGTGCCTGACGATCAGGGCGATCCTGTGACCGACAACGGTGATGACATCATTTATGGCAACAGCGGCAATGACAGCCTGTTTGGCGCGGATGACGATGATCGCATCTATGGCGGCACCGGTGACGACTACATAAAAGGCGGTGTGGATGCGGATGCGCTTAAGGGTGGGGAGGGCGCGGATACGTTCGCCTTTGACGCTGGTGACGGGTCTGACGTGATCAAGGACTTTGGCAATGGCGCGGACATCATCGATCTGTCCTCGATGGAGCTTGAATTCGACGACATCTTCCTGAGCCAAGACGAAAGCGCCGCTGTAATCGAAGCGGGCGACGTCACAATCCGTTTGGAAAATACTGATGTGGAAGACATCGAAGAAGCATCATTCTTGATGTAAAAAATCGATCTGGGGTGGGGGGAAACCTCCGCCCCCTTTTTGTAAGGAAGAGTTGTTTTGTTGTTTGATACCCGTGAAGAAGCCCGCGCAGATGCACTTGCCACCTTGCTCGAAACGACAGGTGCGACCGACCATGTTTTTTTGGAAAAGCCCGAAGGTTACTTTCTGAGCGGTGATCATTACCTCCTCGAAACAACAAACGAGGCCGGGATTGCGACCTGGGACCTGTATGTCGTCAGCGCCAGTTATGAGGCCGCGCAGCAATACAGCCCCTATCAGAAAATCGGCCCCGTTGAATTAAGCAGCAATGCGATTGCGGGCACCCTCGACACTGTTCAAACAGAGGCGTCAAAGAACGTCTTTGGTCTGGGTTATGACAAGTCGTTCAAGATGATTTTCGAAAGCAATGATGGCACCCAAGAGCTGTCGATTTACACCAGCGTCGGGTCCAACGTGACCGATTATCGCGGCGGGCCACGTGACGAAGTCCACGCCAATGACATCATCGTCATTCAAGAAGACGTCACTGACCCCCAAGGCACGCCCGGCGTTGACAAGGTTGAACTGGACAATGTCGGAACCTATCGCGGTTTTAAGGGCGAAGACACCATCTTGTCGCGCGAGGCGGCCACGATTTACGGGGGGTCGGGCGACGACATCATTCAGACGCACAGCGGCAACGATGTCCTTTTTGGCAACCAGAACGATGATCAGCTGTATTCTGGCAAAGGTTTTGACAACGTCGATGGCGGAACCGGGGACGACAAAATTATCCTTGGTGAGCTGGGCATCGCACGTGGCGGGCAAGGCAATGATCGTATCGAGATCGGCGGCGGTGAGGCCTACGGTGGTCGCGGTGAGGACCGGTTAAACGCAGATAAATTTGAATCGACCCTGTTTGGTGGGGATGGTGCAGACAGCCTATCTGGCAGCTGGCGCAGCGCGTCCGATACCGCGGACGGGGATTACCTGTATGGCGGCAAAAGTGATGATTTCGTAAGCGGCGGGTCCGCCGGGGATTACCTTTTCGGCGGAACCGGCAGCGATGAACTGCGTGGCTGGACCGGTGATGATACGATCCGCGGCGGATCAGGCAACGACACAGCCAAGGGCGGTCTGGATAACGACGAAATTCTCGGTGGGGACGGGCGCGACACGCTTTTGGGTGGTCGTGGGCTTGATACGTTGTTCGGCGGCAACGGCAATGACTACCTGCACACCAACGAAGACGACTTTGGCAGCGATGATGACGGGGGCACTGCCTATGGTGGTTCTGGCCGCGATGTATTGGACGGCGGGCGCACCACTGACCACCTTTTTGGCGGTAAGGGCAATGACACCCTCAGCGCTGGGCGCGGGGATGACATAGTTGACGGCGGATCGGGTAACGATGTTTTGGACGGTGGTCAGAACAACGACAGCCTGAACGGTGGCGACGGGCGCGATGTGGTTTTTGGCGGGCGTGGCGATGATTTTATCCGTGGCGGTCACGACGACGATGTCCTGACAGGGGACGAGGGCGATGACACCTTCGGCTTTGGCAATGACGGCAGCACGGACGTCGTGACTGATTTTACCTCGGGCAAGGATGTGATCGAACTGATCGCGTTCGGTAGTCTTGAATTTGACGACCTGTTCTTGAGCCAAGATGACAGTGCCGCGGTGATCAGTGCAGGCGATGCGGTGATCCGGTTGGAAAACGTCGATGCGGAAGATTTAGACGCGGACGACTTTATCCTTTAACCGACTCGCCCGGTGCCTTGCAGGACCCCGTGTTCCATGGCGTAGCGCGTCAGGCCTGCCGTGCTGGAAATACCGAGCTTTCGTTTGATGTTCTTGCGGTGCGTTTCGACCGTACGAACAGATATTTCCAATGCCGCGCCCACGTCTTTGTTGGATTTGCCTTGGGCCAGTTGCAGCAGGATTTGTTGTTCACGCGACGTCAGCGGTTCGCGCCCGTCCGTTGTGCGCGGTTTCAGCGATCGGCGCGCGCCAGTACACAGGTATTCACCGCCCGTCATCACCGTGTCGATGGCGGTTTTGATTTCTTCCGTGGGCACGTCTTTCAAAATGTATCCCTTCGCACCGTGGTTTAGCGCGGTTGAGATATATTCAGGGCTGTCGTGCATCGACAGGATCAGAATGCGGGTTTCGGGGCGACGCTCAAGGATGATTTCTGTGGCTGATAAGCCGCTGACGCCGGGCATGTTCAAATCCAGCAGGATCACGTCGGGCTGTAGGGTTTCGACCTGATCAATGACTTCTTGCCCGTTGGTCAGAACGGCGACGATGTCTAGATCGTCGTAGGTTTCCAGAATGGCCTCAATGCCTTCTGCGACCATGGGGTGATCATCGACGATGACGATGCGTGTGGCTGTCATGCGCTTTCCTTTTGGGATGGTGCGTTTTTGCGCGGGGCTGTGTCTTCTGGTGGCAGCATATGGCTGAGCGGTATCTGTGCTTCGATAACGGTGCCGGATTTGGCCCCCGAACGCTGGGACATAACACGGAACGTCCCGTCGAGCTGTTCAAGCCGTTCAGCCATATTGCGCAGGCCAAGGCCGCTGTTGATGGATCGGCCCTGTTTGATGCCGCTGCCATTGTCGGCAATGCGCAATATCCCACCGGAACGGCTGCCCTTAAGCGTCACAGTCACGGCCGTCGCGCCGGAATGGCGTTCGATATTGGTAAACGCCTCTTGGGCGATGCGGTACAGCGCGATGCGGGCGTCTTCGTCCAATCGGCCGCGAAACACCACGGTTTCAAAATCGACAACGATTCCCGTGCGCAGGCTGAAATCGTCGATCAGGGTTTGAATGGCAGGGGCGAGGCCGAGGTCATCAAGCACACCGGGGCGCAGATCACGGCTGATGCGGCGCACTTCGCCGATGGCCGTTCCCAGACTGTCGATACCTTTATCAAGGCTTTGCCCTGCACGTGCATCACCCGTGCTGAGACGGCGGCGGGCTAGTTCAAGCGCGTAACGCACAGACACAAGGATCTGGCTAATTCCATCATGAAGTTCACGCGCCACACGCCCGCGTTCTTCTTCTTGGGTGTCAATAATGCGCTCGGTCAGTTCCTTGAGCTTGGCATCCGCAAGGCGGCGTTCACGGATGTTCAGCACAAT
This sequence comes from Octadecabacter dasysiphoniae, assembly GCF_021532615.1. GTDB lineage: Bacteria > Pseudomonadota > Alphaproteobacteria > Rhodobacterales > Rhodobacteraceae > Octadecabacter > Octadecabacter dasysiphoniae. The sequence continues at coordinate 406,243 of NZ_JAKGAQ010000003.1, forward strand.
GCCCGTGGCGAAAACAGCAATCAGAGCGGCGATCGTGATCAGCAGGATGTAGAACGTGGTTTGCTGAATCCGTGCCTCAACGTCAGCGCGCGCGGCGGCCACGGTGGCGAGCACGTCGTCAATGAAAATACCCGTACCGATGGCCCACCGCCAATCCTGTAACCCATTGACAAATATGATCATTGGCGCGGTTTCGCGGGTGGAGGGTTTGAGCCAGTCAAATTCGTGATAGCCACCACCCGATCGCGCAAGGCGGATGATTTCATCCGTTATGGGAATGCCATTGCGATCCTGAAGGCCGGACCAGTCTTGCCCGATCAGATTGGTTTGACGCGGCGCCACAAGGTTCGTGCCTTCGTAATCAAACACAAAGAAATATCCGTCCTGACCATACAACATCGCGGCAAGAAGGCGGGTGACCTCTAGTTTCGCGTTTTCGTCATCCGGCGCGGCGCGGCCATAAATGTTTACAAACGCGGTTTTGGCGATCGACAGGTAATTGCGCAGCTCGTCCCGCTTGGCGTCGATCAACTGGGTTTCCAGCGCGCGAATTTCACGGTCGGCCAGCTGACGTGACTGATTGGCCACGATCAACGTGATGATGCCGACCGACAGCAACAAAGGCACCGTCGCCAGCAGGAACAGCTTTTGGCCATACGTCAGGCGCAGCTGTATTGTCAGTTTTCGCCAGAAGTCTCCCATACTGCGAATCGATAAAGGGGAATCAGTAGGTTTCCTAGTCCGTGATTCTGCGTAAACGGGCCAAGGTGCGTCCTGTGATCGCTAACATATGCGCCGTATTGGTAAGGTTTGCTGACAAAACAGCCAAAACTAAGGGGCAGTGGGTATTTCGCAAGCGGTAACGAATATGTAACGTCTGCATACTTGAAACGATCCGTCCGACCCTTGGGAGAGGGGAGGACGTCTAATTCCATGGGAGGAAATAACATATGGATCGTCGTTCTTTTCTAAAGAATTCCGCACTTGGTGGTACAGCCGCCGCAGCAACAACTCTTGCAGCACCTGCATACGCACAGGGCAACCGCACTCTGACGCTTGTGACCACGTGGGGCCGCGGCCTTGCTGGTGTGCATGACGCCGCACAGCGCGCTGCTGACACAATCACAGCAATGTCTGATGGCACGCTGACAATCGATCTAAAGGCCGCTGGCGAACTCGTCGGTGCGTTCGAAGTGTTTGACGCGGTCACATCCGGTCAGGCTGACATGTACCACGGCGCAGACTACTACTTTGTTGGTCAGCACCCGGGTTATGCGTTCTTCACATCCGTACCGTTCGGCATGTCCCCACAGGAACTGTCCAACTGGTACTACCACGGCGGCGGCAACGAGCTGCACAACGAGCTGGGCGAGATCTTCGGTCTCAAATCCTTCCTCGCGGGTAACACTGGCCCACAGGCTGGCGGTTGGTTCTCTCAGGAGATCACAGGCCCAGAGGACTTCCAGGGTCTCAAGTTCCGTATGCCTGGCCTTGGTGGCCAAGCGCTCGGTAACATGGGTGCATCCATTCAGAACCTTCCCGGTGCTGAAGTGTACCAAGCCCTCGCATCTGGCGCCATCGACGGCACAGAGTGGATCGGCCCATGGGCTGACGAGAAGGCCGGTTTCCAGGAAATCACGAAGTTCTACTACACAGCGGGTATGCACGAGCCGGGCGCAGGCCTGTCCCTCGCGACGAACCTCGATGTGTTCAACGAGCTGTCCCCAGCGCACCAGAAGATCATCGAGATCGCATCTGGCGAAGCACACCAGTGGAACCTTGCACAGTTCATGAACAACAACGGTGCAGCGCTTGAGCGTCTGCAAGCCGGTGGTGTTAAGGTTCTGGAATTCCCTGACACGGTTTGGGATGCGATGGGCGTTGCTGCCTCTGAGACCATGGATCAGTACAACGGCGACGAAATGTACGACAAAATCCGTTCGTCCTACAACACATCCATGGCGGCTTCTTCTTCTTGGATTTCCAAGTCCGAAGGCGCGTACCGTGCACAGCGTGACCGCGTAATGGGCGGCTAAGCCCGTTTATCTGGAAGCCATTGATCCAGATCAATAAAAATAGGGTCCAGCCTTGTTAGGTTGGGCCCTATGACACCGCCCTCATGGGAGACGGGCGGCCTACTTTTCAGATACTAGGGGGCGAGGCACCATGGAAGAAGACGCGGCAGACGCAGTTGGTTTCTGGTCCAGTTACGAAAACGGATTTACGCGCTGGTTTGAGCGGCTACAGGGCAATGCGCCCGAAGGAGCCGATCCCATCGCACCCGCCGAAAGTTTCCTTGGTGGTCTTTGGAACAGCCTTGTCTGGGTTTTGTCCAATATCATTGAGGCCTTTTACAACATCATCTTTGCGCTGTCCCATCCCAACATCTGGCTTGATTGGCTTAGCTGGGCGAACACAACCGAAGACAAAGAATCCCTGATGCGCGTGATTTATTACGGCGGATCGGTTGAGCTGTTCTTTGCGGTGTTCACCCTGTTTTTGATTGTGACGATCATCGCCTTTTTGCACCGCCCGTTTATGTGGGGCTGCGTGATTGTGTTTGAAGGCATCGCCAACAAGGTGGGCCGCACGTTCGCTTGGGCTGGTCTTGCGATGGTCATGCTGCAAATTGTGATCATCTTTATGCAGCGTGTGTTTGCCGTGTCCGAACTGTCGCTGGGGTTCGGTATTGTCGTCACCCATGATGTCAGCTGGTGGGCGGAATCCCTTAAATTATATAACGCAATGATCGTGTGTATGTGCGTTACCTATACGTTCGTACAAGGCGGCCACGTGCGTGTTGATCTTGTCTATTCGGCCGTTGGCCACCGCACGAAACGCATCATTGATATGGTTGGATCGATCATCTTCATGGTGCCAGCGGCGATCCTGACTTGGATGTATGGCTGGTACTTCTTGTGGCGCCATCTGGTCGTTCCCAAACCATCTGCATCCGACAGCCTTGATCGGTTGATCACAAAGGCACGTGCCTTGCGTTGGAATGTTGAAACCATCGGGTTCAGCCCAAACGGGTTCAACGCCTATTTCCTATTCAAAATCCTGTTGGTTTTGTTCACCGCATTGGTGCTGTTGCAGGCGGTCGCGTTCTTCTATCGCTCCTACCTCGAATTGGTTGAGGGCGAAGACAGCGTGGGCAAGAACCTCGACAAGGACAGCCTCGGTGAAGGCGAAGAAGCATACGAGGGGACACACTGATGTTTTTCGGTTTAGACGGCGTTGAGGTTGGCCTCATCATTGTATTCCTGTGCTTGTTCGCAGGTATCTTGTCGGGCTTTCCGGTGGCGTTTGCCATCGGTGGATCGGCGATCATTTCCTTTACGATCATCGCAGCGCTGGATTCGGGCGGTTACCTGATCCACCAAGCGATTGACAAATCCTCGGCTGAATATGCGGCATTGATTGCGGAAGGGGTTAGGGTTGATGCGATATCGATCTTCCGCTTCCCAGACTTACCGCGCATCGGCGAAAGCGTGTTTGTCGGTGGGTGGGAAACGGCGATTGATCGCAACCTGTCCTTTGTTGTGAACCGCATGAACGAACGTGTATTGGCGGGTCAGTCTATCGAAACGCTGCTGGCGGTTGCGATGTTTGTCTTGATGGGCATCACGCTGGAACGATCCAAAATCGCGGACGATTTACTGACAACGATGTCACGCGTGTTTGGCGGCCTTCCGGGCGGTCTGGCCGTGTCGGTTGTTGTTGTTGGCGCATTCTTGGCGGCGTCGACGGGGATCGTGGGCGCAACTGTTGTCACCATGGGCCTTTTGTCCCTGCCAACAATGTTGCGCGCTGGATATTCCAAAGAACTGGCGACGGGTGTTATCGCCGCGTCAGGCACGCTTGGGCAGATTATCCCTCCCTCAATCGTGATCGTTCTGCTCGGTACTCTGGCCGGAGATCTGTATTCCGCCGCGCAAGAAGAACGTGCGCAACTTGTCGGATGTTCGGACGCTTTGACCTACTTGGGTGAACCCGCGGTTGTGTCCGTTGGCACCTTGTTTCAGGCGGCATTGTTGCCCGGTATCATGTTGGCGTTTCTATATGCGGCCTATGCTTTTGGATTTGCCTTGCTCAACCCATCCAAGGCCCCTGCGGTCGAAATGGGCGCTGCAAATTCAGAACCAATCACGCGCAACGAAGGCCTGACATGGTTCTTGGCTGTGCCGGGTGGTTTGATCATCCTGTTGGTGTTCCTGATGAACCTCGGCGTTGTGGGCAGCCAGTCTGTGATCGTGGACAGCTTTACCGACGCGGGCCAAACATCGAGCCTGCGCACCAACGTATCCGATGAATGTGCCATCGCGATGCAGGAACTGCACGGCGAAGAAGCATGGGCAACGGCCCTTGCGGAACAGGCCGCGATCGATGAGGCGGGTGGCGTCACCGCAGCCCGCGCATTGTCTGACGAAGAACGCGCAGAACTGGTGATGGAAAAGGTCGATGCAGCGCCCATGATTGGCACGGGCATCGGTATTCTGGCACTTCTGCTGGCACTGATCCTGACGACAGCACGCGGTGTTGCACCCTCTGCAACTCCGATGCCGTTGATCATCGGTGGGGTCGGCATCGGGTTGATGTTGCTGGCAGACATCGCATTGATCGGGCCACTGACCAGCCCCGGCGTGACAACGCTTGTTATTATTCTGCCGCTGTTGCTGGTGGCATGGACCATGCGCGATGCCTTTGCCCGGTTGGCCAAAAACGATCTGCTGCGTGTGGTCTTTCCGCCGCTGGTTCTGATCGTCGCGGTTCTGGGGTCGATCCTGGGTGGTATCACCAATCCGACCCCTGCGGCGGCGCTTGGTGCGGGTGGCGCGATCATGCTTGCGGCCTATCGTAAGCTCGCGGATCAGGAAAAATCGGGCAAGATCATTTTGCTTGCCACGGCCGCCGTCGGCTTGATGCTGATTGTGGGCGTGAACTTTGACATGCGGATCGGGCAGGAAAACGTCGCCTTCGAAGACTACCTTGCCTATGCCTTTGCACTGTCGATGTTCCTGTTTTCGATGTTCGGCCTGTTTTACGCCTGTTCGGTGTTGTGGCTGGGCGGCGTGCTGACGCCGGTCGTGCGCGAAACGGCTAAGGTGACGTCGATGGTGTTCACGATCCTGATCGGATCGCAGTTGTTGAACCTCGTCGTGATCTCGTTCGGTGGTGAACATTACATCCAGCAATTCCTGCGCAGCTTTGACGAAGAATGGACCGTGTTCCTGATCGTGATGCTGGTGCTGTTCGTGCTGGGCTTTGTTCTCGATTTCCTTGAAATCATCTACATCGTGATCCCGATTGTGGGGCCGGTTATTTACGGCGGCACGTTCGACCCCAAATGGGTGACCATCATGATCGCGGTAAACCTGCAAACGTCGTTCCTGACACCACCATTCGGCTTCGCGTTGTTCTACTTGCGCGGTGTGGCGCCCAAGGAAGTCACGACAGGGCACATCTATCGCGGTGTTATCCCGTTCGTGTTGATCCAGGTGGTTGGCATCGGCATTCTTGCGATGTTCCCCGTGATCGTGACAATCGTGCCGAACCTGCTGAACTGATCGGCATTGTTAAGACATTGAAAAAAGGGCGCCCCAAAGCGGGGCGCCCTTTTTGCTTGATGTTTTGTTTGGCGCGCGCGGTTAGCTCTCGGGCAGTTTGATCCGGGAAACCTGTTCGGCGATGGGGGAGACTGTCAGGGGGTTAATTTCCGACGTGTAGTCATCAGGATGGGATAAGGCCTCCCAAGCGCCATCGCGGAAAATTTCAACACCTTTGAAGTTGGCCTTATAGCCCATCTTTTCGGACCCCGGCACCCAGTACCCCAGATAGACATAGGGAAGGTCCAGTTCGCGCGCGATTTGGACATGATCGAGGATCAGGTACGTCCCGAGCGAGTTTTTCATCAACTCGGGCGCAAAGAACGAATAGACCATCGACAGCCCGTCATCGAGGACATCGGTCAAACACACCGCGCGCAACCCGTCATAAGGATCGGCAATCGCGGGCTGTTCTTTGTCACGGTATTCAATCAGGCGGGTGCGGATCGGTGTTTCTTCGACCATCGCGGCAAATTCGAACAGATCCATATCCGCCATGCCACCCGTCGCGTGGCGGCTATCAAGGTAGTCGCGAAACAGGGCGTATTGGCTTTCGGTGGCCCAAGGGGACGACGCGGAGCGTACAAGGTTCGCGTTCTTCTTGATCACCCGTTTCTGGCTTTTGGAGGGGGCGAAATCGGCGACACGGATACGCGCGCTTAAACACGCAGAGCAATCGGCACATGACGGGCGGTACAACACGTTTTGGGATCGACGAAAGCCCTGTTTGGACAATGCGTTGTTCAGCTTTTCGGCCCCATCGCCTTGCAGGGCCGTGAACAGCTTTCTTTCCATCCTGCCCTCAAGATAAGGGCACGGCTGTGGCGCAGTCACATAGAACTGCGGAGCGATGGGCAGGGTGTGACGCATGAAAACTCGCGTTGATGACTTCCCCCCAGCTTAACAAGAGGAGGTAAGACGCCACAACCCCGCAATAATAGTAGGTTAACTACGGCCCCGTCCGGCTGTAAGGGCGCCGATCAACATGATGACCAGCCCCAATCGCACACCAATACCGGCATGTCGGTGGGATCAAACATTATCAGATGCTTCTGTTCAACATGGCTGTGTTCAACACCAGGTCAGTTATGCCTTGTCCGCGGTCACTGGTCATCATGAACAGAATAGAAATCGCCTGGACCAGCGGAAACGCAAAGCTGAGCGTCGTGCCCAGGGTGTGCATAAACGCCATGCCACCGGACAGGCGGGCCCCTTGCGCGTCGCGCAGCTCAATCGCCATAAGACGCATGCCCCACGTCGCCGATCGGTTGGCCAATGTGTTCCAGCGATAAAAGAAACCGACCAATGCCCAGATGATCGGGATCGCCAAAAGCGGCACCACCAGAAAGGCCGTCGCCAAGAAAGGCAACATCAAGGGCAGGGCGATCACGGCGGTTATGGAGATATCGATCAGCCATGCGATCAGGCGTTTGGGGGGCACGCCTTCGTAAAAGTCATAGTGCGTGTCAGGGTTCGGGTGGCTGTATGTCGCGGACATTGCGGTATCCTTTGGCTAAGGCAAACGGAGTTTATGCGTCGGACGGGCGGTCCGCATCAGCGGCGCGATCATCTAGAAACGTGTCAAATTCGGTCTGGTCTTTGGCAGCGCGCAAACGCGCCAGGAAGCCTTCGAAATTTTGCTGTTCAACCTCAAGACGTTCCATCATGTCGTGGCGATAGGCATCAAAGCTCGCGTTGCCACTGGTGCGTTGGGCGGTCGTCGGCACGAGGGATTTCAGCGCCTCATCCATGTCGCGCGGCGCGGGGGATGGGCGGCCCGTGGGGGCAAACCCGCCGCGCCATGCAAGGATAATGGCAATCACCACACCAGCGGGCCAAAAAACATTCAGCGCGACGATGGTCACAGGGATCGCAAAAGCCGCAAAAAGGAGTGTCGACAACACCTGCACAGCAACAGGCATGGGGGCGGGGTGGTGGTGGTTATTTGAAGTGTCGTCGTTGGTCATCTTTTGTGTCCCTATCGCGGTTTATATGTCTTGAGGCGCCCCCAGTTAGGGGACGCCTTGAGGGTCTTAGTTTTTTGTCGGCTCGTCGTAAGAATCGTCGCCGTCATCGTCACTTGTGCGGCTGGCACGATCGTCCATGAACTGGTCGAACTCTGCCTTGTCCTTGGCATCGCGCAGACGCTTCAGGAACTCTTCGAAGTTGCCCTGTTCTTCTTCAAGGCGGCGCAGTGTGTCGGCCTTATAGGCGTCAAAGGCTGCGTTGCCGGAAGATGACATAGCCGTGCGCATTGCGTGGCGGCGGTGGGAATGGCGGGTGCGCTTTGATGCGCAGTTTCCTGAAAACATGCGTTTGCTCCAAATCATGTAGCCCAAAAGGGCAAGGCCAACGGGCCAGACGAACACAAAGCCGAGAACCATGGCGGCGATCCATGCGCCTTTGCCGCGCTCGTCAAGCCATGCCTCAGAGCGTTGAAACCAGTTTCCGTTATGAACGGGACGGGCATACGGCGCGTTGTAGTCAATGTTGGTGGACGAGGTGGTCATCTGGGTGCTCCATTTGGTTTATGTGTATGTGAATGCTTTTCACATTACCAAGATGGGGCGTTAGTGCGGGCTGCGCAAGATATAATGTGAATGTATTTTACATTTACTTTATACCGCATTGAAATTGCATAGAAAAAACTGTGAAAATTGAGTGATCAGCTGTCGGGCGGGCAGGTGGAATTGGCTAAAATCATCGCCGGACCATCGGCAATCAGCAGACTTGCGGTGTCTTTATCCCAAAGTCCTGCGTTCTCTCCGGTCATCGCGACGCGGTCATATCTGGGGATGACGTCTTCAGGGTTTTGCCAGAACCCCTCAGGTGTGTTGATCAGGGCGGCCATGGTCGCGGCATGTTTCAGCGTCGCGTCATTCAGGTCAATGCCCATGCGATGAAACAGGGCACTGCCAAAACCATAACATCCCGCGCCTAAATCAACGCTTTGGCTGTAAATCGTGATGATGTCGGTGTGGGACAGATCAAGCGCGAACGGCGCGACAAAGCGCAAATCGTTAACTTGCGCGGGCACAGGATCACCCGCGCGATTAAGATAGGTTCTGACGATTTGCTGCGCCATCGTGGACGAGGACGGCGGATTTGACAGGAAATTAATGTCCTGTGACGCCAAAATCGCATCGCGCACTGTTTGGGGCGGTGGATCGGATAGATCGACATTTGGCATGGCAAGGATTGCGGCACTGTCCGGCAGAACTGCACCCTGTGCAAAGGCAGGCCCCGCAAGAAACCCGAGGACTGCAAGAAGGCGGATCATGCGGTGAACGTCGCAGTGGCGGCACCGGATAGATTTTGAAGGACATCAGGCGCAATCGGGAAGATATGGCGCGGCGTGCCAGCGGCAGCAAAGACTTCGTCAAAATCCGACAGGCGCGGATCCCAGAAGGCGCGGATCGGGTTAAGATGCCCGATGGGGGACACACCGCCAATGGCGAAACCGGTTTGGGCGCGGATCAGCGCGGCGTCGGCTTTGCCTAAGGGTTCACCGGCCACGTCGCTCGCCTTGGTGGGATCAACCTGATTGCCGCCCGCCGTGATGAACAACAGCGCTGTGCCTGATGTTTCACCGTGAAAAATGATGGATTTGGCGATTTGATCCAACGCGCAACCTGCGGCCTCAGCGGCTTGCGCGGCTGTGCGTGTCAGATCGGGCATCTCTAACGGGGTGATCGACAGGCCCGCATCAGACAGGGCGCGCACGACTCGTTTTAAACTCTTGCTCATGGCGTGATGGTGCCAAGGGATTGCTGCATTGACCAGCCCCAAGGCACGGCCCAAAGTCGGATCATGACATTTGCCAGCCGCCTGACAAGAACACCTATTCCCTTTGATCCCGCACGCGGGGCAGAAGCGGCAGACCGTTTCGGTGATTTTAGCACCGATGTCCGTAATGTGATTGCGGGCGCGGCCGGGTGCAGCCCCTATCTTAACGGCCTTTTGGCGCGCGACGGGGCATGGCTGCGCAGTGTTCTGGACACGCCCGAAGATGCGATTGAGGCCGAACTATCAGGCCTGACACGTTTGGATTTACCCGATCTTGCAGCGGGGCTGCGTCAGGCAAAACGCCGCATCGCGTTGCTGACGGGGATCGCGGACGTCGGCGGCGTCTGGGCGCTAGAGGATGTGACAATGGCCCTGTCGCGGCTCGCGGATGTGGCGGTGGATGTTGCGCTGAAACGTCTTGTCGGCGCCGAGATTTCCCGCGGCAAAGTACCGGGGCAAACGGTGGACGATGCAGAAACCGCCGCCGGAATGGTCAGCATCGCCATGGGAAAGGGCGGCGCGCTCGAACTGAACTATTCAAGCGACATCGACTTGATCTGCCTGTTCGACGAAACCCGTTTTGACGCGGATGATTTCCACGACGCGCGGTCGTCCTTTGTGCGGGTCACGCGGAAAATGGCCGCATTGCTGAGCGATTTGACGGCGGATGGATATGTGTTTCGCACGGACCTGCGGCTGCGGCCCGATCCCAGCGTGACGCCTGTCTGCCTGTCCATGGAAGCGGCAGAGCGATATTACGAAAGTGTCGGGCGCACATGGGAACGTGCGGCCTACATCAAGGCGCGTGCATCGGCGGGTGATATTGCCGCCGGGGAGCGATTTTTAAAGACGCTCACCCCGTTTGTGTGGCGCAAGCATCTGGATTTTGTGGCCATTCAGGACGCCCACGACATGCGGCTTCGCATTCGCGAACACAAAGGCCTGGGTGGCAAGATTTCCCTGCCCGGGCACAACATGAAACTGGGGCGTGGTGGCATCCGCGAGATCGAATTTTTCACGCAAACCCGCCAGCTGATTGCCGGTGGGCGCGATCCGGCCCTTCGGTGCAGTGGTACGGTCGATGGGCTGGCCGCCCTTGCTGCAGCGGGCTGGGTCCCCGCGACGGATGCTGCCGTTCTGACGGATCATTACCGCCATCACCGCGAGGTTGAGCACCGCTTGCAGATGATCAACGACGCCCAAACCCACGATTTGCCCACCTCGGACGAAGGAATAGCGCGACTGGCCGCGTTAATGGGGATCGAAGATGCAACCTTGCGCGCTGATTTGCACGCACGCCTCGAAGACGTTCATGCGCTGACAGAGGGCTTTTTTGCACCTGACGGGGCCGGGGCATCGTCTAACGTGTCTGCGGGTTTTGGCGACGATGTGACTGCGCGTTGGTTGACCTATCCGGCCCTGCGGTCAGACCGCGCGGTTGAGATTTTTAACCGCCTTAAACCGCGCCTTCTTGAGGCGATGCAGGACGCCGCCAAACCCGAAGAGGCGCTGCTGGCGTTTGACGGGTTCTTGTCGGGGCTTCCGGCGGGGGTGCAGGTGTTTTCCTTGTTCGAAGCCAACCCGCCATTGACGCAACTGATCGTCGATATCGCCGCAACCGCGCCGGCGTTGGCGCAGTATTTAGGGCGAAATTCGGCGGTGTTCGACGCGGTGATCGGCGGGGATTTCTTTGCGGATTGGCCGGGTGCTGATGCCTTGCGCGCTGATCTGGCGGGCGTTTTGGCACGGGCGTCAGATTATGAAACGCGCCTTGATGCGGCGCGGCGCTGGATGAAGGAATGGCATTTTCGCATCGGTGTGCATCACCTGCGCGGCCTTGTTGATGCCCAGCAAGCAGGGCGGCAATATGGCGACCTTCCGCAGGCCGTTTTGGCGGCGTTGTTTCCTGTCGTTACAGATCACTTTAGCAGCAAACATGGCCCGCCGCCGGGGCGCGGCGCAGTTGTCGTGGCGATGGGCAGCCTTGGGGCAGGGCGGCTTCATGCGGCGTCCGATCTGGATTTGATCGTGATCTATGATGGTCAGGACCAAGACGCATCCACGGGCCCGCGCCCGTTGCAAACCCGCGCCTATTACGCCCGCCTGACGCAGGCCCTTGTGACAGCAGTGACCGCGCCCATGGCCGAAGGACGGTTGTACGAAGTCGACATGCGGCTGCGCCCGTCTGGTGGCAAGGGCCCGGTGGCGACAGCATTTTCCGGTTTCGAAGGCTACCAGATGGCGGACGCATGGACGTGGGAACATCTGGCCCTCACGCGCGCCAAAGTCGTGGCGGGGGACGACAGCCTCGCGCGGGACGTTGAAACGATCCGCGCACGGGTTCTGGACGCCAAATCAACGGGGGCTTCTGTGCTCGCAGACGTGTCCGACATGCGCCGCCGGATTGGCCAGGCCAAACAGCCGGACGGTCTGTGGGATGCCAAAATCGGGGCGGGTCGCCTACAGGATATTGAACTGGCCGGGCAGACGATGGCGCTGCGGGCAGGCCACACCGGGCGCACAACCGCGGATCAAATTGCCGCCGGGGTCGCTGGTGGGGCAATAGGCGTCGCGGACGGCGAGGCGCTTATGGTGGCGGCTGATCTGTGTTGGTCCGTGCAGGCAGCGGCACAATTGCTGGTCGGGGCGGGTATCGGTGATGCGGTCTTGGGCGAAGGTGGGCGGCGTTTTATGGCGCGCGAAACCGGCGTTGAGGGCTTGGATGCGCTGGCCGCAGAAATGAACAAGGTGTGCAGTGCCGCAAACGCTGTCATCACGCAATTGGTAGGAGAGAGCCATGGCGAAGGGTGACGATCTGGACCCCAAAGGGTTGATCGAGGAGGCCTACAAGATCGAAGGCATCGCAGCGCCTGAGTGTCGCTCGATCTTTCTGGATTGGGCGTTGAGCTATCAAGGCGTTGCGGCCATCGGCATTGCGGCACTTCTGGCGCGCCACACTGACCAACCCGCAGACCACCCAATGAGCGTGACTTTGCGCGATGGATTGGCCGTGCCAGATGCCCCGAAGCGGCGCGGTGGCCGCCGCGCCCGGGTTCCAGAATAATTGAATCACAAGACGCAGTGTTGTGGGGTTTAGCGTGGCAATGCCGCCGCTTGCGCTGCAAGTGCGGTGATACCGGCCCAGTCCTGTGCATCGACAAGGTTTTTCGGTGCGACCCATGATCCACCCACACACAGCGTGTTGGACAGGCTGAGGTAAGTTGGCGCGTTGGCAAGGCTCACGCCGCCAGTCGGGCACCATTTTACGGCCATCAAGGGTCCGCCGATGCCCTTCAGTGCAGATGCGCCGCCGTTGGCCTCGGCTGGAAAGAATTTTTGTACCGTGTAGCCGCGTTCAAGCAGCGCCATGGATTCAGTGGACGTCGCCGCACCGGGCAACAGCGGTAGATCGTTGGCTTCGCATGCATCGAGCAAACGATCCGTTGCGCCTGGTGATACACCGAATGTTGCACCCGCTGCTTTGGCGTTTTCCACGTCTTTAGATGTCAGCAACGTGCCTGCGCCAACAACTCCGCCTTCGATTTTTGCCATTTCGCGGATCACATCCAGCGCCGCTGGCGTGCGCAACGTGACCTCGAGCGCGGGCAAACCACCTGCGACCAAAGCTGTTGCCAGCGCGCCAGCCACATCTGCATCATCCACCACCAAAACGGGGACAACAGGGGCGAGGGCGCAGACCTTGGCGGCGAGTTCAGAAGCATGTTCGGGTGTCATAGTCATTTCCTTGGATGGTGTGGCGGCGGCACGTTTGGGAGCCTCCGGCGGGAGTTTTTTGGCCTAGATGAAGGTTAGAGCACTACGCCCGCACCTTCTGTAGATGGGCCTACCGTTCGGCGGAACATTTCGAATAATTCGCGCCCGACGCCTGTGCCATTGCCGGTAAGGTCAGCGATTGCAGGGGTGCGGTCCGTCAAATCGGTCAGACATTCCAGGGTGCCGTTCTTGGCATCAAGGCGCACGATGTCGCCGTCGCGCAGCAGGCTGATCGGGCCGCCATCTGCGGCCTCTGGTGCGACGTGGATGGCGGCAGGCACTTTACCGGATGCGCCGGACATGCGCCCATCCGTGACAAGCGCGACTTTTAGACCACGATCTTGCAATACGGCCAAGGTTGGCGTCAGGGAATGCAGTTCAGGCATGCCGTTGGATTTGGGGCCTTGGAAGCGGACGACGATAATCGTGTCTTGCGTCAGCTCACCCGCCTGAAAGGCCGCTTTGCAGTCGTGTTGTTCGTGGAAAATGCGCACAGGTGCTTCGATGATGTGACGCTCGGGGGCGACTGCCGACACTTTGATCACGCCGCGCCCGAGGTTGCCGTTCAGCTGGACCAGCCCGCCTTGGGGCGCAAACGGATCAGATGCGGGGCGCAGGATACGGTCATTGTGGGTGGTTTTCGGACCATCGCGATAGGCAAAGCCCGCGTCGGTCATCACCGGTTCTTGGGCATATTTATCCATGCCGCCACCGGCGACAGTTTTGACGTCTTCGTGCATCAGCCCCGAATCCAGCAGGTTGTTGATCATGAATTGCAGACCACCCGCTGCGTGGAAGTGGTTCACATCAGCCAGACCGTTTGGATAGACCTTAGCCATCAGCGGGGTGACAGCGGAAATATCGCTGAAATCCTCAAGATCAAGGATCACACCAGCTGCGCGCGCCATGGCGGGCAAGTGCAGCACGAGGTTCGTGGACCCGCCTGTCGCCATCAAACCTACAAGACCGTTCACAAACGCCTTTTCGTCCAAGATGTCGGAAACCGGTGTGTAATCGTTGCCAAGGGCGGTGATTTCCAGAGCGCGTTTGGTGGCCTGAATGGTCAGTTCTTCGCGCAGATCGGTGTGCGGGTTGACGAAAGACGCGCCCGGCAGGTGCAGGCCCATAAATTCCATCAGCATCTGGTTGGTGTTGGCCGTGCCGTAAAATGTGCATGTGCCCGGACCGTGATAGGATGCCATTTCGGCCTTCATCAGTTCGGCGCGGGTGATGTTGCCCTTGGCAAATTCCTGACGGACCTTGGCCTTTTCATCATTGGGCAGACCAGACACCATGGGCCCTGCGGGCACGAACAGGCCGGGAATATAGCCAAACGTCGCGGCGGCCATAATTAAGCCCGGAACGATCTTGTCGCACACACCGAGATACAGGGCGGCGTCAAACACGTTGTGGGACAGGCCGACACCAGCGGCCAATGCGATCACGTCACGCGAAAACAGCGACAGTTCCATCCCGGTTTGGCCTTGGGTGACACCGTCACACATCGCGGGGACACCGCCTGCCACTTGGGCTGTGCCGCCAAACGTGCGGGCCGCGGCGCGGATCTTGTCGGGGTATGTTTCAAACGGTTGGTGGGCTGACAGCATATCGTTGTAGGCCGTAATGATCCCGATATTGGCCGACTTTTCCGCAACCAATGCGGCCTTGTCGTCGCCCATCGGGGCATAGGCGTGGGCCTGATTGCCGCAGGTCAGGTGGGCGCGGCGCGGGCCTTCTGCGGCGGCGCGGGCCATCCGTTCAAGGTATTGGCTGCGCGGACCTTCGGACCTTGCGATGATGCGGTCGGTTACGCGTTGGATGGTCGGATTGAGGGCCATGATGCACCTATTTGTGTCGGGGTCACGCGTACCTACCAGAAAGGGTTAGCGCTAACAACGGGTGAAGTGTCGCGATGTTCGGCAAAATCTTAACACGCAACTTCCCCGCAATAACCTCTTGTTAACCACATTTCTGCCCCAAGTTGTAGGCCATATCAAACGTGCCTCGTGGGGGGGCAGATAACTGGGCAAAGCCCCGGAGGATATAATGAAACTACTTAAGATCGTTGCATTCGGCGCAATCGCAGCCGCCCTGACAGCCTGTTCCGCCGCCGACGTGGTGTCGCGAAACGCGCCTTTGGAAACCCCGCGCATCGGTGTGCAAGCCGCACCACAAGTCGTGCGTGATTATCAATTGCATTCCGTGCGCTTTGCCGTGCCTGCCGACATGACCGTGTCAGAGGCCAATTCTTATTACCCGATCGCCGATATCGTTTGGCGCGGTGATCCGCTGGGCAATCGTGCACAGCAGATTTCATCCATTTTCCAGACAGCGATCCAATCAGCAGGCGAGGGCCTGACCGGGTCTGTTCCTGTGACGGTTGATGTTGAACTGGCGCGCTTTCATTCGCTGACAGAACGCACACGTTATTCCGTGGGTGGCGTTCATTCGATCAAGTTTGACCTGACAGTGCGCAATGCGCTGACGGGTGAGGTTCTTGAGGAGCGCCGCCGCATCAATGGTGATTTCGCAGCGCTTGGTGGATATGCCGCTTTGGCCGCTGACAACGAAGGGCAGACACAAAAGGTTCGTATTACTTCGCACCTGACGCAGCTGTTCTTTCGCGAACTGACTGGAACCAGCGGTCTGGAAACGATTGTTGCTGCAGGCACCTGATCGCCTTTCCAACCTAGGATGAACCGTTTAAGGGGGCTGTTATGACACAGTCCCCTTATTCCGTTGTTCGCCTGCTTCCCAAAGCAAAACCGCAAGTCATTCGCCACGGGTTTCCGTGGGTCTTTTCCAATGAATTGGTATTAGACCGGCGCACCAAAGGCGCCACCGCTGGCAGCCTTGTGGTGCTCGAAGATGCAGAGCGCCGCCCGCTTGGGCTTGGCACCATCAACCCTGCGTCCAAGATCGCCGTGCGTATGCTGGATTTCGATCCCGATGCCGTGATCGATGAGGCGTGGTTCAGGACCAAGATCGCCCGTGCCTTGCAGCACCGTGACGCGATCTATTCTGAGCCGTTCTACCGTTTGATCCACGCAGAAGCAGACGGATTGCCTGGTGTGATCATTGACCGCTTTGGCGATGTGGCCGTGATCCAACCCAATGCTGCCTACGCTGAGGCTATGTTGGACATGTTGGTTGCGGCCCTGATTGATGTGACAGGCGTCAGCACAGTCATCAAGAACGGCACAGGACGCGCGCGCAGCCTTGAAGGGTTGGACGAGGAAATGATCGTCGTGCACGGCGAAGCGCCGAAAGGTCCAGTGCCTGTGAAAATGAATAATGCCACCTACATGGCTGATGTGATGGGCGGGCAGAAAACAGGATTGTTCCTTGATCAGCGGCCTAACCATGCGTTTGCCGCTGGTTTGGCAAAAGGTGGCCGGATGCTGGATGTGTTCAGCCACGTCGGCGGGTTTTCTTTGGCCGCGCTGGCCGCTGGTGCTTCGTCATCCTTGGCGGTTGACGGATCCGAAGCCGCGTTAGAACTTGCCCGTGCGGGCGCTGAGGCGACAGGCGTCGCGGACAAATTCGAAACCCGCAAGGGGGACGCGTTCGATGTGCTCGAATCCTTGGGCGAGGCAGGGGAAACATTTGATGTGGTCGTGTGTGATCCGCCCGCGTTTGCGCCGTCTAAACCGACCGCAGAAAAGGGCCTGCGCGCCTATGAACGTGTTGCACGCCTTGCGGCCCCGTTGGTCAAAGACGGCGGCTATCTGGTGCTGTGTTCGTGTTCGCACGCCGCTGATCTAAAGCGGTTCCGCGATGCGTCAGCGCGCGGGATTGGCCGTGGCGGACGGCGCAGCCAGTTGGTTTATACGGGTCAAGCTGGGCCGGATCATCCACTTCTGCCACAACTCGCTGAAAGCGGATACCTCAAGGCGCTCGTGTTCCGCCTGTGAGGGTTCTGATCGACGCCTGTGTTCTGTATCCGACGGTGATGCGCGAAGTCGTGCTGGGCGTCGCAGCGCATGGCCTGTTCGATCCGCGCTGGTCGCCGCGTATCTTGGAAGAATGGGCGCGGGCTGCCCGCAAAATTGGGCCAGAAGGCGAAACGATTGCACGCGGCGAAATCGCAGCTATCCAGGCAAGGTTTCCACGCGCCGAGGTTCAAATCCCGCAAGGGGTCGAGGCGCGTCTATGGTTGCCTGACCCCAACGATATCCACGTTCTGGCCGCCGCCGTGGGCTGTTCTGCGGATGCGATCATGACAGTCAACGCCAAGGATTTCCCCCGCAATGAGCTGGCCGATGAAGGCCTGCAACGTGTTGATCCGGATGGATTTCTGATCGATCTGGCCCAGCGGCACCCGGATGCTGTGCAATCCGTTGGGGAGGCCGTGTTGAACGAGGCCCGGCGCCTGTCGGGGGAGCCGTGGGAGATGCGCAAACTGATGCGCAAAGCCCGTCTTCCACGCCTTGGAAAACTGCTGGCTTAGGCGTTCCACTTTACTTCATTGGCTTCAATCGCGGCGATCCGTTCGGGGGTTTTGGGGTGGCTTAGCAACCACGCAGGTTGTTTGGCACCACGTGCACCCGTCAGGTGTTCCAGTTTCGTGAACAAGGTCTTTTGCGGGTCGGTTCCGATCCCCGCCTTGATCATCAACGCGCTGGCGTATGCGTCTGCCTCGTATTCGTCGGACCGTGACAGGCGCGCCATCAACATGCTCATCGCGGCATTCGCGATAAGGGGGCCAATGCCGGGAATGAACCGCGACAACACCATCGCAAGGGCAGTGCGTAACGCGTTCTGGCCGGAAAAATCAATCATCCGGCGGCGCGAATGGCCTAGCGCGACATGGCCAAGTTCATGGGCAATCACGGAGGCCAATTCTTCTGCGGTGACGTCGCCCTCTTTGTATTTGTTGAAAAAACCACGGGTGATGAAGATGCGGCCATCCGGTGCGGCCAGCCCGTTCACAGGCTCGATTTCGTAGATATGAACTTTGATGCGGGGCAGATCGACGACCTTTGCCATCTCGGCCGTTAGGGCGCGCAGTTTAGGGTCCGCCAGTTCGGTTGATTTACTGTCGAGTTCACGCGCGAGCCGCCATGCAGACAAACGGAACATGACGACGCCGTACCCAATCGCCAGCAGAATAGGGAGGAATTTTAACATACCCTAGATATGGGGCGTTAGGGGCGTGCGGGCAAGGTTTAGGCGGTCTGCGCGGCGGACTTCTTTGCCGCACGCATCAACCACCACCCCAAGGCGATAACCGCGACAAGGGCCGTGATGAACCCGCTGGCATTACCCATAACGCTGGCCAAGCCTGAAATATTGTCCGCGAAGGTATGACCAAGACCAACATAAAGCCCGACCCAGACAATTTCGCCCAACACGCCCCACATCGCAAAACGCAGCCAGGTGAATTTGGTGATCCCACTGATGTAATTGATGTAGGGGCCAAGCGGCGCCACAAGCCAGCACGAGAAAAACACAGATGATCCGCCGCGTTTTTCCATAAAGGCCGTGCCTTTTGCCTTTAACGCTGACCGTTTGGGATGTTTGTCCAGCCAATCGCCCAACTTGTCGCCCAAGGCCCGCGCAATCCAGTAGCCCGTGTTGTCCCCCAAAACCGCGCCCAAAAACGCCGCAGCGAGGACGGAGGTCAAGACAAGATCACCCGTCGCCGCAAACCCGCCCGACGTGATCATCAGCAATGACGACGGAACCGGCAACGCCAGACAGCTTAAGAAGGTGACGCAGAACACGATCATGACGCCGTAATCGGTTACAAGTGTTAGGACAATATCAGTCATTGCGACGTGCGCTCCAGATGGCGGCGGCGGCATCGACGCGGTCTTGCAGGGTGTCTAGCGTGACATTGTTTTTCGCCGCAATCGCATCAACTGAAATGCGTCGCGGGGGTGCCGACGGGTCCATCATCAACGCCTCAAGCACGATCTCGCGGGGGAGCTTGTAGGATTGGCCTACATAACGCGGTGTCATCCAGCCCGCCAAGGGTTGTTCCTGATGGGCCGGGTCCATCCAATAGATCGTCGAAGAAATTGTTTTGAAACCAAAATATCCAAGTGCGCACAGGGCAACAGAAAAAGCCATCAGCGCGATGCGATGGCTATGCCAAAGGTGTCTAATCATGTCAGCAGCTTCATTCCTCGCGTTATTCCGTCGAGTGTCATGGGTACCATACGTCCGGTGCCAAAAATTCCGTCGATCATTTGAACAGATTGCGTGAATTTCCAATATCTTTCATCCAGCGGGTTCAGCCAGATGTGGTTTGGCCATTGATCGCGCGCCCGTTCCAGCCAGGTTTGCCCGCTTTCTGCGTTCCAATGTTCGTTGGCCCCACCGGGGTAGGCGACCTCATAGGGGGACATGGATGCGTCACCCACAAAGATGCATTTGTAGTCCGGCCCATAGGTGCGCAGCACGTCCCATGTTGGCGTCTGCGCGTCCCAGCGGCGGCGGTTGTCGCGCCACACGCCTTCATACAGGCAGTTGTGGAAATAGAAATGTTCGAAATGTTTAAATTCGGATTTTGCGGCGCTGAACAGTTCTTCGACCAGTTTGATATGCGGGTCCATCGATCCGCCAACGTCTAAAAACAGCAATACCTTCACGGCATTGCGCCGTTCTGGTCGGGTTTTGACGTCAATATATCCGGTTTCAGCCGTCGCGCGGATCGTTCCATCCAGATCAAGTTCTTCTGCGGCCCCGTCGCGTGCCCAATTACGCAGGCGTTTCAGCGCGATTTTTATGTTGCGGGTGCCCAGTTCAACGCTGTCATCCAAATTGCGGAATTCACGTTTGTCCCAGACTTTGACGGCGCGCTGGTGGCGGCTTTCGTTTTGGCCAATGCGCACACCTTCGGGGTTATACCCGTAGGCCCCAAACGGCGAGGTGCCCGCAGTGCCGACCCATTTGGACCCGCCCTGGTGGCGTCCCTTTTGTTCCTCAAGCCGCTTTTTCAGGGTTTCCATCAGCTTGTCGAACCCGCCAAGCGCGTCAATCTCGGCCTTTTCTTCCGCGCTTAGATGCTTTTCGGCCATCTTTTCAAGCCACTCTTGCGGGATGTCGACGGCCTCTAGGACGTCATCAGCGCTGATGCCTTCTAACCCCTCAAAGGTGGTGGCAAAGGCGCGATCGAACTTGTCGATGTTGCGTTCGTCTTTGACCATGCAGGTGCGGGCCAGAAAATAGAATGCGTCGATGTCATAGGTGGCGATGCCTGCGTCCATCGCCTCAAGGAATGTCAGAAATTCGCGCAATGATACCGGAACGCCGCCCCTTCGAAGTTGATCGAAGAACGGAAGAAACATCAGATCGTGTTGCGGGTGATGATCACTGCGATGAACAGGCCGATGATCCCAAAGATCATGGCGAACACGGCGGCCCATTGGGCCATGTCGGCGATTTTACCATCGCGTGATTTCGCCCGAAACGCCCCCAGCACTGCTCCTAAAAACAAACCGCCGAGAGGGTAAATCATGGGTTAGATCCCTTTGAGTGGGTTGAGCGATGCGATTTCCCGCAAACGCGCCCGTACGTTTCTGTCATCGCCAAATCCGTAGCGTGCCCAGCCCAGACTGTCCATACGCACCAACTGCGCCTGAGCGTCGCGGCCCAGCATGTCCAGCGCTTCGGCTTTGAACATCATCAAGGTCGCCAGAAGGGCCGCGTTTTCATGCGCAGCCGCGACGGGCAGGGCCCCTTCGACAAGGTTCAGCACGGCCTGTCCGTCACCCGCCGACAACGCAAAGGCGGCCAGTTGAACAGAGACGTGCGCGGCGTGCAGTCTTGTTTCAGGTGATCGGTTATAGATGTTGATCGCTTCGCGGAACGACGCCAGCGCGATGTCGCTGTCGTAGCCCACGTTCAGGCGGCCAAACGCGTAATGCGCAAACCCATCGCGCGGGCCATTCCAGTTCATAGCACCGGCCATCGATACAGCCTGCAACGCAGCAGAGCGGCGGCGCGTCGCGGATGATCCTGCGGTCAGGGCCGTTTCAATGTTGTTGATCCAATCGCGGCTCGTGTCGTTTTGTGGACGGGCCGAACGCGTGTCCCCGGCTGGGTTCAGGCGGGACAATACCGGGCCAAGACGCGCCGCCACTTCGCCGCGCGACATGCCATTGCGCAGGGCTGGATCGTAGTAGGCGCGCAGGATCAGCATATCGAACGACGTCAATACTGCATGGATGTTGTCATCGTTGAACACGGAGTCCGACAAGCGGTACAGATCGTTTAATGGGCCAAGTGCCTGTGCCAGTTCTTCGTGCAAACAATCGCGGATTTCTTGTGGGGCGACGTCGGATGGCACAAACACCGCCGCGCGGTCGCGGCGTTGCAGGGTTGTCCAATCAACGGTCGGGGTGCGGCGCACGGCCTTGAATTCATCCCATGACGACACGCGGGGCACCACGAAACACGCGGCACGTGGCACAGCGGCGTTCAGCACACTGCGCGGGATCGCCTCAACGGTGATGGACGCGGATTCAGCACCCGTCATAAAGATATCGATGCCGGCCTCGTTGCGCAGACGTCCAAGAAGGGCGCGCAGATCGGGGGTCAGGCTGGGGGGAAGGTCCCCTGTGACGCGTACAGAAATCGGGGCCTCAAATCGGGTCAGGCGGGCAACGGCGCGCCCGCTTTCCATACGAAACGCAAGATCCATGAAATCTTTGCCGATTTCGCGGTTGGACCGTGTCGGTGTGGTCACGCGGCTGCCAGCAAAGGACCGCATTGGGGGCAGGGCATCGGCAAGGCCTGTCGTCAGACCCATGGTGCGGGTCGGCAAGGTCGGGCCAAGGTTTGATTGGGGCACAGGGGTACAGGCCGTCATGAACATGATCGACAAGGCCAGAAGGCGACGGAACGTGCGGTTCATGTCGTCCCCCGCGATCTGCGGCCAGATGGCGCATAAGGATCACAGCCAGACGGGTCAACGCAATCTGCGCTGGCCTTGATAAAGGTCAGTTCTTCGGTCCACACCTGTCCCGCCCGAGCATTATTCGCCCGTGACGTGTGATGCTTTGCGACCGGCATTTTTGCCTTGGTCAACTCTGCTCTCCTATAAACTCAGCCCTGTACCTGCCAGCGGACTGAGGCCCGAGTTGGTGCGAAATTGGGCAATTCCGCGACCAAGCACTCGGGCTCTTTAGTTAAAGGGGAGATAGAGGTGTCATTTCACCGAAAATCTTCACGCGTCATGGAATGCGCGGCGGTGTGTGTGCCAAAAGACTCAATAGGTTAGTGGGTGTCGTTAAGGTGGCTACTAGATGTGGTGGGGGCTGATCCGCGCCCGCAACAGGTGCCTATTTTTTACCAATTTCGCCCATATGAGTGGAGGTAAATGCAGTGCTGCGTTTCAACCCATAGCCAAGCATCCGGTCAAACCCGCAATGGGCGGCCCACAAAAGACCCAAAGCAAACACCACAGGCCAGCCCATCACGTAGCCCGCCAAGGCCAGCACCGCGCCAAAGCCGTAGATGTGCACCGTGTTATAACATACCGCGCCGATCCGTGGGCCGAACAGGTAACCCAGAAAGCTCAGGTCAGGGGCGAAGAACAAAACAATTGCCGCCCACCACGGAAAGATCGCGATGACCGCAAGGTAAAACCCGATACCCGCGATGCAGGCCAAAGCGCCTTCGATTTGTTGCCATCGCTTGTCTTGGGTCACATCGTCCATCAGCGCTGGCTGCGGGCCATAAACGCCAATCGTTCAAACAAATGCACGTCCTGTTCGTTCTTGAGCAATGCGCCATGCAGCTTGGGCAGCGCAGACGCCCCGTCGCGTTTGAGGTCTTCCGCCGTGAGGTCTTCGGCGAGTAGTAGTTTCAGCCAATCCAGCACTTCGGACGTGCTCGGCTTTTTCTTCAGGCCTTGTTGTTCGCGGACCTCATAAAATTGCGTCAGTGCGGTGGTCAGCAGCGCGTCTTTGATGCCGGGGTGGTGGACCTCAACGATTTTTCGCATCGTGTCGATGTCGGGGAACCGGATGTAGTGGAAAAAGCAGCGGCGCAGGAACGCGTCTGGCAGTTCTTTTTCGTTGTTGGATGTGATGATCATGATCGGGCGCTGCTTGGCACGCACGGTTTCGCCAGTCTCGTAGACGTGGAATTCCATCTTATCGAGCTCTTGCAGCAGATCGTTGGGGAATTCGATATCGGCTTTGTCGATCTCGTCGATCAGCAGCACCACACGGCCCTCCGCCTCAAACGCCTGCCACAGTTTGCCGCGTTTGATGTAGTTGGCGACATCGTTGACCTTTTCATCGCCCAGCTGGCTGTCGCGCAAACGGCTGACGGCATCATATTCATACAGGCCTTGTTGTGCCTTGGTCGTCGATTTGATGTGCCATTCGATCATCGGCAGCCCCAGCGCTGCGCTGACTTGTCGCGCAAGCTCGGTTTTGCCGGTTCCGGGTTCGCCTTTGACAAGCAATGGACGCTCCAGCGTTACGGCGGCGTTCACCGCCACGGTCAGATCATCAGTTGCTACATAAGTATCAGTGCCTTCAAATCGCATGGGGTGCGTTGCCTTCTTATTGGGTCGATTTCGAGGGCCACGCTATCACGCGCAAATCCACCTTCAAGCCCTGATAGGCGGGTGATCCGACCTTGTAAAATTGACTGTGAACAGGGGGTGACAGCGATGAAAGATCGGTTTAAAGGAGGCGCAACGGGGGCCAAGACACTGACAAATTCTACTGATACTTCTTTATCGCCCGCCTCTAGGGGAGCAGAGATGAAAGCCGAAACTTTCTTGCCGGATGACTACACGCCGGCCGAAGACGAACCCTTTATGAATGACATGCAGACGGAGTATTTTCGTCGCAAGTTGATCGCTTGGCGCTCTGACATTCTTGAGGACAGCCGCGACACCATCGAAGCCATGAAAGATGGCACGCGCAACATCCCTGATGTGGCCGACCGTGCGTCCGAAGAAACGGATCGTTCGCTGGAGTTGCGCACGCGGGACCGCGAACGCAAACTGGTGTCCAAGATTGATGCCGCGCTGCGCCGCATCGATGAGGGCGAATTCGGGTATTGCAGCGTCACGGGGGAACCTATTTCCCTGAAACGTCTGGACGCCCGTCCCATCGCCACCATGAGCCTTGAAGCACAGGAACGTCATGAGCGGCGCGAGAAAATCCACCGCGATGACTGAGATGTCTGACAGCGTGAATTCGACAAGCGGCGGCCCTGACAGGGGCCGCCGTATTTGTATCGTGGGGGGCGGTATTGGTGGGCTGACGGCCGCGTTGGCCTTTGCGCAGCGCAGTTTTGATGTGGACGTCCACGAACAGGCTCCGGCACTGACCGAAGTCGGGGCGGGGATACAGATCACGCCCAACGGTGCACGGGTGCTGGATGCCTTGGGGCTGGGGGCCGCGCTGGAGGGTGCAGGCATTCGCGGACAGGCGGTCGAACCAATGGATGCGCTGACCGGGCGTCGCGTGACGCGGTTTGATCTG
This sequence comes from Octadecabacter dasysiphoniae, assembly GCF_021532615.1. Classification (GTDB taxonomy): domain Bacteria; phylum Pseudomonadota; class Alphaproteobacteria; order Rhodobacterales; family Rhodobacteraceae; genus Octadecabacter; species Octadecabacter dasysiphoniae. Next base: position 430,865 of record NZ_JAKGAQ010000003.1, read on the forward strand.
TCCCAGCTGGATGGCCCGCCCTACAGATTTTTGCACCGCGCCGATTTGATCGCGATTTTGGCTGACGCCTGTGGTGCGGCGGGTGTCAGTATTCACTTGGGTTCTAAGGTGGATGCCGCCGATATGGACGCTGATCTTGTCGTCGGGGCCGAGGGGATACATTCCCCAACCCGCACGGTGCTAAATGGTACTGAGGATCCTTTTTTTACGGGCCAAGTGGCATGGCGCGCGATTGTCGATGCGCCGGACGCCGATCCTGTGGCGCGAATCTGGATGGCCCCGCGCCGCCATATCGTGACCTATCCCCTGACCGGTGGGCGCATGAACATCGTCGCCGTGCAAGAACGTCAGCAATGGGCGGGCGAGGGCTGGAATCACACCGATGATGCTGGAAATCTACGGCAGGCCTTTCGTGATGTGGGCGCCCCGCTGAGCGGGCTTTTGCAGCAGGTCGATACGGTGCATTTGTGGGGGCTGTTCCGCCATCCGGTTGCGCAGGTTTGGGCGAAGGATCGCCTTTGTATCTTGGGCGATGCGGCACATCCGACGTTGCCGTTTCTGGCGCAGGGCGCGAATTTGGCGATTGAAGATGCCTGGGTTCTGGCGGCCTGTTGTGAACACGACCTTGATGCCGGGTTGGTCCAATATCAAGCCGAACGCCAGCCGCGTGTGAAACGTGCGATTGCCGCGGCCAATGCCAACGCACGCAAATATCACCTGTCAGGGATTGCACGAACTGTGGCGCATACGGGATTGAAGACAATCGGATATGTTGCGCCAAACGCCTTTCTGGAGCGTATGGATTGGCTGTATGGTTTGGACGTCACCGAATAGGTTACGCGTCCAGTTCAACCCAGACAGGCACGTGGTCTGACGGCTTTTCACGGCCGCGGACTTCGGATTCGATCCAGCAGTCTTTGAGCAGGTCGGCGCATTGATTTGACAGCAAAAAATGATCGATGCGGATGCCGTCGTTTTTGTCCCATGCGCCTGCTTGGTAGTCCCAGAACGAATAGTGGCCCGCGCCGCTGTGACAGGCGCGGAAGGCTTCTGTCAGGCCGAGGTTGAGAAGACGGCGGAAGGCGGCGCGGCTGTCGGGGCGAAACAGGGCGTCGTCGGTCCACACGTTGGGGCGCGCGGCGTCTTCGGGCTGGGGAATTATGTTGTAATCTCCGGCCATTAGGAAGGGTTCTTCAAGTGCCATCAGTTCCTTAGCGCGGGTCTTGAGGCGGTCCATCCAGCGCAGTTTGTAGTCGTACTTCGGCCCCGGTGCTGGATTGCCGTTGGGCAGGTATAAGCCACAGATTCTAATGGCTTTTTCACCCATCACGGTGGCTTCGATGTAGCGGGCTTCGATGTCGTCTTCGCCATCGCGGCCTGTGCCTGTCGCGCCGGGCAGGCCGCGCGTGACATCCTCAAGCGGGAGTTTGGACAGGATCGCGACGCCGTTGAACCCTTTTTGTCCATGGGTTTCAACGGTATAGCCGAGGTTTTCAAAGTGTTCGCGCGGGAACCCTTCGTCGACGGATTTGATTTCTTGCAACAGGGCGACGTCGGGGTTTGAGCCCTCTAACCATTCGGTGAGCGCGCCGATGCGGGCCTTGACGCCGTTGATGTTGAATGTCGCGATTTTCATGATGTGCCCCCGGATGTATCACATCCGTTTTGGCGGGGTTGGACGGGAAAAACAAGCGTATGGTTCTGGTATGGGTCCGGTATGGGTTTGGTATGGGCGCAAATATGGCCAGACGTGCAAAAATACGCCAAGCCGTTGACAGATATCAATAAATCGCTGATTTGGCCGAAACAGGGCCGAATTTACATCGAAAAGCTGACGCCGCAGCCACAGGATGAGCTTGCGTTCGGGTTTTCGATGACGAACCGCGCGCCGATCAGTTCTTCGGTGAAATCGATTGTCGCGTCGGCCAGAAACGGCAGAGACACGGTGTCGATGATCACTTTTTCGCCCGCACCTTCGAGGACAAGATCGTCGTCTTTGGGGGCGTCCAGATCGATTTCATATTCAAAGCCCGAACAGCCGCCGCCCTTCACGCCGACGCGCAGGGCTTTGCCATCCGCGTTCGCGCCGATTTCTGACAGGCGTTCAAATGCGCGTGGGGTCACTTTGGGGGGCAGGGTCAACATGATTGGAGCCTTTAGGTTGTCTGACAGGTTCAATATAGGTGGGGTGGGCAGACGCGACAAGGCAGTCGCGACAGTATGATTGGGACAGATATGGCAGCGGTTTATGCGTGCAGCCCCGTGCAGACGCGCGGGCGGCTTTTTGCAGAGGACGAAAGCGAGTTCAGATCGCCGTTTCAGCGGGACCGCGACAGGATTATCCATTCGTCCGCGTTTCGCCGTCTGAAACACAAAACCCAAGTGTTCGTGGAACATGAGGGAGATTATTTTCGCACGAGGCTGACGCATTCGATTGAGGTGGCGCAAGTGGCGCGCACGATTTCAGGTGTTTTGGGGCTGAACGCCGAATTGACGGAGGCCGTGGCGCTGGCCCATGATCTTGGCCACACACCGTTCGGGCACACGGGCGAGGAGGCATTGGCCGAACTGATGGCGCCGTTTGGCGGGTTTGATCATAATGCGCAGGCGATCCGGATTGTGACATCGCTTGAGCGGCATTACGCGCAGTGGGACGGGTTGAACCTGACGTGGGAAACGCTTGAAGGGATCGCCAAGCACAATGGCCCCGTGGGTGCGCCCGTGCCTTATGCGTTAGAAGACTACAACGCGCGCCACGATCTGGAATTATCTACCCATGCGAGCGGCGAGGCGCAGGTTGCCGCATTGGCCGATGATATTGCCTACAACCACCATGACATCCACGACGGGTTGCGCGCGGAATTGTTCAGCACCGATGATTTGCTGGCGCTGCCGATTGTTGGCGATTGTTTTCGCGAGGTGGATGCGAAGTACCCCGACCTTGATAAATATCGCCGCCGTCATGAGGCGTTGCGCCGGTTCTTTGGGGTCTTGGTCGAAGATGTGATCGCGGTGAGCCGCGCGAATCTGGCGGGCCTTGATGCGCAAAGCTGCGGTGATATTCGCGTCGCGGGGCGCATGATGGTGCAGTTTTCGCCAAGCCTGTGGACGGACCTGAAGGTTGTGCGCAAGTTCTTGTTTTCGCAGATGTATCGTGCGCCGTCGGTGGTGAAGATGCGCGCAGATGTGACGCAGGTTGTCGATGATTTGTTCCCGTTGTTCATGGCACGGCCCGAACATTTGCCAAAGCAGTGGCGCCGTGACGTTGAACAGGCGCACGGCGAAGTGGCTCTGGCGCGGATTGTGTCGGATTACATTTCGGGCATGACGGACCGGTTTGCGCTGGAAACCCACGGGCGGCTGATTGGTTAGGCGCGTGCGCGGCGGATCGTGATGAGGATCGCGAGGTAAAGGGCGATGAAAACGCCGACGGCCAGCGACATGGTGAGGTTCAGGGCTGCAAAGGCGCTTGGATAGTCTGAATACTGCCGTGGCATCCCCATGCGGCCCAATTGCATCATCGGAAGAATCCAAAGGCTGAGGTTTGCGGCGATCACGACAGGCATGGCCCAGATGGACCATGTGGGCAGGCGGGTCGGGTGGGTGAACAGCATCACGGCGGGCAGGGCGAACCACGTAAGGCCAAGGGGGAAGACATACAGGACCGCGGCCTGAAACATCGTGTCAGCCAATCCGCCAAGATCGGTTCGAAACGCAAAGCTGGACAGGGCGGCGATGGTCGCGGCGTTGCCGATCGTCATCACGACCAGCCACGGTGGGCGTGCAAAGAAAAGGCACACCACGCAGCAGATCAGCAGGGGCAGGGCGGCGAAAATGATCATCGCGCTGGCGAAAGGATATCTGAGGTCTAGAAAACCCGGGGCGACAAAGCCGAACGTGCCGGCCATGGCGATGAGGCACACAAACCCGACCCACTTGAAACGCGGTTGCGTTGACAGCATTGCGAACGCCCCGAGGAAAAGAAGGCCCGCCGCAGGCAGCAGGAACAACTGGTGCATCTGGATGGTGAGCCATGATGTAGCGGGCGCGTAACCCAACAGCTGGTCAAGAAGGGACACAGGCGCGGGCGATTGGTACAGTGTCACGCTGAGGGCCGTGCCGGATGCGTCGGGAAAGGCGGGCAGGAAGGCGGCGGCGAAAACGAGCGCGGGGAGGGTGACGAACACAAGGCCGATCGCCACCATTGGCCCTGCGAAAAAGGCGCCTTTGTCGCGGGCGGCGGCGGCCATGGTGGTGCCCAGCAACATCACGGTGAGGTAGGAAAACAGACCATGAAAGCTGGCGACGAGGTTGAATTTCCGACCGTCTGGCACGTCGTTCGCGCCCATGAACAATGCAGATACGCCGGGGAACGCCAGTTCATAGCGGATCATCGCGGCGGCCACGGTGGCCAGACATGCCATGATGGCGGTGCAAAAGAACAGGGTGCGGGTCATGCAAGCCTCGTTGACGTGGGATATGGGGGTGCTAAACGGACCATTCACCGAAAGGAAGCCTTATGAACCTGTTCGCCGATATCCGCGCGCTTGTGATCGATTGTTTGACTGACCTGACGACCGAGGGCGTTTTGCCCGACGGGCTGGGTTTTGACAACGTGACAGTGGAACCTCCGCGCGATGCGAGCCATGGCGATATGGCGACCAATGCGGCGATGGTTCTGGCCAAACCTGCGGGATCAAAGCCACGCGATATTGCGGATGCACTGGCCGCCAAGCTGATGGGCGATGCGCGGATCGTGTCGGCAGAGGTGGCGGGACCGGGGTTCTTGAACCTGCGGCTGGATGCGTCTGTGTGGGCGGGTGTCGTGAAGGCCGCGCTGACGCAACCTGATTTCGGCACGTCCGATTTGGGCGCAGGCAAGAAGATAAACGTCGAATATGTGTCCGCCAACCCGACGGGTCCGTTGCATGTAGGGCACACGCGCGGCGCGATTTTTGGCGATGCTTTGGCGTCTTTGTTGGATTACGCGGGCTTTGATGTCACGCGGGAATACTACATCAATGATGGCGGCGGGCAGGTCGATGTTGTCGCGCGGTCTGTTTATTTGCGCTACCTTGAGGCCCACGGCCAAGAGGTGACGTTCGAGGATGGCACCTATCCCGGTCACTATCTGATCGCGGCGGGTGAGGCATTGAAAGACAAGGTTGGTGATGCCTATGTCGATCAACCCGAAGACGTCTGGCTGGCCGACGTTCGCGTCTTTGCCACGGATGCCATGATGGACCTTGTGCGCGAAGATCTGGCGTCCCTTGGCATCAAGATGGACAATTTTTTCTCTGAGAAATCTTTGTACGGGACGGGCCGGATCGAAGAAGCGATTGCCGATCTTAAATCCAAGGACCTGATCTATTGGGGCACCTTGAAGCCGCCCAAAGGGAAGATGCCAGATGATTGGCAGCCGCGCGAACAATGGTTGTTCAAGTCAACAGATTTTGGCGACGATGAAGACCGGGCCGTGCAAAAGGGTGATGGGGCATGGACCTATTTCGCGCCTGACATCGCGTATCATTTTGATAAGGTTTCCAGAGGCTTCGACGCCTTAGTTGATGTGTTCGGGGCTGATCACACGGGCTATGTCAAACGGATGAAGGCGGCTGTTGCGGCCTTGTCCGGGGGCACTGTGCCGCTGGACGTCAAGCTGGCGCAGATCGTGCGGTTGTTCAAAGACGGGTCCGAATTCAAGATGTCCAAACGGGCGGGCACGTTTATCACCGTGCAGGATCTGGTGGATCAGGTCGGCAAAGATGTGGCGCGTTTTATCATGCTGATGCGCAAGAACGACACGCCGTTTGATTTTGATTTCGACAAGGTCACAGAGCAGTCCAAAGACAACCCTGTGTTCTATGTCCAATACGCCCATGCGCGGGTTCATTCCGTGTTGCGCAAGGCGGCGGATGCGGGAATTGATCTGTCTGATCTTGCGGGGGCAGATATGTCGCTGGCGGCAACCGAACCTGAAAATGCGCTGGCGGCGAAGATGGCCGAATGGCCGCGCGTCGTGGAAGTCGCGGCGCGCAGCAATGAGCCCCACCGCGTGGCACAGTATCTTTATGATCTGGCGTCAGAGGTGCACAGCCTTTGGAACCGTGGCAATGACGATGCGTCGTTGCGGTTCTTGCAAGACGACAACATCCCGGCATCACAGGCGAAAATCGCCCTTATCCGTGCTGCAAGCGTTGTAATTTCCCACGGTTTGGGTATTTTGGGCGTAACCCCAGCGGAAGAGATGCGCTAAAGCGCACGTGTCTGGGGCCAAGAGGCGTTAAAACAGGGACGGGGGTAAACTTCGTCCAGTGAGGCAGACACATGGCAGACTTTACCGCAGGCCCGAACACGGGCAACGCAGGGATTCCAGCAGGAGTCGGGGCAGGGAAATTCGTAAACATCGCAGCGGCCGCGATTTCAGTTGTGCTGATCGGGGGCGTCGGAGTTTGGGGGTACAAGCTTTTGATGCGCGATGTGACGGGGGTGCCTGTTGTGCGCGCCATGGAAGGCGAAATGCGGATCGCGCCGGAAAACCCCGGTGGAGAGATCGCGACCCATGTTGGATTGTCCGTCAATTCCGTGCCCGCAGATGGCGGTGCCGCTGAACCCGAGGACCGCCTTGTGCTGGCGCCGAGCAGTGTGAATTTGCAGGCCGAGGACATGGAGGTTGAACCGACTGTGTCCATGGCCGAGGCGAACGAAGTCGCGCCCACCCCCAACGAAGCGATTGCCGAGGCTGTTGCCACGACATTGGACACCACAGACGAAGCGCCTGTTTTGGCTGCCGCCACGACGACGCCCGTTGATCCATCCACGCCGCTGACGGCCGAAGACGTTTTGGCGTTGGCGGACCAGATTGCGGCAGGGGCGGCCCCGATGGCTGATCTGGCCGAGGGCGAGACCGCCCCGATTGAGGTCGCAGTGAACGGCGTAAGCGTTAATCCTGATATTATTCCTGATGCGGTGCCCGGTGTGCGCCGCTCAATTCGTCCTGCGGGGCGCCCTGCCAATCGCGCGGTGCCTGTTGCTGTGGCGGCGACTACCACGGCGGCTGCAACGCCTGTGACGGGCGAAGTGACCACGGCGGCTATTCCGGTTGGCACGAAGCTGGTGCAATTGGGTGCGTTTGACAGCCCTGATATTGCGGCGACCGAATGGGTGCGTTTCACCGCCCGTTTCCCGGATTTCTTTGATGGTAAGGATCAGGTGATCCAGCAGGCCACATCGGGCGGGCGCACGTTCTTTCGCCTGCGCGCCATGGGGTTCGAAGACCTGAGCGATGCGCGCCGGTTCTGTGCCGCGCTGTCTGCCGAAGGGTCTGATTGTATTCCGGTGGTTGTGCGTTAAATGCGGTTCGGCGCGGCCATTCTTGGGCCTGAAGGGCACCACATAACCGACTGGGAACGCGCATATTTTCGTGAATTTGCGCCGTTCGGATTTATCCTGTTTTCGCGCAACATCGACACGCCCGATCAGGTGCGCCGTTTGTGCGATGATCTGCGTGCGGCGGCGGGTCATGATGCGCCGATTTTGATTGATCAAGAAGGCGGGCGGGTGCAGCGGATGCGCGGCCCGCATTGGCGCGAATGGCTGCCCCCGATGGAGCAGATGGCGCAGGCCGATGATCCGATCCGCGCCATGTGGCTGCGGTATCGCCTGATTGCGGCGGAACTGCGCGCTGTCGGGATTGATGCGAACTGCGCGCCTTGTGGTGATATTGCGGGGCGGGTGACGCATCCGTTTTTGCGCAATCGCTGTTATGGTGACACGGCGGTTACGGTGATGGACGCGGCGCGCACGGTGGCGCAGGCGCATTTGGCGGGGGGTGTTTTGCCCGTCGTCAAACATATCCCTGGGCACGGATTGGCGAGCGTGGACAGCCACAAGGATTTGCCACGGGTCGGCGCGACGCGGGCGTTCCTCGATGAACAGGATTTCGTGCCCTATAAGGCGCTGGCAGATATGCCGATGGGGATGACCGCGCATATTGTGTTTGAAGATATTGACGATCAGAACCCCGCCACCACCAGCCGCATCATGATGGATGTGATCCGCAATGACATCGGGTTTGGTGGGCTTTTGATGACCGACGACATTTCAATGGAGGCGCTGTCGGGTGATGTGGCGCAGCGCAGCCGTGCATCGATTGCCGCCGGATGTGATGTGATTTTGCATTCTAACGGCAAGCCGGGCGAAATCATTGCCGTGGCGCAGGCTGTCGGCGTGATGAGTGACGCGGCACAGGCCCGCGCAGAGGCCGCGCTGAGCTGGCGCAAACCGCCTACGCCCGTTGACATTGGCGCGCTGTCAGAGGAATTTGACGACCTAATGAGGGCGGCCCCGTAATCGCGCCCCACGAAGGGTGCGATGTCTGATCTTGAGAGTTTCCAAAGTGACGTAAACGACCGCCTTGCCGCGGAAGCGTTGATCGTTGATGTGGACGGGTTCGAAGGGCCGTTGGATTTGTTGCTGACGCTGTCGCGCACCCAAAAGGTTGATCTGCGCCAGATCAGCGTGTTGGCGCTGGCCGAGCAGTATTTGGCCTTTATCCACAAAGCCCGTGATTTGCGGCTGGAACTGGCGGCGGATTATCTGGTGATGGCCGCATGGCTGGCGTTTTTGAAATCGCGTTTGCTGCTGCCCCCTGATCCCACCGAAGAGGGGCCGTCGGGTGAGGAGCTTGCCGCGCATCTTGCGTTTCAGCTGGAACGGTTGTCGGCGATGCGGGAATCTGCGGCGAAACTGATGGCGCGCGACCAGTTGGGGCGCGATTTCTTTGCCCGTGGCATCACCGAGGACGTCACCCGCACACGGCGTGTCACCTATACGGCGACGCTGCTGGACCTGATGCAGGGCTATGCGCGCATCCGCACCAAGGATGAATTCCGCCCCTTCGTGATGGACCGCGAAAAGGTGTTCACCATGGAAGAAGCATTGGGCCGTTTGCGCGGGCTGATCGGGTTTGCAGGTGAGTGGACGGATATTTTATCTTATCTGCCCGAAGGCTGGGAACTGGACCCCGTAAAGCGGCGATCTGCGACGGCATCGACATTCGCAGCCTCGCTCGAACTTGCCAAGGAGGGTAAGATCGAGCTGCGCCAAGGCGACGTTTTCGCGCCCATACAAATCAGAAAGAAAGACCGATGAGCGACGCGCCAGACAAGATCGAACAAGAAGAAAGCCTGTTCGAAGCGCCCCCCATGGGGGAACAGGAACGCATGGTCGAGGCGATTTTGTTTGCCACCGCAGACCCCGTAACAGTGGCCGAATTGGCGGGCCGGATGCCCCATGGGTGCGACCCCGCAGAGGCGCTGGTGTATCTGCGCAAACGCTACGAGGGGCGCGGCGTGGCCTTGGTGAAGGTCGGGGATGCATGGGCGTTGCGCACAGCGCCTGACCTTGGGTTTTTGATGCAAAAAGAAACGGTTGAGACGCGCAAACTGTCGCGTGCGGCTGTCGAGACCTTGGCGATTGTGGCCTATCACCAGCCCGTTACCCGCGCCGAGATCGAAGAAATCCGCGGCGTGAGCGTGAGCCGCGGCACGATTGATCAACTGATTGAGCTGGAATGGGTGCGATTTGGCCGCCGCCGCATGACGCCCGGGCGCCCTGTGACGTTCGTGGTGACGCAGAATTTCCTTGATCACTTCGGGCTTGAGGGCGCGCGCGATCTGCCGGGGCTGAAGGAATTGCGCTCTGCTGGACTTCTTGAAAGCCGCCCCGCACCCGGTGTCGGTGCGCTGGTTGAGGACGACGATGGTGACGAGGATGACGGCGATCAGTCCGAGATGTTTGACGAAACCTGAGGGATTTTCGCAAATGTGCCCTCAATTTGTCAGAATTTGCCTGTAATCCTTGGGTTAAGGCCGATGCATCCTATATAATGGCCTAACCAACCGGAGGGTTACCCCATGGAACGACTGTTGAGCATGATCCTGAGACGCCTTGTTAATAAGGGCGTAAACTCTGGCATCAAGGCGGCGACAAACCGTGGCGGTAAGACCCGCGATGAAAGCCCCGAGGCGCGCAAGATGAACCGACAGGGGCAGCAAAATGGTAAGGGATTGCGCCAAGCGACCCGCATGTTGCGCCGTATCAGCAAGTTCTGAGGCACGGCACTACAGCTTTTGTTAAGGCGTGCGCGCGATAAGTCGTTCCAACCCAAAGCGGAGGTTGAGAATGGCATTTGTGAAGTCGAACATGCGGGCCAACGGCCAATTCAACTATATTCGGTTCGTGCTGCGTTTGCGCGTGCCTTTGGCGGCGGCGACCATGTGCCTTGCGGTGTTGGGGCTTGCGGCCAATTACTTTGGCGTTGATCCGCTGCTGCGCCCGCTTGGCGACAGATCGGCGACGCACCCCGTTACAGCGCTGTGTTTGTTCGCGATCGGGTTTGGTGTTCTGAAAATGGATAGGTTCGGGCACACGCCGATATGGCGGCATATGTTGGGGGCGGTTGTTATCGCTGTGTGTGCGACGCGATTGATGCAGGCCGAAGTGTCCTATGCTGCGGGCGCGCCGTCGCTTGATATATTCGGGCCCATTGGCGGGTTTAGTGGGCGTTTCAGTGTCGAAGCGGCCCTGGCATTGGGCGCGTTCGGGTTGGCGACCGTTTTACGGCAGGGGTTGGGGCGATGGGGCATCGTGATTTTGCTGGTTGGCTGTGCGACGGTGTTCAACACTTTGCTGGAAATCAGTTACGGGCTGACGTTTTTCAACGGTGATGTTGGTGCGTTTACGCTGTTGGGGCTGACGTGCGCGGCGGTTTGTATGATTACGTTGTACATTCACCGCCCGCTTGTTCGGGTTTGCTTTTTAGCGGGAAATATAGGCCATCAAACCCGCATCATGGCGTTGGCGGCCATTGCTGTTCCGTGGGCGTGCGGGTTTTTCTTGCACAGCGTGCGCAACATCAGCGCGACATCAATTCCCTATGAGGCCGGGATGGTGTCGATCATTTCCTGGTCAATGTTGATGATCTTGTTGGTCACGGCGTCCCACCTTGAAAGTACGGATGTTGCGCGGCGGCGGGCGGAACGCGAAGTTGCGATGCTTGCGCGGATTGATCCGCAAACCAAGGCGCTGAACCGGTTTGGCCTTTCTGAAATGTTGGACAGTTCGTGGGTGGAATTCAAAAGTTCCGGCACAATGTTCGGGATACTGCTGCTGGATGTGGAGTATTTCCTGCGCATCAACGAGACCTTTGGCCATGACCCCGCCGAAAACGTGCTTGAACGGGTGGCCGCGACGATCCAGCCGCAATTGCGTGATCATGACGCGTTGGGCCGGTGGAACGGGGAGGAGTTTATCATTCTTCTCAAGATCAAGGAGCGGTCTGATCTGGACGTTGTGGCGGGGCGTTTGCGCGCAGCGCTTCAGGATGCCAACAGCCCCTTTGCGGCGGGACTGGACGGCGAACCTATGGATATCATTGCGCCGTTTGGAATGGCGCAGATGCAATCAGAAGATCGCGGCCCCGCAGAGATGATGACCCGCGCGGATATGGCGCTGCATATCACCAAAAACTCTGGTCATGATCAGGCACCGATCCAATACGAGCTTGGCGATGAACGGGGGCCGATGCTGTTTGATGATCTGGAGGAGGGCGACCAAAAGGATGAAATCGCGGCTTAACCTTTGAAGTGTTTGGACAGCTTCAACCCTTGGCCCTGATAGTTTGATTTGATGTCTTGTCCGTACAATGCAGCAGGTGTTTGTGACATATGTTCATAGACCAATCGCCCCACGATTTGCCCATGTTCAAGGACAAAGGGGGCTTCGTGGCAGCGGACTTCTAACACACCGCGAGAACCGGACCCGCCTGCGCTGTCCCAACCAAAGCCGGGATCAAAGAAACCGGCGTAATGCACCCGAAATTCACCCACCATCGCAAGATAGGGGGCCATTTCGGCGGCACAATCGGGTGGGATCGCAATCGCTTCGCGGCTGACGAGGATGTAGAACGCGCCCGGATCAAGGATGATACGACCGTCTGTTGTGCGCACTTCTTCCCAGAAATCGGCCGGATCGTAATGACCGATCTGGGACAGATCGATCACGCCTGTGTGGGGTTTCGCACGATACCCGACCAAATCACCGTCCTGAGGTTTGAGATCAACCGAAAAGCCAAGCCCGTCGGAAATAACGGCGGGCCCGTTCACAATCGGCGTTTTGGCGTGCAGGGCTGTCAGGTCGTCATCATTGATGAAGGTCTTGCCGTGGCGAAAAATAATCTGGTTCAGCATCAAGCCCGGCCGCACCAGAACCGAGAAGGAGCGTGGGCAGATTTCCACGAACAAAGGCCCATCGTAACCGTCTGGCACGCGGTCAAATTCAACGCCGTTGTCGGTGATGATGCGGGTCAACATATCCAGCCGCCCGATGGATGATTTTGCGCTGGCCGCCGCAGTCATGCCCGCTGGCAGGGACAGATGTTCCATCACGGGGACGACGTAAACGCAGCCCTTTTCGAGAACAGCACCATCGCTAAGGTCAATTTCATGCATGGTGAATTGATCGAGGCGGGCGCGCACGGTTTGCCCGCGCCCTGCCAGAAACGAGGCACGGACCCGGTAGGCGCGGTGGCTCAATCGCAAATCAAGCGAGGCCGGTTGCACCTGACCCGCATCAAACGGGCGGGATGCGGTGATGGCCCCGCCTTCGATCAAATCAGAGATCTGGGTGTCGGAAAGAACGCCGTTTTTCATGTTATGCCTCTGGTCTTAGATGCAAAAACGCCCGCGTGCGCAGGTGCGCGGCGGGCGGTTTTGAAATGGTCGGGCCAGCAGGACTCGAACCTGCGACCTTCCGTCCCCCAGACGGACGCGCTACCAGGCTGCGCCATGGCCCGACTTGGTGGACGTCATACCGCAAATCGGGCGCGGGGCAAGGCGTAAAACGCATCTTTGCGCCCACGGGGTTAGCGGGTGTCGATCCGGTCGCGCAAAACCTGCATCCGCTGAAGAAGGGGGGCGATTGCGCCGGCCTGCGCGGCCAGTTTGTCGTGCGGGGTTTTGTGCAACAGATGAAACAGGCGCGCGTTGGCTTTGCTGTCGGCATCGGATGGATCGGCGGGGATGTCGGAATGGGACGCGGCGGCGGGTTGCGGTGTGTCGGTTTCCGGCTTTGCGCCTAGATTGAGCGACAATTTCGGGCCCGGCGCAGGGGATGCGGGCAACGGCACGATGTTTGTGATGCCGACGTCAGCGTCGGGTGCGGATTCGGGTTCAGGTGTTGGGGGCGTGGGCGCGGCTTCGACCACGGGGGCATCGGCTGCGTCATTGCTGAGGTGTTCCGCGCCAAGGGCCGATACGTGTTTAACGCCTTGTTCGCGCAGCAGTTTTTGCGCGCCTTTGATGGTCATTCCGTCGTCGTGCAACAGCTGTTTGATCCCGGCGAGCAGGTCAACATCGGCGGGGCGGTAATAGCGCCGCCCGCCTGCGCGTTTCACGGGTTTGACTTGTGTGAACTTGCTTTCCCAGAACCGCAGCACGTGTGCGGGCGTGTCCAGTACGTCGGAGACTTCGGAAATTGTTCGAAACGCGTCGCGTGATTTGGACATTTGGCCTTACCCTTCGGGCGCTTAGCCCTTGTTGCCCGCAGCGACGCGGTCTTTCATCAGATGGCTTGGGCGGAAGGACAGCACGCGGCGGGGCGTGATTGGCACTTCTTCGCCTGTCTTGGGGTTGCGGCCGATGCGGGCCGCTTTGTCACGGATGCTGAACGTGCCGAAGGACGAAATCTTAACGCTGTCGCCATCCGCGAGAGCATCGGACATTTGCCCCAGTACGCTTTCGACGAGGTCGGCGCTTTCGTTGCGCGACAGGCCTACTTCTTCGTGTACGGCGTCTGCCAAATCCATGCGCGTCAGTGTCTTATTGGTCATCGTGTCCCCCTTGATTGGACCAACCTTAGGCGATGGGTAAAAACAGAGTCAATAACAAGGGGTTGTCGGGCGTTGTTTGGGCTTACCAACGCAGAACGACGGCACCCCATGCGAGCCCGCCGCCGATGGCCTCGGTGACGAGCAGATCGCCGCGTTTGATCTGGCCGCGTGCCACGCCGACAGACAGAGCCAGCGGAATAGAGGCGGCGGAGGTGTTGCCGTGGTCCTGAACGGTGACAACGACCTTATCCATGCTCACGCCGAGCTTTTTGGCGGTGCCTTGAATGATGCGGATGTTGGCCTGATGGGGCACGATCCAATCGACGTCGTCGTGGGATTTTCCGGCCTTTATCAGGGCGGTGTCGGCGGTTGAGGCAAGTTTTTCAACGGCTTGGCGGAACAATGCGTTGCCTTGCATCTTGATGAAACCGGTCTGGCCGCTGGTCATACCGCCATCCACATAAAGCATATCGCGGTAGCGTCCGTCGGAATTCAGATCAACGCCGAGGATGCCGCGATCATCGTCTGTGTCTTGGCCTTCGAGGATCAGCGCGCCCGCGCCGTCGCCGAACAAAACGCAGGTGCCGCGGTCTGTCATATCAAGGATGCGGCTGAATGTTTCGGCGCCGATCACCAGCACGCGGTTGGCCTGACCTGACAGGATCATGCCGTTGGCGTTGGCCAGCGCGTAGACAAATCCGGCGCACACGGCCTGAACGTCATAGGCGAAACCACGTTCCATCCCCAGTTTTTGCTGGATCATCGTCGCAGCCGAGGGGAACGTCATATCCGGTGTTGAGGTCGCGACGATGACGGCATCGATGTCATTCGCGGTTAGGCCTGCCATGTCCAAGGCGGCCTGCGCGGCCTTCGTGCCGAGGTCAGATGTAAATTCATCATCGGCGGCAAAATGGCGGCGTTCGATGCCGGATCTTGTTTTGATCCATTCATCTGTCGTGTCGAGCGTGGCTTCGAATTCTGAATTGGGAACGACGCGGTCGGGCAGGTAGTGGCCGACGCCACGAACGATTGCGCGCAGGGTCATGTGTTCTTCTCGTCCTTGTCGTTCGCGCCGTTTTGGTCCGTCGCGTCATTTTCGCCATCTTGGGCAAGCACGGCGGCTGATGCAACCCGCGCGGCGAGCTTGTCACTAAAGCCGGAACGGCCCAGCTGGGCGGCCAGCACCAACGCGGCTTCTACGCCTGTGGCATCCGCGCTGCCGTGGCTTTTGATGACGGTGCCGTTGAGGCCCAGAAAAACGCCGCCGTTGACGCGGCGGGGGTCGATCTTTTTCTTCAAACGGCCAAGGGACGTCGCGGCAAGAAGGGCCGCGATGCGTGAAAACGGGGTCGCCTTGAAGGCGGCGCGCAGTGATTCTGAAATAAAGTTCGCGGTGCCTTCGCCGGTTTTCAGCGCGACATTGCCGGTAAAACCATCTGTGACGATCACATCAACGCGCGCGGAGGGTAGATCGCCGCCTTCAACGAATCCCACATAATCGAAATCACCGCGCGGGGCGGCCTTTGCGATCATGTCATGGGCAACCTTGAGTTCGGCGCGGCCTTTGTGTTCTTCGACCCCGACATTGAGCAAACCAACACGCGGATGAGCGAGGCCCAGACCGTTGCGCGCGTAGGATGCGCCCATGAGAGCATAGGTCAAAAGGTCTTCTTCGTCAGCGCGGATGTCAGCGCCCGCATCGAGCATCACGTTGAAGCCTGCGGCGTTCCGGGACGGCCAAAGGCAGGCGATGGCGGGGCGGTTCACGCCTTCTGCTTTGCGCAGGCGGATCATGGACACGGCCATCAGCGCGCCTGTGTTGCCACATGACACGCAGACGGATGCGTCTTTGGCGCGCACTGATTCAATGGCGGACCACATGGATGTGGATTTGCCGTGGCGCATCACGTGCGATGGCTTGTCTGTCATCGCGACGACGTCGGGCGCATCAACGATTGTGACAGATTTGGTGATTTTGCGCTTTTCGATCAGAGGCTTAAGTTCAGCCTCGGGCCCGTGGAGAAGCACATGGGCGCCCGCATTCTTGGCCAGGAAACGCGCAAGACCCGCGACAATTGGCGCGGGTCCTTCGTCGCCGCCCATGGCATCGACAGATAATACGAGCGAAGAAGGGGCGGTGTCAGACGATGTCATAACCGTACCCTACGGCTTACGCTGCGTCGTCGTCCAGATCGATTTCGTCGGCCTGTGCGATCACTTCGCGGTCCGCGTAGTTGCCGCAAGACGGGCATACGTGGTGTGGGCGCTTCAGCTCACCGCAGGATGTGCATTCGTTCGGGTTCGCATCACCAAGCGCGTGATGGGACCGACGGTTGTTCCGGCGGGATTTGGAGATTTTATTCTGTGGGACAGCCATTGTGACAACCTCGGATAGTGGGCCCATCGGTGCGTCGCGGGCCGTGTGAATTTCGTGCTCTCTCAGAGCTCTTGGGGGGCTGTAGGACATAACCGCCAGCCTGTCGAGACCTCATTCCAGAGAAGGCGCGAACATACTGCGATTTTGCTGATTGGCAACCTTTTTCCAGACGAGGGTTTAGTCGTCGCTGTCGCCTTTGTTTTCTAGGTTTGCGCGCAGGGCAGCCAGACCCGCAAAGGGGCGTGCGTCCTCATCTGTCATCACCGCTTTGCCCGGTTCCGTGACGCCGACCACGGTGGCCTCTATGCCGTCTTTGCGTGGATAGGCGGGCAGGGCCAGCGCGAGGGCCTCGATGATGACTTCGATCAGATCAAGAGTATCGGGGAGGGGATCGTCGGTGTCTTCGGCTTCGATTTCGACTTCTTCGTCATCGGGAACGTCCCAATCGGACACGTAGCTGCGCATGATGTCTTCGTCGATGCGGGTGGTGACGGGATCGAGCGTGACAACGCAGGCCTGGGACACGGTGGCGCCCAGTCGCGCCTCAATCCGCCAGTCGCGCCGGCCCGTGGGGATCAGCGCGCCGTCGAATTTCAGCTTCTTGATTTGCAGCACGTCGAGCGCGGTTGCGATGGCTTTGCGCCCGTCGCTGTCCGGTTCAATCGTGAAATGTGCGCGCTTGCGATTGTTGAGGTCGGCAAGGCGGATGGGATGGGTCGGCAGATCGGCCATGTGCGGGCACCCTTGAATAACGTCTCACAATGGCTGTAAATGCGTTAAAGCCGCCACGCAATAAGGCAAGAAAAGATGTTGAGGACACGGATGACGTTCACAGGCTGCAAATCACGCGCCATTCTTGCAGGATGCGTTTTATTGATGTCGGTCGGTTGCACGACCCTTTACCGCAATCACGGGTATGCCCCGACGGATGATCAACTGGCCGAAGTGCTGGTGGGCGTGGACACGCGTGACACTGTTGCCGATGTTGTCGGGCCGCCCACGGCGGGGGGTGCGTCAAACGGGGGCGGGTTCTTTTATGTGCAAAGCCGGTTCCGCCTGCTGGGCCCGCTTGAGCCCAAGGAAATCGACCGCGAAGTCGTTGCGATTACGTTTGACGCGGACGGGGTTGTTGAAAACGTCGAACGTTTCGGGCTGGAGAACGGCAATGTTGTCGCGCTGTCGCGCCGTGTGACGCAAGACAACATTCGTGACACCACGTTCATTCGCCAGTTGTTCGGGTCTATCGGCCAGATCAATGCCGGTGATCTTTTGGGCGACGGGTGAGGGGCCTGACCCTTTTGATTGAGGCCTGATCGCATGGCCAAAGACAACCAACCCAACCTGCCGGACGCGCTGCATCGTGGCGGCTATGTCGCGCGCTTTGCCCAAGGGGCAGAGGATCTGGCGGCGGCGGCTGCGTTGCGTCATTTGTGTTTTGTCGAATCTGCGGGGCGGCCTGCGCTGGCGGATGGGCTGGATACCGACCAGTTTGACGGTCGCTGTGATCATGTTCTGGTCGAAGACAGCAGCGGGCGGGTGCTGTGCTGTTTTCGCGTTCTTGCCCTTGCGTCCGGTGCGGAACTGAACATGAGCTATTCCGCGCAATATTATGATTTAGAACGACTTTTGTCCTACCGCGACCCGATGATCGAGTTGGGGCGGTTTTGTGTGCATCCGGATGTGAAAGACGGTGATGTACTGCGCATCGCGTGGGGGATGTTGGCGGCCTATGTGGATGCGCAAGCGGCGGGGTTGTTGTTTGGGTGTGCATCCTTCGAAGGCACGCAGGCGGCGCATTACGGCGATGCGTTTGATCTGCTGGCGGCGCGCCATTTGGCACCGGATGCCTGGATGCCAGACGTGCGTGCGCCCGACGTTGTGGCGTTTGGCCGTGCGGCGAAACCTGTGCGCGATCACGCTGCGGCCTTGGGCCAATTGCCATCGCTGCTGCGCACATATCTGAGCATGGGGGGCTGGGTCAGCGACCATGCAGTGATTGATCGTGATATGAACACACTGCATGTTTTCACAGGGCTCGAGATTTCGGCCATTCCGGCAGCGCGGGCAAAGGCGCTGAGGTCCGTCTAGGGACTTGCACAACGCGGCGTGCGAAGTTAGCAGACCCCATGGCACGCGCACCCCTTTTACAACTTACCGATATCGCCCTGACGTTTGGCGGTGATCCTGTTTTCGAAGACCTGTCTTTGGTCGTTCAGCCGGGCGACCGTGTCGCGTTGGTGGGGCGCAATGGATCGGGAAAATCGACATTGCTCAAGGTGATGGCCGGTTTGGTTGAGGTCGACACCGGTGGTGTGACCGTCGCGCCCGGCATGTCCGTGGGTTACATGGAACAAGACCCAACCATGGAAGGGTTTGCGACACTGGGCGATTATGCGTCCAGCGATATGGACGCATCCGACATGTGGCGCGTTGAATCCGTGGCCGAGGGGCTGAAATTTGACCCCGCCCGTGATGTGAACGTCGCGTCAGGCGGGGAACGGCGCCGCGCCGCATTGGCCAAACTAATGGCAGAGGCCCCGGGCCTGATGCTGCTGGACGAGCCGACGAACCACATGGACATCGAGGCGATCCGCTGGCTGGAACGTGAATTGTCCCAGACGAAAACCGGATTCGTGCTGATTTCCCACGACCGCGCGTTTTTGAACGCGTTGACCCGTGCGACGCTGTGGATTGATCGCGGCAAAGTGCGCCGTCAGGAACAGGGATTCGCCCATTTTGAAGAATGGCGCGACAAGACCTGGGAAGACGAAGACATGCAGCGCCACAAGCTGAATCGCAAAATCAAAGAAGAGGCGCGGTGGGCGGTTGAAGGCATTTCTGCACGGCGCACGCGCAACCAGGGGCGCCTGCGCGCGCTGCAGGATTTGCGGGCCGAAAAGTCGAGCCAGATCAAACGCCAAGGCACGGCGGCGATGGCGTTGGATGCGGGGCAATCGTCTGGCAAACGGGTGATTGAGGCCTTCGGGCTGACCAAAGAATTCGAAGACAAGACCATCGTGCGCGGGTTTGATCTGACGGTAAATCGCGGTGATCGCATTGCGTTTGTTGGCCCCAATGGCGTGGGAAAAACGACACTTATCAAGATGTTGCTGGGCGAAGTTGAACCTGACGATGGATCGATCAAGACCGGCACCAATCTGAATGTCGCCGTGTTCGATCAGGCCCGTGCGCAGTTGAACCCGCACACGACGTTGTGGGACAATCTGACGACGGACCCGAGCATGGCGGTGAGCGGCAAGGCCGACCAGATCATGGTGCGCGGCCAGCCCAAACACGTGGTTGGATACCTCAAGGAATTTCTGTTCGATGAGGCGCAGGTGCGTGCCCCCGTGCGGTCTTTGTCGGGTGGTGAAAAGGCGCGTCTGTTGTTGGCCCGACTGATGGCGCGCGAATCCAATGTGCTGGTGCTGGACGAACCGACCAACGATTTGGACATTGAAACGATGGATTTGTTGCAGGATCTGTTGGGGGATTATCCGGGCACGGTGCTGTTGGTCAGCCACGACCGTGATTTCATCGACCGCGTGGCGACTACGACCATCGCGATGGAAGGCAACGGGCGCTGCGTGACCTACGCGGGCGGGTGGACGGATTATCAGAACCAACGGGCGATTGATGAACCTGTGGCGGCGAAGAAATCCAAATCAAAGGGCAAGGTTGAGGCCGTCAAAGAGGCCGCGTCGGGGGAATTGAGTTTCACCGAAAAGCACCGCCTTGACGAATTGCCCGCCGTGATTGCCCGCCTTGAGGCCGAGATTGGCAAATTGGGGGAGCTGATGGCCGACCCCGCATTGTTCACCGACCATCCGGTGAAATTCCAGAAGGCGACGGATGCGTTGCTGGACCGTCAGGCGAAACTGGACGCGGCGGAAGAAGAATGGATGGAGCTTGAGGAAAAAGCAGCGGGGTAGGTCCGCTATGTGGGACGAAGCCGCCGTTTCCTTTGTTCAATCGAATGTCTGCTAACGATTTGATCTCAGGTCCGTCGAACGGCTAGCACCCCGGCAACTACGATGAGCATGATCCCAAAAAGCGCCACGGTGTCGGGACGCTCTGCGAAAAACAACGCTCCCCAGATCAAGGCAAACCCTACATAGGCAAAATCGAAAGTGCCGACGGTCGAAGCGGGCGCAGCTTGGTAGGCTACAGCCGTTCCGACCGAGGCGACGAGGATCAAGCTTGCCAGAATTGCCGTCGTTTGCCATTCCGCCGCCCCCATAGCAGTCCACTCTGGTGAAAGGAATCCGGGTGCTTCTAAGGAAAGGGTCCAGCCGATAACGAGCCCGGCGACACCCACAACAATAAAGGTCGCATTCAAGCCAAGCGCGAGTGTTGCGGGATGTTCATTACGGCACTTGGTGCGGGTCAGGATCATCGCCAACGCATAGAGAATGGCCGACAAGATGGGCAGCAACGCAGCCCAGACAAAGGCCTCTCCTCCCGGCCTCAAAACAAGCAGAATACCAACGAATCCCAGCGCAACACCGACCCATTGAGGGCGCCCAACAGACTCGCCACCAAACAACGCGGCAAACGCCACAATGAAAAGTGGCAGAGTGTAGTAAGCAGCAGCGGCGACGGCCAAGGGGAGTAGTGGCAATGCCAAATAATATGCGATCCACATTGCGGTCAGCAAAAGGGACCGCAGGATGATCCAGCCAACCGACTGAGGTGCCAAACGGGTTCTGTTAAGAAAAACAATCGCACCGCCCAGTAGTACGGGAAAAGCCAGCAGCGAACGAACGGCAAACAGCTGCCACAGACCCATTCCTCCAGCGCCACCGAGCGACTTGATAAGAGCATCGCCCAAAGACAATGCCAGCACGGTCCCGATGATCGTGGCGACACCCAAAGGCACGTTGTCGGGACGGTGAGTGTGAGAGCTGCTAGCCATTGCGCGACGCTAGCCCGTTCCAATCTGATTGACCATCGAGTGCAGACATTCGTGCACGGTGCAGCATCCGTTACTCTGGGCTCAAAGCAGACTTTAGCTACGCGATGCGCCAACTTCCATTATGCGGGTCAAAGCCGCCAAACAGAAAT
>NZ_JAKGAQ010000038.1 GCF_021532615.1 Octadecabacter dasysiphoniae
ATTCGGTTCCACATGGGAAATTAATATGGCTTTTTTAGGTAAGTTTTTGATTCGTAATGAGAAATATTATTGGCCCCTTATGAAGGAGCCAATATCTTGAGCAAGCATGTTTGGATCTTATATTATTTGTGGGGGAGCAGATTTATGCCATAAAAGCAGTTACCGGCGGTTTACGTTTAGAGCTGGTCATAGCAAGCTGTGCAACAGGTGGTTTACGTTTAGAGCTAGTCATAGCAAGCT
>NZ_JAKGAQ010000039.1 GCF_021532615.1 Octadecabacter dasysiphoniae
AGGGCGCCGACATCATGACGTTCCGCAACCTCGACGGGTCCACCACGGTAATTGATTTCGACGGCGCCGAGGGCGACCGGCTGGATGTGAGCGACTTTGGGTTCACCGATTTCGCCGAGTTCTCGGCGGTTGTCAGTGCAAACGGCCCCGGTGGCCACGACACGCGGATCGATCTGGACGGCGACACGGTGGTGTTCCTGACCGATGTCAGCCCCGACATCCTGACCGCCGATCACGT
>NZ_JAKGAQ010000004.1 GCF_021532615.1 Octadecabacter dasysiphoniae
CTGTTGAACTTGCGGTGGGGGCCGGAGGATTGGGGCTTCTCGCTGCGGTGGGTGGTTCAGGCGGTTCGGAAAGCGCAGAGGCAGAGAATGTCCCTGCGGTGATCACGGGCGATACGACGGGCGATGTGATTGAGGACGAGGCGACAACCCTCACGGCGACGGGCGCGCTTAGCGTCACGGATCCCGATTCCGGCGAGGCGAGCTTTGAGATACAAAATGGCACGGTCGGGACCTACGGCAGCTTTGACATCGATGCGGATGGCGCTTGGACCTACACGGCGGACACCAGGCTGATGGATATCCAGAACCTCGGTGAGGGCGAGACTCTGACTGACACCTTCACGGTCGCAACGGCGGATGGCACGGAAGAGACCGTGACCGTGACGATCACCGGGGTCAATGATGCGGCGGTGATCACGGGCGAGACGACGGGTGGCGTAACTGAGGACGAGGCGACAACCCTCACGGCGACCGGCGTACTCAGCGTGACGGATGTCGATACCGGCGAGGCGAGCTTTGTGGCGCAGAGTGGTACGGTGGGCAGCTACGGCAGCTTTGACATCGATACGCAGGGTGTCTGGACCTACACGGCGGACAGCAAGCAGATGGATATCCAGAACCTCGGTCAGGGCAATACTCTGACCGATACCTTCACGGTCACAACGCTGGATGGCACCACTGAGACCGTGACAGTGACGATCACCGGGGTCGATGAGCCGTTCGACTTCGGTGACATTGAGGATGACCTCGACTTGCGCGGATTTGTGATCAACGGAGTGTCGACGGAGGACTATTCTGGCTTTTCGGTCAGCGGGGCAGGGGATGTGAATGGCGACGGGTTCGACGATCTGATCGTAGGCGCGTGGGGCGACGATCCAAACGGCACTGATTCCGGCGCGAGCTTTGTGGTGTTTGGCAAGGGGGACGGCGATGCGGTGAATCTGTCCGACGTCGAAGCAGGCACCGGTGGGTTTGTGATAAATGGTGTGTCAGCGAATGACTGGTCCGGCCGGTCGGTCAGCTGGGCAGGGGATGTGAATGGCGACGGCTTGGACGATCTGATCGTCGGGGCGCCTTTCAATGATCCAAACGGCACTGATTCCGGCGCGAGTTTCGTGGTGTTTGGTAAGGCGGACGGAGAGGCGGTGGAGCTGTCGGATGTCCAAGCAGGCATCGGTGGGTTTGTGATCAACGGTGTGTCGTCGTTTGACTGGTCCGGCAGGTCGGTGAGCGGGGCGGGAGATGTGAATGGCGACGGCTTGGACGATCTGATCGTGGGCGCGCAGCATGACGATCCCAACGGCGCCTATTCCGGTGCGAGCTTTGTGGTCTTTGGCAAGAGTGACGGGACCGCGGTGGAGCTGTCCGACATCGAGGACGGCCTTGGCGGCTTTGTGATCAATGGTGTGTCGGAGGGTGACTACTCTGGCGCTTCGGTGAGTGGTGCGGGCGATGTGAACGGCGACGGGCTCGATGATCTGATCGTCGGGGCATTCAGAGATGATCCGAATGGCAATAGTGACTCAGGCGCGAGTTTTGTGGTGTTTGGCAAGGCGGACGGAGAGGCGGTGGCGCTGTCAGAAATTGAGGCGGACGACAACGACGGCGGCTTTGTGATCAATGGCGTATCAGCGAATGACAACTCTGGCGCTTCGGTCAGCGACGCGGGCGACGTGAACGGCGACGGGTTTGACGATCTGATCGTGGGTGCACTGTTTGATGATCCGAACGGCAATAATGCCTCCGGTGCGAGCTTTGTGGTGTTCGGCAAGGCGGATGGTACCGCGGTGGAGCTGTCGGACATTGAAAACGGCACTGGCGGGTTTGTGATCAACGGGGTGTCGGAGGAAGACTACTCTGGCTTTTCAGTCAGCAGTGCTGGGGATGTGGATGGCAACGGGTTCGATGATCTGATCATCGGCGCCCCTGGCGACGATCCATATGGCAATAGCTCAGGCGCGAGCTTTGTGGTGTTTGGCAAGGCAGATGGCGATGCAGTGGAACTGTCGGACATTGAGGCGGGCATCGGCGGTTTTGTGATCAACGGGGCGTCGATGGGAGACAACTTCGGCTATTCGGTCAGCGGTGCTGGTGATGTGAATGGCGACGGGTTCGACGATCTGATCTTGGGGGCGCGGTTTGACGATCCTGAGGGTGAAAATTCGGGCGCGAGTCTTGTGGTGTTTGGCGGAAATTTTTCGGGGTTTGCGACGCAGGTCGGGACCGCAGGCGATGACGATTTGAGCGGCACAATCGGCACTGATGTGATTTTTGCCGGAGCTGGTGATGACATCATTTATGGCGGTGGTGGCTTCAATTGGCTGTCGGGCGGGCAGGGCGCGGATACCTACCTCTTCGGCGATGATGCAGGGCTGACCTGGTTGATCGATTTTAACCCGGACGAAGGTGACCAGCTCGACCTCGTTTATTTTGGTTTCGACGACTTCGCGGCATTCGAAGCGGTGGTTAGCGAAAGTGAGGGGGATACACAGATTGAACTGGACGACAACATTGCGGTGTTCCTAAATGACGTCAGTCCTGACGTCCTGACACCTGACAGCGTGATCCTCGCATGAGCGCGCGTGATTGGCAAAAGGTC
Organism: Octadecabacter dasysiphoniae; assembly: GCF_021532615.1. GTDB lineage: Bacteria > Pseudomonadota > Alphaproteobacteria > Rhodobacterales > Rhodobacteraceae > Octadecabacter > Octadecabacter dasysiphoniae. The sequence continues at coordinate 2,600 of NZ_JAKGAQ010000004.1, forward strand.
ACACGTCAGCGGCACGGTGAGCGAACTTGGCACCATGTGACGAACTTTACCTTTGCCGCTGGTTTGCGCCATGCAGTACTGACAACGTCCGAGATCGCGCGGTGTGCGCTCGCTTTTCCAGTCGTGTTTGGCGCAGACGGAGCACCTGTTGCGCTCTTGCGGGTCACCGCACCACGTTCGATTTTTGTGTCGGTAAAAGGGGCTTGGCGCGCAGCTGTATTGCCTGAAATTCTGCGGCTTTATCCGTTTCATGCTGACGTCCAGTCTGACAAGCAGGGTGAAGTTACATTGTGGGTCGACGAGGCCAGTGGTTGTGTCAGTCGTGACAAGTGTGGGCTGTCGTTTTTTACGCCTGAAGGGCTTACGCAAGACCTGGCAGACATTGCCGAGGCATTCGCGCGGCGGCATCGGGATGCAACGAAGCTGTCAGCTTGTTATGGGGCGATGGAGGCTTGCCGGCTTCTGGCGCCCTTGACCGAAGGTGAAAATGGCGGCGAGGAACCGGCTGCTTATCGTCGTGTAGATGCGGAGCGTTTGGCGGCGCTGACTGAAACCGAAATGCTGACGCTGCACCGAAACGGGGCGTTGGGGTTGGCGCAGGCCTGTGCGCTTTCGATGGGTCATATGGACTGGATGCAGCGGGCAGAAGCGCGGATTTCTTGCGCTGAACCCTCATCGTCCAAAACAAGCAAAGTGGCCGGTTTCCTTGCAGAAGTTGGACGCGCGCAGGCACAAGACGCGGAGCTATTTACGAGCGCTTCGCTTCAGGCTGCTCGATGATTTTGAGAGCACGCATAGGGTTTATGGCGACGGCTGTTCTTGCAGCCTGTGTATCTGCGCCTGAAATATTGGAGCCGCCTGTTCCTGAACCAGAATTACGTGTTCCAGCGGCCGCTGTCACAACAGCAGTCACACGAATTCCCAGTTTAGCGGATTCGCCTTTTGGCAGTCTTATTGCCACCGCGGTTATGTCGAGTCCGGTGACAGCGGGAGAGGCAGCGACTGTGGCCGAAACCCAAGCAGGACTGCGCGGTGCCGAGGGGGCATTTCGTCCTGTGATTTCAGTCGGGGCAGACGCCGACAGCAGTTCGTCCACTGGGCTTGGCAATGTTGACGTGTCGCCCGTGTTGGAATTGACGCAGCTCGTTTATGATGGTGGGGTCAGTCGTTCGCGTATTGTCGAGGCACGCGCCAGTGTGGATCGCAGTATCGGCACACGAATTGTGAGCACATCTGCCACGACCCTGACCGCGGTTGAAACGTATCTCAGCGTTGTGATGCAGCGAAAGTTGTTCATCGCGGCGAGCGATACCGTTGCTGCACTCGAAAGTTTGCAGGATCGCATCGATGAGCGGGCCGAAGCCGGGGCAGGTATTCAAACCGATATCTTAGCGGCGCGCAGTGCGTTAGCCGATGCGACGGCCCGTCAAGTTGCCGCGCGTGCGGAACTGCAACAGGCGGAGGCGGCTTACGCTGAGGTTTTCGATCATCATCCGCCGCCAGATCTACCTGCGCCTGTTTCTGCGCCGCTTTTATCCAATGACATGCTTGAAGATTTGACCCGCACCAGCCCGAGACTGCGGACTGCGAATGCGAATATTGCAGCGTTTGAGGCGGGTCTTGATGCGGTGAGGGCAGGCCGCTCGCCGCAGGTGTCTTTAGAGGCGACCGCCGAACCTGATTTCGGAGGAGACTCCGATATTGGTCTGGGTCTGAGCGTTGATTACCCTCTTTATTCGCAGGGCCGATTAACCGCCGCTATCGATGCTGCTGAGGCGCAGTTAAGCGCCGCAATTGCAGAACGTGCTGCGCTGGAACGGGCTTTGGCGCGCGCGCTGGCGAATGTAATTTCCGAGCGCGAAACTGGCGCGGCACGTGTGGCCGCTGCGCAAAATGCCCTTGATGCAAATGCGGCCACATTAGAAGCGGCTCGCGAACAATTCCAAATTGGCCGACGTAGCTTGCTCGAACTTCTTGATGCGGAACTCGACACCTTCGAGGCAAATCAGGTTCTTATTTCGGCACAAAATGATCGCGCGCTGACCGGATGGGCGGCACTCGCGCTGACTGGCGACATATTGGCCGTGTTCGACATTTCGTTGTCGCAGGAAAGACCAACACCATGACCAAAGCGCAAGTTATTCAGCTTGATCAAGGCCGCACCGATCCCCCAAAGGAAACAGGTGCAACGTCGCTCGAGGCTTGTGTCATGTATGTTGCCGCGATGTTGGACCGACCTGTGACACTGACTGCTCTCCAAGAGATGCAAGATGATGTCTCGGGCGTAGCGAAGCAGGATTCCACCAGCCCAGAGCAAGGTGTCAGGGCCGCAATTGCTGCGGCTGAACGCGCCGGCATGCAGGCCGCTTTCGGTCGCCGTGAAGCCGCAAACCTGAATGCAATGGCTTTGCCTGCCATTCTGACCCTGCGCGAGGGTGGCGCGCTTGTGGTTTTGGCAAAACTGAAATCAGGAATGCTGTCTGTTTATGATCCCGAAAGAGGGGATGGCACAGGCCAAATCACGCTTGACGCGGTGACAGATCATCACACCGGCCATGTCTTGTTGCTGCGCGCTATTCCTCGTGAAGACATGGCAACCGGTGATGGCGCACGGGGGCATTGGTTCTGGTCTGCGTTGGCCGCAAATCGCTGGGCATACGCCCAAGTGGTTCTTGCGGCGGCCTTAGCCAATGTTTTGGGTTTGGTTACATCGCTGTTCACGATGGTTGTCTACGACCGCATTTTGCCCAACGAAGCAACGGAGTCGTTGATTGCATTGACGATTGGCGTGGGGATCGCGCTGATCTTTGATTTTGTAATCAAGCTTCTGCGTGCGGGCTTTATCGACCGTGCCGGGCGGCGTGCGGACATGACAATGGGGCGGCGTATTTTTGACCACCTGCTCGATGTGCAGATCAGTGCACATCGCGGTTCCACCGGTGCGACCGCAGCGACGTTACGGGAATTTGAGAGCATACGCGATTTCTTCACCTCTGCGACGCTGGTTGCGGTGATTGATCTGCCTTTCGTCATACTCTTTGTCTTTGTTGTCTGGTTGATCGGCGGACCACTCGCACTGATCCCGGCAGTGGCCATCCCCTTGGTTTTGGTCATCGGGATCGTAGTTCAGCCAATTCTTGGACGTCTTGCGGAGCGTAGTTTCACTCAAGGTCAGTCAAAGCAGTCCGTTCTTGTTGAAACGCTGTCCGGTTTGGAAGCAATCAAGGCCGCTGGCGCCGCACGCCGGATGCGGACCCGTTGGGAAGAGGCGGTGGACCAACAATCCAGCTACACGACGAAAAGTCGGAGCGTGACGCAGTTTGTCATCAATGCCACAGGCTTCATACAGCAGACGTCGCAAATCCTGATTGTGTTCTACGGCGTTTTTCTGATCTCTGCAGGAACACTCAGCATGGGGGCGCTTATCGCGTCGGTGATCTTGACCGGTCGCGCATTGGCACCGTTGGCACAGCTTGCACAAACGCTGACACGGCTTAATCAGGCCCGTAGTTCTTACCGCAGCCTGAACACCTTGATGCGGTTTGAGAGCGAACGGCCGCAGGGGCGCAGTTGGCTCAGTCGGCCCCGGCTCGATGGTGCGATCCGTTTTGATAAGGTGCATTTTACATATCCCGACGCCCAAACTGACGCGCTCAGCGGAGTTTCGTTCAGCATCGAACCCGGTGAGAAGGTGGCGATCATCGGGCGCATTGGATCGGGAAAAAGTACCATAGCACGGCTTTTGCTAGGCCTTTATCAGCCGCGCGAAGGGGCCGTTATGATCGATGGAACGGACATTCGTCAGATTGATCCCGGGGACCTGCGCCGCAATGTGGGCGCGGTCTTGCAGGATGTTTGGCTGTTCTCGGGGACCATTCGTGACAACATCGCTGTGGGCGCCCCACGTCCGCGTGATGAAGACGTGCTAGAGGCTGCGCGTATCGCTGGTGTTGACGAGTTTGTTGCGCGACATCCGATGGGCTTTGATCAAATTTTGGAAGAACGAGGTGCCGGGCTTTCGGGTGGCCAAAAGCAGGCCATCACACTGGCTCGGGCACTGTTGGGTCAACCGTCGGTGCTGCTGCTCGATGAACCGACAAGCGCGATGGATGTTCAGAGCGAAGCCGCCGTCATTGCCCGATTGCGGGACGCCGCTGCGGACCGAACAATGGTGATTGTGACTCATCGTACAAGCCTTCTGTCACTGGTGGACCGCGTTATTGTTCTCGAAAATGGACAGGTGGTGGCCGACGGTCCGAAGGGCCAAATTTTGCGAAGTAGTGATGGGGGTAGCTGAAGATGGGCCGTGAACTGGACGATCTGACACGTGAACTAAGAGGACGGATGCCGGTGCGCGCATCCTTGCTGTTGCTGGCGATTTTTTCCTTTTTTGTGCTTGCCGTTTTGTGGGCTGCAAACGCAGAGCTTGACGATGTGACCCGCGCGGAAGGGCGTGTTGTTCCTTCTGGTGATCTACAGGTGATCCAAGCCACCGAGCAGGGCGTGCTGCGCGCGTTGTACGTGGGCGAAGGCGAGATTGTGGAAAGCGGCGATATCTTGATGGAATTAGACGGAGAACTTCTAACAGGTCAGCTTGATCAAGAACTCCAACGGGCCCACGGATTGCGCGCGCGCATTCAGCGATTGCGTGCCGAAATCGATGGATCAAACCTAACCTTCAGCACCGAACTCGCCGCTCTTGCCCCGGACGTCGTGTCTGCCGAGGCCGCACTTTATTCCGCCCGACGAACTGAATTGCAGGGGCAGATTGACATTCTCGAACGCCGTCGGGAACAGCGCATACAAGAAAACACCGAAGCGGAAGTCGATTTGGCGACTGCTCAGGACATGGCCAGTATTGCAACCGAAGAACGCGCGCTGCTGGAACCTCTTGTGCAGCGTGGCCTTGAACCTGAAACATCGATTTTGGCACTGCGCCGCACAGAGGCAGAGGTCAGCGGTACGGTGACGCGGGCAGGGGCATCTCTCGCACGATTTCAATCCGCCCTTGCCGAAATCGATGACCAGATTGCCGCCGAGCGTAATCGCTACCGCGCCGAAGCGATGTCTGATCTTGCACTGGCGACCAACGAACTGGCAGCCCTGAATGCTGTGCTGCCCTCACTTGAAACACGAGCCGGGCGCGCGGTGATGCGGGCGCCGGTCCGCGGCGTCGTCAACCTTATTCACCGCACCACTATTGGCGCGGCGGTGCAACGTGGCGAAGAATTGATTGAGATCGTGCCACTTGAAGGCGGCTTAAGCATTGAAGCCTACGTGCGCCCCTCCGACATTGCGTTTCTGCGCCCAGATCAACCGGTCAAGATCAATTTGACAGCATACGATTTTAGCCGCTACGGCGCGCTCGACGGGGTTATCACGAGGATCGGGGCCGATGCTGTTACGCGATCCGAACGTGACGAACAGGCGGTGTTCGTCATCAGTATTCGTACTGAAGACACTTTGACCGATGTGGATGGTGCAGACGTGACGATCATACCCGGCATGATCGCAGAGGTGGACATCCTTGCGGGTCGTAAAACGGTGCTGGACTACCTTATCCGTCCTGTAATCCGCGTGAAGGATCGGGCGTTCCTCGAGTAGAGCCGATGACGAAGACGCAATTCCCCAACCATGAGTAGACATAGGATGCCGACGTGACAGCGACAGATACAGACACACCGAAACTTGCCATTCACGGATCAAGGCTTTTCACGTCATGGCTGGCGGACCAGAAGGCCAGCTTAGCCTTTACAACATATCAGGCTGGCAAACTGTTCCTGATCGGCATGAAACCCGGTGGTGAATTGTCGGTATTTGAACGCACGTTTGATCGCTGCATGGGGCTGGCGGCTGGTGACGGGCGGCTTTGGATGAGCTCGCTTTATCAACTCTGGCGCTTTGAAAACTTCCTTGATCCCGGAACCGTTGCAGACGGGCACGATGCGATGTTCGTACCGGTGACGGGCCACACAACCGGCGACGCGGACATCCATGATATTCACATCCGCGCTGATGGGACTCCATTGTTTGTGGTCACGCGTTTCAACTGCATTGCCACATTGAGTGATCGTGGATCGTTTAGCCCGGTTTGGAACCCACCATTTATTGATCGTATCGCCGCCGAGGACCGTTGCCACCTAAACGGCATGGCAGTGCAGGACGATGTGCCCCGTTTCGTAACCTGTGTCGGGCGTTCGAATGTGGCTGAGGGTTGGCGCGACCACCGCCAAAATGGCGGACTGTTGATCGATGTCGAAAGCGGTGAAACGGTGGTGGAGGGGCTATCCATGCCCCATTCGCCGCGTGTGTATGATGGTCAGCTTTGGGTGCTTCAAACGGGCACCGGAGAGTTCGGGCGTGTTGACATCGCGACGGGTCAATTTGAACCGGTATGCTTTTTGCCAGGTTTCGCGCGGGGTTTGACGTTCGTGGGCGACTACGCGGTCATCGGTTTGTCACGGCCGCGCGGCAGCGATACTTTTGAAGGGCTCGCGTTGAATGAACGCCTAAAGCGTGAGGGCGCGTTGGCGAAATGCGCAATCTGCATCGTCAATCTGAAAACCGGCGATCTAGAGCATCGGCTGGATATCGATGGTGTCGTGCAGGAACTTTACGATGTTGCGGTTCTTCCGGGTATTCGCAGACCGATGGCGCTGGGATTTCGGACCGAACAGATCAGATTTGCGATCCGTCCAGATGTGGGCGCAGATATACTCGGAAAGTAGGAACGCGGTATGAGTGGTTGGTCGGTGGCAGCGGCGGCAAGCAAGGATCTGAACTGGGGTTTAAGGAATGCAAATGAATTCTGGTATTGGATTGCAGCTCTGGAAGGATTTTCTATTCGGGGATGGCCTCATATCCGGGCAATGATGAGGCATGGTTGATCTTCGAACACACGCATGGCTGGATGATTTGTTCATCTATGGCTCAGAAAATATTTACGAACCGCCCCAATTGCAGGAAGCGACTGACATGCGCGAAGAACGTTTGTTCCGAGAGCCGCATTTAGTTCAGATAAGACGGTTCAAAATACCTTGCGGCCAAGTTCCCTTCGCACGTCTACAGAACAGATTGATGACGGGATTAGGGATTTCGTTTCGCCATTGGTTGCGCATGGTTTGTTTTTGATTTGATCGGATTTCGGCTAAAGTATCGTCAATTTTTGCCAGTCTTCGCGGACTGTCTTCCCACCCGAACACATGAGATAGAGACTCTCCTAAACGGGACCTAGGTATTTCGAGAAAACTTCTGTCAATGAACTGGATTGATGCGATGGCGAGAAATCAAGACGGACTGCAAGATGGGTTTGTGGCGCGCGTTGCGACACGGTCTGCCGTAACCGTTGCATCCGAGACCCCGGCTTGCCCGGTCGTGCACGGGCCCAGTTCGACATTGTTGGCTTTGCAGCGCCATGTCGCGCGTCGTGGGCCGCTGTCTTTGGCAGGGTTGGTTTTGGTTCTTGGGTCGAGCGCGCAAGCCCAGCAGTTTGATGCGGGCGCGGTGTCGCTGAATCATCTGGACGGTGTGCGCTCGATCAACGCTTTGGTGGATGGGTCAGTGCAAGTGACGCTTGAGAATGGCGCACAGGTTCAGATTGCTGCCGAGTTAGTGGAGTTTATGGGTGATGGCACGGTGCTCGTGTCGGTTGAGACCGCTGAAGTGGTGGCGCAAGCGGCAAGTGCTGAAAGTGTTGCGGACATCTGGCCGGTCGTGGGTCTCGCGTCGCTTGCCGGATTGGGGCTTGCGGTCTGGCTCGGTGCGACCACGTCGGTAGAGAACACAGCGGCGGTCATCACTGGCGCGACCACCGAGACCGTGACGGAAGACACGGTCACCGTGCTGACGGTAAGCGGTGCGCTGAGCGTGACGGACATCGACACAGGCGAGGCGGTGTTCCATGCCCAAAACGGAACGGTGGGCACTTACGGCAGCTTCGACATCGATGCAGTGGGGGCGTGGACCTACACAGCGGACAACAGTCAAACGGCGATCCAGACGTTGGGTGCTGGCGAGACGCTGACCGACAGCTTCACTGTGCTGAGCGCGGATGGCACCGCCTTTGAAACGGTCACCGTCACGATCAACGGCGTCACTGAGGCGATCACTAAGGGGATCGAGCTTGGCGCGGTCTCGGATAATGCTGATCTCAGGGGGGTTATCATCAACGGCGAGTTGATATTAGACTGGTCCGGCTATTCGGTGAGCAGCGCGGGAGATGTGAATGGTGATGGTTTCGATGACCTGATCATTGGTGCGCCAGACTCTGATTCCAATGCATTCCTTGCTGGTGCAAGCTTCGTTGTCTTTGGTGGTAACTTCTCGGATGTTGCGACGCAGATAGGTACCATTGATGATGACGACTTGAGGGGGACTGCAGGCGATGACATCATTTATAGCAGCGGCGGCACAGACCGGCTATCGGTCGGACAGGGCGCGGATATCGTGATCTTTGGCGATGATGGCGGAGAGACCACGGTGACCGATTTCAATACAAACGAAGGGGATAAACTTGATCTGAGCAATTTTGGTTTCGAGGACTTCGCGGCATTCGAAGCGGTGATCAGCGCCGATGGGCCCGGCGGCCACGACACGCGGATTGATCTGGGCGCCGGCATCGTGGTTTTCCTTGATGATATTAGCCCCGATATCCTTACCGCAGACCATGTAATTCTCGCATGACCGGGGTGACCCAACCCCTCAATCCGAGGCGCCCAGAAATAGAGCCCGTGCCTGTCCCCTTTTGTTGATTTGATTGCTGTCGAGGCCAGCGGTGCTCAAATGAGGCGGACTACGTGTTAAGGTTGGGATTGGCGCAAACAGTATCAGGGCGATCCACGTTTCGTAGGCCTTCTTTCATTCCCATCATTCCAATTGCCAATGTCGATAAGACTGGAAGGCCAACCCTTGCGGCATCAACGACAGCACTTTGCAAAATTGCTGGCAATCCGAACCCCGGACTATCGTTGTGGCTGGAAGTCCTTGCTTGCCAGCAATGCGGCGGCGGCAATCATCAGTGCCCCGCAAACCTTGTTCACCAAGCCGAAGGAAAACTGTTTTAGTGCCGTAGCCGCTCGGACACCTAACCAGCCCCAAAGCACCAAAATCGCGCCATCAACCACCAGGTATGTGACACCCAAAATGAAAAGCTGCGGCAGAACGGGCATCGTCGGGTCTATGAACTGTGGAAAGAGCGCGCCGAAAAATACAACAGCAAACGGGTTCGCCATAGATGTCACAAAGCCTTGTCGGAACAGTCTAAACGATTGGTCAGACGTGTTGGCGGTGATGTCATCAGCTTGGTCTTTTGTAAGAATGAGCTGAATTCCAATCCAAACCAGATAGGCAACGCCTAACCATTTGATCCAGATGAAGGCAGTTGCAGAGGTTGCGATAATTGCCGCCAGACCAAAAGCCGCGCCCGTCATTTGCAGGCTGTTGGCCGTCAAATCCCCAGCGATTGTATAGGCGCTGCGCCGTAGCCCATGTCTGACGCTGTTGGATATGATGAGGAGTTGGCTCGTGTCAGGGGGCGTCGCGAAAAACACGGCAACGGCCATCAAATAGATCATGTACGTTTCGATCGTCATGGTCGTATCCCTTCGCAACCGCTGCTTTAGGCTACGACCGATCCCTTGCGACGGTCAAACTATCATTGCAGGTTTTACGTTGATGACGTTGTCCCGTTCATAATGGGGTCTCGATACCAATCATTAAGGCCAAATTCAGTCTTAGATGGTGCGCGGCCAGAGCGTTTGTTTTGTGGCAGAGCTGATCTGATTTCGTTGCGTGCGATATCCGGTACGTGACTGTCCGAACAACGAACGTCGTTCATTTGTAGCGATCAAACGAGCCGTTTTTCACGCTAAACTGCGATTTGCGAAGCCGCAGAAAATGGTGAATTTATCTGCGATCCAGAAGTTACGATAAGGGTCCGTTGTCGTGACGCCGACGGGCGACACAGGAACTGATGGTTAGGAGCCGGATGTTTACAATAGCTTCGCAATTCCCGAATTTTCTACAGTCGGTCGCGTAGCCGAATTCTCAGGCTCGGGTCAGAAACGCAGCGCGGACGGCTGTTTTCATCGCATCCAGCGGCCCACGTGTAGGGGAAATTCCCGCTGCCATCACGAGCTTGGATGCAGGGGTGGGTGCGAACCCAAATCTCTTACCCACAATAGACAGATCCGAAAGCAGGGATGATCGCCCAAGTAAACCGACTGCTATCCCGGCTTCGACCGCCGCGATCACACCTGACACGCTTTGGCTGGAATACACGATGCGGTAGGGCCTTCCGCGCGCCTCCAGTGACGAAATCGCCACATCGCGCCACCAGCAGGCATGATCGAACAAGGCAACTGGCAGGCTGTCGTCAGTTGCGAATTCCCGATGCGCCGACGCCATCCAGCAGGTGGGATCTTCGAATAAAACCTCTTCGTGCTGTTTGGGATGTTCCACCTCGTAAATAGCGAGATCGAGCGCCCCGTTTTCCAGCGCCTCGGGAAACCCGCTGCTTAAGGCGCACGTGACGTCCAGTTCAACCTTCGGATGATGACGCGTGAAGGCCGCAATGATCTGCGCGAGCTTCGTGCGGCCATGGTCGTCGGGAATACCGATACGTAACTTACCCGAAACGACACGCTGTGAAACGTCCCGCAGTGCAGCGTCAAGACGCGCTGTCACATCTTGGGCAACGGGTAACAGGGTACGGCCCGCGTCGCTTAGCACGACACCCCGCCCATGACGTTCAAAAACAGGACGGCCAAGGATCGCCTCAAGACGTTTGATCTGAATGCTGGTGGCGGATTGCGAACGGTGAATGCGCGCAGCGCCGTCAGTAACACTCCCCGCTTGAGCGACGGCAAGGAAGGTGCGCAACAGGTCGCTATCAAGGTTATCCATTCACAAATCCGATGGTAGATATTTGAGCTATGCGTTTCACATATGCATTTTCACCCACTATTCTACAAGACCGAAGGAGTATCGCATGGTCGATCAAACAGTGGTGCAACCACAAAAAGGCAAAAAGCGCGCGATATGGGGTCTGTGCCTCACCCTGCTTGCAGGAATAGCCTTCGTATGGCCCGATCATATGGGAAATACCGCGATATTTGTCGGGTGGGGGCTGGTTGCTGTTGCCCCAATCGTTGTTCCCGGCATCGTTCTTGCAGCTTGGATAATTGCCAGTGGTGCGGATGCCCATATTGCGCGCGCGTTCGAGGGGCGGACGCTGCGCACGGTGATGGCCGCATCGCTGATCGGGGCCATCACACCGGTCTGCGGTGTCACTGTTCTACCGCTGATGGCGGGGTTGTTGGCGGCAGGTGTGCCGTTGGCCCCAATCATGGCGTTCTGGCTATCATCACCTATTACTGATCCTGCAATGCTTGCCACAACGGCGGCAACGCTCGGTCTGAGCTTTGCTATCGGTAAGACGCTCGCGGCATTCGGGTTGGGCGTGTTCGGTGGCGCAATCACCGCCTTGTTTGCTAAATCGCCTTGGGCATTGAACGCGCTTCGCGACAACGGTTTGGCCCGCCAATTGACCACCTCCCGATGCGGTGAAGTCCAAGCTTTTGAACCTAAGGTTTGGCGCACCGAGCAACGACGTCGATCTTTCGGCGCCCAGTTCTGGGCAACTGCGCGGCTTATCCTGATGTGTCTGATCCCGGCCTTTGCGGCCGAGTATGCGCTGAACGCGGCCCTGACCCCAGGATCACTCGCCGCGTATCTCGGTGAGGATCAATGGTGGGCCATACCCGCAGCCGTCTTTGTCGGCGCTCCGGCCTATATCGACGGTTATGCCGCTCTGCCGCTCACGCGTGGTCTGATTGAAAATGGTATGTCCAAAGGGGCGGCGATGGCATTTCTGATCTCTGGCGGCGTGGTGAGCATCTGGGGGGCGATGGCCATCGCGCCTGTGCTGAAACTAAAGCCCTTCCTGCTGTATCTTTTGCTTGCTGTTCTCGGGTCGTTGGCGGCGGGATATGCATTTGGATGGGCTGTGTGACATCAGGCAAATCAGTAGCCCTTCACGAACACACACCGACCAAACTGATGTAGAAATCCCGTATCAAACAAGAATCTTACACTGCATAAATGGCAAGACAGCAGTGGCCGTTATTCTTGACGCAAAAGCCCTGGTGAGTTCGATACAGTTTCGTCATCAAGTCAGACGTCTTCTATCCAAGCAAACCCTTCGAACGGTAACAGGAAGGACGGGGGGGCGGTTAAATCGTGCCGGGCCGTTGATAGGATTGGCGAAACCTTAATGCTTGTTAAGTCAGGCAGATCCAAATCTTGTGTCTCTGATGTAAAGTTGGCAACCACAGTCAATTGCCGCGCCTTGTAACGCCGATGATACGCGAAAATGGATGGGAGATCGGGTGCAATCAAGTCAAACGTCCCATGCGTTAAGATTGGGTCCTTTTTGCGCAATTCAATGATCTGCTGGTAAAAGGAAAAGACGCCGTCCGAGTCGGCGCGGTCTGCGTCGACGTTCAAGGTTTTGTAATTGGCGTTTATGTCGATCCATGGGGCACATTCCCCAAAGCCGGCCCACTGATCCGCATTCCATTGAACGGGTGCGCGCGCATTGTCGCGGCCATTCTTGTTGGCATTTCGAAGAAATTCGTCAACGGACTTTTCGTTGCGCTTGTTTGATCCTTCTGGACCCAACTGTTCCGTCAATTGACCCAAAGTTTCGATGTCCCGGAACTGATCAAGGGACGTGAAGTTGGCATTTGTCATCCCGATTTCTTCACCTTGATAGATGAACGGCGTCCCTTTCATCAGATAGTGAACCATTGCCAACATCTTGGCTGACCGTACCCGAAATTCGTTGTCATCAGCGTAATGCGACACGGGCCGTGGCAGATCATGATTGGACAGATAGAGCGAATTCCAACCATCATCGGCCAAGGCCTGTTGCCAGTCATTCATGATCATCTTGTGGGTTGGCAGATCAAAGATGTTGGGCCCAAATCGACCAAGAACGGGATCCCAGGCGGCCTGCACATGGTTGAAATTGAACACCATATCCAATTCCTGGCGGTCTTGTCCGCAATAGTCCAAGGCTGTGTCAGGCGTTGCGGCCCAAGTTTCGCCGACGGTCAAGATATCGCGCCCCGCTAAGCATTCGCGGTGCATTTCTTGGACAAAGCGATGCATGTCAGGGCCTTCGCAGTAAATGCGCCCCTCAAGGTCTTTGCCAAGCAGTTCAATGACATCCATGCGAAAACCGCCAATGCCCTTGTCCAACCACCAATTCATCATGTCGTAAATCTCACGACGCAATGCGGGGTTATGCCAGTTCAGATCGGGCTGTTGCGGACCAAAATGGCAATAGCAATACTTTCCGACCGCCTCGACCCAGTGCCATGCCGATCCACCAAAGCATGCACGTTGATCGTCTGGCGGGCCGCCATCTGCGCGCGCCTGTCGCCAATAGAAGAATTCATGTTCCGGGCAATCCGTAGTTTCACAAGCCTTCACAAACCACGCGTGATCTGAAGAACAATGATTGACGACCAAATCCATAACGATGCGAATGTCGCGGCGTTTGGCCTCGGCCAACATCGCGTCAAAATCCGCCATTGTCCCAAATTCCGGTGCAATATCGAAGTAATCTGAAATGTCGTAGCCGTTGTCGCGCATGGGCGACGCATAGACAGGCGACAGCCAGATAAACCCGATACCAAGGTCGGCCAGATGATCAAGTTTTGATATGATCCCGCGAATATCCCCGATCCCATCCCCGTTGCTGTCACAAAAGCTGCGGGGGTAAATCTGGTATCCAGTTGCGGTTTGCCACCACGGTGTTTTGGGGTCTGTCATCTTGTTCTCAATCTGGTCTGTTGGTTTGAACGAGGTGCGCCCCAGCTTTCGCTGAGGCGCGTTCTCTTGGTCCCCGACCTGCAAAACATCGGGGAGTGGGAGGTCACTGAAGCGCAACCCAGCCATTCTGAATGGCTGTGGCGACGTCTTGTGCTGATGTGCCGCTGGTGAAATCGACCATGCCTGTCCAAAACAGTCCTGCGCCAATGGCACCGGGCATCAGGTCCGATCCATCAAAGCGGAATGTTGTTGCGTTTTGCAAGATCTCGCCCTGACCCCGCAGGCCAACATTGTGATAGGTATCGATGTTCACACCCAGATGCGGGGTTAGAAAGGCGTCGATCTCGTTCGCCATCCAGATTTCGTGGGCGAGCGGTGTTTTCAGATATTCGATCAAGGCGCGCGTGGCATCACTGTCGTTGGTGATCGAGATCAAAGTACCAGCGCCCAGAACTGGATTGCCGAGGTCCTTGTCCGCATAAGATGGGAAATAGAAGAAATCTGTATCCTCTCCGATGATCGTGCCCTCAGGAAAAAACGCCGGAATAAAGGATGCTTGGCGGTGCATGAAACACTGCGCGGGTGATGAAAACAGGCCCTTTGGACTGTCGCGGAAGTCGGTTGATCCAACTGCACCCGCACCACCCACGACATAGTCATCGTTGCCTACGAACCAACCGAATTCTTCGATTGCAGCCACAATGCGAGGATCATCAAACGCGATCTCATTGGTTACCCAACCGTCATAGATATCGGGCGTCTGGGTGCGCAGCAACAAATCTTCGACCCAATCAGTCGCAGGCCATCCGGTTGCAGCGCCCGACCCCAGCCCAATGCACCACGGCGTGCCACCATCATCGACGATTTGCTGGGTTAATGCCTTAAGCTCTTCCATGCTGGACGGAATGTCATAGCCCGCATCTTCGAAATTTTCGGGGGAATACCAAACCAGCGATTTGACGTTTACGTTGTAGGAAAACCCAAAGAACCCGTCGGTTCCGGCGCACCCACCCAAATCTGTCCATGATTGCCCGGCGGCGTAGTTATCGGTCATCCATTGCGCCGTTTGTGCGCCCATGTCTGCAAGTTGCCCGTTGCGCGCCAAATCACACATCAGGCCCGGCTGTGGGAACACGGCGATGTTTGGCGGGGATCCGGCCTCGACGTCGATAACGATCTGCTGCTCAAAGCCGTCAGATCCGCTTACAACGACGTTTGCGCCTGTCGCCAATTCGAAATACGCCATGACGGCTTCAGCGGCTTCGGCTTGGGGGCCCAGCCACGGGCCTGCGATGGTGACAGTCTGCCCAGACAGATCTGCCTGTTTTGACGCGAATTCATCAAGACTGTTCCAGCTGAACGCCCCTTCACCCGGTGTGAACAGAAGATGGCCCTCTGCGAGCGTCGAGGTAGCGGTCAAGGCCAAGACGCTGGACGCGGCCAATAGTGTTTTATGCATTTTGTATCCTCCCATGATGCGCCCTTCTAATCGGTCGAGGGCATGGCAGGACGCTATCGAGCAATTTACCATTGAGGAAATTCGATTTAGACTAACTAATATTAGGAAAATCTATGGATGACTTATGGACCGCCGGCTAAAACAATTCTTGGTTGTCGCTGAGACCGGCAATGTGTCTGCCGCCGCAGAAATACTGCACGTGACCCAGCCGACCATTTCCGTGAACATTGGCAAACTTGAAGACGAACATGGCGTTAAGCTTTTTGATCGATCGTCGCGTGGCATGACCCTCACAGACTTCGGAGAGGTCCTGTATGAGCACGCCAAAGTCATGGCCCGCGTGGGTGATCATGCAAACGCCGAAATCCGTCTTCTCAAGGCATCACAAGAAAAGTCCGTGCGCATCGGAACCGGGTTTTCATGGTGGCACCTTTTCGTAAAAGACCTCGTCGCGGATTTCCTAAGCGAGAACCCGATGACATCTGTTCATGTTGATGTGTGCAGTAGCCTTGATGGGCTTCGAAACCTGATGATCGGTGACATCGCGTTTTTTCTGGGCACCAAGGTCGCAGGTCTGTCCGAAAACTCGGGCTTTGAATTTGAACACCTTTTTGATGTTAGCGATGGTTTTTACGCGGGCCAGCATCATCCCCTTAACGGTCGCCCGTGCAGGCTGTCTGACTTGGCAGATTTTCCGAAATTGAGCGTCTCTGCCTTTGGCAATCGACATATCGGCATCGTTAATCGCGATGAACTGGACCCGTCGTTTACGCGCCCTCGATCCAGCGGTGCGAATTTTGTCTCAACCAACTCGATGTTTGCCGGGATTGATCTATTGCGGGAAACGAACGCGATACTGACCTATCCACTGCCAACCGAAGGTTTCTTCAAGACCCAGAAGATTGAACGCCTAGACGTGATCGATCTTGAACCAAACTTGGTTCCAATTGGTCTTTATAGTTTGGCGACAAAAAACGTCGAAGATAGGGTCACGCGTTTGAAAAGCTCTTTGAGAGAGCGGATAGGTAGTCACGCCTATTACGATTTGCCTTAGTCGAACTGTCTTAGGATTTCTAAGCAAACGGCGCGCGGCTATTGGTATAATGGTGCGCCCGACCGTGTTTGGGTATCTGTGGTCTTAGCTTTGCGAGGTCTTGCACGCTGCGGGGCTTGGTCCCTGAGTTAGAGGTTGATGTCATGGCCCATCTTGCAAATGCGCACTTATTGACCGTGGCCCTGTAGGAACTGTTCAAATTTTTTCAAACGAGATTGGCTGATGCTGAGGGTTTTGCCATTAACCAGTTTTACGTATGGCGCAGACCCCTTAATTTCGACGGCCTCAACTGCTGATTTTGCCACCCAATGCGAGCGGTGAATCTGAAAACCCATTAGCGGAGCAGTTTCACTGATGGCGTCATTCAAACGCAGTAGGCAGAGCTCGGAACCTTTTTCAGTAATGACTTCCACGTAGTGATCTTGAGCGCAAAGAGCGAGAATTTGCACTGCGTCAGTGTGCGTGTCCAACCGCTTCATCAATGCCGGAACCTTGTTTTTTGGCGATAGGGACGTCTCACTCATGAGCGTATGCGCGTGTATCGAAACAAAAAAGATAACCGCTGCTGATGGAAAGCTGTATCCGAAGGTCTCAATCGCGCCTGGCGTATTTTCGAGTGGGCCGAGCATTGTCAGACCTAAAAGGACAATCACACCACCAACACAAAGGCCGAATACACCGCTGACTATTGAGATTTTCAACCAGCCTTCCCAGCCTTGTGTGCGAACAAGAGAATGCACCCAGAGCCCCAAGACACCTGTCGTGGTGACGCTCAATGACCAGTAGATTAATCGAAAACCGCTTGGAAGATTTTCGAGCGTTCCAAAAGGCCCCCCAAGGAAGCACAGCAAGATCGTAGTAATGATGATGATCCAAAAAACCGAGCTTGTGATTTTTTGAGCAGCGAGGCGGTTGGTCTGACGAATTACTGGAGGGATGAGCATACGTCGCCTCGTCAATTTCACGCTTCGTGAGTGCGCGATTGTTGGATTTCGCGAATAATTACGGCGTGTTCACGAAGTTTATGCGAACCTTTTATTGCCGCCACACAATGGTTTTGCCAGCGTTTTCTTATCGTAACAAACGTAAGTGGAATAATGGCAGTTTTTAGATCCCAAGCAGCGATAGCATACATAGCTTTGACTTGCATTGCTGTTGATCCGGGTCGCAAACAAACGTGCAAACCGGCGAGAGAGGCTTTGCCCTTTAAGCACCACGCGCACGCGGCGATTATCAACGGGTGTAAGAGGTCATTTGCCCGCTTTAGCATGATTTACACTGTGCCGCAGAAACCCGACCGGCGGAGTTCTGGATCTTGGGAACGCAACAAATCCCTTGTCTGCCCCGCGGCGCGTTACAGCGACACAGCCGATCGCACACGACCGCAGACGAATGTCACCATCCGACCTTCGTTTTCTTTTTGCTGTGTCAGCGGTGAGCGTCTTTTGGCTGTGTTACGTCTCTTTCGGATACTGACCTACTCATGCAAAGGATTCCGGAATACGGTTTTACATTCGCGTTTTGGGGGAGGTGGTATGTGGACCGTGGAATGATCCTGCCAAGGAGGGTCAATGCCACCTTTTAGGGCCCTATGGTATTTCGCATGTGTCATGCGAGAAGGCAGCATTTGCGGCGCAGCGGATCAACTGTGTGTTTCTGCGCCCGCGGTCAGCAAGCAAATAAAACTTCTCGAAGATCTTCTTGGACATCAGCTGTTCAAAAGGCATCCCCGTTCAGTCATTGCCACCCGAGAAGGTCGGCGGCTCTTTGAGTGTTTGGCAGAACCCTTCTCCGAGTTGGAGGACCTTTGGCAGCTCAGTCTAGAGGACCTCGACACGATATTGCAGATTGCATGTCATCCAATTTACGCAAGATATGCCTTACAATCGATCCTCATTTGTCCTGAAGGCAAGACGCTGCGCGATCAATTTGCGGTCTTGCCGGTTGACGATCCTGAGATGTTATTTCTTGATGGTCATGATGTGATCTACACGTGCGCCCAAACCGAAACGAAGGGTTGGAACTCCACAGTTCTATTCGACGAGCAAATCGCGTTGTTGTCTGCACCAATGGAAATCGGGCCTATGCCAATGGACACACCATTGCTGCTGTATCGGCCATCCCATGAGAAGAATTTGTGTTTTGCCGACTGGATTGAATATTCAGATAACGAATACCTCTTTGATCGCCCGGTCATTCACTGCGATTCATACGATCTCGCGCTGCACGGCGCGCTTGCGGGAACGGGTGCGATGTTGGGGTGTCTCAACTTTAATGCGCGGCTGATAGCGTCCGGGCGTCTGGCGGCGGATGAAAGATGTATTGTTTCGACCGGTCGACGTCACCAGATCGCCATTCGGGAAGGAAGGCCGATGACGGAACCAATTGTGGCGCTTGCTCGGTTGCTCATCAACAATGACACATAGGAATAACACTGGATTCCAAGTCCTGGCTGTTTTTTCAGAATTATAACTTTCTGAAAGACGCCATGGATAGGGCGGAAGTTTCAAATTTCCGCCCTATCCGAAGATTTCAAATTTTTAGATCGTTGTTGCAAACGGTGCGTAGGAGCTTTTGATTTCATCAATCTTGCCTAAGTTCTCCGCGAGACCGATCGCGGCTATCGTGGCACCAAAAGCGCATATCGCGAGTAAGACAATCCCGGCACCGACTGCGCTAATAGCTAACACCAGCCCAGCTGATTTCAGAGTTGCCGCGATGAATAGACCTGTGATGGCCGTCCCGCCAACCGTCGCTAAGGTTCT
The DNA here is from genome assembly GCF_021532615.1 of Octadecabacter dasysiphoniae. Classification (GTDB taxonomy): domain Bacteria; phylum Pseudomonadota; class Alphaproteobacteria; order Rhodobacterales; family Rhodobacteraceae; genus Octadecabacter; species Octadecabacter dasysiphoniae. Next base: position 21,714 of record NZ_JAKGAQ010000004.1, read on the forward strand.
AGGAATTGCTGTTCTTTGGTAACGAATTGCCGCGAGCAACTGTTCGGCATCTGGTCCTTGGCGGTCGACCTTGTAGTCAAAAGTATAGGATTTCCAACGACGAGACGCACCATCGTAAAAGGCCATGGTCGAATACTTATCAGAACCAATCCTGTATGATTTCACATGAAGGTCCGCCGCCTTATAACGAGAACCAGACCAAGTGGCGCCTGGTGCCACCAATTTTGGAGTATCATTCATACGGGAACGCACCCTGTTCGCATGGTTTCGATCCATGCGTAGGCGTCGGTTGCCGTCGCCGCCGCTTGTGCCGCCGTATTCATTTTGTAGATTGAAGTACGACGTAAGAACGGGGTCCGGCGCCGAAGCCGCCCTCAAATCATGAACACTCCAACGACCGGTGAACATCGATCCACGCACCTGCAAAGGACTATCACCAGGCTTCTGGTATCTTACCAGTGTTCGGGATCGGCCCTCATTGTGAAGGCCTGAGTTGTGTGAGTGCTCAATGACGTGGGCATCTGAAGGAATACCGCCAGCCGACGCTGAGTTGGGCATGATCAGCGCAGGTGTTGCCAACGCCACGCCTGCGCCCACTGCCATGCCATTGGACAAGAATTTGCGGCGGCTTAGTGGTGAACTTGCAGCGGGTGTCGTGCTCGGTTTTGTTTCCGTCAGTGGTGATCCAGAAAGGTCGATGAGTTGGGCCATTTTTGTCTTCCTCAAGGTTTTCGGACTTGCAAAAGATGCGTCGCAATGTCCGTCATTGATATCGGGACGCCCAATCCTATTGCCGCTCTCGATCAGGAAAGCGTCCGTCGGACATCATGAGAATGGTGTGCACCTACGATCTGTTCATTGGTTAATTTCTCAATGACCCGAGTGTCTTCTGACCGCTTGTTGGTGACAAATGATAAGAAGTGGGCCTTTAGGAAAACCAGAGGTAGGTGAAATGGCATTGCCGCTGCCAGTTAGATCTAAGTCGCTGGGCCCTTAATCCGGTTTCCAGCTGGGTTCTAAAATGGCTTCGTAGCCTGCGAATGCGATGATTAGATCCTGCCCGATATTGAAATCGCGGCAGGGGTTCACGATCATGATCATCTCTGGTTCGGTTGGGGCGTCAGGGCGATCTAATCGTGCCCGAATACTGTCAATGTCGGCCTGCTGTCTTTGGATATCGGCCAGAATTCGCGCGTCTTCGGTTTGCTCTTCCAGCGACTCTAGGTTTTCCTCAAAGTAGTCTGTTTCGTATCGATCTTCTCGGTCGCGGTACTCATCTTCTTCTTCGGCGTAGTCGTCCTCGTCATAACCGCCGGAGATGGCTGTCATTAAATCCGGGTCGTTCACCATCAAATAATACTGACAGAACGCCCCCCGGTATTTTTGTTCGTATTCACCGCTGACTGCTGAGCCTGCCGCATTGGCAAGTGCCACAGCTTGATAGACATACTGGGAATTCGCGCCAATTACTTCGGCAATGAGTCCGGCGGCCTGGCCGCTCGTCTCACGGTAGGCAGAGCCTTGCTGGTTTTGGACGAAGATAGGAAGTATTCGGATAAGCTGCCCTTCGTACGTCTTGCCAAATACATTGTTCGAAGAACCCATGGCGACGTTTTTGGGAAAGCTGACACAAGCCGGAATTGCGGCAAGGGCCGCAAGTAAAATAAGATGACGCACAGTAGTCTCCTGACTGTACAGTCGTAGGTGCGCAATTTTCATTGCGGCTTATGCACGGAATGAGGGTACCCGAGTTACGTAATCGCTTCAACACTTCATACACAACGCAGCGGTCGCGGTTCGCAAACTCATTCACATTCAGCGTTGTCGGGAAACCAAAAAAAACGCGCCTTTGGGGGCGCGCTTCGGGTCGGTCATAGGTATCCCAATGACCTTACAGAAGGACAGGGGGCTGTTGCATCACAAGCAGCAACCTGCGCCTTCGGGCAGGCCAGACACTGCTACGAGTCAATGCCACTGCCGAACCCATCCTCAAATCCCGTGCTCGGCCCCAAAGGCACATCACTCTGGGATTGCTTGGTGACGCAGGGAGCGACATAAGTTCGCTTTTGCGGCGCAGTTGCGGTTTTGGCGGGTGCTGACTTGATATGATTCAATTAACTTAACCTTTTATTAAGATTTCAAAATGGTCTCTTTTTGCACGATGTCAATAGCTTTGCACCTTACCAATTCTCCCTATTGACCCAACGGATGTACCGCGCCACATGCAGGCCGCGCAGTAATTGATAACGGAAAAAACTGTTATTTCGTTGATTGGAATCTTCTAGATTCGGCCAGTCCTCAATCATTCTTGCAAGTTCTTTGAGGTTAATCGCTTCGCGAACAAGGGGTGCGTTTTGCATTCTGCGGATTTCATCCCGATACGCCTCCTGCTTATTTTTTATGCGTTCGAACCAACCGGCGTCCTGAGTGCCCCTTTGTCGATTTGACAAAACGGAAGGCGGTAAATCCCTGTTAAAGGCTCGCTGGCTCAGCGCTCGAAAATCACCGTTCAGGAAAAACTGCTCTTGTGGGATCGCAAGGCAGAATTCAATCAACCTCAGGTCTGCCGTCGGGTCGCGCAATTCCACACCGAATTGCGTGTGCCAGTTGGCAACAACATCGCCGGAAAAATCACTGCCATTCAAAAGTTCTTTTTGCCGCAATTCCCGCCCGCCGCCGGGTGGGCGAAACTGGGGATCAAACCCCATCAGCGCGCCTCGTTCCAGAACGTTGTGCTTGCGCGCAAATTCAGGGTTGATGATACTTGTGTCGGTGATCGGACGAGACGGGCGCAAAATATCAATCACCTGTTGCGGCATCATGGTTCTTAATGCGGCTTTCGTAGCGCGTCCAAAAATACGGCGGGTGGGCCTGTTATGGTAACGACCAAGCGCGCCAGCGCCATGCCATGCCGCGATGATTTTCCCGCGGCCGATCCATTCAGCAATGACGGGGTTCCCTTCCCAAGAAATAGTCATGTTCCCCAACTGACCGGTCAAAAGAACCCCGATACCATCCGATTGCGCCTGTTGAATGATGCCTTCCATCCAGATCCGATTGCTTGCGCTTCGGAAGGGTTGTGCATGGTTCTCAAAGTGTTGGGTCAATCCGTCGTCGGGTGACAGGCCCATTGAAGAAATGAATTGCGGATCAATATTAGGGTGCATCGCTGCGATTTCTTGGATCAGCGGCGTTTCATCATCGTACCAACCGGGACGCGGTTTGATCTCCAAGCCGGGTTGGGGCACCGCTGTATACGTCCGCAACGTATAATCCGTTGGCACGTGCGCAGCGGCACGTACGGCAACGGCAGACGAGTCTATGCCGCCACTCATCATCGCACCCAGAGGTTTGATCGAGCGCATTTGATCAACAACGGCCTGGTTGAAGATCTCGTTGAACGCTTCGACGTACTCTTCGTTCTTTTTGAACGTCAGCCGTCGTTTCGTATCAAAGTTCCAAATCTTACGATGCTGCCCTTCCAATACTCCGCGCGGAGTGGCCCGCAAGGCACTGCCCGGCGGTAATCGAAACACCCCTTCAAAATGAGTTGTCGCTTGGTCCATGTGATTGAGAAACAAAAAGTCCGCGAGCTTTTGTTCGTTCAGAATGCGCGGCACGTCCGGGGCTGCCAACAACGCATTCAATTGGGTTGAAAAAAGTAGTTTTGAGCCGTCCATCCAATAGAACAATGTGTGCCCATGTCCTGTTGGATGCCTAAGCAAGGTCAGTGCCTGTTCAGACGCGTCCCAGACAGCAAAGCAGTACTCTCCGACAAGATGTTCAATGCAGGCTTCGCCCCATTTCCCAAACGCAGCAACCATATAGGCGGCATCAGGCCAAGTGGCTGTCTGAGCATCGGACAGGCCCAGAATTTGGTTCAGTTCCATTCGGTTATGAATGAGGCCTTCCCCAACCAGTGAGAATCTCCCATCGGTGTGTGAAACCGGACCGTTCAAAAACAGGTCTTCGGGCACCGTATGTCGCAGACCCACGCCAAGTGCGGCAGCGCCATAGTTTTTGCGATAAAGCCCATCAGGTGACGCGGCCCGAAACACCTCCTCGATGGGGCGTAACGTATGACTGTCAAAAGGTGCCGACCCAAATGATATGCCGCCAAAAATCACAGTCATTCTGACGGCTGCCTGTAAGAGCTTTCGGATTGAGCGGTGGGTCCTTCTAGGTAGCCGGCAATTGGTTGAAATGTAGCGGCTTCGCGATGCCCGGTCACGCAGATCGATCCGCACACCATCCATGCGTGTTTCGCGGGGGTATCAAAGACGGGCTTGTTCGGCTCAAACCCTATGAAAACAATCCATGGAACCTTTGAACCAAGCAACGTCTGTGCCGTTAACGCACGTGGGACACACCAGATATTGAAAGGTGCCCAGTATGCCGCCGCGTTAATGGCCCATCGCATGTCCTTGGCCATTTCCAGTTGGCTTGCCGTTAGCGTTTGTGTCTGTAGCGCTGCATTGGCTGTTTCGATGTCTACGCAATACCCTAATCGTCGTGCGGTGAAACGGTATGGCAGCAAGGTGAACAATGCGGATTCAACGGATGCCAATATGATGGCCCGCACAAAGAGCCATATATGCCGCGGCGATCTTTTTTTAGACGGCGTCATGCGGGACAATGGCATCACTGCTCAACAGGTCTTGAAGATAGGTCTCAACATCTTGTTGGGCACTCTCGGCGGAAACATCAAAAACATCGATCACCGCTTTTGTCAGGGTTGAGGCGTCTTGCGGTGTCTCAAGCAGGTTCCAGATAAACGCACCACATTCATTGAGGCCCTGAAAAGAGCCATCCGTTTGGTGCATCATCAAGATTTCTTCTCCCGAGGGTGCACTGATCCAAGTCTTGCTCCTGACGAATTTTTTCATGATGCCCCGCGGGTTTTAAGTGGCTTGGAAGTTTCCTGATACAAGCCAGAATTTGTTTACATTGACCAGTGTTCTTCAAGCCTATCAAGCACGGTCGCTAGCTGAGAGAAATCCTTGATGCGGCTAAGCTTATACAATTCGGATTGTGATGAAAGGCTCGCCGAGATTTGCAGATACAAAGCCTCTTGGCGCAATAGTTTAATCAATCCCGGTCTGTAGGCATTCGCAAATATATGCGCTGCAGCGTCGGCTGTCCTTAGATTTACGATCTCAAATGCATCAGGGCTATTGGACTCATACAAGAAATAAATCCGTGATATCGGCACGCGATCAGGGCATTTTGTGTCGTGTGACACATAAAATTTTTCTAATCTGTTGCTGACCGCATTTTCTTTCCGGTGGTCGATCTTCAGCCCATCTAACGAGGATTGCCAAAGTTTTAGCAAGCGGCCATCTGAATAGGTGAAAACCTCAGAATCTGAAACGTCCAGCGCACAAAGATCATCACTGAGAACTGTGTAACCGCGACCTTCCAAGGCACTGGCGATTGTTGATTTCCCCGCACCAGAAGCACCGCAAAACAACACGGCCTGATCTGCAACCAAAACTGCGCTCGCGTGGACCACGATTTTGTTGCGCAAATGTAGGGCTATTCCGAGGATCGTGCCAACCAAGTACAATGCAGCATCAGCGGGCGTCGCTAAGGGCGACAACTCAACGATGATCGGCCCGTGTTGTGGTACGTGAAATACGCCCACATTTTCCACCCGCACCCAGACACTCTCACCATCGTATTCCCATCCGGCGCCGGTGGAGTTGAGAGATTTTGGTACGTTGGGCGCTATTCCCAGCTTTATTTCTAAATCGGCTTGGCGTTTGCCCAGAGGCTTTTTGTGTAAGCCGGGCAAGTCGATCTCGCTCTCGATTGACAGGCCTGCGCTTTCAAAAATAGGCATGCGATGCTCCACTTGGATATCTGCGGGTGACTACGGTCACCAAGCTGACCACATCGCTGATAAATTTTGTCTTTGTAAGGTCCGACACGCCATTCGAAATGCGCGGCAAGTTATTGATCTTGAAAAATATTTTCATCATTTTCGAGTGAGATCATCACAAATCCACTGAGGTTTGACAAGGAAAAGACGTGGTGGCGTGATCACGTGTATTGGATGATACCGGTTGCTATGTCATTTTTCACGCGCAGGTGACGTCGGTGTCGGACGTCCGCGCATAGCGCAAGACATCTGTGCAAACACAAGGGTAATTCTACGCTGATTTCTTATTGGCTGATCCGATATCGGTGCTGCCCCTCAAACGGACCCTCCAGAAACTGGTGTGTTCCGTCCGGCCAATTTACCTCGATAGACGATACCGCTGTGTTCATACCTAAGCCGAAATGCGCGATAAACGGGTCGTGGGACTGATAGCCCCCGCTTAGCTTAATCTCACGCATTTGGGCACCGCCGTCTGGCGTGCGGATGATGACGACTGCGCCTATGGGTGTGGTCGCGCTTGTCAGTTCGACCTGAATATGACGATTTCCAGAGCCTGTATTTTCGTAGAATTGCAGCGTGCCGCCCGTCGTGGGTGCAAAGGTCAGCACGTCAAGATCACCGTCGTTGTCGGCATCAAATTGCAAGGCAGACATGGTCACGCGCATATCGTCCAGCCCTGCGGCGCGGCTGGCGTTTTCGAACCCGTTACCGCCCAAATTCCTGAACCAGACATTTTCAGTGTCGAATGGTTCCTGCGCCCAGCCATTGACCACGAAAAGGTCTTGAAACCCGTCGCCATCCAGATCAGCGAACCGCGCGTTCCAGGTCCAGCCAGCGATGTCCACGCCCATTTCGGCCCCTTGTTCGACAAAGCTGCCGTCGGCTTGTTGGACGTGTAGCCTGTTCGCATGGTCGTCCACAGGAACAACGCCATCGACATGGACATTCGATAGATCAAGATCCGTGTTCTCTGCTGTCGCTAGATGCCTGTCCCGCAGCCCAGCCAAAACCGGATAGTTTGGCGACAAAAAATCGTCCTCCGGTCGGCGGTTCGACGCAAATGCGACATTCCGGTAAATCACATTTGCGATGCAATCTGCGTTCAGTTCCGTTGGCACAGCGTTACACAAACCCAACGCGTTGGCCTGGCGCGCGTTGCGAAAAAGAAGTTCATTGCATTGGGCTTCAGATCCCGGAACACAGGCGATGCGGCGCCGCTCTGGCAATGTCATCTGCGCAATCGCCACAGGGGGAGATGACGGGTTCATCGTGATTTGCCCCAAATAGACATCAAGCAGAAGGTCGTTGTTTATGTCCGCGCTGTCGATGCTCATCGTGTTTGCGGTGCCAATGCTGAATGCGTCGCGTCCCATCTCGCGCCAGTCTAGGTCAGGATTGCCCCAATAGTGATTGTCCGGCACTTCAAATTCGCTGGCATGAAGCCGATCGGGCCAGCCATCAGCATTTAAATCTGAAACCAAGATCGAAAGCGTTTCTGCAGGCACATCAGCCAGCGGCTGAACCAAGAAAGTTCCTTTATTTTGAAGGACAAGCAGGTCACGAGAGTTGGCCTCGCTCAGACGACCGACAAACCGCAAATCATGCCGTCCGATGAGAATATCGAGTTCTCCGTTTGCGTCGACATCACCAAAGGCGAGCGCGAGCGCAAAGCGCGCGTCCAGTTCAACCAGCCTTTGCGCAGCAGAGAACCTGCCGCCAGTGTTATAGGCCAGATAGACCCCATCGTCTGGTACTGCGTACATCAGATCAGGTGCACCATCATTGTTGATATCGGCAAACGCTGCTGCTGAAACTGGCGTGCCCGTGGAAATTGCGCTGCTGTGGACGTCAACGCGCGCAAAACCGGTGCCAGTATTTTGATAAAGATGCAGTCCCGTTGCGTTTCCAACAAGGACATCTAACGCATCATCATCATTGAAATCCGCCGCAGCGAGGCTGGCTGGATAGACTTCGGCCAATGCAACGGCATGACGCATCGGGATTGAGTGCGCTTCAAAGCCGACATCTTTTGGGGTCATGCGCCAGTCTAATCCAGCGGGTGCTGAGACGGACCCGAGGTCCGCGACCGCGATAGCGGCGTGGGTGGGATGGGCAGACCAATTAAGTGGCGCGGCCCCATCGACATCCGATTGCGCTGGCGGCAGCGCTGCAATGATCTGTGGAACAACGTCCCGGTCTTGAATGGCGCTGTAGTACGTATCTTCGATGTATCGGTTGTACCATTGATCGGCATAATGTGTCGCTCCGCCTGCCACGACGCCGAGCCCAGCAATCGACAGGGCAAGCGCAACAGAGAGCTTCTTCGCCCCGGCGCCCCACAAAACCAGAAATGAAAAGACGCTAAATGCGCCAAGCACAAACAACAGCGTGGCCGCATATTTCATCGGCAATCCTGCGGCGATCAGAATGGCAACGATAATCACGTCAAACGCGATTGGCACCGGCAAAAACAAACCAAAGAGAGCGATGCAGAACATTGCCGCCAATATCATCGGTTTTCGATGGGTCGGCAGCAGGTCGTTCAACTGTTCCCATGGCAACAGATTGATTGCGATTGCCCCGAGCAACCCCGCAAGCAGCATCAGTGGAACCATTCGGATCAGCACATAGATCGCGCTGCGCCACATGGCGCCAGACAGCCACACAATTGCTGCTATCCACGTTGACGGCGCAGGTGAATCGATGTCGGGCATGACTGTTTCGCCGGCAGGTTCTGGCGCATGCAATTCGTTTGGAAACATCCGGACCAGAACAGGGATCAAGACCAGCAACACAAAAAACACGAGCGCAATCTTGATAACGGCAACATGCAATGGAAAGAGAGCGAGCGTCATCGACAAGACAACGACGTTCAGCGTCGGAGAGCTGATCATCGTTGCCAGAACGGTCTCGGCCCGTGCTCCGCCGCGGTAAAGACCAAATGCAATTGGCGCAGCGCAGTTCACACACACACCAAGAGGCGCGCCCATGAACGTCCCAACGATGCTGGCCCGAAAACTGGACGGAGAGCCGCGCAAAAACGACTTCAGCACAGGAAATCCGGCGAGGACAACGATCGCAAAAGCCAACCCAAAGGTCATGCCCTTGATGTTCGTGTTGACCCAATTGATGAACGTCAGCCAGATCGCGTGCATGGTGCCAGCCTGCGCAGAATTCGAAAACAAGGCGTCATAGCTCAGCCCGTCTTCCAGCGATATCTGCCCGCCCATCATCGCCTTGGTGTTCAGCGACGGATAGCGCGAGGACAGCCAAAACCCAGCCGCAATCGCCAACAGCAATAGACCCAGCAGGATCAACCTCTTGTCTGAGAGAAAAAGTCTCATGGTATTTGTTGAACCTTGGTCGCGTTGTCTAAGGGGGCACTGCTTCACTAGAAGATGTCAATGAGCCAGCCCATTTAGTCAATACGAAGAAACTTAATGGCCAGCTTATGCTGCGTTTGACGGATCTGAAACGCGCGCAATATGCCGGCCTTCTTGTTAAGGCCCGTTCGCCCTAATTCATGGAGGTGAAGCTGTTTCACCCCCCCCGTCTTGAACCCGTGGGAACGATTGGAAAACCCAACGCGAAGTAGTCAGATATTTTTACTTAGATAGCTTGACGCTACGCTAATTGTTTGACGCGCATTTCATTCAGGATCGCCCCAAATTCCTGAAGGTCGAGACCCTCAGCAAGGGCACGCGCAAACAGCGCTTGCTGGGTTTCAGGTGCAAGCCCGCCTTTGGGGGGATCGCGGTCCAAATTGGTCGGGAATGAATAGCCCTCTGCAGACGCGGCAATTGCAGCCTTTAGGTCTGACGCGCCCAACGTGCTGTTCTGATGTGCGGCGAGCGCATGGGGATATAGCAATTTGCACATCTTCTCGCGGTCGACGGTTTCCATGGCGCGTCCGAACGCAGACGACACCTGCAACAAATTGGCCATGCGGTGAATGTCACTGCTGCTATTTGCGCCAGCCGCATGAAAGAGCGCGGGGTTGAAGAATAGGGCATCCCCTTTCGCCAACGGCAATTGAATACAGCGTTCTTCAAACAACGCCCGAAAATCATCGCGTCGCCATGCGGCATACCCTGCGCGATAAAGTTGCGAGAACGGCAAGAGCTTTGTCGGGCCACTTTCGATGGGCATGTCGCAATGTGCAACGGCACCTTGCAGCGTCAGGGCAGGCGAAAGGTCATGAACATGCGCAGGGTATTGCGCGCTGATGTCTGCCGTTTGAAAGCCGAGGTGATAGTCTCTGTGGGCTTGCTGTGCCGCACCGCCGGGATGGACCAGATTGATCTGCGCAGTCATCTGATAATTCGGACCAAGCCATGCTTCGCAGGCCGCTGCGATGGATGTATTGGCGAAATAACGCAAGAATACATCGGGGGCTTCTTCGCACAGTTTCTGCAAGGAGTTCCATATCCTGTCATTGGACCCTGATGCCGCGAAATGGTCACCGCCGCCGCCGCTTGCCAGCTTTTCAGTTGCAATGATCTGCTCAAAGATCGCAGTGGCGTCGTCGATTGCAGTCGTGTCAGCGTAAGCCCCGCGCAGAACCAGAACACCCGCGCCCGCCTGAAGGACACGCGCCCATTCTGCCATGATTGTTCGGCGCTGCTCTTTTTCCTCAAGCAATGGGCGCAATTTGGACATGTCGTAAATGGGAACATTCTTTTGGATGTCGTCTGCGTTCGGAACGGTTGATGGGGTTGCAGTTTGATCAATGATCGCTGTGAACGCGTCCAGATCACATGCTGCGCTGTCAAAGTATCCTACGTCTGTTTCGATATGGTGGTTCATTGAATGTCTCCCTGTGTTCTTCTTCAATGTGCCGCAATGAATCCTTGATTGGTTTTCCAAAAGACATCAGAAACACATCAAATGACGCATCGGTTTCCAATCAAAGAAGTTGCCAGACAGTCGGGCCTTAGCACCGCGACTGTGGACCGCGTCATAAACAATCGCGCGAACGTCAGTCCGCAAACCAAGGCGCGTGTTGCCGCCGCTATTGCCGAGCTCGAAGGGCAAGAGGCGCAATTGACCGCCCGTGGGCGACGATTGTTCTTCGATTTTGTAATCGAAGCACCGACGCGCTTTAGTCGTGAAATACAAAAAGCCGCTGAACAGGTTTTGCCCCGCATCGGGAGCGCCGTGTGCCGTCCAAGATTTCAAGCACAAGAGATCATGACCGAAGACGATGTCACCGCGGCTTTGTCGCGCATCGCCAAACGGGGCAGCCATGGCGTGTGCATCAAGGCGCGTGATCTGCCAACAATCAGGGCTGCCGTTGATCATTTGATCGCCGCAGGCATTCCTGTGGTCACGTTGGTCACTGACCTGACCACAACAAAGCGCATTGCCTATGTCGGCCTTGATAATCAAAGCGCAGGTCGTACTGCGGCCTATTTGATTGCGAAAACCGTCGGCGACAGCGCGGGAACAGTCCTTACCTCAAGAAGTCAGGATCAGTTTTTGGGGGAGGAAGAGCGAGAAGGGGCGTTCAAGGCGACCCTGACCCGACAGTGCCCTAACCTGCGTGTTATAGATGCAAGTGGGGGCAGCGGCGTGCATTTTGAAACGTCGCGCATCATGCAAAGTGTTTTGGCAGGGCTGGACCAAATACGCGCCGTCTATTCGATGGGCGGCGGTAACATGGCGATTTTGAATGCCCTTGAACATAACGGGTCACTGCCGGATGTTTACGTGGCCCACGATCTGGATAATGAAAACAGACAGTTAATCGAAGATGGCCGGCTCAGTTTCGTGTTGCACCATGATCTTCGCGTGGATTTGCAAAACGTGTTCCAAGCGTTTTTGCATCATCACAGGCTTACGCCCGATCCGGTTTTCACCACGATGTCGCCCATTCAGGTTGTTACCCCCGAAAATATTCCGCCCCAGAACAGATGCCTCTAGACGCGGGTAGGTGCAAAACGGCAGAAAGCGGCGGCATTGTCGTCACCCAAAACCTTGATGCTACGCGCAGTTCACGTCCGCTTTCGCCCACGTGGTAATTTCTGAAAAGCAGGCCTAGAGTTTGTCGATGTAGTCCCAACCATAGCTTTGGAAATTCGATGTTTGAAGAAAGACTAGACCGTTTGCGCGCGAAACTGGCGCAAGCTGGCCTTGATGTGGCGCTGATAACGGATGACGACAACGTCTATTATCTGACGGGCTATTACGATTATTTGCACATGGAGTTTGGTCGCCCGACCATTCTTGTCGTCCCCAAGGACGGTGAGGCATTGTTGATCACACCCTCTATTGATCTTAATTCGGCACAACACGCGGCCCGCGTCGACAGGATTGCCGCGTGGAATGACGGCATGGGTGACGAATGGCGCGCCGAGCTTCCTGCCGCTGTTCTAGCAGCGGGCAAAGTCGCGATTGAGCCTGACAGCATGCCGCCTGTGGTGCGGGCCTACGTGGATGATCTTGTCGGGGCTGATCGGATCGCGTCGGTGACCCCGCTGCTCAATGACATGCGGATGATCAAGTCCGCGCACGAACTTCAACTGGCGCGTCATGCCGGGCAGGTCGCCAATGCGATGATGGACGCTGGGCGCGCCGCAATCGGTGATGGTGTCGCTGAATTCGAGGTGGCTATCGCCACATCACAGGCCGGGACGCGCAAAGCTGCTGAGTTGCTCAGCGCGCATTACACCGACACGGACATGTCGCCGATGACACATTTTTTGCAGATCATGGCATCAGGGGATGAGGTGATTAAAACCCACCACCGTGCATCAACCCGCATTATCCGCCGCGGCGAACCCGTGTTCTTATGTTTCTGCGGGATGACCAATTTCCACCGCTTCAAGCTCGGGTTTGATCGGTCTTTCTGGGTCGGTGAGATCGCGGATAAGTCCCAAAAGGCAGTATATGAAGTCGCGTTGGCCAGCCAGCAGGCCGCGTTAGATGCGCTGCGGCCCGGTGTGACGGCGCAAAGTGTGCATGCCGCCTACGCCGATGTCATCCAAGGGGCAGGGTACGAATACCCGTTCCGCTGTGGTCGTGCGACAGGATTCAGTTTCCTAGAAGCCCCGCAACTGGTGACCGGAGACACAACAATTATACAGCCGGGGATGGTTTTGGCGGTGGATGGGTCAGTCAGTGTTGATACGTATCGTGCGCAGGTCGGGGACAGCTTCATCATCACGGATGATGGTTGGGAACCTTTGACCCAGCACCCCAAATCAGTGGCAGAGGTGATTTTGTAGATGTTCAAATCAGGTCAAACGATCAGGTCAACGCCGCGCACGCCCGAGATGGATGGGGGGCGCCATCACCGTGCAAAGCTCGGGTTTGTTCTGATGTCGACCGACCTTGCTGCAGAGGCCGATTACAACGATATGGCGCCAGCGGGGGTGGGTGTTCATATCACGCGGTTGAAGACGGATGATTACACCACCAACGAAACACTTGCCCGCCACATTGACCACATGGCAGACGCGGCGGCGCGTTTGCAACCTGACGTGCGGCCTGATGTGATCAGCTATAGTTGTACGTCTGGGTCAATTGTATGCGGCGAAGAAAACGTATTCGAGCAAATCCGAAAGGGCGCGCCGTGGGCGGAACCGATGTGTATTGTCACTGGTGTGATGGACGCCTTGCGTGAAATCGGGGCCAAAAAGATCGTGATCGGCACACCCTATCTAGACGAGATCAACACAGCTGAGGCCGAATACCTGATGCAAGGTGGGTTTGACGTGCTCGACATCCAGGGGCTGCAACTGTCAACGGGCATCGAATTTGGGCAAGTGACGCCCGCCTATTGGCTGCAATTTGCACGCGAGATTGACCACCCCGACGCTGACGCAATCTTTCTTTCTTGCAGCGGCATTCGTGCGCTAGAAGTCGTGGACGAGATTGAGCAAGCGGTCGGAAAGCCCGTTATTACGTCCAACCAGGCACAGTTCTGGTCTTGTCTGCGCCGTGCAGGTGTTGGGGACGCGATTGAGGGTTTCGGCCAATTGTTTAGACATGCGGGAACGCAGTTAAGGCCGACCCGTTAAGCCTTGAGTAGGTCCGCAATTCCAGCGCCACTTTCGCCGCGTGGTTCAAGCAATTCAATTTCCACAAAGGCACATTCAAAATCATTGCCATTGCGCACGTCGTGTTCAACGCCCAACTCGCGGTAATAGGGCACGCCGTTCAGCATCTGTGCGTCAACGGTTTCACCGCCGGCGAGTTTGATATCCAGAACACCGTCAAAAAGTGGAACAACCACGTAATCATATTCGTGGCGATGCCAGCCCGTATTGTCGCCGCGGCCTTTGAAATGCCACCGCGTGACACGCACACGGTCATTATCAATGAGAACAGTGGGGGTCGCGTTTCCGGCCGCGTCACACATTTTCCCTATACCTCTTCTGCCATAATTTTTGCGTAGATTTCAGGGTCGGTTATCCCTTCAGATCCGATCAGCAACACACGGGCGGTTGCATCAAGACCCAATGCAGATGCGAGGGCCGGATCATCCATCGCCGCGATCAATGCAGATAATCCTGCAACCGCGCTTTCGCCGGCTTCGATCGTTGGATCACCCTCCAGCGGGCGCGCCAAAAGGCGGACCGTTGGCGGGATCAATGTGTCTGGGATGGTTACAAAATCGCTCGCCTCTTGTTCAAGGATCGCCCAAGCCAAGGGGGATGGTTCGCCGCAGGACAATCCGGCCATGATGGTTTCTTCGGCGATGTGCACCGTTGTCGCCGTTCCAGTTCGTGCGCTTTCGAAAAGACACGCCGCAAGGTCAGGTTCGACGATCACGACCCTTGGGGCTTTGTCACCCCAATGCTGCACCAAAGCTGCGGTAATGCCTGCGGCCATGCCACCAACACCGCCCTGCAAGAACACATGCGTCGGGGCGCGGTCCAAGGCACGGTACACTTCGCGGGTCAACACACCATAGCCCGCCATGACATCGCGGGGCGGTTCTGTGTAGCCCTCCCATGACGTGTCGGAGACCACGAACCATCCGTTCGCATCTGCCTCGGTCTTGGCCAGGGCAACAGATTCATCGTAATCGCCCTCAATACGGATCACATCGGCGCCGAAATCGCGCATGATCTGGGCGCGGCCTTCGCTCACTTCGGCGTGGATATAAATACGGCAGGGCGCACCGAATTTCTGGCACCCCCACGCAAGTGATCGTCCGTGATTGCCATCTGTCGCCGACACCAACGTAATGCCTGCGCAGGAATCTTTGTGCTTTCCGGTCCGGATGTCTTCAAGGTTTACGGTTTGGCCGGTTTGCAGCGCAATCTGGCGTTGTAACACGCGCAACGCGGCATAGGCCCCGCCCAGCGCCTTAAAGCTGGCAAGCCCAAAGCGCGGCCCTTCGTCTTTGTACAAAACCTCAGCCACGCCTATCGTTTCTGCGAGCGTCTTAAGGCTATGGAGGGGTGTTTCTTCATACCCATCCCAAGACGTGATCTCCGCCTCGGCAACATCGAACCCCTCTTTGCTCAATATGCTGTGCAGGGCATCCCCGTGAGGTGGCACAACATTGATGTGCTCAAGCGTTGCTGGGGGCAGAAGATTGGTCATTGGGTGTCCTGTCGTATTGGAAGGCGGTCTTTGGCAAGGGTTGCCCAAAAGTTGGCGCCAATTGGCAGAAGTGCATCATTGAAGTCGTAATTGTTGGAGTGAAGCGGCTGCCCATAGGCCCCGCTCGTCCCATTACCAAGCAGCAGAAAACATCCGGGGATAGCATTGGTGAAATGCGCGAAATCTTCGGAAAAACTCATCGGGGGGCGGTCGCCATCAACCTCGAGGCCCGCCGCCTGAGCGGCTCGAACGACGGCCTGAACAGGCTCGGGCGCGTTTATCGCCTCAATGAACACCGTGTCAAAATCAAACGATGCGGTGACATTGTGGGCAGCAGCGATACCGTCGACGATTTGCCCCATGAACGCTGCAATTGCTTTTCGATCTTCGGGCACGCGTGCGCGCACATCCCCTTTGAGGACCGCAGTGCCCGGCAGGACATTGCGTTGCCCGTCCGTGATAAATTCTGTCACCGAGACCACTGCACCCGCACCGGGCGCCATCTTTCGCGCGATGATCGTTTGTAACGCGAGCACCATTTCAGCCCCGACCGTGATCGCGTCGACCCCCACATGGGGCATTGACGCATGCCCGCCCTGACCGTTGATGGTTATCTCAAAAAGGCTTTCGGATGCACAGATTTGTCCGACGCGGGTGCTCACTTGGCCAACAGCTGCGCCAGGTAGATTATGGATGGCGTAGATCTCATCGACAGGATGCGCTTCTAGTAGGCCTTCATCGATCATCGCGCGCGCGCCGTGGCCGTGTTCTTCGTTTGGCTGAAATATAAACACAATCGTGCCGTCAAAGGCGGGATTGGCCGCCAGATCCGCGGCGGCCCCCAGCAGCATTGCCATGTGGCCGTCATGCCCGCAGGCGTGCATTTTTCCTTCGTTTTCAGATGCATAACTATGCGTGCTGATTTCTTGAATTGGTAAGGCATCCATGTCCGCACGTAGCCCAATCGCGCGGTTCCCAGAACCAGACCGCAACACGCCAACGATGCCCACACCTTCGTACACCTCAAGCCCAAGGTCGCGCAAAGTCTGGGCGACTTTGGCCTTCGTCCACGTCTCTTCGAACCCCAGTTCGGGGTGGCGGTGTAGGTCGTGACGTAGGGCAGTCAGATCCATGATGACACATCCGGCAAATATCGAAACTAGGCGGCAGTGAACGAAGGACCGAAGCGACTTGTCAATCTTCAATCCGCTTGTCGCGGAGATATCGGACTGAAAATGACGTTTTCAGAATGGCCAAGCACAGCGCAGGGCGTATCGTTAGCAAGTTGCTTTGCAGGAAAGAGGTTCTCATGACACTGACATCCATCTCTCGTGGCTTTCCCGAGGCCGAGTTCGTGGCCCGGACCGCCCGCGCACAGACCAGTATGGCGCACGTCGGTTTGGATGGCATTTTGTTGATGACCGAGGCAGAGGTTCAGTACTTCACAGGTTTTCAAACGCTATTCTGGCAGAGCCCCACACGCCCTTGGTTTGTATATATCCCTGCGTCCGGCAAACCCATTGCGATCATTCCCGAAATCGGAGCAAGCCTGATGCAGCGCAGCTGGCTGGATGACATTCGCACATGGGCGGCCCCCGCACCGGATGATGACGGGATCAGCTTGCTGACAGATCTTCTGTTGTCCCAATCTGTGGTCGGCGTGATGAAGGGCCACGAGACGCAGCTGCGGATGCCGCTTGGCGACTGGGAACGTCTTATGGCAGCCCTGCCAGCGCTGGAATTCAAGGACGCAACCGGGTTGGTGCAAGGGTTGCGCATGGTGAAATCCGAGGCTGAAATTGAAAAAATTGAACATATTTGCGCGATTGGTTCGGAGACGTTTGCGCAGGTTCCGCAGTTCGCGCGTGCCGGTGTTCCGCTTGATGACGTGTTTCGCGAATTCCGCCGAGAGGCATTGGCGCAGGGCGCGGACGGAGCGCCTTATCTGGTCGGTGCGTCGTCACAAGGCGGATATGCTGATGTCATATCCCCTCCTGATACCACACCGTTGACCCATGGTGATGTCTTGATGCTGGATACCGGGTTGGTGTGGGACGGCTATCATTGTGACTTTGATCGCAATTGGGCGATTGGCAAAGCACATGACGCCGCAAAACAGGCCTATGACGTGTTGTGGCGTGCAACACAGGCAGGGATAGAAGCCGCGCGACCCGGCAATACGTGCCGCGATCTATTTGATGTGATGTCGCGTATCATCGCAACGCTCGATGATAGCGGTGGCGACATCGGTCGGTTGGGTCATGGGCTTGGATTGCAGCTGACCGAACAGCCGTCTCACGCGGCATTTGATACCACTCAGTTGACGGAAAATATGGTCCTGACACTGGAACCGTCTTTGTCCTATGGCGATGGGCTGATGATGGTGCATGAAGAAAACATCGTAGTGACCCAGCAGGGCGGGCGGCTGCTCAGCACCCGCGCGGCAGTCGAGTTGCCGGTAATTTAGGCGCCGCGGCACACGATGCGAAACCTCGTGGCCATTTTTGGATTGGCACTTGCCCGACTCACTTTAATTGCGCACGATCTGTTTGGGTGAAATGGCGATGGCGTCGCCAAAGGTATGAAAATGCCAGTGCCCTATATTCGTCCTGAACGCCGGGATCTTACTTTGCCGACGTGCGGTATTGGAGGGTTTGACCTTCCTGCAGCGCCCGGCCCCAAGCGTTGACAGGACACAAAATGGATCGACCGCAGCACTACCGTTTTCATCAGGGCGACAAAGCCTTGCCCTTTTCAGATGCCGAGTACGAAGGGCGGCTTGCGACGCTGCGCGCTACCATGACCGAGGCGGGTGTGGACGCGTGTGTTTTCACGTCTATGCACAACATCGCCTATTATTCCGGGTTCTTGTATTGCGCCTTCGGGCGGCCCTATGGCCTGGTTGTGACCGCCACCGAAAGCGTGACCGTTAGTGCGGGCATTGATGCAGCACAGCCTTGGCGGCGTAGCCACGCCGACAACATCACCTATACGGATTGGGAGCGGAACAATTACTGGCGCGTGATTGCATCGGTCACGGGAACCGGCAAGGTCATCGGCTATGAGGGAGACCACATCAGCCTAACCCAGAAAGCCCTGTTTGATGCGTTCCTCAAGCCAAGCGGTAGCAAAGACATCGCGCCTGTGACCATGGTTCAGCGTATGCATAAATCTGCCGCCGAGATCGTGTTGATTCGCGCGGGTGCCGCTGTTGCCGACGTCGGTGGCTACGCCATCAAGGACGCGATCAAGGCGGGCACCCGCGAGATTGACGTAGCCATGGCCGGTCGCGACGCGATGGAACTTGAAATTGCCAAGCGTTTTCCGAACGCTGAATACCGTGACACCTGGGTTTGGTTCCAATCCGGCATCAACACAGACGGCGCCCATAACCCCGTGACGTCGCGCATGCTTGAGCGCGGCGATATCCTGAGCCTCAACACATTCCCGATGATTTCAGGGTATTACACAGCGCTTGAACGCACCTTGTTTGTTCAGGATGTCGACCCCGCCAGCCTGAAAATCTGGGAAGCAAATGTCGCGGCACATGAATATGGGATGAGCCTTCTGCAACCCGGCACGAGCTGTGCGGAGGTCACGCACAAGATCAATGCGTTCTTTGAAGAACACGATCTTTTGCAGTATCGCACCTTTGGCTACGGCCATTCGTTCGGCGTCTTGTCCCACTACTACGGGCGCGAAGCCGGGCTTGAATTGCGTGAAGACATCGACACGGTGCTTGAGCCGGGCATGGTTATTTCCATGGAACCGATGTTGACCATTCCGGACGGACAGCCCGGCGCAGGTGGCTATCGTGAACATGATATTCTGGTCATCACCGAAGACGGGAACGACAATATCACTGGCTATCCCTATGGACCGGAGTTCAATGTTGTCGGCTAGCGCACACTTACAGGGCAACACCTTTGAAATTTGCAGCAGCGAAAGCCGCGCGATGACCTCGAGGCCGTCGGTTTCAACACTTGTGTTGCGTTCTGCTTCGGCATTTTGCACCCTTCCCATGACGCGCCACGACCTCGCACGGCGCGTCGAGCAAAAATTGTGAAAAGGCTGCCTCGCCAATGTTAGATAACGAAAACGCCTTTGTGGCTTTCGACCGTGTACAAAAAAGCTATGACGGGGAAACGCTGGTGGTCAAAGACCTTAACCTGGCCATGCCAAAGGGTGAGTTCCTGACCATGCTTGGGCCTTCGGGGTCGGGCAAAACGACTTGTCTGATGATGTTGGCTGGCTTTGAGACGGCAACCCACGGCGATATCACATTGGACGGTATATCGATCAACAACATCCCGCCCCATAAACGCGGCATTGGCATGGTGTTCCAGAACTACGCCCTGTTTCCTCATATGACTGTGGCCGAAAACCTGTCTTTCCCTCTCGAAGTGCGAAAAATGGGCAAGTCGGAACGTGAAGAAAAGGTCAAGCGTGCGCTTGATATGGTCCAGATGGGCAGTTTTGCGGGGCGGCGGCCTGCGCAATTGTCGGGTGGTCAACAACAGCGTATCGCCCTTGCGCGCGCGTTGGTGTTTGAACCTGAACTGGTGTTGATGGACGAACCACTTGGCGCGCTGGACAAGCAGTTGCGCGAAACGTTGCAATTCGAGATCACGAATCTGGCCCATGATCTTGGAATCACGACCGTTTACGTGACCCATGATCAGACAGAAGCCCTAACCATGTCAGACCGCGTGGCCGTCTTTGACGATGGCCGCATTCAGCAGCTTGCGCCACCTGATGAGCTGTATGAAAAACCGCAGAACAGCTTTGTCGCCCAATTCATTGGCGAAAATAACACGCTTGAGGGCGTCGTTCAGGAAATCCAAGGCGAGACATGCATCGTTAAATTGGACAGCGGTGACATCATTGATGCCGTCCCCGTAAACGTATCCGCAGTGGGGGATCGCACGAAGGTTTCGATCCGCCCGGAACGGGTGGAATTCAAACGGGACCGACTGCACGCCGATGCGCACACGCTTAAGGCCGAAGTGCTTGAGTTCATTTACATGGGTGACATTTTCCGCACCCGCCTTCGTGTTGCGGGCACGGATGAATTCGTAATCAAGACCCGCAATGCACCGGATCAGGCACGCTTGAAACCTGGCGAAATGATCGAGATCGGCTGGCTGCCGCAAGATTGCCGGGCACTGGACGCTTAACATAAGAAAAGGGGTCGCGGTTGCTCGAAACGTGGCTCTCAAAGGACCAAATCGGGCGAAACCAAGGGAGACTAAAAATGAAGACTACTTTGAAATTGATGGCAACGACCTGCCTGACGCTGACCGCCACGATGGCCGTAGCTGACGGTCACATGGCCAATGAGATGACAATCGTAAGCTGGGGCGGCGCCTATTCCGCGTCCCAGGACAACGCATACCACCAGCCCTACATCGCACAGAGCGGCATCAGCATTATCAACGACGAAAGTGCGTCTGAAGCCGTGGCAAAATTGCGCGCGATGAACGAAGCGGGCAATATCACTTGGGATCTGGTTGACGTCGAAGCAGCCGACGCGATCCGTTTGTGTGACGAAGGTCTGGCAATGGAAGTCGACGTTGACGAAGTTCTTGCAGCAGCGCCTGACGGGACATCTGCAACGGACGATTTCGGCGGTGCTCTCGTCTCTGATTGCTTCATCCCGCAGATCGTTTTCTCGACAACATTCGGTTATCGCACAGACATGGTGCCTGAAGGCGTTGAGCCTCCGTCGGGCGCATGTGACGTGTTCGATCTGGAAACCTATCCCGGCAAACGCGCATTGAACCGCAACCCGATTGCGAACATGGAATGGGCTTTGCTGTGTGACGGCGTAGCTTACGAGGATGTTTACGACATGCTCGAAACAGATGAAGGTCAGGCGCAGGCGTTTGCTAAGCTCGACACCATCAAAGACCAGACAATCTGGTGGACAGCTGGTGCGGAAACACCGCAGCTTTTGGCTGATGGCGAAATCTTCATGGGCTCTACGTACAATGGTCGTTTGTTCAGCTTGATTGCAGAGCAAGGCCAGCCTGTGGGCATGGCTTGGGACTGGCAGATGTTTGACCTTGACGGTTGGGTGATCCCAACAGGTCTGTCCGAAGACCGCCTCGCGCGGACGCTGGATTACGTCTACTTTGCGACAGACACACAGCGTCTTGCGGATCAGGCTGCCTACATCAGCTATGGCCCGACACGTCAGTCGTCTGCTCCGCTGGTCGGTAAGCACGCGACATTGGGCATCGATATGGCACCACACATGCCAACTGAGCCGTCCAACGCCGAAAACACCTTCTACAACAACTACCTGTGGTGGGCGGATTACCGCGACGATCTGGATGCAAAATTCCAGGCGTGGCTGGCTCAATAAGAAATTTTCTGGGGCGCGGTCATCTGGCTGCGCCCCAGTCTTATTGGAATAACGAATAGATTTCAGGGGCGCGTATTGTGACAAAGATGTTGGCAGCAGATGGCAGGCCACTAAAGGCGTCCCTCAATCGTGCATTGCGCCGTCAGAAAATCCGCGCACTTTTTCTGATTGCCCCGCTCCTCATTTTCATTCTGGTGTCATTCGTGATGCCGATTTTCGATATGTTGTTGCGTTCGGTCGAAAACCAGATCGTTGGAAACACGCTGCCGCGCACTGTTGTCGCGTTGCAGGATTGGGACGAAAACGCAGACACGGCACCTGATGAGGTCGTTTTTGCCGCCCTTTACACTGATATCGCTCTGGCCGCGGAATATAAGACCCATACCCGGCTGGGCAGCCGCCTGAACTATGAAATGACGGGCATTTCATCACTGTTTCGCAAAACCGGCCGCGCTGTCGGTCGCTTCGAAACGGATGTTTACACCGAAGCGTTCCAGGCCGCCGATCCCGCGTACGCCGATCCGGCGCAATGGGCGGGCTGGATGCAGGATGATAATATCCGCGCGGCCCTTCCACAAACCACAAACACCTATGACGCATGGGCGCAGATGATCGTTGAGGAAGAAAACGACATCCCGGCCGAAGAAGAGCCTTGGGATTTTGTTTATACAGCGCTTTATGCCGATGCCGCAGGTGGGGCGGCGCTGCCGATCTCGGTTGATTTGAGCGCGATTGAGCCTGTGTCTTTGCAGGCGTCATTCGCGGAGATTGATGAAGACTGGATCGATCCAGATGTCTGGCAGACGATCAAGGCATTTTCACCCAGCTATACGGATGGGTATTTCCTCAATGCGGTGGATTTGTTGCGCGGCGCGGACGGAGTGGAGCAACGCCCGGAAAATGAACGTCTTTATATTGGCCAGTTTATCAATACCTTCGTGATGTCCCTGTCGATTATGGGGATGTGTGTGCTGTTGGGGTATCCCATTGCGTGGCTTCTGGCGAACCTGCCCGCACGATCTGCGAACCTTTTGATGATCCTCGTGTTGTTGCCGTTCTGGACATCGCTTCTGGTGCGCACCTCCGCATGGAAAGTATTGTTGCAGCAGCAAGGGGTCATCAACGATTTGTTGGTTTGGATGCGCATCATCGCCGACGATGGTCGCCTGACGATGATCAACAACCAGACCGGCACGATCATCGCGATGACACACATCCTGCTGCCATTTATGATCTTGCCGCTGTATTCCGTGATGAAAACAATACCGCCAAGCTATCTACGGGCCGCCAAATCACTGGGGGCCACGGACTGGACTGCATTCTGGCGCGTGTATTTCCCACAATCGGTGCCCGGCATTGGCGCGGGCTGTATCCTCGTCTTCATTTTGTCGATCGGGTATTACATCACGCCGGAACTGGTGGGCGGCACCAAGGGCGTGTTCATTTCCAACCGGATCGCTTTTCACATTTCAAGCTCATTGAACTGGGGGCTGGCGGCTGCATTGGGGACGATCCTGCTGACGGTCGTTATGGTTCTGTATTGGATGTATGACAAAATCGTCGGCATCGATAACGTTAAGCTGGGGGGCTAAGACATGTCCGGATTGCCACCTTATGCCACCAAGGCACAAACACTGCGATATTATGGGTTGCGTACCCTATGCGGTTTGATCTTTTTCTTTCTGATCGCTCCGATCATCGTGATCATCCCGTTGTCGTTTAACGCCCAGGACTTCTTTACGTTCACGCCTGAAATGCTTTCTCTGAACCCGGACGGGTTTTCGACGAAACACTACGAAGATTTCTTCAGCAATTCGGACTGGCAGCTGGCTGTGCGCAATTCGCTAAAGATCGCGCCTGTGGCGACCCTGATTTCTGTCAGTCTTGGCACTTTGGCTGCGATCGGCCTATCACAAAGCCACGTCCCGTTTCGCCGTGCCATCATGGCGATTCTGATTTCGCCGATGATTGTGCCCCTCATCATCTCTGCCACCGGGATGTATTTCTTCTATTCCAACCCCTACATTCCGATCCCGTTTTATGGAAAAATCGAATTGCCCTTTACGCTGACGGGCACCTATCTGGGCGTCGTTCTTGCGCATGCGGCGCTGGGTATCCCGTTTGTCATCATCACGGTGACTGCAACGCTTGTCGGGTTTGATAACTCCCTGACACGCGCGGCGGCGAATATGGGGGCCGGCCCCGTGACCACGTTCTTTCGAGTACAAATGCCGCTGATCTTGCCGGGTGTTGTATCGGGTGGGTTGTTCGCCTTTATCACCTCGTTTGACGAGGTCGTGGTGGTGTTATTTGTCGGATCGGCGGGCCAAAAGACCCTGCCATGGCAAATGTTCACGGGATTGCGCGAACAGATCAGCCCGACGATCCTCGCGGTCGCCACGATCCTGATCGGCATTTCGATTCTGCTGCTGTTTACGTTGGAAATTCTGCGCCGCCGATCCGAACGCCTGCGCGGCATGTCCCCGTCCTGACCTGGTCAGAACCTACGCCGCACCCTCGTGGGATGCATTTTTACGCATCAAGCACGTCCTTAGAACGTCCTGTAATCCCGGCCGTTCACGTTGAGGGGTACAACTGAATTGGAACCCTTAATTCCAGCCTAGGAGAATTGGTCCGTTTGGATGCCAAGCGATTTGGCTTTTGAATAGGCGGTTGTGGGCGCAATGCCCAAGATTGCTGCGGTGCCGGATTTGCCGGAAATCTTACCCTTTGTGCGGCGCAGGGCGTTTTCGAAGTTCTTGATTTCCAGCTGGCGCAATTCTTTTTGGGTCATGACGCGGTTTGGTTCAGCTGTCGTATCGGCCTGACCGCTTTCGATGTCGAACCGCAGCCTGCCCCCTCGTGCGAGAATTGCTGTGCGTTCAATGACGTTTTCCAATTCCCGCACATTTCCGGGCCAGTCGTAGGATTGCAGCGTTTCGATATTGGCTTTGGTCAGGGTCATCTTTGCTAGGCGTAGACGCCGCATCGTACGGTTGAGAAAGTGCCGCGCAAGATAGGGGATATCTTCGAGCCGGTTCCTGAGGGGTTCATTCATGATCGGCAAAACGTTCAGGGCAAAATAAAGGTCCTGCCGGAACCGTCCGGCCCGCACCTCTGCCAGCAGGTCAAAGTTGGTGGTTGCGATGACCTTGGCGGCCACAGGGATATCGCTGCTGTCACCCAAGCGCCGGAAGTGGCCGGTTTGCAGGACGTCATGCAGGCTGGCTTGTACCTTGGCCGGTAGGGCCGCGACCTCGTCCAGATGCAGGGTGCCATGATGGGCCATCAGCAATTTTCCGGTCACATCCCGTGTCGCCCCCGCAAAGGCGCCACGGCGATAGCCGAAAAGTTCAGCCTCTAGTTCTGCGGATTTCGTTTGATCGCAATTGATGCGCACAAGGGGGCGATGGTGACGGTCGCTTGCTTCGTGGATCGCTGAGGCCGTCATGCTTTTACCCGACCCCGACGGACCAGAGACCAGCACATGGGCACCACTACGCGCCGCCAAATCGATTTGGGCGTTCAGCGATTTTATTGCGGGTGAAACACCGACCACGCCGGTGTGCGACCGCGCCGAGCGGATTTCGGTAAGCAGGTATTCGTTTTCTTGTTGCAGCTTCACCTTCAGGTCTTCGACCTGCGCCAAGGCATCGCGCAGCTTGCGTTCGTTTTCCTTGCGTTCTGTCACGTCGCGAAAAATCACCACAGCCCCAGCCAGTACATCGTGGTCGTAAATCGGGGTTGAGACATATTCCACGAGGATCGGTTTGCCGTCCTTGCGCCAGAACACATCATCTTCCACGCGCATGGTCTGGTCGCGCCGAAAGGATTTGTAGATGGGGCATTCATGGGCTGGGAACTGGTCCCCGTTCAGATGTTTGTGGTGGATGATTGAATGTAACTCGCGCCCGATCAGGTCGTCCGATGACCAGCCCAACATTTCCTGCGCCGCGCGATTCACAAACGTGGCCTGCCCTTGGGCGTTGATGCCGTAGATGCCTTCGCCTGCGGCCTCGAGGATCAGGTGGTTCTGGGCTTCGACTTCACGAAAGAAGCCATAGATGTTTTGCCACTGGGAAAGCCCTGCGTTTTGGTGCGCCTCGCGTTCCGCTTGCTGGTTGCGGCGGTCATGCTCATCGAGGTCGAGGAAGCTGAGCAGCACCAAGCCTGGCTTGAGTTGCGCACCATAGGTCTGAAGGCGCAAATTAAGGCCGTTTGCGTTGGTAAACGACAGGCAGCGGTCCACGTAGGTTCCGAAATGTGCAACCGCATCGAAAAACACGGCAGCGGCTGCAAAGCCATTTTCCATCTGGCTGGACAGGGGCGCAGACAGCATAGAGTCCCCCAGCAGGGCACGCGCCGTGTCATTGGCCGCGACGACGCTGTCGGTACGGGTGTCGACCATGATGGTTGGCATCGGGTGATGGGCAATCAGATGTGCGGATTCGGTTTCATCAAGCATGGGCACAGGATGGAGTACCGAAAGGGCTTAACAAATTACGAAATCCCGTAACTTACGAAATTTCGTAACCATCGCCCAGAAATTAATCAATAAATTCAACTCCGTCCCGCTTTGAAGGCATTCGGCAGAAGGTCTTCTGCACCGCGGCATCGCGTGGAAGCATATTCTTAACCAATGACAGGAGACGGACATGACAATTAAGAGCCTCGGAAATCCATATTCCGATAAGACCGATCTTAGACACGGTGCAGATTGCGGGTGTGACAGCTGTCTGACTGGACATGGGCACGACCATGACCACACCGAACCGGCGGCCATGTCGTCTGAACAGATGATGGAACGGGCGGTCGAAAGCGCAGTTGTCCGTTCGATGTTTGGCCAGAACGACATCGCGCGGCGGTCCTTTATGGGCATGCTTGGCGGTACGTCGTTTGCGGCCGCACTGGCGTCGGTCTTTCCGGTGAAACAGGCAGTGGCCAACATTCTGGATGATCTTGGCCCGCCCGAGAAAACCGATTTGAACATTGGCTTTGTGCCGATCACCTGTGCCACGCCGATCATTATGGCGCAGCCTTTGGGCTTTTACGATCGCTACGGTTTGAATGCGCAGGTCATTAAGACAGCAGGCTGGGCCGTGGCCCGTGATAAGTCGCTGTCAGGCGAATATGACGCCAGCCACATGCTGACGCCGATGCCTTTGGCGATGACCATGGGGGCAGGGTCAGTTGCTGAACCCTACATCATGCCTGCGGTTGAAAACATCAACGGGCAGGCGATTGTTCTGTCCAATGAACACCTCGACAAGCGTGACCCAAGCCAATGGAAAGGTTTCACCTTTGGTGTGCCGTTTGAATATTCCATGCACAACTTTTTGCTGCGCTATTACGTGGCTGAATTCGGGCTGGACCCTGACGTGGATATCCAAATCCGTGTGGTTCCCCCGCCAGAGATGGTCGCCAACCTGCGGGCCGGTAACCTTGATGGCTACCTGTCACCTGATCCGTTCAACCAACGGGCGGTCTATGAGGGCATCGGCTTCATTCACATCCTGACAAAAGAAATCTGGGAAGGTCATCCATGCTGTGCTTTTGCTGCGCCGTTGTCTTTTGCGACCGAATTGCCAAACACCTACGGCGCGTTGCTCAAGTCGATCATTGATGCGACGCAGTACGCGTCGAACCCTGAGAACCGTAAGGAAATCTCTGAGGCCATCGCACCGACGAACTACTTGAACCAACCGGTCACAGTCATTGAACAAGTGCTGACCGGCACCTACGCGGATGGATTGGGCGAGGTGCAGCGCGTGCCCGACCGGATCGATTTTGATCCGTTCCCGTGGCAATCCATGGGGGTCTGGATCCTGACGCAGATGAAGCGCTGGGGCTATATCGAAGGCGAGGTGGACTACAAAGGCATCGCAGAGCAGGTCTATCTGGCCACCGATGCGCGCAAGGTCATGACCGATCTGGGCTATGAGGCGCCGACGGAAAACTACCGCTCGCACACGATCATGGGCAAAACCTTCGACCCGGATCAGCCTGAGGCTTATGTTGACAGCTTTGCGATTAAAGCAGGCGACTGATGGACCTTTTGTCAGAAAACAAACGGGCCGCAATTTGGTCGATTGCTTTGCTGATTGTTGGCTTGCTTGTGTGGGAAATGTCGATTTCCGCACAGGCGATCAACACAGGTGAGCTGACCGAATACGAGCTGCTGACGGGTGCGGGCACGGCAAAGGCAGGCGTGCCCCCCCCTAGCGAAGTCGCCGTGAAGGCATGGCAGGAATTGTCGAACCCGTTTTATGATGCAGGACCTAACGACAAAGGCATCGGCATCCAGATCGGCTATTCGATCTACCGTGTCCTGACGGGATATTTTCTGGCGGCCCTGATCGCCATCCCACTTGGGTTTCTGATCGGCATGTCCTCGGTGGCCTATAAGGCGCTTAATCCCTTCATTCAGGTGCTGCGCCCTATTTCGCCACTCGCGTGGATGCCATTGGCGCTGTTTATTATCCAAGACAGCGAGGCGAGCGCGATTTTCGTGATCTTTATCTGCTCGATCTGGCCGATGCTGATCAACACCGCCTTTGGCGTGGCCGGGGTTCGCGAAGACTGGGTCAATGTCGCGCGTACTCATGAACTGGGTGCCTTCAAGACCGCCTTTACGGTTATTCTGCCCGCAGCTGCCCCCACGATTGTGACGGGGATGCGCATCTCAATCGGGATCGCCTGGCTGGTTATTGTCGCCGCAGAGATGCTCGTGGGGGGGACCGGCATTGGCTATTATGTTTGGAACGAGTGGAACAACCTCGACCTCACCTCGGTGATCTTTTCAATCCTCATGATCGGCGTTGTTGGCATGCTGCTGGACTCTATGTTCGGCCTGCTGCAACGCGCCGTCGCCTACACCGAATAGGAGCGCCGCGTGGCCAAGTCTTTTTTGAGCATCGAACAACTGACACAACGCTACCCGGACGGAAAAGGCGGAGAATTCACCGTGTTCGAAAACGCCAGCTTTGGCGTCGAAAAGGGCGAATTTGTTTGCATCCTTGGCCATTCGGGCTGTGGCAAGTCGACGATCATGAATATCCTTGCGGGCCTGTCCGATCCCACAAGCGGGGTAGTGAAAATGGATGGTTTTGAGGTGTCCGGCCCCAGTCTTGATCGCGGCGTGGTGTTTCAAAACTATTCGCTGTTGCCATGGCTGACGGCGTTGAAGAACGTGACGTTCGGGGTCGCGGCGCGGTTTCCGCAGTGGACTAAGGTTAAGGTGATCGAGCATTCAACAGCTTTTCTGGCCAAGGTTGGTCTGACGGGCGATGCGATCCACCGCAAACCCAGCCAGTTGTCGGGGGGCATGCGCCAGCGCGTATCCATCGCGCGTGCCTTTGCCAATGAACCAAAGCTGCTGTTGCTGGATGAACCTTTTGGCGCGCTGGATGCGCTGACCCGCGGCACCATTCAGGATGAGCTGATCAAGGTCTGGAGCGACACCGACCAGACCGTATTTATGATCACCCATGATATCGACGAGGCGATCTTGTTGGCGGACCGCATCTTGTTGATGACCAACGGACCGATGGCGCAGGTGGCCGAAAGCGTGGAGATCACAATCCCGCGCCCGCGCAACCGCACTCAAATTGTCGAACACCCGAACTACTACGCGATCCGCAATCATTTGGTGCAGTTTCTTGGTCAGCGATCGGCTGATCTGTCAGACCAGACGTCGGGTGCCAACAATCGCCCCGTGGATGTGCGGATTGATCTTACTGATATGGCCGAGGGCGACGACCCCGAGCCTGCGTCCGTGCTGCGCGCTGTGGAAGGATAAGGACCGTGATCGAACCAACCCCGCACGCCCCTTTGCCGCCGTTCACCTACGCGCAGGCCGTCAAGAAAGTCCGCATGGCCGAGGATGCATGGAACAGCCGCGATCCGGCCAAAGTGGCGCTGGCCTATACGCCTGACACCCGCTGGCGCAACCGGTCGGAATTTTTGAACGGGCGGGCCGAGGTGGAGGATTTCCTGACCCGCAAATGGGCTGCTGAGACAGGCTATCGCCTGATTAAAGAAATCTGGGCGCATAGTGAAAACCGAATTGCCGTGCGTTTTTGTTACGAATGGCACGACGTGGCGGGCGAATGGTTCCGCGCGCATGGCAATGAAAACTGGGAATTCGATGCGTTTGGCTACATGGCCGTGCGTCACGCCTCGATCAACGATGTGTCGATCACCGCCGCCGAACGTCTGTTCCAGTGGCCCCAAGGCACGCCCCGGCCCGATGATCACCCGGGATTAACTGAATTAGGACTGTGAAATGAAGGACACAATTACAATGACTGAGATGATGACAAAGGAAGATGTCACCGCCATGATCCTATCGGCCAAGAAACAGGCCGGGATGACATGGGAAGAGATTGCCGAGAAAATCGATATGTCCCCGATCTGGACCCATTCCGCCGCCATGGGCATGAACGCTTTTCCGGCCGACAAAGCCGCGTTGATGGTGACGGCGATGGGCCTACCACAAGAGGCAGAAAGCGTGCTGGCGGAAAGCCCGACAAAGATCTGGGAACAGGCGGTGCCCACAGACCCCTGCATCTATCGTTTTTATGAAATCGTGGGTGTCTACGGCCCAACGCTTAAGGCGATCATCCAGGAGAAATTCGGAGATGGGATCATGTCTGCGATTGATTTCGACATGTCGGTCACGCGGGTCGAAAACCCAAAAGGAGACCGCGTGAAGGTTGAGATGTCAGGCAAGTTCTTGGGCTACAACAGCTGGTAAGATTTCAGTGGGGCCGCCTTTGCCAGCGGCCCTCATGACCTCGGTTTCAATTACATCTGAGATCGCTAGTTGAATTGGGCAAATACGCATCAAAACATAGATGCCAAATGCACCGCAGCATGAACCCCGTCGATCAGTTTTATGGGTACATCATCACTGTCGTCGACGATGTGCACCATACCGGCGCACCCCAGAACAATGCTGTCGATGTCATCTTCGCGCAATGCCGTTCGGATTTCTGCCTTGACCTGGCGGGTCGCATTTTCGCGATCGTCTTCGAGGGCAAGGACCGGTACGCCGCTTGCCCGGATGCACCCAAGGTTCTTGTTCAGGCCGTAGCTGCTGATATTTGCAGCAAGAACCGGAACTGAAACGTCCAATGTTGTGACAACAGAAAAACGGTGCCCAAAGAGCGATGCCACGTGGTAGGCGGCTTGCCCGATGCCGATGACGGGACAGGATGCGAGTTCACGTGCTGCGTAAAGTCCAGTGTCATCAAAACAGCCGATGATGACCGCCGTAGCACCCTCGTCATCTGCCATTTTCACCAGTTCCAAAAGGGGCGGGATTGCCGCATCCCCGTCCTGCGCACCCTGAATAGCAGGCGGACCCATAGTAGATGTCCATCCGACAACGTTTAGGCCGGGCACCGCTTTTCGGGCTGTTTGAACCATCGCGTCCGTCATCGATACAGTTGAGTTGGGGTTGATTATGACGATCATATCTCACCCTTTCCGGCATCGGATGCTTGCCGGGCGCGGCGGCGGTTGGCGATCAACGCGATGCACAGAAACGCGCCGATGATGATGAGGGAAAAGACGGTTGTCAGCGTCCCCAATGCATACAGAACGGGGGAGGTTACATTGGTTGTCATGCCGTAAATTTCGAGAGGAAGCGTGTTGTAGCTGCCCGACGTTAAAAGGGTCCGCGCAAATTCATCATAGCTGAGTGTGAAGCCGAACAATGCCACGCCAATGAGCGACGGCGCGATGATCGGCAGCACCACGTGGCGCAGGGTTTGCCAAGGGGTCGCACCAAGATCGCGGGCGGCTTCTTCGTAGCTTTTGTCAAACCGGTTGAAGACGGCGAACATGATCAAAAGGCCGAAGGGCAGCGTCCATGTCAGTTGTGAGCCGAAGCCGGATGTTGACCAATGAACGTTTAGACCTGACTGGGAGAACAGCAACCCGACGCCAAGCGAAATGAGGATCGACGGGATCACCAATGACGTGATGATCAGATAGAACAGGATATTTGATCCGAGAAATTTGCGACGAAACGCGAGGCCGCCCATGACCGACACAACAACCGTGACAATCATGACCATCAGCCCAAGCACAAAGCTGCGCCGGAAGCTGCCCCAAATGTCGCCCACCGCCTGTTGTTCGAACAGATCGTAGAACCAATACAGTGACACACCACGCATGGGGAAGGTCAGCCCGCCGCCCTCGCCTTGGAAGGACAGGATGCCGATGGTGATGGTCGGCCCGTAAAGGAACAGGATGAACAGCGCGAAGAAGGCGCTGAGGATGTAGAAAGACCGCGGGCGGGATTCCATCCTAAAGCTCCTTTCTGATGTCGACGAAGCGCAAGAGAATGGCGATAGTCATCAGCACTGTCAGCAGCAAAATGATCGCGGTGGCCGAGGCGCTGGGATATTGTAGCAAGGCGATGTCGTTCGAGATCAGGCGCCCGACATTGGCCGATTGCGATCCGGACATGAACCGCACCGTTATGAAATCCCCCATGACAAGCGTGACCACAAAGATGGTCCCGATCATGATCCCCGGCTTGGTCAGCGGGATGATCACATTCCACAGGATTTGCGCCCCATTGGCACCCGCGTCGCGTGCGGCTTCGATGAGGGATTTGTCGATTCGCATCATCGTGTTGAAAATCGGAACGACCATGAACAGCGTGTAAAGGTGCACGAAGGCAAGGATGACTGCGAAATCTGAAAACAGCAGCCATTCAATCGGTTCGTCAATCACGCCCCAAGACATCAGGGTTGAATTGGCGATCCCGTTGCGCCCCAAAAACGGGATCCACGAAATCATACGGATGATGTTGCTGGTCCAAAACGGGATCGTGCAGAGCAGGAATAGTGCGATCTGCCATGTCAGGGTGCGGATATGAAACGCCAGATAATAAGCGACAGTGAACCCGATCAACAGCGTGCAGGCCCACGTGATCAGCGCGTATTTGAAGGTATTGAAAAAGACCGTGTAGGTCACGGGAGAGCCGAACAAGAAGGCGTAGTTGTCCAACTCAAACGCGGGAATGATCGAAAATTCAGTTGCCCGCCAGAAGCTCACGGTGACGATCAGAACGATCGGAAGCACCAGGAAAATAAGTAAAACGGCCGCCAATGGCGATACCATAAGCAGGCTGGATAGTGCTGGATTGGCACGAAGCTTTTTCATTGGGATTTCTTATAATTTTGGGTTGGGTGCGCCATGTTGCGGCGCACCCGGTCTTGATTTAAGCGGCGATAAATTCGTTCCACTTGCGGACCATGTATTGGTTCTCGTCCATGACAGAGTTCCAGCATACAACTGATCCCATCCGATCAAGGAACGACCCACCATCGCGGACCTCACCAGCACCGGCCAGCGTGTCACCAGTAGGGGACAGGATATCGCCCTCGGCGGCTTTGCCTTCGTACCAGAAGCCCCATTCGTCCGCGGACATGAACGCTTTGGATGTTTCTGGAACGGCAGAGTAATAGCCCTGACGCATCAGATAGCCACCGACCCAACCGGACAGATACCAGTTGATGTATTCGTAGGCAGCATCCAGCTCGATACCCGACAGCGCAGCCGAAATACCAAGGCCACCGCCCCATGAACGATACCCTTCTTCGAGCGGCTGGTAGACGCATGGAATGCCTTGGGATTTGACGGCCGTGATGGCAGGCGACCACATCGACTGGATCACAACTTCGCCCGACGCCATCAGGTTGACGCTTTCATCAAACGACTTCCAGAACGCGCGGAACTGACCGTTCTTCTTTGCTTCTGTGAAGATAC
The DNA here is from genome assembly GCF_021532615.1 of Octadecabacter dasysiphoniae. Lineage (GTDB taxonomy): Bacteria > Pseudomonadota > Alphaproteobacteria > Rhodobacterales > Rhodobacteraceae > Octadecabacter > Octadecabacter dasysiphoniae. Next base: position 55,301 of record NZ_JAKGAQ010000004.1, read on the forward strand.
CAATCGTCAGATCGATCTCTTCTTTGGTCATGTTGCCTTTGTCGGGGTAGGTGTATTCACCCATCGATTCCACAACCATCGCCATATCCATGATCCCGATGGAAGAAATATCGAGGATGGAAGCCTTGCCCTTGAATTCCGGGTTCAACAGTTCGGACCAATTGGTGATCGGACGCCCGATCAGGTCGGGACGAATACCCAAAGTGTCAGCGTTGTAGATGGTTGGGATCAGGGTCATCCAACCGGATTCCTCGCCTACGAAATCCGTGCCGTTTGGACCGGATGTAAAACCAACAGTGTGTGGTGCCGTACCCTGTGCAATGGTGCTTTCAGGTGTCAGCAGACCGCTGCGGAAGGTGCCTGCGATCTTGTCGTAGTTATCGATTTTCGTGGTGTCCATCGCTTGTAGGTTGCCAGCTGCCCAGACCTTTTTGCAGATGAAGTATTCGATGTCGGCAATGTCAAAGCTGTTGGGCTGGGTGGCCGCACGTTGGGTTACGCTATCTGTATCAAGCGCGGTCATTTCCAAGGTAAAGCCGAGGTCTTCTTGAACCTTGTTGGCCACGTCATTGAGGTTGGACACCCCTGTGCCGAACTGGCGCAACGTGACGTCTTTGATGTTTTGCGCCCACACCATGGGGGCGCCAAGCGTCGTGGCCCCCGCCGCAATTGCAGTCGAGGCAGCGCCTTTCAGCATAGTACGGCGGCTGAGGCCATTTCGTTGTGTGAATTTAGTCATTTTTCAGTCTCCTTGTCAGACGAGTCGTTGTTGGAAATGAATGCGCCGCAGTTCATGCGATCAGTTTGTGTTGATTGGAGGCGTCCCAGTGCAGCCCGATCCGGTCGCCGGGGTTGTACGGGTTGGCAAAGAAGGTTGTGTCGGGGATGAGGGCCAGCACCTCTTGATCGCCGGTGATCCTTGCGGACACAGACACATGGGTGCCCTGGTATTCGACAGCTGTCACACTGCCTTCGACAGCGCCTTGGGTTGGGGCGGTGACAGACACGGCATCTGCGCGAATTGCGAAATGGCCATCGGGTAACGCAACGACGTTATGACCACCCATAAACTGCGCGACGAATTTGGTTTGCGGCGCATTGAAAACGTCGCGGGCAGGCCCTGACTGTTCGATCACTGCATTGTTCATGACGATAATTTCGTCTGCCAAAGCCAGCGCTTCGTCCTGCCCATGGGTCACGTGGATAAAGCTGATCCCCAGCTCTTTTTGCAGCTTGCGCAACTCACATCGCATGCGGATGCGCAAGAACGGATCGAGGGCCGAGAGCGGTTCGTCCAGCAGCAAAACCTGCGGGCGGGTGATCAAGGCGCGCGCAAGGGCGACACGTTGCTGTTGCCCACCCGAGAGTTGATCCGGCAAACGGTCCGCAAGGTCCGTTAGGTCAACCAGTGCCAGCATTTCACGCGCTTCGGCGTGACGTTTGGCCGTATCCGTTCCCTTCATCTTGAGGCTGAACGCGACGTTGTCGAGGACGCTTAGATGCGGGAAAAGGGCGTAGTTCTGGAACATCATTGCCGTCCCGCGCTGCGCAGGGGGCAGGTGCGATATATCGCGACCGTCCAGCACGATCGAACCGTCGCTGATACTTTCGTGGCCCGCAATCATGCGTAGGGTCGAAGATTTTCCACAGCCGGACGGGCCGAGCAGGCAGGTGTAGCTGTCAGATTTGAAACGATAGTTAATGGCGTCCACGGCAACTGTAGCGCCGTAGCGCTTGGTTACTGATACCAATTCTAGATCTTGGTTGCTCATACTGGTCCCATGTCAGGTTAAGAACAGCAGCGCGTTCAGGCTGATATGAGACAATGGATTTCAGGATCGCCGGTTCGCCTTTAGACGCTTCAGCATACATTTTGTGCGCACAGATCGCAGGTCGCTCAATAATTGCGCACAATATTGTATACAATCCTGGTTGTCGTTCGTCGGGAATCTAAATTGGCTTGTGTATCGAATATCGCTCTGGCATCTCAACCTACAGGAGACCGCAATGACGCTGACCAAACCTAAATCTGTCTCGGCCACTGCGAGCGCCAACACAATTTCTGGCGCTTTGTCGCAAGCCATTCACGAACACCGTTTGGCCCCTGGCACCAAGTTGGGCGAAGACGAACTGTCGGACATTTATGGGGTGTCACGCACCATCGTGCGCACTGCGCTCCAGTCTCTTGCGCATCAGCAGATCATCGAAATCAAACGCAACCGCGGGGCCTATGTGGCTCAGCCAAGCCTGACCGAGGCCCACGAGGTCTTTGAGGCCCGCGAATTGTTAGAACCGCGTACGGCCAGAAGTGCCGCGCGGCATGCCACACCGGACGATATTGCGTTGCTGAACGACCACGTCACCCAAGAACATGCCGCAATGGATGCCGGAGATCGTGGACGTGCCTTGTCGCTGTCGGGCCAATTTCACATTGAAATCGCCCGGATTGCGCAACAACAGACCATTGCGGATATCATAAATGTCTTGATTGCGCGGTCTTCCCTGATCATCGCGCTGTATTGGCGACGCGAAAATGCCTTATGTGAAAGCCAGGCGCACCATGCCCTGATTAAGGCGATCGGCGACAACGATGGCGTGCGCGCGGAAGAATTGATGCAAAGCCACCTTGTCGACCTCCATTCCGCGCTCAATCTCAACGAATTGCCTGTCGTTGAGCAGGATTTGAGATCCATGCTCATGGGAGAGAAAAAGCGCTGAAGCCGGGGCGGGATTTCCGTCCCACTCAGCTCTAAAACAAGCTGAAGTGACGCCTGCGTCTGTGTGGCTCAGTCTCGAATCAAGTTTGACCAATGGCAGCAATGATCGGAAATTTTAGGCCGCCATTCGCGCAACCGCAGCGAATAAGCCGGTTTATTTACGGACCCGATCCCGAAGTGCGCTGATTGCTGCAATTGCGTAGATCAATATGCCCCCAAAGGCGACGAGAAGGACCGCAAGCTCTCCGATCTCATTGCTGTAACCGGTTATCTTAATCATCCAATATCCAAGGACCCCGCCGGGGAGAGCCAACAGGAGGGGCAAAAGCCCATGTAGGCCCAGTTTGTTTGATGTTTGTATGCTTTCGCCAGCAGATGCGCCCATCAACAACAGACCGTTAAGTGTTGCCAAGACAAGCAAGCCTATCGAAACGGGTAGGAATATCGCTGCCCAAAGGGCCCAACACGCCAGATTTATCCCAATTGCGAACCAAAAGCCGGTCCGTCCCAAAACCGGTTGTTTCGCCGATCTGCCCGACAAAAGATATCCGGCAGCTTGCAGCGCGAGGCCGACAGCAATTATTTCCGCGAACTGCCCTGCTTCAAGTGCTAAATCGGCCCATGCCCAAGTCGACCACAAAGCCGTTAGGCACCCTAATGTTACTGCACCAAAGACCTTGGTAAGCGTTTTACCAGTGCCGAAAATTCTTCGCAGAACGACCCAGCCTAGACACACGTCAATCAACGCATGCCAAGACACTGACGTCCAAAAGAAACTGAAGGGTACGTTCTCGTAAGCAACCGGAACCATCGCCGCTTCGATGGACCATCCTACAAATGCTCCGGCAAGAATTGTACGCGGCCAAGTCGTCATCATGGGTTCGAGGGCCAACAAAAGCGATCCTGGCAAGCAGTAGAACAAAATCAGTTCAGAAATGTGCAGCGCCTTGCCAATCGCGCCGGGTGCCTCAAGAAAGTGTCGGACTGACCCTTCGTTGAAAAAGAAAAATTCCGAAAAGGCGAGCAAAACACAGGCCCTTGCGAGAATTTCAAAAACGACACGCGTCGTGCTCTTTATCAAGATTACTCCCCTTATGCGTCCAACTATTATGCTAAATTTTGCTTTTCGCCAAACCTGGCAGGGCGCTCACACAATGGTTGCATGCAAAGACTGATTTAGGAATTTATTTGGGGGTGGTGTCTGAAACCCTCAATAACGATCATTTGCGCATTTGCCTGAACTGGTAGCGTGCCCCGCTAGGCGAGCCTCGATCATAGCGCCGTGCTTGCCTCTTCATGATCATTGCTGCCGCGCCTATCTGCACACAAGAATTAGGCCAAGAATTTCAGTGGGCATTTTATGGCACCGGCGTTTGATTTGGGTCGATCAGTGCTAAATTTGTAAAATGAAAAGACGTGTTGGCTTCTTAAATGAAAGCATCCTAGTATCCGCGCAGCATGCCCGAAGGCCGTGCTTTAGCAGTGGAAAATGTATGGTAACCAATAAAATCGGGCTGAAAAGTTGGTATGAACGGGATCAAATCAAAACCCCGGCTGATCCTTTTATTGATGCACTAATTGATCGTGAAAAAGCGCCCGAATTGATTGCTGATCTGGTCGCGAAATTGGGCGATAAGCTGGGCCCACAAGACGCGGCTTCGGTGGCGGCGTTGGCCCGTTCCCTTACGCCGCATGATCCTTGGATCACGGCCGTTACATCGCCGGCGATTATGGCCACAGTTCCCAGATGGCATTGGGCGATTGCACGCGACGAGAGGCGCAATGCAGCTTACGACAAAGCGCTGCGTGCTTGTATCACACCCGAGAGCATCGTTCTTGAGGTTGGTACGGGGTCCGGCATTCTTGCGATGATGGCGGCCCGCGCTGGCGCACGGCATGTCTATACAATCGAAATTGTTCCGCTTATCGCACAGGCTGCGCGTGAAAATATCCGCCGGAACGGGTTTGCGGACCGGGTGACTGTTATCTGCGCGGATGCGACCACAGTCAGCGTTGGCGCGCAGCTGCCGGAACGGTGCAACGTCTTTCTTCACGAGATAATTTCCAACGATCTGCTGGGCGAACACGTTTTGCCAATCACGGAATATGCCCGCGATGCTTTGTTGACAGATGACGCATTGCATATGCCGGACGCGATCTGGATGACGTGCCAGTTGGCGCAGGTGGATCAGCCCGCGCGCACTGAACCGATAGGGGCGCAATCCGAATTTGACCTTTCAGCGATGGATCTATTGCACACCCCGGATGTGCTTAAGCATGGGCCGCTTGCCCATTTTCAACCGCGCACGGAGGGGGTTGAAGTGCTCAGGTTTGATATGACAGGGGCGAACGCCAATCCTAAGGAGGACGATACTTTTGATGTTCCCGTGACCGATACGGGATCAGCGAATGCGATTGTTCAATGGATTGGGTTTTCGTTTCCTGATGGGACGGAATTTACGAACCCGCCGGATGTCTATTCGTCTTGGGCATTGCGGGTTTGGCCAATTGCAGACCGGTCTGTGATCGTCGGGGATGTTTTCAAGCTGCGCCGTCGGTGTGACAGATTTCGTGCCGTACCAATGGACGCCGAGTGAGCCAGGGCCAAAGCATGCAGTATTGCTATCGCGCCTATGGCTGTAACCTTGTCAGCGACATTGCGTTCGAACAGCTTTTGACAGGCACGGACGCCGCGTTTGAAACAATCACAATAGAGCAATGCGACAGCTTTGCTGACCCACCGAAGGGTGCGCGCCGCATTGGGCCATCCGTTATCGCCGCGCCCAATTACATTTCCTTGGATATCGATGGTGTTTTGCGTTTTGTGGCGGAAAACGGGACGACGCTGCGATATCGTCCTTACGAAAATCTTGATCCGTTGTCGTTGCAGGTGTTCTTGATGGGGTCGGGGCTCGGGTCGCTTTTGATGCAGCGGAATTTTTTGGTGCTGCATGGAAACGGCGTTGAGGTGGACGGCAATTGCATCATCTGTGTGGGTCCGTCCGGTGTGGGCAAATCCACGACGGCGGCCGGATTGATGCGCCGTGGTTACCGCGTGATGAGCGATGATGTTTGTGCCATCGACGATCATGGACGTCTTGTGCCCGGTGTCCCGCATATCAAGCTTTGGCAAGAGGCCGCGAACGGTTTGAGCGTTGACACCGTCGGTCTGTCCCGTGTGCGCCCCGAGATGGAGAAATTCAGGGTCCCCATGGAGGATGCGTTTTGCGCAGATAATACGCCGGTCAAACGGATTTATGTGCTGGCCCCCCATGAAACAGACACAGTGACGTGCGAAGCATTGACCGGCTTGGACATCTTCACAGCGTTGCAGACAAACACATACCGATTGCCATTTATTGACGGGCTTGGCCTTTCAGTGGACCATTTTCAGAAAATAGCTGCTTTGTCTCAACGTGTTGTTGTGAAAACAGTTCGTCGCCCCATGGCTGGTTTTAAGCTGGACGAGTTGCTGGATGTTTTGATTGCAGACGCAACTGGCGATTGAGCCGGGTCTAACCGCGCGGTTTTTCCGCTGACCATATTGGCGATTGGCAATCCGCGTGATCTGGGCGACAAATTGGGCAGCATTTCGAGACTCGCGGATTACCACGCTGCAATGGGATGATTTCATAGCAGCGACCGCCCGCACATTTCCGACCCCAACCTTTTACCGGAGGACATAAATTTGAAACCCGAGACTCTTTTACAGCGAAACCCTAATCTGATCGTTGCTGACATGGATGGTGAAGCGGTGATGATGGACGTCAACCAAGGATCGTATTTCGCGATCAATGAGGTTGGGGCGCACATCTGGGCGCAATTGGAAACACAGCAAACCGTTGGCGCCCTGATTGAAAGCGTGCGCACGTCGTTTAGTTCCGACAAAGCTGCCCAATTGGAACCCGAGATCAGCCAGTTTTTGCGCGATATGGCGGACAAAAAATTGGTCCACGAAGTGAGTGGATAAAATGGACGTTTTGTTTGGGGTGTTACGCTGATGTTTGCGTGCATCATGGCCCGCGGCACCCGCCAAGCCCCCCAAACATACGCGACAGAGCAGGATTTGTTGGATGCGCTGACGCCTTATGATCAGGCCGATGTTCAGGGCGCGTGGTCGAATGATCAGATGTTGATGGTCCAGACCGTGACGTGGAACACGCCGCAGTCGCGCCATGAAACCGCGCCGCAAACCTGCCCGAAAACGGGACGTGTGATTGTGTCGTGGTCTCGATTGGACAATCGCGCGCAGCTATGTTCCGCGCTTGGCCTGACCGACAGCGATACGTTGACAGACCCGCAGATCATTCTTGCTGGGTTCGACATGTGGGATGACGCCTGCGCGGATCGGTTTGAGGGTGATTTCAGTTTCGTCATTTACGACCCGCAAACATCGCGAACGTTCTGTGCCCGGGACAGTATCGGGGCGCGGCCGTTCTTTTACTATGTGGATGCGGATGTGTTTGTCTGCGCCAGCACGCCCGTCGTTTTTACCGGTATGAAGGCGCTAAAGATCACGCCAAGCCGGGCGTGGATGGCGCGTCATATGGCGGATGCGCCCCATGACATGACGCACAGTGCATTTGAAGGCGTTGCGCGGCTTGCCCCCGCCCACAGCATGCGCGTGACGCGCGAAGGCCCCGTGGAACCGCAGCCTTATTTTGAATTCAAAGACACCGCGCCGGCCGCAACGCACCGTGATCCCCAGTATCTGGAGGACTACCGTGCCGCGTTTCACACCGCGACAGAGGCCAGATTGCGCAGCGATTTTCGGGTCGGGTCCGAAAGCTCGGGTGGGCTGGATTCGTCGTCGATCATTGGCCATGCCGTTAAACATCTGCCCCACGACATCGATGATTTTCATTGCTTCGGTATGAGTCACTTTGAACAAGAACCCGAATATCTGCTGGAAACAGCAATGCATTGCGGTGTGCGGCACAACCATATTACCACGCACGCCCGTTTGCACGATGATCCCAGTGTGTTGGAACGCACATTGAAGGTGATGGGGTATCCCGCCGAACACGATCAAGCCCATTGGCACATCGATATTCTGCGCCAGTGCCAGCAGTTGGGTATTCGTACTTTATTGTCCGGGTATGGCGGTGATGAAATGGTCACGCATCAAGCCGCGGCCCTTCACACCGAGCTTTTTCATAAGCGCAACTTTGGAGTTCTTGCGCGTGAGATGCACGGCAATGCGGTGACGCGCTGGGCGCGGTTTGCGCTGAATCTTCGACGGCTATCGGCGAAAACCAAAGGCAACGGTGCGGTCCAGCCCATCCCGAAATTTGTGCGCGCATATGTGGACAATGCATTGCTGCGCCAAGACGCGATTGAGGAGTTTCAAGTCACGCAGCGGTTCGCATCATGGTATGCGCATCAAGCTAAAGCGCTGACATTAAACGAACATATACTACGCGGCCCCGATCTTTCGCCACGGCGCGTGGCGCGGCTTGAAGCCTGTGCACTTCTCGCTCAGAGTTACGGCGTTGAATATCGTTGGCCTTTGTATGATCGCCAATTGATGCTCCAATTTCTTAAGACACCAGCGATTGAGAAACGTCGCAAAAAGATGGGGCGCTACCTCCATCGGCGCGCGGCCACGGGGACGATACCGGACAAGGTCACATGGAAGCAAAGCAAGGACCTTGGGGGTGTAACCGTTGGTCTGGTCGGGCGGGAATTGCCCAAGGACGGTTTTCAGAATGGCGCGCATCCTGTGTTGTCGACGGTTCTTGATCCTGCGAAAATGGGTGCCAAGCGGGCCGAATATGAACAGGCAAAATCGGGCGATACAGTCGATGAGATTGCTGTCGCGCAATACAATAGTTTCTGGCGGGCAAACGCATTGGTCCGCTGGCTGGCCTGACGTGGCATCGGAGGGGGCGCAAGACTCTTCATAAAGATTAACAAACATTTGCTTTCTGCGAATTTGAAACTTATTCTCTCCGCAGGAATTAGTTTTAGGAGATTTATCATGTCTGAAGAGAACAAAGCGCAGACCGAAGCGGATCAAAAGCTGCCAACCTATGTCGCGCCAGAGCTTAAGGTTCTGGATGCATCCGAGACCGCAGGTGGTAGTTTTACAAGCCCCACGGAAGGCCCGTATAGCCGGACGTCTTGAGGGTCGTTCTGCGCCGCTGATGGCGCGCGTGGAAATCAAAATTACATTTGATAAAATCTAACTTTGGTCGCATTTCGCAAGAATTGCGGCCTTTGGTTTTCAGGGGGTAATGGTGCGTGCTCGTATCACTAGCCAAGGAAAATATATGTCGCTTTTGATGTGAATTGATTTAAGAAGGTTGGAGACGATTGTGCGGTGTCTTTTTTGACTTTTTCCAACAGATCTAGGTTTGTGATTGGTCCTTTAGTGAGTGCGTTGAAAATTTAACCAGCTGATATGCTAGGGGCTTGGTCTTGGATAAGAACGAAAAGTTATTTGAACTGTTAGAGCCGCGCATTCTTCTGGATGCCTCGCTGGACTTCTCCGTTTCTGATACCCTTGATAACGTTGACACAATCGAGGCGATGTCAGCCTTGATCCGCACGTTCGAGGATCAATTTGATCCCGGCGAGGACGGCCTTCTTAACCTTTTGCGAACAGAGCTGATCGACGGGCTGGACGGCGCCGACGACCTGTTTTCCATCGTTGAGGGGCAGGACGGCACCGGTTTCGGAGAGCTTGAGGACATTTTTGAGCGTGTCCGCCTGTCCGGGATGCAAGTGGTTGAAGACTACCGCACAGACCTGAATGCCGTTTTCACCGATGCGGTTTACACCGATACGATCCTTGATTTGAGGGATACCACCCGCACTTATGGGGTGCGGGACGGCATGACTGAGGTTGGATTTCTAGACAACGTTGGGCTTTTGCGCATCAACGGTGTTGAATTGGCCGAAGGCACGACGCTGTCAGATTATTTGCGCAGCGCGGATGTGACCGAACAGGTTTTTGGTAGTGATCTTATCTGGTCTGACGGGAATCTGTCTGACCGGATCGATGCCTATTTTGATACGTTTGCTGTTGAGTACGCCCCTGTAACTGCGGGCAGTGATCCGTTGGCCCCCAATTATGAGCCATTCAGAGAGTATACGTTTGTCGAAGACGCTGCGGGAATTCTGACAACGATTGTTGAGTTCAAGGCGGCCTTCACCGAAGCCTACGACAATGTCATTGCGGCGGCCGATACCACCGCGCTTGAACAGATTTCGCTGGCGGATGTTGATAAGACGGGCGGCGGAGAGATCATCCGGTATAGCCAAACCAGCGTTGATGAAATCGCTGTGTCGGTGGATTTGCCGATCATCCAGACATTTCTGGATAAGCTCGATCTTGCGGGAAATCTGCGCACGATCATGCCGAATGATTTTTCCTTTTTGGCGCAAAGTGGGGTGTTTGAATATTCCATCACGGCTGCAACGGTTGTTGATGATCAGGGCACCACGACGGCCGCGATCGCGGATGTCGAAGACGATACTGTCACGGCAAATTTGAACATGGCGAACTTTGGGTTGGCGGGTGACCCCCTTGATCCGACGGGGATCGAGGCGCTGTTCGAATTTGGTGTTCCCGATGCTGTTGCTGGTGACATCAACAATCTTTTTGAGATAGGTGGCGCACCTGAAACGGATGTCGGGTTCCTAACCGGCACTTTGACGTCAATCGAAACCGGGCGCTTTGGCCTGTTCGATGCGGGCAATACGTGGACTGGTCTGGCGTTTGACGGCACTGTTATTGCGACAGTCGATCCTACGATTGGATTGACCCAGTCCAGCGTTCTTGGCGGACGCGGTGCCGTTGATTTTGCGCTGCGCGCGACGGAATTGGATGCCGATCCAGCCAATGCAGCCAGCCAGTTGGTTGAATTGGATCAGGCGGCAGAACTCGAACTGGTGCGCTATAACTTTGATATGAACTTGCCTTTGTCGCTGGACGCAGCGACGGGGATCGGGTTCGGCGCGAGCCTGACCCAAGCTGTCACAATCGGCCAGATTGCCGCCGATACAACTGTTGCCGCCTTTGATGATGCTGTTGATGTTGATTTCGCAATTACGAGCTTTGCCGGCGTCGATGCAGAACTGATTGAACCGCTGAACCGTATCGCCAACACGTTCTATGACACGGGCACGGATGTGGTTGAAACGTTCTTTGATGCTTTGGGCGACGGGGTTGCGTCTGTTCTTGGCAATGCGGGCTTTACGCTGGGCATTCCGCTGACCGATTTTGATATGACAGAATCCTTTGGGCAGATTGCAGATGTCTTCCAGTCCATTCCTGATCTGTTTGCCGCCAGTCCAGAGGATTTTGGTTTCCCTGAAACTGTCGGGTCGGTCGGGCTTCTGAATATCGATGAGACCGGTATTTTCGTTGATCTTGCGACGGATCAAACAAGCCAGACAGGCAGCGTTTTGACAGATGCGCAGCTAGATGCGCTGGCGCTGGAAACGAGTTTGAATTTCGTCATCGTGGGCTTTGATACAAACGACGTTGAAACCCGCACCGATGTTCCCGTCGACATTACCGGTTGGGCGGAACGCGATGTTTACGGCAATATCACAGACGAATCCTTGGTTGTTCTGGCGGGTCTGATTGAAGGGCAATTGGCAAGTTTTGGATGGGCTGTTTCCATCGCCAGCCGTGCGTTCAACTTTGCGGTGACAGGACCTGGGGCGATCCAGAACGTCAGCATGGAATCCATCGCGGGCACCACGAACCTACGCGATCTTGGGTTTAAACTGTCGCAATTGAACACAGGCACGCAAAACGGCACCGAAATTGCATCCCTTGATGTGCATCGCGAAATCGGAACGGTCGGGCTGGAGGCGCTTGATCTTGATGTGCTGAAAGGCATGTCCAGCGTGCGGTTTGAAATCGTCGTGGACGACGAAGTGCAGCTTGTGAATGTCGTGCAGCCGACAGGCGGTTGGGGCGCGAATACGGCTGGCGATCTGGCGCAGGGTTTTGTTAATGAAATCAACGCTGCATTGGTCCTGAAAGGGATCGACATCTCGGTTGCGAAGGCTTTTGTGGGGGCTGATCCGGCACTTGAATTCAGCTTGGGCGGGGATGCGGACGGGCGCTACAAAATCGGCCTTGATCTGGAATCATTGAAACGTGCCAACAGCCTTCAGGGTATGCTGGGTTGGATGGCAGATACGGTGGGCAACATCCCGTGCATTCCTGATTTTGAGGTCAACGTAGATATCGAAACAGGCGAAGTGATCTTCGATTTTGAACCCTTCGTTGCCTGTTCGATTGATAGTGACGGAAACATCGTTACGGGAATTCCAAGTGTCAGCGCAGGCCTGTCGATTGACAACACCAGCCTTGGCGAATTTTCGAATGTTGATCTTCAAGCCCAGCTTGATGGAACGCTGAGTGCGGAACTGAACGTCGCTGCGGGCTTTAACATTTTCGACATCCAGGCCGATTTCACGGCCAATGGTGAGATCGGTAGCGCGATCCTCGACAACGTGTTCTTTGACCAATTGTCGATGAATGCCGTTCTGGATGCGCAGGCGACCAACATCGTCGCCGGTCTTGATCTGGGGATGGTTGAAATCGGTGTGGGCACGGGCGCGGGTGGGCCTGACCCTGCAAACTTCATCGCGATCAATACTGAGCTTGATATTACAATCGTCGGCCAATCTGATGGTGCGTTCAGCAACCGTTTGACGGGCGCGCAACTGATCACGTTGGGAACGGATACCGGGCCGGGCAGCCGTTTGACGGATTTGCTGGGCCGCGTTGATCTGGAGGGCGGCATTGCCGTCATTCCATACCCCGCAAGCGGTGACGATGATGTGGTGATCGAAGGCGCCGTGGCGGGCGAACGTGTGGATTTCGACCTGCCCGCAAGCACGTTGGCTGATCCAGATGATGCCGCTGCCGAAGACCGCCAGAATGTTCTTGATCTGATCACGATCCAGAACGGCGATGATCGCGTTGACGGGCAAGATTACGTCATGGTTGCGATGAATCTTGAGGGGATCGATCTTGGCTTTGGCGGGCTGACCCCGTCGATTGATGAACCAATCTTTGCGTCTATCGGTGACATTTTTGACCCGATCAACACGACCAGCGTTGTCTTTGATATCGCTGAACTTGCTTGTCTGACGCTGGTTGATCCTAATCTGATTTTGGATGCGCTGATCGGCCTTGGCGACGTCATCGAAATTTACGAAGACAACCTTGAATCCTTCTTCCCGTTCCTGTTCGAAGACGTCCCGCTGTTGAACGACAGCTTGATGGCGACCTTTGATTTCACGTCTGGTTTCAACGATGCCTTGCAGGACCTTCGCGATGAGGGCGGGTTTAGCTTTGAGAACATCAACAGTGTGTTTGCGTCCGTATTCGGCGCGGATGTTGTTACGATCAATCTCGTCACTGCGGGCGGCGCATGTGAGCTGATCTTTGATCTCGATATCAGTTTCCTTGATGACTTTACGCAGGAAATTCCGTTCAACTTTAACCTCGTTGATTTGCTTGGCACGGCTGGGCTGAGTGCGCTGATCGATGGTGCGGATGACAATCTGGACTCCGATGAGCAGGGGGATGAATCCGCCGATGTTCTTGGGGATTTGTTGACAAATCTGGTGGACGCGCGCGCAGATGCGGCGTTGGTTCTGGATCCCGAACTTGGCCTGAACCTTAGCTTTGGGATTGATATCGCCGCGCTAGGTGGCCTGACATTGGCGAATGCGACTGCCACCACAACGCTCGAAGAAATCGCGAACGTGACTTCGGTGATCACCAATGGTGCGGGTTTTGACGATCTTCGCGTCAATTGGGTGGATGCGACAGATGGCAAACAGGCGAGCTATGCGATTGATATCGATGCGCTTTTGCCGCAGGCGGAAGGTGAGCCTGATGCAACGATCCAAGATGTCGTCACCGCCTTGCAGGCCGCATTTGACGCGGATGCAAATGGCTTGGTCGTTGAATTGGCGGACAACGCCGGTGATCTGACAATTGAAATCAAAGACCCCAATTCGACAGCGCGCGATCCCGCAGGTGTATTGGCGCTGTTTGCCGATCCGATTGATACGGCTGCACTGACGGCAGAGGGCGGCGTGCAGCCTGTTCTGGCGGAGGCCGGGGAATATCCGGTTCGCAGCATCGCGCTGGCTGATCCTGTTGATCCGACCTTGGGCTATACGTTCGACATCGTGATAGCCGGAACCGCACCGATCAGCATTGATGTTCCTGCCGACGGTGCGCGCGACGACGAAGGGTTTGTTGCCGCGCTGAACACAGCGCTGAACACTGCCAACCCTGCGATTCCTGCCGCCACGAACAACACGATCCTGATTGCGAATTCTGGTCTGGATGCTGGCGATATGTCTGGCGACAGCACACCACTGTTGCGCCTTTTATTGGCACGTCTGGATGATGACACCGGCGCGATTACGCTGGAAACGACGGCATTCGCGAACAGTCAGGGTTGGGACGAATTTTCGATTGCCATCACCGATACCGCAGGTGCGTTGTTTGGTGGCCCTGCGGAGGATGCTGGCGGGGCTTTTGAGGCACTGGCAGAGGCCGATCCTTACGTCCCACGCGCCATTACGATGATGGGTCTGGACACGATTGTTCCCGACGAATTCGAACCTCGGGTGCTTGTCGTTGCGCCGCCTTTGCCTGTCGCGGCCGTGCTGCCACTGCCAAGCGATGGTTTCACCCTTAGCGTGAATATCACGGTTCCGGGTTCTACGGCGACGGACACAATCGACCTTGTGATCGCCGAAGACCTGACACCCCTAACACCCCGAACACCGCAAGAATTGGTGGATGCCTTGAACGACGCGCTGCGGTTCAGCGCGCCAGATACGATGCGCACGCTTAATCTCGGGACACTGACGACATCGACGGAAACTGGCGCTGCTGAAGTCACCGATATCCTCGCGGGGAACGTGTTTGCGTTTGAGCTCAATGATTTGGGCCTCGTGTCGATCACGACCACATCTGCTTTGAAAATTGTTGGTTTGCCCGAGTTTGGGTTCTCTCTTGAATATACTGCTGTGAAGGCCGGGCTTCAGACGGGCGGTGCGGCGTTTGGCAACATTCACGGCACTGGTAGCGACTGGGAGGCAACTGATGCGTCCAAGGGTTACAGCTTTGCCATCCAGATTGCGGACGGCGATCCGATTGACGTGATTGTCGAAGAAGACTTTAGCCGCGTGACGCGCGCTGACTTTGTTGACGGTCTGAATGCGGCTTTGGTCAACGCTGGTGTTGATCGGTCGCTGATTTCCGATACTGCCGTGATTGGCACCACGACAACACTTAGCCAGATTTTACGCTTCGTTGCCGATGGCACCGACCTGACATTACAAAGCACGAATTTTGCGCAGGTGAACGGGTATAATGAATTCACCTTCGCCGTTGTAGGCAACGATATCAGCCACGACGTGACGTTCGAAGTGCTGGAGCTGGAGAAATCCAACATCGCCCGCGCGCTGGGCTTTAAGTCATTGATTGAACTATCGGATATCTTGAACGACCCATCGCTTGATGTGGTTGAAGGCGATGTGTCGTCCAGCGTCTTGAAAGCCAAAGACATCACCCATGATGCGCCGATCATTTTCATTGATACTGAAGGCGACAATGCTACCCGCATTTCCGCCAACCTGAGCCTTGGCACGCCCGAAGGCTTGAATATGGTCCTTGCGCTTGGTCCGCTTGAGGTCGGTATCGAGGGTGGCAGTGCGTTTATCGGCGCCAGTGGTGGTGAAGGGCGCGGCTATGTTGCCGGCGTTGTCGAAGATATCGATGGCAAGGATGACGGGCGTTATGATCTGGCGCATTTGTACGGAATTTTCCAATCAGATGACCCTGATTTCCTGCCACTGTTCGGCCTCGACGTTGATTTTGAAACGCGGATTGATTTGCCGTTCAGCGGTGGTTTTGGCCTGCTGAATCCTGACGACCACGGCTTTGTCTATGAATCTACTTTGTTGCGCACGACGGGTAATCCGGCGGATCCGAACGACAATTCCGTGTCTGCGCGCGCACTATTTGACACCGCGGAGGCCGCGCTGGTCGAGCTTTATACAGCTGACATCAACGCAACCGACGCCGAGGCCGCGCGCGCCGCAGCGATTGCTTTGCTCGATACTCATTTTGTTGGGGACGCGCAGGCGCTTGCGCTGATCGGGCTTGCACTGACGCAGGACGAGCTTGACGGTTTGATTGATCCGATCGCAGATCTTGCCAAATTTGGTGACACCCGCGCGGGTGAACGTGATGCGACGACCAATCTTTTGCCTGCGGATTACTACACCCCGACGGGTGATGCAGAATATGGCCCGCACTTTATTGAATTGAACTTGCCCGGTGTGGGGCTGTTTGATTGTGCGGGCATCCTTGATCTGTTGAACAACCCGCAAGCGATCATCAATGGTCTGGATATGATGGCCGGAACGATCCAAGGGTTCATCGACGACTTTATGGGCGATCTTGATCTGCCGGTCATTGGTGACAACCTTGCGCTTGGGGCCGGGTTCTTTGACGATTTCATCTATGATGCGTTGGACGAAGTGCGCGCCGATCTGGAACGGCCCATTGATCCGGCGGTGTCCGATGCGCTGCCGACATCGCTTGATCTGATCAACGTGTTGCTGAACCGCGCGTTGAACCTGATGTTTGATCCAAACGACACAAGCGCGGATCAGCAATATATTGCGGCGGCTGTGATCGATAACGGGGAACCTGCGATCTACGGCGCGTTGTCGTTTGATTTTGAAGTGTTCAATGCTGACTTGAACGTCGATCTTGCACTGGAAATTCCGGGCCTGAATTTGGATGTGGATGCGGGGGATGGCATCCATCTGCGCACGGTCTTGGATATTGATCTGGGCTTTGGTCTGGATTGCGAAGGCTTCTTTGTTCTGAACGATGTGGACAGCCCTGAAATTGCACTGACCTTCGAAGCGTCCTTGATCGACTTTGACCCAACAACCGCTGACACGTTTGAAGCGGGTATGAGTATCGGTGGTGTTCTTGAGGTATCGGCAACGCCAACGGCTGGAACTGATAACCTTGTGCGCGCGACCATTGGTCTTGATCTGTTTGGTGCGTCGGGCATTGCGACGGGCACGGGCCTTGAGATTGATCGCGCCTATGCCTTCAGTGAACCTGAATTCGCAGCAATGGGCGGCGGGGCCGTGCCCCTTGATGCCAACCGGTTCGACAATACGGTTTATCTGTCGCAAATCGATTTCGGTGATTTCGCGACCTTTACGTTGGACGTGACGGTTGATCTGAACCTTGATCTGACAATCGGCTTCGGATCGGGCAGCTTTGTGCCTGAAATCACAACGAAATTTATCTTTACGGCTGAAATTCCGCAGTTGGTCCTTGGGGAGCCTATTTCCACGGACATTCTGATCACCGACCTCAAATTCGACGATATTCGCCTGCACACGGGCAATCTGGGCCAGATCGTTGGCCAAGTCCTGAACCCGATTACAACCTTGCTGGAACCGATTACGGACGTCTTTAAACCACTGTCCGAAACGGTGCCCGTGTCCTACGCATTCAGCGCCGCGGCCGCGATTTTCCCGATCCTGAATGTCGGCACGCAGATCACCGAGACGCTGGGTACTTTGGCTGATCTGCCAACCAGCAATCCTGGCGGTATTTGCATCGGCACCTATAATTTCCTCGGCTTCAAGAACGAAGTCTTGTTGTCTAATTTCCGCGCCAGTGATGCGATCTTTACGCCGTGTTTCGACTTTGTGCTTGATCTTGGGTTCTCGGCGAGCGTGTCCGGCCCCGGTCTGGACATCAAGCTACCGCTGCTGACAGATCCATCCCATGCGTTGAACTTACTGTTGGGTAATTTTGATCGGGTGAGCCTGGTTGAGGCCGATTTCAATCTGCTTCAGGCGGATATCAACGCCAATATCTCTGCTGCAATTGTGAATACCCTGAACTTGCCGAGCTGGATCGGAAGCGCGATCACAGGTGGATTTACCGCCAACATCGATATCGATTTTGATGCAGGATTTACTGTTGGGTATGATCTGGCTGGCGTCGTTAACTTTGCCAATTCCTATGATCCTGAACGCCTTCTTGATGGCATTTTCCTTGATGCTGCGCCGGGTGCGTTGGTGGATGGCAGTGTGCGCGGTACGTTCGGGTTGAATGCAGGTATTGCGGGGGCATCCGGCAATATCGGCGGCGATGTAACCCTGACGTTTACGGATCCAAACAACGACGGCAAATTGCGTTTGCCTGAACTTTTGGCGCAGATTGATCTTGCATCCACTCAGACAACGCTGAAGGGGCTGCTGGGCTCGTTCTTCAATGGGTCGGTCAGCTTTAGCGCGGGTCTTAGCATTTGGGGCGGTATCAACTTCCCTTCACCGCTGCCCGACCTCAGCTTTTCGACGACTGTGTTCCAGACCGAACTGTTTAACATCTCGCTTGAACCGACGTTGCCGGATGTTGCCATCGCAGATGTCATTGTGTCAGGGGCTAATGTTACGTCTGTGCTGAATGTAGGCGCGCGGGCTGGGGGCAATCTGTCGTCGATTTCGCAAGACGCCAATGATGTTATCACGATCAATAACAATGGGTTTGTGAGCTATACCGCCAGCGGGCAGGTCTTTAGCACCAAGACAGCATTGCAAACGGTCAATGCGAATGCTGGAATTGTGATTGCAGCGGGTGAAGGCACCAACACCGTTGATCTGTCTGCGATGGACCGCGCAACGAGCGCTACGATTACTTACACAGGCGACGGGAACGACACGATCAATCTGGCACTTGATGGTACCCATGTCGTGTTTGCAGGTGGCGGGCGTGACACGATCAACCTGACCAACGGCAAAGGCACCTATTACATCTTTGCCGAAGACGGCGCCGACACATTGAATCTGTCCACCGCAGCAGGCGGCACGGTTTATGTCTTCGCGGGTGAAGATTTCGGGATGCGTGAACAATTCCTCGATACCTTCAGCGTCAGCGGCAAGACGATCAAAACGTCAGTGACCGAAGCCGAGATTGCAAAACAATTCACCGGCGGTGCAGTTGATCTTGGGCCCGCCAACGTTTTTGAAAACCAGTTCACCCGCGCAACCCAACTGACGGGGCAGGGCGATGATGAAATCGTCAGGATTGCTGGTTCTGGCAATGCCAACGTGTTCACGGGCAAGGGCGATGATCTGATTTCGGTTACGGGAACGGGCGACGCTGACATCTATACAGGTGCGGGCAACGACCAGATCAATTTCACCGGAACTGGCACGACGCATACGCAAGCCGGTGCAGGGGCTGACCTTGTGACATTCACAGGTGGTTCAAATACTGCCTACGGATGGGGCGCGATTTCACAAGCGGATGAGGACAGCGGTACGTTTGACCACCTTATGCGCGATGATGGCGACGATATTATCATCGGTGAGGGCGGTGCTGACACATTCTATGGCCAATACGGCAGTGACATTCTGGGCGGCGGTTTTGGTAATGACGCCTTGTTTGGCGGCTATGACGACGATCTGATGTCCGGCGGTGTTCTTGAAGTCCGGTCATTGGACAAAGACGGCAATGTTGGCGCCACAACGATCACGCTGACTGATCCGTCTGCGGTGAAGAACCTTCAGACACGTTTGCAGGTTCAAACGGCGGATGCTGCGGATGGGCAGGACTCACTGGATGGCGGCGCGGGCAGTGATATTTTGCTTGGCGGCGGCGGTAACGATACCCTTTCGGGCGGCGACGGGTCTGACCTTGTTGTTGGCGATTATGGCCAGATCAATGTGTCGGCCAACCGCACGGCTGAAACTTTTGTATCGACCGGTATGACATCAACAACCGCTGGCACTGACATTCTGAACGGTGGTTCGGGTGGTGACATTCTGGTGGCCGGTGGCGCACAGGACGTGACTGCGACGGAAACCATCACCGATCTGGTAGGTAATAACACAGTCTTTGGTGACTTTGGCGTCGCTGAAGGAAGCCGTATTCTGGAACTGGTCAACGCCTTCCGTGCGATTGCGTCTGATACGGGTACCATCGACAATATCACGACGGGCGCTGGAAATGACGTGATCATTGGTGGTGAACGCGGTGACATCATCAACGCTGGTCTGGGCGGTGATTTTGTTATCGGTGATCTGGGTTCGTTCGTTCCGGGCGACGGGATTGTGAACAACACCTATGTGCAAAACGGTGTCGTGGTTGCGAACACCAGTTTGCTTGAAGGAGATGATCAAATCTCGTTCGGGGTGGCGGGTGCGGATGATCTGTTTGACGTGGCACTTGGCGGCGGCGGCAGTGATACGATCACATCTGTGAATGGTGGTCTGGCGGCCCTCGGCGATTACGGCCAAATTCAACTGAGCGCGCAGGGCGTGCGCGCCTTGCTTGGTTTGTTGCCCCTGTCGTCAACGGCAGATGCCGATGAAATCGCTGCCTACAATGAACAGGTCGCGCTGATCGAACGCATCGTGCAAAGCATGGAAACCGTGGATGACACAGGCGCCGTGTATGGTGATCTGGGTGCTAACCCACGTTATGGCGACGACAGTCTGACCACGACCGAAGGCGGCAATGTTTTTGCTATCATGGGTGGCAACACGGATGATGGCGCAGGAAATATGGGCGGTGATACCGTCAATCTTGCCGACGGCCTAAGCTATATCATCACCGATGATGGCCGATTGACCATTGATCAGATTGATGATGGCGCGGGCAGCACGTTCGGACAGGTTAAGGGTGAATCCTTTAGCACTGAATTTGCGGGCAATGACACGGTCACCACAGCGAACGGCCGCGACATTATCCTGACAGGCGATCTGGCGGATACGGTAACGGCGGGCGACGGGCTGAACATTGTGATGACCGACAACGGTACGCTGGAAACTGCGGATGTGCTGACGGCCTCCCCCACGACCCTGACAAGTGATGCAGGCGCGGGCGATGGCAATGACACCTACTTTGGTGGTGCAGATGACGATCTGGTCGTTCTGGGCGGCGGTAACAGCGCCGGAACAACCGTCACGGACAGTGCGGTTCTGGGTGAGGGCGACAATTACGCCATGGGCGATTCAGGCCAGATCAGCATTACGCTGGGTGTGGATGGATCGCAGGCTGTGTCGCTGGTGTCTGATCCGGTCGTGGTTGGAAACAACGACGGTATTGACCAGATCACAGCCGGCAGCAGCGATGATTTCATCGTGCTGGGCGGCGGTGCTGACATCGCAGACCTTGGTGATGGCATCACCTATGTTCTCGCGTCTTCGGGCGCGTTGAACACGACGTCTGCGACGGACGGGCGATTGACCGTCAAGATCGCTTCGGCTGACGTTGTTCCGGATGCTGTGGATGGTGATGATGTGATCACCGCAGGTTTGGGCGATGATTTTGTCGTGCTTGGTCTTGGTGCGGATACGGCCAACCTTGGGGATGGCACGGTGCATATTATCGGCGGTGAAGGCACGATTGATTTTGAACGAACAGCAGGCGGGGACCGCGTTCTGGATATGGTCAGCCAATTGGCCGTGCTGTCTGATCTGGATGGCGACGAAACGATCACCGCCGGTAGTGGTGATGATTTTATCATTCTCGGACTTGGTGATGACTATGTCGAAACTGGTGATGGCGAAAACCGCGTGGTTGGCGATCAGGGCCGTATGGCCCTTGATACCGCTGCGGGTACGGAATTGTTGACGTTCCTGTCGCCTGAACTTGGCGGTGATGACACCGTATTTGGTGGTGCAGGTGACGATTCAATCTTGCTGAGCCAAGGGGATGACTACGCTGAAACATTCGGCGGCGAAGACCTGATTGCGGGCGACAACGCGACGCTGACCAAGAACGACGTCACTGGTGTCCATCTTCTTGAGGCTGACACACAAGCCTTTGGCGGTGATGACCGGATTTTGGCGGGCGACGGAAATGACCTGATTATCGGCTCGTTTGGTGCGGACACGATTGAAACAGGGATCGGCGAAGATTTTGCCTTGGGCGACCTTGGCGATATTACTTTCCGAAATGCCACAGATGTCGAAACGCTAACTTACACGACCGTTGATGTGGGCGGTAACGATGTGATCACCGCGACCGGAACAGGATCTAACATCCTGATCGGACAGTTTGGTGATGACATTATTACGGGTGCTGACGATGATGATGTGCTGATCGGCGATCTGAGCGAGTTGCAGTTAAGCAGTTTCGAAAATGTCCTGCCCGGCCAGTCGCAGGTAGAACGCATTGAGGCCGTTGTATCGATCCGCCCCGACCTCGGGTTTGACGACAGCCTGATTGGTGCAGATGGCAATGATCTGTTGATCGGTGGCTTTGGCGCAGACAGTCTTTTGGGCGGCGACGGGCAAGATTTCCTGTTCGGTGATACCGTCGATGTGCGCCGTGACTATGATCCTGTAACCCAGATCGAAACGCTTGACTTGGATACAAATTTCGCCTTTGAATCAGGTGGTTACGATATCATGGACGGCGAAGATGGCGCTGACATTCTGGTGGGTGGCCTTGGGGCTGATTTGTTCTTTGGCAACACCCGGACTGACCTTTTGGCAGGTGACGCCTTTACCGGAAAATACATCACCTTCTTCCCGACGGGCCTGACAGGCACCACGCCTTTGCGCGAAGTTGATGAAGTGAACTTTGCAGGCTTTTCGGCGGTTGATGTGTTGACCGATGCACAGGTCGGAACGTCCCTGGGTGTGCTAGGGACAGGGTTCCTGTCGACATTCGGACGTGACGTTTTTGACGAAGACCACCTTTCTTCAACCCTCGATCTGATCACGCCACCGGCCCAGCCAATTGACGCGAGCGATCGGTTCGGCAGTGATCCGGTGCTGTTCTTGCGCGTGATCGAAGGGTTCTTTGAAAACGAAGACATCATTCGCCGCATTTCCGAAACGGTCTACTTTGGGGTTGATCTTGACCTCGCGCTCGAGGATCTGACCCTCGCGTTCCGTGCCTATCTGCTGGATCAGGGCATTATGGAACTTCATGTTGATATGGTGCTGTTTGATGCAATGCTGCGCCGGGTTCTGGATGACGCAAGCGATAATCCGGCACCTGATGCGGATGCTGTCGTTCCGGCTGGGGATGGCGTTGTCATCCAACAGATACCTGCCTGAGATCGTGGAGCGCTAATCGGTGGACGTTGCTCTTCCCAATCCTGACTTTGAGGCGGTTCTAGATGTGGACGGTCTTAGCGGTAGTGGGCAAGAAGGCGGTCGGCCCCTGCCCACAATTGAAAACGCGCAGTTGGATAAATTGCGCGGTGCACGGCCCACCGCCCATAAGGTCGATGGTTGGATACTGTGTGCCGCACCACTGGCTGCCGGTGTCGCGCTGGTCCATGGGTATCGCGCGCTGCCCAAAGGTGTCGCGCTTTCAGACCTTATCCGCCATGTTGAATCAGCGGCGCGCGCGCAAGTAACGCGCCCTAGAACTGCCCAGCCAGACGCAGTTGATCGATTGCGCGACGCGGCGGTAGCGGTGTCGAAAATGCCACGTAAGAAACGGATCGGGCAGGTTCTTTATGCAATCCGTGATGCGGGGCTGTCCGGCGTTGCCGCCCTAGCGGTGATCAAGAACGGCCGCGTCAAGAAGATCCATTTTGCGGCGAAAAGCGGCGTTAATGTCCGTGATGAACTTCGCTCTGTCATCCTCAACCCGAAACCGGACAGCGACGCAATCGAACTTGATTTGATTGCGCGCAGTCTGGGTGGGGCATCGGGCACGTTGTATCTGCCAAGTGATCCAGACAACGGGCTGGCGTTCTTTGGGGTGGATCTTACGGCGCAAGCCAAAGACGCGCTGGAAAGAAACGGCGAATTCTTCGCGATGCTGACAGAGCTTAACCCCAATACAGGACGTGGCGCGCGCGTGTTGTGGGGGGCGGGGGTTCTGGCCGTTTTGGCCGCTGTCGGCGTTTATTTGGCTATGCCAGCGCCGGTTTATGTTTCAAATTTCGCAGAAGCCCGCGCCAGCCAATCAGTCACGGTTGCCCTGCCGTTCGGCGCGTTTCTTGAAAAATCTATGGTGCGCCCCGGTCAGGTTCTTGACGCAGGGGAGGTGGCGGCGGTGCTGCGATCGCCCGAGATTGAAAACGGGATCGCCGAACAAAAAGTCAGCTATGCGCTTGAACAGATCAATGCGCAGGATGCGTTGAATGCCGGGGATTACGGCGAATTCCAGTTGGCGGAAAAGCGTGCAGAGATTGCGTTACTGCTGCAACAACAGCTTGAAAGCCGACAGGCGCAGTTGACGGTGACGGCCCCTGTCGCCAGTCGCGTCGTGACGGCGCTGCCTGACGGGGACCGCGGGAATTTCTTAAGCACCGGAACGCCTGTCGTGGTTTTGCAGCCAAAGGCGATGTTTGATTTGTTGATTGATGTTTCGGACCGCGACAGCGCATTGGTACAGGCAGGCCAATCCGGCCATGTGTTTTTTCGTGGTCTTAGCGATGAAACGTACCCTTTCGAAACGCTATCGACGGCAACGCTGACGACCGTGCCGGAAACAGGGGAAACCCGCAGTGTGGTGCGCGCGCGCATCCTTGGGGCGGATCAATCTGATTTGTTGGTCGGCCTTTCCGGATTTGCCAAAATTGAAACGCGCACTGCCCCGCGCATTGTCGGACTGACACGGCCACTTGTGGATTACATAAGGCTTACCCTTTGGAAAACACTTGGCTTCACTTTTTAAAAGACCTTGAGGTCAGCTGTTTTTCCAGCGGGGACGGGATGCGCTATGCTGTCCATGAACCAAGAAGCGGCAAGATTTTTCTGACCAATCGCACCATCGCACAGCATTTGAATGCGTTGCAAAACGGGCAAACCGATCTTGCGGTGGCAGATCAGAATGAAATGGCCAAGGTTTACGGATTTATCGAAACGGTGCGAAATGCATCGACCGCAGAGCTGACGGCAAAGCCTCCGTTCAACCCGCTATTCGTGCGTTGGAAAGGGTTGGACCTTGGAAAATATGACCGCCCATTGGCACGGTGGGCGGCGTGTTTGGGGCCATTTGTTTGGCCTGTTTTCATCGGCCTATTTCTGTGTTGCCTCGGGCTCGGGGTGATCAGCGAATGGGCCATCCTTGGCGCTGCTACGCAGATGATTTCGATTGAGGGGCTTGCGACATTCGCGCTGATGTCGCCCTTCCTTAAGCTCCCGCATGAGCTTGGCCATGCGTTGGCGGCGCGGCGTTTTGATGTGCCGTTGCGCAATGCAGGCATCATATTCGTGGGGCTGTTTCCACTGCCATTCGTGGATACGTCTGCGGCGGATATTTGCGCCAACAAAAACCAGCGTATCCGCATCAGCCTTGCGGGTATTTTCGTTGATTTGCTGATCGCGATGACGGCCTTTGTGGCGTGGTATTTGGTCGATGGAACCTTCCTTAAGACGATCACGGCCAACATCTTTATTTTTAGCAGCCTTAATTCATTGCTGTTCAATGGCAATCCATTGATGCGTCTTGACGGATATTTTGCGTTTTCCGACTGGATCGGCCATCGTAATCTGTCCAGTGCAGCGGCACAAATTTTCAAGAACGCACGCACCTATTGCGCGACCTTTGGTGGGGCAGGCGCCTCGGTTCAGGGGCGCAAAGAACGGATGTATCTGTTCTACGGGGTGGCGTCGGGGCTTTATAAAATCAATATCCTTTTGACGATCCTGTGGCTGACGCTGCCGCGCTTTTTCGGGTTGGGATTGCTGTTGGCGATCTGGGGGGGCTATGCGATGTTCTTTTCGCCGCTGCTCAATAAATTGCAGGCAGAACCGGTAGAGGGAAAGCAATCGTATATGGGACGGCGGGCGGTATTTTGGGGTGGAGTTTTGGCCGTGACGGGCGCATGCCTGTTTATTCCGTTGCCGTTCAAGGTCACCGTTCCGGTTTCTCTTGATACAAACGGGACTTACGCCGTGCAGACGCAAGC
Organism: Octadecabacter dasysiphoniae; assembly: GCF_021532615.1. Classification (GTDB taxonomy): domain Bacteria; phylum Pseudomonadota; class Alphaproteobacteria; order Rhodobacterales; family Rhodobacteraceae; genus Octadecabacter; species Octadecabacter dasysiphoniae. The sequence continues at coordinate 80,946 of NZ_JAKGAQ010000004.1, forward strand.
GGCGGGTGTTTTGCGCCAGATCAGCGATAGCGGTCAGGTTGATGCGGGCACGGTCTTGTTCGCTATGGATAATCCCGTACTTGACCAAGACATTGCACTGGCCCGTGAAATCCTTGTTCTGGCGAATGCGCAGCGCGATAATGTGCTTCAACGCGATGCCACCCAAACCCGAATTGCCACCGCACAATTGGAAGCACCCCAAAAGGAGCTGGAGGTGTTGCTGGTCGGGCTTGAGGCCATGACGTTGAGCGCGCCACAAAGTGGCATTTTTCGACCCAGTACGGATGCCCGCACGGGTGCGTTTTTCGCCGAAGGATCGCGGTTGGGGTATTTGTTACCTGATGTTGCCCAAAGCGTTGTGATTGGCCAGTTTCCGGAAGACCAGATTGCGCGGCTTCGTGATGGCGACCCTGAATATTCGCTTTGGAATGCCGGTGATGTGTTTGCTAACGACACGGTGATTGAAACCCGTCTGGTGCAGATCAACCAGCTTGCTGCTGAAACGGGCCAGCGGACGTATCAGTTGATTGCGCATCTCAACCTGCCGCCGAATGCGCTGCACGGGCGTCAGCAATACCTGAAACTGACCCTTGAGACCGCACCAGTGTACACGCATCTATACGAGGTTTTCTTGAACCTGCGTCGCAGCTATTTGAACGCACGGATTGGCCAAGGCGCCAACTAGAACTGAAAGTTGAGGTTCAGGCTGATGATTTCTTCTTCGTCGAATTCTTGCTGCTCAATCGGTTTGGCGACGTTCAGTTGCATGATGCCTATGGCCGTGTCCCAATAAACGGCGACACCGGCGGAGCTGCGAAGGTAGAATTCATCATCAATGATGCCGGACGCACCGCCCGCAGTGACGTCCAGATCCCACAGCGCACCTGCATCGACAAAAGCACCCAGCGTGACCGACGGGTTCGGTGTTTCCGTGCGCAGTTCGACGGATGTTGTCATGTACGAATTACCGCCAAGTGCGGTGTTCACGCCACCAGCGACGCGGTCCCGTGGGCCGATACCGGAGTAGGTGAACCCGCGCGGGGCGTCGCTGCCGACAAAGGCACGATCTACGATGCTGACGTCATCACCACCGCGACCTTCAATGCGGCCCACGTCGCCGTTTACCGCAAGCACAAGGCCGTAGGGGAGTTGGGTGTTGTACTGCGCACCCAATTCAGCCGCGATCCATTCACGATCCCCAGCCGGTGTTGCCACCGTTAGCGATCCGTGTACGTCAAAACCTGTGGCCATCGGGCCAGTGGCCGTGAATGTGGAATAGTCAAAGCCGATCCCGACGCCGACAGCCGTCGATCCATCCAGATCAGCAGGCACAAGCGGGGACACATTCGGGCCAAGATCGCCCAATGAATCTGATTGCCAGAACAGCCGCGCATCATAACGCAATCCACCAATGGTCTGCGCGCCGATGGTCACGTCGGCGGCATAATGTTCCATCGAATATGTCTGCGATTCCCAATCAGACGTGCGGGCCTCGAGAGTGGTGCGCACAAATGTGCGCGATCCTATGGCCGTGTCGCCCAGGGAAAACGTCTTGCTGATCAGTCCGGTGATCGCATCCCCGTCATCACCTGCCTGATAGCCAAGCGACAGATCAACGCCACTGCCCAACACATTTTCCGCGTCCAAGCCAACAAAGGCCAATCCCCCCCGCAAAGAAGAATAGCTTGCGCCGGTTTGAAGGGCGGCCGATCCGCCGTCTTGCGCCATCACGGTGCTGCCCGCTGATGCCAGCCCGCAAACCAGACAGGTTGTTCTTAGAAATGCCATGTGCGACCCTATCATCCTAGTTTCCATCCGACGGGAAGAGGCACTGGTAGCCTGGTAAAATATTATCCGCATCCAACGTGAAATAGACGCTTTGTGTGTTGGACGACAAATCGGCAACCTGCGCCACGTAATCCAACGTCACAGGAACGGTCGTTTGTTGGTTCACGACGATTTCGAACGCATCACGGCCCAGAAAATCAGCGAGTAGGGGCGTCGGCACGTAGGCCTCGACGCGCAGTGGATCGTTGACGTAAACGATTGCCACGTGGCGGCCTTGCGGGCTTTCACCAACATCAATCAGGTCTTCGCCGATTGCGCCCGCGACCGGGCTGCGGACTTCGGTTTTGGTCAACGCAATGCGCGCTTCCTCTGCCTCGAGTTCAGCGAGAACCAAAAGATCGGTTTCGCGGCTAAGCGCGCCTTGGGCGGTTGCCAGTTCCAGCCGTGCTGCTTCGAGGTCGGATTGGCTGACCGCGCGGCGCGCCACACCTTGACGCAACCGGTTGACTCGCACGGCGAGTGCATCGCGCTGGGCTTGTGCGGCGTCGCGGCCTGCTGTCAGTGTCGCGCGGACTTCTGCGGCGGCAAGCTGGGCGTTGATCAAATCCGCATCAAACGTCGCAATCAGATCGCCCTTTGCAACGGTTGAACCGGGGCGCACAAACACTTCGCTTACGATACCAGAGGTTGGTGCCGCAATTTCGACAACCTGCAAAGGACGAATTGCGCAATTGATACCAAAGCCGCTGGACTGGGCGCTAACGGAAGACGCCAAACCGACAGCGGTAAGAAGGACGGACGCACCGAAGCGGGTAGTCATCCTAAAGCCCCGACGGGCTGAGCGACGATCCAGTCAAAAACTGGTAGCGGCCCCAAGCCTTGAGGTATTCAAACTGTTGGAATTCTAGCGTTTCGCGCGCAGAGTTCTGCGTGAGAAGACGGTTCAGCACGGCGATTTCGGCGCTTTCGCCGCTGGCGACGCGATTGCGTTCCAGTGTGACGTTGCGCCCTGACAATGACAGGGCGGAATTGGACTGCGCGATCGCGCTCGACAGGTCGCTCATGCGATCATAGGTCGAAGAAATCTGTGATCCCAACTGGCGTCGGATCGCAAAGTATTCAAGCGCGGAACTGCGCAAATCCACAGCCTCAAGCGCGGCTTGGTAGCCTTGCCCATCGGCATTGAAGATCGGAATGGTCAGGCGCACACCGACGGTAGTGTCCACAGTTTGTGACCCGCCACCAAACCGCGATCCTTCGCGGGTTTCATCCTCAAAGCTTGCGAAAGCATCCAAAACTGGCGCGAAATCCGAGGCGAGGGCTTCTTTGCGTGTCAGCTCTGCTTCGACCACGGAGATCGCAGTCGCCAACAATGCCGGATTGTTTTCCTCGGCGGCGGCGATGCCTGCGGCCGCACTGGTGGTGCGTTCACTGCGCAAGATGCTGGAAGGCACGGTGAAGTTCGCGATGTTTGTTACGGATGATCCTGTCAAATAGGCAAGATCTGCCAAAGCATCGCTATAGCGGGTCTGTTCGACTGCTTCTTCGGATGCGAGGGACGCGCGCTCTGCCGCATAGCTGTTGCGCAGCGCTGCCGTTCCAAGCCCAAGGTCAACCAAGGTGCTTTCACTTGCGATCTGGCGGCCAAGCAACCCTGAACGCGCCCGCAAGCTGTTGATCTTTGCGCGACTTTGGGCGGCTTCGACGTAGGCCGTGAACGTGTCAAACGTCACCTGCTGCACGGCAGCAATGTATTCGACTTCGGCCACTGTTCTGGCTGTCGTTTGCAGCTGGATGTTGAAAATCCGGCTGAGGTTGAAAATCGGCTGGGTCAGTTCCACCCGCAGGCTGGTCACCGGATAGCTTGCCGTGCCTTCGTTAAACACGGCGTTATCGGACTGGACCACTTCTTGGTCGACTTGGGTGTAGGTCGCGCTTGCGGAAATCTGGGGAAGATAACCGTAAATCGCGTTCATGCGGACCACATCGGCGCGATTTAACGCTTGTGTGGCGCGTGCAATGTCGGTGTTGCGCTCAAGTGCGAGGGAAAACAAAGCGTTGAGAGATTGCGTCGCCCCGTTTGCGTCTGGGTCAGACGCAAATTCAGCGGCCAAAGCCCCGGTCGCATTTTCGCGTCCCAATGCGACTTCAAGACGTTCGTCTGCTTGTGCCAAAGCCTCTGAATCAGGGCCTTGGGACAAAAGCGCTGCCAGCCGTTCGGCCGTTGCTTTGTTTGTTTGTGCTTCAGAGCACCCCAGCAGCAATGCTGCCACACAGGCGAGTGACGCCTCAACTTTGAAATTCTTCAAACTATTTTCCCCAAAAAGACCTTAGTTTCATTCAAGCCCATTCCGGCAAAAAACCGCCGGATATGAGATCTGACGTTGTAGCCACACCAATTTGATTGAGGCAAGAAAAGTGACATTGGCCGGTGTGTTGGTGCTAATGCGTGTTCTCCAAGCCGCACTTTTGGTGCCATTTGGGGCCAAATTGGTGTTTCTGGTGCCTTGCGCATGGGGGGTGCAGCGGTAACAGTGTGCATTCGGTAACCCCAGAGGGCGGGCAGCAAAACAGTGAAAATTGGGCCGCGCACATTAATTAAGGAACGCATAAATGGCTGATGACAAAGACAATATCGTGGCAAAAGCCGCGGAAGGTGCCACCATCAATGGCATGTCGATCAATTGGGACGACGCAAAAATGGAAAGCGTTTACGCCAATATCGGCACAGCGACGGCCAACAGAGAAGAGTTCTTTTTGTTGTTTGGCACGCACCAGAACTGGCGTGGCACCGAAGCAGAACGCAAGGCCGTCGATGTTGAATTGTCTAAGCGCATTGTCATGAGCCCCTTTGCCGCCAAACGCCTTGCGATCATCCTGCAACATTCCATCAAGGCCTACGAAGACCAATTTGGCGAAGTCAAACTTTAGCTTTTAGCCGCACCATCGGTGAACTGAAGGCGTGCAAGGTGGGCGTAAAGCCCATCTGACACGACCAGTTCATCGTGCGTGCCGGTGGCGACAACCTGACCTTCGTTCAGCACGATAATGCGATCCGCCTTTTTCACCGTGGCCAAACGGTGCGCCACGATCAAAGTAGTTCGATCCTGGCTTAGTTTCTCAATGGCTTGCTGCACCTCATGTTCGTTTTGTGCATCCAGCGCGCTTGTCGCTTCGTCCAGTAATAATATCGGCGCATCCCTTAGAATTGCGCGGGCAATGGCAACGCGTTGTTTTTGCCCACCCGATAGCATCACGCCCCGTTCGCCAAGAAAAGTGTGGTACTGGTCGGGCATGGCATCAATGAAATCATGTGCGGCCGCTGCTTTGGCGGCTGTCTTTACATCTTCGTCCGACGCATCGGGGCGGCCAAAGCGTATGTTTTCCATCGCGGTGGCCGCAAAGATGACCGGGTCTTGGGGCACGAGCGCAATGGCACGGCGAAACGTCGACCTTTCGAGATGACGCAGATCATGGCCATCAAGCGTGATCTGTCCGCCCGTCGGGTCATAAAATCGCTGAACGAGTTGGATAATCGTGCTTTTGCCCGCGCCCGATGGACCAACGAGGGCGACCGTCTCACCGGGTGCGATGTTGATGCTTACCCCGTCCAGCGCCGCAGAATTGGGCCGTGTCGGATAGGTGAACTGGACAGCGTCAAAAACGATTTGGCCTTTGATCGGGCCATCCAAAGGGGTGCTTTGGGTGGGGTCATTTACAGTGTCTTGCATGTGCAAAAGTTCAACCAGCCGTTCGGTCGCCCCGGCTGCGCGTTGTAACTGCCCCCAAATTTGAGACAAACCAGCGGCCGCACTTGCCACCATGACGGCATAAATCATGAATTGCGCCAGTTCGCCAAATGTCATGGTACCTGCCATGACATCGGCCACCCCGATCCAAAGAACGACCACCACGCTGGCGAAAATCAGAAACATTGTCGTCAGCGTGAGAAGTGCCGCGAACCGCACGCGGCGCTGTGCTGCTTTGTACGAGGATTCAGCAAACCCTGCGAATTCTGCCCTGCTTGCGTGTTCATGGGTGAAGGACTGGACCGTTTGCACCGCTGAAAGGTTTTCGGACGCTTTGCCGGATGATGCCGACACCCAGGCCTGTGCTTCGCGGCTGATGACCCGAATTTTCAACCCGATCAGCAAAACCGGCAGGATAAGAAACGGGCCGAGCAGCAGTAAGACAGATGCCAGTTTGGCCGAAGTTAAAAACAACAAGATTAGGCCACCCGACAGCATCAAGGTATTACGTAATGCCATCAAAAGAGACGATCCGATGATGGATTGGACCAGTGTTGTGTCTGTTGTGATCCGGCTTAGGACTTCGCCTGTCATGATCTTTTCGTAAAATGCCGGGCTCATGCCGATGACGCGATTGAACACGGCTTTGCGAATGTCCACGACAACCCGTTCGCCAAGTTGCGCGATTATCAAAAAGCGAAGCGCGCTCCCCGCGGCCAGCGCTGCGGCGGCAACCAAAGCGCCTATGAAATAGTGATTTGGAACTGCTGTGATGTCAGTGCCAAAACTGTCGATCACCCTGCGTGCCGCCAAAGGCAACGCCAGCGATAGGGCCGAGGTTATCAACAAAACCACAACCGCGAGTGCGATGAACGCGTGGTAAGGCCACAAAAACGGTGACAGTGCGCGCAGAATTCCAAGGCGGCGCGATTTGGCGCGTGGTGCTTTGGGGTTGGCGTATTGTGTCGGCGCAGCAGGCAAAACGTGTCCTTCTTGATAAGGCTGGAACAGGCGCATCCCCGCAACCCGTGGTATCGCTTGATCGACCTTACGTTTTGACTCTGGAATTAAATAGACCAATCTTGGAAATTGGAATGACCCAACCTCGTTTTCATGGGGCTTTCTTGCGGCGTGCAAACCGGGGCGGGGTTTACTTTCGTTTATTTGCAACCATGGTGATCGCACCATTGCGAGATTGGATTGAAATGCAGCCGAGCCCGGCAATCCCATATAAGTACCGCGCATACGGGTGTAATTTTGTCAGCGATGTGCCTTTGTTGATGTTGAACAAAGGGTCGGATGTAAATCTTGATACGATTACAATTCGTCGTTGTAATGAATTGCCGCCCCGCCCTGAACGCGCCCGACAAATCGGACCTTTGGCATGGGCAGGCGCTGACTACCTGTCGCTAGACGTAGACCGAATTGTTCGTCTGGTTGCGCAAGATGCAAAGACGTTGCTGTATCAACCATATGACGGAATTGACGACCAATCAGTGCAGTTGTTTTTGATGACGTCTGGGCTGGGCGCTGTTTTGATGCAGCGCGGACTGCTTGTGATGCGCGGTACGGCGGTTGAAAGGGATGGGTCGTGCGTGATGTGCATTGGCCAATCTGGCGTCGGAAAATCCACTGTCGCTGCGGGGCTGATGCAACGTGGCTTTCGGGTCATTAGCGATGATATCTGCGGGATCAATGACCGAGGTCAGATCATTCCTGGGGGCCCAAGTGTCAAGATTTGGCAAGACGCGGCAGACGTATTGGGCATTGCCACAGACAGTTTGACCCGCCTGCGTCCGCACATGGAAAAATTCGACGTCCCGTTGGGTGGTTCATTTTGCGACGAAACCGTGTCGGTCCGCACAATCTATCTGTTATCGGAACATCAATCTGGCACCATTTCGTGCGACGTTCTGACAGGGCATGACAAATTCGTCGCACTGCGTGACAACACGTATCAATTGCCGTTTATGGCTGGCATGGACCTTGGGGCATTGCATTTTAAACACGTCACGGCGTTGTCTCAGGGCATTGTGGTGAAACACATAAAACGCCCCATGGACGGGTTTGACCTCGACCATCTGATCGACACGTTGATTAAAGACCTTAACCAGCAAAGCGCGCGATCATGACCCCGCGCATCGTTTGGCTGGCGTCATATCCCAAATCTGGCAACACGTGGTTGCGTGTCTTTTTGTCAAATCTGACGCAGGGAACTGCCGTACCCGCTGACCTCAATAAGCTGGCCCACAGCGCAATCAGCAGTGATCGCCACATGTTTGACCAAGCGCTGGGCTTTGATACTGGCGATTTAAGTACGGCGGAATGCGCCCGATTGCGCCCTGTCGCGTATCGCTGGATGAACGCGCAATTGACGGAACCGCTGTATTGTAAGGCCCATGATGCCTGCGTCGCGGCTGACAATGGCGACTGGATCATGGCGCCTGATGTGACGCGCAAAGTCATCTACATTTTACGCAACCCTTTGGATGTTGTCGTGTCGTTGGCGCACCACAACCAAAAGCCACTGGATAACGTGATCGACAACCTTGGTGATCCTGGCACGAGGGCCGCACGGCAAAAGGCGTCAGGGCAGGCGCCCCAACTGGAACAGATATTGGGCACATGGTCCGATCATGTCCAAAGCTGGACGCAGAACGAACTGTTTGACACATGTGTCGTCCGTTACGAAGACTTACGCGCTGACCCACAAGGCTTTTTTGGCCGTATTACCACGTTCCTCGACGTGCCACACGACTCCACTCAGCTTTCTGACGCGATAAAACACGCGTCGTTTGACGTTTTGCAAACGCAAGAGAGGGAGTCCGGGTTTCGTGAGCGCCCCCAAAATGCCACTCGGTTTTTCAGACGTGGTCGGGTTGGCGATTGGAAAACCGTGTTGTCGGCCGCCCAAATCGATAGAGTGATAAAAGATCATCTGCCAGTTATGCAAAAATTTGGATATGTAGATGAAAGCGGCGTTCCTGTTGTCGCGAAGGCCAATCTGGAGAATGGGCAGTGAACCTGAGCGTCCAATTTGAGTGTTTTACCGGTTTGTGCGATTCAGGGTCAAACGGGTGTTTGGAAATCACGACACAGCTGACACAAACGGAAAGCCTGATTGTTTTACCTGATCAAGCGCCACATCGATTAAATCAGAAGTGTGTTTGGTAGAATGGGGATTTTGGCCGTTGCAGCCCGAAAAATGCGGTCCGCGGCTACGTTCTCGGCGTTTGAATACTCGCTGATCCTACCTGTTTTTGTTCTTTTGGGATTTGCCCGTCTGGCCATTTTGTGTCTGCCATTTCGCGTCTACGCGCGCTTTTTGGGTGATCAGGTAAACAATCATTCTGTATTGCCCAATTTGGCAGGGCCGCGTCCGACACGCGCTAAACGCATAGGGCGAATGGTGCGACGAACAGCGAAGATAACCCCTTGGAAATCTTTATGTTTAGCGCAGGTTATGGTTGCTTCGTTCTTGTTACGGCGTGCGAAAATTCCCTATCGTGTCTTCTTTGGGCTGGCGGCGGCGGCAACTGATAACGCGCCTGATCCCCTTAATGCGCACGCTTGGTTGAGGGTTGGGGACACAAACCTGACCGGCGGCCAGGATGTCGAAATCTACACTGTTGTGATGGTGTTTGAGCACTTTGCCGAAGGCGCCGCATAAGGCCCGCCTTTGGTTGGGTGATCTAAGCCGCGCTGGGTTGGCCGTTTGCAGACATCTGCAAACGGCCTGTGTCTTAGCTGCGCGACGGGTAGACACCCTGAAGCGCGATGATAAAGTGCAGCGACAGGAACGGGTTCATGTGATTGAACGCCTGATTTCCGCCAGCGGGTGTTTCCGTGATGCTGTGTGGCGACATCGCGATATCATCGGCCGCGTTGAACGTTGCGTAGATGTTGTTTCCGGCCGCAGCAACACCAAGCATGCGGTCGGCGGGGACGTTGTTGTCACCCACAGCTTGCTCTGCGTGCAAACTCGGAGAGTGCCCGTGGGTCGGCATTTCAGCTACGGACAAAGTATGCGTCTCTGTGCCACCACGTTGGCCTTCGCGGTACGAAGACAGGCCAGGTCCATTGCCCGGTCCGATGGGAAAGCGTCCGCGCAAATCCGGCAGAGCAAAAGTCGTACGTCCGTCGCCACCGTAAATGGTGCCAAGAATTGAAAACAACGCCGAATTCGACGCAACAGCCAAAAGCTGCCCATCACAAAACGCCCAACCACGCGGCGCAAAATTTCCAGCAAACATCGTAACTTCACCAATAAACGGATCCATAGGCATAATAATATCTTCCTGTCTTAGTTTCAAAAACCGAAGTCAGTGCAAGGCACCGCTCAAAAATGAAACCGAGTTGACGTTTTTATTTGTCACTCGGTGACTTCGGTGATTTCACACTGGCACAGTCTGGAATTAAATCACGCCTTTTTTGGCGCAGGTCGCAAACTTTTTGCGTGTGGCTTGAAATAACGGCACAACCACAAGTGCGGATCAGCCCAAGGGACGACCCATTGCAGCAGACAACAAAATTCGTGGCAGCATGTTGTCGTTGGCCACAAGATGACGCCGCAAAAGAAAGTGTTTTACGCGCTGCGAGGGCGATTGATGATTGGGATGAAACCCGCGACGTTGTGATGCGTCATCGCGTTGTACCACTTGTCTATTTGGCTGTTAAAAATCTGGATATTGTCCCGATCGAATTTCGCGATTGGGCGAAACAAGGTGCGCAATCCACTGCACGGCACGCCATGCAGATGACGCAGGAATGTCTGAGGATTGATGCCGCGTTTAGGAAGGCAGATTTGCAGCCTTTGCATTTCAAAGGACCTGTTCTTGCGCAGATTGCATTTGGCAGCATTGCATTGAAATTCAGCTGTGATCTGGATATATTTGTGCCGGAAGACGATGTCATTGCGGCGGTCGCAATTCTTGAGGCTGACGGATATCGCGCCGCGGGTCAGACGGCAACAATGTCCGCGCGCCAGATACGTGCTTTAATCTGCAATTTCAAAGATATCGGGTTGGTTGGGCCAAACGGCACATTCGTAGAGCTTCACTGGAAGTTCGGGCATTCTCATAGCCTTTTGGCAGGGCTGGAACGCGATTTAGAGCGGCAGAATGTGCAAGTTGCGGGTATGGCCGGGCTCGACACTTTTGGTGCAGTTCAAATGGTGACCTATCTTTGTATTCACGGCGCAGCGCATCATTGGCGGCGCCTAAAGTGGCTTGCTGACCTTGCGGCCTTTCTTGAACACTTGCCAAAAGGTGAACGGGATCGCGTGATCGAAACGGTGAGAGCGGGACCGGCGCGCGATATCCTTGCGCAGTCCCTTGGACTTTGTGACACGTTTTTTGGCACAAATTATCAAATGCAGATGTCTGCGCGCGCACGGTCTTTGTATGACTATGCGCTTGGGCGTATTGACCAACCTTTCATTCCTCCGAGACGGTTTTGGGGAGATATCGATTTGATCGGGGACATCCTGGCGAAACGGCATCTTTATCCGTCGGCGTGGGCGGCCCTCAGGGCTTCAAGAGTTCACTTAATCGGCATGCAAGACGTACTTTCGGTGCCACTGCCGCGTGCCCTAAACGCGCTATATCTGATCATGAGGTTGCCGTCGCTTTTGGTGCGCCGACTGATGCGCTGACGTTATATTTTACACCTGATACAACGCACGGAAGATTTGGCTAAGATCGTTACTCTTTTTCCTGTGCAGCTACGTCGTCCGTGGTCGATTGGCCGTGATTCCTGAGAAACGTGTTTTTGACCTTATGTGCCCCCATCGCGTCGACAACCCAGCGTTGAGAAGTTGTCCACAACCATTTGGCGAAAAAAAATCGATCGGTGTTATCACGCAGGGTAAGCGGAAAGCCGCCATATTCCCCTTATATTCCTAGGTATGGCGGATCAGGCCCTTGGTTAGGGTGCCGATAACGTCAAGATCGCGTTGGATAAAAAACTTGTGAGTTTATCCGAACAGGTTAATAAATTTAGGCAAATTGTAGTTTCTGCCTGGGAAGATTGACCGTGACAAAAAAGAAAACGGGGCGCGTTGATGCGTCCGAGAAAACTGCGGACGCCGCTAACCCTGAAACACTCGCGCAAATTGCACAGGTCCGCACAAAGGTTCGTGAGAACTTTGGTACCATTGCAATGGCGATGATGGCACTGTCGCGCTACCGCCATAATAGTATTTCGGACCTTCAGCATTTGGTGCTGGAACCCCTTCTGCTTGAACGTGTCGCGCTTGCGTATGCGCCGGGCGATGATGCGACTGACATCGCGGGGATGGCGTTCTGGGCCAGCGTGTCTGAAGACGTCGACAAAAAGATCAAAGAACAAATTCGCGCAGGTGCGTTCCCGATCCGTTTGAAGGCGGATGAATGGAACAGCGGTGACATCAACTGGCTGTTCGATGTTATTTCGCCGGACCAGATGACAACAGCGCGGGTGCTGGCGAATTTCAAACAGGTCGTGAAAGACGGCGATTTGCGCCTTCACCCCCTGATTGGCCGCCTTGTTGATCCCGAAACGCTCAAGAAGATGGGCGCACAGACCGGCGCACAGGTTGCCGCCGCGGCTGCATCTGGCCCATCCACCGAGACAGTTCAATAATGGTGAACGAAGTCTGGGTCAGCACTGTGATGAATGCGGAAGCCGCGCAAAGCGGCTTCGTGTTTTATCGCTATGAGGAACAGCAAGAGGACGCGGCACTGTCGGCGAAGGCCGAAGCGCTGTCCAAGACCTTGTTGGATGTGTTCGCGAACAAACCGTTTAGCGACAATGACTATCCTAAGCGCCTTGTTTGGCATTCCCGGACCAAGAAAAAGTTTGATGGGCTGCCGCCTGTGTCACTGCATGGCTTTTTGCTTCTGCGTGCTGACGTAGCCAAGATTTTTGCACGTCATGATCTGGGTGAAACCCAGCTTGTGCCTGTTGATCTTTATGATCGTGACAACGAAAGCAAATTTGACGACCAGGCCTTTCTTTTGGTGCCGCGTGGCGGCCAGAAAACAATTGATACGACCGAAGCCGTTAGCGGACTGCGCAAAATCAGACACACCGATCCACCGCGCTTCTTTTTGGGTGGTGTCGAGGCGGACCTGTCACAACTTCGCACAATTCAAATGCCAAAAAACACACCAGCGTGTTGGATGGACCCGAACATTCCAAATGCCCTGTTTTTAAGCGGTGCACTGGTGAACGATTTGCATGCTGCTGGGCATAGCAAAGATTTTTACCTGACAAATATTTAGATTTCTAAGCGCGTTACGAGGATACTAGTATGACGATTGATCCAAAACTTCTCGGTTTTCAGATCCACCACATTTTCTCGGAAACGCTGTTTGACGATCCGGCAATTAAGTCTCTTTTGAATGCAGCTGGCATTTTCAAGCAAAGCCGCGACAACCTCGCGCCTTTGCTGAGAAGTCAGGAAACCATCGATTCAATTTTTGCTGATCCAGACAGTGACGCAGCCAAATTGATGACCGATGCAGGGTTCGGGGCGGTGCGCCACGACTCCAATGCGTCGGGCGGTAACCACCCGGGCTATATCGCATTCTTGCGCGCAGAACTTAGCATGATTTCGATGTCTAACCTGTCGGACGCCGACAAAGCCAAAGAAGTGCGTCTGCTGCACGGATTTGCGACAGATGTCGTGAACGGCAAGGTGGACGGACTGGCCGTCATGAACACTACAGAAACGGCCCTTGCGGATGCGTTTCAGTTGCGTGTGGTCGATGTCACCACGCTGGACGTCGACAACCCACAGAACGACGCAGAACGCCGCGCTGCTGATATCCTGAACGGTTCGTTTGATGACAGCACCGCCAGCAACACATTGATGCGCAAAGAGACTGCGACAAACCTTGTAGATGGGTTGCTCGCCGATGGGCATATAACCGCGCTGCAAGCCGGGGTAATGCGAACGGCCATTGCAAGTGGCGCCGCAGAGGTGACCGCCGCAGCTGCCGATGCATTGCAAAACGTCCTTGGTGTTGCGACACAAAAGGCCAATTCGGGCATCCTGTATTCGGTCGAATGGCTGGCCGCACAAACGAAGATGTTGTTTCCGAACGAATTTACATTCGAAACAGCCTACGCAATTTGGGACAAGCTGCTTGGCGCGATGGACAAAATCCGAAGCTCAGTGAGCGACGGCCTTCAGAAGATTGAAACGGACTCTAACGGTGCTTTGTCGCGGTCTTTCGACGCGCTTAATAAAGCGGGCGGTAATCCGGCGCTCGATTTCATCGACTTTTTGAACGTTGCTTATGATGGCATCAAACAACTCTTGGTCTCAGGCGACCCATGGCCGCTGATCAATGCCACAGCTTCGTTCGGCTGGTCGGCGATCAAAAGTGCGGTTCTGGTCGGTGGATCGGTTGCACTGGCGACTACATTTGGCGGCCCGTTGGCGGGTGCTGCGGTTGGTGCTGGCTGGGCAATTTTGGGCTTGGCAGGTGCCTTCAAGAGCGCGACCGAATTGTTCACCAAAATCACAACCGATCTGTCGTCGTGGTTCACAGGTGGTGTTGATCTGGGTGACGCTGTTTCTGGCAACTCCGACAACAAATATATCTGGTCCTTTATCGATCTGCTGGCAGAGACGGGCGAGCCACGGTCAAATGAGCCTTGGGCGATCGAAGTCATCGCCGATGACGAGGACGATCAATACGCAGACCGCTTTGTAGGTCAGGATTTCGCGGCTGAAATTATCTATGGTCGCAACGGCGCGACAATCGAAGGCGGCGGCGGCGGCGACGAACTTTATCACAATGGCTACGGTGTTGTGAAAGGGGGCGACAACGGCGACTTGATCATGTCGCAGGTCAATCAGGGCCTGCATGTCGAAGGCAATAAAGGCAACGATTTCATTATCGTACGCTCCGGTGAGGGTGGCGAATTTTTCGGTGGCGAAGGCAAAGACAACATTTTTGTCGCCAGCCGTGGTGCCCAGATTTGGGGCGATACCCGCAACGGCACGACCTTGGTCGTCGAGGGCGAGGTTGCCTACGAAACTCCGCTGGATGACACATCGCTTGATCACGCCGACCTGATTTGGTGGTGGCCCGGCACGACGATGCACGACCCATCAGAAGCCGACCGTTTGCGGTTCTTCGGTGTGCCGCTGATTGGCGGTACGAACGATTTACCGCTCAGCTACGCACCTGTGACGATGTTGAACGCAGTCGTTCCTGTGACGGGTTTGGCCCTGTTCGCGAGCCCACTGTATTTCGACTACTGGATGCCGTTCATCGCCTACATGCAATTCAAAGACGGCACGATGTACGTGATGAACGTCTTTGATAGCCTCTTTGGTGCCGATGACATCCCAGACGAGGCAGAGCGCCTTTCGACAGGCGAAGTTGCGCCAAATATCGAAGGCGCAATGCGCTTTTTGAACTTTGAGGGTGCCGCGACATACTGGTCCGCTGGTTTCTTGAAAGGCAATCAAGTTGAGGGCGCAAACAGCGTCTTTGATATCGTGTTCAACAACGGCGTGAGCGTTGATCCCGACAAGGCCGGTGACCTTGGCATGTTGTTCAAGAACGCCAACCCGTTCCTTGATATTCTTGCACTGATTCCGGCCCCTGCGATTGGCGGCATTTTGCGCCAATTGCCGCTGATTGATCGTCTTTTGACACTGAAATTCGCGACCGATCTTTGGGTTAAGTCATTGACGTGGCGCGAAGATAACGACCCACTGGTGATCGACCTTGACGGTGATGGGCTTGAATTCATTTCGATGAATTCGTCCAAGGGCTTTTACGATTTCGATGGCGACCGATTTGCCGAACAATCCGGTTGGGTGCGCCCTGATGACGGGTTCTTGGCGATTGATGAAAACGGCAATAACCGCATTGATGACGTCAATGAAATGTTCGGTGGTCCGGGCCGGTCCGGTTTTGCCGAATTGGCGCAACATGACCTCAACAATGATAAATTAATCGATGCTGCGGATGCCATTTGGGACCAGTTGGTTGTTTGGCGCGACCTGAACCAGGACCGTGAAACCAATGAGGGTGAACTTTTCACCCTCGACGAACTTGGCATCCTGTCCATCTCGGTTGAACGCGACGAACTCGATGTGCGCGACAGCTCTGGCACGTTCCTTGATGCGTCCGGCGCCGTGATGATGGCGAACGGTGACATGCACCGCGCCTATGACGCGATTTTTGAGACCGATGAAGTCAATACCATCTTCGCAGGTGAGGCGGGTCGCCCCGCGTGGCTGGGTGAAGATGTGCTCAGCGTGCGCGGCTTTGGTGCTGTCGTTGATCTTGAAGTTGCGATTGCAAATGATATTGAATTTGGACGCACAGCCACGGCCATCGCGCCGACGCTGACAACGCCAAAGTTGAAAACGCTGGTCGAACAGACCGGCGCGATCATCAACGATTGGGCCTACACACAGCCAACATCGCGCGAATTGGCCCCTGTTTTGCTCGAAACGCAGCCTGACGGGACCGTCACGTTGGTGGATCGCGCAATTTATGTCGAAAACGGCACGTCGGGTTTCTGGACGCTGGAAAGTGGCACGGCAATTTTGGATGGCGATGGCATCGAGATCGCCGAAGCCACCCTAGAAGATGTCATGGCGCAGGTTCCGGCAACGGGCGCTTGGCAGCTTGAGCAGGTGTTCTCCCCGTCCTCGCGGGATGAAGAACTGCAATTCCGCACCGAACGTCCGTATCTATCTGAACGTATTGATGGGCGCATGGTCGTTTACGATTGGGGCGTCGAAAATGAAGACGGCAGCTGGCGTTTGGCCAGTGGCAACGATGTGACGGACGCAGACGGTGTGGTGATTGCAGCACCAACGCTGAACGACGTTATGACAAGCCCTAAACTGCTGGGCCAGGAATGGCGCGTTGAGGAAATTTCATACAACGAATACGCAGGCATCCCTGTTGAGCGTATCGGTATGAACATGATCGATGGTGTGGTTGTCGATTACACCGTTGAAATGACGGACACAGATGGCACGTTCCTTGTCTGGGCCCGCAATCTGGACCGCGCGCTTGAGCTTCAGGAAAAGTATGGCGATGCGCGGAACTTCAACCTGCGCAACTATGAAATCGACCTTGATACGCTGGACGAAGTCGGGTCGACCGACGACAGCACGTTCCGCGTCGAAGTTCTGACGCCGGGGCAGCTGCACTTTGCGACATCCCTTATAGGCGTTGCGTTCCAGCCTGAAATGCTGGCTGGAACCTTGGACGAAAACGGTGTGATCAGCTACACGATCAGCCCGACATTCGACACCACTGTCGAACTTCCGGGTGGGTACGAA
Source organism: Octadecabacter dasysiphoniae (assembly GCF_021532615.1). Lineage (GTDB taxonomy): Bacteria > Pseudomonadota > Alphaproteobacteria > Rhodobacterales > Rhodobacteraceae > Octadecabacter > Octadecabacter dasysiphoniae. The sequence continues at coordinate 97,788 of NZ_JAKGAQ010000004.1, forward strand.
AGCAGCGTCACGGCAATGATCTTTATGCTGGACGAAGTTGTGCGCCAGTACATCGACAGCTCCCGTGCGATTGCGGCGAAACTTGCGTTGCAGGGCGGACTCTCTGATTTTGCGCGCGATTTGGAATACCTGCCAGAAATCGACAAGTATCGCGGCACGTCTGATCGCGAACTTTCCCCGATGTTCGAGGCGATCTTTGAGGCGATGCCCGTTGGCTATGATGCTGCCCGGGATTACCTGACTGACTGGAACGAAATTCTGTTGCAGATCTGGCCAGATTACCTGCCGTCAGCCGCGAACCTTGGCGGGGCCACTGTCACGGTGGATCAGGCATTCCTGATGCAGATGCTGCTGCCAGCGTTTGAAACCACACCAACCGAGCTTGATCTGCAAAGCGTTCTGTACGCGCTGTCCATTGATGAAACCCGCCTGCGCCAACACGACGAAACCGCGACCGAAGTTTTGGGTACGGGTGGCGTTGATTACATCTACATGACGGCCGGCGATCAGACCTACAAAGGCGGTAATGGCGAAGACCTGTTCTTTGTCAGCAGTCTTGGTAATGGCGTTGATATTATTGAAGAACTTGATCGTGGGCAGAAGGATAGCCTGCGTTTCGCGGGCGTTCTGTCAGACCAAGTGACGGCCATTCGCGATGGTCAGGACATGATCCTGACGATTGATGGGACGGACAATGTGATCCGCCTGAAGGACCAGTTCCTCGGTGAATTGAACGCGCGATTGGTGAATGGCAAAAGCCTTGAGTCCGGCGTCGATAGCATTGTCTTTGCGGACGGTGTTTTGTGGAACCGGTTCCAGATGGCGATCGAGGTGTCGACCGAATTTGATACGAACGACATTGTCATCGGTTCCGGCTCTGCTGACGTTCTGCGCGGCGGTAAAGGCAATGACGTTGTCCGCGGCGGCGCGGGCGGCGATTACTATTTCTACAACATCGGTGATGGGCAGGACGTCTTTGGCGAGGCGCTCGATTTTGGCGCGACGGTTGCACAGGCCGGATTTGGCCCGCTTGCGGGTGGCCTCGACTTTATCTTCTTTGGCGAAGGCATCACATCGCAGAACATCCGTTTGCAACGCGACGGGCAGTCCGACCATTTGCAGATCACCGTTTTGGACGATGACGGCGTTGAAACCGGCGACACTCTTTTGGTCGAAAACCAGTTCGCTGGAATCCGTCTGAACCTTGGTATTCTGGGGGATATCGATCCACAGCTCGAGATTGATTACTCCGCCCCATACCTGATCGAACGCTTCGTGTTCGACGGTGGTGAGGCCCTGAATTTCGAACAGATTTCCCAACGTGTTCTGCGCGAAGCCGGCACAGATGGCGATGATGCGATCTACGGGATGCTTAATGACAACACGCTGGACGGCAAAGGGGGCGACGATTTCCTGACGGGTCAGGAAGGGTCCGATACCTATGTGTTCGGACGTGAATATGGCGAAGACGTCGTATTGGATGGCGATTACAGCATGAAGCTGTTTGGCGCGCCGCCCGACTTCCTTGAGTTCGTTGATGATCTGCGTTGGACCGATTTCGACTTTGAGCGCGACGGTGCGGGCGACACGCTGACCCTGCGGATTTCCGGGACAGACGATGCGGTTATCCTGACAGATTACCTCGATTCATTCCCGTTCATCGGCTTTATCAACCTGATTGAGGAACTGACATTTGGTGACGGTACGGTTTGGTCATGGACCAAGCTGTTGCAGCACTATGTCAACATCGCCAAGACCAGCGGCGACGACACGATCTATGGCTTTCAGGTCAGCGATCTGATCGATGGTGGCGCAGGCGATGACTACCTTGTTGGTCAGGGCGGCGGCGACACATTTGTGTTTGAACGCGGCTATGGCACCGACACGGTTCTGAGTATCGGTAACGACCGCACGGTGGACCGTGTCGAGTTGCGCAACATTGCGTCTGATGAGGTCACGTTCTCACGTACCGACCTTGATTTGATTGTCACGGTTAATGATACCGGCGATACGGTTATCCTGCAAAATCAATATGTTCGTTCCGGAAAACAGATCAACGCTGTTGAAGAACTTGTGTTTTCTGATCGGGTGATTGTGTTCACTGATCTGAACGCTGAAGACATCGATCTGATCGGAACGAGCGCGTCTGAAACCATCACGGGCTCTAACCTGTCCGAGAAAATCGATGGCAAAGCAGGTGATGATACGCTTGTTGGCCGCGATGGCGGTGATACCTATATCTTTGACGCTGGTTACGGCAACGACGTGATTGTTGATCGTCAGGAACGTGCAGCGTGGGAAGACCGCCGGTTTGTTCCGAATATCACCAAGGACACTGTTGAATTTGGCGGTGATGTAACCCGCGAAAACGTCATTTGGACAAAAGATGGCGATGATCTGGTGATCGGGATCGAAGACCGGCCTGACACCTTGCGCGTGCGCGATCAGTTCGCATCGCTGACCGTTGGCGTGGAAATCTTCAAATTCTTTGATGGCACCACCATGACCATCGAAGACGTGGCAGAAGAACTGGCCATTGAGGGCGGTAACACCGGTGACAACGTCATCGAAGGGCTGCTGGACCAAGAAAACGTACTGGACGGGCGACAGGGTGACGACATTCTGCGCGGTGGCGATCTGTCGGACGATTATGCGTTCGGGGCAGGTTACGACCTTGACCAGATCGAAGAACGTGAAGACAGCGCCGGAAGCATCGACCGCGTGGTCTTTGGCGAAACGGTTTTGGCCGAGACGCTGATCATCCGCCGCAGTGGCGAAGATCTGTTGATTGATCTGGGCAACGGCGAAGATGTTGTGACGATTGTCGGCGGTCTGGGCACGCGCAGCATCGAAGAATTCCTGTTTGCAGATGGTACAACGCTGACCACAGATAACTTTCGTGACCGTCTGCTGACGGGCGACGATACGGACAACCAGTTGATCGGTTTTGACACGCGCGATGATGTGCTGATCGGTGCGGGTGGGTCTGATGCCATGGAAGGCGGCGGCGGTGATGACACCTACCGCTTTGGCTACGGCGACGGTGCTGACAGCGCGCGCGACACTGGCGGTTTGGACCGGATTGAATTTGGCGTGGGCATCGCGCAAAGCGACGTTTCATTCGCACAGATCGGCGAAGATTTCCTCGTTACGTTGACGCAGACTGACGAAACTTTGGTGATCTTGCAGGGTGCTTCGGCCAACGATTCCAATTGGATAGAGACATTTGTCTTCGCAGACGGGTCTGAGCTGTCGTTTGCCGATGCACGCGTGATCGCACTTGCGGCGCAGCAGAACGTCGGCATGGATTTGTTGGACGCGACAATTCTGTCAAGCGACTTTGCCATCACGCCGGGCGCTGGTTTTGACGGCGTCATCATGGCGTCTGATACGGTCATCAACTTTAGTGCGGGTGACGGTATTGACCGCATTACGCTGCCCCAAACGCAGGGCGAAGCGCGTATTGTTCTCGACGATCTGTCCCCCGCCGATATCGAAGTGCGGGTCACAAAGATCGATGGCAACGATTTGATGCTGTCCTTCCCCAACACGGGTGATCAGATTTTGCTGGTTGGTGCGCGCGTTGCGTCTTTCTTGCCGATTATTGAATTTGCAAATGGCACCGAATGGGATCGCAGTGCGGTCTTTGAGGCCTTGATCGACAGCCAGCAAAGCGCTGGCGATGATGTGATCTTTGGCACGTCCCAAGCGGACGTGATCGAAGGCGGGCTTGGCAACGATGACATTCGCGGCGAAGCGGCCGACGATTTGTTCCTGTTCACGCTTGGCGACGGACGTGATGTCATCGCCGACGATTCCGGTTTTGATATCCTTGAAATCCGCGGGTATGCCCCGTCTGAGATGCGGGCCAGCCTGCCTGTAAACGGTTCAAGCGCGTTCGGAATTGGTGACCGCCTTGAACTGGTGCTGAGCTTTCCTGGCACAACAGACGAAATCACGCTGCGCTATGATGATGATCAAAACGGTGTGGATCTGATCCGTTTTGATGATGGGACCGAACTGACCCGCGATGAATTGATCGCCAGCGTCATCGGCCGCGGCACTGATTTTGCTGAACAAATTGACGGAACCAGCGGTGATGACACGCTTGAAGGCGGTGGCGGTGACGACACGCTGGCCGGTGCTGGCGGTGACGACACATACATCTTCCGCGCGGGCGATGGGCACGACATCATCGACGAAGGCGGCAGCCGTTTTGACAACAACACGCTGATCCTTCCTGACCACGTGCCGACAGATTTGCGCTTGTTCCAGACATCGGAAGCAAGCGATATGGTCATCCGCCTGCCCAACGACGAAGAAATCCATGTTTCTGGACAATTCTCTTCCTATTCTGGGCACATCACCCGCGTTGAATTTGGAAATGGCATCGTTTGGGGCACGGCTGAAATCACATCTGCGCTTGCCAATGGTCTCGTGCCGGATATTCCGCGCACCATCACAGGCACAAGTGCTGGCGAAACACTGACAAGCACGCCGTTGTCCGAAACCATGATCGGTTTGCAAGGCAGCGACACGTACGTATTCCAGCGCGGTGGCGGTACGGATGCCGTCATCAGTGTGACAGCGACGAACACAGTGAACACGCTGCGCCTTGAGGGGTACGACCTGAGCGAAGCAGTGTTTGAGCGGTCTTTGACGGACGAAACCGATCTTGTGATCCGATTTGGTGGCACGGATGACCGCATCGTCATCAACGATGCATGGTATGACGGCAGTAGGTCGACGACATTCACCGGTGGGCAGTCTTTCACAACCTACTGGCGCCGGATCGAACGGTTCGAATTTGACGACACGATCGTGACGTTGTCCGAACTTGGCGACACCATCATGTCTGCGCAAATCAGCGATGGTGACGACGTGATCACAGCGCTTCCGTGGACAGACACAATCGAAGCGGGCTTGGGCGATGACGTGATCGGCGGGCCGCTGACCGATATCACAATGATCTTCGCGCGTGGTGACGGCAATGATGTGATCCTTCCGTCCACGGACCGCTACCGCGCGACACTAGAAATCGAAGGTTACGTTCCGGGCGAAGTATCGGTAACGCGCGATTTGTATTCCGAGGCGGGATATACCCTCACGTTTGAAGGCACGGACGACAGCATTACCTTGGTTGGATCAGGCCGTTCTACTTTGGGCGGCGTTGATAGAATTGAATTCCAGGACGGCACCATTTGGCGCAGTTCTAACCTCAACGCGCTTGCGCCCGATCCGTCCGTGCTTGGTGCGACACCGGACAACGACATTCTGGAAGGCAGCAGCAGCGACGAGACATTCGAAGGCCTGCAAGGCGATGACTACATCGAAGCCGACAACGGCGAAGATGTCATCGTGTTCAGCCGTGGTGACGGCGTTGATACTGTCTACGGCGACGACTACCCCGGTATCCGCATTGAATTGCGTGACCTGAACCCAGACGAAATCCGTCTTGTGAATGTGCCGATCGACCCCGACAGCATTTACACTTACAGCAACAGCCTGGAATTGCGGGTCATCGACAGTGATGACCGCATTTACGTCTATGACGGTGTCGAAGGTGTGCGCAGCATCCTGTTTGCGGACGGAACCGAATGGAATAGCTCTCAGGTGACCGCCGCGATTGAGAACATTCCTGCGCCGTCGGGAACGGCCAACATCATTGATGTTTCACCCTACACCAGCAGCCATGCGTCAACATCAGCGGACGAAGTGCACATTGTGCCGGGGGATTCTGACGGGTCCCAGAATATCGAATTCACGTACCTGCGTGATGGTGGGCATGATCTGTTTATTTCGCCTGATTTTGGATTTGGTCACCAAAACCGCATCCTGCTTAGCGACATTGCATCGACAGAAGTAACAGCACGTTTGTTGCCGTTTGTGTCGCCTATGACCTTCGGGTTTGGCCAAGATCTGTTGCTGACCTTCGGATCGGACACAGACAGCATTCGTCTTGTTGGCGCGGTTCAGATTTTCGAAGACATCGGCATTCGTGAGGTTGAATTCTCGGACGGGCAAATTCTGACGCTGTCACAGTTGGTCGATATGGCCAATGCAACTGAGCTAACGGATCCACGTACTCTGTCCGGCACGACCACGCTGACACGCGGCACTGAAAGTGGCGCCTATTTCGTTGAGCCTGAAGATGAGGGCGGTTTTGGCGGACCAGATGGCCCAATCCGTGTTGATAATGAAGATCTGTTCCCAGTTGGGAACGATGATTTCCCATCCGGTGACGATGGTGATTTCCCGCCCGGCGATGATGGTGATTTCCCACCCGGTGACGACGGTGATTTCCCACCTGGTGAAGGCCCCGTCGAGCCGCTTAATCTATTGCTGTCAGACGTAACCGCTGGCGAGATTTCAGTAGAGGTGCGCGCCGAGGAATATGTCTTGATCGTCGCGCCACGTCTGCCGGATGGCAGCGATGCGATGTTTATCAATTTGGGCGCGCGGGGCGCGCTGACCAGCAGTTTGGTCAAGCTGGACGACGGAACCGAGTTTTACGAAGAAGACATCTTGGCTCTGGTCGATATTCCAGGTGCGACAGCTGGCGATGATAGCCTAGAAGAAGACACCAACGGCCCCGTGGTTATGGAAGGTCTGGAGGGGGATGATTTCCTTGTCTCGACGTCCTCTGAAACGACGTTCATTTACACACGTGGTGATGGGAATGATCTGATCACAGCGCGTGCTGGTTTCAGCGCCACGCAAGACAATGTTCTTCAACTGCACGAGATCGAGCGCGACGATGTAACCGTTACCCAGCGCGGATCTGATCTGTTGATCCGCATCGCAGAGTCCGCGCCGGATGCTGGTGACGGTGGTGTTATCCGCTTTATCAACGGCAACGAATTGATCAGCTATGATGGTCCGAACTACGGATCGCGCCTTGGCTTGATCACGTTTGATGATGGCACAGCCATCACGGCCGCAGAGATCGAAGCAATTGCAGCGCCAGAGTTGGGCACCGCTGGCAATGATTTCTATGAAGACCGCGTTGAGGGTACAACCTACGAGCTGAAAGGTGGCGATGATGTCGTCATCACGAACGACACGAACGACACCTATATTTATCGCAACGGCGACGGGATCGATATCTATTCCGAACGCGGCGAGAACCCCGACACGCCAGACGGGCCGGGCGAAGACGTATTGCGCTTCCCGGACCTTATCGCGTCCGACATCGACATTTCGCGCGACGGGCAAGACCTGATCTTTGACATCATTGCTGACGTTGATCGCGGTATCGAAGCGGGTCGTGTCACGATGAAGCTCGCCTTTGACACGGACCGCCGCGAAGACCGCCTGATTGACCGGATTGTATTTGGCGATGACAGCGAACTTGTCACGACCGATTTGCTCCAGTCGATGCTGGACGCTGCGGCGACGGATGGCGATGACACCATCGATGCTGCTGGACGTGGCTTCACCCTGACGGGTGGTCTGGGCGATGACAAACTGATCGGCAATGACGGCGAAGACACCTACGTTTACGCACGCGGCGATGGCCATGACGAGATTTTCGATGATATTGAATATTCGTCCTATATTGTTGGCGACCAACTGCAATTTGTTGATATCAACGCGGATGAAGTGACGTTCGACGTCACGCCTTTGGGCCTGAAAGTCGTGATTGCCGAAAGCAGCCCGGGTGCGGGCGACGACGGGTCCGTTCTGATCCACGGCATGATCAACAGCACCTATGAGCTGTATGAGACAAATGGCGATGATAATCAGGGGCTTGAGCTGATCACATTCGGTGACGGCACCCAGATGAACCTTGGTCAGATTGTCACCAAATTGCTTGCCGACAAGACGACTCCGTTTGATGACTATCTTGTTGGTGCGTCCGGTGACGACACCTTGGAAGGTAAGGGCGGCGATGATGTTCTATACGGCGCGGGTGGTGCTGATACGTTCATCTATTCGCGTGGCGACGGCAACGACTGGATCACGGACATTGATTTCAACTATGGCGGCGCGACCGACACGTTGGAATTGCGCAATATCGATCCCGACGACATTTCCCTGCGCAAAGGGTTCTACGGTGATCTGATTATCGAGATTGCTGAAACCACGCCGGGCGCAGGTGACGGTGGCCGTCTTGTCGCGCGTCAGTCCTACGATGATGATGTCGGCGAAGGTATCGAACGGATCGTCTTTGACGATGGCACGGAATGGCCACGCAGCATTTTTGCAGGCATGGTTCCTGTGGAAGGCCCGACAGACGGCGATGACCGTATTGTTGGCACATCCGATGATGACACGATTGCCGGACTTAAGGGCGATGATCTGATCGAAGGCGGCGTCGGGTCCGACGTTTATGTGTTCAATCGTGGTGACGGAACAGATGTGATCGAAGACATCCGCAGCACGCCAAACACTCTCGAAATTGGTGGTTACGCTGTCAACGAAGTGACGTTCGAACGCCGTGGTATTGACGGGGCTGATCTGATTATCCGGTTCGCGGACGGCGGTGACCAGATCACGGTCCTGAACGGGATGGACAATCGTTTTTACGGTCTTCCGTTGGCGCAGATCACGTTCATGGACAGCGGCACAGTTGTGACCATGGCCGAAATTCAGGCGCAAATTGTGTCTGCACAGGCCACTGATTTTGACGATGTGATTGTTGGGTCTGACGAAGACGATGTGCTGTCCACAGGTGCGGGCACCGATCTGGTGGACGGCCGTGATGGCGACGATTCCTACACTTACGCCGCAGGTGACGGGGATGACCGGTTCAGCGATTCCGGGAATTCGGACGACGATGATGTCCTGACACTGATCGACTACAATCCAGCCGATCTGGAATATGTGCTGCGCGCTGGTGCTGATAGCTTTGATGTCGTGATGCTGTTTGCTGGCACGCGTGACCGGATCATCCTTGAAAATGCGCTGGCGATTGATGATCGCGTCGGAATTGATAGCGTCGTGTTCGCGGATGGCACCGTTTGGGACCGTGCGGACATGCGCGCACAAGCGATTGAATATGCACAACAAGATTACTCCGAACCTGTTATCGGCTTTGACACGGATGACAGTTTCTCGGGTTCTGCGGGCGACGACAGCCTTAGCGGTAGTGAGGGCAGCGATCTTTACGTCTTCCGTCGTGGTTTCGGCGAAGACATCATCATCGAAGGCCAAACAACCGATTTGGACATCGATCAGGTCGATATGCCTGATTTCGTGTCTTCCGAGGTATCTGTTTCGCGCTTGTTCAAGGGCAGCGACACGATCGTATTCCGGTTCGCCAGCGCACCTAACGACACGCTGACAATCGTGGACGCCCTTGCGGGTGACCGCGCGGGTATTGAACAATACATCTTCTCGGATGGTGTTATCTGGACACCTGCAATCGTTGAAACGCTGTTGGATAACAACGCGCCGGTAGCAATTGACGATGGCTATTTCACAGCGACGACCAACGAAGCAATCGTGATCAGCAAAGACACGTTGTTGCGCAATGACTTTGATGCGGACGGCGAAGACCTGACGATCATTTCTGTGTCCGGCGGTGAACACGGCTTTGCCGAAATCAATGCCAACGGCGATATCGTTTACACTTCGCAGCCGGAATACTTCGGCCCGACGCAGTTCACCTACACGATCAGCGATGGTCGCAACGGTATTTCAACCGGATCGGTCGATCTGCGGGTGCGGCCTGTTGCCGAAGCACGTGATGATGACGGATTTACTGTCGAAGAAGACGGCTTCCTGACGATTGATGCGGTTCGCCTACTGTCTAATGATCTGGACGGTGATCGAATGATCGTCAGCCAGGTCTTTGGGCCTGAAAATGGCACCGTCAGTCTTGCCAGCAATGGCCAAGTGACCTTCACACCGACGCCGAACTTCAGCGGAACGGCTGCGTTTACATATGTCGCCAACACGCCCGAAGGTGGCCGCGCAGAAGCGCGCGTTACTATCGATGTGACACCGGTGAACGACGCGCCCGAAGCGCGCACAGACACGTTCTTTGACACGGACGAGGATGTTGCCATTCAAATCGATGCCGGTGTGCTGCTTGCCAATGATCGGGACATCGACGGCGATACGTTGACCGTGACAGGCGTGACCAGCAGCGAAAATATGGACGTCACACTGACCGATGACGGCATAATCATCGCGACGCCGCGCCCCTATTTCTACGGCGATGCATGGTTTGACTACACCGTGACTGATCCGGATGGTCTGACAGACACCGCCCGCGTCGAAGTCTACGTGGCTCCGGTGAACAACGCGCCAGAACCTGTGATGGACACGGTCACTACGGACGAAGATGTGCCGTTTATTATCAACACTGTTGATCTGTTGGCCAATGATATTGATCGCGACAATACCGACGTTCTGACTGTCACCGGCCTGACAGGGTTTGATTATGGCGGGTCTGCAACGCTTCTGGATAACGGGACGATTTTGTTTGAACCGTGGGCGAATTTCAATGGTACGGGGCGGTTCAGCTACATTGTGGATGACGGGCAAGGTGGCGCGGCCATCGGTCTGGTCAACGTCGATGTTGTTGCGGTTAACGATCGCCCAATTGCACGCGATGACAGCTATGATAACAACGCCTTTGAGACGATTTTGCGTGGTACAGAAGACGTCCAGCTGATCATCCCTATTGCTGAGTTGCTCAAGAACGACAGCGACATCGAAGGCCAGATTCTGTCCTTTGAAAACGTATCGAACCCGGCTGACGGAACGATTGAAATTGTGGGCGACAATGTCGTCTTTACACCGGATCAGGATTTCTGGGGCGAGACGAATTTCAACTACCTCGTTGCTGACCCGCAAGGGCTTGTTGATGACGCAACAGTCACGCTGTTCTTCGAAAACGTTGGTGATGGCCCGCCCATCGCGGTGACGGACGAAGTGAACGTCTATGAGGACGTGCCGTTTGTCATTCCGGCGGCGTTCCTGCTTGAAAACGACTACGACATCGACCTCGAAGTTCTCGAAATCGTTGGCTGGCGTCTGCCCAACGCGATTGAACAGTTGCTCCAACCGTTTACGGGTGCGCTGGAAATCAACGAAGATGGCGATTTCCTGTATACGCCAGGCCTGAACGAAACGGATGAGCTGGGTTTCTTCTATTACGTGACCGACAATGCGGACGGCACGACGCAGGGATTTGTTGATATCAACATTATTCCTGTCAACGACCAGCCAAGTGCTGTGCCGGATTCCGTTTCCAGCACCCCGCTGGATGTGCCGCTTGTCATCCGTATCAGTGAAATCCTCGACAACGACTTTGACGTCGACGATGATCCTGATGGTCCGAAATCCATCTCCTTTGTGGGTGTCGATTCCACGTCTGAGGGCACAGCCGAAGTGCGCGACGGGTTTATCGTTTTGCGCGTCGCACCCGGCTTTAGCGGCCCGGTTGAATTGACATACCGCATCACCGATACCGAAGGCGTTGAAGACACGACAACCATCGTTGCGATTGTTGAAGGCAGCTACGCACGACTGCTGACAGGCACCCCGCAAAACGATCTGTTGATCGGTGCCGAACTGGGCGAGACCATCGAAGGCCTTGCAGGCGATGACATCATCGAAGCCAACATGGGCGACGACACCGTATTTGGCGGCGCAGGCGAGGACACGATCCTTGGCGGCGATGGCGATGACTTCATCGATGGTGGTGATGACGCCGACAGCATCGAAGGCGGTGACGGCTTTGATACTGTGTCTTATGAAGGATCGAACGTTGCGATCCGGATGGATCTGGCGACAAGACTGGGGCAGGGCGGTTTTGCCCAAGGTGACATCGTCACCAATGTCGAAGGTCTGATCGGATCTGATTGGAACGATGATCTTGGCGGTGGCTTGGCTGACAACCTGATTGAGGGTCGCGCTGGCCGCGACTTTATCGAAGGTAAAGAAGGAGACGATACGCTGCGCGGTGAAGATGGCGACGACACCCTTGTCGGCGGCGTTGGCGCTGACATCCTTGAGGGTGGCGAAGGGTCTGACACGGCTGATTATCGCGGTTCTGACGAAGCGGTTGTTGTTTCACTTGAAGACGGCACAGCTGCGGGTGGTGATGCGACAGGCGACACCCTTGATAGCATCGAAAACCTTGCTGGGTCTGACTTTGCAGATGAATTGACAGGTAATGCGGATAGCAACCTGCTGGATGGTGGTCGCGGTGATGACACCTTGTTTGGTGGTGACGGCGATGACTTCTTGTCTGGCGGTCGCGGTGCGGATGCTTTGTTCGGTGGCCAAGGCGTTGATGTTGCGGACTACACATTGTCCGTTGAAGGCGTGACGATCGACATGGCGGATGGCAGTGCAGGTGGCGGCGACGCGACAGGCGACACCTTCGACAGCATTGAAATCGTTCAAGGTTCGTTCCACGACGACACGATCCGTGGCGACGATGAGGACAACATCCTACGTGGTGGCCGTGGCGCTGACAGCATTGACGGACGTGGCGGTTTTGACACTCTCGATTTCTCAATTGCGGATGAAGGTGTGGGCGTTGATCTGGCGACAGGTCAGGGCACGGACGGCGAAGCGCTGGGCGACACTTACGCCAACATCGAAGCCGTGCGTGGTTCTGTGTGGTCTGACACGATCACGGGTGGCGACGCCGACGAGACGCTTGACGGTAACTGGGGTGATGACACCCTTGCCGGTGGCGCGGGTTCGGACAGCTATATCTTCGGATATGACAGCGGCACGGACCTCGCGATCGAAGCAGGGGCCGGAACGGACACTGACCGTGTGGTGCTGATGTCCGATATCGCGCCAAAGGATCTGTCTGTGATCCGCGATGGTGACGATCTGTTGCTTGAACTGGAACGCGACGACGGGTTCTTGATTGATACACTTCGCGTCACCGATCACTTTATCGGCGAAGAAACCGGCATCGAAGAAGTCGTGTTTGCGGACGGAACCGTTTGGGACCGTGACCAGATCGAAGCCTTGCAACGCCTTGGCCGTTTCAATGCTGAAAATGATATCTACCGCCTCGCGATTGAGGATGAAGAAGCGCTTATCAGTCCAGCGTTCTTGATCCAGAACGACGCAGACGATGTGACCGGAATTGAACTGGTCGCAGTTGAAAATCCGGAAAATGGCACTGTGTTCATCAACGAAGATGGCATGATTTCGTTCACGGGTGATCAGGATTACAACGGTGATGCGTTCTTTGATTACGTTCTGCGCGACCAGTTTGGCCGTGAAAGCACAGCGCGTGTTGAGGTCAATATTGCCAACGTGAACGATGCACCTGTCGGCAATGACGATGGCATCTTTGCGGGCACCGAAGACACGATTTTGCGTATTTCCTACGCAGAGCTTCTGGCCAATGACACCGACGTCGACGCCGAAGAAGTGCTGACAATCGTGGCCGTGTCGCCTGTTCTGGATGATAACGGTATTGAGCTTTATCCGATGGATCCGCGGCCCAACAACTTCCCGTACACGGAATCCGCGACCCACGGTATTGTCTGGCTTGATGGCACGCATGTGAACTTTAGCCCGCGTGGTGATCACTTTGGCTATGCTGGTTTCACCTATACCGTGGCCGATCTTGATGGTGCCGAAGGCACGGCAGAGGTCGAATTGTATCTGCTGCCGGTCAATGACGCACCGCGCAGTGGCCGTGACCGGTTTGATATCCGGCTTGAGCGTACGGCAGAGATCACCGTTGATCGCCTGCTCGAAAATGACTTCGACATCGAAGACGATCTGTTTGATTTCGAAGGCGTACACTCCGAATTTGGCGGCACGATGGTGTTTGACGCCGACAGCGGCACGATTTCGTTCACGCCGGACGCGCTGGGCGCTGCTGGGTTCTCTTATGATATCGAAGACGAACGCGGTGCACGTGCAACGATTGATGTTCAGTTGACGGTTATTCCGCTGAACGATCCGCCTGTTGCGCGCGACGATGGCCCGTTCCTCACCGATGAAGATACGGTTCTTTACCTCGATCCGGCTGATCTGCTGGCGAACGATCTGGACAACACCGATCCGCTGGATGAAATCCTGTTCATCACCGAACTGGACCGCTTTGCTGAAAACGGTCGCGTCGTGTGGACAGAAGACGGGCGCATTGCCTTTACGCCGCGCGCTGATTTCAACGGTCAAGCCGGGTTCCAGTACACTGTTGCAGACGGCAACGGCGGTTTTGACATCGGTTATGTGAACATCACGATCTTGCCGACCAATGATGGTCCGGTGCTGCGGGATGACATCGCGCTTGGCTACGAAGACGAGCCGATCATGATTATTCCGGGTGAAGTATTCGGCAATGACCTTGATCCAGAAGGCGATGTTGTCTTCTACGAAAGCATTGAAATCCTTGGTGTTATTGATGCCGACTACAGTGAACGCTCCGAAGTTGAAATTTCGTATGACTTCAACGTCGACAGCCTTGACGCGACTGTAACAGCGACGGCCCTATTGGCTGATGGTACGGAATTGCCGGACGAATTGCTGTTTGATGCGGGCACGCTGACCTTTACAGGCGCATTGCCCGAAGGTCAGACTGAAGCAGTGCTGGTTGACGTCACATTGACCAACAGCGCGGACGGCAGCACGTTCGTTCAGACGATTTCAATCGCACCGGATGCTGATCTGGTTACTGGGGTTGATGGCGCACCTGACGTTGCTTTGTTCGACATCAGCGAAGGCGATTGGAGCCTGCGCCCTGCGGGCAACCAGCCGCTTCCAAACTGGCTCGAGTTCGATGCGGAAACCCTGACTGTCACCAAGGTCGCTGAGGCGCCTGTGGACGAAACGGATATGTTGCGCCTGCAATTGCGGTTTGAACCCGAGGCCGAAGTTCTGCCAGACGGTACGCTTGAATTTGGCCGCCGCGGCTTTGCGATTGAGGTTCTGATTGATCCGCAAACAGACATTCCGGCAGATGTGAACGCGCTGTTTGGCAACGATGATTTCTTCGTGGGTCAAGGGCTCTATGCCTTGCCGATCACAGCCGATGAAACGCTGACAGCCGAAAATGAAAATGGTGCGCCTCTGGCGGATTGGCTTAGCTTTGATGCGGAAACCTTTACGTTTGCGGGCACGCCGCCAAACGTCTTTGTGGGCACGCCACCTGTCCGTGTGGACAGCACGGGCGGCGCACTGGAGTATGCGTTGCTGACCGAACTTCCGGTTGATCGCACTTACGACATCATCGACGGCGAAGATTTCTCTTACACGCTGTTTGATGATCGATTCCAGTTGTTCACGCCAGAAGACTTCTACGGTCAGGTTGTGGTTCAATACGTTGGCAACGACGAAAAAGGTGGCGTGTCTGACGTGCCTGCCGAGATCGTCGTCAATGTTCTGAACACACCAGAAGCACCAGAAGCCGAAGATGACTTTTACACGATGCTCGAAGATGGGCGTTTGGAGTTTGATCTCAGCGATCTGTTGTTGAACGACACGGATGAAGAAGGTGACGCCATTCGCGTGATCGCGCTGCAAGTCAACGACGTGATTGAAATCACACGAGGCCGTTTGCGTTTGGCCGAAGACGGCGAAGCAATGGGATCATCGTCCTCTGATGGCGGCACCGGAATGGCTGCGGACGGTGGTTTGGCCAATCTCGCATTGATGTCCCTGACTGGCTTTATGCCCGAAGGCTTCGGCTTTACGGCGTTGCAGGACTACGGCAACAACACCGTTACGGACGATGACCACGATCATGATCACAGCCATGACCATGATGCCGACCATGACCACGACCACGACCATGACGAGGATCACGATCACGACCACGACCATGAGACGCATCAAGACCCGGAAACAGGCGGCATTGCGGGTAGCAGCACTGCGTTTGGAACGCTGGGCGAAATGGCAGACTATCTGTCTGATGATTTCTGGAACGGTAATGCGCGTTATCACAATGTGTCCGACAGTGGCCAAGACGCCAACGATGGCGTCATCCTGTATAATGTCAGCGGTTGGGAACAGGACGCTGACGGTATTTCGACCGAGCGTGCTGAACTCGTGCGCGAAGTCTTCAAGGTGTTCGAAGCCTCCCTCGGGATTGAGTTCCAGGAAACCGAAGAAACCGACACCAGCGTCACCGACATCTTCTTTGGCGACAACGCGGGCGGCGCGAATGCGTTGTCCTATCTGCTCAACGACGGTGTGATCGATTATTCACGCATCAATGTCGCGTCCACATGGTCCGGCAGCACGTCGACCTATAACGATTACACGCTTCAGACGCTGTTCCATGAAATTGGTCACGTTCTGGGCCTTGGACACCAGGGCGCGTACAATTTGGTCGGTGAATACGGCACAGACCAGCAGTACGACAACGACAGCTGGCACAGCACGATGATGTCTTATTTCAGCCAGTCCATGAACTATCACATGGTTGCTGATTTCGCCTTCTTGCAGACGCCAATGGCCGTCGATTGGATGGCGCTTGATGATATTTACGGTGATCAGGGCTACGGTGTTTCCAATGCCTTTACCGAGGATACAATTTGGGGTTTCAACACCAATATCACATCAGACGTCAGCGACATCTGGGCGACATGGACCGATTGGGCCGACGTCACGGCCTCTGCAATTGTAGATGGTGGCGGTGTCGATACGCTTGATCTATCTGGTTATGACGACAACACGCTGATCAATCTGCAAGCTTCCGAGCGCGCATCAATTGTACCTGCGTTCTCGAATGTGGGGGGCAAGTTTGCCAACCTCACATTGGCCGAAGGCACCGTGATTGAAAATGCTATTGGCGGCGCGGGCGATGAGACGTTCTACGGCAACGCAGCTGACAACGTTCTGACGGGCAACGGCGGCCAAGACACGTTCTATGACAGTGTCGGCAGCGATACCTACATCGGCGGTCTGGGCACTGATCTTGTGATCTTTGATCAAGGGTTCTCTGACTATGCGTTCGCATTGTTTGAAAACACGCTTGAGGTTATCGGCGTGGCATCGGACTTCGTTGAAAGCTCGGTCGACTTTCTATCCTTCACAGACCGCACGCTCAGCTGGAACGCCATTCTGGCAGAACTGTTCCCGGAGGCGACACCTGCGGCGGCGGAAGCCGCCGAAGACCGTCCTGCGTCTGTCGGAATTGTTGCGGGCGATTTGCCCAGATTGGACGACGCTATCTATCTGGTCTCTATGACAGATGGCACGGATATTCCGTTCTGGCTCAGCATTGATCGCGATACCGGCGTCATTTCCGGTGAAGTTCCGTTCAACGTGCGCGTTGATCTGTCTTTGGATGTGACCGTCACGAACGGCACTGAAACCCACGTCGAAACCATTGCGGTGATCGCGGATGGCAACGACGGCGCCAAGGTGATTTTCACCCCGAAAGAGGGCTGGAACGGAACCTACGATCTTGACTACATCATCACCGATGACGCGCAGGGCACAGACCGTGCCACAGTGACAATCGTGGTTGAAGCCGTGAATGATCCACCCACTGCTTACACCGATGAACTGGTCGTCAACGAAGACGAAACCCTTGTTATTGATCCTGCGACACTGCTGGCAAATGACGTTGATCCCGACGGCGATGCCTTGACGATCCTGTCGGTCAGCAACGCGACCAATGGTACTGTTACGTTTGAAGACGGCGAAATTACCTTTACGCCAGTGCCAAACTACGACGGCCCAGCCAGCTTTGACTACGTCGTCACGGATGGAACAGACGGCGAGGCAACAGGCCGCGTTGAAATCGAAGTCGTGTCTACGAACCAGACACCGGTGGCCGTGACGGACCGCTTGGTTTCCCAAGAAGACACACCAATCACGATCAACATTGCCGACCTTCTGGCGAATGACTTTGACCCTGACGGTGACCCGTTCAGCTTTGTCAGCATCGTGTCCAGCGTTGATGACGGGCGCACTTTCATGCTGCCCGGTGGGCAAATTCAGTTCGTGCCTGATCAGGATGTAAACGGTGAAATCTCGTTCAGCTATCGCATCACTGACGGGCGCGAAATTGGCGTTGGCGAAGTCATTATTGATTTCGTGGCGGTCAACGATGGTCCGCGCCTTGGTTCGGATCCTGTCATTGCAGGCATCGAAGATCAGGTGATGACGGTTGATATGGCGCAGATCATCGCCAATGACACCGACATCGAAGGCGACAGCTTTACCGTGACCAGTGTTTATGACCCTGAAAACGGCACGGCAACGCTGGACGGCACAATTGCGACGTTCACCCCGCGCGAAGACTACTTCGGTAACGCTGGATTCCGCTATGTCGTCACCGACGCGCGCGGTGCAACCTCAGAGGGCTTTGTGAACATCACACTGTCGCCGGAAAATGATTTGCCGCAGGCCGTCATCGACAATCTGGTGACCCTTGAAGACACAGCACTTGAGATCAGCGCAGAGGATCTGATCGGGAACGATTATGATCCGGACGGTGATGAACTGACGGTTCTGTCGGTCTCAAACACGGTTCAACTGGAAAATGGCAATTGGTTGTATACGCCGCAGTCCAATGACTTCAGCGGTGACAGCCTGACCTACACGCTCAGCGATGGGGGGCTTCAGACGTCATCAGGCACGATCCTGATCGACATTCTGCCCGTGGCCGACGATCCGATTGCACGTGACGACACGCTGGCCGGAACCGAAGACACGGTGATGACGATCTTTGCGGGCGCGCTTACGTTTAACGACATCGAATACGATCTTGAGGCGCTGACGATCACCAGCTTCCAGAACGTCGTGGGTGCCACGATTACGACTGACGAGTTGGGCCAGATCATCATCACTCCTGATGCAGATCGTAACGGCCAGGCGACGTTCGATTACACAATCGAAGACAGCACAGGGCGCGCCGATACAGCATCTGTTGTTGTGACGCTGGCGTCTGTGAACGACGCACCGGTCATTGCCGCTACTGATCTTGAAGGAGTCGAAGATACGGCATTTATCGCGCAGTTTGATCCCGCGATCTTCTCGGATGTTGACGGCGATGCATTACAGGTCGGTCTGCGCGGTGAGGGTGCGACGTCCCTGCCAAGCTGGCTGGACTTCGATCTGTCGACCCTCACGCTAAGCGGCACGCCACCGCTGAACTTCAACGGTGACATCGCGCTTGAGCTGTTCGCCTTTGACGGTGCGATTGAAACGGTCGAGGCGGTCACGCTGACCATTGCGGCGGTGAACGACGCGCCGACGATTGCGGCGGTCACGCTGGACGGTGTCGAAGACACGGCGCTGGACATCACGCTTGATGCGGCGGTGTTTGGCGATGTTGACGGCGACGCGCTGGTACTTGGCCTGCGCAGCGCAGGCGACACGGCGCTGCCGGACTGGATCAACTTTGATGCGGACACCCGCGCGATCACGGGCACCCCACCGCTGAACTTCAACGGCGACATCGCGCTTGAGCTGTTCGCCTTTGACGGTGCGATTGAAACGGTCGAGGCGGTCACGCTGACCATTGCGGCGGTGAACGACGCGCCGACGATTGCGGCGGTCACGCTGGACGGTGTCGAAGACACGGCGCTGGACATCACGCTTGATGCGGCGGTGTTTGGCGATGTTGACGGCGACGCGCTGGTACTTGGCCTGCGCAGCGCAGGCGACACGGCGCTGCCGGGCTGGATCAACTTTGATGCGGCCACCCGTGCGATCACGGGCACACCACCGCTGAACTTCAACGGTGACATCGCGCTTGAGCTGTTTGCCTTTGACGGCGCGATCGAAACGGTCGAGGCGGTCACCCTGACCATCACGGCGGTGAACGACGCGCCTGAAGCACGTAACGACATGATCGATATTGGTACGGACCTGAGCGCGACGATTTCGGTGGCTGACCTGTTGGCCAATGACATCGACGTGGACGGTGATGCGCTGAGCGTGACGTCCGTGACTGGCGGGGACGGTTTTGATGCCATGCTGGTTGATGGCGAAATCACCATCACGCGCGACCCTGCTTTGGGTGGCCAGATCATTGTTGGCTACGAAATCACAGACGGCATGTTCACGTCGCAGGCCAGCCTGATCATCGATCTTGAGGTCGCCAATCGTGCGCCAGAGATCGCGGTTATCGATCCGCTACACAGTGACGAAGACGTTGCCTTTGATATTGCCCTTCCGGCAAACGCGTTTAGCGATCCTGACGGTGATGCCTTGACCTATACGGTCACGCGCGACGGTGGCACGGCGCTGCCCGCTTGGCTGGCGTTCGATAGTGCAACTCAGCGTCTGAGCGGAACACCACCTTTGAACTTCAACGGCTCGATTGCCCTGATTGTCGCCGTGAGCGATGGCCAGTTCACAACGACCCGTGCGTTCGATCTGGTGTTTGATCCTGTGAACGACATTCCGGTGTTGCTTGCTCCGTTGTCCGAACGCCTTGCGACCGAGGACACAGCGTTCTCCATCCAGTTGCAGCAGGATATCTATGAGGATGTTGACGGCGATGTACTGTCGTTTGAATTGACGCAGGCTGACGGCACGCCGTTGCAAGACTGGATCAATTTCGATGCGCAAACGCTAACGCTGAGCGGGACACCACCACAGGATCTGTTTGGTATCTTTGGGCTGCGGTTGAATGTGTCGGACGGTGAGGCGACGATTTCTGACGATTTCAATCTTGTTATCAGCGGCACACAGGATGCGCCGGTTCTGGTGACTGCACTGCCCGATATCAGCTCTGACAATGATGGTAATGTCCTGACGACTGGGCAAGAATTCGTTATTGCAGCACCCACAGACAACTTTGTTGACCCGGATGCGACACCGCTGTCCTTTGCGGCACGTCTTGCGGATGGGTCTGCGTTGCCGTCGTGGTTGTCATTTGATGGCCAGACGTTCACGGGCACTGCACCGTTTGCAGCCGCTGGATCGTTCGACATCGAATTGTTGGCGTCTGATGGTGTTGAACAAGTGTCAGACATCTTCACACTGACGATCGAACAAGGCACGGCTGGGCCCATCACGGCCAACGATGACGCCTTTGACGTTACAATTCCAAACGGGCTTCGCATTGACACAGAGGCCCTGCTTGAGAATGACGATGCCGGCCTAACGGTTGTCAGCGTTCAAGGGTCTGACAATGCGCAGGTTTCTCTTGCGGATGGTCAGGTGTCCTACCTTGCTGATTTCGGGTTCGAGGGCGAAGACCAGTTCACCTACACTGTCAGTGATGGCACGCAGACAGCGCAAGCCACTGTCACTGTCACTGTGGACAACCCGTTTGGCGATGTTGATCAGGGCGGCGACGGTACCGACTTCTCGTTCGGTGGACGTGGGCGTGATCTGCTGACGGGCGGGGCCGGTTCGGACTTGCTGTTTGGTGGACGTGGCCGTGATGCGCTGTTTGGCGGGACGGGCAGCGATCTGTTGTTTGGTGGCCGCGGTGCAGACAGCATCAACGGTGGCGCAGGCGATGACCTCATCTTCGGTGGCAACGGGCGTGATACCATTGACGCAGGCGAAGGTAATGACCTTATCTTCGGCGGTAATGGTCAGGACACGTTCTTGTACGAAACGGGTGACGGGGCCGATACGATCTTTGGCTTCAAAGCACAGCGACGATCCTTCATTCAGGGCGACCAAATCCGCCTTGGTGTTGACGGGATCGAAAACTTTGCGGACCTGATTTCGTCAGCCAGCCAAGAAAACGGTGGCGTTTTGTTTGACTTTGGCAACGGTGACCAGATCTTCTTGGCCGGTACGCGTCTTGCGGCCTTGGACGAGGACCAGTTTTCGTTCTACTAAGATCAAGTTTCAGGGGCGGGCCGGATCGGTCTGCCCCTCACTTAGTTTATAAGGCGGACCCGGCACCGTGGCGCGACAAGTCAATCTATATAAAAAAGCCCTGAACGGTCTTAAGCGGTCTTTCATAAGCGTTGCGCTGTTCAGTGCGGCCGTGAATATTTTGATGCTGACCGGGCCGATGTTCATGTTGCAGGTTTATGACCGTGTGTTGTCTTCGGGGTCGGTCGCGACGTTGCAGGGCCTCGTGATTATCATGGTGTTCGCCTATGTCTTTCTTGGGATATACGATTTTCTACGCGTGCGTGTCTTGTCGCGCGCAGCCTACCGTCTTGATCAAAAGATGGGTCGCGCGGCTTATGATTTGTGGGTGCGATCCGGCTTACATCAATCCGGTGCGACATTGCGGCCCCTATCGGATTTGGCAGTTGTGCGCGGGTTCCTGACCAGCCCCGCGATCCTTGGTTTTTTTGATTTGCCGTGGATACCGTTCTACCTGATTATTGTTTTCATCGTGCATCCGTGGCTCGGATTTTTGGCGCTTGGTGGCACGTTCGTGGTGATTATCCTTGCGCTGACGAACCAATGGATGACCCAGCGCCACTTGGCCAAGGCCATGCAAATGGATGGGTCGGAGTCCTTTTTCGTCGAACAATCGCGCCGCAATGCGGAAACCATCATGACATTGGGTATGGCTGATCCGGTCGCCAAACGCTGGGGCGACATGCATGTTGACGGTTTGGCCACAGGCCAGCTGGGCGGGGATCGGTCCGAAGGGTTCACCGCCGCGTCCAAGGCATTCCGGATGTTGTTGCAGTCAGCGTTGCTCGGCATGGGCGGTTATCTGGCCCTGCAACAGGAAATTTCCGCAGGCATGATTGTTGCGGCGTCTATCATTGCTGGTCGTGCTCTTGCGCCGATTGATCAGGTGATCGGGGCGTGGCGAAATATCGTGCGCGCCCGCGAAGCGCATACGCGCCTCAAGATCGCGTTTGACAACGTGCCCGCGGTTGAAACCCCCATTAACCTTCCGGCCCCGGAAGGACACCTGAGCGTTGTCGCCGCTACAAAATTCCCGCCCGCAACCGAACGGCGCAATGACCGCGCCCCTATCCTTGATCAAGTAAGTTTTTCGTTGGAACCGGGGGATGCCTTGGGCGTCATCGGGCCAAGTGCATCCGGCAAATCGACACTGGCCCGTGTGATCGTTGGGGCGTGGCCGCTTGAGGCTGGGGAAATCCGGCTTGATGGTGCGACACTGGATCAATGGGATCTGGGCGCGTTGGGGCGCCATATTGGATACCTGCCCCAACACCTTGAACTTTTGTCGGGTTCTATTCGTGACAACATCGCCCGCTTTGATCCCGAGGCAGAGGACGAAGACGTTATCGCGGCTGCCAAGATGGCGGGTGTGCATGACATGGTTCTGCATTTGTCGGATGGCTACAGCACACAGCTTGGGTTTGGGCAGCACCCGTTGTCGGGTGGACAGTTGCAGCGGATCGGGTTGGCACGTGCGGTGTTTCGCACGCCTCGTTATGTCGTTCTGGATGAACCAAACGCCAATCTGGATGCCAGCGGTGACGAAGCGCTGAGCAAAGCGATCATTGCACTGCGCGAAGCCAATTCAACGGTGATCGTCATGGCCCACCGTCCAAGTGCAATTGCGTCAGTGAACAAGGTTCTCGTGATGCATGCCGGCCGCGTGGCCCAGTTTGGCGACAAAGCGGATGTTCTTCAAAAGGCGACACGCCAACCTTCACCACAGGATTTGATCGATGGTTGATATGCCCAGCGAAGACGCGCCCGAGCTAAAGACCGGATATCGCTGGCCTGCGATTATTGGCACATTGGTTACGATTGCCTTTGTCTTAGGGGCAGGGGGTTGGGCTTGGTTTACTGAAATCAACGGCGCAGTCATTGCACAAGGCAGCGTCGAAGTGTCGGGCCGCCCCAAATCGGTGCAGCATCTTGATGGGGGGATTATCGAAGAAATCCTCGTGTCCAACGGTGATATGGTAGACGCGGGCGAAGTCCTCATGCGGCTTGATGCGACATTGTTGGCGGCAAACCTCAATATCTATCAGACCCGCCTTGCCGAAGTGTCGGTGCGCCGTGACCGTTTGATTGCTGAACAGGAGGGACGGACCGAGATCACCTGGACGCAGCTTCCGATCCCGCGCGATCTGGTGAACATAGATATCATCCGGTCCGGCGAAGAAGAGATTTTCCGATCCCGATTGGAGCTACAAGACGGGCGGCGCGAACAATTGGCCGAAAAAATCCTCCAGTTTGGAAACCAGACCGAAGGCGTCGTTGGGCTGATTCAATCCAAACGGGATCAACTGGCGTTGATGGAAACGGAAATTGCATCCACTCAGACCCTTGTCGAACGGGGGCTGTCGCGTGAAAATCAATTGCTTGGCCTTTTGCGCGGCCAAGCCGATATGCTGGGCCAGATTTCTGAACACACGTCAGAACTGGCACGGATTGAAAATTCGATCCGCGACACAGAACTCGAAGTGCTCCAGATTGATCGCCAGTTTCGCGAAGGTGTCGTGATAGAGCTGCGCGATGCTACGACCCAAATCCAAGAGCTGTCCCAACAGATTTTCACAACCGAAAAGCAGTTGGAGCGTGTTGAAATTCGCGCGCCGGATACGGGCCGTATTCATGAGCTTCAGTTTTCTACCATCGCAGGGGTCGTTGCACCCGGTGCTGTCATTTTGCAGATCATCCCGCGTGACGATGACCTGACATTCGAGTTACAAATCGACCCCGCCGCCGTTGATCAGGTTTTCCCAGGACAAGAAGCGACAGTGCGCTTTCCGGCATTCAACCAACGGACCACGCCTGAACTCACCGGCAGTGTGAATGATATTTCCCCAACTTCGGTCACAGACGAGGCGACGGGCCTATCGTTTTATCGGGTATCCGTCGTCATCCCGCCCGAAGAACTGGGCAAATTGACAGGGCTGGAACTGGTGCCGGGCATGCCGGTACAGGCGTTTTTGCAAACAGGAAAACGAACTGTTCTCAATTATCTGACGAAGCCCTTGGTTGAACAATTGAACCAAGCCTTCAGGGAAGAATGACGCCATATAGAACGCCTAGTCACGATTGGTACTAAGGCCATGATCTGTCTATCCGGCGCGTATTTCGTCGACCAATAAAACACCTGTGGGGGCGGTGGCGTTTGGTGGCACGCGAAGTGATGAGTCGCGTCCTAATCCGAATTTTGCGGCCCGTGCAGCGGGTTTTGATACGGTTTTTACTGGAATCAGAGCTGGTGGAGAACACGTAAATTATTGTTTTTAAATCAATTAAACGCGATCTTACAGCAAAAATGTCGATCATGTATGCAACCGGTTGCAATATAATCTATTCGCGTTAATCTGACCTCAACATTCGACAAAGGGGGGACTCGGTATGCTAAATTTCGCACTTAACCACATGACCGTTCCGTCTTTGACGATGAAACAGGCCTGCGATCTGGCCCGTGATTTGGGTATGACAGGGCTTGAACTGCGAAATGATCTGGATGCACCATTGTTTGACGGGAAAGCGCCGCGGGTCGACATGATCGATCTTCCGGTTGTTGCATTGGCCGAAGTGAAAGCATTCAACGCCTTTGACGATGCCGTTTTGCAATCCGCCATTTTGCTGATGGATCTTGCAGTTGGCTGCGGTGCACGCGCCATTTCGTTGATCCCCAAGGTGGGCAGCGATGCCGTTGCGCCAGATGGATTGCGCCGCGCCATGATTGCGCTGGCCCCAGAGCTTGAACAGCGCGGGCTTACGGGTTTGATCGAACCCATTGGATTTGCGCACAGTTCATTGCGCCATAAATCGCAGGTTGTTGATCTGATTGATACACTGGATCTCGGCGCGCAATTTGGCCTGATCCATGATACATTCCACCACCACTTGTCCGGTGAAAGCGCGCTTTATCCCGCACATACGAAGCTTGTGCATATATCCGGCGTCACTGATCGTGACGTTCCGGAGGCCGATATTCGTGATCACCACCGCGTCTTGGTGGACGGGGCGGATCGTCTGGGCAACGTCGCCCAAATCACAGAATTGTTGCGTGGGGGCTATACTGGCCCCTTGTCGTTTGAGGCGTTTTCGCCGGACGTCCACGCAGACATTGACCCGAAGGCGTCTCTTTCGCGGTCTATTCACTTCATCGAAAATGAAATCATGGCGCTTGCGGCATGACGGAGTCGAGATGGAATAATCGCCCCTAAGTGGGCATCCCGGCATTAAAAATCTGTGCGCCGGGCACGTTTCTGGGAGGAAACCAATGAACAAGATCCTTATGGCCGCTGGCCTTGTAACGCTGATGGGTACGACATCTGTTATGGCGCAGCAAATCGGTGTTTCCGTTGCGCGTTTTGACGACAACGGCCTGACAGTTATGCGTAACGGCATGACAGCACACGAAGAAATGCTGGACGGTGTGTCCTTGCAGATCGAAGATGCGACTGATGACGTTGCAAAGCAGCTTGACCAGATCAACAACTTCATCGCGTCCGGCGTTGATGCGATCATCGTGAACGCAGTTGACACAAACGCAACCGAAGCCATGTCCAACGCAGCTGCTGCTGCGGGCGTGCCACTGGTCTACGTAAACCGTCAGCCAATCAACATGGACACACTGCCAGACGGTCAGGCGTTCGTTGCATCCAACGAAATCGAATCCGGCACATTGGCCGCATTCCAGATGTGTCAGCAGCTGCGCGCTGAAGGCAAATCCGGCGGTGCGACGGCTTACGTTTTGATGGGCCAGCTGTCCAACCAGGCGGCTGTTCAGCGGACCAAAGATTTCCACGACGTTATCGGCATGGACATGTGTAACTTCATCACAATCATCGATGAGCAGACAGCGAACTGGTCCCGTGACGAAGCCAACGACCTGATGACAAACTGGATTTCCAACGGCGACGAGTTTGACGCAGTTTTCGGTAACAACGACGAAATGGCACTGGGTGCGATCCAGGCGATGAAAGCCGCCGGCATTTCCATGGACGACGTTGTCGTTGGTGGTGTTGACGCGACGTCCGACGCCCTGCTTTCCATGCAGGCTGGCGAAATGGACGTCACAGTATTCCAAGACCTTGCAGGTCAGGGCGCTGGTTCCATCGATACAGCCATCGCGCTGATCAATGGCGAAGAAGTAGACCGCACGGTCTTCATCCCGTTCAAGTTGGTTACTCCGGCGACTGTTGGCGATTTCGTTAACTAATCCAAAATCTTTGTGCAGGGCGGCCATGTGCTGCCCTGCACATCCCTCAATACCCATACATTACGGAGGATCTGACAGATGTCAGACACGAGCGAAGGCACCGGTGGCTTGTCCTATGACAAGTCAAAGCGACAATGGCCAAACGAGTTAAATGTCTTTGCAGCGTTGATCCTGATCATCGTCATTTTCGAAGTTCTCGGCGCGATCTTCATGCAGCAATCCCTGTTGTTTGATAGCCGCGACCGGTTCGATTCCATCTTTAACGAAGCCCGTCTTCGTATCATTATTATTCAAGTCGCAATCATTGGCATCATCGCCATCGGTGTGACCCAAGTGATCATCACGGCAGGTATTGACCTGTCGTCAGGGTCGGTTGTGGGTGCCACGGCCATGATCGCGATGAGTTTCGCACAAGTCGCCGAAGTCAGCGGCAACCCGAACCCAAAGGCGATTTTTGGTGAATGGGCGCTTGATTTGCCTGTTGTTGTACCCGTTCTGGTCGGCCTAGGTGTCGGTCTGACGGCGGGCGCAATCAACGGTCTTCTTGTCGCGTATTCGCGCATTCCGCCATTTATCGCGACCCTCGGTATGATGCTGTTTGCACGCGGCGTGGCACAGTGGTGGTCACTGGGTAACCCCGTGTCATTCCCCACGGATGCTTATGCGGTAATCGGGTCCGGCATGAACCCTGTGTTCATCTTTCTGGGTCTCGCGTTGCTGTTTCACTTCATCATGAACTACACCGTCTACGGCAAACACACCTACGCGATCGGATCAAACGAGGCCGCCGCGCGCATGTCGGGCATCAATGTCCCGCGCCATTTGCTGCTGGTTTACATGATCGCGGGTGCATTGGCCGGATTGGCCGCCGTTATCCTGACGTCCAAGAACCTTACGGCGCAGTCCGGCATGGGACTGAGCTATGAGCTTGAGGCGATTGCGATGGCCGTCATTGGCGGTGTTTCCCTGTTTGGTGGCCGCGGGTCGATCATCGGAACAGTGATTGGTGCGCTGATTATCGGCGTCATTACGTCCGGCTTCACCTTCTTGCGCCTTGGTGCGTTCTATCAGGAAATGGTGCTGGGCATGATCATCGTGGGCGCGGTCGCGCTTGACCAGTGGCAACAAAAACGCGCAGCAGCGAGGGCTTAACGGATGAGTGATTATATTCTGGAAACCAAAGGCCTGACCAAACATTACGGTGGTGTTCATGCCCTTGTCGACGCGAACTTTACGCTGGAACGCGGCGAACACGTGGCCATCATGGGCGACAACGGTGCGGGTAAATCGACGTTCGTGCGCCAAATTACCGGCGTGGAACAACGCACGCGCGGGGACGTCATTTTTGATGGCGAAGATGTGCATTTTGCCGGGCCGTTGGACGCGCGCGAGGCTGGCATTGAAACTGTGTTTCAAACACTGGCCCTGGCCGATCACCTGAACGTGCCGGATAATCTGTTCCTCGGTCGTGAAAAAACCAAGTTCGATTGGCTCGGTCCGTTTCGCCTGCTGGATTACAAATCCATGCGCGAAGATACGATGGCGGGTCTGGTCAAAACGGGCGTGAAAATTCCCAACATCAAGAACAGCATCGCCAATATGTCTGGCGGTCAGCGCCAATGTGTCGCGATTGCCCGCACGGCGACGTTTGCGTCCAAACTAACGATCATGGACGAACCGACAGCCGCGCTGGGTGTGCAGGAAACTGCACAAGTTGAAAACATCATCCGCACGCTAAAGGAACAGGGCGAAAGCCTGATCCTTGTCAGCCATAATATGCGGCAGGTGTTTGATCTGGTGGATCGGATCATCGTGTTCCGTCGTGGTCGTATGGTCGCGAACCTGCGCAAAGAAGACACCAACGGCGAAGATGTTGTGTCCTACATCACAGGTGCCAAAACCGGTGCTGAATTCGAAGGCGCCGCATAAGTGGCCCGCAAAGGCCTGTTTGACGTCGACGTTCCCTTTTTCCTCCCAGTGTGGCGGCGCGTTGTCGTCGTCGCACTGGCGGTTCTTTGGGGGCTGTTTGAACTGTCATCGGGCGCAACATTCTGGGGGATGATCTTTATCGGGATGGGCGCTATAGCGGGTTGGAGATTTTATATTGCGGATTGGGCGGCCGTCGCGAAGGATGCTCAAGACCAATAAGTCAGCTGGAGAACGATCAAAGTGGCGGTGACCCTAAAGGATGTAGCGGAACGGGCTGGTGTATCGCGATCAGCAGTGTCCCGGACGTATACCGGCGGCGCATCTGTCGCCAAAAACACCCGCCGCAAAATTGAAAAAGCCGCGAAAGAACTGGGGTATAGTCCCAATGTCCTTGCGTCGTCCTTGACGACAGGGCGCACCAAACTGATCGGGCTTGTGTCCAACAATTTTCACAACCCTATTTTCCTCGAAGTTTTTGATCTGTTCACCAAAGGCCTGCAGGACCGCGGGTTGCGCCCGTTGTTGGTGAACCTCACGGATGAGGTCGACCCAGAAAATTCCGTACGGATGTTGCGGGCCTATTCGGTTGATGCGGTGATTGTCGCGTCCTCCACATTGCCCGAAAGTTTTGCGCAGGGGTTTCGTGATGCAGGTGTGCCTGTCGTTCATTCGTTCGGGCGGCATGTTGAAACGCCCAAGGTCAACGTACTTGGTATCAACAATATTCAGGCCGGGCAGTTGGCGGCGCAAACATTGGTGGCGCGGGGATATCAGCACATCGGGTTTATGGGTGGACCAGAACGTGCCACCTCAACCCAAGACCGCTACAAAGGCTTTATCGATGAAATGGCGCTGCATCCGCAGGTCAAAGTCACATCAAGCTTTGCGGAAAAATACTCCTTTGATGCGGGCCGCGTAGAGATGTTGCGCTTGGTTGCTGGCAAACCCGCAGAGGCATATTTCTGCGGCGATGACGTTTTGACCATCGGCGCGCTGTCGGCTATTCAATCGCGGGGCCTGAACGTGCCGGATGACATCGGCCTTTTGGGACTGAATGATATGGAAATGGCGGCCTGGGCAAATGTTGATCTGACGACCATTCACAACCCGATCAAAGAAATCGTGGCCGCCTCTGTTGAGATGGTCGATGCGATGCTGACAGATGATACCCGCGCGCCAGAAGCACGGCTGTTTGCCTGTCACGTCGTCGAACGGGGCACATTGCGCCCGTTGGTCTAGTGAAAGTCACGTGATTTTGGAATGATGCGGGCATTGCGCGGATGACTGCCGCGCGATCCATGCGGCAGGGCCTTCTTCACCTCATCAGCCCGCGCAAGGGGGACATCCATCGGATCTTGTGACAGACGATCCAGCGCATCACTTCGATTTGCCAGATGGTTGGCAACAACGTGGATCACATCCTCGCTGCGCTGCACCACGCCGCGCACATCAATGACACGCGACCGCATGATGACTTTGCGAAACGCCTCCATCACCGTTGGCCAGACGACCAGATTGGCGACACCTGTTTCATCTTCAAGCGTGATGAAACACACGCCTTTGGCGCTGCCGGGACGCTGACGGATCAAGACAATTCCAGCGAGCTTGATATGTTGCCCGTTGCGCATCCCATCTAAGTCACGGGTCGTGGCGTAGCCCTGTCTGGTCATGCTTTTGCGCAGGAATGACATCGGGTGCGCCTTTAGCGACAGACGCGTGGTTTGGTAATCCGACACCACGTGTTCACAAATCGGCATTTGCGGCAGTTCGAACCGTGCTTCGTCGCCTTCGTCTTTTTTATCCGCAAACAAAGGCAGATCAGGTGCGTCGCGCAACGCTCGTGCATCCCACAACGCTTGGCGACGGTCCAACGTCATGGACCGCATGGCATCGGCAGCCGCCAGTTTGCGCATGGTGCCTGCGTCCAATTTTGCCCGCGTTTTGAGGTCTTCCAGATCAGTGAACGGTTGGGTGCGCGCGTTCATGATGCGTTGTGCCATTTGCGTACGCATCCCGTCGATCTGGCGCAGGCCAAGGCGCACGGCAAACACACCGCGCGCGACGGGTTCCAACGTGCTGTCCCAATGGCTGTAATTCACATCCGCCGCCCGCACGATTCTACCGTGTTCACGCAGGTCTCGCACAATCTGGGCGGGGGCGTAAAACCCCATTGGCTGCGAATTCAACAGGGCGGCGCAAAACACATCCGGATAATGGCATTTGATCCAGCTTGAGACGTAGACAAGATGCGCAAAACTGGCCGCGTGGCTTTCGGGAAATCCGTAATCACCAAAGCCTTTGATCTGGTTGAAACAGCGCAGCGCAAATTCGGGTTCATAGCCGCGCTTGATCATCCGCCCGACCATCTTTTCCTCAAGCTCTCCGATGGTGCCGCGCGACCTGAATGTTGCCATGGCTTTGCGCAGTTGATTGGCCTCGTCCGGCGAAAATTCCGCTGCGACCATGGCGACCTTCATCGCCTGTTCCTGAAAGATCGGCACGCCCTTGGTGCGCTTAAGGACCTTTTGCAGTTCAAGCGGATCGTGGGGCGCTGCGGGGGAGGGGTATTCCTCGGGTTCCAATCCGCCACGACGGCGCAAATAAGGATGTACCATATCGCCCTGAATGGGCCCCGGCCGCACGATTGCGACCTGAATAACCAGATCATAAAATTCACGCGGCTTCAGTCGTGGCAACATGTTCATCTGGGCGCGGCTTTCGACCTGAAACACGCCCAGACTGTCGCCTTTGCACAGCATGTCATATGTGGCGGTGTCGCCCTGTTCGATATTCGCCAGTGTGAACCGTTCGCCGTAGTGGGCCTCAATCAGATCGAACGCTTTGCGGATGCACGTCAGCATCCCAAGTGCGAGGATATCGACCTTCAATATCCGCAGTTCATCAATGTCATCCTTGTCCCATTCTATGAAACTGCGGTCCGGCATCGCACCGTTCCCAATCGGGACTGTCTGGGTCAGCGGCGTTTCTGTCAGGATAAACCCGCCCACATGCTGACCCAAATGGCGCGGCATCCCGATCATTTGATCGGCTAGTTTGATGGTGCGCGCCATCAGCGGATCAGACAAATCAATGCCGGCTTCCGCGGCTTCGCGCGCGCCGACTTCGCGGCCCCATGACCCCCAGATGGTTTTGGACAGGGCGGTTGTGATATCTTCTGACAGACCCATGACCTTGCCGACTTCGCGCACCGCCATGCGCGGGCGGTAGTGGATGACGGTTGCGCACAGCGCAGCCCGCCCACGTCCGTATTTGTCATAGATATGCTGGATCACCTCTTCGCGGCGTTCATGTTCGAAATCCACGTCGATGTCGGGCGGTTCTTTGCGTTCTTCGCTGATGAAACGTTCGAACAGCAGTTCGTTTGTGTTGGGATCCACGGCGGTGATTCCAAGAACATAACAGACTGCCGAATTGGCCGCAGACCCCCGCCCTTGGCAGAGAATCCGCGGTGTGCAGTCATAGCGCGCGAAATTCACGATTTGATGAATCGTCAGGAAATACTGGGGGATACCCATCTTTTTGATGAGCGCCAGTTCCTTGCGCAACGTCGCCTTCAAGTCCTCGGGCACGCCGTCCGGATAGCGCCACGCGGCACCTTTCCATGTTTGTTCCTCAAGGTAGTCTTGTGCTGTTCGCCCCTTGGGCACAGTTTCGCGCGGATATTCATAGGACAGTTCGCGCAGATCGAAATTGCAGGCATCGGCGACGTCGCGGGTTGCCCTGATCGCGTGGGGCCAGTCGGCAAACAGCGCCTGCATCTGCGCGGGTGATTTCAAGTGGCGTTCGGCATTCGCCTCAAGCAGGAAACCCGCCTTTGCGATTGTCGTTTTGTGCAAAATGCAGGTCATTACATCCTGCAAGGGGCGGCGGTCAGGCGCGTGGTATTGTACATCATTGGTGGCTAAAATGGATAACCCGTGGGACTTCGCCAAACTATCCAACTGGTTGATCCGGCTGCGATCATCCCCGCGGTAAATATAACTGGCGGCGATGTGTTTTAATGTCGGCAACGCGTGTCTTAACCGCGGAAACCCGGCCGAAAAATGACGCAGGTCTGCGCCCGGAAGGGCGATCAGTTGCACGCCTTCGCTGTGGGTGGCAAGGTCATCCAGACTGATATCGCACACCCCTTTGGCCTGCCACACACCATCCAGCCCGTGCATTTTGCCCTTTGACAATAAGGTGCACAGTCGTCCGTAGGCCGCGCGGTCGCGGGGGTAGGCAAGAAATTGTTCGCCGCCCACCAGCTCCAACCTGCACCCGATCACAGGCGTCACTTTTGCCGCCAACGCAGCCGTATGCAGCCGCACGATCCCCGCCATGGTGTTCAGATCAGCGCATCCCAATGCATGATAACCAAGGCCGTTCGCCGTTTCGGCCAGATCAACGGCATCAGACGCACCGCGCAAGAACGAAAAACATGTCGTAACGCCAAGCTCGACGAACACAGTGTCGCGGTTGCGTTCAAATCCTTCCCCGCATGTGCGCCGCGGAATCTGATGATCATTTTCAGGCACACCGTTCCTCCTTCACCTGGCCAGATAAACTCCCGCCGGAGGCTCCTGTGTCTGCCCACGCGATACCCTTAACATTCACGCGAAACACCCGTGCACGAACCAGCGCGGATCGCCGCCGCGCCCGTCCTCAAACAGCCCTTCACGGTAGAGCCAGATGCGCCGCCCTGTCGCGTCTTCAACCTTGAAATAATCGCGCAGGCGCGTGCCGGGGCGGTCTTTCCACCATTCGGGCGCAATACGTTCGGGGCCTGCGTAGCGCGCCACGCGGTAGGTTTGCCTGCGCCAGATGAATTGCGCGGGCGGGCCTTCGGGTACGGCATACAGAACGCGGACTTCTTCGGGGTGGTCAAACAGGCGGATGGGGCGTTCTTTGGGCGTTGCGATTTGGGGGCGGTCCATGGTCGCCAGTGCCGCAATCTGGCCTTCGGCACGTTCGGGAATATGGCTTTGATGCAGGATGGGGCGCGTGACGGCGCGTGGTCCGAACCGCGCGCTCAGGCGATCAACCAAGCGTGACAGATGCAAGTCATCATCGGACCCACCATCAAGGCTGTTTTGCACCAACCGCAACGGCTCAACTCCGCCCGCGGCCAGTGTGATCAGATCAAATCCATAGCCAGGATTGATCTTTTCGACCTTGTCGCGAAACAACCCGTGCAGGTGGTTCGGGTCGCGGGTGGTGGCGGAGGTTGCAACTGTAATGCTGCTGACTTCGCCATCGGTTTTGTACACTATCAGGTGCAGCTGTCGGCACCCTTGCCCCGTGTGCGCCAGCTTTTCACACAGGTCTTCACAGAGGTCAGGCAGGTAGGATGTGGGGTCAAAGATCGGTTCAGCCAGCTTTGCTTGCACGTGAATCCGCGGCGCGGCGTTGACGCTGGCCACAGGTTCGGGCGTTTTTCCAAGGGCCTGATCCAGCCGCATCAGCGGGTTTGCGTCGAGCGCGGCTTTGACGAAACGGCGCGTCAGCGACAGGCGCGGCACGTCCATCACGGCACCGATGGTTTTCAGCCCCAACCGGCGTAGCAACAACAAGGTTTCCCCGTTCAGGCGCAACGCATCCACAGGCAGCGCACCGAGTTTCCATGACGCTTCATCGCCGCCGCAAATTGAGCGCACGGGTCCAAATCGTGCCAAGGCCCACGCCGCGCCCCACGTGGGCCCCACTGCAAGACGAGAAGTCAGCCCGAGCAGCGACAATTGCGTTTCCATCTCGATCAGCATCGCGGCTTCACCGCCCATCAGATGATCCGATCCGGTGGTATCAAGGATCAACCCGTCTTCGCCGTCACGCACTGTCCATGGGCACCAGCGCCGTGCCCAAAGCACGAGGTTGTCGAGCGCGCGCCGGTCCCCCGCAATATCGGCGTATTCCACCCGCAGTTCCGGGCAGATTGCGCGCATATCCACGATCCGCGCACCCTTGTTGATGCCCATGGCGCGCGCGGTGCGGTTGGTGGCGTGCACGACAGGGCCATGATGGCCTTCGCGGGCTAGAACCAGTGGCACGTCATCCGGCGGCGCCGATCCGTGACGGTTCATCACCGACGTCCAGCGTTCCATGCTCAGTTGTGGCAGCGTGATAGAGACGATCCGACGCGCGGTCATATTCGGCCACCCATGATCCCGGTTTCAGACGACGCGAGCGGAACAGATCGAGGCCCCAGCGTGGCAATCCGGGTGCTTGCGCGTCGTGTGGATTGGTTGCTGAGGGGCGCGAGGCTGCGCGCCATCGATCGCGTGCCGCACTTAAATTTGTGGCCGCCGCGCGCCTGATCAGCCAGCAAGGGACTGACGCTGCTTCGGATCGCATCGCAAGACGTTTTGTCGCCGTGAAATCCAACACAGGCGGATCGCCCCAGATTTCGCCAATGACAGCACCCAAGGCGCGGCAGCGCAATCCGTCTTCCATCGCCCATAAAACGTCTGTTGCGCGGGATAGATCGACCATAATGATGGGCCGTTGTGTGCCGATCCCCGCGAGATACGGCCTGCCGGATTCGCGGCGCGATAGACGGTCCTGCACCCACAAAACAGGCGCATCGGTCTTGGGCAAGCGTGACAACATATAGCCCACAGCGGCTGCATCCTGCACGCTTTCGGGGAAAATTTCCGACAACGTAGGTATCGCCACATCGGGCTGGTTTGCCCGACCATCCGCTTGCCCTGCCGGACTTTCCTGAAGACGTAATGACCGCATACACGACGCACCGATTCCCAAAATGTTCACACTTTGTTCTACATTGGGATGGCGGCTTGGTCAAACAGTCTGTATGTGGGATGGGCAGTCGCCGCGTTGATCCTGTTATGAAATCGGGACGGGCCACGTCACACCGCTCATCAACGGATTATCGGTGCTTTGCCCATTTATTGGGCAGAAGGCATTTTTTCGAAGCAACTTGGTGGGCAAACTCTGGTGGCCGTGCTGCAAGGGTGGCTAACGTGGTGCTGATTTTATCGCGGAGCCTGCCATCACCCTGCTGACTGATATTGCCGAGAAAACCAACACCGCCGTGCAACCGCGCGCGCGTGGTGTTGCGCGTTTGGCAACCAAGATCGGTCCGCGTGGTTCTGTGATCCGTGATCTGCATCAGGCGGGATCGGCCAAGCTGGTGTTTCCGCGCAGTGGTGACGACGGGCTGCATGCGGTTCTGGTCAACACGGCGGGCGGCATTACAGGGGGCGATCAGTTTAATCTGACGTTCGAAGCCAGCGCAGACACAAAGTTGACCGTTACAACCCAAGCCGCCGAAAGAGCCTACGGTGCGCAAGCCACTGAAACGGGGCATTTAACGACAACATTAACGGTAGGTGCGCAAGCGCGCCTCAACTGGTTGCCGCAAGAAACGATCTTATTTGATCGCAGCCGATATCGCCGCACTTTGCGGGCTGATCTTGCGGCTGACGCCCGGCTCTTGTTTGTCGAACCCGTGGTGTTCGGGCGTGCGGCGATGGGCGAAGCCTTGCACGATGTCCAATTCAGTGACCGCGTTGAAATCTACCGCGACGGTGTCCCGCTGTTTTGTGATGCAATGACGTTGTCCGGCGATGTGGTCGCCCAATTGGCCAAATCTGCGGCGGCGAATGGTGCTTTGGCGATGGCATCGATTATCTACATTGCACCGGATGCTGCGGCCCATCTTGAACCCGTGCGCGCCGCACTGCCTGACACTGCCGGTGCCAGCCTGATTGGCGATGATGTGCTTCATATTCGCTGCCTCGCAGTCGATAGTTTTTTGCTGCGCGCCGTTCTTATCCCCGTGCTCGAAACCCTCAGCGCGGCTTCCCTTCCCAAGGCTTGGATGATCTGACATGCAACTGACCCCCCGTGAAAAAGACAAACTCCTGATTTCGATGGCCGCCGAAGTGGCCCGTAAACGGCTGGCACGCGGGGTGAAACTAAACCACCCCGAAGCCATCGCGCTGATCACGGATGCCGTTGTGGAAGGCGCGCGCGATGGTCGCTCCGTCGCCGATATGATGGAGGCCGGCGCGCAGGTCATCACACGTGATCAATGCATGGATGGCATTGCCGAAATGATCCACGATGTGCAGGTCGAGGCGACCTTTCCGGACGGCACAAAACTTGTCACCGTTCATAACCCCATTCGTTAAGGAGCCGCCATGATCCCCGGAGAAATCATAACCGCACCCGGCACCGTGACCCTGAATGCGTACGTCGAGGCCGTTACAATTATTGTTGCGAACACGGGCGATAGACCTGTGCAAATCGGATCGCACTACCACTTCGCTGAGGCCAACAGCGCGCTTGATTTTGATCGTGATGCCGTGCGCGGTATGCGGTTGGATATTGCTGCGGGAACCGCTGTGCGGTTCGAACCGGGCCAGCGGCGCGAAGTGAACCTGATCCCTTATGGTGGCGCGCGCCGTGTGTTCGGCTTCAACCAAGCCGTGATGGGAGAATTGTAAGTGACTGCAACGGTTGATCTTTATCACCAATACGACGCCAGCCCTGATGCGGTCTGGGACGTGGCAACAGATTTTGCCGCCTTTGCCGATGTGATGGATGGCATTGTGACCTTCACAGGTATGCCGACCGAGGGGCGCTGCGAAACAGGACAGGTGTTTGACGTTCAGGTCCGCTTGTTCGGGAAACTACCACCGCAAGATTATCACATGGAGGTTGAGTTCTGCGATGATACCGCCCGTGTTTTCCAAAGCCGTGAACGCGGGGCAGGGATTAAACGCTGGGACCATCGATTGACGGTTCAGCCCCATGGCAATGGCGCGCAACTACACGATCATATCGAAATAGATGCGGGGGTCCTGACCCCGCTTTATCGCCTGTGGGCGAAATTTGTTTACTCCAAACGACACAAACCGCGCCTCGCCCTTCTGGGCCTGAGCGACGCCACCTAAGCGAGGGTTTCATGGCTACCAAAATCTCACGCAGCGACTATGCCGCCATGTTCGGCCCGACCACGGGCGATAAGGTGCGCCTTGCCGACACTGACCTGATTATCGAGGTCGAACGCGATCTGACGACCTACGGCGAAGAAGTAAAATTCGGTGGTGGTAAGGTCATCCGCGACGGCATGGGGCAATCCCAAGCCACGCGTGCGCAAGGTGCGGTGGATACCGTCATCACCAACGCGCTGATCGTTGATCACACGGGCATCTATAAGGCCGATGTGGGCCTGAAGGACGGGCTGATCCACAAGATCGGCAAAGCCGGCAACCCCGATACGCAAAGCGGCGTTGATATCATCATTGGTCCGGGCACCGAGGCCATCGCCGGCGAGGGGCGCATCCTGACAGCAGGTGGCATGGACAGCCACATCCATTTCATTTGCCCACAACAGATGGAGGACTCCCTCCATTCTGGCGTCACCACCTGTTTTGGTGGTGGTACTGGCCCCGCGCACGGCACCTTGGCGACGACCTGCACACCGGGGCCATGGCATATTGGGCGAATGCTGCAATCGTTTGACGGTATTCCAATGAACATCGGTTTGTCGGGCAAGGGCAATGCGTCCCAACCAGCCGCCTTGGTTGAAATGGTGAACGCGGGGGCGTGTAGCCTGAAATTGCACGAGGATTGGGGCACCACACCGGGCGCCATCGATTGCTGCCTGTCCGTGGCCGATGATATGGACGTGCAGGTGATGATCCACACGGATACGCTGAACGAAAGTGGCTTTGTCGAAAATACCGTTGCCGCGATCAAAGGGCGCACGATCCACGCGTTCCACACCGAAGGCGCGGGGGGTGGTCACGCACCCGACATCATCAAGATCTGTGGCGATGCCAATGTCTTGCCCAGTTCGACGAACCCGACGCGGCCGTTCACGGTCAACACTCTCGAAGAACATCTGGATATGTTGATGGTGTGTCACCACCTCGACAAATCGATCCCAGAAGACGTGGCGTTCGCTGAATCCCGCATCCGCCGCGAAACCATCGCCGCCGAAGACATCCTGCACGACATGGGCGCGTTTTCGATCATCGCGTCAGATTCCCAAGCGATGGGCCGCATCGGAGAGGTCCTGATCCGCACATGGCAGACCGCTGACAAGATGAAAAAACAACGCGGACGGCTCGCTGAAGAAACCGGCGAGAACGATAACTTTCGCGTGCGGCGCTATATTGCGAAATACACGATCAATCCGGCGATTGCGCACGGCATCAGCCAGCACATCGGATCAATCGAAGAAGGCAAACGTGCCGATCTGGTGCTTTGGGACACCGCGTTCTTTGGCGTAAAACCCGAAATGGTGTTGATGGCCGGCACGATTGTTGTGGCGCAAATGGGGGATCCGAATGCATCTATCCCGACGCCCCAACCTGTTTACACGCGACCTATGTTTGGCGCGCTGGGTGGGGCATTGGCGCAGACCTCGGTCAGTTTTGTATCCGGGGCCGCACAGGATGCGGGATTGCGCGCAACCCTTGGCCTTGCCAAGAAGACAATCGCCGTCAGCAACACACGAAACATTTCCAAGGCAGACCTGATCCTTAACAATGCGCTCCCTTCTGTTGACGTGAATCCAGAAACCTATGAGGTCCGCGCAGACGGTGAATTGCTAACCTGCCAACCCGCGGAAACCCTGCCCATGGCGCAGCGGTACTTCATGTTCTGATGGTGGATTATTCCTGTCATAACATTCGGCGTGCGGGCCATTGGTCGGGCAATTTTGATTTGTGCGTGCTGACCTATGATGAACGGTTTTTGCGCCGCAAAGTGATCAAAACAGCCCACGGCGAAACGCTGTTGGTTGATCTGGAACACACCACATCTGTCGAAAACGGCGATGCGTTTGAACTGACCGATGGGCGGGTGATTGAATGTATTGCGGCAGACGAAGACCTTTATAAAATCACGGGCGATCTGGTGCGTTTGGTCTGGCATATCGGTAACCGCCACACGCCTTGCCAGATGGCACCGGATCACGTTTTGATCCAACGCAACCACGTCATGAAAGGCATGCTGGAAAAGCTTGGCGCGGGCATCGAAGAGGTTCATTGGCCCTTCACCCCCGAGGGCGGCGCCTATGGGCACGGGCGGACACATGGCCATGCGCACTGATCCGGTTCTGACCCTCGCGCAGTGGTTTTCACCCAGTTTCCCCATCGGTGCGTTTGCCTATTCCCACGGTCTGGAACAAGCGATTGCAGACGGGCGGATCGTAGATGCGGCAACATTGTCTGACTGGATCGAAACTGTCCTGCGCCAAGGATCGGGTCACAACGATGCGGTGTTTCTTGCGGCGGCATACCACGGTGATGCGGTGCAGATTGACGCCTACGCCCGTGCCTTTATGGCCTCAAAAGAGCGCGTCATGGAGGCCGATTTGCAAGGGGATGCGTTTTGCAAAATCACCACGTCCCTGACCGGCTATGACCTGCGTGGGTTAACCTATCCTGTGGCCGTCGGGCGTGCTGCATGTTTGGCTGACCTACCACTCCACCTGACGATTTCTATGTATTTACAGGCGCTTGTCAGCAGTCTTGTATCCGTCGGCGTTCGTTTAATCCCGATCGGGCAAACAGAAGGGCACCAGATAATTGCGACGTTCGCCCCTTTGTGTTCACAGATTGCCGAAATCGCAAAGGCGGGTGATCTGGCGACCCTGACCAGCACAGCATTCCTCAGCGATATTGCGGCCATGCGCCATGAAACCCTAACAACACGAGTCTTTCGCACATGAGCAATAACGGACCCCTTCGCATTGGCATCGGCGGCCCTGTGGGCGCGGGCAAAACGACCCTGACAGCTGAACTGGCAAAGCTATGGTCACAAACCATGTCTGTTGGTGTCATTACTAATGATATCTACACCCAAGAAGACGCAGAAGCGTTGGTGCGGATGCAAGTTTTACCGTCAGATCGCATTATCGGTGTTGAAACAGGCGGCTGCCCACACACTGCCATTCGCGAAGATGCGTCTATCAATCTCGCGGCCGTCGCAGAAATGCAAAGCCGCCATCCTGATCTGGACGTTGTTTTGATTGAATCCGGCGGCGACAACCTTTCGGCGACATTTTCGCCAGAGCTGGCCGACATAACCCTTTATGTGATCGACGTGGCCGCAGGCGAGGAAATACCGCGCAAAGGCGGCCCCGCGATCACCAAGTCCGATGTGCTGGTGATCAACAAAACTGATCTTGCCCCGCATGTTGGTGCAGACCTTTCGGTCATGGATCGTGACGCCACAAAAATGCGCGCGGGCCGCCCTTTTGTTTTTTGTTCACTGCGAAACGGGGAAGGCACGGCCGAGGTCGCGGCCCTTGCCGGTCAGATCGGCGGTCTATAGGCGGCATTCCGCCCCAAAACGTGCCGTGTGACCGGGTGCCGGACTGTTGTCGTCGGGTCAGGTGGACACAACCCTTGCGTTCTAAA
This sequence comes from Octadecabacter dasysiphoniae, assembly GCF_021532615.1. Classification (GTDB taxonomy): domain Bacteria; phylum Pseudomonadota; class Alphaproteobacteria; order Rhodobacterales; family Rhodobacteraceae; genus Octadecabacter; species Octadecabacter dasysiphoniae. The sequence goes on from NZ_JAKGAQ010000004.1 coordinate 139,056, forward strand.
GTGACTCCCTCAAGGATCGACGTATTCTTGTGACTACTCACTTGATCCTGGAAATGACGACCTGTTGCTTGGATGCCGGGTCGTCCAACATTGGGAGTAAATACATGACATATAGAACAAAACTTCTTACCTCGGCAGCCGCTTTGCTGATTGCGACTGGCGGTATGGTGATGGCTGACGCCCATGCAACACACCCTGAAACAGGCGTAACTTTGGCGACAGATCAGTCGTTCACCTACTCGATTCTTGATGATTTTCCGTCAATTGACCCGTCTTTGGTCGAAGACGTTGAGGGCGCATCCGTGGCCCGTGACCTGTTCGAAGGCCTGATGATCGAAAACGCATCTGGCGAAGTCGAACCGGGCGTTGCGACTGGGTATGAAGTGTCCGATGACGGGCTGACCTATACGTTCACGCTGCGCGATAATGCCAAGTGGTCCAACGGTGATCCGGTTGTTGCCGCTGATTTCGTTTACGGGCTTCAACGTGCTGCAAACCCCGAAACCGCGTCTGAATATTCATGGTATATTGAAGTCATGGGCGTTGCGAATGCGGCCGCTGTCATTGCTGGCGATATGCCTGTCGATGCGCTGGGCATTTCAGCGCCGGATGATATGACTGTCGTGTACACGATAGATGCGCCGCGTCCCTATTTTCCACAAATGACGACCTTCCCAACGACGTTCCCGTTGCATGCAGCCACGATCGAAGAACACGGTTCCGAGTGGACGAAACCTGAAAACATCGTGTCCAATGGCGCCTATGTGCTGACCGAATATGTTCCTCAAGAAAAGCTCGTGCGGGCACGTAACGCGATGTATTGGGACAACGACAGTACCATCATGGAAGAAGTCACAGCGCTGATCATCAATGACAGCAACGCGGCGCTGACGCGCTACCTTGCGGGTGAAATCGACTTTGTGATGGATGTTCCGGCGGGCCAGTTCCCGCGCCTGAACGCAGAATACCCCGGCGAAGCGTTGAGCTTTCCGAACTCGTGTTCCTATTACTACCAATTCAACCAATCCGACAGCGGCCCTGAGGCGCTGAAAGACGCGAACGTGCGTCGCGCGCTTAGCCTTGCGGTCAACCGCGATGTGATCGTAGCCAATGTCATGGCGGGTGGCCAAAAGGCGGCTTGGACATTTACGCACTGGGCGATCAGCGGCTGGGAACAGCCCGAAATTGAAGCAGCCTCCATGACCCAGGCAGAACGCAACGCTATGGCGGTTGAGCTGATGACAGAGGCAGGCTACGGGCCGGACAACCCGCTGAGCCTTGAAATCATGTACAACACATCCGACAGCCACCAATCCGTGGCCGTGGCAATCGGCCAGATGTGGAAGCAGACGTTAGGCGTCGAATCCACGCTGGCCAACCAAGAATGGGCAACCTTCCTGAACACCCGAGGTGAGCAGAACTACGAAGTGGCGCGTTCGGCTTGGTGTGCGGATTACAATGAACCATCCACCTATACCGACCTGATGACGACACAGTCGCCATATAACGATGGCCGTTTCTCTGACGCAGAGATTGATGCGCTGTTGCAAGGGGCCAAGACGGCTGACGACCCAATGCCGCTTTATCAACAGGCGGAGCAGATCGCATCTGACAACGCCTATTTCCTCCCCATTTATCACTACGCGTCTGTGCGGATGAAAGCGCCAAATCTTGAAAATTGGCCGACAGAAAACCTGTTGCAGAACTGGTATTCAAAAGACCTCTACATCAGCGCGTCCGAGTAACCGCACGCGACGTAAACCCTGCGCCATGTCCGTGTGGCGCAGGGCCTTTATTAGGACAATCTGATGTATACCTTTATTGCAAAACGCTTGGCGGTCGCCGTGCCGACCTTGCTCATCCTTATTATTTTCTCGTTCGTTTTGATGTTCGCCGCCCCGGGTGGCCCTTTCACGAACGAACGCCCGCTTCCTGCGGCGGTGATGGACAACATCAATGCGCGCTACGGGCTTGATCAACCTTATTGGAAACAGATGTATGACTACGTCTACAACGTGGTCTTTAGGTTCGATTTTGGCCCGTCGTTTCAATACCGTGACCGCACGGTCAACGATGTGATCGCCCAAGGGTTTCCAGTAACGCTGACCTATGGGGCGTGGTCTGCACTGGTCGCCTTGGTGGTGGGGGTGTCGCTGGGCATTGTTGCTGCGCTGCGCCAGAACACATGGCTCGACTACCTTGCCGTTGGCATCACCATCGGCGCGCAGGCTTTGCCGAATTTTGTGATGGCGCCTGTGCTTGTCTTGATCTTCACCCTGTGGCTCGGATGGTTGCCGGGGGGCGGTTGGAATGGCGGTCAATGGAATCACGTCATCCTGCCCGTTATCGCGCTGTCGACGTCCTATATGGCGTCAATTGCCCGCATCATGCGGTCTTCCATGCTTGAGGTGATGAATTCCAATTTCATTCGCACGGCACTGGCCAAGGGACTGCCCATGCGCCGTGTTGTGATGCGCCATGCGCTGAAACCCGCGTTGTTGCCCGTGATATCCTACCTTGGGCCAGCGGTCGTAGGAATGATCACCGGTTCGGTTGTGATCGACGTTGCGTTTTCAACGGGCGGTATCGGACAGTTCTTTGTGAACTCAGCCTTCAACCGTGACTACGCTGTCATCATGGGCATCACTATTCTGGTCGGTGCGCTGACCATTCTCTTCAATCTTCTGGTCGACGTTCTCTACGCATGGGTCGACCCGAAGATCAGATACTAGGGGGCTGCCATGATTTCACAATCTGATGCCAAACTGCTGAACGACACGGCTGCGCTGGCCGACGTGCGTGGCCGATCCCTTTGGGAAGACGCGCGCCGCAGGTTTTTTCGCAACAAGGCCGCAGTTGCGGGTTTGTTTGTGCTGATCGCTATTACATTATTTGCGGTGTTCGGCAGCTACTTCGCCAAATACGAAGCGGATTTCGTCGATTTTTCCCTCATGGGGGCGAACGCGTATCAGGGGGTTCCGTCCTTCTCCTCCGGTCACTATTTCGGCACCGACATCGACGGGCGCGATCTGTTTGCGCGCACCGTGCAAGGCACAGGAATTTCGTTGCTGGTTGGCATCGTGGGTTCGCTGGTCGCCGTGATTGTTGGTACGCTGTACGGGGCGACCGCCGGCTATGTCGGGGGGCGCACGGACGGGACCATGATGCGCATTGTCGATATCTTGATGTCGATCCCGTTCATGTTCGTGCTGATCCTGATGTTGGTCATTTTCGGGCGGTCTATTCTGATGCTGTTTATCGGTATCGGCCTGATTTCGTGGTTGGATATGTCACGCATTGCGCGGGGCCAAACGCTGACCATCAAGAACAAGGAATTCGTTGAGGCCGCGGTGGCGACCGGCGTGTCGCCATTCACCATCGTTCTGCGTCACATCATTCCTAATCTGCTTGGGATTGTCATTGTTTACGCAACCCTTCTGGTGCCTCAAATGATCATCTTTGAAAGCTTCATCAGCTACCTTGGCCTAGGCGTTCAGGAACCCAACACATCCCTTGGTGCACTGATCAATGCTGGCGCAAACCAGATGTCAAACGGCACGCTTTGGATGTTGCTTTACCCGCTCGCTTTTTTCCTCGTGACGCTGTTTGCGTTCTTTTTTGTGGGGGACGGGCTGCGCGATTCGCTTGATCCAAAGGACCGATAATGCTGCTGGATGTATCTGATCTTACGGTGACGTTTCGCACCAATGATGGCCCTGTGAACGCAGTAAATGGCATGTCGTTCAGTGTGGACGAAAAGGAAACGCTGGCGATCGTTGGCGAAAGCGGGTCAGGCAAAAGCCAGACGGCGTTTGCGATCATGGGACTGTTGGCCAAGAACGGGGCCTCAACCGGGAAAGTGGCCTTTGATGGCACTGACATGCTGGGGCTTTCGCCCAAACAGCTCAACAAGATGCGCGCGCAGCAGATTGCCATGATTTTTCAGGATCCGATGACGTCGCTGAATCCCTACCTACGGGTGTCGGATCAAATGGCCGAGGTGTTGCAACTGCACAAAGGCATGTCCAAAAGGGCCGCCGTGGCCGAGGCGGCGCATATGTTGGACGCCGTACGTATTCCCGACGCCAAGGCGCGTATCACCATGTATCCGCACGAATTTTCCGGCGGTATGCGCCAGCGGATCATGATAGCCATGGCGCTGCTCTGCCGCCCGCGTCTTTTGATTGCGGACGAACCGACCACCGCGCTTGATGTCACTGTTCAGGCGCAAATTATGGAACTTCTGGCCGCTATCCGCGATGAATTCGGCACAGCTATGATCCTGATCACCCACGACCTTGGTATTGTCGCGGGATCGTGTGACAAAACCTTGGTCATGTACGGCGGCCAGATTATGGAACAGGGCGACACCGAAGGCCTGTTCGAACACCCCAGCCACCCCTACACCAAAGGTTTGTTGCGCGCCGTTCCACGCATTGACCGCGATGATGATGAATTACTGACCATCGCAGGTGAGCCGCCCGATATGTCAAACCTGCCCAAAGGGTGCCCGTTCATGCCGCGGTGCGACATCGTAAAAGATCAATGCGCTGTCGTGAAACCGGCATTGCAATTTGACGGGGGTCGCAAACGCGCCTGCCACGCTGACCGTGCGGAGGTGGCCAATGTCTGACCCCATCCTGTCCGTGCGCGACCTGTCTGTTGTCTTTGATGTGAAACTACAAAACGCATGGCCGTGGACGCCCCCGTTGAAATTACACGCGGTGTCAAAGCTCAGTTTTGATTTGCAACCGGGCGAAACGCTGGGCCTTGTCGGGGAATCTGGATCTGGCAAATCCACGCTGGCCCGCGCGATCATCGGGACCATTCCAGTGACGTCCGGCGATATCCTGTATAAGGGCCAAAGCCTGATGAAAATGGGTGCGCAAGAACGCCGCAAACACCGCCGCGACGTTCAAATGGTGTTTCAAGATCCTCTCGCCGCGCTGAACCCGCGCATGACGGTGGGCGATATCATCGCCGAACCACTGGTGACCCATGAACCACACACCCCGCGCAAACAGGTGAAAGCCCGCGTTGGGGAATTGATGGAACGGGTCGGGTTGCTGCCCAACCTGATCAACCGTTACCCGCATGAATTTTCCGGTGGCCAGTGTCAGCGTATCGGCATTGCCCGCGCCTTGATCCTGAAACCAAAATTGATGATCTGCGATGAACCTGTTTCTGCGCTGGACGTGTCGGTGCAGGCCCAAGTGGTGAACCTGCTGAAAGACATCCAAAAGGACATGGGGCTGTCGATGATTTTCATCGCGCATGATCTGTCGGTGGTCAAACATATCTCTGACCGGATCGTCGTGATGTATTTGGGCCGCCCAATGGAAATTGGCCCAGCCAAGGCCGTTACCGCCATGCCAACCCATCCCTACACCCAAGCGCTGATTGCGTCTGTACCAATCCCTGATCCCAAGGCCGAACGCGCCCGCACGCGCCCCGTTCTGGATGGGGATTTGCCAAGCCCGTTGGCCCCGCCGTCAGGTTGTGTGTTCCGTACGCGCTGCCCAAAAGTACAAGACGTGTGCGCGGGCAACCGTCCGGCAATGGAAATCAGCGCGTCCGAACAGATGGCCGCCTGTCCGTTTCATGGCTAGTAGTCGCGCTCAAAGAAAATACCGACGCTGGTTTCACCGTCTGACGCCACCGACCCACGGGCGGTAAAGTTGCGATCAATATCAATGTTAAGGTTGATTTCTGACGTGCCGCTCGTGCCGACGGTAATGTCGGTGTAGACCCTGTCTGAAATGTACTTGCCCGCGCGCACGGCGGCATTTCCGTCGTCATCCGTTACAAAATCCAGATCATCCAGATCAAGGCCTTCGCGCAGCCGGTTCACCACCCCACCATCGCCGGACCCCGCAAGCGTCGCGACAGCGGACGCCAATTGAACGGCCTGCAAGGGGCTGATGGATGACAGATCGCGCCCGAACAAAAGCTGCGCAAGGACCTCGTCTTGTGGCAATTCGGGTGAGGATTCAAAACGGACTTCAATATCATCGGCAGGGCCTTCGACAATGATGCTGACAACCGTCCCAGTGCGGGTTTCGGATGTTGCGACAAGGCGCAAGAACGGAATGAAATCACCCTGAAGCTGGGCATATCCTTCGTCCAGATCAAAGCGTTGTCCAAGAATGCTCAGGCGGCCGCGCACAAGGTCAAATCGCCCGATCGGGACAATGTCGTTTGTGGTTCCCGTCAGGCGCAGTTGCCCGCCAAGTTCAGCATCAAGGCCGCGGCCACGTACGAAAATACGCGACGGTGCGCGCACATTTAAATCAATCGGGTAGGCGGGCCCCGCGGCCGCTGCTTCACCCGATGCACTTGGTGATATACCCACGTCTGCCCGTGCAAGTGTTTCAGCCACACGGGTCGGAATGCCAAGATGGGTGACGGCAGGCAGGCTGCCCAAAGCGCTGACGCCCGTAGATGGCACCTGCACTTCGACGTCCCGCAGATCAATGTTTCCAGTGATGGACGCCCCACCCGCAAGAGGACCGGACACGACGACCTGCCCCCGTGCCGCCGCGCGATACAACGTAGGATCGCGCAGCACGATATCGTTGATCGCCACAGTCAGATCACCGCGAAAGGGCGGATTTAAATCCACGGGCCCCGACAGGGTCAGATTGCCACCTGCCGTACTGGCCGCCGCGACATCAATCCGTGCGGTACCACCTGCCATTGTGATGGTGCCGCTTATATCCTCAAGCGATTGTTGAAGTGTCGGCGCGGACAAACGCGCATCGCTGATACGGATCGGTCCCCGTATCGAGTTCAGTGCCGGTGGCCCTTGAACGGATAAATCGAAGTTTGCCAGCCCGCGCACCTGGCGCGGCGCGATGTAAAGATTTGCAAGCGCAAGGGGAACAGAGCCTGTGACCGACATGTCCAGTTCCCCCGAATTGGACACGCGGCCTGTGGCGCGCGCGACGGTCTGAACAGGGCCGTTAGCCTCGCCCGAGACCTGCCAACCCGCGGCGTCCTGACGTGCTGAAACATCTGCAACCAACGGCCCCGAAAAATCAGAAACGAGGAGCGCCACATCGCGCAAACGCACCGACAGGTTTGCGGTTGTGTCATTGCCGGATGTTGCCACCGCGCCGGATGCCGTCAGATTTGGAAACACGACATCCAGTGCATCAAGGCGCAGGCGGCCTGCTTGCGAAAGGCTGACGTTGGCGCTCATGCGGCCCAGACCTGCCAGAATACGATTGATCGCAACGCCCCCTGCCTGCAAATCGCGGGTGCGGGCTGTGACATCGGCATCCATCACACCGGTTGTCGTCGTGAACGTGCCGTCCAGATCGACCGACACGCCACCGCCAATCTGCTGCCCGACCAAATCGCTGTAGGCGCGCAATTCATCGATGTTGATCGCGCCGTCCCCGCGCAAAACGTATCCGCCCTCCAGCGGGGATGCGACACCCTGCACGGTTGCTGTGGCATTCGGAGCGCTGAGCTCGGTGGTGAGCGTTACGTTGCCTTGCGGGTCGGTTTCGACATCAGCATTCAGAATAGCGGGGCCAGACAATGACGGCGCCAGAATGTTGAGGTTATTGAGCTCTGCGTTGAATGTGGCCTGCGCGGTTTGGCCGACGATTTGTCCGCTGCCTTCTGCGATCACTGCACCGCTGGCAAGCCGCACCCGCCGAAGCCGTGTTCCCGTTGTATCGCGATCAACGCGCAGGGACACCACGGCGTCGCCCGCCAAAACAGGATCAATCTGAGCGATGCCAAGCGCGAGGTCAGTTGTGCGGGCGGCCAAGAAGACATCAAAAATACCATCGAACGGCTGTAGCTCTCCGCGCATCCGCACAAGGCCCGATCCCGTCAGATCAAGCCCCGTCAACGCAGCAAACCGCGTGAAGTCCTCTGCATCAATGGTCAGTTCGGCGGTGGTTTGAAAACGGCCATCAGGCCCTTGAATAACCGCATTGCCCTGGGCCATCAGGCCAGCACCATTGAGCGTAAAGTCGCGAACGATAAAAGGTTCTTCTTCGACGCGCCCGAACCCGATTGTCCCTTCGATGTTGCGCCCGATGGCCTGTGACAGCGCCGGATCATCCAACCCCAAACCCCGTGCGGCGTAATTCAGATCAGCGGAAAAGCGGCCCTGCGACCCGCCAGCGCCGGGAACGATGATACCGCCCCCCGAAATTGCGACGGCGTCCATCGACAGACCGTCGCGGCCAAGCGATGTTACGTCAAATGCCCCTGTCCACGCATCCCCGTCCGCCGCATCATATTGGACATTCAGTGACATCCCGCTGACTTCGGTCGGGGTGCCGCCGATGGGCAGCAGCACACGGTTTGCGCCACCGGATCCAAGCTGCCCGCGCAGATCAATCGCCTCGGGCCAGCCTTGTGCGTCAAACGCGGCAGACCCGCGCAACACCAATTGATCAGCGCCAACGATCAGGTTGGACAAACGCAGCCCACCGAGACCAAAAGACGTGCCTTCTACCTTGAGGACAGTGTTTTCACCAAAAAACGTATCATATTGTGACGCCAGCATGGGGCGCAGATCACCCGTTAGATCAAGCGCGAAAGCCTGATCGATGGTGCCCGATGGCCGCGACAACCGAACGGTGCCTGTGATCCGATCAATGTCATCCGTTGCCAACGCGATATCACCCATGAAATCGTCCAGTGGTGCGTCGCCAGACACCTCTAACCGCACGGCGGGACGATCTGGCAGGTTCAGAAGACGCGCGGCGATTCCATTTTGGCCTTCTTCGGCCAACAGGAACAACGCCAGTTGCCGCGACACTTCTGTGTAGGACGCATCAATGTCGAACCGTCCCTGTTTCTGATCCGTCCGTTCAAGAAGGATATTGGTGTTCGCCGCCCCGTCGATCAGCGAAACCGCCCCTTCAAATCGCGCTGTGATCGGTTCACCCAGCAAGGCCTCGGTCAACACGATTTCATCCGCTGAGACATCCTTGATTTCAACGGAGACCGGCAGTTCTGGCAGAGTGAATGGCGTCGCCTCGGCGCTGGGCAGGGCCGGATCGTTGGCGGGCGTTGGCAGGCGGATCAGTTCAATCCTGTCAGCCGTCAGGGCATCAACCTCGACGCGGCCTGACAACAGCGCGGATCGGTTCCATTGGATGGTAAGCCCATCCAGTTGCAACCAGATGCCGTCACTGTCGGCAATTGTAATGGCATCCGCCGTGGCCTCTGAACTCAGCGCGCCCTGAAAATTGATCAGACGAACGACCATATCCTCATTCGAGATCGAATCCTCGATCAAGCCGGTGATAAAATCGCGGTCGTCTTCTGTTGATTGGGCAACAGCCGTCCCAGCCCAGATCACGCAAAGAATGGTGAAAAACCAGCGCATCAGAATGCCTGACCAATGCCGATGTAAACCTCGAGCGATTGACCAGCGTCATCGCCGCTCACGGGGGTCGCAAGGTCAAGGCGGATCGGCCCGATGCCTGTGTTGTAGCGCACACCGATGCCGGCACCGGAATGCCATTCGCCGTCAGAAAACGGCACGCTGTCAGATCCGACAAAACCGGCATCATAGAAACCAACGACGCCGAATGTATCGTTGATGTCCACGCGCGCCTCTAGTTGGGTGGCAAAGAACGCCGTGCCGCCAATTTCATTGCCACCGCCCAAATCCACGGCCAGCGATTGATAGGCTTGTCCGCGAACGGTTCCGCCGCCGCCGGAAAAGAACAAGTAGCTCGACGGAACCTCAGACGCATCCGCCCCGATAACCGACCCTATTTGCCCGCGCGCCGCCAACGTCACGCGGTCGTCCTCACCAAAGCTGCGATAGACACGGGCGTCACCGACGACCCGCGCACCACTGCCTGTATCGCTAAGCCCGACAAATGGTGCGATGGAAAGGTTAGCGTAGTACCCACTGGTTGCATCGAACGCATCGTCACGCCGATCAATTGTGCCCGCAATGGGTAGGCTGAACAGGCTGTACGTCCGCGTTCCGAGCGCGTCCGTCGCCTCACCTGTTGCAAAGCCAACGCCGTATTCAAGGATCACATCGTCGCGCAGGCGCCGGATGATGCCAACCTCAACACTGACATCGCGTTCAAAGAAAGACGGTTCATCAAGCTGCGAAATCGTGGCTTCGGTATAAAAATCGACGTCCTGTCGAAAGGTTGCGGGGCGCAAAAACGACACGCCGAGGGTGTAGTCAATTCCGCCTGTGCCGCCCGACAGGCCTGTTACTTCGCCTTCAACGCGCAACCGCTCTGCGCCACCCAAAAGATTGCGGTGCATCCAAAAGCCCGACAACGTCAGGCCGGACACGGATGAAAATTCAGCGCCAATGCCGACGCGGCGGGGCGTTTGTTCAACCACCGACAAGGTAACTGGCAGTGTGTCACCGTCTGCCGCATCGCCCTCAATCACAGTGGCAGACGTGAACGCCCCAGTGCGTCGCAAATTGTCCTCGGCGCGATCAATCATTGCGGGGTCAAATTGGCCACTGGGAATTCCCGCGATGGCGAGAACACGGTTCGTGCGCACGGCTTCATTGCCCTCAACGGACACTGTGCCGAATTTCAGCTCAGGGCCCGGATCGATAATCACGGACACATCCAGCGCTTCGTCGGGATGACGCGCGGTGATGGATTGACCAGCAGGTGCGGCCAAGGGGCGGCCTTCGTTGCGCCATGCATCCACCGCAGCAGCACTTGCATCCCCAACCACACCAGAGCGCGCCGTTTGCCCTGTCGCAAATGCCTCGGGCAGGGCCGTGCCACGGGCCAACGGTTCGATTTCGGCGCGCCCAAAGGTGAACCTTGGGCCCGGTGTGACCGATAGAACGACAGAATTGACCGACCCGCGCGGCACCAATGGGTCCAGGCGCGATGCTTCTACGCCGTCCACCAATATTGAAATCGTACCGCCGTAAAAGCCCTCGGAATATAGCCCCGTCAGCAAGCGACTGTAATCTGCACGTGCGGCGGCAACGTAGTCTTGCGGCGCATCTGCCCCGTCTTCGGCCAAAGATAATGTAAGTGATGCTGCCGTCAGGGCCGTGCGTAAACTTTCGGAGGCATCAGGCGCGTTCAACTGCACGTTTTGTGCCGTCAACCCGAGCGGAAAAATCAATGCGCTCAGCGCCAGTGCCGTTCCCAATCTGCGCATGTCACTCGTACCTGATTTGTGTTTCGCCCACTCTATCGCAGTGACGGCGCGGGCGAAACGCGAAAGGGGCCATCAGCGCTCTGTTGCCGATCACTTTTTCGCACACCGACGCTGGCGTTTTCGCACGCAGACGGGCAGGGTGCCGCTATGACATATTTGATCGATAATTTGCAGTACGCCAACTGGTCTGAAACCATCTTTCGCCAGATGCGCGCTGGTGGCGTGGACGCCGTCCATGTGACGATCACCTATCACGAAAACTTTCGCGAAATGGTGCTTGAACTTGAGGCGTGGAACCGCCGGTTCGAACAGTTCCCGGACTTGATCATGCGGGGGACAACGGCTGCGGATGTTGAAACGGCACGCGCCACGGGGCGCACCGCGATTTTCTTTGGGTTTCAGAACCCTAGCCCAATCGAAGACGACATCGGATTGATTGAAATCGTGCATCAACTTGGCGTGCGGTTCATGCAATTGACCTATAACAACCAATCCTTGCTTGCGACGGGGTGTTATGAGGACGACGACACCGGCCTGACGCGATTTGGCAAGCAGGCGGTCGCTGAAATGAACCGCGTGGGGCTGGTTGTCGATATGAGCCATTCGGGCGATCGATCCACGCTCGAGGCCATAGATGCGTCAGCGCGGCCCATCGCGATCACCCATGCCAACCCAAGTTGGTGGCATCCGGCACGGCGCAATTTCGGGCATGATGTGCTGTCAGCACTGGCCGCGCGGGGCGGGATGATGGGTTTTTCGGTGTATCCGCACCATCTGAAGGACGGCACTCAGTGCACATTGGCAGATTTCTGCGAAATGGTGGCAGAGGCAGCATCGCGGTACGGCGCAGAGAACCTCGGGATTGGGACAGACCTGTGCCAAGATCAACCCGACAGTGTCGTCGAATGGATGCGCGTTGGGCGTTGGTCAAAGGCCATTGATTACGGCGAAGGGTCCGCCGATGCGCCGGGTTTTCCTGACATGCCAAGCTGGTTCAATGACAACCGCGATTTTGGTAATATTCGTGAAGGATTGTCTGCCGTGGGTTTGTCCGCAACCGAAGTCGACGGGATTATGGGCGACAACTGGCACCGCTTTTATTCGGAAAATTTTGGACCTGTTTAAACGTAACCCAAAGGCGTGGCTGCGCCACCCGCGATATTTTAGCGGGCACCTGTTTGAACCGTCGGTTTTGGGCCCTTGTTTGGTGGTTTTATACTTTGCGGGTGTGATGGTCTCTGGCAAGGTGGCACCATGTTGGATGATCAATCAGCTCCGGCAATGATGCCCCTGCGCGCGCCGTCAGACGTGATGCGATTGCGGCGCATGGGGGCGTCGTTTCCCACGCGTTTGTCGTTCTTGCGCGTGTTGCTTCGCAGATTGGCGGGCGAAAATTCGCAGGTCACGCGGCCTGTTTGGAACATGTGTGAAAACGGATTTGGGCATGCGGTCTATTCGATCACCTTGGGGGGGCATGTTTATTCCCTTGTCGCGGTGTCGACAGATTTGCCCCCTGATCAACGCACAGACCGAGTGATCGCGACCGCCTGGGACAGTGCCTATGTTCTTTACGACGGGGTGCCCGATACGCAAGAAATTGCACGAATTGTGGCCACCGCACCCCACCAGGAAGCATCGCGATACACAGAGAGTGATCTTGTTCTCAGCCGTGCCAACAAATCCGTGCGCTTGTTTGCACATGCCGTGGATGCGCTGCGGGCGGGCCGCCAACCGGACGCCGATCTGGTGCAGCAAACCGGATATCTGATGCGCACCACGGCGGTCTACGGTAACGGAAAGTTCGGGATCGCGGATCGTGATGTTTTTGCAGATCGCCCTGGCCTCGGCGGGCCGTTTATGGCTGAAATGCTGACCGTTTGGTTGATCCGCGGATTTACCCACGACCTTGTTGAACACGTCGGCCAAGCACTCCTTGATCCGCACCTCAAACGCCACCTTGGAATTGGAAATTCGACGGGTCTGGGAATGGCCCCGTTTCTGGTGTCCCACCCTTTGTTGCTGAACGCGTGGATCACGGCCCGCGAAACGGCCCTTGCGCGGGTACGGGCGGTCGAGTTTCTAAGGGTGGATCAGATCGAACACCTGTACAATCTGATGTCGCGCGCGGCGCAACATATCGCGGAATGGAATGTGCCGGATAAAATCGGGCAAGGCCGGATCGACCAGATCCGGCAAGAATGGCCCGGGCTTACCGCGATCATGACCCCTGAATTAATGTCAGGTGGCTATCCGTTGGATCAGCTTTGGTCGGCTGCAGAAACCTGCGGGATTGATACGCAAGAATGCCTTGCGGCCTTGATGATCGAACCCTTTGGCGCACTTGTTGATGATCTGGCTGACGCAATGGCGACAGATCAAACCGCTACCCTGAACCCCGCCATGACATGCGTGGAGCTTGGGGACGCTTTGGCGCGGGATTGGGCATGGGCGTTGTGTGACTACGCCGATCCCAAGGCCTGCCATCAATTTTGGTATGTGTCCGAAGCCAAGGCCGAACCGCGCCTTGGGTTGCGCCATGCCGAACCGGGTGCGGAGCTTGAAAGCCCCCTTGATATCGCCCGCCGCGTTGCAGATTTGGCGGCGGATTTGCCAAAAACCGGCACCGTTGCGGCATTTCTTGCAGCCAACCCGCATCACCGCGCAGCCGTGCGCCGTGTTCAATCCCTGATCGCAGCGCCATATTCCGAAATTCGGGACAACTTGATTGGTCAGGACTGTCTGCCGATTGATATGCTGCGGTGTAAGCTTTCGTTCTTCGGGGCGGCGAAGTTTGACCCCAAATCAGACCGCTGGACGCGCATCACCCTGTGTCAGGGTGCGCCGTTGCGTGATGAATTGGACAATGCAGATGATTGGTGGCTGCCCACCTTTGCGGCATGAACGATCCCAAAACCATGTCATCAAACGAGGTTGAAACCCTTGTCTTCAAAGCTGCCCGCGGCGGTGGTTTGCCGCTCGGCTATGCCGAGGATTTGGCCACCGCAACGCAGTACTTGGATCTCGAAAGCCTTACGCGTTGCCCGTGTTCGGGTGCGCGGCCAGATGCAATTGCAATCCAGACGGCACTCGATTTCGTCATGGCTGGTGACGCCCCCCAAACCGTAGGGGCCGACGCAGGTTTGATCCAAGCTTACGTCGCCGCTGCGCAAAGATGTTGGCAAAAACGGCTGATCTGGAATGCCACTGCAACGGGCGCGGTTTTTGAGAAATTCGAAGACAGTTCGCCGGACATGAGCATGAAACAAGGCCGCCGCAGCGTGCAGCCGGACCTCGCGAAACACCTTTCCGAAATGGCTGCAAAACTCCTCGTGCCGGAAACTGATGCGTCCCGTGCGGCGGGGGCAGGGGCGGGGCTTACCGATAACGATTAGGCAAACGGATCGGTCGGATACCCGACATGTGCCAAATACAAACCTTGCGGCGGGCACACGGGCCCACACGCTGCACGGTCCCTGGCCTCAAGCGCTGTTGTCACGTCGTCGGGTGACCATGCGCCTGCGCCGACCCGTTCTAACGTGCCGACAAAACTGCGCACTTGGTTGTGCAGAAAGGATCGCGCGCGGACGTGAAACCGGAATTCTTGCGCGCCATCGGCCCGATCAACGGTCTCAACGCGCAGTTCATCCAATGTCCGCAACGGGCTATCAGCCTGACAGATGGATGATCGGAATGTCGTGAAATCATGCCGCCCTAACAATCTGTCCGCGCCTGCCTGCATCGCATCACCGTCCAGCATCTGGCTGATTTGCCATACTTTTCCAGCCTCAAGAACCAGAGGCGCACGGCGTACCACCAATCGAAACAGATAGCGGCGTTCAAGCGCTGAAAACCGCGCGTGCCAGTCGTCAGCGACTTGCGCACAGGCCACCACCGCCACCGGTGCAGGTTTAAGGTGAAAATTCAACGCCTCAGACAGGCGGAACGGATTCCACGTTTTGTCCATGTCGCAATGGGCCACTTGCCCCAAACCGTGCACACCGGCGTCGGTGCGCCCTGCGGCAGCAATAGAATGGTCGCGCCGTTCAAGTTTTGCTAAAGCGGCCTCAATCGCGGCTTGCACGGACGGTACGTCTTTCTGGCGCTGCCAGCCGCTGAACGGTTTACCGTCGTATTCAATTTTGAGGGCATAGCGGGGCATATCAGCGGCTTAGGCGGCTGGATCGGCAAAATCAATCCCTACACATCACCGCGTCGCGTCCCTATCTTGATGGAATATAAGAATGAAAGGTATTGGGCCGTGGTGATCACAACCCTTGCAGACGGGATCACGCGCGGGGTCGAAGCCGTCACAGATACGATTACCGCGCCGTTTTCTGATCCTGTGATCCGGCTCGGTGTGACGGGGCTCAGCCGTGCGGGCAAGACGGTGTTCATCACGTCGCTTGTTGCCAACCTGCTGGACCGTGGTCGCATGCCGCAATTTCGCGCCGCCGCGTCGGGCGCAATCCAGACTGCGTATCTGCAACCCCAACCCGATGACACCGTCCCGCGTTTCGCGTTTGAAGACCACCTTGGCGCGCTGACGGACAAATCGCCCCATTGGCCCCAAGGCACACAGCGCATTTCAGAACTCCGCCTGTCGCTCAAGGTGCAACCGTCCGGCCTGTTGGGATCGTTTCAAGGCCCGCGCACAGTACATGTGGATATTGTCGATTATCCGGGTGAATGGTTGTTGGATTTGTCGCTGCTTGATACCGACTTTGCGACATGGTCGGCGCAAGTTCTGGCACGTATGGATGCCCGCCCGAAGGCGGCTGAGTTTGCGCAGGCCTTGGCCGAATGTGATCCGTCTGCCGAATTTGAAGAACCACAAGCCCAAGCCTTGGCTGCCGCGTTTACCATCCATCTCAACGCCGCCCGCGAGGCCGGATTTTCCGACTGCACGCCAGGGCGGTTCCTGTTGCCCGGTGATCTGGAAGGATCGCCCGTGCTGTCCTTTTCGCCTTTGCCGCTTGTGGATCGGCCCGCCCGCAAATCGCTATGGCGCGAATTTGAACGCCGCTTTGAAAGCTATAAACGCAATGTCGTGCGCCCGTTCTTTCGCGACCATTTTTCAAAGATCGATCGCCAGATTGTGCTGGTCGATGTCCTTGGCGCGATCCATTCGGGACCGCGCGCGGTTGAGGACATGCGCCGTGCCATGGCCGATATTCTTGGGGCATTCCGCCCCGGTCGCAACGCATTCCTAAGCCGTCTGTTCCAAGGGCGACGTATCGATAAAGTGTTGTTTGCGGCCACGAAGGCGGACCATTTGCATCATGAACAACACCCGCAACTGACAGCGATCACACAAAGTCTGCTGCGCGATGCCAAAGACCGCGCAGAATTTTCTGGTGCTACAACGCAGGCCATGTCGATAGCCGCGTTGCGCACGACGGTCGAAGACACACGTAATCACAATGGCGCGGCTTTGGGCGTTGTGCGGGGGCAGCTTTTGGGCACAGATAAACAGGCCGCGTTCTATCCCGGTGCACTGCCAACTGACCCAGCGCATTTGTTGGGGCCCGCGCGGACTGGTGCGGAGAACTGGCTGGATGCAGATTACGAAATCATGAGCTTTGCGCCCGCACCGTTAACGCTGAAACCCGGCGACGGACCGCCGCACATACGGCTTGATAAAGTCGCGCAGTTTTTGTTGGGGGACAAGTTATGACCAAGCCACCCAAAACCGGCCCTGTGATGTTTGATCTTGACGGCGCTGATGATCTGACGCCCGCAAACGCGCCCCCTGTGCCAGAACTTGGCCCTGTGCCCACACCTGCGGCAATGCAACGGGTCGCGACCCTTGCGGCGGCGCGCCCCAACCGGCTGGCCCGCTGGTTCTGGGGGCTTTTGGTGTCGCTTGTCAGCTTTTTCGTTGGTGTGGCGGCGTGGGATTTCGTAATGGGCCTGCTTGAACGCGCCCCGATCCTTGGCTGGGTCGCCGTTGGTCTGACGGGGCTGTTTTGCGCGGTTTTGATGTTGATCACTCTGCGAGAACTCGCCGCGTTTGGCCGTTTGCGCCGTGTTGATCGCATCCAGTCTGGCGCCGCGGATGCCTTGGCGGACGGAAATCTTAGGGCCGCGCGCGCCGTCACCTCCCAAATCAGCGCACTTTATCGCAACCGCGATGATACCAGCTGGGGACGTCGCGAATTTAGCGACCGCCAAGGTGACGTTCTTGATGCCGATGCTTTGCTAGGACTGGCAGAAACCACAATGCTCACCCCGCTAGACGCCCGCGCACGGCTCGAGGTTGAGGCCGCAGCCCGTCAGGTCGCCACTGTGACGGCCATCGTGCCACTGGCCCTTGCGGATGTGTTTACGGCGTTGACCGCGAACATGCGGATGATCCGCCGCATAGCTGAAATTTACGGTGGGCGGTCTGGCACTCTCGGGTCTTGGCGGCTGACGCGGCAGGTTTTGTCGCATCTTGTGGCGACGGGCGCGGTTGCTGTGGGCGATGATCTGATCGGGTCGGTTGCGGGTGGTGGGGTGCTGTCCAAAGTATCGCGCCGCTTTGGCGAAGGCATCATCAACGGTGCACTCACCGCGCGCGTTGGTGTTGCCGCAATGGAGGTTTGCCGCCCGCTGCCTTTCACCGTTGAAAGCAAACCGTCCGTCACATCGCTTGTCAAACGAAGCCTGACAGGGTTGTTCGGCGGGCTGGGGGGCAAATCCTCGCAGGGCTGATCAAAGCGTCGGTGGCGTCCGATAGGCTTACGTCTGATCCGCCAGATACGTGACCAGAATGTCCAATGCGGCCTGCAGATCGGTTTTGTGGATCATCTCAGTCACCGTGTGAATATAGCGCGTGCCGACAACGATCCCGACGGCCCGCGCACCCGCGGCCGCCAGAATCGTGCGGTTAACGCGGCGGCTTGGTTGGTTTCGGCCAAGGGTTTGGTGCTGGTCTAGGCTTTGGACTCTCAGTTATCGGCCCCGGTCGCCTGTCGATTGGGTCTGGTGGGCGTGCCATCAACTACTGCTCGGTTTTGGTGGCTGCGGCGACGGAATTGGTCGCGGCGCATCATTTATGTCTTTTTCTATGGGTTCTGGGCGTCGGGCCATTTGGTAGGTTACTCACTTACTTGGCTTAGGTTTTTCCGTCTCGGATGGCATCTCAGCATCTCCACGACGAATTGGTTGGGGTCTCTTTACCATAACTATATCCTCAAAAAAAAGAGAGAGATTCGATGTCACAAAATCGTAGCAGATTGATTAAGGAAGCATATCGTTTGTCAGAGCTTTCGCTTCATTGGCAATTTACTGCGGCTATCGCCGCTGATCAGAGAGCCATGAGGCTTGCTGGAATGTATGTTGCTGTTGCCGCTTTATTATTGGCCGTCCCGAATGAAGGGGACACAAAAGGAATGTTTTTTCTGGCTGCTGCTGGTTTGGCTTGTGCCGCGTGCTTGGCGGTAATGTCCGCTCTTCCTCAACTATTCCACGCACCTGGTGGCTCATCTTCTATCTTGGAGGAAGATATTGAAGAAGATAAATCTGAGGATGAGATATTAATCGAATTGTCGAAATACAATGATCAACACATCAAACTAAATGGAAAGAAACGAAAGTCATCGAACTATCGGATGAAGTGTTCATTCGTGATGGCAGGCTTCAGTTTATTTGTTATGTTGATAGGCCAAGTTGTGGATGTTGGAGATGGCGGATGGGATTCTGCATTTCGGGCTGTATTAACTCAGCTCGCTTCTACGCCTTATCGGTAGATTAAATTTCGTAGATGTTATGCCGATGTAATTAACGGGACATTCATCGTTGTGCTTACTTGTCGATTAGCCCCCCGACTTAGGCATGCAGGCTGACCAAAGGTTAACAACGGACTGAAATTTTGCGGTTATCCCCCGCTTTTTGCCCCTGCAAACCCCTTATCCCCAAGAAAGTGCTTTACACAGAGGGGGTCAAACCCCCACCATATCTAGTAAGGAGCGCGGCAATGTACCCGCTCCCTTGAGCAGGACACCAGATTTCGCCTCTGCCACGGCGACGCTGATTGGACAGGAGGGTTCACGCCCATGGCACTCACCGAACACTTTGACTCCGGCGACGATCTACATCCGATCGACCTCGTCGAACATATCGCAGAACACCACGACTGGGCCTTTGATCGTATCCACGATGATCAGATTGCCTTCCAGATCGAAGGGCAGTGGCGCACCTACGCGATTACGCTTGCGTGGTCTGCGTACGATCAAACCCTGCGTTTGATCTGCACATTTGAAATGGAACCGCCCGAAGATCGCATGGCCGCCCTATATGAATGCCTGAACCGCACGAACGATATGTGCTGGGCTGGTGCGTTCACATATTGGGCCGAACAAAAGCTGATGGTCTATCGCTACGGTCTGGTTTTGGCCGGTGAACAGGTCGCTAGCCCCGAACAGATTGACACAATGATCAACGCCGCAGTGTTAAGCGCGGAACGTTTTTATCCCGCATTTCAGCTGGTCACATGGGCCGAACGCACGCCAGAAGACGCCTTGCAGGTCGCGATCACGGAAGCCTACGGGCGCGCCTGATCCACACTGCGACTACGGCTTGAACCCTTGATCCTTGCGCCCTAACGTTGGCGCAAAGATCGAGGGTTTTTCATGTCTATGACAGAAATCGAGGCACGCGGCATGGTCTTGCTGGGCTGCGGTAAAATGGGGTCGGCGATGCTTGCCGGTTGGCTGGACGGCGGATTGCCTGCGGCGACCATCTGGGTTCTTGATCCGCACCCATCCGACTGGTTGCTGTCTACGGGCGTACATGTGAACGCGGGCTTGCCCGATGCGCCTGCGGTCGCTTTGGTTGCGGTGAAACCCCAAATGATGGGGGACGCATTGCCAAGCATGAAGGCGCTGGGCAATGGCGATACCGTGTTTTTGTCTGTCGCCGCAGGCACGCCTATCACGTCATTTGAAACCGCGTTGGGCGCGCAAAGCCCGGTCATTCGCGCGATGCCAAATACGCCCGCCGCCATCGGACGCGGGATCACGGCGATTGTCGGTAATGCCCATGCAACGCACGCACATCTGGACATGGCGCAGACCTTGCTTAAGGCCGTGGGGCAGGTCGTTCGCCTTGATGACGAAGGCCAAATGGATGCGGTCACTGCCGTATCTGGGTCTGGCCCCGCCTATGTGTTCCATTTGATTGAAACGCTTGCGGCAGCAGGCGTGGCCGAAGGATTACCCGCCGATTTGGCAATGAAATTGGCCAAGGCCACGGTGGGCGGCGCCGGGCAATTGGCCGAAGACGCGCCCGAAGACCCCGCGCAATTGCGCATCAACGTGACGTCGCCAAACGGAACAACGCAAGCCGCGCTTGAGGTGTTGATGAATGAGGGCGATGGATTTCCGGCGCTCCTGAAACGCGCTGTAAAAGCCGCCGCCGACAGATCACGAGAGTTGGGAAAATGAGCGACATTACCTTTGATGATTTCATGAAAGTCGACATTCGTGTTGGTCGTGTCATCCGCGCTGAACCCTACCCGGAGGCGCGCAAGCCCGCGATCAAGATGTGGGTCGATTTCGGGCCCGAGATCGGCGAGAGGAAAACATCCGCCCAGATCACGGATCACTACACGCCGGACGCGCTGATCGGGCGGCAGATCATGGGAGTGGTCAATTTTCCGCCCCGCCAGATCGGCAAATTCATGTCCGAGGTGCTGGTGCTTGGTGCCTATGATGCGACAGGTGTTGTGCTGATCGCCCCAGACAAAGAAGTCCCCCTCGGAGAACGTTTATGTTGAAACTACTGATCACCCGCCCCATTGCAGCCCCTGTTCTGGATCAGGCGCGCGCCGCCTTTGACGTCACCCTGCATGAGGGCGAAGAGATGTCGGTGACCGAGGCCGCTGCCGCACTTGCGACATATGACGCGATCTTGCCCACGCTTGGCGATGCTTTTGGCGCTGCGGCGTTCATTGGTGACATCCGTTGTAAGATGATCGGAAATTTTGGCGTGGGCTATAACCACATCGACGTAGACGCCGCGGCCAAGGCGGGTGTCGCGGTATCAAACACGCCGGATGTTCTGACCGACGCGACGGCAGATATTGCCCTGACGTTGCTGTTGGCCACAGCGCGGCGCGCAGGCGAGGGGGAACGCATGGTGCGGTCTGGCGCGTGGGGCGGTTTTGATGTCAAAGGGCTGCTTGGCACCCATGTGACAGGCAAAACCTTGGGGGTGGTCGGCATGGGCCGCATAGGGCAGGCGATTGCCGCGCGGTGCCATTACGGGTTTGGCATGGACGTCCTGTTCCACAATCGATCCCCCAAAGTCACGCAGGTGCCCGCCACGCAACTGGCAGGATTGCACGAGGTCATGGCCGCCGCTGATTTTGTCATTGTGGCCACACCGGGCGGGGCAGGGACCACCAAATTGATTGATACGGCTGCATTAGCGGCGATGAAGCCTTCAGGCATTTTCATCAACATTTCACGCGGTGAGGTCGTGGATGAAACCGCCTTGATCGATGCGCTTGAGGCGGGTCAGATCGCAGGTGCCGGTTTGGACGTTTATGAAAATGAACCCCACGTGCCGCAGCGCCTGATTGGGTTGGACAACTGCGTTTTACTGCCCCACCTTGGGTCTGCCACGGCGGAAACCCGTCAGGCGATGGGGCAAATGGCGCTTGATAATATCATCGCTTGGGCAAACGGGGATGTGCCGCCGCAAAAGGTGAACTAAGGGCAGGTTGTTCCTGTTCCGCTGGCAGACTCCCACGGCACGGCGCACCCGCGGCGATCGAACCCGAAATATTCGGCGTTCTCATCAACGGTCGACATGAATTGGCCGGGCATGATTTTGACGCCGATCCAATCTGTCAGGCCTGTGGGGCGGTGGCACCACGACAGGTCGCGCTCCAAATCCCATGTCACAAAGTCGCGCACCTGTGCGGCTGCGCGGATTGTATCAGCGGTCAAGCATTCGGTGCCCTCAAGGCTTTGCAGGAATTCGGCACGCGCCTCCCAATGGGCATCTGAACTGACGTTTGAAAAATTCAGGCCAATGTCGATAAAACCCCAGTGGATTAGGGCGAGGAAGCCCAAAAAGGCGGCTGTCGGAACGGCCACAAGGGCCAGTAAAACCTTAGACCAGCGTGGCATCGCCGTCTTCCATCGCGGCGCGCCAATGACGGCGGCATAGGCTGACGTAGGTTTCATTGCCGCCGATTTGGACTTGATTACCACCTGTCAGCGCGCGGCCTTCAGCGTCTTGGCGCACGACCATGGTGGCCTTTTTGCCGCAATGACAAATCGTGCGGACCTCGCGCATTTCATCTGCGAGCGCGAGTAATGTTGCCGACCCGGGGAACAGCTCCCCCCTGAAATCAACGCGCAATCCATAGGCCATCACAGGCACGCCAAGGTCATCGACCGCACGGGCCAATTGCCACACTTGATCAGAGCTTAGGAACTGTGCCTCGTCGATGAACACACACGCACAGGGGCCCGTGGCCAAGCGCGCCTTGATCTTGCGGAATAGATCGTCGTTTAAGGAAAACGTGTCAGCGGCTTCGCCAATTCCGATGCGGCTTGCGATGCGGCCTTCGCCTGCGCGGTTGTCAAATTGCGCGGTCAACAAATAGGTCGCCATGCCGCGTTCGGCGTAGTTGTGCGCCGCCTGCAACAGCACCGTCGATTTGCCGGCGTTCATCGTGGAATAGTTGAAATAAAGCTTTGCCATATGTGTGCAAAATGAACCGCCGCCGAGGGTGTTGCAAGACCTCAGCGGCGGCATTTTGACGTTTCGGCCGTGAGTGGCGGACGCAAACAATGCCCTTCCGAAACAGCGGGCCAAGGGGGCAGGAATTCAGACAGCGGACCATCTGACCTTGGATGGGGTCCGTTCCCCTTGACCCTACGGCGTTGGGGACGCCGATGTCTTTCGTGATATGGTCTTTCAAACCTCACGCTCTCGCTATAACTGTCAGGTATGGATGGGGTGGTTCATGGGAAAAGATTGGGGTCATTCCCCTCACCACCACTTTAGGGGACGAAGATATGGCGGGCATCGGCAGCTATTTGAAGAAACACACTGAGGCGCTTGTGAAGGACGTGGGGATTGAACCCGCGTGCGAACTTACGGGCAAATCCAAGGCGACGCTGGGGCGTTATTATTCTGACTCCGAAGAACATTCGGATCGCTTCATGCCGGTTGATGCTGTCGCACAGCTTGAGGCCGCGGCGAGCTATCCGCATGTGACGTCGGCCTTGGCGGAACTACACGGAAGCACTCTTGATCAGACGAGCACGCCGAAGAATTCGGACGGTGGAATCAACTCCGATGTGATCGCCCTTAGTCAGCGGTTCGCGATGTTGATGGGCGAGTATCAGCAATCCATCGAGGACGGCGTGATCACCAACAATGAGGCCAAGCGGCTGTTGCGTGAAACCGTTGAGCTGCAAAAGGTTCTGATCGACATGAAGCTGCACCTTGAAGATGAAGCCTGATATAGACACATCCGATATGCCCCACCTTGTCGGTGGGGCGTTGAAACCGCTTGATTTTTCTGCGCTGGTCGGGCCGGATGAGCCGGATCATCCGCCGCGCATTTTGCTGTTGTATGGATCGTTGCGCGACACCAGTTATTCGCGCGCGACGGCTGAGGAAGGCGCGCGGGTGTTGCGTGCCTTGGGCTGTGAGACAAAGTTTTTCGACCCGAGCGGTTTGCCGTTGCCCGATGATGCGCCCGCCGATCACCCCAAAGTTGCCGAGCTGCGTGACCTTGTGATGTGGTCCGAAGGCATGGTCTGGTCCAGCCCCGAACGCCACGGTGCCATGACGGGCATTATGAAAACCCAGATCGATTGGATACCCTTGTCGCCCATCGGCGGGGTACGTCCGACACAAGGCAAAACGCTGGCCGTGATGCAGGTGTCTGGCGGGTCGCAGTCGTTCAATGCCGTCAACCAGATGCGTATTCTTGGGCGCTGGATGCGGATGGTGACGATCCCCAATCAGTCGTCCGTTCCCATGGCGTGGAAAGAGTTTGACGACGGGCGGATGAAACCATCATCGCTGTATAACCGGATCGTGGACGTGATGGAAGAGCTGGCCCGTTTCACAGTGATGACCCGCGGGCGTAAAGATATGCTTGTCGATCGCTATTCCGAACGGGTCGAAACGCTTGAAGACGTCCACAAGCGAGTGAACCGCTAAGTCATTCTAAACAAACGGAATAAACGGGATTCCGCAGGCCGTCAGGATGGTGAATGTTGTAAGTGCTAATAGTGCTTTCATTTCAATGCCTTATGCCCGTTCCAAAATAACAGAGCCGACGGAATAGCCCGCCCCGAACGAACAGATCAATCCTACATCACCTGGATTAAGATCATCTGAATATTTCGAAAACGCGATGATTGATCCCGCTGATGACGTGTTTGCGTAGTCTTGCAGGATGTTTGGCTGTTCGCCCGCGTCCGGTTCGTGGCCCAGAACCTTTTTGCCGATATAGTCGTTCATGGTCTTGTTTGCCTGATGCAGCCAGAGGCGTTTGAGGTCATCCGAGTGCACGCCTTCGTCGCCCATGTGGGCCGCGATGTGTTTGGACACCAAGGGCAAGACTTCTTTGAACACCTTGCGGCCGTTTTGCATGAATTGCATGTCGCGCCGGTCTTCCATCTGGTCTTTGGTGCGGCGCAAGTACCCGTTATTGTTGCGGATATTGTTGGAAAACTGCGTTGCCAGACGGGTGGATTTGATTTTGAAATGGGGCCCTGTCAGGCCTTCATCCCGTTCGATCAGCACGGCAGTTGCGACGTCGCCAAAGATGAAATGACAATCGCGGTCGCGCCATTCGAGGTGGGCCGAGCAGATTTCCGGGCACACCACGAGGGCGCTGGTGATGCTGCCGGATTTGATCATGTCCGTGGCGGTCTGGATGCCGAAGGTCGCGCTGGAACACGCGACGTTCATATCAAAGGCGAACCCGTTGATATCTAACAGATTCTGGATTTCCACGGCGATGGCCGGATAGGCGCGTTCGTGGTTTGACGCAGCACAGATGACGGCGTCGATATCGGCCGACGACCGCCCGGCCTGCGTCATGGCCTGCAATGCGGCATCAACGGCCATTTCCGCCATAAAGCTCGGTTCATCATCGCCGCGCGCTGGCAGGGATGGATACATGCGGGTCGGGTCCAGAACGCCTGATTTATCAAGAACATAGCGGCGTTCAATCCCCGACGCGGCAAGGATGAAATCACTGCTGGACTGTGGTTTTGCGTCTATTGTGCCAGCGGCGATGGCATCGGCGTTTTGTGCATTGAACAGATCCGCATGGGCGTTGAACGCGGCCACCAGTTCGTCGTTTGTGATGACATGTTCGGGCGTAAAAACCCCCGTTCCGGTGATGGCTGCGCTGTACATTTTAGTCCCCCAGTTTTGGCGGGTATTGGGACGCAAAGCGCACTGAATTGCAAGAGTGACGGGGCGTATGGGTCGGGTATGGGTTTGGTATGGGTCTGGTATGGTAAAATGGGCCACATCGCAGGGGCGGCGCGGTTCGGATTTGGGGGTGTCGCGCCCGGGATGGTGTTGTGGTGGACCAGTACCAGGCGGTGGGTTGCACAGCGGTGGCCGTGGCCTCTGGAAATCGCTATGATCGGTGTTCCTAAGTGTTCTGTTTCAGAGCGGAATTGAATGTTTCAATCGGTAAGAAACCGTGATGGCTTAACTTGAACGTAACGGCGTCGCGCGATAGTAAAAGTCCAGTATTTCTTGACTTTTCTGACTAAAATGGTTAGTTTTAGGTAATCTGAAGGGAGAATTTAGAATGACCAAAGTTATGAGGCACGTCCGTTCCCATCCTTTTACGTCTCTCTTGGCTGCCGCGCCAGGGATCGTCGCAATCGCCCTCTTTGTGAGGGCGATCGTCTAATCTTGTGTCAGCCCTGCATCCAGCGCTGTGTGAGAACGACAAACAAACCCAAATAAATATAACCCAGCAACGCTTGAATGGCTGAGACCAGACGCAGCGGTTCGGTTGGTTGCAAGTCTCCGTATCCCAATGTCGTGAACGTCACCAACGTGAAATATGCGCTGTCGCCCAGCGTTTGAACCTTTGATCCGTCGTCATCGATACCGATTGTGAGGTTCACAAGCGACGCAATGAGCACGTAGATAGCTGCGTTTGCTAAAATCAGCTGCGATGCTGTTCGGGTGGAACTGCGACCCTGAAGGTGTTCGAGGAAAACGCTCATTGAGGCGGCGAACGAGGCGAGCACAATTACCGCACCGGCGAGACCATCAAGCTCGTTCACATAGAAATAGGTGACGGCAAGAAGCGCCAGATTCATCGCAACTGAAAACTTGGCCTCAACATTCAGCATCAGTCCGGTCCTACCCCTGCAACGCCCGCACCTTCACGTCGCCTTCGACCTTTGCCTTCATCGCCAGCGCTGCCGCGTGGGAGCCTGACAGCGTCGTGTAATACGGGATGCGGTCGGCTAGGGCGATGGCGCGGATGGAACGGCTGTCTTCGACGGCGGCGGTGCCTTCGGTGCTGTTAAACACCAGTGCAATTTCACCATCCTTGAGAAGGTCGGCGACGGTGCGTCCGCCCTCGTAAACCTTATTCACGATTTCGGTCGCGATGCCTTTGTCGGCGAGCCAGCTGCCGGTGCCACGGGTGGCGCAGATGGTCATGCCGAGGTCGATGATGATCTGTGCGGCCTCAACCAGTTGCGGGCCTTTGTCGCTGTCTTTGATGGACATGAACACGCGGCCCGATGTGGGCAGATCAACGCCTGCGCCCATCTGTGCCTTCAGGAAGGCGCGATCGAACGAACGGGCCCAGCCCATGACTTCGCCGGTTGAGCGCATTTCAGGGCCGAGGATCGTGTCCACGCCGGGGAAGCGGTTGAACGGCAGCACGGCCTCTTTCACAGAGAACCACGGTGTTTTCGGATCTGCCAAGGTAAACGCATCGCCCAGCGGCATGACGTCCATCGGATCTTCTGCGGCGGCATAGGGTGCGCGGTGCGGGAAGTTTGACAGAGGTTCACCGGCCATGAGGCGCGCAGCGATGGAGGCGACAGCTGAGTCGGTGGCTTTGGCAACAAACGGCACGGTGCGGCTGGCGCGGGGATTGACCTCAATCAGGTAAACGTCGCCGTCTTTGACCGCGAACTGGATGTTCATCAGGCCGATCACCTTGAGAGCAATGGCAAGCGCGTGGGTCTGGCGTTTGATTTCTTCGATGATGTCATCGGACAGGGTGTGGGGCGGCAGGGAACAGGCGCTGTCGCCGGAGTGAACGCCCGCTTCTTCGATGTGCTGCATGATGCCCGCGACGTGGGTTTGCGTGCCATCAGAAAGGCAATCGACATCGACCTCAATCGCGCCGGACAGGTAGCTGTCGAGCAGGACGGGGCTGTCACCCGAGACCACCACGGCGGTGGAGATATAGCGTTCCAGCTGGCCCATATCGCGCACGATTTCCATGGCGCGGCCACCCAGCACGTAAGACGGGCGGATCACGAGGGGGAAGCCGATGTCTGCGGCGATGTTCATGGCCTCTTCGTCGGTGCTTGCGATGCCGTTTTTTGGCTGAAGCAGGCCAAGGTCATTGACGAGGGCCTGAAAGCGTTCGCGGTCTTCGGCCCAGTCAATGCTGTCGGGCGACGTGCCGAGGATCGGGATGCCTTCGTCGGCCAGCGCCTGTGCGATTTTCAGCGGGGTCTGGCCGCCGAACTGGACAATCACACCGTGCAGGGTGCCGTTTTCCTGTTCAACGCGCAGGATTTCCATGACGGATTCAAACGTCAGCGGTTCGAAATACAAACGATCCGAGGTGTCGTAATCCGTTGAAACTGTTTCAGGATTGCAGTTAACCATGATCGTTTCATAGCCCTGATCGGTTAGCGCGTAGCAGGCATGGCAGCAGCAGTAATCAAATTCGATACCTTGGCCGATGCGGTTTGGGCCACCGCCAAGGATCACGACCTTTTTGCGATCCGAAGGGCGGGCTTCGCATTCTACGTCGCCCATCATCGGGGCTTCGTAGGTGGAATACATATACGGTGTCTGGGCTTCGAATTCTGCGGCGCAGGTGTCGATCCGTTTGAAGGACGCGGTGACGCCGAGGTTGATACGTGCGCGGCGAATTGCGTCTTCGTCGCGCCCTGTCAGGATCGCAAGGCGCGCATCCGAAAAGCCGAGCATCTTGAGGTCGCGCAGGCCGTGTTCATCCATCGGCAGGCCGTCCTTTTTGACGACGGCCTCTGCATCGATGATTTCGCGGATACGGGCGAGGAACCAAGGATCGAACGACGTGACGGCCTGAATGTCATCATTGGACAACCCGTGGCGCATGGCCTGGGCGATCACCCTGATGCGATCCGGCGTTTGTTTGGCCAAGGCTTTGGTGATGGCGGCCACGTCTGGCGCGCCTTCGATTATGATGTCGTCAAAACCCGTCAGGCCCGTTTCCATCGACGCGAGCGCTTTTTGCATGGATTCATGGAAGGTGCGGCCGATGGCCATGGCTTCGCCGACGGATTTCATCGCCGTTGTCAGGTAGGGTTCGCTGCCGGGGAATTTTTCAAACGCGAAGCGCGGGATTTTGGTGACGACGTAGTCGATGCTGGGTTCGAACGATGCGGGCGTGACGCCTGTGATGTCGTTGTCGAGTTCATCCAGCGTAAAGCCCACGGCGAGTTTCGCGGCGATCTTGGCAATCGGGAAACCCGTCGCCTTGGATGCCAGCGCGGAGGAACGCGACACACGCGGGTTCATTTCGATCACGACCATGCGCCCATCGGCGGGGTTCACCGCCCACTGCACATTGGACCCACCTGTTTCGACGCCGATTTCACGCAGCACATTGATAGAATGGGTGCGCATCAGTTGGTATTCTTTGTCGGTCAACGTCAGGGCAGGAGCGACGGTGATTGAATCGCCCGTGTGCACGCCCATGGGGTCCACGTTTTCGATGGAACAGACGATGATGGCGTTGTCGGCGGTGTCGCGCACGACCTCCATCTCGTATTCTTTCCACCCGAGGAGCGACTGGTCGACGAGGATTTGCGCAACGGGGGATGCTTCCATGCCGGTGCGGCAGAAATGTTCGTATTCGGCGCGGTTGTACGCCACGCCGCCGCCTGTGCCGCCCATGGTAAAGGCGGGGCGGATGATGGCGGGCAGGCCGATTTCCTCGAGCGCGTCGAACGCGATGGCGAGGCCTGCGGGAATGTCGAATTTGTCGGTGACGCGGGGGGCGTCTTTGTCTTTGGTGGGCGCTGTGACGATTGTCGCTTTGGGGTTTTCGATGCCAAGGCGATCCATGGCTTCGCGGAACAGCTGACGGTCTTCGGCCATTTCGATGGCTTCGCGTTTGGCGCCGATCATTTCGACGTTCGCGACCTCGAGGATGGATTTGTCGGCGGCATCTGCGCCAAATTCGGCGAGTACCGCATCAAGGTCCGCGCCTGTGAACAGCTGGGAAATCGTCATTTCATCCACCGACAGCGCGGTGTTCAGGCCGGTCTGCCCGCCCATTGTGGGCAGCAGCGCATCGGGGCGTTCCTTGAGGATGATTTTGGCGACCACGGCGGGGGTAATGGGTTCGATATAGGTCGCGTCCGCCATGTTGGGGTCGGTCATGATCGTGGCGGGGTTCGAATTGACCAGCACGACGCGGTAGCCTTCTTCGCGCAAGGCCTTACAGGCTTGGGCACCCGAGTAGTCAAATTCGCAGGCTTGCCCGATCACAATAGGGCCCGCGCCGATGATCATAATCGACTGGATGTCGGTACGCTTTGGCATGGCAGTGCCCCCCTATGTGCAAATTGTCCTGCGTTATAGGGATGGCGTGGACAGGTGCAAGGGGGGAACGTCGCCCGAACGGGGCGATTTTCGATTTTTCAAAACCGGGCAGGGCAAGTTTGCATTGACATGATGGCGCGGACAGGCGAAATCGGCGCCGCTGCGATGGCGCATTTCTATGCGGGTCCGGCGGCAGTCTCACAAAATGTTGACAGTTTTGCCTAGTTTATTGGCGTAAAATGCTAAAGTGTAAACTTTAGTTGACACAATATTTGTCGCTTTAAGTTTGCAGTGTTGCACCCCGAACCTGTATTTTCGCCCCATCGGTATGTCGGCCCTTTGATGGCGCCGGCCCTTTTCACAAGGCGACGTCCATGGTTGCACATTCAAAAATCGCGCTGCGCCGCCCCAATAAACCGGGGTTTATGGCACCGGCAGTGGTGTTGGAAATGGCGAACGCGGTGAACGACGTGATGGGGGTGGACAATCTTGAACTGGCGTTGAAAGAGGCGCAGTTGTTCAGAATGCCCAGCGTGACCGAACCTGTGCGCGAAGACAAAGCGGCGCGGTTGCACCAGACGGTGCGCAAACTGTGGCCTGAAGATGCGGCAGAAATCAGTGAGATCGCGGGCAAAGCTGCCGCGCAGCGGATCATTGAAACCCAGATCACGGTGCGCGCCCAGGCGATGCTGGCCAAAATGCCGCGTGCGACCGGGGCTTGGCTGTTGGCGAAAACCGCACGGCAAAACGCCTGGACCTTTGCAGGCGGCGGCGATTTCATCGTTGAAAGCGAATCCCGCTTTGTGCTGCACAGCAATCCTGTCGTGTTTGGTGAAGTTGCCAACGGCGCGGTGTGCCAGTTCCACGCGAGCCTGTTCGAAGAGATGTTCCGCACGCTGATCCATCCGCGTCTGGTGTGCAAAGAAGTCGCCTGTCAGGCCAGCGGGGCGGATGCCTGTACGTTTGAATTCGTGATGGCCCCGCACTAGGGAGCGCGG
Organism: Octadecabacter dasysiphoniae; assembly: GCF_021532615.1. Lineage (GTDB taxonomy): Bacteria > Pseudomonadota > Alphaproteobacteria > Rhodobacterales > Rhodobacteraceae > Octadecabacter > Octadecabacter dasysiphoniae. The sequence goes on from NZ_JAKGAQ010000004.1 coordinate 169,973, forward strand.
CGCGTGATCCCTTGGCCTTAATCGCTTGACTTTCGAGGGCTGGCACGGTGTATCGGCGCGACCAAGGACACCGTTTCAAAGGACGATACCATGCACGCCTATCGCAGCCACACTTGCGCCGATTTGACCTCAGCCAATGTTGGCGAAAATGTCCGTCTGTCGGGCTGGGTTCATCGCGTCCGTGACCACGGCGGCGTGCTGTTCATTGATTTGCGCGACCATTACGGCGTGACGCAGGTGATTGCAGACAGTGACAGCCCTGTTTTCGCAGAGCTGGAAAAGGTGCGGTCTGAATGGTGTATCCGCATTGATGGCAATGTGTTGGCGCGCGACGAAAGCCTTGTGAACCCGAACCTGCCCACGGGCGAGGTTGAGGTGTTTATTCGCGATATCGAGGTTCTCGGCTCTGCGGCGGAACTGCCGCTGCCTGTGTTTGGCGATCAGGAATACCCCGAAGACACGCGCCTGAAGTACCGCTACCTCGATCTGCGCCGCGAAAAGATGCAAGACAACATGAAACTGCGCAGCGATGTTGTGGCCTCTATGCGCAAACGGATGTGGGACAAGGGGTTCCGTGAATTCCAGACGCCAATTATTACGGCATCCAGCCCCGAAGGCGCGCGCGACTTTTTGGTGCCGTCGCGTTTGCACCCCGGTAAGTTTTACGCGCTGCCGCAGGCGCCCCAGCAGTTCAAACAGCTGATCATGGTGTCGGGCTATGACAAATATTTCCAGATCGCCCCGTGTTTTCGCGACGAAGACCCGCGCGCGGACCGATCCCCCACCGATTTTTACCAGCTCGACCTTGAGATGTCGTTTGTTGAGCAGCAGGACGTGTTCGACACGATCCAGCCGGTGATCACGGGTATCTTTGAGGAATTCGGCAAAGGCCGTGCCGTGGACCAGACGTGGGAACAGATCAGCTACCGTGATGCAGCGCTTTGGTATGGCAGCGACAAGCCAGACCTGCGCAACCCGATCAAAATGCAGGTCGTGTCTGACCATTTCGCAGGGTCCGGCTTTGCGATCTTTGCCAAGCTGTTGGAAACTGCGGGCACAGAAGTGCGCGCCATTCCTGCGCCATCTGGCGGGTCGCGTAAATTCTGCGACCGTATGAATGCCTTTGCGCAAAAAGAAGGGCTGCCCGGCATGGGCTATATCTTCTGGCGCAAGCAGTCGGCGGATTCTATTGCGCAGGAACGTGGCATCACCGTCAAAGAGGTCAACGCGCTGATCAAATCCGGTGAAATCACGCTGGGCAATGAGGCCGCTGGCCCCTTGGCGAAAAACATCGGACCCGAGCGCACCGAGGCGATCCGCGTCCAACTTGGCCTTGAGGTCGGCGATGCGGCGTTTTTCCTTGGCGGTAAGCCAAAGGCGTTTGAAAGCGTGGCGGGCAAGGCGCGTGATGTGATCGGCAAAGAGCTTGGCCTGACGGATCTGAACCGGTTCGCGTTCGCCTGGATCGTGGATTTCCCGATCTATGAGCGCGACGAAGAAACCGGCAAGATCGATTTTGAGCACAACCCGTTTTCCATGCCACAGGGTGGGATGGCCGCATTGGACGGCGACCCGGAGGACGTGCTGGGCTATCAATATGACCTAGCGTGCAACGGGTATGAGCTGGTGTCCGGCGCGATCCGTAATCACCGCCCTGAAATCATGTTCAAGGCGTTCGAGATTGCAGGTTATGGCAAAGACGAAGTCGAAAAGCGGTTCGGCGGGATGGTCAACGCGTTCCAATACGGCGCGCCGCCCCACGGTGGCTGTGCCGCCGGTGTGGACCGGATTGTTATGCTGCTGGCGGATGCGGACAACCTGCGCGACGTGATCATGTTCCCGATGAACCAGCGCGCCGAAGACGTCATGATGGGCGCGCCGTCGCTGCCGCAAAACGAACAGATGCGCGAATTGCACCTGCGCGCGTTGCCGCCCGAGGACTAAGTCCGGCGTATAAAGTTGTGGATGCGGGCGGGGGTAATTCCTCGCCCGTTTTCGGTTCAGACCTGCGCCAGAGAATTGCGCATGATGATCGACACGTTGAGCTGGCGGTGAACGGTGGTTGAGCTTCCGTCGATCAGGTTGACCAATTCACGCGCCGCTGTTCGGCCCATTTCGCGATGCGGGACATGCACCGTCGTCAGGGATGGGTGCAGATGTTTGGCCAGTTCGATGTCGTCGAACCCCGTCACGGATACATCGTTTGGAATGTCGTAGCCGAGTTCTTTGGCGCGCGTCATGGCGCCCGCGGCCAGAACGTCGTTTCCGCACATGATGACGCTGGGCTTTTGCGTGCCGTTCATCAGGGTTTCGAACGCCGTCGCGCCGTTTTCAATTTCATAGGGGGTTTCGATAACGGGCAGGTCGGCCAGATCGAACCCGTTGGCAACCCAGCTGTCTTTGATGCCGTTCAGCCGCCCTTCGGCGCGGTCATTGCCATCGACAATCCCCGAGATCACGGCGACGCGGCGGTGCCCCATTGAAATCACCCGATCCGCCAGCACCCGCATTGATGCGCGGTTATCAAACCCCACAGAGGCATGGGGTCTGTCGGGCAAATAGGACCACGCCAGCATTGTCGGAATGCCGCGTTTTCCTAGATAATCGTAGACGGATTGTTCGCGTTCATACCCGATCAGCAACAACCCGTCGGCCCCGCGCGCAACAAGGCCGCGGATCTGTTCTGCCTCTAGTTCGGGGCGGTAGGCGCTGCTGGACACCAACAAGTTATAGCCCAGCCCGTGCAGGGTTTCCTGAAACGCCTGAAGCCCGCGTGCAAAGATCGCGTTTTCCATCGTCGGGATGATGGCGCCGATGGTGTAGGTGCGTTTGGCGGCCATGGCGCGGGCGTTGAAATTCGGGGTGTAACCCAGTGCATCAACCGCTTCCATAACCCTGTCGCGCGTGTCTTTTGACACCTTCTGTTCCGCGTTCAAACACCGCGAAACCGTGGCCGTCGACACACCTGCGGCGCGGGCAACGTCATCAAGCGTGGGGATCGAAAAGGACGTGGTCATGGATTGGCGGCACCTTGGTAAAGCTAATCGATATCATATTTTTCAAAAACTGAACATGTTTCCATGGATGCGATGTAAGCGCTTGCACGAATCAAATGTAAGCGCTTACACTCGCGGGGTGAACCATACATTACGGAGGCCTTCACGTGTTTCTCATCAGCTCTTTCATTGTTTTTGCCGTGTTCTTTGTGAACGTGGCTATGGGGGCTTTTGGCGATGCGTCGTTCCTTGGGGATGTGGGGGAGATGGTGGTTCTGTTTATTGCGTCGGTGCTTTTTGTCGTCGCGATTTTGAAAAAAGAGGCTGCGCGCAATCGTGACGACGCCGAATAACGACTCTGGGAGGAGACACATATGGACAATCAAGACCGCAAAGAGCTTGCGTCGGCAGAGCGCCGGAATTTCCTGAAATTGACCGCGACGGGTGGCTTTACGGCTGCTTTGGTTGCAGGTGCAGCTGGCACGCTTTGGTCCACGGAGGCCGCCGCGCAGTCCGCGAACGAAGAACGTGATCGCGAAGCCGCAGCCGAGCACACAATGACAATTGCCACAGCCTACGTGCTGGGCGCGTCGCGCAGCTATCCGATCATGCAGCTGGACCTGAAGGAAAACATCCAGAACGCGACCAACGGTAAGGTTTATGTGAAACTGGCGCCGGGTGGTCAGCTTGGTGCGGGTGGTGCATTGGTGCAGGCCGTTCAGGGTGGCACAATTCAGGCCGCACAGCATTCGCTTTCCAACTTTGCGCCGTTTGCGTCCACGGTTGATCTGATCAACATGCCGTATCTTTGCGGATCCAACCAGCGGTTCACGAACCTTGTGAATTCCGATTTTTGGAACGGCAATGTCACGCCCAAAATCGAAGAAAACGGGTTCAAGCCATTGTTCTACGTCAACATTGACCCGCGGGTTGTTGCTGTTCGTAAGGGCGGTGCTGGCGCCGTTATCACGCCGGGCGATCTGGACGGTGTGAAATTCCGCGTGCCGGGTTCTGCGATGTTGCAGCAATATTACCGCCTTGTGGGTGCGAACCCGACGCCGGTTGCTTGGGGTGAAACGCCGTCTGCGATCCAGCAGGGTGTTGCTGATGCTCTCGATCCGTCAGTGGGCGCGCTGTTCGTGTTTGGTTTCAAGGATATCCTGTCGCACGTGACATTCACGCAGGCCGTGCCGGATTCACAGGTTTATTCCTGTAACCTTGAATGGTTCAATTCCATGCCTGCCGACGTTCAGGAAGGCATCATGTGGGGGTCTGAAATGACCGCGCACCAGAACCTTGCCAAGGTTCCGTCTGCACGTGCCTATGCGATGGCAGAACTTGCCAAAGCCGGCGTTGAATTCCACAGCCTGAGCGATGATCAGCTGGCGGAATGGAAAGACGCGGGCGGCTACCAGCGTTCTGAATGGGACGAGTTCAAGGTCGAGCTTGCCGGATCCATGGATGCGTTCGCGCAGATGGAAGAGGCCGCAGGCACGCAGGGCAAATACTACGTCCACGACGCCTAAAGATGTGTCGGGCGCCTGCAAGATCAGGCGCCCGATTTTCCCTTTTTTGGCATGATGAAAGCCGCTGCGCGTAAGCGCTGTCTTTCTTCATGGGAACCGATTGGCCCACTATGGATTTCCTGCGCAAACTTGATCAAAACGCCGAGCGCTGGCTGCTTTTGACCTTCTATGTGATGCTTGTCATCACGATGGCGGTCGAGGTGCTGCGCCGCGAAATATTCGCCTATTCGTCGATCTGGGGCGAAGAAATTGTCCGCTATTCTTTCATCTACCTTGCATGGGTCGGCGCCGCCGCCGCCGTGAAAGAACGCGCGCATATCCGTATCGATGTGGTCATGCACTACCTTGGGCCACGGCCCAAAGCGCTGCTGTATATGTTCGGGGACATCATCATGATGATCGTTGCCGTGATCGCGCTGTATTGGTCGTTTGAATCTGTCCATGTGTCCTGGAAATTCGGGTCGGTTACCGACGGCCTGCGCATTTCCAAGGTGTGGTTTTTGATGTCCGTCCCGCTTGGCTTTGGCCTTATGATTTGGCGTCTTTTGCAATCTTTTCGCCGTGATTTCATCTCTCTCAAGACGGGTAAGCCTGTCTATGAGGGCGACACGTTGTTTGATTAGGGGGGCGTTCGATGCTTTGGAATACTGTCGCGCAAACCGTTGAACTTGGCTGGGATTTCTATGTTCCCGTCCTGATATTTGTCGCCCTGATCGCGATGGCTGTGCCTGTTTGGGCCGCCATCGGATCATCCGCGATTTTGATGTTGCTGATGTCGGGCGATTTGCCGCTGTCGCTGGTTGGCGAACGCCTGTTTACAGGTATTGATGCCTTCGCGTTGACCGCGATCCCGTTGTTTATCCTGACGGGGGATGTGTTGGTGCGCACGGGGTTGTCGCGCAAGTTCCTTGATGTGGCAGAGGCGCTCACTTGCTTTACCAAGGGCGGGTTCGGGTCGGCCACGGTGTTGGTCTGCGGCATGTTCGCGGCCATTTCGGGATCGGACGCGGCGGGTGCTGCGGCGGTGGGCCGTATGACGATCGCCCGTCTGGTCGAGGCCGGATATCCGCGCCCTTACGCCTGCGCATTGGTGGCCGCGGGTGCCTGTACGGGCATCCTGATCCCGCCCTCTATTGCCTATATCATCATCGGTCTTGTGCTGGGGATATCGGCCTCAACCCTGTTTTTGGCAGCCCTGATCCCCGGATTGTGCATCCTGCTGTCGATCCTGATCACGAACCTCGTGGTGAACCGCATCTATTCTTACGAGGGCGGGGGCAACCTGACGTTCATGGAATGGCTGTCCAATCTGGGCCGGTCGCTGAAATCGGGCTGGTATGCGTTTATCGTGCCCGGCATCATTTTCTACGGTATCTTTTCGGGCCGTTTGACCCCCACCGAAGCAGGTGCTTTGGCTGTGGTCGTGACGATCTCTATGGGGTTCATCCTGCGCACGCTGTCGTTCGCGGATTTTCCAGCCATGTTGCTGAGTTCGGCCAAGGTCAACGGTGTGATCCTGCCGATCATCGCATTTTCGGCCCCCCTTGCCGAGGCGCTAGCGATCATGGGTGTGCCGCAGGGTTTTGTGACATCCGTGACCGGCCTGACGAACGAGCCTTGGATTTTGATCCTGCTGATGATCGGCATTCTGATCGCGGCGGGTTGCGTTATGGAAACCACGCCCAACATCGTGATCCTTGCGCCGATCCTTCAGCCGTTGGCCGAAAACATCGGGATGAACGAAATCCAGTTCTGTATCATGATGATCACCGCGCTTGGCGTGGGCTTTATTACACCGCCGCTTGGGCTTAACCTGTTTGTTGTCTCGGGCATTACCGGTGAATCGATACTCAAGATCGCGGCGCGTGCTGTGCCGTTTGTTCTGTGCATGTTCGTTGTCGTGCTGTTTATTGCCTATGTGCCTGCTGTTTCGACAACGCTGCTACCTGAAATCTACAAATAGGATCGCCCCCGTATGACCCGTGAATACCTGAAAAAAGCAACCCTGACGTCTGCCTCTGGCGCATCTGATGTGCATGATACGGTCGTTGGCATCCTGTCTGATATTGAACAGGGCGGGGACGCCAAAGCGCTGGAATATGCCGCCAAATTTGACCGCTATGAAGGCAGTGTCATGCTGAACGCGGACGAGATTGAGGCCGCCTGTGCCCTGGTGCCCGAAAAGCTGAAGGCAGATATCCGGTTCGCCCATGACAACGTCAAACGCTTTGCCGAACTGCAAAAGGGCACCGTGGCAGACGTCGAGATGGAGATTTCGCCGGGCTATATCGCGGGCCAGAAAAGCATCCCCGTTGATGCGGCGGGCTGTTATGTGCCCGGTGGCCGTTACAGCCACATCGCGTCGGCCATCATGACGGTGACAACTGCAAAGGTTGCGGGCTGTAAACATATCACCGCCTGTTCGCCGCCGCGCCCCGACGTTGGTGTTGCCCCCGCGATTGTCTATGCGGCGCATATTTGTGGTGCGGACAATATCCTTGCGATGGGTGGTGTGCAGGGCGTTGCGGCCATGACGTTTGGTCTGTTTGGGCTACCAAAGGCGAACATTCTGGTGGGGCCGGGCAACCAATTTGTTGCTGAGGCCAAACGCATTCTGTTCGGCCGTGTGGGGATCGATATGATCGCGGGCCCGACCGACAGTTTGATCCTTGCGGACAAAGATGCCGATGCGCATATCGTTGCGACCGATTTGGTGTCACAGGCAGAGCACGGCTATAACAGCCCGGTTTGGCTGGTCACGGATGATCGCGATTTGGCGGAAAAGGTGATGGCGATGGTGCCTGATCTGATCGAAGACCTGCCAGAGCTGAACCGCGACAATGCCTTCGCCGCGTGGCGCGATTACGCAGAGGTGATTGTATGTGCCGACCGTGTCGATATGGCCGCCTGTAGCGATGAATATGCGCCCGAACATTTGACAGTGATGGCCAATGATCTGGATTGGTGGCTTGAAAACCTGACCTGTTACGGGTCGCTGTTTTTGGGCGAAGAAACCACCGTGTCTTATGGCGACAAGGCATCTGGCACCAACCACGTGCTGCCCACATCGGGTGCGGCGGGTTATACGGGCGGTCTGTCTGTGCACAAATATATGAAGATCGTCACATGGCAGCGTTCCACGCCAGAGGCGTCAAAAGAAGTCGCCATCGCGACGGCGCGGATTTCCCGCCTTGAAGGCATGGAAGGCCATGCGCGCGCAGCGGATGTGCGGTTGGCCAAATATTTCCCTGGTGAAAATTTCGATCTGAGCGCCAATGGTTGATCCGCGCCCATCATTTGATCTGCACGGTAAGGTCGCCTGCATAACCGGTGCCAGTTCCGGTTTGGGGCGGCGTGCGGCCATGGTTCTTGCGGCGGCGGGGGCCAAGGTTGTGGGTGTCGCGCGCCGACAAGACGCGCTCGATAGCCTGTGCGCGGATATCGGTGACGGTGCTGCGGGGGTTGCGGGCGACGTGGCTGTGCGGAGCGGGCTGGCCCAATTGGTCGCCGACATTTCTGCACCCTTTGGCGCGCCGGATATTCTGGTGCATGCGGCGGGTGTGAACACCCGCGAGGCTGCTGATGATGTGACGGCTGAAGGGTGGGACCAAACGCTGGCCCTGAATCTGAGCGCGCCGTTCTTTTTATCCCAAGCGATGGTGCCCGCGATGAAAGAAAAGGGTTGGGGGCGGATCGTGAATTTTGCTTCTTTGCAAACGACACGCGCCTTTCCGGGCGGGATTGCTTATGGCGCGACCAAAGGCGGCATCGCCCAGTTGACCCGCGCCATGGCCGAGGCGTGGTCCCCCCACGGGATCACCGCCAATGCCATCGGGCCGGGGTTTTTCCCGACCGAATTGACGGCAGCGGTGTTTGACGACGAAGACCGCGCCGCGCGCAATGCTGCCCAGACCTGCGCGGGCCGAAATGGCCGGCTTGAGGATATGGACGGGCCTGTGTTGTTCCTGTGTTCTGATGCGTCATCCTATGTGACGGGGCAGGTACTGATGGTTGATGGGGGGTTCACCGCGAAATGAAGGCATTGGTGTATGACGGCGTTGAAACGCTGACCTTTCGCGACGTGCCCGACGTTGTGCCAAACGCAGGCGAGCACCTGATCAAGGTCGAGGCCGTGGGGATTTGCGGCAGTGATATGCACGCCTATCTGGGCCATGATGCGCGCCGACCCGCGCCGTTGATTTTGGGCCATGAGGCGGCGGGGACTATTGTTGGCGGGCCGCGTGACGGGATGCGCGTGACTGTGAACCCTTTGGTGACGTGCGGGACGTGTACGGCCTGCAACGCGGGGCGCGAAAATCTTTGCCCGACGCGCCAGATCATTTCCATGGCCCCGCGCGAAGGGGCGTTTGCGCAATATATTTCCATGCCAGACCGTAATCTGGTCGAGGTGCCGGATGGTGTTTCGATGACAAAGGCCGCGCTTGCTGAACCCCTCGCGGTGAGCTGGCATGCCGCGCGTTTGGCCATGCAAGCCCTGCATCCGTCGATGGAGCGCACGGCGCTTGTGGTGGGGGGTGGTGCCATCGGGCTGGCGGCTGCTTTGGCGTTGAAAGCCATGGGGATCGACTCGGTGACCATCGCGGAACCCAATGACACGCGCCGCGCATTCCTTATCGACACGTGCAAGCAAACCGTCGTCGCTGCGGCGAACGGGCAGTTTTCCATTGTGGTGGATGCTGTCGGATACGCGGCGACCCGCACGGTGGCCAGTGCGTGCGTTGCACCGGGCGGTGTGATTGCCCATGTCGGTCTGGGTGAGGACACGGGCGGCATAGATGTGCGTCGCGTCACCCTGCAAGAAGTCACATTTATTGGCACCTACACCTACACCGCCCAAGATTTTCGCGACACGGCGGCGGCCATTTTTGATGGTAGCCTTGGCGCGCTGGACTGGACCGAAACCCGCAGCCTTGCAGACGGGCAGGCGGCGTTTCGCGATATCCTTGGCGGGGTGGTTGCCGCGCCCAAAATCATGCTGAATCCATGGGCGTGACCCCATATCAGGAGACTTGAGATGTATAAGAAAATCCTCGTTCCTATGGCTCTTGATCATGGGGTGTCACCCAGCACATTGGACATCGCGCGCGCGCTGACGGCGGGGGGCGGGGATGTTATTGCGCTGCACGTCTATGAGGCGCCGCAAGGGTCCGTAAATGCCTACCTGAGCGAAGATGCGCAAAAGGAATCCGTGGCCCGTGCCCGTGCCGATCTGGCCGCAAAGACCGATCATCTGGAGGGCGTGACAGCCGAAATGGTGATTGGGCACACCTACCGATCCATCATTGATTACGCGACCGACCATGGGGTGGATTGCATCGTGATGGGATCACATAAACCGGGGTTCAGTGATTACCTTTTGGGGTCCACGGCGGCGCGCGTTGTGCGCCACGCGCCCTGTGCCGTGCATGTCTATCGCAGCTGAATTTCATACGTTTCCAAATACTTACATCAACCCTGAAAGGTTTTTCCCTTATGAACATCGACAAGAAGATCACTGATGATCTTGTCGCCAATGACGTTTCGTTCGTGACAACTGTGCCGTGCAAACAGCTGGCCGGGGTCATCGAAGAGATCGATCAACGCGACGAAATTTTCCACATCCCGTCCAACAAAGAAGACGAGGGCATGGGCCTGTGCGCGGGTGCGTTCATGGGGGGCAAACGGTCTGCCATCATCATGCAGAACACGGCGATTGGTGTGACGATCAACACGCTGGCCACGCTGACGCAATATTACCGGATGCCGTTGCCGATGATCATTTCCTACCGCGGTGAACTGCGCGAACCTGTGGCCTGTCAGGTGGAAATGGCTGTGCACACCAAGGCGCTGCTGAACCAGATGAACATCCCGACCTACCATTTCCATTGGCAAAAGGACGTCGAGGAATTCGACAACATCCTGAAATACACATTCATGTGCAACAAACCTGTGGCGATCCTGACGGACGCCAATTTCTGGGGAGGCTATGGCGACCAATGATCCGTTCTGAAATCCTGAAAGAAATCGCGCCGATCATTCGTGATCACCTTGTTGTCTGTAACATCGGTCTGCCCAGCCAAGAGCTGCATATGATCGACGATCAGCCGACGAATTTTTACATGCTCGGCACCATGGGGCTGAGTTCGTCCATCGGGTTTGGTCTGGCTTTGTCCCAGCCGAAACCTGTCATTTCGATTGATGGGGACGGGTCTGTCCTGACGAACCTTGGCACGTTGCCGACCATCGCCAACAACGCGACGGGGAATTACACGCTGCTGATCATCGACAACGGATCTTATGGATCAACCGGGGATCAGCCGACCTATGCGGGTAAGAAAACCAACCTGACGGACGTCGCGCGTGCCTGTGGCTGTGACACGGTGATCGAAGTGCAGGACAAAGACCTTGGTCCTGTGCTGCAATCGGCCATCGACAGTGACGAGATGACAATCATCGTTTGCAAATGTGACAGCGGTAATATCAAGCTGCCCGTGATCACGATGGATCCGGTCGTGATCAAACACCGATTTATGGAAGCCGTGAAAGCCTAATCATGTTGTCAGCCGCCGCGCATATTCATTCAAGCGATGACGCACGGCGGCTGGCGAAACGACGCCTGCCTTGGATGGTGTTTGATTACATCGACGGGGCGGCGGGAAATGAAACAGGGGCGGCGCGCAGTCGTGCGGCCCTTGATGCGCTGACGCTGGAACCGCGCATTCTGCGTGATGTGTCCGACCGCAATCTGTCAGCGGATGTGTTTGGCACCACCGCGCAGCGCCCGTTCGGCATCGCCCCCATGGGCATGTGCAACCTGAGCGCGCCGGGCGCTGATGTGATGCTGGCCCGATTGGCGGCCAAGTACAGCGTGCCCCATGGCGTCAGCACGGTGGCGTCTACTCCGCTAGAAAAGATCATCGATGTTGCGGACGGGCACGCCTGGTTCCAGTTGTATTTTTCCGGCGATGGGGCGGGCACGTTCAAGCTGGCCGAACGCGCGAAGGCGGCGGGATATCAGACCCTCGTGATGACGGTGGATGTGCCAGAGGTCGGGCGCCGCCCACGCGAATTGCGCCACGGGTTCAAAATGCCGTTCAGCATCGGCCTGCGCCAATTTGTCGATTTCGCCCTGCATCCGCGCTGGTCGTTGACGCAACTGGCCGCAGGCAAACCGCAAATGGCGAATTTTGATATGGACGGTTATGACTTTGACCGCACCGAAAGCCGCGCCAAGGCCGATTGGGACACGCTGTCGCGTTTGCGCGATATGTGGTCCGGCAATCTGGTGGTGAAGGGCGTGTTGAATGCGGAGGATGCGGTGGCGTTGAAGAACGCGGGCGTGGACGGTGTTCAGGTGTCGAGCCACGGGTCACGCCAGTTGCAAAGCGCGCCCGCCCCGATTGATCGGTTGCCCCTGATCCGCGCTGCCGTTGGTGCTGATTATCCGCTGTTTTATGACAGTGGCCTGCGGTCTGGCGAAGACGTGCTAAAGGCGCTGAATGCGGGGGCGGATTTTACGTTCTTCGGTCGATCCTTGCAATTTGCCATCGCTGCGGCGGGTGAGGCGGGGTTGCACAAACTGTGGGACGTGCTGAGCGAAGAGCTGTCTTCGGCGATGGCGCAAACCGGGCGTCGGGATTTGACGGACAAGACGTTCGGCTAAATAATGTGGTGCAAATCCCCGCGCATTTTGGTTTTGGTGCGCCCTTGGACCTTGTCGTTGCGTCCCAAAGCCCACACATTAAGGCGGTAACAGGAGAATACCGTGCCGTTTGATCCGACAATCGCAGAAATCCGGTTTGGAATGGGGCTTTCGCCCGATATTGCGCCGCCGGCGTCGGCAGATGATATGATGGCGCGTCTGACGGGGCCGGACGCCGCGGCGGTGATTGCGCCAATTCCGACCTACACAGATGTTTACCCGTCTTCGATGGATTTTAGAAACGCATCGCGCGCCTTGAACGCAGCACGCGGCACGGACGGCGAAGAGGCCGCGACTGAACTTCAGTCGAAGCTGCGTGAAGATGGCCGCGCGGCTGTTGCTTTGTTTTTGCAGGCAGAATTGGCGCGTTCGGTGCACACCAACGACGGGTTTCGCGAACGTCTGACGCGGTTTTGGGCGGATCATTTCACCGTGCGTGCGACCAGCGGAATCCGCCGCCACCTTGTGTCGCCCTACATCCAAGAAGCGATCCGGCCCCATGTGGCAGGATCGTTCGCGGATATGTTGGTGGCCGTTGTGGGCAGCCCGATGATGATCCTTTTCCTCGATCAGCATCAATCCATGGGCCCCAACAGCCGCACGGCACAACAACGCGATCGCGGATTGAACGAAAACCTCGCGCGGGAGCTGTTGGAACTGCACACGCTGGGCGTTGGCGGCGGATATACCCAGACAGACGTGCGCGAACTGGCCGAACTTTTGACGGGCGTTACTGCCAATGCGCAGCGCGGTGGGTATTTTCGCGCCCAGCAGGCAGAACCCGGCGCCGAAACCGTTTTGGGCGTGTCATATGGCGGTGGTGACGCATCGCTTGATCATGTGACTGCCGCCCTGCGCGACCTTGCAGTGCATCCTGATACGGCGCGTCATTTGGCACATAAATTGGCTGTGCATTTCGTGTCGCCCGAACCGGATGATGCCGTGGTTCAGGCCATGGCGGCGGCCTATCTTGATGCCGACGGTGACCTTTCGGCGATGTATGACGTGTTGTTGCAAGATGAAGGATCGTGGTCACCTGAAGCGCTGAAGGTAAAGCAACCATTTGATTTTATTGCATCATCTATGCGGGCCTTAGCCGTGCCGCTGGATACGATCCTGAACGCGACCTTGCAGGATGTGCGGCGCGTGGCGCAGCGGCCCTTGTCGGTGATGGGGCAAACCTGGCAAAGCCCCGTTGGCCCTGACGGCTGGTCTGAGGACGCTGAAAACTGGATCACGCCGCAAGGCATGGCGGGGCGCATCACATGGTCGATGAAAATCCCGCGCGATGTGCTGGATGATTTGCCCGACCCGCGCGATTTCGTGTTTCACGCGCTTGGCCCGACGCCGCCAGAACCTGTGTTGTTTGCAGCAAACGCCGCCGAAACCGTAAGCGACGGGATCGGCATTGTGCTGGCCTCCGCCGCCTTCCAAAGGAGATGACGATGGATCGCAGACGTTTCCTGATCGGGGGTGCCGCGCTGGGCTGTTCGGCAGCTGCATCGCCTTTGGTGACACCGGTTGCGATGGCGGCCGCGCCCTGGGATGCGCGGTTGGTGGTTGTGATTTTGCGCGGGGCGATGGACGGGCTTGATGTGATCCAGCCCTACGGTGATGCGGATTTGGCCGCGCTGCGCCCGACGTTGTTGACGGGCGAAGCCGGCGAAGCGACTGATCTGGACGGGTTTTATGCGCTCAACCGGCATTTTGAACCGCTGATGGGGTTGTGGAACGCGGGGCAGTTTGGCGCGGTCCATGCCGTGTCCACACCCTACCGCGATAAGCGCAGCCATTTTGACGGGCAGGATATTCTTGAGGCGGGACTGCCTGATTTGTCGGGCGGCGGGTTGCGCGACGGTTGGTTGAACCGGATGTTGCAGGTTGTGCCCGGGCTTGAACCCGAAGTTGCCTTTGCCATCGGGCGCGAACAGATGTTGGTGTTGGCAGGGGACGCGCCTGCATCGCGTTGGTCGCCGGATGCGCGGTTGCAGATTTCATCCAATGCGCGCCAGCTGTTGAATGTTGTGCACCACGATGACCCGCTGTTTCGCGATGCATCGGCAGCGGCGATCGAGATTGCAGAACAGATTTCGCTGCAAGGCGACGTCGATGCGCAAACCGAAGACATGATGGCGCAAAGCCCGATGATGGAGGCGGTTCAAAGCAATGGGGAACACGTCAAGATAGCCGAATTTGCCGCGTCACGGCTGCGCGGTGACACGCGGATTGCGTCGTTTTCTATCAACGGTTGGGACACTCATGCGCGTCAGGGCAACACGTTGGGGCGCGGTGCGCGTGCGCTGAATGACACCATTTTGACGCTGCGGGCGGGTCTTGGGCCGGTTTGGGATAAAACGGCAGTGCTGTGTCTGACAGAGTTTGGCCGCACGGCGCGCGAAAACGGAAGCCTTGGCACGGACCATGGCACGGGTGGTGCGATGTTATATGCGGGCGGTGCTTTGCGCGGTGGTCAGGTGATCGGCGAATGGCCCGGATTGGCTGAGGGCGATCTTTATGACCAACGCGATCTTTTGCCGACCCGTGATGTGCGTGATTACGCGGCTTGGGTCATGCGCGGGTTGATCGGGCTGGATCAAAGTACGCTGGAACAGGCGATTTTCCCGGGCTTGCAGATGGGCCCGAACCCCGGTTTGGTGTTGTAAAATAGTGGTTTAAAGACCGGCGTTTGTGCCCACATCTTCGATTGTGATGGCTGTCGTGTCGGCCAGATCAGTGCCGCCGCCGCCGACGGATGCCATAACCGCAGCGCCCAGCAGGACAAGGCCCGCGGTCAAAACCATCCAGTCAACTGTGGTGTTACCGTCTTCTTCAGTCCAGAATTTTTTAACAAAGCGTTCCATGTCAATTTTCCTCTTGCTGCGTCGTATGGTCTTGGGGTTGGTATGTCTGTGGAATGGGGCAATACTCCGACGGGACTGCGGCACCGGTGCGGGCATTTGGGGGAATAGTCATGATAAATACGAAGCGGCCAGTGGGCCCTTTGGTCGAATTTTTTGGCGCGGATTGGCCTGACGGGCGTGATCTGATTGGTGCGTATGTGCGGCTTGAAAAAGTCGATCCAGCGCGGCACGGGCCGGGGCTTTGGGCCCAGATCAAAGGGCATGATGCCGTTTGGGACTACCTTTTTGAGGCGCCACCCGTGGACGAGGCCGCGTTTGTGGCGGGGCTGGAAGCCACCGCCGCGCGTGATAATTGTCAGGGTTACACCATTTGCGATTTGAAGGGTGCGCCGCTGGGTTACGCGTTTTATCTTGGTATTGTCCCGGCGATGGGCGCGATTGAGGTTGGGAATATCAATTTTTCGCCCGCATTGCAGCAAACGCCCGCGGCGAGCGAAGCGATGTATTTGATGATGCGCGAGGCCTTTGCGCTGGGATATAGGCGCTATGAATGGAAGTGCAACGCGTTGAATATGCCGTCGCGCCGTGCCGCCCAGCGGTTCGGATTTTCGTGGGAAGGCATTTTCCGGCAGCACTACGTCGTGAAGGGGCGCAATCGTGATACGGCCTGGTTTGCGATGACAGACGGCGACTGGCCCCAGATCAGCGCCGCATTCGAGGACTGGTTGTCGCCCGATAATTTTGACGCAACGGGCCAGCAGCGCCAAAGCCTGCGCGCCCTGACCGCGCCGTGCCGTGTTGCAAGTGATCCCGCGCAAACGGACTAGATTATCGCGGAACGTGAAATGCGATCTTGCACCATGGCGGCCACGCGCGCGACTTGGCTGTGCACGGCTTGCCCTGCGGTTTGCAGGTCGGCCAAAGCCTCGGTTTCTTTTTCGAGGGTCGTGTCGTCCACGCTGCGCGCGATGCCGCCCAGAAACTGTGTGAGATACCGCAGCGTGCGGTCATCGTTGGGATCTTCGAGCGCCATTGCCGCTGATGTCAGATCATCGCGCAGGGCAACGGGGTCTGGCACCACGACCTCGTCCGTTAACATGCGAATGCCCTTGGGCTGACGATCTGCGGGCAGATGTTCGAGGATTTTGGATTGGAAAAATCCGATGCTGGACAAGGGTTTGGGCAAAAATCCGTCTGCACCTGCCTTGATGGATTGGCGTTCACCGTCAGGATCGCCGGAGGTTCCCAACACGACCTCAACCCGCGGGCGGCCATTGGCCAATTCGCGGATCAGGTCAACGCCGGACCCGTCGGGCAGGCCGATATCGATGATCACGACGGACGGGCGATACACCGCGAGATGTTTGTTGGCGTGAAACAGGCTATCGGCGCGCCGGATGCGGGCACCGGATCGCAGGCACAAAAGGCGCATCGCTTCTGATGCGAAACGACTGTCTTCCACGACCAGAACCGTAAGCCCAAGCAGGGGGCGTGCGCTGGTCGGTGGGCGGGTCTGCATAAAGTCGTCCAGGCTGTCCATGTCGTCCCCCGATTTGGTTGCAATTTTAGTCATTAGACGGGAGCGTGATGAATCTAAGGTTAATGGCGCGCAAGAAAGTGGCCGCGACATGATGGACATTGTGCGCGCGCCCACCATATCCGATAAGGCGGGCAACACATGCTGGAGGACACAAAATGATTGGACGTTTGAACCACGTGGCCCTTGCGGTGCCGGATCTTGAGGCCGCTTGCGCGCAATATGCGTCGGCTTTGGGTGCAAAAGTGGGCGAACCGCAGGACGAACCCGATCACGGCGTCACGGTCGTTTTTATCGAGCTTCCCAACACCAAAATCGAGTTTCTTTATCCTCTTGGTGACAACAGCCCCATCAAGGGATTCCTTGAAAAGAACCCGTCGGGCGGCATTCACCACATCTGTTATGAGGTCGATGACATCGAAGTCGCGCGCGACAAATTGCTTGGCGAAGGGGCACGGGTTTTGGGTGACATCAAGATCGGTGCACACAATAAGCCGGTTCTGTTCCTTCATCCCAAGGATTTTAATGGCTGCCTGATCGAGTTGGAGCAAGTCTAATGGGTATTACATCTGCCATTGTTTTGTTCGCCGTTGTTTGGTTCATGACGTTTTTCATCGTGCTTCCGTTGCAGTTGAAAACCCAAGGTGAGGCAGGCGAGGTCGTGCCCGGAACCCATAAATCTGCCCCCGCGAATGCTGATGTGGGCCGCAAGGCGCGCATCACGACCTATTGGGCGATCCCGATTTGGGCGGTTCTGGCGTTTGTCATTCTGTCGGGCTGGATCAGCGTGCGTGACATCGATTGGTTTGATCGTATGTCCACGCCCACATCCATTCAGGACACATCCAACTGAACCCAAAGCGGGCGGTGATCGGATAAATGATAATTCACGTGTTTGCGAAAGGCGGAGGCGCGTTTCTTGTCGCTGTCGATGGATGACAGTTTTTGCCAAAGCCCCGCAAACACCGCATTGTCAAAATCAAACACGGCATAATCCATGATCTTGCCTTGCAGGCGATCCGGGGCAAACGCCATCTGGTCATAGGTGTTTTTGCCCGACAGGTTGGACCCGCCGACGCGGGACGCATATTTCAACGGCTTCATCCCGTATTCAATCAACGCGCTATAGCTTGCCTGAAGCGGCGTCATGCTGGGGACATTCATATCCCCCAACAGAATGATATCCTGATCATAGGTCGTGGATTTTTCTGATCGTTTGTCCGCCCAAGCGGCCAGCGCGTGAATCTCCATCACACGGCGGGCGTATTTGGTTTGCTTTTCCAGATTGGTCGGATTGCCGCCATCCCCCCAATACAAATGGCAATTGGCCAATGTAAAATCGAGCATCCCACAGGCAAATGATCCGATGAACGGATTGCGATCATAGGGTTCAAATTCAAGGTCTTTGAACGTCTTGGATTTCGGCACGCGGCGGTAGGTGTAATTTACGGTGACATCGCGTTTGGGGAAATCCCGCGCCCGCAAGGCAATTTCGCCGAACAACTGTTTGGGCGTCACGCGGTCGCGATCAAACACAAAGGCCAGGCGTTCGTAGTTGCCCGCCGTATCCGACATGATGAAATCCCACGACGGGCCCAATTCATCGACCAGATCCGCGAGGGGGTGCCAGTTCTCGTTGACCTCTTGCACGGCGATCAGATCAAAGCGGCGGCACATATGCGCCAGCAGTTTGATCGCGTTGTCGCTGCGTTTCTGGATGCCGAAATTGGCGATATTCCAGCAGGCCAACATCAGGGTGTCATCGCTGCGGGGCGGCACATTGCGCAGATCGAAATGCGCGTCCAGCGCGCCCATTTCATGGGTCGCGCGAAAATGAAACGCGGGGCTTGGTTTTCCGTGTGCGGGCAAAATAAGACCTCAAAAACAGATAAACTCTGATCTGAGCTTAGGCCACACAGCCCAATCTGGCTAGTCTGCGCGGGTTTTGGCGAGTCTATGGTACAAATGGGTGAACGTCGCCGCCCCAAGGATCGGGATAAACAGGTTCATAATCGGGATGGTCAACGGCAGGGCCATCAACACCCCGGCCACCCAGATTTCGCCGCTGTGTTTGCGCCGCATCGCCTTCGCGCCGACGCGACCTTCCCGGCGCATGGCCGCGATGGTGAAATATTCCCGCCCGAGCAGATAACCGTTAAGCGCGAAAAAAATCGGCACAGCAAGGAACGGCAAAAACGCGTAGGCAAACAGCGCTGCAATATTGGCGCCGATCAACACGCCAAAGAACATAACAGTGTCGCTCAGGGCTTCGACGAAGGGCACTTTGGGGGCGGGCATCAGGGTCGGGTAATGTTTGGCTTCGACGGCGTCCGCGACATCCTCAAGGAAAAAGGACGTGATCGCAGAGGCCACAGGGATCATCAGAAAGATCGACATGACGATAATTACGCCAAGCCCGCCCCAGTTCAGCAACGACCCGATCCAGGTGACTTCGCCGACAAACGGCAGGGTCAACGGGCCGTCATCGATGTAATCCACCAACGCCAGCCAGCCCGCATAAAGCCCGACAAGCAGCGCAATTGTCAGCCCGAGGCCCAGAAACAACACGCGGCGAAAGGCGCGATCATCCATCTGCCCGAGCGCTTTGAAAAAATCGGTCAGGATCACTGGGACATCCACGTGGTTTTCTGCGCCAGATCGGGGCGCGGGCGTTCTGGCGGGGCATTGGTTTCCGTGCCGATATGGATCAATCCTGCGACCTTTTCATGGGCCTCAAGGTTCAGGCCTGTGCGGCAAAATTCGGCATCATGGGATGTCCAACCCGACAGCCAGTTCGCCCCCCAACCAGCGGCAAGCGCGGCATTCAGCAGTGACAGGCAGACCGCGCCTGAGGAGTACGTCTGTTCGATCTGGGGCACTTTTTCGGATGGCACGGGGCTGTCCACGACGACAATCGCAAGGTCCGCATCGCGGTATTGCGCGATGGCTTTGTCGATTTTGTCTGGATCAATGGACAGTGCCGCCGCGCGGGTAGGGACCATCGCCGCAAGGCGCATCAGCGCTTCCTTTTCCAACACGATGAACCGCCAAGGTTCCAGTTTGCCGTGATCGGGCGTGCGTGCGGCCGCTGTTAGCAGTGTCTTGATCACGTCACGGTCCGGCACCGGCGTGCGCAGGGTTTTGGCGGGGCGCGAACGGCGCGACAGTAGAAATTCAAGGGCGGCGGGGTTTGGCGTTGGCATGGGCGATCCTTTTGTTGGCCTAGACATAAGACTTCGCAGGCGCGGGTTCCAGTGGGCGCGCGACCTTGTTAGGTCTGGGGCAACAGCGAAAGGAAACGCCATGATTGAACGCATAGAAACTGGTGAAAGATCGTCCAAGATCGTAAAACACAACGGGGTCGCCTATCTGACGGGCCAAGTGGCCGAGGGCGACACCATCCAAGATCAGGTGCAAACCTGTCTTGATAAGATCGATGCGTTGTTGATCAAGGCGGGATCATCGCGCGAAGATATGCTGCGGGTGACGATCTGGCTGGCTGATATGTCCGACTTTGCGGGGCTCAACGAGGTGTGGAACGCATGGGTGCCTGCCGGCCATGCACCAACGCGGGCCTGCGGCGAGGCAAAGCTGGCGCGCCCCGAACTGAAGGTCGAATTTATTGTAGATGCGGCATACGATGTTCGCTGACGGGCGGGCCGTTTGCTGCAAGGTGATCGTTTCGGCCCGCTGATCGCGGGTCTTGTTTCACCACGGCACGCGCCAATGTCATAGGCGGGCGGGGTTGGGGTATCGCATCGTGTAATTTCGGCGCGGCGGCCAACACCTGAGCGCTGAGCAGAAGCGATTCAACGGCCATGCCGTTTGCAAAAATAACCTCATGACGTGCGAACAAAAGGTTGTGGTATTCTGCCCGTCGCCGCCCGCGCATCTGGCGCATGCCTTGGCCGGAAGTCAGCCGTTTGGCGGCGATAAAGACATCACCCCCGCGCGCAGCATCATGCAGCACTATACGGTGTTGTGGTGACACGATGGTGGCCCGGACAGGCACGCCTTGGCCCAATGCCCCGCGTTTGATCATGATCGGTTTGCCGTCATCGCAGGCCGTGGAAAAATGCAGCACCTGATGAACAATGGCGCGCACAGGTTGCGGGCCGTGATCGGCCGTGAGCACCAGATCACCTGCACAAAGGTGTTCAATGCGCACCGCACCATAGGGCGTGTCGATCATTGTACCTGCATGCAGACAGACGGGGCCGGTGCCAAATGTGAAATTGGTTGCCGATAAATCACCCTGCCGCACGTTTTCAAGAAACAGCGTCGATCCGTTGTCATATGTGATGAGAGTGCCGCCGTTGAACGGCGACATCCGGTCAAGCACATCTTGATAGGTGTTCATTTCATCCATGCGGAAATCGACGATGTCCGGTTCGTTTGGGTCGAAGTCCGTGATGGTGTCGTTGCCATCCCCGTCGCGGATCACGAAAGTATCGCTTGGCGATCCGGACCCCGCGGCCATCGTATCATTGCCGCGTCCGCCAACGATGACGTCATCCCCGCCGCCGCCCGTTATGGAATCGTCGCCATCCCCGCCATACAACGTGTCATTGCCAGACCCGCCATTGATGGAATCGTTGCCATCAAACCCTTTGATGGTGTCGCTGCCATTGGTGCCTGTCAGCGTATTGTTGGTGTTGTCGCCATCGATTTCAGCCATGCGGCCCCCATTGTCTTTGGGGGCGATCTACGCGCAAATTATTTCATCTTGGTAAACCGCGCCCTAAAGAGCATCCGCCATTTCGCCGATCCATCCTTCCAGAAACCGATCAAACGCGGCTGCGGGCTGGCGCAGGGGAAAGACATCGCCAAACGGGTCGGGGGCGGTGATTTTGCTGCCGGACATTTCCGCAAGCACATGATGGCCGCAAAACGGAACGTAGACTTCGGAATAGCCGCCCTCATGGGCCATCATCAAACGGCTATTGCAGATGTCAGCGGCCAGCGTTTTGACCTGTCGGGTCATGATCTGGAACGTTTCTGCGGTGGCCAGCATCCGCCCCAAGGGGTCAATCGCGGCGGCGTCATATCCGCATGCAATAACAATAACATCGGGGTTGAAGGCGCGGATTTGGGGCAGGACGATCCGTTCCATCGTTGCCAGATATCCGACATGCCCCGTCCCCGGCGGCAGCGGAATGTTGAGGTTAAAGCCCGCGCCCTTTCCCGTGCCCCGATCCGCGAAATCGCCGGTGTCCATTGGATAGTTGCGGTCTTGGTGCATCGAAATCGTCAGCACGTCGGGATCATCGTAAAAGATCGCTTCGGTGCCGTTGCCGTGGTGCACATCCCAATCCAGCACGACAACGCGTTCTGTCAGCTTCTTGGCACGGGCGGATTGGATCGCCAGCGCGAGGTTGGCAAACAGACAAAACCCGTTGGGGTAATCGGGCAGGCAGTGATGGCCCGGCGGGCGGGACAGGGCGTAGGCGTTGGTGTGCGTGCCGTTCAGAACCGACCCGAGCGCTGCGATAGACAGGCCAGCAGATTGCGCCGCCATTTCATATCCGCCGGGGCCGAACGGCGTGCGGCGGCCCAATTCACCGCCCCCCGCATCGGACGTGGATTTGAATGTGTCCAGATAGGACGCAGGGTGGACGCGCAGCAGATCGTCGGTGGGGGCGGCAGGTGCGTGGCACAGATCAAGATCGCGGGCCAATCCGGTGACATCCATCAGGTTCATCAAGCGGCGTTTGCTTT
This sequence comes from Octadecabacter dasysiphoniae, assembly GCF_021532615.1. Lineage (GTDB taxonomy): Bacteria > Pseudomonadota > Alphaproteobacteria > Rhodobacterales > Rhodobacteraceae > Octadecabacter > Octadecabacter dasysiphoniae. Next base: position 192,313 of record NZ_JAKGAQ010000004.1, read on the forward strand.
CGGGGCTTTCGGGCAAACCACCTGACGCCATAGGCTGTACCAGACCACCCACAGGCAACATGCCCGCGTAATTGCCGCCACCGTGCCAGAAACACTGCTCGTCCCAGAAAAAACCTGTCTTGGTCATGCGTCATCCTTTTTCAAACGGTAGGACCCTTCGGGCAGGTTCAGCGCCATTTGCAGATCGCGCAGCTGCGACATCGACATTGTCACCGACACCGGCATATCGGTGCGTGTGTCGATCTGGGTCAGGGTGACGCAATCCTCGAACGCGGAAATGACCACGTCTTCGCGCAACGGGGTGTCGCCATCGTCCACCAATGTGACAACCGTCGCGTCAAACTCGTGTTCAATGGTAAACATGGGTCAGCCTTTGTGATGGACGGCAAACACGATCGCCCCGGCTGTTTGCACGATATAGGGGGTGAAATCGGTGGAAATCATATGCGTGGCGGCTTCCCAGACAGGGATAGCGGCCGCATGGATATCTTCGCAGATGTACCAGCCGCCTTTTGCCAGCTTGGGCAGCGCAAAGGCCAATGTCGCAAGGTTGGCATGGGCAGAATGAAGGCCATCATCAATGATCAGATCCAGCTGTGCGGGCAAATGCGTGGCCAGATCGGTCAGGGTTTCGACCGATGTCTGATCGACGAAAAATGTTGAAATGCGGTCTTCTGTGAACAGGATGCGTTTATCATAATCAGCCCCATAGACATGGGCGTTTGGCAGAAATTCGCGAAACGCGCGCAAGGATGCGCCGGGTTGTCCGCGTTTGCCCATGTGGGACACGACGTCGGTGTTGTTCGTGCCCATCCCGATTTCAAGGATGGCGCTTGCCTTTTCAGGGGCTTGCAGCGCGTGGGCCAGGAGCAAGTGATAGTTGTGTTTGCGGGCTTTTTCGGACCCATGTTCTGTCAGCATATTGCCCAAAATTTCGCTGCGGGCGCGGGTTGCTTCGTCTTTGATGAAGCTTTCGACATTCACATGCTGAACCGTCTGGCCCGAGCTCAACGCTGCCAGATCGGCAAAGCGCGGAACGATATCGTTGATGCCTTGCAACGTCAGGTCGCGCGGGAATTTCGACGGGCCGGTGCTGTTGGCCGCATACATCGGAAAGTCTAGGAACGTGGTCCAACGTTCGGCGAAGTTCGTACGAATGGACCGTTTGATATGGCGTCTGGTTTTCATGGGAAGCTTCTTGGTTTTGGGTTACCTTTTATCCGTTCTGACATATCTTTGCCGTTACGGGAACAATCGTTTGTCATCCCCATAGACCCGCAGGTTGATTGCGCTAACCTTTGTGAATATGTTTGTGCAAGCCCAACGAAAGAAGCCAGCAATGCGTTTAATGATTTTGACCTGTGTTGCGGCCTTAACGCTGGCAGGATGTGATGCGGTGGTGACGCCGCAATCAGACACATCGACGTCAGCCCCCGTGCCAGCATCCAGCCCTGTGGCCGAAATTCCGCGCGAACAACGGGCCATGGCGCGGGCGTTTGTGGCTGTTGTGGATCGTCTTGAACCCGTGGCCGAACGCGAATGCCGCCGCCGCTCACCGGGGTTGAACTGTGATTTTCGGATTGTGGTGGATGACCGCCCCCGCCAGCCTGCCAACGCATTCCAAACGGTGGATGAAACGGGGCGCCCGATCATCGCCTTTACAATTGCGCTGATTGCAGACGCCCGAAATGCCGATGAAATCGCATTCGTTATGGCGCATGAGGCCGCGCACCACATTGAAAACCATCTTGCCCAGCAGCGTCGCAATGCAACGCTGGGGGCCGTCGTGTTTGGCCAGCTGGCAGGTGTAACGGGTGGGGGCAGTGATGCGGTGCGCACCGCTCAAGAACTGGGGGCCGCCGTTGGTGCGCGCACCTATTCCAAAGATTTCGAGCTTGAGGCAGACCGCCTTGGCACCATCATCGCCGCACGCGCCGGATATGACCCCGTGCGCGGTGCGGAGTTCTTTTTCCGTGTGCCCGATCCGGGTGATCGTTTCCTTGGCACCCATCCGCCCAATGCGGAACGGGTGGACATTGTGCGCCGCACGGCCGCCGGCCTTTAGGCGAGGCTGGCGTCCTTGGACGGGCGCAACCGCACGAAGATTGCTGTGAAAGAAATCACGATCCAGAACCCCTGGATCAGCGCCGACGCGAGGTTGAACGAATGGATCAATCCGATCAGCACACAACTCGCCGCGACGATGTTGATGATGAAATAGGTTTTCGAATGGGACGTCAGGTGATGCATGGTCAACATCGTATAGTTCAGCACGTATAGGCCGAACCCCACCACGCCAATCGCCTCAAGCAGGGACGGCGGAATCATTTGAAATGTCTGGGACATAAAAGGTCTCCGATATAAAATATGGTGTGCCAAAAGTGAGGGGCGAAAATTGCCCGCATTGGCGTTTGATCGTCTTTAATAGGACAACACTACGCCGCGCCTGACGCCTGCGTCAGGTGGGCAATTCCATACCTGCAATAAGGATCAGGCGGGCGCGAAAACACCGAGCGCAATTGCGGCGAAAAAGCAGACAGACGCGATCAGAACGAAGCTATGCCAGATGGCGTTTTGATATTTCAGCCCCTCAAGGCTGAACAAAACAGCACCAGCCGAATACACAAGGCCACCCGCAACGATCAGCCCCATCACAGCGCCCGACACCAGCGGCACCAGCGATGTGGCAAGCGCCAGACTGATCCAGCCCAATCCAAGATAAAGGCCAACGCCCCAGCGGGTCGGACGGCCCCAAAAGAACAGCTTCATCGCGACGCCGAGTGCGGCCAACCCCCAGACCACCGCAAGGATGCCGTAGGCAAAGGCCGATCCGATCAACACGACCAGCGGCGTATATGTCCCCGCGATCTTGAGGTAGATTGCCGCATGATCAATCCGGCGCAACACGGGACGCGGGCCTTCCCATGGCGTGAAATGGTAACAAAATGATGCCACGAAGGACGCGATTAGCGCGGCCCCGTACACCCACAGCCCCGCGATCATACCTGTTGTTTGCTCGCTCGCCCACAGGATCAACAGCACGGTGCCCACAATCGCAAAGACAATGCCGGCCACATGCACGGCACCATCCGCAATCCGTTCGCCGCGTGAATAGGTCGGGTAGGGGTCACAATGGGTCATGCAGACCAACTTAGGCACAAAAGGTTGCGAACCTATGATGCCGTTGCGTCATTCATCAAACACGGCCCACCGCCCGTCGCGCCAGATGTACATCAGGTCAGACAATTGGTGGGTGCCGTTTTCCAGAATATCTGTGCGCACTGATCGAAGAAACGCGACCTCAGCGGTGTTGCTGGCGGGGGCCACGATGATCAGATCACGCGCGGGCACAATCATCACGATGTCGTCTTCCATTTGCTGCGCCACAGACACCCAAAGTTCAGAGTCGAGCACCAGTGAGCTTTCGTAGAACCCGTCAATCACCGCCATAAAAGACACGCCATTGCCCTGAAATTCAACGATGTCGCGCTTGGCCTGAAAATTCTTCCACGCGGCGTCCTCCATCTGGGATGTGCGCACATTGGCGTCGCGTAAATTGGCGCGGGTGACATAGGCCACGCGGTCCGGATAATCGATGGCATACACAAGGATCATGTCACCGATGTAGGGTTCAAAATACAGCCCGTTGTCGCCCGACGGTATGATACCACCATCGCCTGTAGACTGTGCAAACGATGCATGCCGCAGCACCGGAAAAAGACGATCAAGCGGCAGATCACCCGGATCGCGGGGCGTTTCTGACATCGCTGCCATCATGGAGTTTACGAAATTATCCAGCGCGGCCTCACGTCTGCCCCGTCTTGCGCTGATTGTAATACGGCGTGGATATTGTCGGGGTTCACGATGCTGCCATCAGCAGGATCAAGCGTGATATTGCGATCCGTGCGGTTCACTTGCGCTTGCGGAAATGTGGGCAATATGCGGTCCAACAACAGATCAAGCGTGTCGTTCAACGACGCCGGTTTTTCAATATCGGCAAGGGCCGCGCCGCTAAGGCAAAGCGCGCACATCAAGGACAACACAAACGAGCGCATGGCAAACCTTTCAACTATAATCGGGGCAAGTTTAGGCCCTTACCTATGGCGCGCAAGCCTGCCGTTTTGAAACTGCCGCGTGCCGCGCTACGTTCCTGATTGGACACAACGAAAGGACATCTTATGAAACGCACCCTCGCCGCGACCCTCCTCGCGATTGCCCCCGCCATGGGCTTTGCCGCCGGATCGGAAACCGACACGCCGCCAACGCCGACAGAAACGACCGAAACCTGCGCCGATGGTCTTGTGTTTGATCTGGCAACGCAAACCTGCATGACGCCCGCCGCGTCGAGCAATGACGACAACGCGATGATGGATGCGGTGCGCGAACTTGCCTATGACGGCCGCTTTGCGGATGCGCGCGACGTTCTTGATCTGCTCGATCCTGCTGACAGCATGGTGCAAACCTATTACGGATTTACAGCCCGCAAACTAGGCGACTTGGAAAGCGGAATGTCGTTTTACGCCGCAGCGTTGGCGATTGATCCCGACAACAACCTCGCGCGGTCCTACATGGGGCAGGGCATGGTCGAAATGGGCGATCTGATCGGCGCGCAAACGCAATTGTCTGAAATTCGCGCCCGCGATGGCCGCCAGACATGGCCAGAAATTGCCCTGCGCATGGCAATCGAAAGCGGCACAGGCCCGTCCTACTAAACGGCGCTGATTGACACGATGACACTGCTCCCGTTTGTTGCGCACAGGCGGGAGTTTTTTATGCGCGTTCTGATGGGTATCTTCACCGACAGGGGATCAAAATACGCGGTGTCCGGCGGGCCCTGCCAATCCGCGGATGAGGCCAAAGCCTTTGTCAAAACCCTGTGTCGCCGCAAGAAATTTGCCAAGGCGACGCATAACACATGGGCGGTGATCCTGCCCGACGGCACCCCGATCAAGAACGACGATGGCGAAGCAGGCGCAGGTCTTGTGATCTTGCGGATGCTGGAACGCGAAGAACGGGTTGGCGAAATCATCGTCGTCACCCGCTGGTTCGGCGGTGTTCACTTGGGCGGGGATCGTTTTCGACGGGTGCAAGACGCCGTGCGGGTCTATTGGGACGCCCCCTGAGAACGCCGTTCGCGCCGTTTGTGCATCCCGTACAGAAACGGTGCGGCCGCGTATTTATACCCCCATTCGCCAAGCGTGCGGATGACGGGCAGCCCGCTGAACCACGCCACATGACGCCAATAGGGCAGTTGCGCCCAAAGCACACGAAACGCGGCAACGCCCTCATAGGTTTGGCCGTCACGTTGAACCCGAAACACCTGTGCTGCGGTGTCTTCGTCCAGTCCCCAATCGTGCGCGCGGTCCAACCCATCAAGCTGGAACGTCACGCCGGACTTGCGCGCCAGCCGATCATAAGACGCAACTTCGCGTGCGCAAATCGGGCAGGTGTCGTTGTGCAGGATTTTGGTGGTGTGTTTGCCCATGGAAGGAAAGATAGGGCCAGCGCGGGGGCGTCAACCCTTGGGCTTCGTTCCGCTCATGGGTGTGGGCGAATGTGGTGCCCGCAGGTTTAGCGCTGTGGCGGCTGATCTGGTGTCACGAAAGCAAGGCGAGCTGCCATTTTCTGGGAATTCTATATCGACACCCCAACGAAATCTTGCGTGTTCAACATCGCAAAAACTGATGAAAGCAGTCTGTCCGATGTCCAGAGTTTACCCCATTGCGGCTGGCCACGCTTGAAAAACCAACAATCCGAAACTATTCTAGCCACCACAATCATGGAGATTTCATGTCCCGGTAAAGTGGGGAGGCAACAGTCCTCCCGATGCAAATCAACACTCCAAATGTGCGGCCAAAACCTATTTGGTCGGCCTGTTGTTTTGCGATCTCAGAAAATACTGACACTTCAAGCCTGAGCGTTGCTTATGGCTAAGACATGAAAGTTGATCCCCAATGACCCGGGACTATTCCAAATTTCTTCCGCCCAATATGAAGGGCGCAGCATCAACACGACCCTTATCAACACTCGAAACACTCGGTTGGCAGCCATATTTTGCGCAACAGATCAGCGTGGACGAACTGGCAGAAACGCCACCTGTCCGCGTTGTCCAAGTGCATCGTAACGCGCTGCATGTTGTCGGCGATGGCATCGACGAGGCAATTCCCCCGCAATCGGACGTCACGGTTGGTGATTGGCTTTTGCTTGACCGTGGGCATCCAAAGTCAGGGCGCGTTTTGGATCGAAAAAGCCTTGTGAAACGCCGCGCTCCCGGTACGGATCGTCAGGTACAGTTGATCGCAGCTAATATCGACACGGCGTTTGTCGTGACGTCGTGCAATCAAGATTTCAACATCGCCCGCCTGGAGCGTTATATCGCCTTAGCGTTCGAAGCGGATATCACACCGGTCGTCGTCATTACGAAGTCTGACTTGGCTTCTGATACGCAAAACTATGTCGATGAGGCGCAATCGATCTCGGAAATTGTTTCTGTCGTCGCCCTTGATGCACGAGGGGATGAGCCGCAGGTGAAGTTGGCGCAATGGTGCAAGCCAGGCAAGACTGTCGCGTTTCTGGGGTCGTCTGGCGTGGGCAAGTCAACCTTGGCCAATGCCCTATCGGGTACCCAGATGATCGAAACGCAAGCCATCCGCGAAGATGACGCCAAAGGTCGTCACACGACGACAAGCCGACAGTTACACTTTGTGCCAGATGGTTGCATCGTGCTGGACACACCCGGGATGCGCGAACTGCAATTGACCGATGCGGCATCCGGCATTGATGATGTTTTCGCGGATATTCACAGCCTTTCAACCCAATGCAGGTTCAAAGATTGCCAGCATATGACGGAACCGGGATGTGCTGTTTTGGAGGCAATTGAAAACGGTGAGATTGACGGCGCCCGCTTGGGCCGCTGGCGAAAGTTGATAGCTGAAGAGGCATTCAATTCATCGAGCCTGGCCGAGCGCAGATCCAAAGACAAAGCGTTCGGCAAATTGGTCCGCCGGATCACAAAGCAACAGGCAAAAAGGGGTTAAGGCAAAAACGGGGGCGCCCGAGTATTCAACCTCGGGCGCCTCAACAATCCTGTTCAACGCGCACAATTGCGCACAAGGCGTTGACCCATATCAAGGGGCAGGTCGCCAAAGCGTGCGATGCGTCCCGCGACAAATGAAAGAGGTATGAAAGGGGGCACCCGTGACAGTTAAAAAGATGGGCCGCATCATCTGGCGCGCCGTGATGTCTGTTGAAAGCCGAGGAAAGAGAGCAAGTAGATGAAATCCTTGATTTTGTTTTATTCGCGTACGGGCACCACGATGAACGTCGCAAATGCGCTTGGGGCTGCGCTCTCGGCTGACATCAAAGAGATCAAATGCCCGCGTTACCAAGGCGGTTGGTTTGCCTATCTGCGAGCAGGGTATGACAGTGTCAAAGGCCGATTGCCGCCGATCGACGTTCCGGACCTGTCGATTGAAGGTTATGATCTGGTCATCATCGGCGCGCCCATCTGGACGAGCTACCCTGCCTTGCCGCTGCGATCTTTCTTGGCGCAAAAGCCGCGATTATCGGGGCGGGTCGCAGTGTTCTTTACCTTTGGCGGGCATTCTCCTGCTGAAAAGGCCGTGAAAATGGTGGAAAGCCTTCTGTCTGTCCCGTTGGAGGCCACATTAGCGCTGCCTCATGATCAGGTTGTTAGTGGCCAGTACGAGGCCGCCATCGATACGTTTATAGCGAAATTGAGCGCCGTGAACGGATGATGTGACAGACCACCACGCAGAGCAGTGGAAGCAACTGACTGATGCGGGCTTTGGTTGGCGCTAGGCCAGCGCTGCCGATATGGCCTTTCGCAATGCGACGTCCCTTGGGTCGGGCTCAACGCCGGGTCCGATGCGGTTGGTCACATATCCATACCCCAACCCGATCGACGGATCGGCATAGCCAAGCGAACCGCCCGCACCCGGCGCACCAAAGGCGTCCGCGTGACCAAACGAAAAGCCCGCAAACGGCTTCATGAAACCCAGTGCGTATTGCGCGTCGTCCCGAAGCACCTCATCGAAAAAACCGTGTGATGGGGGTATGGCGGGGGCCCTGAGCGCTGCCAGCGTTTCCGGTCGCAGCCCGAGTTCCGACCCACCAGTCGCGAAGGCGCCGTAGGCCTTTGCGATAGCGCGTGCTGTGCCGACGCCGCCGCCGGACGGAACCTCAAGATCACGCGCATATATCCGGTCCTTGTCCATAACCACACCTGCGCCCGGGTTTACAATGCAGGCCCGAAACGTATCAGACCAAGGGTTCATCAATGCCCGTATCATCGCAAATGGGTATCCGAAGACCGACTTGATCAGGCCAGCTTGGGTGAGCGGCGCAAGCCGTTCGTTGGGGATCACATCCGGAAGACCAATATAGAAATCGAGGCCAAGCGGCGTCGCGATTTCGTCCTGAAAGAACTGCCCAAGCGTGCGGTGCGCCGGATCAACCCTGCGCAGCACTTCACCTTCATAAAAGCCCAGCGACAAAAAATGATAAGCGTTGCGGGTGCCGGGCTCCCATGCTGGTTTCTCGCGCGCCAAAATTGCCGCCAGCCGGTCTGGGTCTGCAATAACGGCGCGATCGATCTTTTCATGGAACGCATGCAGACCCGCCTGATGGGCCAGCAGTTGTCGCACGGTGATTGCCCCTTTGCCATTCTGGGCAAACTCTGGCCAGTAATCTGAAACACGCGCCTCATAGTCGAGCCACCCGCGCGAATGCGCCAGCGCGAGCGTCAATGCTGACATCCCTTTGGTGAGAGAGAAGACAAGGACCATGGTGTCTTCTTCCCAAGGCGCACCGGTCGCTGGATCGCGAACACCACCCCAAAGATCAGCCACTTTTTCGCCGTTTAAATAGACACAGCAAGCACCGCCCAGTTCACCGCGCTTCGTGAAATTCTCCTCGAATGCTGTTTGCACGCCCGCAAACCTCGAACTCACAAAGCCATTCACGGTGGCATCTGAGGGGGTGTTCATTTCCAATGTCCTTCGAAAAACATGCCTATGAATAACAAGCGACAGGAAAGGAGCATTGATCTGGCGCAATCATTCGGATCTCACCGCTTGCGCAAAACGTGAGGTCTTAGTCGCCGAACAAGTAGAACGCGCCACAAATTTGGCCGCGCTCATGTGCGAGTTTCAATTAAAGGTTGGCTTGGTCCGCTAACCGGGCGTTCGCGCAACCATTCCCCACAAATCATATTCCCCCGCCTCATCAACCTCGACGCGAACAATATCCCCGACGTTTACCCCGTCTGTGCCCTCATCGATAAACAGGTTCCCGTCAATCTCTGGCGCATCCGATTTGGTGCGGCACGTCGCGATGCCGTCTTCGTCAATATCATCCACGATCACGTCGATGAACTGACCAACCTTTTTCTCCAGCTTCGCCTCGGAAATGGCCTGTGCCTTTTCCATGAAACGATCCCAGCGGTCTTGCTTCACGTCCGCCGGAACATGGTCGGGCAGGGCGTTGCTGCGCGCGCCATCCACGTTTTCGTACTGAAAGCACCCGACGCGGTCCAATTGCGCTTCGTCCATCCAATCGAGCAGCACCTGGAACTCTGCCTCCGTTTCACCCGGGTAGCCGACGATGAAGGTCGAGCGCAGGGTGATATCGGGACAAATGTCGCGCCACGCGGCAATTTCATCAAGCGTCTTGGCAGCCGCAGCGGGGCGGGCCATGCGACGCAGCACATCCGTTGACGCGTGTTGGAACGGGATGTCGAGGTAGGGCAGGATCAGCCCGTCAGCCATCAGCGGGATCAGCTGGCGCACATGCGGGTAGGGGTAGACGTAGTGCAGGCGCACCCACGCCCCGAGCGACCCGAGATCGCGCGCCAGATCGGTAATATGCGCACGATGCCCCCGGTCTTCGGCATGTTTGATATCCACCCCGTAGGCTGACGTATCCTGCGAAATAACAAGCAGTTCTTTAACGCCATTCTCCACCAGCTTTTCGGCCTCGCGCATCACGGCGTGGGCGGGGCGGCTGGCCAGTTTGCCGCGCATGTCGGGGATGATGCAGAACTTGCATTTGTGGTTACACCCCTCCGAAATCTTGAGGTAGCTGTAGTGGCGCGGCGTCAGGCTCACCCCGCTGGCGGGCAGCAGATCAATGAACGGATCGGGCGAGGGCGGCACGGCGGCGTGCACGGCATCCAGCACCTGTTCGTACTGATGCGGGCCTGTGACGGCAAGGATCTGGGGGTGGTGTTCGCGGATGTAATCCGGCTCTGCGCCCAGACATCCGGTGACGATGACCTTGCCGTTTTCCACCAGCGCCTCACCAATCGCATCAAGGCTTTCGGCCTTGGCGGAATCAAGGAACCCGCACGTGTTGACGATCACCGCATTGGCACCGGAATAGTCGGGCGAAATCGCATACCCTTCGGCGCGCAAACGGGTGAGGATACGCTCACTATCGACCAGCGCCTTAGGACACCCAAGGGACACCATACCAATGGTCGGCTGGCCGTCACGTTTGGGTTCAGAGAACTTGATCTTCGGGGCGAGGTCGGGGCGCAGGGATGGCGGGTTCTGGGACATGGGGCGCGTATAGGGACTGCGCACGCGGTTGGGAAGACTTGCGGTACAAGGCGGGGGCGGTATCGTGCGCAGGTGTATTGAGGATGTGAGTGATGGACGAAGTTGTACGAACCCCCGCGAATGAAAACCCGTGGTATGTGCTGATGACGCTGCACGGCGAACAAGAGATCGGTGCGCTCAATTCAGAGCGTCACCGCGACAATCGTGAAGCTTGGAATACGATCCTGCAACGTGGCTCTGGCCCGATGTCGGACAAGGCTCGCGAATCGGGAATAACATTGCCTCCCAGCGGTGATTGGCACAAGGAACACCGCTCAATCGAGGCTCTTTGGCTGGCGGAATATCAAAGCCGCAATGCAGGCGTTGAATGGCCTACTGAGTTTAGCTACGAGACCTGGCCTTGCGATTTATCTCGGCTGCATTTTGTTCGCCCAGTTCACTTGCACGGGTTCTTCTTGCCGAAAGGGGCAATCTTCGACGGGTCAAACTTTTCGGAGGGATTGATGGCGAATACGGCTTTTTTCGGCGGGCGATTGTCTTTGATTGATGCGACGCTCAAAGATGATCTGAAATGCGAAGTCGCCCATTTCGAAGATGGCGTGAACCTTACCAAAGCAGTTCTGTCCAAAGACGCCTCATTCTCCGAAGCAACAGTCATTGGCGATTTTATCACAGACCAGCTTGAGGTGGCGGGCGGGCTTAAATGCAAAATGATGACGATTGACGGCACGATTAACGCAGTCGAAATGACCGTTGAACGGGATACCTCATTTGAAGACGCGTCTTGTAGTGGCGCGGCGTCGTTTCGCGATTCAACCTTCAAAAGAAAGGCAGGTTTCGAAAAAGCCAAGTTTGGTGGGGATTTGGATTTCGACGGAACCATTGTTGATGGCAGATTGAGTTTTCACGAAGCGACGATCGATGGTCGCGCGTCTTTCAAAGGCAGAAGCGGTTTCCAGAAGGAACGGGAAACCGCCCATTTCGGGACAAAGGCTCTTTTCTCAGCGGCGCATTTTAAGGGACGGGTTGATTTCTATTTGCGGAGGTTTGGACCGCCAGAAGCCAACGCGCCGCGCGCAACGGTTCTGACCTTTGCGAATGCAATGTTTGAACAGCCAGTGTCTTTCGAAGCAGCAATCTTCCCCGATCTCATGCCGGTCCTTAGCAATACAACATTGCCCGCTTCAACAAGGGTGACTGCACGGGATACGCATTGGCCGCTCATCCACATCGGATGGCGACAAGGGCGTATCGCCCATGAACAAAATGCTGAAATTGCCAAAGAATCTGCCGCCGCACTACGCCACGCGATGAACCGGCAATCCTTGCCCGAGGAGGAACATTTTTTCTTTGCTCGTGAAATGCATCATGCTGCGCGAATAGGAGGTCAGCTACAACGCTTACCCTATCGCTTGTTTGGCTGGATTTCTGGATACGGCGGGTCAATCGAGAGGCCGGCATTCGGGCTGCTTTGGCTGTTTATCGCACCGCTTGGGGTGTACTTTGCGTCCCTCGGGCCTGCGGGTGGGGCTGCATTTGGCAAAGCTGCGGGATTGTCATTTGCCAGTATTTTCAAGTTCCTTGGCTTTCAGAGAACATATTTCGGGGCGGTAGGTATTCAGGAAATGCACTGGATTGTGCAGCTCTTGACGGCCACCCAAACCGTCCTCGCCTTTATCCTCCTCTTTTTCCTTGGCCTTGGCCTGCGCACGCGGTTTCGGTTGCGTTGATTTGGCCGTGCGGGCATAGAAATACCAAGCAAGGGAGGCACCCATATGATCATCGGACACATCGGCGCGCGGGCGGGATCTAAGGGGGTTCCGGGCAAGAATTTCCGCAATCTATGTGGCAAACCGTTGATTGATTGGTCGCTGGATCCGCTGTTTGACAGTGATCGCATTGATGCGGTTGTCGTCAGCACGGACAGCCAGGAAATGTATGATCACGCCGTCGCCAAAGGGGCTCTCGATATCGGGTTGCGGCCTGCGCATTTGGCCACTGATGACGCGCCCAAATGGGGGGTGTGGCAGCACGCGCTTGATGCGGTTGAGGCGACGTTGGGCCCGGCAACAGGCTTTGTTGATCTTGATTGCACATCGCCCCTGCGCCTTCTTGAAGACATCAACGGCGCGATTGATCTGTTTGAAAATGACCGCCCCGATATGGTGATGTCGGTCTGTGAAAGCCGCAAGAACCCGTATTTCAATATGGTTGAAACGGATGAAACCGGGGCATTGCAGGTGTCCAAACCGCTGCCCGGCGGGACGTGGGCGCGCCAGAATGCGCCTGTCGTTTATGATCACGTCGGCCTCGTGTATGTGCTGGACCCGGCCTATTTGCGCAGTGCCAAAGCCATCTACGAAGGCCGCGTCATCCCCTATGTGATCCCCGCCGAACGCTGTCTTGATATCGACGAGCCGATTGACTGGAAGATCGTGGAATTCCTGATGAAAGACCGCTTGGGGCTGGCCTAAGGGCGCAGCAGGGCGAACAGATCATCCGCAATCGTGCGCACGTTCAGCAGCGCGGTGCGGCGTACCGTAATCGCCGCGGCGTGCAGATTAATCGTCGCTGGATCCAACAGCGCGGTGGCAAGCGACGCGGCATCCGTGACCTCTTTGCAGGCCTGTCCCGCGTGTAGCGCTTTGAAATCAAGATCGAAATTAGCGGTGCGCGAACCATGCAGGATCGCGGCGTGCAGGGGCACGGCCTCCCACGGGTTGTGGCCTTCGGTGGCGTCAAACGTGCCGCCGATCAGGGCAATCTGCGTGGCGCGATACCATGTCCCCAGTTCTGCATAGCTGTCGGCGATGTAAACGGCATCGCTGTCGCCGGGGCGGTCGGTGTCGCTGCGCAGGCTGGTGGGCAGGCCCATATCCTGTGCGGTCTGCGCAATGGCGGGCGCGCGCGCGGCATCACGCGGCGCGATGAGAAGGATGGCATCGGGCTGCGTCTGGCGCAGGATTTTATGCGCCTTCAGGGCCACCGTTTCATCCGCGCTGTGCGAAGACGCGACCAGCCACAGGCCCCGCTGTGTGCGGATGTCGACAAACGCCGTCAGATCGTTTTGTGAAAATGTCAGCGGTGCAGCGGCGGGTTTCAGCGACCCTGTCACCGCGACGGGAGTATCATCCCCCATCAGGGCGTGCAGATGCGCGGCCGTGCCCGCGTCTTGCGCGTGGCGCAGATCGAGAATGCGGTACAAATCACCGTAGGCCTGCCCGAACCGCGATTTCGCCTTGGCTGAGGCATCGGTGATGCGCGCTGCGACATAGGCCTGCGGGATCGATCGGCGGGCGGCCTCAACCGCGAACCTTGGCCAGATTTCCTGATCCGACCACACCGCCAGATCGGGCCGCCAGTGATCCAGAAACGCGGCCACTGGGCCGGGCAAATCAAGCGGCAGATATTGGTGCTGCGTGCGCGCAGGCAGGTTTTTGGCAAAAACATCGCCCGAAGACCGCGCGGACGACGTCACGAGGAAATTCAGATCGGGGCGTTCGCGCGACAGGGCATCAATCAACCCGCGCAGGGCCATAACCTCCCCCACGCCGACACCATGCATCCAGATCAACGGGCCGTCCGGGCGCTGCGCATCCGTTTGGCCCAGCTTTTCGCGCCACCTGTCGGGATCTTCTTTGCCCTTGGTCAGCCGCCGCGTCAGGACGGGCCGCGCAAAGGGCTGCAACAGCGCGCCGACCCCCAGCACAAGCCGCAGCATAGGCCCGATTTTGGGCTTACTGGTCATGGAACCGTTTTTGCAGCGCGCCTTCCCAGAAGGCCGGATCATCCATGATATTGCCAAACCGCGCGGCAGCGTCGCCTTGCCCGAATGCGTCATGGCGATCATACCGCTTGCCCCATTCGCCGCTTAGAAATGCTGCGATCCCTGTGGCGTCAGATGCGGCAACGGCATGCAAAGACGGGGCCTCGGCGCGGTTGGTCTGGCGTGTTCCGATGTCCAGGGACGGCGTGCCAAGGAACGGCGCCTCGCGCACGCCCGCGCTCGAATTGCCGATCATACAGGCGGCGTTTTTCATCAGTTCGGAAAAATGGGCAAACCGCATTGAAGGCAGAATGCGGAACCGATCCTTTGGCAAATCATCCAACACCGCGAAAATATCATCCGATCCGGGGTCATTGTTCGGGGCGATCACTACAAAATTCTTGCCTGATGCGGTCAGGGCTGCGAACAGATCGCGGGCCTGCTGGCCCATGCTCGCGGCCTCGGACGTGACGGGGTGAAAGACGACAATGCCAAACGGTCCGGCGGGCAATTCATAGCGTTCGCGCACATCATCCATGGTCACGCCAGACGGGCCGGAATGGAAATCAAGCTCGGGCGATCCGATCACATGGATTGACCCGTCCGGTTCCCCCATAGCCATCACACGCTTTCGCGCGGCCTGTGAGGACACGAAATGGTGGCTCGCGAGCTTTGAGTTACAATGGCGAAAAATCTCGTCGATGGTGCCGCTGACTTCGCCACCCTCTATATGGGCGCTGCGGATGTAATTGGTGGCTGCAACCAACGCACAGGCCAGTGCCTCGATGCGATCACCATGGATCACCACCAGATCAGGTTTGTATTCAGCGACGAAATCGGAAAATCCGGTAACCGTTTTGGCCAGCACGTGGTCTTGGGGATCACCGGCGCGCTGGTTGATGTATTCGTGCACGGCCACCCCTTGCGTGCGCGCGACCTCGTGTTTGGTCATCCCGTAGCGATCCAGCATATGCATGCCCGTCACCCAAAACCCGACGTCATGCCCGCGGTCGCGCGCGGCAATGGCCAAAGGTTCCAGCTTACCAAAATCGGCACGGGTTCCGGTTACAAAAAGGATGGATCTGGATGTCATGGAGCCCTCTTGTTTTTGAAGAGGATTACCAAGCGGGTCGCTCCAAAACCCACAATTTCAAAATTCTGGCCCAGCAGATAGTTTGTCACGTCAGGAAGGGTCGACTGCTTTTCGATGCCCCGTTCAAAACCGACATCCGCCGAGATGTAATCCACTCTTTGCAACAGATCTTGCGCGCCCAACAGAATTTCAGGCTCCACGCCCTCTGCTTCCAATTTGAGAAGGCGATAGCGCCGGTTGGGGTCCGTTAGCACGTCCGATAGCTTCTTGCACTCGACAGTGATCGTGTCCGTTGCACCTTCAATGGGTAACAGGGAATTATCTGCTTTTGACGCTTTGAGATAAAATGTCAGCCCTTCGTTTGCCTCGTTCCAGAGCGCCAGTTGATGAGCGGTATAATGTCCGATTGCGGGGCAGGCTTCGAGATTTTGTTGCAAGGCAGAGAATTCTAGAGGCGAGGGCTCGAACGCTTCCACGTTTACTGTACGCCCCATCGCCTTGAACGCCAACGCGAGATCGCCGGTGTTGGCGCCGACGTCAATAATCCAGTCATCGTCCTGAAAATCGATCTGGTCCAATAAATAATCGTATGCCAGTCTACGCCCCCGCACGAGGTGGCCCGCAAGCATCATGCCCAGTCTGCGTTTGTGAATTGTGACATGGGGTTCGGGATCATACGACCGGTAAATGTCGGCCGTGCTGTCGTAGGAAAACCTGATTTTTGTGTCGAAAAATATCTTGGACATCGAAGTGGCCACTTTTGCCAAGCGGTGCTGTTTGAACAGTCGGAAAATCTTTCGAGCCCGTCGATCTGACGCCGGAAGGCGCGCCATTTTCCGTGTTTTCGGGCCGCGTTCTAACTGGGTCGCATTGCCTGACATGTTTGGAGACCAATTAACCATTTTGTAGACCTCGTTTAACTTGCGGAAATGTATTTGGGTTTCGAAATATCATAGGCCCTCAATCCGGCGCATCACGTCGCCATAAAAATCCCGACTTGCGGCGCGGCACAGCGATAACATGTCCATGCGCGCGATGCCGCTGTCCAGCCTGTCAAGCCAGTTGCGCGGCGTCGCATAGGCGGGGGCTTCGCGGTAGTTGTTGAATTTGTTGGAAAACGGCACGCAGATCACCTTGCGGCCCATCAAAAGCCCCCAGTAGACACCGTGGTACGAATTGCTGATCACCGTGCGGCCGGACGCGATGAACGAAAGCGCGTCTTCCAGCGTGTCGGCATTGTTGGTCAGTTTTGGCATCGCGTCGGGAACTTGCAGGCCCTGTTTGGCGGACTTGCTGCCATGGCCGTAAAAAACCACGTCGTGTTCGGGATCGGCAGGTGCATCAAACGCGGGCGCCATACAGGACGCGCAAGGCACCCATTTGAACCCGCGATCCTTATAATCACGGCTGCCGATCACATCACACATCCGGCGCGCACGCGCATACCGCCGCGAAATCGGAAAGGATTGCAGCGTGCCCACACCCCAGGCGATGTTCAGCGTCGCCTCTGACGCGCGCACGCCGTCATAGGTTGGCAGACCCCCGAAAATCTTGCCGCCGCCATAAATGCCGACATCATAGGCATCCCCGCGCTGGCGCAGATCACGGGCGCTGTAGCTGTCAGGCCAATCAAACCAGTCAAACGGGCTGCACCAACGATCGCCAAGGTTGGGCGTGTCGCGCAGATGTTGGAATACGACGTTCATGCGGGCCCCGCGAATTTGGCGCGCAGCTGCGCGGTGGTCGTGATTCCGTGGCGGGCCAGAAAGGCAACCGCGGCATCGTCTTGCACAGGTGCTGCCTCAATCAGGGCGGCCTTCTTGGCGATGGCGGCACCGCGTTTGGCAGGGTCGGTGCCCGACACGGCAGGATTGTCCATTTTGGCGCGCATTTCACTGCGCGACATCAGGTAATAATGGTTCATCTGGATTACGTCATCGCACACGAACGCCCCGGACCGGGTTTTGTTCGTGGCGATGGCGCCGCGTGTGTTGGTCGTTTTGTTGCTGCCCGCGACTTCGAATTTATGGGTGCTGACCTGCGTGAGAGCGCAGGGATCAACGATGCATTTGTAGTTCAACAACGGCCCCTGACTAACAGCGGCCCGCGCGGTGTAGGCAAATGGCACGGCGTCGCTGGCGGGCCCGTCGTGGCCGTTGTGCCCAAACATCGCCCACGGCAGTGACAGATTGGCGGGATGGTTCAGGGCGGCCAAGGCCGCAGGCAGGGTCGCGTGATCTTTGGGCACCAGATATTCGTCCGTGTCGATAAACCCCATGCGTTTGAACCCGCCACCAAAGGTGGAAATCGCATGTGCATAGGCAAGGATCTGACGCGGCAGGATCATACCTGTGCGCGCCTCGGACGTGTTCAACACCCAAGGGATAACCGTCACATCACAACCGGTAAACGCCTGCGCAATCGCGACGGTGTCATCGTCTGATGCGTTGTCATAGATGAACACATGGCTTACGCCCGCCAGCGCGTGAAAGGTCAGCCAATCATACAGGCGCGCGGCCTCGTTGCGCACGATCAAAACCAACGCCAATGGGGCCTGAACCGCATCGGCGACGGGCGGCTTTATCGCGATCCGGCTGGCGCGCGGCGGGGTCTTGGGGCGAAATGGCCACATCTGTTCAAACCTCCCAAAAGCCGTGCGCGTCGCGCCCCTGTAGTCGTGCGACCACCTGTTCAGGTGGTGCATCCAGACGGGGGTAATAGATTTGATCGATGTAGTCGAGGAAACAGGACCGCGCGCGCGCATCAAACGCCAGGCGGTCAGCCGCCGCACAGGCCGCGTTCAAGGCCGCCTGATCCGTGGCTTGTGTTGCAATACCGTCTATCGCCCAAAAGGCCTGCCCGCAGGCGATCACGGGTTTTTCAAACATCATCGCCTCAAGCCCGACGGACGAATTCACTGTCGCAACCGCGCGCGCCGCGCGAACCTGATCAAAGGTGTTGGTGTCATTATCAAGAAAGACCCGCGCATCGCCCTTTGCGGCAAAGGCCGCGGCCAGATCGGTGGGGGCGGTCGGGTGTTCTTTGATGCGCATGTGCCAGCCGTCCGGCAAATGATGCGCGGCCTCGATGCAGGCCGCCACAAAACCCTCAACCGTCGGGAACGCCCCGCCAAACAGGCGCAACTGGCTGTCACCGGGCGTTTGAAGCGCGACAAAAACGAACGGATCGCCCAGCGGTGGCAGATCACCCGCCGCCGCGCGGGCCTGATCACTGGGGCGCTGTGTGATGTGATCACGCAGGCCGTGCCACGTGTTTTCAGCCTCGCGCGCCTGTGCACCCCAGTGCAAATAGGGGGCCGTGTCACGGGGCAGTGCATTGTGGAAATTCACGCCCTTGGGGTCCATCGTGATGCGATCGGGCAGGGGGGCGAGCTCAAAAAACAAACACCGCGCACCGGCATCTTTGGCCGCTTGCATGAACACACGCCGCCCGCCGTTCAACCCGTTCCAACACACGGCAACGGCCTGCGGGTTGGCGCGAAACAGGGCATAAGTGCCGGCATATTGGCGCGCCAATAACCAGCCGTTGACCCATTTTCGCAGCCCCGACCAGCCGCGATTTTTGGACATGCGCATGGCCGTTTGCGCGGCCTGTTTTGCGGCCGCAGTTGCACGTAGCGAAAAGGGCGGCAGTTTCACCCAACGGATCGGCCCGACACGGCCCAAAACCTGCGCGATCTTTGCGCGTTTGGCTTTGCGCGGATCAAGACAGATGAAGTGCACCGCCCCGATCTGGTCGGGCGCGCGGCCTGTCATCCCAGATCATCCCACGTCAATTGCTGGTTGCGCGTCACGGCCACCTTCAGCGTTTTGCCCACGACCTTGTCAAAATCATACCCCGCAATCGCACCCGACCCGGGGCGGCGCGCCCAGATATCGGCCTCGGTGATCACATGACCCGATGGCAGGTCCGCGTCCGCCACAACAGATGCGCGGGCAAACCGATAAACATCTTCTTCGGCGGGCGTGCGTTCTTTGGGATTGTGCAGCGCTGTGTGGATTTCGCGGGACCGGTCAATCAGATGGCGCAGTTCGCTCGGGTCCATGGAACACGAAATATCCGGCCCCTTGCGATAGCGCGTGTCGGTGTAATGACGTTCCAGAATGCACGCCCCAAGCGCAACAGACGCCAGTGCCATTTCCGGCCCGATGGAATGGTCAGAAAAGCCCACAACTGCATTCGGAAACGCGTTTTTCAGGTCCGTAACACCCTGCAAAGACACGATTTCAGGCGGCGACGGGTACAGGTTCGTACATTCCAAAAGCGCGTATTCTACACCGCTGTCTTCCAAAATCTGCACCGATGCGCGCACCGTTTCAATCGATTGCATCCCCGTTGACATGATCACAGGTTTGCCCTTGGCCGCGATGTGGCGGATCAGCGGTAGATTGTCCGCCTCACCCGACCCGATCTTGTAGGCAGGCACGTCCAGCGTTTCCAGAAAATCACAGGCCGCACGGCTGAACGGTGTGGAAATAAAGATCATGCCAAGGCTTTCGGCATAGTCTTTCAACGCAGTCTCGTCCTCGCGGTTCAGCGCGCATTGCTCCATCACCTCCCAGATCGATACATCTGCGTTGGGTGGGAAAATCTGCTTGGCTTCCTCGGTCATTTCATCTTCGACGATATGCGTCTGGTGCTTGACCATTTCACAACCCGACAACGCGGCAAGGCGCACCATGTTTTTGGCAACTTCAAGGCTGCCCCCATGGTTGATGCCGATTTCTGCAATCACGAGGGGCGGATGGTCCGGCCCGATCTGACGGTTAGCAATTTTCATGGGGGCCTCTTTGGTGTTTGAACCTATGTGCCACGTCGCGTGGCTGATTTCTAGCGCGGCCTAATCCCAGCGCTTGTGCACCCAGAACCATTGTTCGGGATTGGCGTTGATACGTGCCTCAAGGCGCGTTGTCAGATCAATCATCATCTTGCTTGGCGTGCTGTGCTCAATCGGTTCTTCGATGGCAATTTCAAACGACAACCCGTCCGGCTGCCTGATCCCGAAATAGGGCAGCACAAGCGCATCGATTTTCAGGGCAATATCGGCCACCGACGTCGCCGTTTGCGCAGGTTGCCCCATAAACGGAATACGATCCGCGCCGTTGACACGAACATCAAACAGCAACGTCCCCATGCCACCACCCTTGAGCATGCGCATAAATCCAGTCGTGCCACGCCGCCCTTGGGCAAACACGGGGCCAGACATTTCGATCATCGTTTTTTCGTAATGCGCATTGATGTAGGGGTTTGATATCGGGCGATAAAGCCCGCCAATAACGTAACCCTGCTGCGCCAATGTGCGCCGCGGCGCTTCGTGATTGCCGAAATGTCCGGTCACAAACAAAACGGGGCGGTCCGCTGCTCTGGCCTCTGCCAAGGCTTCCATGCCTGGACCATCCACCTTGGCCGTTTGCAACTGCTTGCCAAATTTCGCGCCGGAATAGTTTTCGATCATCGTGCGGCCAAAGTTGTTGCACACACCTTTGACCAGCTTGGTGCGCTCGTCTTCGGGCATGTCCGGCCAGATGAAAGACAGCTGTTTGTGCGCCCGCGCGTCATATCCTGTCAGCGGTGCAACCACGCGCTGCACGAATGCCCCGAACGCGCGCACACGCATCTTATAGGGCATGATCAATGCACTTCGAATAAAGCCGCGAAGAATGGCATTCTTGGCCCAATCGGACCAGGGGGCGTTTTCTATGGTTCTCATTTCATCCCCTCTCTAAAAGCCACGCACGCCCGCCGCAAGTCCTGTGCGTATCCGCACAATGTCAGTTCTGTCGCGCGGCTTGTTTGCATGGATGCAAGGCCCTAAATCCGATCCAACAGTGTAAAAGGAAACGATCATGTCCATCAGACCCGTCCTGGAATCCCGCGCCGCCCAACCCACCATGGAAGGCGCCGGCGTCCATCTTCACCGCGCGTTCGGGTTTCAGGACCCGTCCGAACTAGACCCGTTTTTGTTGTTCGATGATTTTCGCAACGAAATCCCTGCGCATTTCGAAAAAGGGTTCCCATGGCACCCCCATCGCGGCATCGAAACGATTACCTATGTGCTGAACGGCACCGTGGAACACGGTGACAGCCTTGGCAACACAGGCACGCTGGGTGCAGGTGATGTGCAATGGATGACCGCCGGATCAGGCATCATGCATCAGGAAATGCCGCACGGAAACGCGCAAGGCCAGATGCATGGGTTCCAGCTTTGGGGAAATCTTCCGTCGGCACAAAAGATGGTCGATCCGCGTTACCAAGACGTTGAATCCAAAGAAATCCCCGAGGTGATAGACGATGACGGCACCATCGTGCGCGTTGTTGTGGGCGAATTCTGGGGCAAGCGCGGCCCTGTGG
Source organism: Octadecabacter dasysiphoniae (assembly GCF_021532615.1). Classification (GTDB taxonomy): domain Bacteria; phylum Pseudomonadota; class Alphaproteobacteria; order Rhodobacterales; family Rhodobacteraceae; genus Octadecabacter; species Octadecabacter dasysiphoniae. Next base: position 214,124 of record NZ_JAKGAQ010000004.1, read on the forward strand.
ATGGCATCGCCGCTGATCCGCAATACCTTGATGTGTCCATGCCCGCTGGCGTGAAAAAGACGTTCAAGATCGATACCTACCGCCGCGCCTTTGCCTATATCTTTGAAGGTCAGGCCGCCTTTGCCGATGCATCGGCACCCACCGGTGTGCTTTTGGAAAAAGAAGTCATGGGCGAGGAGGTCAACATCCGCGATCTGTCCGGCGACCGCACCCTGATCCGCTTTGGCACAGGCGATGAAGTTACGGTTCAGGCGGGTGAAAACGGTGTGCGTTTCTTGCTGATCTCGGGCGCGCCCATCGAAGAACCCGTCGCATGGCACGGCCCCATCGTGATGAACACGCAAGAAGAACTGCAAACCGCGATGCGTGATTTGCGCAACGGCACGTTCATCAAACCCGCGCACTAAGCTGGGATGAAATCGCGGCGAGCGTCTTGGCGCTCGCCCCTGAATGGGCCGCCATGAATTCTGCAATCTGGTCGGGCGTTGTCCATGCCGCCCCCGTCAATGCAGCGATCAGCGCCGGTGCGTCGGGGACCGATTTGGCAACGCCTGCGGCCTCTGCCTCAACAAACGGATATTCAATTGTGAACGTGTAAGGGCCCGTTACAACAGGTTTACACAGCGCCAAAGGTTCGATGATGTTATGCGCCCCAGCGGGCACGAACCCCGCGCCAACAACGACCTTGTGCGCAAACGAAAGGTAGAAATACATCTCGCCCAGACTGTCGCCCAACAGCACATCAACGTCTTTCGGCCAATCGGTGCGGGCGGTCAGATCAGCATCAAAAATGTCGGATCGTCGCGCAACCCGCAGGCCGGATCGCGCCATCAGATCACCAACCACGCCAAACCGTTCCGGTGCGCGGGGCACATAGACGACCAGCGGCGCGACATCCGCGGATTGAACGGCCTTGATCACGTCAATGAACATCTGGTCTTCGCCCTCAACCGCGCTGGCGATTGTAATCACAGGGCGGTCTTGCAACATCGGCGCAAAGGCATCTGCGGCATCCAGCAGAGCGGCAGGGACGGGTTGATCAAACCGCAGCTCCCCCGTGATATGGATGTTGTGCACGCCGACACTGGCAAACCGGTCCGCCTGCAATTGCGATTTCACAAAGGCGCCTGCGAACCCTGTCATGATCCGCTGACGCAGACGTAACCCCGATGAATCCCGCGCCAAAGACCGGTCGGGATATTGCGCGTTGCACATAAACAACGGCACATCAGCGGCGCGCGCGGCAAAGATCATCGCGGGCCAAATCTCGATCTCCATAGTCAGGCCGATCTTGGGGCGGCACGCGCGAAAGAACCGTTTGAACACCCAAAACATATCCAGCGGCACCCAAACGGACGCAACACGCCCCGCCGCGATGTCATCCCCAAAAACCCGCCGTGCTTCTTTGCGCCCCGCTGGTGTGAAATGGGTGAACACAACGCTTTCACCTGCGGCCAGCAGATCCCGCGCCAAAGGCACGGCGGATCGCGTTTCACCAAGGCTGACCGCGTGTATCCAAATCGGGTTCTGGGGCAGGGTGCCGTAGGATCCGAACCGTTCGGCGATGTGCGGTGTGTATGCCGGATCACGCCGCCCGCGATGCCACAGATAAATCAACACCACTGGCGTCAACAGCACCCATGCCAAACGATAAAGGGCCAGAAACGCGTATAAAATCATGCGTTTCCGGCCCTTTTCTAAATGATACTGGTCGGCTTAGCGACGACGGTCGCGGCGCGATGACATCGGTTGGAACGCGACGCCAACGTGGGCTTCGCAATAGGGTTTGCCCTGCTGCACGTTCAAACCACAAAACCAGAACTGGTCTGTTGCCGGATCACCGACAGGCCATTTGCAGGTTTTTTCCGTCAGCTCCATCAGGCTGATTTTCTTGGCGGTCTTTTCCACCTCGTTGACCTTGGCCAATGCCTCGGGCGAGATTTCGTTCGCGCTGGGTTGTGGCGGCAAGGGCTGGCCTGCCGGAATGATCTGGCGGCGCGCATGGGGCAATTTAGGCTGGGGCGGGGGCGACGCGGATTCGGTGCGCGGCTCCTGGATTTCTTCCTTGGCGGCCTTCTTGGGCGCGGCCTTGGGCTTGGCGGGTGCTTTTGGTTTCGCGGCCGCCTTGGGGGCTGCGGTCTTTGCAGCACCACCTGATCCGGCGCGGTTGCTCAGGCCCAAGCGGTGTACTTTACCGATCACGGCATTGCGCGTCACGCCGCCCAATTCCTTGGCGATCTGGCTGGCAGATTGGCCTTCGCCCCACATCTTTTTCAAGACGTCTACGCGTTCGTCGGTCCACGACATATTTGTTCCACTTATCTGGCTGGCCCCAATTCAAGCGCTTGGGGTTGAGAAATCTTTCAATCCCCTATTTTAAGCACCCCAGCGGCGGATACAACCACCGACCGTCAAAAAGGAATCATGATGGGCAGATCGACAGATATGGGCGTGCGCCGTTTCGGCGCGGTGAACTGGCTTGGCACATGGACATTGGCCCGCCGCGAAGTGCTGCGGTTTATGAATGTGTGGTCCCAGACCATCATGGGGCCGCTGGTGAATGCGGGCCTGTTCCTGCTGATTTTCACCATCGCCATTGGGCCCGGGCGCGGCGATGTGATGGGCATGCCGTTTATGGTGTTCCTCGCGCCGGGCATCCTGACGATGACAGTGATCCAGAACGCCTTTGCCAACACGTCCAGTTCTATTGCGTCCGCCAAGGTGGGCGGCAATATCGTGGATACCCTGATGCCGCCGCTGTCTGCTGCTGAATTGTTGGTCGGTTATATCGCTGGGGCCGTGGCACGGGGCATGATTGTCGCCGTGGTTATCACCCTAGGGGCTATGCTGTTTATCGGCATGCCGATGACCTATCCGATCTGGGCGTTGGGGTTTGTGTTACTTGGCTCCATCCTGATGGGCGCGCTGGGCATGGTGGCGGCTGTGTTTGCCAATAAATTTGACCAGCTGTCCGCGATCAGCAACTTCCTCGTGACCCCGCTCGCGTTCCTGTCAGGCACCTTCTATTCCATCGAAGCCTTGCCCCCGTTCCTGCAAACCCTGTGCCACTGGAACCCGTTCTTTTATATCATTGACGGCGTGCGCTTTGGCACCTTGGGCGTCAGTGACAGCTCCCCTTGGGTTGGCTTGGGTGTGGTGTTGATCTGGTCTGCAGCGGTGCTAGGGATCGTGTGGTACTGGCTGAAAACTGGCTACCGCATGAAGGCTTAGTTTTTCGGTTTAGGCCACGCCCAAGGCCGTTTTACCGTGATGTTACGTTCTTCCAAAACCTCTGCAAATTCTGTGTGGTCCCAATGGAGAAGGTCGGTTGAAATTTTGTGCTTTTTGCCGTTCTTTAAGTGAACCACGCAAGCGATAGCGTCATCGCCGTGACGATAATTGACGTGCAAGATAGCCGATAATTCAATGGTAGGCCCTTTGGGAAGGATGATTATGACATGGTCATTTACCTCAACGCCATATGTCGGATTCTTCCATAGATCATAGATTGCTTTAAGTGCGAAAGGCACGATCGCGAGAGCCCAGAAGGGTTGTGGGGCGTTCATCACCCACACGACAAAGAACCCAATCATTCCTGCAAGCGAAAGGGCGCTCATTGGACTGCGCCCCGGCCTTCGATACCAATACGGCTCTGCCATTACACCCGCCCACCGCCACTGTGCGTCACACGGCGCAGGCGCGCACTGTTCACCGCCTCGCGCCACGCCAGCAACGCCGCGCCGGAAACAATGATCGCCGCGCCAAGGATGCTCACCCAATCGGGAATGGCGCGGAAGATGGCCCAGTCATACAGGCTCGCGAAGATCAGCGTCAGATAGCTGAACGGCGTCACATAAGACGCATCCGCGCGCGCCATGGCATTGATGAAACAGGTTTGCGCTGCGGCCATCATCAACCCCAGCGCGATCAACACACCCCATTGCGCCATCGTGGGTGAAATCCAGAACGGGATCATCACCATGGACAGCAAAATCGATCCAATAAGGTTGTTGATCAACAGGATTTGCATCGCCGGTTCGCGGTCCGCCAGCTTTTTGATGAAGATCAGCTCAAACCCCATGGCCATCGCCGCCCCAAGCGCCAGCAGTGCCGCCACCTGAAACGTATCCGGCCCCGGGCGCAGCAAAATCAGCGCGCCGACAAAGGCAATGGCCGCCGCCGCCCAGCGCCACGGCCCGACCTTTTCGCCCAGAAACGGAATCGCCAACAGCATCCCGAACACAGGGTTGAGAAACGAAATCGCGGTCGCATCGCTTAGCGGAATAAACGCCACGGCGGCAAACATCAGCGTCACACCTGCCGCCCCGCACACCGTACGCGAGAGGTGAAGCCTGAGGTTGGGGGCCTTGATCTTCGGACGCAGCACCGCCGCGACGCACAACAACCCCATAAACGCGAAGACAAACCGCCCATGGGTGATCTGCAACGGATGCAACGGCGCGCCCAACGTGTCCGTGCCAAGCGCCTTGGCCGCCAGCGTCGTGCCCGCGATAAACACGGTCGCCAGTACCATCAGCGCGACGGCGGCGGCAGGATTCTGGGCACGAAGGGGGGCAGTTTGGATCATAGTTTCGTCTTTCATGTCGTTTGCGCAGGATCAAGGTGCAGGCGCCACGCATGCGGTAGTATCGCGTTGAAAGGACCCTGACATGCCCGCTGCAACCACGAAAACCGACCTTTTGACTGTGACGCGAAAGGACTTTGATAAACTGCAAAAACTGATCGCGGATATACCCGATGATCAAGCCCAGCGAAAACGCGCCGATGATACATCAATCAAAGATATCATCGCCCACCGCGCGCACTGGATCGATCTGTTTTTGGGGTGGTATCGCGACGGGCAGGCGGGGCGGCGCGTTCACATCCCGGCCAAAGGGTATAAATGGAATGATCTGAAATCTTACAACGCCAAGCTGCGCAAAGATCAGGCAGATCTTGGATGGCAGGATGCAAAGGCCGCATTGGCACAGGCCCATGTTCGTCTGACTGATTTGGTCGAAGCGATGACAGACGCGCAGCTTTATGGTGGTCCGATGCATGGGGCCAGCAACGCGTGGACCACCGGGCGCTGGGCAGAGGCCGCGGGACCATCGCATTATCGATCCGCCGCCAAATGGATCAGGGCGTGCCTGCGTGGTGACGCTTAGGGGGTTTTCAAATCCGGCCGTGTGTCCTAGAGGTTGCGCATGATGATGTTTGTAACGCCCCTTTTCAACCGACGCCGACGCTGATCAACTGATCCCGCGTTTCGACGTTTGTCGCCTAAACATCCTCTAACTCCTCAAAATTATTGACACGGCCCACGCGCTCACGCACCAAGGGGCCTTTCTAAGCAAAGGAAGATCGTCATGATCGCTACTGTCCTGCCCACCTACACCCGTGCCCCGCTGAATTTCGTCAGCGGCGAAGGAACCTGGCTGGTGGAACAAGACGGGCGACGCTTTCTTGATCTTGGCGCAGGCATTGCGGTGAATGTGTTGGGTCATGCGCACCCGGCGCTGGTGGATGCGCTGACCAAACAGGCAAACACCCTATGGCATGTGTCCAACCTGTATCACATCGGCCCGCAACAGGCCCTGGCGGATAAGCTGGCCGAACACACCTTTGCCGACACGACGTTTTTCACCAACTCCGGCACCGAAGCCTGTGAACTGGCTGTCAAAATGGCCCGTAAATACCACCACGACAATGGCGCGCCCGAACGCACAGATATCATCACGTTCGATGGGTCGTTTCACGGCAGATCATCCGCAGGCATCGCCGCCGCCGGATCCGAGAAAATGACCGCTGGCTTTGGCCCGCTGCTGCCCGGTTTTATCCACCTGCCGTTCGGCGATCACGATGCACTCACCGAGGCGGCGAAATCCCCGACCGTCGGCGCGATCATGGTCGAACCCGTGCAGGGCGAAGGCGGGATCAGACCGCTGCCCGACGCCTGCCTCAAGGGGCTGCGCGATCTGTGCGATGAACACGGCATCCTGATGATCCTCGACGAAGTCCAATGCGGCGTTGGCCGCACGGGCAAACTGTTCGCCCATGAATGGTCCGGCATCACGCCTGACATCATGATGGTCGCCAAAGGCATCGGCGGGGGCTTTCCACTGGGCGCGGTCTTGGCGACTGAAAACGCGGCAAGCGGCATGACTGCAGGCACCCACGGATCCACCTATGGCGGCAACCCGCTGGCCTGTGCTGTGGGCTGCGCGGTGATGGACATCGTGACAAACCCCGATTTTCTGGCCGACGTAAACCGCAAGGCAGGCCTGCTGCGCCAGAAACTCGAAGGCCTCGTTGCCGCACATCCGCAAGTCTTTGCTGAGGTCCGCGGCAGTGGCCTGATGCTTGGCCTCAAATGCGTGGCGAGCAATATGGATGTGGTCAACGCGGGCTACAGCAACGATTTGATCACCATTCCTGCGGCAGACAATGTGGTGCGCCTTCTGCCGCCCCTCAACATCACAACGCCCGAGATTGATGAGGCATTCACCCGCCTTGAAAAGACCGCAACGCAGGTCGCCCTCAATGTCTGACTATACGTTCCGGCCCATGACACGCGCAGACCTGCCGATGTTCAAAGACTGGCTGTCCGAGCCCCACATCGACGGCTGGTGGGGCGAGGGCGGCGCAGAGGCCCGCCTTGCGCAAGACGACATGGACAAAGACATCGTGGACATGCGCATCGTACATGTGGATGGCGCACCCTTCGCCTATATCCAAGATTACAACGCCCATGCATTCGGCGCGCCGCAATATGTTGGCTTTGATGAAAACGCCCGTGCGATCGACACGTTTCTGGGCGATCCGGCGTTTCTTGGCAAAGGGCATGGCACAGGCTACCTCGCCGCGCGCCTGTCTGAATTGCGACGACATTATCCTGTCATCCTCACGGATCCCGACCCGGCAAACAAACGTGCAATCGCCGCATACACCCGCGCCGGGTTCCGGCCCGAAAAAATCACACCCTGCGAAGACGGCGACCCCGTCCAAGTTATGGTCCATCCCTAATTTAAGCGAACCGATATGACTCATTTCCTCGATATTCACACAACTTCGCCGGACGATCTGCGCGCGATCATCGACAACGCCGCCGCCATGAAATCGGCCCGCGCTGGATTGCCCAAAGGCACGCCGGACGTCGATCAGCCACTGGCCAATCACATGGTCGCGCTGATCTTTGAAAAACCATCGACTCGCACGCGCATTTCGTTTGATGTGGGCGTGCGCCAGATGGGCGGTGAAACGATGGTGCTGTCTGGAAAAGACATGCAACTGGGCCACGGCGAAACCATTGCAGACACCGCGCGCGTGTTGTCCCGCTACGTCGACCTGATCATGATCCGCACGTTCGAAGAACAGACGCTGCTGGAAATGGCGGAATATGCCTCTGTGCCCGTGATCAACGGGCTGACCGACCGCACGCACCCCTGCCAGATCATGGCGGATATTCTGACGTTTGAGGAACACAACGGCCCGATCAAAGGCAAAAAGGTCGTGTGGTCGGGTGACGGCAACAACGTCTTCGCCTCCTTCGCGCATGCGGCCAAACAGTTCGAATTTGACCTCGTGTTCACAGGGCCAGAGACCCTACAGCCAGAACCCGCACTGGATGGTCTTTACACGACAGTGCGCGATCCTGACGCCGCTGTTGCGGGCGCTGACCTTGTCGTTACAGACACTTGGGTGTCGATGCACGATCCGCAATCCGCACGTGAACGCCGCCATAACCAGCTGCGCGGCTATCAGGTGAACACGGCGCTGATGAACAAGGCAAAACCCGACGCCCTGTTCATGCACTGCCTGCCGGCGCACCGCGACGACGAAGCCACATCCGAAGTCATGGACGGCCCCAATTCTGTCATCTGGGACGAAGCAGAGAACAGATTGCACGCCCAGAAAGCAGTCATGCGCCATTGCTTGGGGAGATAACGCGCCCCCAAAGGGCAGACGCCACGGCACAGATCGCCTTAGGAAACTGCAAACCGCGAGGGGCGCGTCATACCAACACTTGTTGGTAAAGCGTTTCGCGCGCCAACCCATCGGCGCGGCGGTTGAACGACACTTCGCCGCGTTTCATGACAGTGAATTCGTCGCCCAGATCAAAGGCGAAATCGAAATATTGTTCCACCAGCACAATCGCCATCGTCCCTGCTTGGCACAGGATGCGGATCACCTCACCGATTTGTTGGATAATATTGGGCTGGATGCCCTCGGTCGGTTCGTCCAGCAACAACACTTTGGGCCGGGTGATCAGCGCGCGCGCAATGGCCAGCTGCTGCTGTTGCCCGCCCGACAAATCGCCGCCGCGCCGTTGCGCCATATCGCGCAGCACGGGGAACAGATCATAAATATGATCGGGAATCTGGTGATCCGCTTTGTCCAGACACGCAAATCCGGTTTCTAGGTTTTCTGTCACGGTCATCATCGGGAACACCTCGCGCCCTTGGGGCACATAGGCGATCCCGGCTTTGGCTGCTTCGAACGGCGTCGGATGGCCAAGGTTTTGCCCGTCCAAAGTCAGGGTACCATCCACATAAGGATGCCGCCCCGCAATCGCCTTCAGCAGGCTGGTTTTGCCGACGCCATTGGTGCCCATCAACGCCGTCACCTCGCCCGCCTTCGCGCTTAGGCTCACCCCGTTAAGGATCTGGCTTTGTCCGTATTTCAGGGTCAAGTCTTTGACATCTAACATTTTAACGCCCCAGATAAACGTCAACGACGTCTTTATTTTTCGTCACGTGATCAAGGCTGCCCTCGGCCAGAACCGACCCTTGATGCAGCACGGTCACCTTGCAATTCAGGCGGCGCACAAATTCCATATCGTGTTCCACGACCACGACAGCACGGGTTTTGGCGGCACGCACAAGAATATCCGTCGTCTGTTCCCGTTCCGCAGGTGACATGCCCGCGGCGGGTTCATCCACCAGCAACAAACGCGGGTCTTGCGCCAGCAACATCCCGATTTCCAACCATTGTTTTTGCCCATGGCTCAGCGCGCCTGACGTCTGGTCCAGCGCACCCGTCAGCCCGATATCATCACTGATCGCACGCACACGGTCCTCGGCGTCATTGCCACCGCGTTTGAACAAAACATCGAACGGGCGGCGCGGGTTTTTCAGGGCCATGACGATGTTTTCGCGCACAGTTTGCGCCTCGAACACGGTGGGTTTCTGGAACTTGCGGCCAATCCCGGCCTGCGCAATCTGGCTTTCGTTCATCCCCAACAACGACACAGATTTTTCGCCCCAGATCACACGCCCTTCGTCGGGTTTGGTTTTGCCCGTCACGATATCCATAAACGTGGTTTTGCCTGCGCCATTGGGGCCAATCACGGCGCGCATTTCCGGCTCTGCGATCTGGATCGACAGATTGTTGATCGCCTTGAATCCGTCAAAATTGACGGACACACCCGACACTTCAAGAAGCGTGCTCATGCGGTGTCCCCTTTTCGTTTCGCGATCAGGTCGAACACTCCGCCGATGCCCTTCGGAAAGAACAGCGTGACCACCACGAACGTCAGCCCCAGCAGCACGAGCCACCAATCCGTCCATTGCACCACATAAAATCCAAGGTTGATGTCAGGGGCCGCACCGCCTGTGAACCACGACGACATCAACGACACGACAGCGGCCCCGATCACCGCACCATAAAGCCGGCCCCGCCCGCCAATCGCCACCCAAACCGCCAGATAAATCGATGCGATGGGGGCAATTTCGGCGGGGTTGATGATGCCCGCCTGCGGATAATACAGCGCACCCGCGATCCCCGCGACCATGGCCGTGACAGTGAACACAAACAACTTGTAGCTTTCGACATGATAGCCAAGAAACCGCACCCGCGCTTCGTTGTCGCGAATGGCACGGATCACAGACCCGAGCTTGCCCGACACGATCCACGCAAACAAAACATACCCCGCCCCAAGGGCGAACGCGGACCCCCAGAAAAACCACAGTGACAGCGTGGCCTGTGACACGGCCTCAAGGCCCGGCACATTCTGCAACCCCGACAACCCGTTGTTGCCGCGCAGTCCGGTGTCGTTCTGAAAGAAATACAGAGATAGCGCCAATGTCATCGCCTGTGTCAGGATCGACAGATAAACCCCCGTGACGCGGCTGCGAAACGCCAGCCAGCCAAACACAAGCGCCAGCAAACCGGGCACCAGAACCACCGCCAAAAGCTGCAAAGTCAGGGAATGGGACAGCGCCCAGATCATCGGAAAATCCGAACTGCCCACCACCCCGAAAATCTGGCTGCCAATGGCGGTCGTCACCTCATCCGGTGTGGGCGGCAACGTCGCGTTTTGCAGCGATGCGACCACGATGTCTTCGGTGCGCGCATACATCAACCACATGCCAATCGCGTAGCCACCGATGCCGAAAAAGGCAAAATGCCCAAGGCTCAGGATACCGCAATACCCCCAGACCACATCCATCGCGATGGCCACCAGACACAGGCACAACGTCTTGCCCAACGTCTTGAGAAACGAGGTCGAGATGATGTCAGCGCCCAAAGCCTCAGAACACAGCGTCACCACAACAGTGAACACCGACAGCCCCAACAGGAACCACAACACCGACGGATTTTTGCCAATAAACGTGTTTTGCATGGCTTAATCCCCCGCCGCGCGACCCTTAAGGGCGACAATGCCCTTGGGTCTGAACTGGATGAACAGAATGACAAACAGGATCATGTAGGTTTGCGCGGCCAGCGTGTTTGACGGGTTCAACCACTCGATCCCCTTTTGGCCAAAGCCGATCATCGCAGCCCCCGCCAACGTGCCCCAGACATTGCCGACCCCGCCCACAACGACCGTCATGAAACTTTGCACGATGTAATCGGACCCCATTTCAGACGTGACCTTGGCATAAAGCCCAATGGCCACGCCCGCGATCCCCGCAATCCCGGACCCAAGCCCGAAGGTCATCATGTTGATGCGGTCGGGATTGATCCCCATGCTTGATGCCATGCCGGGGTTTTGCGTCACCGCGCGCACCTCAAGCCCCAGCCGCGTGCGTTTGAGGATATACAGGATCAAGCCCAGAAAAATCAGCGCCAGCACAAAGATCGCGATGCGGATATAGCTGATCTGGATCACATCATTCAAAACCCACGCCCCCGCCAGCCAATCGGGCGACGTAAGGGGCCGTGCCTGCGTGCCAAAGATGTTCTTGGCCAGTTGCTGCAACGCGATCGAAATGCCGAACGTCGCCAGCAGGGTTTCAAGGGGGCGGTGATACAAATGGCGGATCACGAGGCGTTCCATCGCCACCCCGGCCGCAAACGTCACCGCAAATGCCAGCGGCAATGCGACGATAATCGACACGGTGTAATTTGGGATGAACTGCTGCACCACAAAGCCCGTATAGGCGCCCATCATGATGAATTCGCCGTGGGCCATATTGATGACGCCCATCACCCCGAACGTGATCGCCAGCCCAATCGCGGCCAAGAAAAAGATCGACGCAAGCGACAGTGCGTCCAACGTCAGATCGACAGCCTGTGCCGTGGACACGCGGGTTTCAACCGACCGCAGTGCGATACTGGCCGCAGCCGTAATTTCGACGTCATCCTCATCGTAAAGGTCATAAAATACATGGGCCGACAGCGCTGCATCGCGCACGGGTGCCGTGATCAATAAAGGCGCCAATCCTGCATCCGACAACGCGGCGTAGGCGGCCTCTCGTTTGGCGGGATCATTCATTTCGGCCACCGCAAACCCCGCGATTGTGTCTGCGTCAATGTTGGCCTCCAACGTCGTGCGTATATCGGATGGCGTTTGACGCGGCGGGGCCAGATCAGCCTCGACCAACAGCCCATAGGATGCCTCGGGGTCCAGCATCGGATCATGGATCATTGCGATATTGCCGTCCGGCGCGCGCTCTGCCACGCCGCTTGATGTCGATAGAATTTGGTTCAACACCGCGCGTGCCTCAACGGATGTATCTGCCGAAAGGGACGTGATCGCCGCGATGCGATCCGCTGGGCTGTCGGCAAATCGCGCCGACATGAAATTCGCCAATTGCACCTTGCGCGCCTTCAGGGCTGCGTCTGTTTCCCCGTCAATGGATGCCAAAAGCGGCGCAAGTTGCCCGGCCTCTGGTCGGCGCGCGATGGATGCAACTGCGGTTTCGCGGCGGGTCAAATCGGGATCAAGAAGTTGAAATTGCACCAATGCGGTGCCAATCACACGGCGCACGCCACCATTGGGGCGAAGCTGCGTGAACCCCGCGGCGGGGGCCATGCTTTGTGCGCCCGTATCGATGTCTGTCAGGGTCAATTCATCGCCGTCTTCAACCGCAATGTAGAACACCCCGTCGTCGCGCTGCCAGATGTTGCGCTCCACCCATTGTTCAAGGAAATCGGTGACTTGCGGCACGCCTGACGCCACCAGATCATCCAGGGCCACGCTGACGGAATTGCGCGACGGGCTGGCGATTTCATCTGTGTGGGTTTGCAAAATCGGCTGGAGCGTTTGGGCCGACACCGCCAGCACAGAGCCCATCAAAATCATCAAGGCAAGAAAAGCGTGGCGCATGGTATTCTTTCGGTACTAGGTCGTAAAACAGGCGCACGAAGGGTCAGCCCCGTGCGCCTGAACTTTGATTTAGTAGTTGGATGTCAACTGGACGCAGGTCTCGGTCTCGGTGTTGAACATACCGCACCCAAGGTCCTTCCAATCAGACGTCAGCACAGCGGATTCCGGCAAGAAATCCGTCCACGCATCGCCCGGAACCTCGGACGTCTGGGAAATAATGTCGAACTGACCATCCGCGGTGATTTCACCAATCAAGACCGGCTTAGCGAGGTGGTGGTTGGGCAACATCACGGCCGTGCCACCAGTCAGGTTCGGGAATTCCTGCCCGTACATCGCGGCGCGCACTGCATCAACATCCGTTGTGCCAGCCGCTTCGACTGCGTTGATCCACATGTTGAAGCCGATGTAATGGGCCTCCATTGGGTCGTTCGTCACACGGTCTTCACCGGCAAATGCTTGCCAGCTTTCGATAAAGGCGGCATTGGCATCGCCGTCCGCAGACATAAAGTAGTTCCACGCCGCGAGGTGACCGACCAGATCGGATGTATCAAGACCCGACAGTTCTTCTTCACCGACGGAAAACGCAACGACAGGGATGTCATCGGCTGAAATACCCGCCGCGGCCAGTTCTTTGTAGAACCCGATGTTGGCGTCGCCGTTGATCGTGGAAATCACGCCAACCTGCTTGCCGTCTTCACCCAAGGCCACAACATCCGCCACAATCGTCGCCCAGTCAGACTGACCAAACGGCGTGTAGTTCACAAAGATGTCCTCGGACGCGATGCCGTTATCTTGCAGATATTGCTCAAGAATATTGTTGGTGGTTCTGGGATAGACATAATCTGTGCCAAGCAGAGCAAATTTCTCGACGCCCAGTTCCTCCAGGAAATAGTCAACGGCTGGAATGGCTTGTTGGTTGGGGGCGGCACCTGTGTAGAACACATTGCGCGACGATTCTTCGCCCTCGTATTGAACAGGATAGAACAGCAGGCCGTTCAGTTCTTCGATGACAGGCAAAACCGATTTGCGCGACACGGACGTCCAGTTGCCGAAAATCACGTCAACTTCGTTCACCGTCAGCAATTCGCGTGCCTTTTCCGCAAACAACGGCCAGTCGGACGCGGGGTCAACAACGACCGCTTCAATCTGACAGCCCAAAACACCACCCGCCGCGTTTTGCTGTTCGATCAGCATCAACATGGTGTCTTTCAACGTGGTTTCGGAAATCGCCATGGTGCCGGACAAGGAATGCAAAACACCCACTTGGATCGGTTCAGCGCATTCAGCAAAGGCGGACGTGGCGCCAACAGACAGCGCAAGCGCGGACATAGACGTGAGCAGAGTGGTACGTAAAGTCAAAGGATTAACCCCCAAAAGTGCGGCTGCGGATCCGTCATCCACGCTTTTAAACGCCACACCTGAGTGCTATTCGGATTACGCAGCTTCAACGTTGCAGCCATGCGGGGGTCGTTATCTGCCAGGATTGCACCCTCGCGTGGCATTATGAGTGTCCCGATGCGGGACGGGCTGACCATGCGTTCGATCTTTTGGGGCTTAAAGTTTCAGACCTGAACTTATCCGGCGTGGCCCTCAATTCTTCTGAAATTTCGCCACATTTGGAGGCAGTTGCCTAAAAATGTCGCTACAGGCGCACGTGCATTATGCGGGCCACACGACAGATGGCCCGCTTTGGGTGCGAAAAGCATACATAAACCACATAGCAGGCCAATCTGCGCGCTGGCACATCGCCATAAACCGAAACCCGCTTTGGGCTTAACTCCGCCCATCGATGTTTGCGTTACGTTACGTTGTCGTGTCTTTGACTTGCCTGAACACCGCTGACGTTTAGGTAAAGCGGTGTTTAAACCATTTATGTGTTCTCATGGCTGTCACATTCGATCCATACGCGCCGTCTCTGGTTCATCCCGCCCCGCTGTCAAAACCGATGGCGGCGCTGCATCGGCTTGCGTTTTATCCCGTGCTTGTCACGCAAGGCCCTTTCATCAAATTTCGCACCGAACGGCTGCAAGAACCCAAAGGCGCGCGGCAAGGTGTCATAGGGCAGGGGCCGGATTTGCGTGTGCTGATCGTGGGCGACAGTTCGGCGGCGGGCGTGGGCGTGGCGACACAATCACAGGCCTTGTCCGGGCGTTTGGCCTACGGTCTGGCACCCTATGCGCGGCTGGATTGGGAAATGGTGGCGCGCTGTGGTGATACGACCCCCATGGCGCTTAAACGTGTGAAGGCCGCCCAACCACGGCGTGCGGATGTGGCCGTCGTGGCGCTGGGCGTGAATGACATCATGCGCGGCACACGGCTGGCCCGCTGGCTGGAACAAACCGAACACCTGCTGGATCATTTGACCCGCACCATTGGCGTCGGGCATGTGTATCTGTCGGGGCTGCCCGCAGTGTCACAATTTCCGCGCCTGCCCAACCCCCTCCGCTGGAGCATGGGCCATCAGGCCGAACGTTTTGATCGCGGCCTGCGCGCCTTGGTCAGCACGCGCGACGACACAACCCTGATCCCCGCTGATATGGCGCTCACGGCGGACAACATGGCGCGGGACGGCTTTCATCCCGGCCCCAAAGTCTACGCCTTCTGGGCAGACCTGATCGTTGCACAAATTCGCGAGGACCGCGGGTTGTGACCTTGTGATAGTGCCCCCTTCGGCCTAGCTGTTTGCGAACATCAACGAAGGACACAATCATGAGCAACACCGCAACTTTGGGCCTCTATGGTCTGGGCACCATGGGCAGCGCGCTGGCGCTCAACATCCTCGACAACGGCTTTGCGCTGCATGTGTCCAACAGATCCGCCGACGCGGTGCGTGATTTCGTGTCAGAGGCCAAAGGCGAAGATCTGGCCGCTGATCTGCACGGCGCCGACAGCCTTGAAGCAATGGTTGACGCCATGGCGACCCCGCGCGCGATCATCATGATGGTCCCATCCGGCAAACCCGTCGATGCGACCATCGACACGTTGATCCCGCTGCTGTCGGAAGGTGACACAATCATCGACGCGGGTAATTCCGATTTTCGCGACACGATTGCGCGCACCAAAGACGTTGAAGCCAAGGGTCTGACCTATATCGGCATGGGCGTGTCTGGCGGCGAAGAAGGCGCGCGGCGCGGCCCGTCGATCATGGTCGGTGGCACGCCCGCCGCATGGGATGCAGTGCGCCCCGTCATCGAAGCGATTGCCGCGAAGTTCGGGGATGAGCCCTGCGCCGATCACCTCGGCCCCGATGGTGCGGGCCATTTCGTCAAGACCGTGCACAACGGCATCGAATACGCGGATATGGAACTGATCGCCGAAACCTACGGGCTGATGCGCCACGGGCGCGGGCAATCCCCGGCCGAGGTCGGCGCGGTGTTTGAGGGCTGGAACACAGGGAAGCTCGACAGTTACCTCGTTGAAATCACCGCCGCCGTCCTTCAGGCGACGGACAGCGAAACAGGCAAGCCCGCTGTGGATGTGATCCTTGATGCGGCGGGCCAAAAGGGCACGGGCCGCTGGACTGCGATCGAGGCCATCCGCATGGGCCAATCCGCCAACGTCATTGAGGCGGCCGTCGCCGCGCGCGCCTGGTCGGCCGAGGGCGAAGAACGCGACATCGGCGCGGAGCTGTTTGGCGGGGAACGCGGCGCGATTGATCTGCCTGACGCCGATCTGGAAGCCGCGCTTTTGGCGGGGCGCATCGTGTCTTATGCGCAAGGGTTCCGTATTCTGGCCGCCGCAAGTACAGAATTTGACTGGTCGATTGACTACGCCCGCACCGCCGAAGTCTGGCGCGCGGGGTGCATCATCCGCTCGGCACTGCTGGATGATATCGCCACCGCCTTTCGCGCCGATTTGCCCAAGGGTGAGCTGATCTTTGCGCCGACGTTTGTGACCCTGTTGCGCGACGGCCTGCCAAGCCTGCGCCGCGTCGTGGCCGCCGCATCGAGCGCGGGCCACCCGATCCCCGCATTGGCCAGCGCGCTGGCATTCTTGGACACCATGCGCGTGGCGCGCGGCACAACGGACCTGATCCAAGCGCAGCGCGATTTTTTCGGGCGGCATGGATTTGTGCGACTGGATGGACGCCGCGACCAACACGGCCCGTGGTGGGAATGATTAGGGTCTGAATGATCTGGCGATCAGCGCCTGCGGGGCGCTTGAAAGGGGGGGGGGGGGCGCTGCCCCTCGGCCTGTGGCCTCACCCCGGGATATTTGGCAACCAAAGAAGGTGGTAGAGTGCGGATTATTTGCGGGGTTTGGCGCGAACCGTTGGATCGGCTTGTGTCGGGTCTTCGGGCCACGGGTGTTTGGGGTAGCGCCCGCGCATGTCTTTGCGCACATCGCTATAGGACGATGTCCAGAACCCCGGCACGTCCATTGTTGTCTGGATCGGTTTTTGACCCGGTGACAGGAACGTCACGCGCAGAGGGCGGCCCGCCACAATCGGGTGGCGTGTTGTGCCGAACATTTCTTGCAGGCGCAGGGTGATTTCGGGGGCATCCCCGCTGTAATCAATCGGTTTTTGATGCCCCAAGGGGGTGGTGAAATGGCTTGGCGCTTGCGTGTCGACCGTTTGCATCTGTGACCAATCAAGCAGACCGCGCAAGGCGGGCAGGGCATCAAACCCCTTCCACTGTGACGCTGTTTGGACCGCCCCCAGATGGGGCAGCAACCATGTGTGCAGGGTTTCCATCAAGGCTGCGTCAGTCAGGTCCGGCAAATCGGGGACCACGGCGCGCACAAGGGCGACACGGGCGCGAAACCGTTCGGCTGCGGCGCTGAATTTGAAGCCAAGGTCGCGGACACCGTCCAGCATCGCCGTTGCGATATCTATTTGCGGCGCGTCCGCCCAGCGCGCGTCTGATAGCACAATCGCGCCCAGTTTTTCTTGTTGGCGCGCCATGACGCGGCCATCGCGTTTGGACCAAAGGCACAGGTTCACCCTGTCGATCTGATCGGCGGCAACTGCGCGAATATCGGTTTCAGAGATTGCCAGTGCGCCGCGAATTTTTGCTTCTCTCGGGTTGCCGTCCGTGTCTGTGACGACCAGATAGGGCTGCCCTGCCAGCGGGTCTGCCGCGTCCATCACCGCCCCTTTTCCACCCGATAAAACGAAGCGTGGGGCATCGCCGGCGCGGCGCTGCGCAATGCGGTCGGGATAGGCCAAGGCGGCGTGGATTTCGGGGGCTTGCGAGGCGGTGTCCGGTGCCATTTTCGCCAGTCGTTTGGCCTCAGCCCGCACCCGCGCCAACGCCCCTTTGTCGACCTCGTGTGCGGTGCGCGCGCCGTCCAGCGCCTTGAGGCGCAGCCCCACATCAGCAGGTGCGCCACGCAGGATGTCGCGTTCAGACAGCAGTGCGGCCAGCCCCGCCGCCTTCTTGCCGCCGCGCATCAGCATATGCGCCAATCGCGGGTGCAAGGGCAGTTTCGCCAGCGCCCGCCCGTGGGGCGTGATCCGCCCGCCATCCAGCGCGCCAAGCGCGCCAAGCAATGCGCGGGCCTCACCCAAGGTGCCGTCGGGCGGGGGCGTCAGGAATGGCAAACCATCACTGCCCCACAGCGCCAGTTCCAATGCCAACCCCGTCAGATCGGCGGCCTCGATTTCGGCGGGGGGGAAGGCGGGCAATGCGCCGTCCTCGCCGCGGCTCCAGAGTTTATAGGCCACCCCTTCGGCGACGCGGCCCGCACGGCCCGCGCGCTGGGTTGCCTCGGCGCGGGTCACGCGTTCGGTGATCAGCCGAGACATGCCTGACCCTGGATCAAACCGGGCACGGCGCGCACGCCCCCCATCCACCACAACGCGCACGTCTTCAATCGTCAGGGACGTTTCTGCGATAGATGTGGCAAGCACGATTTTGCGGCCCCGATCTACGGGCGCAATCGCCGCGCGCTGGTCTTTGAAGGGCAGGGCGCCAAACAACGGGCGCACGCAACAATCGGCGGGCAACTGGCCGTCAAGCCGCGCCTGAACGCGCCTGATTTCACCTTCACCGGGCAGGAACACCAACACGCCCCCCGTGGTTTCGCCCGCCGCCCGCACGATCAAATCCGCGACCGCTGCATCGAACCGCACGTCTTTGCGCAACGGGCGGTCCAGCCATTTGGGATCAACCGGAAAGGCGCGGCCCTGCGATGTGATCACCGGCGCGCCCACCAGTTCCGCCACCGGCCCCGCATCCAAGGTTGCCGACATCACCAACAGCACCAGATCGGGGCGCAGTGCGTCGCGGATTTCCAGCGTCAGCGCCAACCCCAAATCCGCATTCAGCGACCGTTCGTGAAATTCGTCAAAGATCACAGCGCCGATGCCTGACAGTTCGGGATCACTCTGGATCATGCGGGTCAGGATGCCTTCGGTCACAACCTCAATGCGCGTGGCACCTGACACCGTCGTCTCACCGCGCATCCGGTACCCGACGGTCTGGCCCACGTCTTCGCCCAATTGCTGCGCCAGCCGTTCCGCCGCCCCGCGCACAGCCAACCGGCGCGGTTCCAGCATGATGATGCGCCCCTGAATGGTGCCCGCGCGCAACAGCGCCAAAGGCACCCGCGTCGTTTTGCCTGCACCGGGTGGGGCCTGCAAAACCGCACAACCACGCGCCGCCACCGCCCCGATCAGGTCATCAAGCACATCATCAATCGGCAAAACATCCTGCATGGCTCCTTCTTCCGATCAAAACGGCGCGAAGGCAACCGTGCGTCTGGACGCGTCGCCTTGACCCGCGCATAAAGCCCCCATGGATATCAAGACCACCGCAGATAAAATCCAAAACGGGGATCGCCGTGCCTTGGCCCGCGCGATCACGCTGGTCGAAAGCACGCGCGCGCAAGATCGCGCAGCTGCGGCGGCGTTGCTGGCCGAGCTTGGCACGCACCGTCAGGCCCTGCGGATCGGGCTGTCCGGCACGCCGGGTGTCGGCAAATCCACATTCATCGAACGTTTCGGCATGATGCTGACGGCGCAAGGATTGCGCGTCGCGGTGCTGGCGGTTGACCCAAGTTCAACCCGATCCGGCGGGTCGATCCTCGGGGATAAAACGCGCATGGATTTGCTGTCGCGCGACCCAAATGCCTTCATCCGGCCCTCACCGTCCCAAACCCAGCTTGGCGGCGTGGCCCGCCGCACGAGAGAGGCGATCGCGCTGTGCGAAGCCGCCGGATTTGACATCGTGCTGGTGGAAACCGTCGGCGTCGGCCAATCGGAAACCGCCGTGGCCGAAATGTCTGATCTGTTCTTGTTGCTGCTGGCCCCGGCGGGCGGGGATGAATTGCAGGGGGTCAAACGCGGGATCATGGAAACCTGCGATATGATCCTTGTAAACAAGGCCGATGGCGATCTGAAACCACAGGCCATGCGCACCTGTGCGGATTACGCCAGCGCGTTGCACCTGATGCGAAAACGCCCCCAAGACCCGCCCGATTTCCCCAAAGCGGTGGCGGTGTCTGCTCTCGAAGATCACGGAATTGCAGCCGCTTGGGATGAAATGCAGGCGCTGGCGACGTGGCGCAAAGACAGCGGCATCTGGGACGCACGGCGCACCGAACAGGCCCGGTTTTGGTTCCACGAAGAAGTCCGCGCTGGGCTTTTGGCGCAGCTCACATCGGACAGCGCCGTGCAGGCGCAGCTCAACGCGTTGGAAAACGACGTGGCCCTTGGAAAAACCCGCCCCGGACAGGCCGCAGAAACCTTGATCACGCAGTTTTTCCCACGCAACAGGTAAATCCGTGCCAAACGTCGCTCCAAACGGGGGTTATGGGTTGACGGGGCCAAGGAATCCTCCTAATTCCGCCCAAATGAATTCAGGCTCTGTCGCGTACGGGGCCGTTGCCGTTAGAAAAAAGGGACCGCGTGCGCAGCACTGCTGGCCCTGATGAGAGGATAAGCCATGTCGCGCCGTTGCGAATTGACCGGAAAAGGCCCCATGACGGGCAACAACGTAAGCCACGCCAAAAACCGCACACGTCGTCGGTTCTTGCCGAACTTGCAGGATGTATCCTTGC
The DNA here is from genome assembly GCF_021532615.1 of Octadecabacter dasysiphoniae. GTDB lineage: Bacteria > Pseudomonadota > Alphaproteobacteria > Rhodobacterales > Rhodobacteraceae > Octadecabacter > Octadecabacter dasysiphoniae. The sequence continues at coordinate 234,681 of NZ_JAKGAQ010000004.1, forward strand.
TGTCCGACGTTCTGGGCCGCTCGTTCAAATTCCGCATCTCCAACGCTGCCCTGCGCACCGTTGATCACCGCGGTGGTCTGGACGCATTCATGGCGAAAGCCAAAGATGCCGAACTTTCCGCTGATGCGCTGAAGGTCAAGAAAGACATCAACAAGGCGATGGCCGAAGCATAAGCCGCCCTTGCGCTAGATTTCAAAAGGCCCGGACGGTAGCGTCCGGGCCTTTTGCATTTGATGCGACGATTGCACCCTTTTCGCCCTGTCGCGCCGCTGATACTGCTAACCCATGACCCGAATGTTCACCCTCGCGTTGGCCCTGTTGATCGCTGTGACCTCACAGCAGATGGCTACCGCGCGCGCCATGATGGTAGATGCCTCCGGTCAGGTCGTGCTGTGCACGGGCGACGGCACCATCACTGTCACCTTGGACGCGATGGGCAATCTGGTCGAAGGATCAGACGAAACAGCACATTTCTGCCCTGACTGCGCGTTGACCTTCGCGGATGTTCCGCGCGCGGTTGGCCTTGCTGATGGTGCTGTTGTCCACATTCAAACGCTGCTGCAACTCCCTGTGGCGGCGTTGGAAACCCCGGTTATCCCCACCCCCGTCCATGCCCGTGGCCCGCCTGAATTTGCCTGAAGTCCAACTTTCACTTTTGCAACATTCAGACAAACCACGAAGGAGAGGCTTATGTCCCTCAAATCCACTCTCATGGGTGCGTTCACCGCACTCGTCCTCGCCACACCCGCCTTGGCCGACATTGAAATCCACGATCAATATGCACGGTCCTCAAACGCGATGGCGGGTGCCGCATTCATGGTGATCCACAACCACGGCGACACCGATGACCACCTGATCAGCGTCACATCAGATGCGGCCGCGCGGGTTGAATTGCACACCCACATCGAAGACGCGGACGGCGTCATGCGCATGACCCACGTCGAAGAAGGTTTCGATCTGCCTGCGGGCGGTGAAATCGCCATGAAACGCGGCGCAGAACACGTGATGTTCATGGGGCTGACCGACACGTTCGAACAAGACGAGGTTATTACAATCACCCTCGTCTTCGAAAACGCGGGCGAAGTCGTCGTTGAAATCCCCGTCGATCAAAACCGGATGGATATGGATCACGGCGATACGGATCACGGCGACATGGACCATGGGTCAGACGGCTAACCAACGCCGCCAATGCGATTGAACGACATCATGGCGCGGCCTGTCCGCGCCATGTGCCACGCTAGGGGGGCAGTATGGCTTGGCCTAGGTCAGAACCTCGCCCACCCAGTCCGGCACAACCTGCGTGGCGGGACCAAAGCGCGCGTCGGCGAAATCAGATGCGCGTTCGCTCGCCGCGAGGTTCAGCTCCAGCGTGTCCGCGCCCGCCTGTTTGGCAACCCGCACAAATCCCGCCGCCGGATAGACCACGCCGCTTGTGCCAATGGCCACAAACAAATCTGCCCGGGCCAAGGCCGCGCCGATCCGGTCCATGTGATAGGGCACTTCGCCAAACCACACGACATCAGGGCGCGCCTGCCCACCGCAATTACATTGATCATCAGCACGCATGACCTCGGGCGCGGGCCAGCGTGCATCACAGGCCGCACACAGCGCCACCAGATGCGTGCCATGCATATGGATCACATCGCGCGATCCCGCCCGTTCGTGCAAATCATCGACGTTCTGGGTGATCAGCGTCACATCCGCGCGCGGATCCTGTTGCAGCGCCGCCAGCGCCACATGGGCCGCGTTGGGCTGACAGGCCCGCACCTTTGCGCGCCGCATATTGTAAAACGCATGGACGGCGGCAGGGTCATCCGCAAAGCCCTCGGGCGTGGCGAGTTTCATCAGGTCCGCGTTTTCCCACAAACCGCCCTTGTCGCGAAACGTGCCCATGCCGCTTTCGGCGGAAATGCCCGCGCCCGTCAGGACGACAATGCGCTTAGCCACACTGATTGCGCGCAGACCTCACGAAGGCCTGATAGCGGCGCCAGAAATTGTCATTGGCCGTGGTGTCGCTGATGCGAATTGAATGGGCAAATTCAGGATCAGCAAAGAACCGGGCGACACGGCTGCGGTCGGTGCTGCTCAACTCTGCGTTGGCGACCCGCTGCACACATCCGCACAATGATGTGGATGCCGCGGATCGATCGGCCGCCAGACAGGCCCGGCTGATCGGCCCCGTGGCCCCGGCCGTTGATCCGGAACTCAAACGGTCACGTCCGCCCGAACAGGCGGTTAACACAACCAATGTCGATAAAATCAATAGGGTCTTCATCTCGCCTCGCTCACTGGACCTGCCTGATTGGCGCGGGGTTGTCCCCTTGGTGTCCTGACTGCTCTGCCCCAGTATGCCGCACTATCGCCCCCCGCGAAAGCCCCAACGCGATCACGTTTCCGGCCCCAATCCCCGCACAACGCACAGAAAATAAGTAAAGGTCTTACCGCATCCGGCCAACCCATCGCAAAGCCGGCAGGCCACCCCCACTGCAAACTTTGCCAAGACAGTGTTTCGCACCACCTCCTCGGTTCGGGCGCGGCGTCTAATGCTCCGATGATGAGCTTCTAAAACCCCAATAGTTTCATGAGAATTGGCCATACTTTTTGCAAAACTGGTATTGCTTGATCAAAAACGACAATTGTCGCAGCGGCACCCGGGGTCCCAGCCGCGACTTTCTTGGCAATAAGCCACATTTTGGCAGTTCTGCTGCTGCTTCTGATAATGGCGTCTGTAGTAAGCTCGACGTCACCAGACATCGGCACAGCATCTCCGTCTGTCAGCTCTTTCAAGTCATCGATTACATCATCGGCTAATGTAACCTCAGAGATCGCTCTGATTGTCTCAAACGACTCCGCAATTGAGGCCTTTTCTTCAGTGGATGCTTCTCGGATAGCTTGAAGTCCGCGTTGTGCCCTTGCCTCGGCGATGTTTGGGTGCAACGCACGAATATCCAACGCACCTGTTACGCAGGTGTCGTGCAGCCCTTCAAGTTCGGGTGCATCAGGTAGGTCGCCCTTGTCAATTTGACCGCGAAGGTTCTTGCTAACTTTGACCAAGTCCATCTCAACCCGTTCCGGGTTTTTGGCGTGGATTTCAATTGTTCTGCGTAAAACCCGGACAACATAGGTATTTTCGCTTAAGTAATTGCCTCGCACGGCTTCATTGAGGTCGTCTTCGACAGCTGTCAGTGTGAGTGAGATAGAGTTTTGATTGGCAGCGGGAGGAATCTTTCGCGCAATGTGACCTTGCTCAACATTGTAGTAAAGCTCTTCAATTAAGCCCGTTTCGTCTATGATCAGAGCTGCTGATAAGGTCTCAATTCGCTCAGCAACAGCCGCAATCCCGTCATCCAAATTTCATCAGGAATCTTGGAAATCTGTTCGGCTAACTCCAAACTAGGTTGTTCTCCCGAAAAGAGTTTTCCAAAGAAAACAGACCAGTAATGCCAATTTTCATCAGCCTCTAAGAAGGCTAGACAACGGTCCACTGCTCCTTCGTCAGTCTTTGGCAGTGGCGCTTTCCACAATTCTGAAATGCTATCTGCTACTAACTTTTCGGATGAATCTTTCCGTTTGCTTAGCTGATCAAGTAACCGCGCCTGAACATCATCAGCCGACGCCTCTGGATCTTTCTCTGATATTGCCTCTGCAAAAACACGAGCAACGTCCTCCTTAGTGGACGCATTGGTAAATGCCTCCAAAAATCCACTTTCGTCAACTTTGAACACTGAGGAAAAGGCGTGTGAAATTGAAGCGACCATGGCTCCAGATTTTGCATCGTTGAATTGTTCAAAATACTCTGACCATTGTTCTGCAAAGGACTTAAATGTCGGAAAGCTTTCGTTAGTGTTACTGCCCGAAATTGCATCCTCTGCAAAACAAAGAAAATAGCGGCACAAAACAAATATTCTAAGCGCATGGCGGAATTCGGAAAGGAGGTACGAACGTTGCGTCTCTGACTCAAGAAGCTCGCCTGATAACAGTGCAATGTGGGGTAGTTTTCTTGCGATTGTTTCGCGAAAAATTCTAATATTTTCCTCTGCTTGCGTGCGAAATTCTGCAGAGGAGACTGATACCTTGCCCTTTGATCCACTAGTCATGCTTGACCCCCCGACGTTTCACACTCATATCCTCACCATGACAGCCCTTTCACATATCCGCAATTTCTCCATCGTCGCGCACATCGACCATGGCAAATCCACCCTCGCTGATCGCTTGATCCAGTCCACGAACACCGTGGCGGAACGCGATATGAAGGCGCAGATGCTCGATTCCATGGACATCGAGCGTGAACGCGGGATCACCATCAAGGCCAACACGGTCCGCATCGATTACACCGCCGAAAACGGTGAATCCTATGTGTTGAACCTGATCGACACCCCCGGCCACGTCGATTTCGCCTATGAAGTCTCCCGCTCCATGCGCGCCGTCGAAGGTTCTCTTTTGGTCGTGGACTCCACCCAAGGGGTTGAGGCGCAGACGCTGGCCAACGTCTACCACGCCATCGACGCGGATCATGAAATTGTCCCCGTTTTCAACAAGATAGACCTGCCCGCCTCCGACATCAGCCGCGTCGCTGAACAGGTCGAAGACGTCATCGGCATCGATGCATCCGGCGCTATCGCTGTGTCCGCCAAAACCGGCGAAGGCATCATGGAAACGCTCGAGGCTATCGTCCAACACTTGCCAGCGCCCAAAGGCGACGCCGACGCCCCCCTCAAGGCGATGCTGGTCGATTCATGGTATGACAGCTACCTCGGCGTGATCGTTCTGGTGCGCATCATCGACGGAAAACTGCGCAAGGGCGAGAAGATCAAATTCATCTCCAACGGCACGATCCATCACGTCGACCGCATTGGTGTGTTCCGCCCGCAAATGGAAAACGTCGACGAACTCGGCCCCGGCGAAATCGGCTTTCTCACCGCGTCGATCAAACAGGTCCGCGACACCCGCGTCGGTGATACGATCACCCACCAGCGCGAAGAGGTCACGCCGCTGCCCGGTTTCAAACCGGCGCAACCCGTTGTTTTCTGTGGCTTGTTCCCCGTCGATTCCGCCCTGTTCGAAGACCTGCGCGAAGCGATCGACAAACTCGCCCTCAACGACGCGTCGTTCTCGTTTGAAATGGAATCCTCTGCCGCGCTCGGCTTTGGCTTTCGTTGCGGCTTCCTCGGTCTGCTCCACCTCGAAGTGATCCGCGACCGGATTGAACGCGAATATGACATCGACCTGATCACCACCGCGCCGTCGGTCATTTACCACGTCCACCTCAAGGACGACACGCAGTTTGATCTGCACAACCCCGCCGACATGCCCGACATGACGCTGGTCGACCACATCCAAGAACCGCGCATCAAGGCGACGATCCTCGTGCCCGACGAATACCTGGGCGAGGTTCTGAAACTCTGCCAGGATCGCCGCGGCATCCAAGAAGACCTGACCTATGCAGGTTCGCGCGCGATGGCCGTCTATGACCTGCCGCTGAACGAAGTGGTGTTCGACTTCTACGACCGCCTGAAATCCGTGACCAAAGGCTACGCGTCCTTCGACTACTCCCTCATGGGCTACCGCGAGGACAATCTGGTCAAGATGTCCGTGTTGGTAAACGACGAACCCGTCGACGCGCTGTCGATGATGGTCCACCGCGACCGCGCCGAAACCCGTGGCCGCGCGATGGTTGAAAAGCTCAAAGACCTGATCCCCCGTCACATGTTCAAAATCCCGATCCAAGCGGCAATCGGCGGCAAAGTCATCGCCCGCGAAACATTGTCCGCGATGCGCAAAGACGTCACTGCGAAGTGTTATGGCGGCGACGCGTCAAGAAAACGTAAACTGCTGGATAAGCAGAAAGCGGGTAAGAAAAAGATGCGCCAGTTTGGTAAGGTTGATATTCCGCAGGAAGCCTTCATCAGCGCTCTCAAAATGGATTCTTAATCCATTTTGACGCGTGATGAAGGCGGTGGGCGAAAGCTATTGGCCGCAGGACAATCGCGTGCCCACACGGGGTTTGGGCTCGACACTGCAATGCTCTTGATCCACTTTGATAAGTGATGGGAACTCATTTTACTTTATTCATTGATGAAAGCGGCGATCAGGATTTGGACAAATTCCGAACTGACGAACGCTCCCACGGTTCCGACCCTTTTCTTGTATTTGGTGCGGCCTTGGTTCCAACGGAATTGCTTCCCGCGATACGGTCTGAACTTGATAGCCTTGCCGAAAAGCTGAAGTGTGACCCATTACACTGTAAAGAAATGAGTCACTTGAAGACTGCATACTTTGCTCGCCAAGCCTCCCAATTGCGAATCCAATTGTTCGGCGTTGTGTCAAAAAAAGCGACAGTTGGCGATTACAAATCCGACATTGAGGGAAGAAAGCAAGCCGAAGACTATTACAATAAATGCGCTTCATACTTACTCGAGCGGGTCGGTGATTTCATGAAAGAGCACGAATATGGTCCGGACCAACTTTCAGTAATATTTGAAGAAAAGAAGCATGATTATCAAAGGCTGCGTAATTTTATCCACACTATAAGAAAGCGTCCTATTGATGAGAGGGCAAATAGCATGGCTAAAATTGACCCGCTTGCTATTCGAGCGGTGAAGAAAGGAGATGATCAAGCCCTTGCGCTTGCAGATTTGACTGCATTTAGTCTTTATCAAAGTGTAAACGAGAGCCATTCGAATTTTGGCCACCCTGAGTTTCGCTATATGCGTGAGCTTAGGTCGAAATTTTGGAAGTGTAGTAAGACGGGCAAGATAGCTAATTTCGGTCTTAAATATATTTCTGGTCCGATCAAAATGGCTCTAAAAGGCGACACACTCGATTTCGCGTTAAAAATGTATGAAAAGAAAAAATAACTAATCTGTTCTCTACCCACGGGTTTGGCAGCGCCCGGTCCCGGCGCTTCGCGCGTTCACCCCTGAATTGATCCACTGGATCAATTCCAAGACGGGTCTCACCCTCCCCCATGGGGAGGGCGCTTCGCACCATCCTCTCGGCTCGGGCGCGATAGTGTCGGTCAGGGTGCATCCAGATCACCCCGCCCAGCGCGATCCTTACGGCTCACAAGCTCGGTCCTGACAGGTTTCTGCGACGGAACCCCAACCCCCGCCCGTATCACCCTCACAACCACCAAACATGAGGGTCACACCATGTATTATCTCCCCCACATCTTCCTCGCCAGCGCGGGCTTCGTTTCATTGACGGTTTTTCTAACGTCTGGAGTGGTTTAGCCGGATTGGCCCATCAGGCCCAGACAATCGCCCATACCAGAACCATACCGAACCCATACCAGACCCATATCGTGATTTTAGGCTAGAAATGCCCGCAACGCCGCCTCGAATTCGCGGGGTTTTTGGGCGTGCAGCCAGTGCCCCGCACCGGGTATTTTGGCAAAGCGCGCCGACGGAAACAGCGCCTTGATCCCGTCGCGGTGATCGCGCTGAACGTAGTCGCTGTCAGCCCCGGACAGGAAAAGCGTCGGGCCGCCGAACGATCCGGCCACTGGCGGAAAACCGATGATCTTTGGCATGTCCGCGTGCAGCACATCGAGGTTCAATTTCCATTTCTTTTCCCGCACATCCAGCGATTGGAGCAAGAAATCCCGCACCTCGGGATCAAGGGATTTGCCTGCATCCGATCGCCTTTCAACGGCTGCCAAATCCACCGCGCGCATCGCATCAATATGCTGGGTTTGCGTGTGCGAATAGGTGACGGGCGCGATGTCAGCGACCACTAATTTTTCAACCAATTCAGGGTGTTGCAGGGCCATGACCATCGCGGCCTTTCCGCCCATTGAATGGCCCACGACATAAGAAGGGCCATCCAGAAGCTGCGCTAGATCGTCGGCCAAATCAAAATAGCTGTGCGTGTCAAACCAGGGGCTGTCGCCGTGGTTTCGCATGTCCGGCGCGATGACGTAAAATCGATCAGACAGCCGTTTTGCGATCACGCCCCAATTGCGCGCGGACCCGAACAATCCATGCGCGATCAGAAGCGTCGGATTGGATTTATCACCATGAGTGAGGACATTCAGCATCGCTTTGATCTAGACCGACACGGGCCGAATTGAAAGAGGCGGGCGGGTTGGTTAATCACGTCGCATGACTGGGGGTCAGGTTGATAAGTATACGGATGAGGTAAAGCACCTTATCGAACAGCGTTTGCGCATTAAGGGCGCGACGCTGGAAAAAGCGTTGTCGCGCTCGGGGCGTCTTTTGCCGAAGTGGGCACAGCGCGAAGGGCGCTATTTGGCACAGGCCGGACAGTTCATGGGGCATCCGAAATTGCGCCTGATGATCGACGAGGCGAAAGTCGAAAAAGCCCATAAAAACTTGGTCGAACACCTCAGTGCGATCGACCCGAGCGACAGACGCAAGACTCGGGTTCTTGGCACGTTGGGCGTTGTCAGTTTCAACCTTATTATTGTCGCGGTGGTCTTGGTCAGTTTCCTGATGTGGCGCGGTTACCTTTGATGTCCAGCGGTGCGCGGATGACAAGCGTGACTGTTACAAAAGCGACGTAAATCAGCAAATACCAGCTGCCCATTTTCTGCAGCGACGTCCAATCGAACGGGGGCGATCCGGCGTAGGTCCATGTGCCCGTTAGCGTGCCGATGTTTTCGGCGAGCCACAGGGAAAAGCTGACGATCAGTGCGGCGAGGGGCAGGGGAAATCCATACCGCCGCCCAACCGTGAACCGCACCATCGTGCGCCCGAACAACAGCACGGTGGCGGCGAACAGACCCAACCGGATGTCTGGCACAAAATGGTGGGCAAAGAAGTTCACGTAGATGGCAATTGCCAGAACAACTGTCGTCCAGAACGGCGGGTAGGGGGTGAACCGAATGTCGAAAATGCGGATCACGCGCGCGATGTAGCTGCCCACAGACGCATACATAAACCCGCTGAACAGCGGCACGCCCATGATGACCAATACGGACGCTTCGGGGTATTCCCATGATCCGGCGCTGACCTTGAAAAACTCCATGCTGGTTCCGGTGATGTGAAACAGGGCGATGACCTTGGCCTCAGCCCAAGTTTCCAGCTTAAACAACAGCATAGCGGCCTGCATGAGAACGGCGAAGATCACCAATGCGTCATATCTGGCCAAGGCCCAACTGTCGCTCCAGATTGCATTTGTGATAATCACCGCCAGCAACAAAGAGATCGCGAACAGGCAGGCCCACGCCTGTTTGGCGATGAAAATAACCAGTTCCGCCAGCCATGCCGGAAGGGTCTTGCGCAGCCATCCAGCGCGGTTTTGTTCTAGGGCGAGGGCATCAGTCATGCCCCCAAATGCAACAAAGCCGCCATGGTTGTCCACGGCGGCTTTGTGCAAATTCTGATAAGTGGCTTACAGGTTTGGATACATCGGGAAGGTATCGCACAGGGCTTCGACTTCGGCTTTCACCTTGGCCTCGACCTCTGCGTTGCCGTCGGCACCGTTGGCGGCCAGACCATCGACGACCTCGACGATCCAATCCGCAACCATGCGGAATTCGGCCTCGGTAAACCCGCGCGTTGTACCCGCGGGGGAGCCAAGACGCACACCGGATGTGACCATCGGCTTTTCGGGATCAAACGGAATGCCGTTCTTGTTGCAGGTGATGTGGGCGCGTTCCAGTGCGCGCTCGGTCTCGTTGCCCTTCACGCCTTTGGGGCGCAGATCAACCAGCATCACATGGCTGTCTGTGCCGCCCGTGACGATATCAAGACCACCCTTCATCAACTGATCGGCAAGCGCTTGGGCGTTCTTCACGACCTGTTCTTGGTAGGCTTTGAATTCGGGGCGCAGCGCTTCGCCAAAGGCGACGGCCTTACCGGCGATGACGTGCATCAACGGACCGCCCTGAATGCCGGGGAAGATCGCTGAGTTGAACTTCTTGGCCAAGGCTTCGTCGTTCGTCAGGATCATGCCGCCGCGTGGGCCGCGCAGGGTTTTGTGCGTCGTCGTTGTCGCGACGTGGGCATGGGGGAATGGCGACGGATAGATGCCAGCCGCAACCAGACCCGCAAAGTGGGCCATATCAACCAGCAGATAGGCACCCACAGAATCCGCAATTTCGCGCATGCGTTTGAAATCAATGATCCGCGGGATGGCGGAGCCGCCTGCGATGATCAGCTTGGGCTGATGTTCAGTGGCCAGTTCCTGCACCTGATCGTAATCCAACAGGCTGTCCTGTTTACGCACGCCGTATTGAATGGCGTTGTAGATTTTGCCGGATTGGTTCGGTTTTGCACCGTGGGTCAGGTGCCCGCCTGCGTCCAGCGACATGCCCAGAATGGTATCACCCGGCTTGATCAGCGCCTGAAACACACCTTGGTTCGCCTGAGAACCCGAGTTTGGCTGCACGTTTACAAATCCACAATCAAACAGCTGCTTGGCGCGATCAATGGCAAGGTTTTCTGCAACATCAACGTGTTGGCACCCACCGTAGTAGCGGCGGCCGGGGTATCCTTCGGCGTATTTGTTCGTCATCACGCTGCCTTGGGCTTCCATGACGGCGGCGGATACGATGTTTTCAGACGCGATCAGCTCGATCTCTTTGCGCTGACGGCCAAGTTCCGCACCGATGGCGGCTGCGATCTCAGGATCACGGGTCGACAGGCTTTCAGTGAAAAAACCGTCGTCTTTGATACGTGCATTCATGGCAGGGATTCCCTTTTGAAGCCTTTGGTTGCGCCATGACATAGGGCGAAGTTTCCTATCGGAAAACCCATAAAACGACGTGTTTGATGGCGTGTGCGCCTGTTAGCGCTGACGATGCGCGTCTTGCGTTTCCGAAAGGCGCGGGCGACAAGGTTTGGGAAACATTGAAGGATTGGCCAATGGCTGCCCAAAAAAAGCTCGCGTTTGTGGCAAGTGATGCGCCAATTGCCAAGGCGGCACAGCTTGCGCTGACGTCCCAATACGGCGGCGTCGACATTGAAGATGCAGACATCATCATCGCGCTGGGTGGGGATGGTTTCATGCTGCAAACCCTGCACAACACCCAACATCTGCCCGCGCCCGTTTACGGGATGAACCGCGGCACTGTCGGGTTCTTGATGAACAGTTTTTCAGATCAAGGGCTGCGAAAACGTCTTGAACAGGCCGAAGAAGAGGTCATAAATCCGCTGCACATGCATGCCGTTTGCGTGGATGGAACAGACCATAAGGCATTGGCGATCAACGAAGTTTCCCTGCTGCGCGCAGGCCCGCAGGCCGCAAAATTGCGCATTCATGTGGATGGCAGATTGCGGATGGATGAACTGGTGTGCGACGGCGCACTGCTGGCCACGCCTGCGGGATCAACGGCCTATAATTACTCTGCGCACGGGCCAATTGTACCCGTTGGATCAGACGTGCTGGCGCTGACGGCCGTGGCGGCGTTTCGCCCGCGACGCTGGCGCGGCGCATTGCTGCCCAAATCGGCGCGCGTGACGTTTGAAGTGACAAACGCGGCCAAACGCCCCGTGAACGCGGATGCAGACGGGGTGTCTGTGAAAGACGTCGCACGCGTCGAAGTCTGGTCCGCGCCAGAGATCGAACACCGTATCTTGTTCGACCCCGGCCACGGATTAGAAGAACGCCTGATCCAGGAACAATTCGCCTAAGATTTGGCGTAACCCAACGGTTTCAACGCCTCGCGGATTTCATCGAGGATCGCAGGGTCGTCAATTGTCGCGGGCATCTTGAACTCAGCGCTATCCGCGATCTTGACCATCGTGGCGCGCAAGATCTTACCGGATCGCGTTTTGGGCAGGCGGTCCACCACAGCGCACAGTTTGAACGCCGCAACAGGGCCGATTTTGTCGCGCACCAGTTTGATGCAGTCTTTGACGATATCCTCATGGGTCGTGGTGGCACCTTTGTTGAGGCAGACGAACCCCATGGGCAACTGGCCCTTCAACGCATCCGTGACACCGATCACCGCGCATTCGGCGACGTCGGGATGCGCGGCAAGGACTTCTTCCATACCGCCCGTCGACAGACGGTGCCCGGCCACGTTGATCACATCATCCGTGCGCGCCATGATATAAAGATATCCGTCTTCATCGATCATGCCCGCATCGCCGGTTTCGTAATAACCGGGGAAAGTGTTGAGGTAGCTGGATAGGAACCTTTCTGGCGCATTCCAAAGCGTGGGGAACGTGCCGGGGGGCAGGGGCAGCTTGATCACAATCGCGCCTAGTTCGCCTGACGGCAGTTCGTTCCCGTCATCATCGAGAATTTTCATACCGAACCCCGGCAGCGGCACTGACGGGCTGCCCAGTTTCACATCAAGAAGTTCGATGCCAACGGGATTACACACCCCCGGGTAGCCAAGTTCGGTTTGCCACCAATGGTCAATAACCGGCTTTTGCAACTGGTCTTGCGCCCAGATGATTGTGTCGGGGTCCGCGCGTTCGCCCGCAAGGAACACCTGATCAAGACAGCTGAGGTCGTATTTCTTCACGAACTCCCCTGTCGGGTCTTCGCGTTTCACGGCGCGAAAGGCGGTGGGGGCGGTGAAAAAGGATTTGACGTTGTGGTCCTGGATGACCCGCCAGAACGTGCCCGCATCCGGTGTGCCGATGGGCTTGCCTTCAAACACGATCGTCGTGTTGCCGTGGATCAGCGGCCCGTAACAGATATAGCTGTGCCCGACGACCCAACCGACATCGGATGCAGCCCACCACACATCACCGGGATCGACATTGTAGATGTTTTTCATAGTCCAATTGAGGGCCACAAGGTGGCCCGCAGTGGGGCGTACAACGCCCTTTGGGGCGCCCGTGGTGCCGGAGGTGTACAAAATATAAACGGGGTGCGTGCCTTCGACGGGCACACAATCAGCCGGGGCAACGCCCTGCTGGAATTCGTACCAGTCAACATCACGGTCCGTCATCGTGGCGCGGTCTTGGTCGCGTTGCAGGATCACCGTGAAATCGGGTTTATGGGTCGCCAGTTCAATCGCGCCGTCCAGCAGTGGTTTGTAGGACACGACGCGGTTTGGTTCCAACCCGCAGGACGCCGCGATGATGGCTTTGGGGGTGGCATCATCGATCCGCACTGCCAGTTCATTGGCCGCAAACCCACCGAACACGACCGAATGGATCGCGCCAATCCGCGAACAGGCCAACATGGCGTCCAGCGCTTCGGCGACCATCGGCATGTAGATGATAACCCGGTCCCCTTTGCCCACACCCTTTGCCTGCAATGCCCCGGCAAGCGACGCCACGCGGGTCTGCAATTCGCGGTAGGTGATTTTGCTGATCGTGTTCGTGATCGGGCTGTCGTGGATAATGGCCACCTGATCACCGCGCCCTGCTTCGACGTGGCGGTCCACGGCATTGTAGCAGGTGTTCACACGGGCATCGCGGAACCATTCATAAATCGGGGCATTGTCGTCAAACAGGGCTTTGCTTGGCGGCGTGTCCCAATCAATCGCTTCTGCGGCTTTCATCCAGAATGCCTCCGGGTCGTCCTGCCAGCTTTTGTATACGTCGCGATATGCCATGTTGTGGTCCCCCTCTTGGTCATAGGGATAGGCCGTGGTTGGCCACTGGGGCAAGCCTGTTTGCGCCCACAATTGTCAGAGTTTGCAGATGATCGCAGATCAAAATTGCAAATCTTTGCAAACCACCCACAGGGCGCCATCATTGCGAAGTCGGTCTTGTTTCTATGCAAAGTTGCAAACATTTCTGCTAAAATTTGCAGAGAATTTGAATCGCATGTCGCTAGGCTAACGGATGCTTCACCAATTAAGACCTCCTTAACATTTGTGAGGAGTCGGTGATGCGGTGGTTGATATTGATAGCGTGTGTGGCGGTGGCGGGATGTGATGTTGCGGTGCCAACTGGCGCGCCCATGGCGGATGTGCGCGCTGTGATTAGCACGCGGGATATCGCGATGAACCGGCCCAACACCACCACCCGAGAGGCGCTTTTCAGGATGCGCGCGGATGGCACTGGCACGGTTGAATTTATCGCAAACCCGGACGGGGCTCAGGATGTTGCGTGGACGTTGCAGGGCGATCGGTTTTGCATCGCTGCAGACGAAGGCCTGATGGCTAGTTTTGAATGCGCCACGCTGTCGCTGGATGGCGCGCAGGTCACTTTCGCGCATACGCAGTCGGGCAACGTGGCCACGGGCGTTTTGATGCCCCGTTAACCGTAATGCTTAACCGGCGTGCCCGCGACGGCCGCCATGTTCAGCAAACCCCGCGCAGTAATCGATGGCGTCACGATATGCGCGCGGTTGCCCATGCCCATCAAGATCGGCCCAACCTCAAGCCCGCCCCCCTTCATCTTCAGGATATTGCGCACACCACTTGCGGCATCCGCATGCCCAAAGATCAGCACGTTCGCGGGGCCCTTCATCCGGTTGCCGGGCAACAAACGTTCGCGCAGATCAGGATCCAGCGCGGCATCGACGTTCATCTCGCCCTCGTAAGTGAAATCGACCTTTTGGCTGTCAAGAATGCGCATGGCGGCGCGAATACGTGTGCCCGTATCGCAATCTAGATTGCCGAATTGTGATTGCGCACAGAACGCGATGTTCGGCTTCAGGCCAAAGCGTTTGACGTGGCGCGCCGCGGCAATGGCGGTTTGGGCAATCTGTTCGCCCGTGGGTTCGGATCGCACGTGGGTGTCGGCGATGAAAAGCGGCCCGTCCTCAAGGATCATCATGGACAGCGCGCCTTGCACCTTCAGGTCCTTGCCCAAGATCTGTTCAATGTAATTCAAATGCCAGCGGAACTGCCCGAAGGTGCCGCAGATCATGCTGTCGGCCTCACCACGTTGCACCATAACGGCACCAATCGCCGTGGTGTTGGTGCGCATGACGGCCTTGGCAAGATCGGGTGTCACGCCTTTGCGGGCCATAAGGCTATGATATGTATCCCAATAATCGCGGTAGCGCGGATCGTTTTCAGGGTTCACGATATCAAGTTTATCAAGATCAACGTCTAGACCCGCGCGCTCTGCACGGGCGCGGATAACATCGGGTCGCCCGATCAGGATTGGCGTTTCGGTGGTTTCTTCCAACACCGCTTGGCAGGCGCGCAGCACGCGTTCGTCTTCGCCCTCAGTAAAGACAATGCGGCGGGCGGCGGTTGCGGCGGCTTGGAACACAGGGCGCATCAGCAGGGCGGATTTGAACACGGACGCATCCAAAGACGCCTTATAGGTAGGCAAATCGACGGGGCGGGTGGCCACGCCGGTTTCCATCGCGGCCTTGGCGACGGCGGATGCCACGACGCCCATCAGGCGCGGATCAAACGGTTTGGGGATCAGGTATTCCGGCCCGAATGTCAGCTGTTCGCCTTGATAGGCGGCGGCGGCCTCTGCGCTGGTCGTGGCACGGGCAAGGGCGGCGATGCCCTCAACACAACCGATCTGCATGGCGTCGTTGATTTCCGTCGCGCCCACATCCAACGCCCCGCGAAAGATAAACGGGAAACACAGTACGTTGTTGACTTGATTGGGGAAATCGCTGCGCCCGGTGGCCATGATCGCGTTCGGCGCGACCGTGCGCACGTCCTCGGGGGTGATTTCGGGGTTTGGATTGGCCAGCGCAAAAATAATCGGCGCATCGGCCATTTTGGCCACCATGTCTGGTTTTAAAACACCGGGGCCGGACAGGCCAAGGAACAAATCAGCCCCATCGATCACATCCCCCAACGTGGCTGCTGTTGTACCTTGCGCGAACTCTGCCTTTTGCGGCGTCATGTCTTTTTCGCGGCCCTTATAAACCAGCCCTTCGATATCACACAGCCAGACGTTTTCGCGTTTCACACCAAGTTTCAGCAACATGTTGAGGCAGGCAATACCCGCCGCGCCGCCGCCCGTGCTGACGATTTTGATATCTTCGAATTTCTTGCCCGTAACCTGCAACGCATTCGTCGCGGCGGCCCCGACGACGATGGCGGTGCCGTGCTGGTCGTCGTGAAACACGGGGATGTTCATCCGCTCGCGGCAAATCTTTTCCACGATAAAGCAGTCGGGCGCTTTGATGTCTTCAAGGTTGATGGCGCCGAATGTGGGTTCCATCGCGCAAACAATATCGGCCAGCTTTTCGGGGTCGGGCTGGTCCAGCTCAATGTCAAAACAATCGATATTGGCAAATTTCTTGAACAAAACCGCCTTGCCTTCCATCACCGGCTTGGACGCAAGACCACCGATGTTTCCCAACCCCAACACCGCTGTGCCGTTGGTCACAACCGCCACCAGATTGCCGCGCGCGGTGTAATCGCGCGCAGTTGCGGGGTCGTTCTTGATCTCGATGCAGGCTTCCGCGACGCCGGGGGAATAGGCCCGCGCCAGATCGCGCCCGTTGGCCAACGGTTTGGTTGCGCGTATTTCCAGCTTTCCGGGTTTCGGGTGGCGGTGATAATCCAAGGCCGCCTGTCGAAGCGTTTCTTTGTGGGCGTCGTTTGGCGTATCGGGCATGTATCTGACCTATCAATTCAAGGCGTGCAAAAAGTAGTTTAACGTTAAACTATCTGGCTGCCGCAAGGGAAGCGTTATGACAGCTATACGGACAAGATGCACTCTCTTGCAAATCCGAAAACTGGAAGTCACGGTGTTTGAATGACAAATGAAGCTGAAATTCGCGCCGAAGTCTGCCTGCCGACCACGGCCCTGACTGACGATATTGCGTTCTTTACCAAAACCTTACGGATGCGGATGGCGTCGATTTATCCGGCAGATGATCCTTCTGTTGCGGTTTTTGAAGGGCACGGCCTGCGCGTGCGGATGGATCAGGGGCAGTCGGGCCCCACAGGCCATTTGCGTATTTTGACAGATGATAACGGGTTCTGTGATAAAACCACGCTAACCGCACCTGGTGGCACGACCGTTGAAATTGCACCACTGAACCCGCCGCTCTATCTGCCGGAAACAGATCACGCGTTTGTTGTGCGCCGCTTGGCGGATCAGGCGCCTTGGGTGATCGGGCGCGCGGGCATGCACTACCGCGATCTGATCCCGACGCGCCTTGGCGGGTCCATCATTGCGTCCCACATCCGTATTCCCGATGGCGGCCCCGTGCCCGATATGGTGCATTTTCACCGCGTCGGGTTTCAGTTGATCTATTGTTATCGCGGTTGGGTCGATGTGGTGTACGAGGATCAAGGCGGCCCAATCCGCCTGCATGCGGGGGATTGTTTCATCCAACCACCCGAAATCCGCCACCGCGTGCTCGAGGCGTCGGACGGAATCGAAGTGATCGAAATTGGTGTTCCCGCAGAACATGTCACTGAAATTGATCATGTAATGGCGTTGCCCACCCCCGATTTGCGGCCAGATCGTGAATGGCAGGGGCAGCGGTTTGTGCGCAACATTGGCGCAGCGTCCGAATGGCACCCCTTTCGTTTGCCGGGCTACATCGCGCGCGACACAACGATCAATGACGCCACAAAATCCGTGGCGGGCGTGCAAGTCATCCGTCGTGGCAAGGGCGATCCGCGCTGGAGCACACATGACGCGGACATTCATTTCACCTTCGTCATGGAAGGCGCAATCACGCTTGAGGGGGAGGGCAAAGATCCCTACCGCCTCGCGCCGGGGGATGCATTTGTGATCCCCCCGGGAATGGCCACCCGCTACAGCGACCCGACCGATGACGTCGAATTGCTTGAGGTCACGCTGGCGGGGGCCTTTGACACAACGCTGATTTAGGGTGTTTTTCGGCCGGTTCGTCCAGCGCGATAACGCGATTGGCAGCTTTCAACATATTGGGCATAATATTCTTCTTTCGCGGCCTTAACGCGCAAGGGTGCTGTCGGGTTCCACTTGCACTTGATGGCCCGCAAAGCCAAACTTCTTCCAACCAAGGAGTCCTGATGTCCCTTCTCGATGATGCCCGCGCCGTGCGCGAAAACGCCTATGCCCCCTATTCAAATTTTGCCGTGGGCGCGGCCTTGCGCACGCCGCAGGGGGATGTGTTCACAGGGATCAACGTGGAAAACGTCGCCTATCCGGAAGGCACCTGCGCCGAAGCCGGGGCCATTGCGGCAATGTGCGCGGCGGGCGCGCGTGAAATCGCGGAAATCGCTGTGATCGCAGACGCACCGGCGCCCGTGCCGCCCTGCGGTGGGTGCCGCCAGAAAATAGCGGAATTCGCGAAAGGGGACGTCGTCGTTACTATGTCGACGATGGATGGCACGACCTTGCAAATGACAGTGTCAGATCTGTTGCCCGGACGTTTCACCGCGGATCACATGGCCAATACATAACTGATGGACAGCAGGGCGATCATTGCGAAAATTCGGCGCGGGCAAGACCCGAGCGCGCAGGAACTTGCGTGGTTTACCAATGGTTTAGCAACACGCGAAGTGTCGGACGCACAGGCGGGCGCCTTTGCGATGGCGGTGTGCCTGAAAGGGCTGAGCGATGAAGGCCGCGTCGCGTTGACCGCAGGAATGCGCGACAGCGGGGATGTCATGAAATGGGATTTGCCGGGGCCTGTTTTGGACAAACATTCCACAGGCGGTGTCGGTGATCCTGTGTCCTTGATCCTGGCACCTGCCTTGGCGGCCTGTGATGTTTTTGTGCCGATGGTGTCCGGGCGCGGGCTGGGCCACACGGGGGGCACCCTTGATAAGCTCGAATCTATTCCCGGCCTGTCCACGTCACAGAACACAGCTACCTTTCGCAAAATCACCCGTGATATCGGCTGCGCGATTGTCGGCGCGACCAAGGCCATCGCGCCCGCAGATAAACGTTTATATGCTGTTCGCGATGTCACAGCCACTGTGGAAAGTGTTGATTTGATCTGCGCGTCAATCCTGTCCAAAAAACTTGCCGCGGGATTGGATGGCTTGGTTCTGGATGTGAAGGCAGGCAGCGGCGCGTTCATGAAAACCCCGCAAGAGGCCGCGGCACTCGCCCGCGCGCTGACCTCGACGGCCAATGGGGCTGGCACGCCCACGGCCGCCTTCATCACCGATATGTCACAACCCTTGGCCCCTGCGCTGGGCAACGCGCTTGAGGTTGCGGTGTGTCTTGAGGTTTTGTCGGGCAACCGCGCCGCCGCCCCGCGCCTGCATGATTTGACCTTGGCGTTGTGCGCGCGCGTGCTGGCGCTGGCGGGCCATGCGGAGGGCGAGGCAGAGGAGCGCGTTAAAGCGGCGATATCATCAGGGCATGCAATGGTCTGTTTTGCCGCGATGGTACGCGCCATGGGCGGCCCCCCAGATATCGCCGACGATTGGCACACCCACCTGCCCAAAGCACCTGTCGTGGGGGATGTGCCCGCCCCGAAATCCGGTGTCATTCGCGCAATCAACGGTGAATCCTTGGGCCTCGCGGTTGTCGCAATGGGCGGTGGTCGCCAGATCGAAAGTGATCGCATTGACCCGCGCGTGGGGCTGTCAGATGTGATAGAATTGGGCGCAACGGTCAGCCGCGGCGACCCGATCGCCACAATTCACGCCGCCGACGAAGACAGCGCAGAGGCCGCAGCCCACGCCGTTTTGCGCGCCGTCGACATCGGCGAAGCGGCTGAGCTGAATGATTTAATTATTGAACGGATTGATCGATGACGCGCGCCTTTTTGATTGTGATCGACAGTGTTGGCATCGGCGGTGCGCCTGATGCTGGCGATTTTTTCAACGGCAACGTGCCCGATACCGGTGCGAATACGCTGGGCCATATCATACAGGCCTGCGCCGAAGGTCAGGCCGAAGACGGGCGCAGCGGGCCGCTGAAAATCCCGCATCTGAACAGCCTTGGGGCAGGGGCCGCGATGGCGCTTGCGACGGGTCTTGATGTTGGCTGGCCCGCGCCGACGGGGGCCTTTGCGGCCGCCACCGAAGTCAGCATCGGCAAGGACACACCGTCAGGCCATTGGGAATTGGCAGGGGTGCCCGTCCCGTGGGATTGGCACACATTTCCCGACACAACACCGGCTTTTCCGCAGAACGTCACCGACCGGATACGCGAACTCGCGGGGACGGACGGCATCCTCGCCAATTGCCATGAATCCGGCACGCAGGTGATTGAAACCTTTGGCGTTGAACACATCCGCACGGGCCAGCCGATTTGCTACACCTCCGTCGACAGCGTTCTGCAAATTGCCGCGCACGTGGATCACTTCGGGTTGGATCGATTGTTAAAGCTGTGCGAAGACCTCGCTCCGATGTTGCACGACATGAAAGTAGGTCGCGTGATCGCCCGCCCGTTCAAAGGCGAAGAAGGCCATTTTGAAAGAACGCTCGACCGCCACGATTACGCAATCGCCCCCCCCGCGCCAACATTGTGCGACTGGGTGCATGACGCGGGTCGATCCGTGCAAGCGATTGGAAAGATTGGCGATATATTCTCAATGCGGGGCATAGACGAGGTGCGTAAGGGCGCCGACGTCACCTTGATGAACCACCTGTCCGACATGATCGATACCGCGCCAGATGGCGGGTTCGTGTTCGCCAATTTTGTCGAATTTGACAGCCTTTATGGCCATCGCCGCGACGTGTCAGGATATGCGCGTCACCTTGAATGGTTCGATGCTGCCTTGGGTGATCTGTTGCCCAAACTGCGCGACGGTGATCTGTTGTGCGTCACCGCCGATCATGGCAACGATCCGACATGGATTGGCGGCGATCACACCCGCGAACGTGTGCCCGTGCTGATACACGGAATCGGCGCAAAAGACCTTGGTCATGTTGCGTTCGTTGATGTCGCGGCGTCCATCGCAACCCATTTGGACGTGCCCGTTCGCGGCCCCGGAAAGAGCTTTCTATGACCCATAAGACACTCCCGAAGATTGAATTGCACACCCACCTCGAAGGGTGCGCGCCACCTGCATTTATTCGCGGGTTGGCCAAGGAAAAGTCGCTTGATATCAGCGGCATATTCAACCCCGACGGCACCTATGCCTATCGTGACTTTGACCATTTTCTGCAGGTCTACGAGGCCGCATGCACGACCCTGCAAAGCCCGCAGGATTTCTATCGCCTCGTGAAGGCCGTTCTCGAAGAAAGCGCATCACACGGTGTTGTTTATCAAGAAACGTTTGTGTCGCCCGATTTTTGCGGCGGCGGTGATCTGGCCGCGTGGCGCGATTATCTTGCGGCCATGGAATCCGCCGCCGCCGAGGCCGAGGCAGAGCACGGGATCACCCTGAAGGGCATCATCACATGTATCCGCCATTTTGGGCCGGATGCTGCGAAACCCACGGCCATCTGCGCCGTTGAAACCTTCGGTGATTTCATCACGGGGTTTGGCATGGCGGGCGGTGAAATGGTCGGCCGTCCGGGTGATTACGACTATGCCTTTGATATGGCACGAGAAGCAGGCATGCCGCTGACCTGTCATGCGGGCGAATGGGGCGGCCCCGATATGGTGGCCGACACGCTGCGCGATCTCAAAGTTCAGCGCATTGGCCACGGTGTGAACGCGATCCAGGACACCAATCTTGTCGCTGAACTGGCCGACAACGGCGTCACGCTTGAGGTCTGCCCGGGCTCTAATGTGTTTTTGCAGGCCACGGGGGGATGGTCCGATCACCCGATCCAGAAACTGCGCGACGCGGGCGTGAAGGTTACGGTGTCCACCGACGATCCGCCCTTCTTTGCGACCACCATGACCCATGAATTTGACATGCTCGCCCGGACGTTCGGGTGGGGCGACGCGGATTTCAACGAGATCAACCAAACAGCCCTTGAGGCCGCGTTTTGTGATGATGCGACCCGGGCCAAAATCGCCAAACGATTGGAGACCACATGAGCAAACTGCCCCACCTGACCCATGTCACCCACCCGTTGGTGCAGCACAAACTGACACTGATGCGCGACAAAGACACATCGACGGCCGTGTTTCGCCAGCTTCTGCGCGAAATTTCACAACTGCTGGCCTATGAGGTCACGCGGGAACTGCCGATGACCACAAAGACCATCGAAACCCCTATGGAACAGATGGAGGCCCCGACCCTCAAAGGGCGAAAACTGGCGTTGATTTCGATCCTGCGGGCGGGCAACGGATTGCTTGACGGTATGCTGGAACTGATCCCTTCGGCGCGTGTCGGGTTTGTGGGGTTGTACCGCGACGAAGAAACGCTTCAGCCGGTGCAGTATTATTTCAAGGTCCCCGAAGCGATGGAGGACCGCATGGTCATCGCGGTTGATCCGATGTTGGCGACGGGAAATTCATCCATCGCCGCAATCAATCTGTTGAAGGAGTCTGGCGCAAAAGACATCCGCTTTTTGTGCCTTCTGGCGTCACCCGAAGGGATTGCCGCCATGAAATCAGCCCATCCTGACGTGCCGATTGTAACAGCTTCGGTGGATAGTCACTTGAATGACAATGGATATATTGTTCCGGGGCTAGGGGATGCGGGCGATCGAATGTTTGGCACAAAATAGAGGGGACAATCCCTTTACATTATAGGCATTGTTCTGCATCCTCACACAATATCTTGTGGGGGCAACAATGCTGTATTTTGGACAAACGTCTGATCGACGATCTGGCTTTCTTTCGACAGTTGCGGTGATCGCAGCGCTAGGGGCTGGATCAGCGTCCGCGCAATCGCTGCGTGATGCGGGCGGTCCGGCTGAATTTCCACCATCATCTTTCACGGCCAATCAATACGTCGACAGCCGCGGATGCGTCTTTGTGCGCGCCGGAATTGGCGGGGCAACGGAATGGGTCCCACGTGTTTCGCGCAGCCGCGAACAATTGTGTGGCTTTGCGCCCACGCAGGTCGCTGGCGCGTCCTCGGTGGCGCCGCGCGTCAACGCACCCAACCCATTGGACACGCCCGTTGCCGGACTTGAGGCACGCGCGCCTGCACCGGTGCAAGCCGCAGCCCCTGTCATCGCCGCAGCCCCGGCGCCTGTCGTGCGCGCACCTGCACCGACCCCAACCGTCAGCGCGCCCACATCGCGACGCAACCTTCCGACGTCTTCCGCCAATGCGATCAACCCGCTGACGGGCCGCCCTGTTGGTGCCGCCGCACCGCGCGTGCCAGTTCAAACAGCGGCCCCATCGCCAAGGGTCATTACGGCACCAGCCGCGACGACAAGCCCACGGGTTTTGACACGCGCGCAGGCCTGTGCGGGCCTTACCGGTGTGCAGCCTAATTTGATCAGCCAGCGCACGGGTCAGCCAATCAATTGCGGTGGTGGTACGGGCGTTCAGATCGCGGCGGCAACACAGCGCCCCGCGGCGGCAACACCGGCAACACAATCGCGGATGTCACGGGCGCAGGCCTGTGCGGACTCTGCAGCAACAGGACGCCAATACGTCAGTGCGACGACAGGTTTGCC
The DNA here is from genome assembly GCF_021532615.1 of Octadecabacter dasysiphoniae. Classification (GTDB taxonomy): domain Bacteria; phylum Pseudomonadota; class Alphaproteobacteria; order Rhodobacterales; family Rhodobacteraceae; genus Octadecabacter; species Octadecabacter dasysiphoniae. Next base: position 257,911 of record NZ_JAKGAQ010000004.1, read on the forward strand.
CATGCGATGCGGCCCCCAAAGCCAGGCCATCACATCTGGCAACAGCACATTTGATCGCCTGCGTGCAGATCTTGCCCGCCCACAGCGCAGCTATTCCAATCCGCTTGATGCGGCCCCGGGTGCTTTGTTCGCCCCCGGCATTCGCCCACGCGTCGCATCGACGAGTGCCGTTCCTTATTCCAACCCCCTCGACGGGGCACCCGGTTCGACAACATTTACCCCGGGCGTGAACACGCGTCTTGCGGCAAGCTGTAATTTTGGCGGCTCAACCGGATCGATGTCCGGACGGTGCGGGCCACAGGCACAATCGCCATCAGGTCAGGCGACCAACCTTGTGGCGCGTGCGCGCACATCGCCCTCATCGCAGGGTATCGTCGCGCAGATTTTGGGCCAGGAACCCGCACCCTATTCTAACCCGGCCCGCAGCTATGCCCTGCCAGCGCCCACAGTCGCGCCCGGGTACCAATCGGTATGGAATGATGGCCGTTTGAACACGCAGCGCGGCATTCGCACGGGCCCACAAATCCAAAGCCCGTCAGGCGCGACAAACACGGTGCGCTATGCAACGGCCCCGCGCGCGCAGGCGGCCCAGCAGCCCCGCGCTGTGACGCCCGCCGCCGCGCAACCAAGCCAGCGCAGCGAACAACTCAGCGGCCACCGCTACGTTCAGGTCGGCACATTTGCGACCCGCGATCAGGCACAATCAATCGCACAATCGTTGCGCGCGCGTGGCTTGCCAATGCGGATCGGTGTGTTCAATCAGAACGGTCAGGAAATGCGCATGGTTCTGGCTGGACCGTTTGGCAGTGACAGCCAGCTACAAAACGCGCTGGGGACAGCACGTGGCGCTGGTTATTCGGGCGCGTTTACACGCCGCTAAGACTTGCGAAATTTACACAAAGCCCTGCGATCCAGTCGCGGGGCTTTTTCACGTCTTAACCACAGATCCCTTGCAGGCTGATCCATTCCGCGTCGCTTAGCAGTGCGGTTGGTTGCGTGGTTTTCATCGGATCGGCCTCAATCAAGCCAAGGGTGGTTTCGCCCGTGACATCAAGGGCATAGGCGAAGGGCGTGCTCGGCACCTGCGCCTGTTCGAACAGTGCCAGCAGGCCCGCATCATCCACCCGCGGTGACGGGTTGGCGAACAGAGTTACAGCGTAATCCTGCAATGTGTCAGGGGCGATGTCGCCGGTTGTCAGCAGGGTAAACGTCGTCCCGATCCCGGCCTCTTGCAGGACCGCCGCAAGGGGATCTTGTCGGCGCACCTGTGCAGCCGCTGCGATGATATGGCCGGCGACCACGGCGGGATCTTCGGTGTCTTCAATCAGATCGCGGTTCATCACAATCAACCCGCCAGGCAAATAAACAGCCGTTTCAGGGCCGGAGGGGACAACAAAAACCTGCCCGCCCGCATCTGGACCAAGGGCGCGTGCGTGCAGTTTTCCCAGCGCTTGGGTGCCAAGCGGGCTGCGGCAGGTTTGCCCCGTGACCCGCTGGATATGGCCAAGCAGCGTGGCCCCGATTTCGGCGCGTTTGACGGTGGGCACGACAGATTGTGCTTCTCTTATCAGCGCGTTGGGCAGCCAGAACACACCCAAACCGACAAACCCTGCGACGACGGCCAGAATGCCCACGCTGCGCAATCGGCCCGGCCTGCTGCGCCGCCGTTTGACGGTTTTGCGTACCTTTTCCATCGCATCAATCATGAAATCATCACTGATTTCAAGGGTCTCGACCGCGTCACTGGCGGGCGTAAACAGGGCAGGGCGTTCGCCCGCATTCAGGCGCTGAACTGCCGGAAGGGACCAATGGGTTAACGGGCGTCCAGCACTGTCTGAAATCACCAATGTGGCCTCGCCGAAGGACACCGTGACTTCACGGCGCTGCGCATCCGGATCGGGCCGCCAAAGGCCGCCGCTTTCCAATCGCGAAAATTCGGTCAGTGCTGTCATGTTGGGGCCTGCTCTGCCTCCGGTTTTTTGCATCATAACGCGGGCGGATTTGAAAAGACAGGGCCGCAATGCATGCCTTGTCCGGCATCCGCAGGCAGGTCATGATATGTCGGATGTATTTCGGAGCCTGTTCATGAAAATCGCTGATATTATCAATCTGGATCACTACGCGATGGACGCCGCGTTTGGTGCGGCGTGTGCCGCCACCTTGGACGCAGACGGCGTTTTGGTGCTGCCCGAATTCATTCGCCCCGATGCGCTGGCGGCGATGCAGGCCGAAGCGATTGCAGGACAAGACAGCGCCTATTTTTGTGCCCAGAACCATTCGGTTTATCTGACACCTGCTGATCCTGCCTTTGGTCCCGATCATCCCGCCAACCGTCAGGTTGAATCCTCCAAAGGGTGCATTTGCGATGATATGGTTGGCGCGGCGTCGCCTTTGCGCACCCTGTATGACGATGTCGGGTTTCGCGATTTTGTGAAACGCACGACTGGCGAAACGCAGCTTCATGCCTACGCCGACCCGTTGTCGTCCATCAACATCCACTACGCGGGGCGCGGGCAGGAACTTGGTTGGCATTTTGACAATTCGTCCTTTGCGATCACCCTGTTGATCCAGAAACCGGATGCGGGATCGCGGTTTGAATATCTGCGTGATTTGCGCGATGCGGACGCAGGCGAGATGAACTTTGACGGCGTCGCGGATTTGCTTGACGGGCGCGTGGCGCCGCGTGTTCTTGAAATGGAGCCGGGCACGCTCGTGCTGTTTCGCGGGCGCAATTCCATTCACCGTGTATCGCCCAACGAAAGCGACAAAATGCGGATGCTGGCCGTGCTGGCTTACAACGCACAAGCGGGTGTTGAGCTGTCGGAAAGCGCGCGTATGACGTTTTATGGGCGTCTGGGCTAGGGTCGGTCAGGCCGACTTAAACGACTTTCGCAATTCGAATTTCTGGATTTTTCCGGTCGATGTTTTTGGCAATTCGCCGAACACGACCTTCTTGGGGCATTTGAACCCTGCAAGGCGTTCGCGGGTAAACGCGATCAACGCGGCCTCGTCCCCGTTGTGCCCTTCTTTCAGTTCAACAAAGGCGCAGGGCACTTCACCCCATTTATCATCTGGCATAGCGACCACGGCGCATAGCATCACGTCAGGATGCCCCATCAGCGCGCTTTCAACTTCGACAGAGCTGATGTTTTCACCGCCCGAAATGATAATATCCTTGGCGCGGTCTGCGATCTGGATAGATCCATCCGCGTGTTGAACAGCCAGATCTTCCGAATGGAAATATCCGCCTTTGAATGCCTTGGCGGTGGCGTCGGGGTTTTTCAAATACCCTTTCATCACGGAATTGCCGCGGATCACGATTTCGCCCTGCGTCGCGCCGTCCATCGGCACCTGTTCCATCGCATCTGACATGACGGTGATGTCTTCCATTTGCGGAAATGCGACGCCTTGTCGGGCTTTGATCGCGGCCTGTTCGTCTTGGGGCAGATCGTCCCAATCTTCATTCCACAAACATTCGGTCACGTGGCCGTAGGTTTCTGTCAGCCCGTAAACCTGCTGGACGTTGAACCCCAGCGTGCCGATCGCGGCCAATGTGGCGGGGGCAGGCGGTGCGCCCGCTGTGAACACCTCAACCGTGTGATCAAAATCGCGACGTTCGGTGTCTTTGGCGTTCACCAAAAGGTTCAACACGATGGGCGCTCCGCCAAAGTGGGTCACACCTTCGTCGGCAATCGCATCATAAATCGCAGCCGCCGAAATATCGCGACAACATACAACCGTGCCGCCCAGCATCGGCATCATCCATGTGTGGTTCCAGCCGTTGCAGTGAAACAGCGGCACGATGGTCAGGAATTTTGGGTGCAGCGTCATACGCCATGTGACGGGCGTGCCCATGGTCATCAGATACGCGCCGCGGTGATGATACACGACGCCCTTGGGCCGCCCTGTGGTGCCGGATGTGTAATTCAGCGCAAGGCTTTCCCATTCATCCTGCGGCATGATCCAGTTGAACGCGGGGTCACCCGCATCCAGGAACGTTTCGTAATCAATTTGTTCGCCAATTTCAGGCACACCGGCCTGGGCATCGGGCACTTCGACGACAAGCGGCGCGTCGCCCTCCATCAGATCAATCGCCTGCATGCACACGGGCAAAAACTGGCTGTCACAGATCACGACCTTGGCTTCGCCGTGATCAAAGATATAGGCGATCGTGTCCACATCCAGCCGGATGTTGATGGTGTTCAGGACGGCGCCCGCCGCCGGCACGCCGAAATGCGCCTCTGCTTGGGCGGGGATATTGGGCAGCAGTGTCGCCACAACATCACCGGGCTGCACACCCGCCTGCACCAAGGCCGACGCCAGCTGTGATACGCGCGCATGATACTGCGCGTAGGTCAGGCGCATGTCGCCATAAACCAACGCCTCGCGGGTTGGGAACACCTTGGCGGCGCGCGCCAAATGGCTCAACGGGGTCAACGGCACATAGTTTGCGGGGGTCTTGTCCAGACCTGTCTCGTCCCTCATCCAACCCATAGCGTGTCCTCCCAGATGCTCTCTCAATTGTCTGACATATAAAGTGGTGAGTGTTTGGAAATGTCAAACGCAGATCATTGCTTGCATGCGTCGTTTTTAGACTGGCACTTGGTCTGCCCATTCACGACAGTGGGATTATGCAATCAACCAATTCCACCCTTTCGACGCTGTGCACCCTGTCTGGCATGTTTGTTCTTGGGGTCAGCGACAACCTGATTGTCCTTGTCTCTGAAATTTCGTCGCTTTGGCTGTTTCACGCGGCCCGCTCTGCGGTGGCGATGCCGCTGATCTTTGTGCTGACACTGCTGGGCTTGGGCGTGTTTCGCGCACATCGCCCTGCAATGGTTCTGGCGCGCAACTTTTTCACCGCGACAGCCCTGCTGATTTATTTTGGCTGCCTTGCGGTGCTGCCCATCGGGGTGGTCGTCGCAGGGCTGTTCACCGCGCCGATCTTTGTGTTGGTCTTTTCTGTTCTGTTTCGCGGCCAACAGGTGGGCCTGTGGCGCTGGCTGGCCGTGGGGATCGGGTTTTGCGGTGCTCTTTTGGTGGTCTGGCCCCAGGATGGCGGGCTGACATGGCTGTCGCTGTTCCCGATTGTGGCGGGTGTCTTTTATGCCATCGGGGCGATTGGAACACGGGCGTGGTGCGAAGGCGAAGATGCCTTTGTGATGGCCTTCGCGTATTTTCTGATCCTCGGGATCTATGGCGCAATTGGGGTGGCCGTGCTGGCGGTGTTCCCCTTGGACGCCGCACCATTGGCAGACGGCTGGATGCAACGCGGCTACGTCGCCCCGAACCTGACAGTGGCTTGGGTCGTGGTGGCGCAGGCTGTGGGCAGCATCATCGGTGTCGTTCTTTTGACCCGGGGCTATCAATTGGGCGAAGCGTCCTATGTCGCGATTAACGAATATTCCCTGATCGTATTCGCATCGTTCTTTGCCTGGCTGATGTGGGGGCAAACCCTTGGGCTTGTGGCACTGATCGGGATTGCGATGATCATTGCATCAGGGTCCATCATCGCGCTGAGGTCAAAATGATTATTTCGCGCGGGCGTGGCTATATCTTTGTGCACATCCCTAAGACGGGCGGAACGGCCATGGCCCTCGCGCTGGAAGATCGTGCCAAGGCGGATGACATCATGATTGGCGATACTCCGAAGGCGGTGAAACGGCGTGGCAAGGTGAAGGGCGTGCAGACGGCGGGGCGGTTGTGGAAACATTCCACGCTGGCGGACGCCGAAGGTTTGATCACGCGCGATGACATGCGCGATCTGTTCACCTTTACCCTCGTGCGCAATCCGTGGGACCGCATGGTCAGCTATTTCCATTGGCTCCGAACCCAAAGTTTTGATCATCCCGCAGTGGCCTTGGCGCAGTCCAAAGGGTTTTCGGGGTTTTTGAACGCGCCGCTGACACAGGCCACGTTTCGCAAAAACCCCTATGCATCCTATCTGACTGACAGTGCGGGGGTGCAGCACGCTGATCTTTATATCCGGCTCGAACACCTCGCGGATGATATCGCCCCGCTTGCCGATCTATTGGGGTTTATGCCGGACATGAAAATCGCCAACGCAAGCGCACGGCCCCGTGATTGGCGCGGGTTCTATACGGAATCAGATGCTGAACTTCTTGGGGAATTGTGCGCCACGGACATCAAAACCCATGGATATACCTTCGATCCGGCATGACGCGCGGGCCTGATTGTTTCCAGTTTCATGGTTAATCGCCCGTTTACCAATTCATTCCCCGTTAAGTTTGATCAATGCCCCAAACTTGCCCCTTTGTGCGCCAAGGAGCGCCATGGGAATCACCCCAAATGATTTTGTTGCTACCGACCACGTCACTGCCAAAACAAAAACGGCGCGGTCGAAAATCAAAACAAGACATGGGGATGTCAAAATGTTTGCTTGGAAAAACACCGCTTGGGACGCTGCTAAAAACGAGTCCGCACTGCCAAAACTGGACGCACGGACAACCGGAATGGTTGCGGGCACAAAGGTCGCCACGAACGCTGGATGGGCGAACGTCGAAACGATCCGCGAGGGCCAGCAGGTTTTGACATTTGATGGCGGGCTTCAAACCGTCATCGCAGTCACACGTCATCCGTTGATGGCCGACACCGGCGAAATCGCAAGCTGGCCGTTGTTCGTGCCTGCCGGTGCTTTGGGCAACCGCGCTGACATGACGATCCTGCCGCACCAATCCGTTATGATCGAAAGCGACGCGGCAGAAGATATGACAGGCGATCCCTTTGCGCTGATCCCGGGTGCGGCATTGTCCGGCTTTCGCGGCATCACCCAGATGCGCGCGTCCGATTGGGTTGAGGTGATCCAATTGCACTTTGCGCAGGACGAAATCGTATTCGCCAACATTGGTGCGTTGTTCTTGTGCCGTGCGCAGGCTGACCTGATGTCAGACGCGCCAGCATCGTCCTATGACGTTTTGTCGATTGAGGTGGCCGAGGACCTGATCGATTGCCTGATGTTTGAAGACGAAGGCCACGCGCCATCGTTTTCCACACAAACCGTGGCGGCCTAACGCCACGTACGAGTTGCAACCGGGGGCTGTTCCTTCGATTGCAGCCGTTCGGGCCTCGGGCTTTCCCCCAGAAAAAACGAGGGTCGAACGGGCCCCGCCGCTGGTGACAGCGGCGGGGCAGTTTTTTGGCAAAGGGCGTTTAGGCTGCTTTGCTGTCCTGTCCGGTTCCGAACCGTCCGTAGAACGATTGGCCCTTGTCGGCCATTTCGCGCAACAGGGCAGGGCAGGCAAAGCGCTCTCCGTGGGTTTTTGTCAGCTCATCACACCGCGCGGCGGCGTAGGGCGCACCAAGGATATCAAGCCAGCTGAACGGGCCACCGGACCAAGGCGCAAAGCCCCAGCCAAGGATCGCGCCAACATCACCTTCGCGGATGTCCATCAGTACGTCTTCTTCCAGGGCGCGCACGGCCTCAAGCACTTGGGAAAACAGCAGGCGATGCTGCACGTCTGTCAGGTCAGGCTGTTCTGCGGCAGGTGTGTAGCGCTCAGTCAGGCCAGCCCACAAACCTTGGCGTTTGCCCTTTTCGTCGTAGTCGTAAAAGCCTGCTTTGGTCTTGCGACCAAGGCGGCCTTCGTCGGCCATCCAAAAGATCAGCTCGTCTGCCGTATCATCATAGTCAGACCCCATCGCGGCCTTCGTCGCCTTGGCGATTTTCACGCCGAGGTCGATGGAGGTTTCATCCGTCAACTGCAGCGGGCCTAGCGGCATGCCGACCAGTTTTGCGGCGTTTTCGATCAGGGCAGGGGCGACGCCTTCTTGCAGCATCCGCACGCCCTCGTTGACGTAGGGCAGAATGCAGCGGTTGGCGTAAAAGAAGCGTTCGTCATTTACGACAATCGGTGTCTTGCGGATCTGGCGCACGAAATCCAAAGACTTCGCGACGGCCACATTGCCGGTTTCTTTACCTCGGATGATTTCAACCAGCGCCATTTTGTCGACGGGGCTGAAGAAGTGGATGCCGATAAACTGGTCAGGGCGCACAGATGCCTTGGCCAATTCGGTGATCGGCAGGGTCGATGTGTTGGTCGCGAAAATTGCATCGTCACCGACAATCGCTTCGACCTTCTTGGTCATCTCGGCCTTTACGCCAACGTCCTCGAACACGGCCTCAACGATCAGATCGCAATCTTTTAGCGCCTCAAGGTCGGTGGTGGCGTTGATCAATGCCAGCACGGCCTCTTTCTTTTCTTCGGTCGCCTTTTTGCGGGCGATCCCTTTGTCCATGTAGGCGGTGGTATAGTCTTTGCCTTTGTCGGCAGCGGCCTGTTCGCGGTCGATCAGTACGACTTCGATCCCAGCCAAAGCGGACACAAGCGAAATACCAGCACCCATCATGCCCGCGCCCAACACGCCAACCTTTTTGACGGTCTGATCGGCCACATCAGGACGGTTCGCACCCTTTTCCAAGGCTTCTTTGTTGATAAACAGCGACCGGATCATCGCCTCGGAACTCGGGTTCATCAGCACGTTCGTGAACCAACGCGCTTCGATCTTGAGGGCCGTATCAAACGGGACCATCGCGCCCTCGTAGATGGCTGACAGCATCGCCTTAGCCGCAGGGTAGACGCCTTGCGTCTTGCTATTGACCATCGCAGAGGCACCCACAAAGGTCATAAAACCAGCCGGGTGATAGGGTTCGCCGCCGGGCATTTTGTAACCCTTTTCGTCCCATGGCTTGACGATCTTGGGTTCGGACAGAACCCAGGCTTTGGCAGCCGCCAATAGCTCGTCCGCTGGAACGACCTCATCCACGACGCCAGCTTGTTTGGCCTTCGTCGGGTTGTTCATTTTACCTTCAAGCAACAGCGGCGATGCCATCATCGCGCCCATCTTGCGCACCAGACGGGTTGTGCCGCCCATGCCCGGGAAAATACCGACCATGATTTCCGGCAAACCAATCTTTGCCTTCGCATTGTCAGCGGCAAAAATGCGGTGACACGCCAGCGGGATTTCCAGACCAATGCCAAGCGCGGTGCCGGGCAGGGCGGCTGCAATCGGCTTGCCGCCTTTGTTGGTTTTCGCATCCATGCCCGCGCGTTCGATCTTGCGCAGGATGCCGTGGGATTTCATCAAACCGTCCATCAGGCCACGTGCCGGATCATCGCCCGCCGATGCCTTCATCTTGGCGATGATGTTCAAATCCATCCCACCCGCAAAGCTGTCTTTTTTGCCGGACGTGATGATAATGCCTTTCACGGCGTCGTCAGCCAGCGCCGTGTCGACGCAAGCATCCAGATCATCCCAGCCTTCGAGGCTAAGAACGTTCATGGATTTACCAACCACGTCCCATGTGATGATAGCGACGCCATCAGCGTCCGTTTTCATTGTAAAATCAGTCATGTGTGATCCTTTCAGGGTCAAATTTCGGCAGCTGCGGGATCTTTGGATCATCGGCCACGATGGGCAGGGACATAATGCCGCCCGCCCGTCTCAGGGCGTTGGCGCTGGCCGTCTCGAGCCAGTGTCCGTTGATCCGTTCCAACCGCAGCCGATTGGGGTAGGGTTTGTTCAGGCGATGTCCGCTGCTCATCATATGAGAGATATGGGTGCCTTCGATCCGGTCTGGCGTGATGAATTCCGCCTCTGTGCAAAGCCTGATAAACGCGGTGACACGTTGCATGCGCAAAGTTTCGAAATACTCGGCCAGTATCGCGCGTTCGTGGGCGCCGTCTTTGATAACCGTCGTGCCCCCATCGCACACCATCACGTTCGGATAGCTCATGCGCGAAATAAACGTCTCGGCGTCCGCCCGCAAAAGGGCGTCTGACAAGACATCGATATGCGCTTGATAAAGTGCGACAGGGTCAGTCGGGTCGACGGCCATCAGGGTTACACCCGTTCAATGATTGTTGCTGCCCCCATGCCAGACGCGATGCAAAGCGTGGCAAGGCCAACTTCTTTGTCAGAGCGTTCAAGTTCATCCAGCAACGTGCCGATGATGATCGCACCTGTCGCACCCAGCGGATGACCCATAGCGATCGATCCACCGTTTACGTTGACCACGCTGTGATCCACGTTGAACGCCTGCATGAAACGCAGCACGACAGATGAAAACGCTTCGTTGACTTCAAACAAATCGATGTCTGAAATGGCCATGCCCGCGTCTTCAAGGATCTTGTGCGTCACAGGCACAGGCCCGGTCAGCATGATAGTTGGATCCGTGCCGATTTTCGCCGTCTGGCGGATACGCGCGCGTGGCTTCAGGCCGAACTTTTCGCCAAATTCCTTCGACCCGATCAAGACACCAGCGGCCCCGTCCACGATACCAGACGAGTTGCCCGCCGTGTGGATATGGTTGATCCGCTCAAGATGCGGGTACTTCATCAGCGCGACCTTGTCGAAACCAGGCATCACTTCGCCCATGTCCTTGAACGCGGCCTTCAGGCCACCAAGGCTTTGCATGTCCGTTTGCGGGCGCATGTATTCGTCATGCGCCAGGATTTCCAAACCGTTCTGGTCTTTGACGGGCACGATAGACTTGGCAAAACGGTTGTCTTTCCAAGCGGCCTCAGCGCGGTTTTGGGACGCCACGGCGAGGGCATCTGCATCGTCACGGCTGAACCCGTATTCCGTCGCAATGATGTCGGCAGAAATACCCTGGGGCACAAAATAGGTGTCCATTGCGATGGATGGATCAACGGCAATCGCCGCCCCGTCACTGCCCATGGGCACACGGCCCATCATTTCAACGCCACCAGCGATGTAACCCATCCCGGCCCCGCCGCGCACTTGGTTGGCGGCCAGATTGACGGCCTCCATGCCGGACGCACAAAAGCGGTTGATCGCAAGACCAGGGATCGATTGATCGAGGTCAGACGCCAAAACGGCCGTGCGCGCCAGACAGCCGCCCTGTTCTTTGACTTGGGTCACATTGCCCCAAATGACGTCCTCAACGGCATGGCCCTCAAGGTTGTTGCGGGCCTTCAGGGCATTCAAAACGCCTGCGGACAGCTTGGCGGAGGTCACTTCGTGAAGCGCGCCGTCCTTGCGGCCCTTGCCGCGTGGGGTACGGATGGTGTCGTAGATATAAGCGTCGGTCATGGTCTCTCCTTTAGGGCCATGTTTAAGATCTGTCAGCGGGTGAACCCGGCATCAGATCATAGGGATGTTTCCAGCGTGGCGTGGCCTCAATGGCGGACAACCAGGCGTCAATGTGGGGGAAATCTGCACGGTCAAACCCGAACGGTTCGGGGTAAAACAGATAGCCGGAACAGGCGATGTCGGCGATTGTCAGATCAGCCCCTGTCAGGAATTTCGTATCACTCAGTTGGGTTTCGATCACTTTCAAACCACCCATCAAACGGGCGGACTGGAACGCGATCACATCGGCGTTGCGCCGTTCTTCGGGCATGAAATTCATCATGAAACGCAGACCACCTGCCACGCCACTGATCTTGTGATTGTCAAAGAACATCCAACGCAGCACATCGCGACGTTCCGCAGCAGACCGCCCGCCCAGTTTGCCTGTCTTGGAGGACACGTAATCCTGGATCACGCCAGACTGCGTCAAAACCAGATCACCGTCCTCCATCACAGGGACTTCGCCCATGACGTTGAGTGCTTTGAATTCATCAGTGCGCGCGCCGCCGTTGAAGAAATCAACATAGACGGGTTCCCACTCGGCCTCCGACAGCTCAAGCGTCAGGGCCGCCTTATAAGCGTTCCCGCTTTCGCCAAAGCAATGCAGTTTGATCATGATGTTGCCCCTTTCAAGGGATGCGCCTTGTGGCTGGCGGCGGGTTTGAGTTTTTTGGCCTAGATGAAGGGGCGCGGTGTGCGCTTTCATAAACCATTAAGGTTAACGCCATACGGTTAGGGCGCGGCGATAGCTGGAGAGCGACTCGGCGTCCTAGGTGAAGCCCCGATCCGTCGTGCAGCGCTCCTGAAACGGAGAACACTCGGCCGGTCGGGGTGGAGCGCCGCGCCCCTTCATCTAGGCCAAAAAACTCCCCCCGGAGGGTCGGTTTGCATCGCACGCGGTGGCGTCTCATTTCTTGCGCGCCTCCAGTTCAGAATTAAAAATCCGCAACCTGTGGGCAAACGTGTCGTCGTCGATGATTGAATCGAAGTGTTCAAACAGGAACGACAACGCCTCTCCTTCGTCTAGTCCAGCGTCGCGCGAAAACTTCTTTAGGCGACGGTATCCGTCTTCCGTCATGGCGACGGGAAAACGACGGGTGAGGCGGAAACGTTTGGGCATGTGACCTCTAATATAGGAACGAAAGGGGGCAGAGTTAACCTGCCACCCCCGATCTTGGTATCGTGCGCTTAGAAGTTCGCAGCGTCCAGCGCCATCACGGTGTCACCACCTGTGTTGATCCGCGCAAGGTGCATCGCCGTCGCCGGAAGCTGGCGCGCCATGTAGTAGCGGCCTGTCGCGATCTTGGTTTCGTGGAACGCGGTGTCGGTGTCGCCCGCGGCCAACGCCTCCATGGATGCCTTTGCCATGCGTGCCCACATCAGACCGAAACAGACATGTCCCATCATGTGCATGAAATCATAAGATCCGGCCAGCGCGTGATTGGGGTTCTTCATGCCGTTCTGCATGAAATACATACCTGCGGCCTGAAGGTCTTTTGACGCGGCTTTCAGCGGATCGAGGAAGTCCTTTTCGAACGCCTCATCACCTTTGTTTTCAGACACATATGTTTTAATCATCTCAAAGAACGCCATGACGTGCTTGCCGCCGTCCTGCGCCAGTTTGCGACCCACAAGGTCAAGCGCCTGAACGCCGTTGGCCCCTTCGTAGATCATCGCGATACGGGCATCGCGGGCATATTGGGACATGCCCCATTCTTCGATGTAGCCGTGTCCGCCGTAGACCTGCTGTGCTGCTGTGGCGTATTCGAAACCCTTGTCGGTCAAAAAGCCTTTGATGACGGGTGTCATCAGCGAAATCAGGCCTTCGGCCTCTTCGTTGTTGTTCTTGTGGGCGCGGTCAATCAGGGTTGATCCCCAGAATGTCAGCGCGCGCGCGCCTTCCACAAAGGATTTCTGATCCATCAGGTTGCGGCGAATATCGGGGTGCACGATCAGCGGATCGGCAGGACCGTTGGGGTTTTCAGCACCCGTGACAGCGCGGCCCTGAAGACGATCATTGGCGTAGGCCACTGCGTTTTGATAGGCGATTTCTGCTTGTGCGTAGCCCTGAAGGCCAACACCCATGCGGGCTTCGTTCATCATGGTGAACATGGCGCGCATGCCTTTGTGCATCTCGCCGATCAGATAGCCTTTGGCGCCATCATAGTTCATCACGCAGGTTGCGTTGCCGTGGATGCCCATCTTTTCTTCGATCTTGCCGACGGTGACGGGGTTGCGATCACCCAGTGATCCATCTTCGTTCACGATAAACTTTGGTACGATAAACAGCGACACACCTTTGATGCCCTCGGGCCCACCGGGGATTTTCGCCAGCACAAGGTGGATAATGTTATCAGCCATGTCGTGATCACCGGCCGAGATAAAGATCTTCTGGCCCGTCACCGCATAGCTGCCGTCGTCTTGTGGCTCTGCCTTCGTGCGCATCAGGCCCAGATCGGTGCCGCAGTGCGGTTCGGTCAGGTTCATCGTGCCTGTCCATTCGCAGGTCGTCATTTTCGGCAGGTACGTCTGTTTCTGCGCGTCTGATCCGTGGATGTAGATCGCGGAATAGGCACCGTGGGTCAGGCCTTGGTACATCTGGAACGCCATGTTCGCGCTGACCAATGTTTCCTGTGCGGCGGTGTGCATGACATACGGCAGGCCTTGGCCCCCGTATTCAGGATCGCAATCCATTGCCGTCCAGCCGCCGTCTTTCATTGCCTTGAAGGCTTCTTTGAAACCGGTTGGTGTGCGCACGACACCGTTTTCCAAGGTGCAGCCTTCGACGTCGCCCACATGGTTCAGCGGCAGCAACACTTCGGTTGCGACTTTGCCGGCTTCTTCCAATACGGCCCCGGTGAAATCACGGTCCAGTTCATCGTAACCGGGGATGTCTTGCTGGGACACCTTCAGCACGTCGTGAAGGAGGAACTGCATGTCTTTGGTGGGGGCGTTGTAGATCGGCATATGGGTTCTCTTCGTTTGTGAAACAGGCAGTGACGTTAGGCCACTGCGTGCTTTGGTTCCATTTTGGCCAACCGTGCAGAACCCCAATCCATTTGGGTTTTCAGCTCGGCGATGGCTTCATCTAATTCGGCGCGCTGGGCTTGCATGTCGGCCAGATGTTTTTGGGCCAGTACGAAAGTTTCGCGCAATTGGGTCTCTTGGCTGTCGTCCATGTAGTACAGGTCGAGAAGTTGGCGGATTTCCTCGAGGGAGAAGCCAAAACGCTTGCCCCGCAGGATCAGTTTAAGGCGCGCACGGTCGCGTTTGCCGTACAGGCGTTTCTGGCCTTCGCGTGTCGGGAACAGCAGTTCCTTAGCTTCGTAGAACCGAAGCGTGCGGGGCGTCACATCAAAATCTTCGCACATTTGGCGAATGGTCATGGTTTTGTCCGTCATTGTCTTTTCCTCAAAGCGGTTTGGGTGACCGGCACCTGAGGGTTGTTGACACACCCTACAAGCATCGGTGACGTAAACGTAAACGTAACGCCGCGTCAAAACGGGGTTTACGAAAGGTCAGGAAAGAAATCGCACGAAATTGCGCAACAATCTAAGAGGGAAGAATGGTCGAGGTTTCCCCCTAAGCCCTATTTTATAAGGGTCTTACGGTATGGAATTCCATACCCTGCGACTCAGCGCAGGTGCGGTGAGGTCGCCGTTGTGGGTGCAACCTAGGCGCTAGTTGAATGGAATCTTCGCGGTTTTGCCGTCCGACAAAGACAAAATCCATCCGTCCGCCACCGTGGAAAAGGCATCAAGCCAGCGCAATCCAAGGTCATCACGCGGGAGGATTTGGGGCAGGCGAAGGGTCGACAGAGCAATGTGGCGAAATGTGAAACCGTCGCCGTCGCGCCGATACACCGTCGCCACCAACAAAAACGGTTCAACCGCATCGATATGTCTGCCTTCGTGGATCGCAAGCATCTGGTCGCCGGATGGGGACAGCCCGAACAGGCGCGGCGTTGCGGGCACACTCCACGTTGTAACATCGGGCCCTGAAATCGTGGTTTGGTTTTGTGATACATCCGCACGCACCACCACATCGCCAAGCTGCACCGCGTAATCGCCATCCGGCAAAAGCGCCATTTGCGCGCTCGCTGGGGTCGCGGCCCCCAACAGCAGGGCAAGGACGAGATATTTAGCCAAGTGTTTTTGCTGTCAGATCGCGCAGGGATTGAAGCTCGTCCATGGTTTCATCGAGCTGGCGGCGCTGCTCTGTCAGCTCGCTCAACTGGCGGTCGGCCAATTCAACCCACAATTTCATCTGTGCTTCGGTGCCTTCGTTTTCGTAAATCATCAGCCATTGGCGGATGTCCTCAAGGGGGAATCCGAATTTGCGGCCCCGCAGGATCAGCGTCATGCGCGCCAATTCGCGTGCGCCATAAAACCGGGATCGCCCGACCCGTTCAGGCGACAGCAATTCTATATATTCATAATAGCGCAACGTGCGTGGGGTCACGTCGAACTTGGCACACATTTCTTTAAAGCTCAGACGCGGCTCTGCCATAATATACTCCGGGGGTCGTCGTTGTTGGGACAACTCTACGCGGGCAAACGGTTTGGGGCAATGTTGGCGACGCAGATGTGATTTCAGGGTTGTGTGTTTGCGTCGTGCAGGGTTCAACAGGGGCATGACCAGCGAACGCCAAGCCAAAATCGCCAAACAGTTTATCGCCGCATTGCCCCATGCCCATGCTTTGGGGATGTCGCTGACGGATATTGGCGGGGGCACGGCAACCATCACGATGCCCTATGATGCCCGTCTTGTGGGTGATCCTGAAACCGGCGTGATCCATGGTGGCGCGGTGTCCGCACTGCTGGATACCTGTGCGGGCGCGTCCGTGATGGTGCATGACAGCCTGCCGATTGGCACGGCCACG
Source organism: Octadecabacter dasysiphoniae (assembly GCF_021532615.1). Lineage (GTDB taxonomy): Bacteria > Pseudomonadota > Alphaproteobacteria > Rhodobacterales > Rhodobacteraceae > Octadecabacter > Octadecabacter dasysiphoniae. Next base: position 273,905 of record NZ_JAKGAQ010000004.1, read on the forward strand.
CTGGATCTTCGGATTGATTATATGCGTTCGGCGACACCGGGTCAGACCATCACGGCGCGGGCGGAATGTTATCATGTCACGCGTTCGGTCGCGTTTGTGCGCGCCACGGCACTGGACGAAGACACCGATCGCCCCGTCGCGACCGCCACAGGTGCGTTTACCATTCAAACGGGGCCAGCATCATGAAACGCCCCGAACCCGTCCAAGTGATCAAACAACGCCGCGACGCCGCCCTTCAATCGCTGATCGAAGGTGTGCCCTATATTCAATTCATGGGCTTTCGGTTTGATCGGCGCGGGGATGAGCTGACGGGGGTTATGCCCTATCAGGATATGTTGATCGGCAATCCGATGCTTCCGGCGATCCATGGCGGGGCGACGGCGGCGTTTCTGGAAACCACCGCGATTATTGAACTCAGCTGGGCCGCCATGTGGGACCGCATGGAAGCGGGCGAGGATGTCACCGCGCTGCGTCTTCCCAAGACGATTGATTTCACCGTTGATTATCTGCGCCCCGGGCTGCCGCGCGATGCCTATGCGCGCGCGACGATCAACCGGTCCGGCCGGCGCTATGCGTCAGTCCACGTTGAGGCATGGCAGGACAACCGCAGCCGTCTGTTCGCCCAAGCCACCGGGCATTTCCTGATGCCACAAAAGCCCAGCGATGGCTGACGTTGTCCTAAGCCACCGCCGCATTCTGCATATCGCGGTGCCGGTGGTTCTGGGCAACATCACCGTGCCGCTGCTGGGGTTGGTGGACACCGGCGTTGTCGGGCAAATGGGCCTTGCTGCGCCGATCGGGGCTGTTGGTATCGGTGCTGTGATCCTGACGGGCCTGTATTGGATTTTTGGGTTTCTGCGCATGGGCACCACGGGGTTCGCGGCCCAAGCGATCGGGGCGGGGGACGCTGCAGAAAACGCGGCCATCCTGATCCGCGCGCTTGGCATAGCTGCGATGGGTGGTGTGCTGATTTTCGTATTGCAAAGCCCGCTGTTTGCCTTCGGGTTCTGGCTTTCCCCCGCGAGCGGCGAGGTCGAAACCCTTGCGCGCAGCTATATGCAAATCCGTGTGTGGTCCGCGCCGTTCCTGATTGCGACATTCGCGATCACAGGGTGGCTGGTGGCGGCAGAACGCACGGGTGCGATCCTTGTGATGCAATTGGTGATGAACGGGATCAACATCGCGCTTGATCTGGTGTTTGTGCTTGGCCTTGGCTGGGGCGTGCAGGGCGTGGCCATCGCGACAGTCATCGCAGAATTGGCTGGCTGCGCGCTTGGCCTTTGGTATTGCCGCCACGCCTTTGATGGGGCCCCGTGGCGGGACCGCGCGCGTCTGTTGGACCCCGGTAAGCTGCGCCGATTTGCCAGTGTGAACGCGGACATCATGATCCGGTCGTTGTTGCTGCAATCCATCTTCATGAGCTTTCTGTTCTTCGGGGCGGGCTACGGTGACACGCGCCTTGCGGCCAACCACATTCTTTTGCAGTTCCTGACTGTCATGGCCCACGCCATGGACGGATTTGCGTTTGCCGTTGAATCCCTTGTTGGTCAGGCGATGGGCGCGCGAAAACGCCGCGCCTTTCGCCGTGCCAGCGTGATGGTGTCGCTGTGGTGTTTTGGAACGGGCCTGATGCTCGCGGTGGTGTTTGCCGTTTTTGGCGGGACGATCATTGACTGGATGACAACCGCGCCTGACGTGCGATCAGCCGCGCGCGAATTTTTGTTCTATGTCGCGCTGACGCCGCTGTTGTCCGCCGCGCCGTTCATGCTGGACGGAATATTCATCGGGGCAACCCGCACCCGCGACATGCGCAACATGATGGTGATTTCGACGGTCATCTATTTTGCAGCCGCGTTGGCGTTGATGCCCGCGTTCAACAATCATGGGCTTTGGATGGCGTTGCTGATCAGCTTTGCGGCGCGCGGTTTGACTTTGGGGGCGCGGTATCCTGCGCTTGAGAGGTCCGTGGGGCCCTAAATCAAACGATATCGAGAACGCGTTCCGGCGGGCGGCCAATCGCGGCTTTGCCGTTGTTCAGCAATACGGGGCGTTCGATCAGGATCGGATGGGCGACCATGGCATCGATCAGCTGGTCTTCCGTCGCGGTGGCAAGGTTCAGCTCTCTGAAGATCTTTTCACCTTTGCGCATCATGTCGTCGGCGGTGACGCCAAGGGCGTTGCGCACCGCGATGACCTCAGCCTCGGACGGGGTATCGGTAAGGTACAACCGCACGGCGGGCTGATGCCCTGCGTCTTGTAGCAGCGCCAGCGTTTCGCGCGATTTGGCGCAGCGCGGGTTGTGCCAGATTGTCATCTGCGATGGCATCATAGCCAATCCTTTCGTGCGGTTCCGACAGCGTCAGCGACATTTGCAAACCCGTCGCGCGCAAGCAGAGCGTCAAGCCCGTCTGCGATGTCGTTTGCCAGCGAAATGCCACCATAGACCAAGGCCGTATACAGTTGGACCGCCGAGGCGCCCGCGCGGATTTTGTCATAGGCCTGCTGCGCTGATCCCACGCCACCGACCCCGATCAGGGGCACGTCCGTGAGGGTCGACAGTTTTGCCAACACCCGCGTTGATTTTTCAAACAAGGGCTGGCCTGACAATCCGCCGCCCTCGCCTTTGTGGGGGCTGTTCAAACCGTCGCGTGACAATGTTGTGTTGGTGGTGATGACGGCCGACAGGCCGGATGTGCCAACAACTGATGCGATATCTTCGAGGTCGGTATCTGTCAGGTCGGGTGCGATTTTCAGAAAGATCGGGATGCCAGTCGCGTTGGCGTCCATGACGCCGCCCAAAAGTGCGGCCAGTGCTTCTTTGCCCTGAAGGTCGCGCAGTTTTTCGGTGTTGGGCGACGACACATTGACCGTGGCAAAATCAACGAAGGGGCCGCACCGGGCCAGCACGCGGGCGAAATCGGCGGCGCGATCTTCGCTGGTTTTGTTCGCGCCAAGGTTCAGGCCAACGATGGACCCGGCGGGGCGGTTTTCCAATCGCGTCGCAATGGGTTCCATGCCCTGGTTGTTGAACCCGAACCGGTTGATCGCAGCCTCGTCTTCGGTAAGGCGGAACAGGCGGGGGCGCGGGTTGCCGTCTTGGGGCAGGGGCGTTGCTGCGCCGACTTCAAGAAATCCGAACCCTGTGCGGCCCAAGGCGGCCAGACATTCGGCATTCTTGTCAAATCCCGCGGCGAGCCCGACCGGATTGGGAAGGTCCAACCCCGCAACACGGGATTTCAATCGATCAGATGTTACCGGCCCTGTGCGTGGGCCAAGCCCGGTGTTGAGCGCCTTGAGCGCCAATCCATGGGCGGTTTCGGGATCAAACGCGCGCAAGGCCTTCAGGCCGATGGATTCAAGCGCCCTCATGCCAGATCAAGCACATGACGCCCGTCAAGGATCGGCATGGCGCGCGCCCAGACCACTTCGGACCGCAAAAGGGGGCGATTGTAGATATGCGGAAAATCTTCGCCGCCGCGCGATGGTTCCCACACCAGATCATCGCCAAAACTTTTGACATCAAGTGCAGCGAGCATCAGCCCTTCGACACCTGCGAAATGTTTGTCCGTTGTCTCTTGCGCTTGTGTCGCGGTCGAGGTGTGGATGTAGCCATCGGCCAGATCAATCGGCGCGCCAGCAAAACTGCCTGTGGCGTCCAGCGTGGCCCATTGTTCAGCGGTGAGTATTTTAAAGATCAACATACCTCCGAAGTGCCCAAGCCTTGGGCGAAGGTCAAGTGTCGGCACGCTGTTACAAGACGACGTTACGCCAATTTCGCGGCTTGCCTTTGACTCTGTCACCCGAAACGGCCCAAGCTGGAACCAGAAAAACCAATGGGGGCTACAATGCTTGCACGACTTCTTTCCACGTCCGCCGCTTTCACGATGATCGCGGGTATGGCCGCAGCGGATTATTCGCTGACCATCCTTCACACCAATGATTTCCACGCGCGGTTCGAACCGATCAGCAAATATGATTCCGGCTGTTCGGCAGAAGACAACGACGCTGGTGAATGTTTCGGCGGTACGGCCCGTTTGATCACAGCCGTCGCCGATGCCCGCGCGCGGACGAACAATTCCATTCTTGTGGATGGCGGCGACCAGTTTCAGGGCACGCTGTTCTACACTTACTATAAGGGCGCGATGGCGGCCGAATTCATGAACCAGCTGGGTTATGATGGCATGACCGTGGGCAACCACGAATTTGACGATGGCCCAGAGGTTCTGCGCGGGTTTGTCGACACGGTGAGCTTCCCTGTGCTGATGTCCAACGCGGATGTGTCCGGTGAACCGCTGTTGTCCGACGCGATCCAGAAATCCACGATCATCGAACGTGGCGGCGAACGCATTGGCATGATCGGCCTGACACCTGAAAACACGGATGAGCTGGCAAGCCCCGGTCCGAATGTGATTTTCACACCGGCTGCGGATGCGGTTCAGGCCGAGGTTGATCGTCTGACCGCTGAGGGCGTGAACAAGATTATCGTTCTGTCCCACTCTGGTTATAACGTCGACATTGCGATCGCAGAGGCGACGACAGGTGTTGATGTTATCGTTGGCGGGCATTCTAACACGTATCTTGGCGATGATGAGGATGCGGCTGGTTTGTATCCGACAATGATCGGCGATACGGCGATTGTTCAGGCCTACGCCTACGGTAAATTCCTCGGTGAGCTGAACGTAACGTTTGATGATGACGGTGTGATCACCGAAGCATCCGGCGAAGCGATCATCATTGACGGGACTGTGGCAGAAGACGAAGCTGCGGTTGCACGTATCGCTGAACTTGCGCTGCCGCTTGATGAAATCCGCAACCGCGTTGTGGCTGAAACCGCAGGCGTGTTGACCGGTGATCGCGCCGTATGCCGCCAGATGGAATGTGACATGGGCAACTTGATTGCCGATGCCATGCTTGACCGTGTGGCTGATCAAGGCATCGACGTGGCCTTGCAGAACTCTGGCGGTATCCGTGCGGATATCGACGCGGGCGAAGTGACCATGGGCGAAGTCCTGACGGTGCTGCCGTTCCAGAACACGCTGTCCACGTTCCAGATTTCTGGTGAAACGCTGATGGCCGCCTTGGAAAATGCAGTGTCCCAGCACGAAGACGGATCTGGCCGTTTCTTGCAGGTCGCGGGCATGACGTTCAGCGTTGATCTGTCACAAGAACCGGGCAGCCGGATTTCCGACGTGATGGTTGGCGGTGAAGCACTGGATATGGGTAAAACCTATGGTGCTGTGTCCAACAACTTTGTGCGCAACGGGGGCGACGGGTTCTCGATGTTTACGGACGCAGAAAACGCCTATGATTTCGGCCCTGATCTGGCGGACGTGACGGCGGAATACATCGCGGCAAATGCGCCGTACCAGCCATATACGGATGGCCGTATCAACATGAAATAAACGGCGTTTCACACGTCTTTTGGCCCCGTCGCGCGATCTGTGCGGCGGGGTTTTTTCGTAGTGGCGTCTGGTGTCAGTCGGCATCGTTAGGAAAGGACTGTTTGGTGCGGGGAAGGCGCCGTGACGGGTGATAACCGTCAGGGTCACGCTGCAAATAGACCCGCCCCTGCACCCGATCTGCCCGCAACGGGCTGGGGTGGTCTAGGGGGCCGGCTGTCCCGAAATTCCATGGCGCAGACCTAAGGTAGGCCCACGGGTTAACCAAGGGCGAGTGTGCCGCGTGGGCGTGAACGCAAGATGAAGACAGCGTGCGTTGGGGTGTTGCGCTGCGTTGCGGGCATGGTGCAAGGTCGCGCCATGTGCGGACGTATGGCCCTGACCCTTCCACATGCGGCGATGTCGCAATTGTTCCGCGCCGCCCCCGCGAACGATCTGCCGGATGTGCCCAATTATAATGTCTGCCCCACGGTGCAGGTGTCCGCCGTGACAGCAGGCGAAGGCGGGCGGCGCTACGCCCCGGTGCGCTGGGGTTTCATCCCGCATTGGTACAAAAAGGCGAATGGCGGGCCGTTGCTGATCAATGCGCGGGCCGAAACGATTGCGCAAAAGCCCGCATTCATGGCGGCGTGTCGGCAGCGGCGGTGCATTATTCCGGCATCAGGGTTTTACGAATGGGAACGCCCCGAGGATGGCAGCAAGCTGCCGTGGTATGTGCAGCGCAGTGATGGATCGCCCATGGCCTTTGCCGCGATCTGGCAGGATTGGGGGGATCAGGGCGCGACTGCGGCGATCGTCACAACCGCGGCGAATGCTGCGATGGCGAAAATCCATCACCGTATTCCGGTCATTCTGGAACCGGACGACTGGGCGCTTTGGCTGGGCGAAGAAGGCAAGGGGGCTGCACCATTGATGCAGGCCACCAGCGAAGACACATTGCAGTTTCACCGCGTTGATACCGCCGTAAATTCCAACCGCGCGGCAGGCCCACACCTAATCGACCCGCTTAAAAATGGCTAATTAGGTGTCGTTTAGCGGTCTGATGGGTCGTTTTTCGTGAATTTCAAGACACACTGTTACCTTTTTAGATACAAACCTTGTCACACGGCGACTTTCGCGTGATGCTGTCGCCAATAAAATAAGCACAGGGAACAGATATGTCTATTCAACCACCACTTTCGGACCTTCCGATCAAGACGGCGGAGACCGGTTTTTACCGCGGCTTCAGCGTCGACGTGACGGTCATCAGTAAAATCATCATCGGCGTTCTTGTCGTTTGGTGCATCGTGTGGCCCGAGTGGGCTGGCGAAGTGCTCGGCGCATGGAATTCCGCGATCCTCGCGAGTTTCGCGGCGTGGTATATTTGGGTTGTCGCGTTTTTTGTTATCGTCTGTATCGTTCTGGCCATCTGGCCGACGGCAGGAAAAATGAACCTCGGGGCTGAAGGCGAAAAACCCGAGTTTTCCAATTTCTCATGGTTCTCGATGATGTTTGGTGCCGGTATCGGTGTCGGCATGTTGACATGGGCTGTGGCCGAACCGGTCGCGCATTTCGGGTCCAACCCCGAAACCATCATGGGGATCACCAATGGCGGCACTGCCGACAACGTGCGCATGGCGTACAAATGGTCGTTCCTGCACTGGGGCTTTGGCGCATGGGCGTGCTACGCGATTTGTGGTCTGTCGCTCGCGTTCTTTAGCTATCGCCGTGGTCTGCCGCTTACGATCCGCTCTGGCCTCACGCCTTTGTTCGGGTCTGCTTTGTCGGGCGTTTTGGGAACCATCATTGATATCGTCGCCGTGGTTGCGACCATTCTTGGTGTGGCCCAAACACTGGGCTTTGGTGTGGACCAGTTTGTTGCTGGCCTGACACGTATCGGTATCGGCGGTCTTACAGATGAAACGGGCAGTGCATCTACTGTCGGTATCATCGTGGCCTTGCTGGTGATCATGGGTGCGTCGACGTTGTCGGCGTTGTCCGGTGTTGGCAAAGGCATCAAGTGGTTGTCCAACATCAACATGGTGCTGTCGATCATCCTGCTGGGTTTCTTCATCATCTTTGGTGCCACATGGTTTGGCTTCAATGCGATGTTCATCGGCCTGTGGGACTACATCATTGCACTGCCGGAACTCAGCTTTAATGTCTTCCGTTCTGACGGTGTTGAAGGGTCTGAATCCTTCTTGCTTGCGCAGTGGCAGGGCTGGTGGCCCGTGTTCTATTGGGCTTGGTGGATCGCGTTTGCACCATTCGTCGGATTGTTCCTTGCGCGTATTTCACGCGGGCGGACCATTCGCGAATTCGTTCTCGGCGCGCTCGTTGTGCCTGCGTTGATGTGTTTCGTCTGGTTTGCGTGGGCCGGTGGCACCGCGATTGATCTGGAACTGAACGGCGGAGCAGACGGTGTTATCTTTGCGGCGCAAAACGGTGACAAGATCTTTGCCATGACCGAATTCATGCTGGCCCCCATCGCGGATATCCTTGCTTGGGGTATGGCGTTGTTGATCGTGGTTCTTTTGATGACGTTCCTTGTTACATCCGCTGACTCGGCGGTGTTGATTGTGAACACCATTAATGCTGCGGGCGACGAAGGCCCAAAGGCGCGCCCACACATTCTGTTCTGGGGTGCTGCCCTTGGACTGGTTGTTGCGGGCCTGCTGATTTCGGGCGGTACAGGTGCCATTCAGACAGCCATGGTGATCGGCGCGCTGCCGTTCTCACTCGTGATGGTGTTGATGGCGATTTCATTGCTCAAGGCGATCTACAACGATGGTCGTCGTGAAAAGGCGGGCGTTGAAGCTGTGACAACCAATCTGAACGTAACACCAGCGGAGTAACCTTCGCCGCATAAATCAAGAAAACCCCGCAGCATTGCGCTGCGGGGTTTTTTTATGTGCGCGGTTCGGTCAGACCACCGATTTTGTCGCGTGCCACACGGCGTGCCACGGCCAGCGACATCACCAAACCTGTCGCGACCGCGACGGCAATCGCGACCCGCACCCCCGTCAGGCCCCAATCGAACACATCCGTGAAAAGCCAGATGAACAGGGCGATGGCGATGATTTGGCGGTAGATGCCGATCCACATTGTCCAGACGGCTTTCTTGAGCGCCTGAAGAAGCGAATTGACCGAGAACAGAATGACGTAAATCGGCAGCACCACGGCCTCTACTTTCAGGAACAGCGCGCCGATTTCGATGACCTCTGGATCGCTGGAAAACAGCGACGTTGCAAACCCGCCCCCGAACCACAAAAACGGAAACGCGGCAGCGGTCCCGATGACGCCCATGTGCCAGCAGCGGCGAAACGCCTGACGCACCCGGTCATCGTTTCCGGCACCAAAATTTTGCGCGGCGATGGGCACCAAGGCGATGGTGATCCCAAGGGCGGGCAACAGGAATATCTGTTCGACGCGCAGTGAAATTCCGTAGGCGGCTAGCGACGCTTCGCCGTAGCCTTTCAGGGCGTATTGCACGATGAACCCGCTGGCAAAGGTGATCAGCAACGCGAAACTCGTTGGCGCGGCCTGCTTTGCGATTTCGCCGTATTTTTCCAGCGTGGGGACGAATTCGCGCACTGACAAATCCTGCATCAAATCACGGCCGAACACCTTGTACAGAATAAACACTGCGACACCCGATTGGCTGAACACTGTCGCCAATGCGATCCCGTTGAACCCAAGGCCCGGGACCACGCCGGGAATGCCAAACATCAATAACGGGTTCAGCGCGATATTGGCACCAAACGCGACCATCAATGCACGTTGCATGGAAACGGTGTCCCCGCGCGCTTGTAAAATGCCGTTGCTTGCGCCCGCGAATATGAAACCGGGCAGGGCAAAGACCAGCCAGTTGAAATAGGACTGGCCCGCGTCGCGGTATCCGCCCGGTTCGGACACGACGGAAATCAGCGCTGATCCGAAAATCAGTGCCAGCGCGATCATGGCCGCCGTGGCAAGCACCGCAAAACTAATGCCCTGCGCTGCAAGGTGGCGCGCGTCTGCATCATCCTTGCGCCCCTTGGCGTTGCCCACCAACGCGGACATCGCAGAGCCGAGGCCAAACCCGACAGCGACCAGAATGAAAAACGCCTGAAACCCAACGGCAAGCCCCGCCTGGGCCTGCGTGCCAAAGAAGCCCGCGTAAAACGTATCGACCACATTATAAAGCGTGCTGAACAGCATCCCCACCGCTGCGGGAATGGCGATGCGTCGGAAATGCCCGTTAATCGGGCCTGTGGTAAGGTCTTCGTTGATCATTTTGTCCGGGCCTTTGTCCAAAGAAAAACCGCGGCCCTGATGTCTCAGGACCGCGGTTCGGAGTGTTTATGTGAAAGGCTTTACAGACCCCAGCGATCTGCCACTTCGTCAAAGAATCCTTGGGTTTGCTTCAGCTCAATCCAGCTGTTTACAAAGTTGATCCAGACTTGGTCGTCCTGCTGCATCAACATTGCGATGGGCTGCGGCGCGCGGGCTTCCGTCACTTCGATCTGTGCGAGGTTCGGGAATTTTTCCAGCAAGGTGGACCCTTCGATGTTGGATGTGATGAACACATCCGCGCGGCCTGACAGGACTTCCTGGAAACCACGTGCAGGGGCCTCAACCACTGTGATGTTGGCATCTGGGAACCATTCGCGCACGGAATTTTCAAACGTGGTGCCCAGCGTCGTGGCTACGGTCACATCGTCCTGGTTGATGCTGTCCCAATCGTTGAACCGGTCGGATTTGTCGGTTGTTGTAAACGGCAGGATTTCAACGCGCAGGTAGCTGTCGGAATAACCCGCAGCGCGCAGGCGTGGCGGGCTGATAGAGGCAGAACCCGTGATGTGGTAGTTGCCTGCGACAACGCCGTTTACCAATGTTTTCCAATCGGTTGGGACGAATTCAAGCTCGACCTCAAGATCAGCGGCGAGCTGGGTCATGACGTCAACGTCATAGCCGACATAGGCGTTCGTGGCGGGGTCGCGCACGGACATCGGGTTCCAGTCGCCAGTCGTTCCGACCTTCAATACGCCGTTCGACAAAATGTCGTTCAGGGCAGATTGCGCCAGCGCTGGTGCGGCCATAAGTGATGTTGCACAGGCCGCTGCAAGGCCGAGTGTTTTCATAAAATTCATACTATTTTCCCAGTTGGTTGATTTGCACCAAATCGCGTCTGTTCATTCGGCGATTTAGCTCTATTTTTCATTGAGATAGATTTTAGAGCCTTTTCCCACGAGTTCAAGGATACGCCATCATGCCTCACGGCAATGCGATTGAAATTTCCGGCCTGAATAAATGGTACGATGACTATCACGCCCTCAAGGATATTGAGCTGAATGTGAAACACGGTGAGCGTATCGTCGTGTGCGGCCCGTCCGGGTCTGGAAAATCGACGTTGATCCGCTGCGTCAATTCGCTGGAAAGCCATGACAGCGGGTCGATTACGGTGGATGGGATATTGATGAAGGACGAGGCGTCTATCAACAGTATCCGCGCCGAGGTCGGTATGGTGTTTCAGCAGTTCAATCTGTTTCCGCATTTGACGATTTTGCAGAACCTGACGTTGGGCCCGATGAAGGCGCGCGGGATGTCGCGCAAAGACGCTGAGAAACGGGCCATGTCCCTGCTGGAACGGGTGCGCATTCCCGATCAGGCGCACAAAAAGCCAAGTGGGCTGTCGGGCGGGCAGCAGCAAAGGGTCGCGATTGCGCGCAGCCTGTGCATGGAACCTAAAATCATGTTGTTTGATGAACCGACCAGCGCGCTGGACCCTGAAATGATTTCCGAAGTGCTGGACGTGATTGTGGACCTCGCCGAAGACGGGATGACCATGATCGTCGTCACCCACGAAATGGGTTTTGCGCGGCGTGCGGCGGACCGGATGATTTTTATGGACCACGGTGAGATTATCGAAACCGGAACGCCCGAGCAATTTTTCGAGGCGCCAAAAACCGAACGTTGCAAACAATTCCTTGCGCAAATCTTGCAGCACTAGGGGCGGGCACATGAAATTAAGAACCGCATTCATAGTTTTGTCGTGCGTGGCTTTGGCGGGTTGTGCGGCCACGCCGGGCACATGGGGGTGGTATGTGATCGACCCGCGCACGCCCAATGGCTACAACAACATCAGGTTTTTGATCAACGGGATGGGCGCGACGATTGTGCTGTCGCTGGTGGCTGCGGCGATGTCGATGACCATCGGGATGTTGGTGGCCTTGCCGGGGATGTCGGCGAACCGGTGGATCCGGCTGCCATCGCGCGTCTACATCGAATTCGTGCGCGCCATCCCTTTGTTGCCGATGCTGTTCTGGGTGTTTTACGGCCTTCCTGTGGTGCTGAAATCCATGGGCATCAGTGTCAGCATTGATGCGTTCTGGGGGGCTGTTATTACGCTGGCGATTTCGGATTCTGCGTTCACGGCGGAAATCTATCGATCCGGCATTCAATCGATCAACAAGGGTCAGACGGAGGCCGCTAAAACCGTTGGTCTGAATTATCGTCAAACCATGCGCTATGTGATCCTGCCCCAAGCGATCAAACGCATCCTGCCGCCCTTGGCGAACCAATTTATCTATATTGTGAAAATGTCGGCCTTCGCGTCTGTGATCGGGATGCAGGAACTGACACGGCGCGCCAATGAACTGGTCGTCACCGAATACCGGCCGCTTGAAATCTATTCGCTGCTGATCCTCGAATACCTTGTTCTGGTGTTGATCATCAGTTTCTTCGTGCGCTGGCTGGAACGTAAAATGGGCTCTGACGAGAGCAAAGTATAAGGACGACGCAGATGAACTGGACCAAATTTCTAGCTGAAACCAATCACCGGATGGGCGCGCTGTCCAAAGAAGTGCCTGACACATTTGCAGGGTTTGGCGCCATGTCGAAGGCCGCGAAAACCAACGGCGCGTTGTCTGAGAAAACCAAAGAGCTGATCGCGCTGGGCATCGCGGTGTCGACCCGCTGTGACAGCTGCATCGGGTTTCATGTCAAATCGCTGGTGCGCCTTGGCACGACAAGGGATGAGCTGTGCGAGGCGCTGGCCATGATCGCCTATATGGGTGGCGGTCCGTCGATTGCCTACGGTGCCAAAGCGCTTGAGGCTTACGACGAATTCTCAGCCACGTAATCGTCGCCCGCATAGCGGTTTAGCTGGCCCAAGGCGCTGTCTTCGCCGATGAACGCGGCCCAATCCTGACCGGGCCGCCAGATTCCGTCCATGATCGCGAATGCATCCGCGACGGGCATGCCGCGGCCCTCTTTGGCATAGCGATAAAAGAACGCGGTGACGCGGGCGTTGTAGATGCAATGGACGTGGATTTTCGTATCCGACAACCGATCCAGCGCGGCGCAAAAGGCGTCGAAATCCGCGTCCGTCGGGGTTTGGAACATCACCGGAATATAGACGTATTCCATCCCCAGTGCGGCCACGCTTGCGGCTTCGTCGTTCAGCGCGCCTTTGTTGTGATGCGGCCCGAGGTTGATGATGTGGGTCACGCCAAGGGATTTAATGTCGCCCAACTGGTCTTCGGTGGGTTGGCCGGACGTCGTGATATTCCCATCAAGGCGCCGCCAATTTATGATTTGGGGGAGGTCGGTCATAGAGTTTCCGTTCATGATGCGTGCAGGTGGCTGCATTCAGGATGGTCCTTGTTGAACCGTTCTGTTGAGGCTGGGAATTTTTCAAGCAGGCGTGCGGGCCGGATCGGGCGGGGGACAAAATTGCCGCCGCAATTGGGGCAGGTGTTGGCAAAGACGGTATCACCGCAGTCCGCGCAGAACGTGCATTCAAAAGAACAAACGCGCGCGTCGGCAGTTGGGGGCAGGTCTTTGTCGCAACATTCGCAGTTGGGTTTGAGGGTGAGCATCGGCTGTCTCCTGTGTGATCTGTGGCTAGACTAACAGCGTGGTGCGTGGCATAAATGACAATATGACCTCATTTTCTGCCAAGTCACATTTTCAGCCCAAACAAGTGGTGTTCGTTGTCTATCCAGACATTGTGCTTCTCGATCTTTCGGGGCCGTTGCAGGTGTTTAGCCATGCGATGGATCAAGCGGCGCGCGACAATGGGTATAGCTGTGCGGTGACGTCCCATCACGGTGGCATGGTGGACACAAATACAGTCGTGCCGATTGCGACTGAACCGATGTCGACCTATGCAGATCGTCCCATTCACACGCTGGTCATCGTTGGGGGGGACGGGGCCTATACGATGATGAAAGACGCCGCTTTTCTGGAAGATTTCAATGCCCTTGCGGGGCGTGCGCAGCGGGTGTGTTCGGTGTGTTCGGGCGCGCTGATCCTTGCGGCAGCGGGCATTTTGAACGGACGGCGCGCCGTGACCCATTGGGAAGATTGCAAAGCCTTGGCTGACGGGTTTCCAGATGTGCGTGTTGAAATGGACCCTATCTACATCAAGGACGATCACGTTTGGACATCAGCGGGCATCACGGCGGGGATGGATATGGCCTTGGCCATTGTCGCCGAAGATCTGGGCCGCACCGCTGCATTAAAGATGGCGCGGTCTATGGTGACGCCCATGGCACGGTCTGGCGGCCAGTCGCAGTTCAGTCCGGTGCTTGTGCGGCAGGTGACAGATGCAGCGGGACGTTTTGAGGACTTGCATCAATGGATTGCGGATAATCTGGCCCTGCCGCTGCATGTTGATGCCTTGGCAGAGCAGATGAACATGACCCCGCGCACCTTCGCGCGTGCCTATTCCAGCCAGATGGGGATCACGCCGGCCAAAGCTGTCGAAGCGATCCGGACGGATGCGGCGCGTGATTATCTGGAAACCACAGATTTCGGGATTAAGCAGATTGCCGCGCTGTGTGGGTTCAACGACGAAGAACGCATGCGCCGCGCGTTCATCCGTCTGTTGAATGTGCCCCCGACAGATTACCGGCAGGGGTTCAAGACACCAGACGCCGACTGACGGATTGCAACAGGGCCGGTTCGGCGGGTGTGTGCGTCAGACTTTTACCTGCGCGGGGGCGGACGCGCTGACTGTCAGCGTGTTGCCCCACGAATCCTGCGCGGTGTCCCCGTCCAGCAGCACGTCGCCGCCATCAACCCGCAGAACGCTTGAGGATGCGGTGAGCGTGACGGTTGAATCGCCGACCGTATCGTTCGTGTTGGTTTTAGTTCCGAGGTAGTCAAACGTGCATTCAGCCTCAAAGATGACCTTTGGGCCGTGGTTGGTCATCTGGGTGTAGCTGCTTTCTGATACTGTTCTTGGTGTCCACGCACCCGCCGACCCATCGGGCCCCGCGGGTCCGCCCGCGGTGGCCGATGTATCGCCAACAACAGCAAGTGCCTTAAGTGCCATTTTACTTTCCTCGCCCTGTCAGGCTTGCGCCGAGTTTTGTGACCATCTGGGCCTCACCCTGTAGGCGCGCGGCGGAAGACGCCGCATTTTGAAGGCCCGCATTCTCAAAAATACCGGCGATTTCTTTCGCTGGAGACGCGGTGAAATCACCCACGGTCTTGATGCCTTTTTCCATCAGAGTGTTGCGCACGTTTGCCGGAATGCCTTTGTAGTTTTCGATGCTGACCTCTGCGACGTTTTTGGCACCAGAGGAGATACCGATACTGGACACCAGCGTTTCCATGGCGACGCCTTCGCGTTGGCTGGATGTCACGGCGCGGTCTGCAAGGGCTTCGATAAGGTCGTTCGGGCGCTTTAGCTTCATGCCGGACGGAAGGCTACGCAGACGCGTTTCAAGCATTGCGCCCCCATCCAGACGATCCGACCCGAATTTTTCGACCAGTTGCCCGACGCTGACTTCGTTGTCGTTGAACAATTCGTTGGTGGCCTTGGGGTTGTCGCCGAACCATTGCGCGACATCGCCAACGGCCTTGGTGGCGGGGTTGACCCACGATTGTTCGACCTGATCCTCCCTTTGGATACCTTCGCCTGCGGGCGTGAGGACCATGCCTGCCGAGGTCGACCAGACTTCGTGCATGGTGCCGTTGAATTCGTCGATGTCGAGCCTGCGGGCAGGCAAACCTGCCACAGTCCCAATCGTCGGGTTATTGCTTGATCGCATCACCATGCTGGCGTCGTAGACGGGCTGACCCATTCCGGCCAATGTCGCCTCATAGAAGCCACCAAAGGTTGGGGTGCTGTCGGGCTGCCAAGGCTGCATCACAGGCTGGCCGCCAATATCAATGCCGCCGATACCACCAATACCACCGATCCCGCCGGGGTAGGGGTTAACGATACCGGGGTAGGTGGTGACCGGATAGGGGCCGACGACCGGATTGGTGATCGGGGAAGGTGTCACGATCGGATTGGGCAGCGCGATGGGCGGGTTAATCGGCGTCGGGTAATACGGCCACGGCTGCTGCGGGCTTCCGTGATTGCTGTGGATTTCAGTATTGATCCGGTTGATTTCTGTTCTGAGCTCCCCCAGCCGCGCGGCAAGTTCTGCGCGCATGTCACCACAACATCCCGATACTTTTTCAAGGGCCGTGCCGAGGCTGTCGAGGTCGTCTTCAATGCGGTGAAAACGGGTGTTGAACCCTTCTTCGATGGTGGTTTCTTCGGCCTGCACGACGCTTTCGCCATCAATCCAGTCCGTATGGGTGAAACTGCGTTCAAAGCTGACAGTGCACCCCGGTTGGGTGGCGTCGAAGGTTTCCGAGTAGTTGAAAACATGGCGTGTGGTGCCAAGGTTTTCGCCCAGTATCCCCCAGATCATGGTGTTGATCTGCGTTTCATTGAGTTCGGCACTAACCATTTGATCATAGGCGGTGGCGAACGTGATGTTTTCGGTCAGATAAAGTTCATTTGAAGGCATGATACTGGTTCCTTTTTATGTGCGTGGTAACAGGGCGGGTGTGTCGCCTGTCCCGTGGAAACGTGATCGTTTGAAAGGTCGGTAGGATCGCGACAATCGCGGGGACAGGGCCTGT
This sequence comes from Octadecabacter dasysiphoniae, assembly GCF_021532615.1. GTDB lineage: Bacteria > Pseudomonadota > Alphaproteobacteria > Rhodobacterales > Rhodobacteraceae > Octadecabacter > Octadecabacter dasysiphoniae. The sequence continues at coordinate 290,194 of NZ_JAKGAQ010000004.1, forward strand.
TGGGTGCGCCCGTCCAGCGCGACGTTGTGGCGGCGGATGTCCCATGTGTTTATTTCGACACCAACCGGGAACATGCGAGACAGCATGTTCATCAGGATTTCATATTGCGGATAGGTCAGCTTTGCGTCGCGGGGCAACGTGATGCGCCATTCAAAGGGGTCTGTTTTGCCGATGCGTGAATAGGCAAGGCAGGTGACGGCATAGACGCCTTCTTTTGGGGCCTTGAGAACCGCGCGTGTCCCTTGGCCGGCCAGTCGCAATCGGCCCGACCCGTTGGGGGCGGATACGGCCTGGACGTTCCAGAAAAAGTCAGAGGAGCGGCGCGGGCCGAGGTTCGTGCCGACTTGTGGCAGACCAATCGATGACACGACCAGTGCCAGTTTGCCTTTTATCGAAACAAAGGCCATAGACGACGCCCCGTTGGAGCCAAGCGTGTCGGCAATTGAGCCAAGAAAATCAATGGCATCATCAGACTGGTCATCAAGGGCATCGGTGACGCCATCTTCAAAGACCAAAATGCGAAACACATGGCGCGGGTAGGATGACAGGGCCTTGCCAAAATGCGTGAAGTCCGTCGGCCCCTTGAGCCCCACCTCTTTGAGCAGGCCTTCCAGATCAATCGTCGGAGGTTCAATGTCATTGAACGCCGCTGATGTTTGCGCCTGCGTTTGCATCGATCCTGTTTCAAGGTTGTTGGGCCAGTTTCGGGTATTTGCGGCCAGCGCGTTCTTGAGAGCCAGATCAGGCGCCGATCCGCTGTTGTTGTTCAGTCGCGCATGCAGGCCTTTGCCTAAACGGCTGTCTTCAAACGTCATCGTGTTTGGGCCGGAAATGTTCAGCGGCCCGAAAGAAGCATGCGACACCAGAATTTCACCAGCCCGAAGCGACTGGAATGTTCTGAAACCGCAGGCATTGAACAGCCATGCTCCATCGTTTGAGCGATTGTCGCTGACCTTGAGGGATGCAATCACACCGGCGAGTTCGGGGTCATTTTTTGGCAGTCTGACACTGCGCAATTTCGTGCGAAACGCTCGCAGTTGGGCGGCTGTCGGCGCCTTGATACGCGCAGCAAGGCCGAGTTCGAACCGGCTGTCGGATCCATCGTCTTGTGCTTGCAGGATTTGCCATTTCGCAGTCGTGATATTGAGGCGGTCCGCCAACCGAACGAGGCGGTCAAACGCCACGGCAAGCCACGGTGCCATTGATCGTTCAATCCCTGACTTGAACCGCAAACCACCCCGCAAACGGGTGCGCATGGCTTGTTCCCGTGTGCGTTGTACTTTGGGCAGATGGCGTGTTGCGGGGACGTTTGCGGCTGCATCGATCAGAACGGTATCGCGTAGATACGCGAGGTAATTCAGCCGTGCCCGCCGTGCCGCGGTCGCGGTTTCGCCGACGGCCACGATTTTGAAGCCGATCATAAAGGGGTTGTCAGTTTCAAGAACGTCGAATGCTGATTTGAAACCGGTTTGGCGCAGCACCGAATTGGCGTTGTTCAACCGATCCAGCACCGCGTTGCGCGTGGGCATCGAAAACGGGCGATAAATGCCCAGCCGCCGCCGATACGCAGCGTCGGTTTCCGTTTCCTGACGGACGAGCATTTCACCGTTCTTGACTTCGATTTTGTCGTCCAGCCGTGGCACGGCGAGTTCACGCCCGATGCGATCAAGCCCGTTGCCAGCCGCCCCCATTAACGTCCGACGCGCCGCCATTTCACGCCCGAGGCGGCGGACGCGCAGTGTTTCGACTTGGGTGAACGCCATCAGTTTTGCGAAACGGCCATTGGTGACCCGCACTTTGATATGGTTTTTGATCTGTCCCAAGGGAATGACCTGCGCGCCCTTGCGCACGACAATCTGAAACTGGAAAGGGGTCAGCGTTTTGTCACCCGGGCCGGTGGTGGGCGACATGTAGGGCAAAAATCCGTCCCGTTCGGAATAGGGCGCAAATTTCAACCCATCGAGCCGTTGGCTGCGCCCGGGTGCGGTCTGCGTCACCTCGACTCGCAGGGTGACATCGCCCAAATCGTCCCTTGGGCAGATCCACAACAGCGGCGCGTAGCTGCCCGCGGGCAATACCACGGTTCCGCGCGCATTCACGATCAGTTCTTCTTGACGCAAAGTGGACGAAAGCGGGCCTGCGATTGTGTCCGCGTGTTGGCCCATAAAATCGCCAGACCAGCGGTCTATGTCGAATGTACCATCCATAGCAAAGCCTCCTTATACGATGACCAGATCATTGGGATCGTCCGCGAAAATCGCGATCTGATCCTTGCCCGTGCGCAGGCTTTCGCCGCAGGCCAGCCGTTGAACCGCACCTGATTGTTGCGCTTGATCGAAATCGATTTCTCCTGCGGACACGGGATAACGCGTGAGGCGCAAATCGCGCACATCGGCCAAACCCGGTTCGTTCATCAACAGCCAGCTGATCTTGGCGGGGCTTACGGCCTCACCGAAGGGCAGGGCGTCGATGTAGGATTGCACCCGTTCGATCAACCGCGCCTTAAGGGCGCGTGCGGGCGCTGATCCGTTGACAGTGGCGCGGCTGCCAGATGGCAGTGGCACACCGTCGACCACCAGTTCACATTCGATCCCGACACCGATTTGTGCAGCCTCGCGGATTTCGGGGAAAATCCCGATCGGGCGCAAATCTTCGACGGCTTCGGCAATCTGTGCGGCTAAACCGTCTGGCCCTTGCCAAATTGCTGACGCTGTCGGGGCGACCAGAATGGTGAACATATAAGGCGATGCAATGTCGCGTTCGGTTCCGAACACCCGTTCGCCGAAGTTGAAATTGCCGAAGATCGATTTTTCGATGTCCAGCCCGCCGAATTCATCAATCGTCTTTGTTTTGCGAACGCCAGGGACAAGCGACACGGCGATTTCGATGGCTTCGCGCGACCAGACGGACCGCGGTGCGCGCAACAACAGCTGGCGGTATCTATCATCGCTCCAGCGCAGATCACCGCCACGCAAATCAACGCTGTGCGAAATCTCCACGACCTCTTCCAATGTTTTGTCTTCGCGGATGGTCATGACGGATTCAACCGCGCCCAATGCGTCGTCCAAGGCATTCCATGTGGTGATGATCTGGTTTGAGTCAGCGATGGACAGGTTGTGTTCCGGTCCGGGGAAAAATGCCATGACGGTCACGGTTTGGGAGGGCTGGTTGGCTGACAAGCTGACCGATTTTGTGGTCGCGACGTGATGGCCGCCCTTGGTCAACATGCGCGCACCGACCGGAATTGTCAGGCTATCGCGCCCGCCTGGTAGCGCCCCGACAAGAGTGAGCGTCACGTCACCGCTGGCAGATAGAAACGGGCGGGGCAGGCCGAGTTCTTCGCCAAGGCGATCCAACCCCTGTCCGCGTGCGGTTGGCACGGTCTGATCATCGTTGATGCCCGACAAGGTTTGATAGGTGCGGGCATGTTCCGCCGACGTCAGTTCACAAATGCGGCGGATGACGGACCCGGCCGCAAGATCAACGTCAGAGCCGAACAACCGCTGCGCCAGCGCGAGCTGTTCTGCCACGATCCGCCCATAAGGTTTGGGCACAAATCCCCCCGGTTGCAGCCCGTAAACATCAGACCCGGTATCGAGCAATTGGGCGGCATCAATGGCCGCAATTTCGGCCAGATCCTGTTGAATTGAATTGGTCATCCAAATGTCTCCTTTAAAAATCAGTTACAGCAGCGCGTCGGTTGGCAAGGGGCCAACAGTCAGGCTGACGGGTTCGCCGGGGGCGATATGAAATTGGGCTTCCACGGTGAGCGTGCCGTAGGTGTCGATGCTTTTGGGGGGCGTTTCGGTGCCATAGAAGGCGGCGATTTCGGGGCCGATCAGCACCCGTTCAACGTGCTTGACCCGTGGGTCGGCTGTCAGAACGGCCAGCACCGCAAAGCGCAGCAATTCGCGCCGCATCACCGGATCGCGTTCTTGCGCGATAACAGTATGCCCGCCAAATCCGTGATCCATGTTCAGCGGGTCGGACCCAAGCGCCGTGACGATGGCCGTGCGGATCTGAAGTTCAAGATTGTCCTGACCTTGGGCGAGTTCCAGATCAAGCGTACCGTTTGGACCTGTGCCCAGTTTGATGTCACCGTATTGGTGCGCATCCGGAAAGATCGGTTGAAGCGTCGGCGCCCACTTAAGGAGCTTGCGTTCTTGCGCTGGGGTTAACGTGCGTGTGTTGTCATTCATTTGATACATCCACCTTGCCAGAGCCACGCGCGACCAATGCGATATTGTCTGCTGTAAATTTCAGGTCGGTGTTGGCTTCGATTTCGATCCGTCCGTCAGCAAACATCCTGATGGCAGACCCTGTATTTGCTTGTTCGATGATGATGCCGCCGTCATCTGCCATGTCGGGGCGTGCATCTGCACCGGGCATGCTGTCGGCGGTGAAGGCTTTGATCGAAAAGCCGTTCACTGTGATCCCGCGGCCCCCGTTTGCCGTGATCAGATCATGGGACGCCTGTGCGTCGCTGGGGGGGATCGCGTCCGTGCCTTCGGCGGCGGTCGGCGGGTCACCCTCATAGGCGGGCAGGATCAGCCACCAGTCACCCGTTTGCGCAGGGGTTGGTATGGGGGACCCTTCGCGGGTCTGCCACAGCGCGCCGATGTCGACCGGATCAGACCGGCTGTTGCCGTTGTTGACTGTCATCACGCGCATGCCCGGATAGCGGGGCAAAACATGCCCGAACGGCCCCCATGCAAAACTGGTAGCGTAGGGCACGTTGACCTGAGTTGTGCCGTTTTCGCGGCGGATTTCGTCAAGGCGCGCTTGGCCCGGGCCGCCTTCGTCAACAATGCCCCGCAACACCGTTGAGGTTTGCCCCGCTTCACGCACGCGGCCGCCTTCGGCGGTTGTTTCGGTGTGATGGGCCCGGATTTCTGCGATGTCGGACACGGGGCGTTGTGACATTTCAAGGCGGATTCGCGCGTTGATGGCACGGCTGATGGCCGCCGCGCCGCCCTGCGCCTGCGCGGATTCTTCGTTGATGGCGGGTTCATGGGGGTCGTCGATCTGGAACACGTCCCATGCGGTGTCGCTGAAATTGGTCGCGGCCACGGTCACGCCGTTGACTGTCGTGATCCAGCCCGTCGTGCGCGACATGGTGTGGGTGACGCTTGCGACGTAGAGGTGTTGTTGCGCGTCCTCGCCCCCGCCCAAACCTGCCGGAAGGGACGGCAATCCAAACCCGCCGAACGTTTCGGCCAGTTGGGACGGGCGCGTGAAACACACAACATCACCGGGTTGAATATCCATCCGGCCCACGCATTTCAGCGCCCAGCTGTCGCGATCATCCGGTGCGTCCCCGATGGCGGTTTGCCCTGATCCAAGCGCATTGACGGTTCCGGTTTCGACGGGTTCGATCAGGCCTGTGTCTGGGGTCAGTGCTTTTACGTCTGCGTCGCCGTACGGGATCGGGCGGCCCGGCCCCGCGTGTAGTTTGCCGTCGCGTATCAGATAAATCGGGCGACCGCGCCGATGGGGTGGACGGCGGTGGATTTCTTCGCGGGCTTTGGTCAGCACCTCTATCATTTTGGATTTTGGCGCGATGGAAACATCTTCCCCCTCGGCGTCAGGTACATGGGGATGAATTTCAAAGTCTGTGTTGATCTGCCAATTTATGCTTTCAAGGGCGGCCTGGATACGATCAAGGGGCGTGGCACCCGTGACGGCATCCTGATCTTGTGGTGTCACGCTCGCGGCGAGCCCGTCATAGACCGCGCGACGACCTGTGATTTCGGTCATCACCTCAAGCCCTTCGGTCTTGCGTTTCAGCTTGGTGATCCGGAAAATTTCGATGACTTTGTCTTTGTCGAAACTGCCGCCGAACAGATCCAGCGCGCCGCGCCAATACATGGATACTGCCACGTAAATGGGTTTGGGATCATCCGCCGTTGCACCCAGCCGTTCCTTGGCCAGCAGTCCGAAATCGTTGTCTGTCAAACGGGCCAGCGAAATTTGCAGGCGCCCCGGTGTCAGTCCACCTTCGAGGGACAGGGAGGTTTCGGCAAAATGCGTGCTTTGATCGATGGTCAGCAATTCAGATCCGGGCGACAGGTCCGGTTTGTTGTTCGGGCCTGCTTTGTAAAACTGCAACGCCCAGCAGGGGACGCGGCTAAGATGTTCGGTGGGCTTAAAAACGGTCATGTGCCAGCCTCCAGTTCAGGCCACCGGCCTGTGCGCGCACGTCTGCATCATCTGATGCGAGCTCTGCCTCTACGGGACAATCTCGATCGATCCGTCGGCGTCGGTGCGGGCGTAAAACAGACGGTCCGCAAGGTCCGGGCGCAGCACGCGGGAATCAAATGTTGTGCTGCCTGCGCGGATGTCGCGCCATGCCAGTTCGATCCAGCTTGATGTGCTTGCCCCGCCCACCAGTGCGCCGGCCTGTATCGATAGGCCTATTACCTCGATCCACGTGCCCGCGCTGTTTGGCCGGCGCGGAGTGCTTGGGATCAAAACGGCCTGCCCGATGATGGCGGGGCATTGGCCGACGAATTTTCCATCATTGACGAACACCAGCCGCGGGCATGCACGTTGGCGCGATTGGGCCAGCGCGGTTCGGGTTTGGTTTGCTTTGCGGGCGGTCAAGTCTGCGAAGTTGCGCGGCGTTGAAAGGTTGGCCTGATCATCCGCCGCCATTTGCGCGGCCCCGTGGGACACCTGCGTTTCGGATGGCAGGTTCATAAGGCTGCGAAACTGACCCGTCGCGACGGTCAACATAACACGAAGGCCCTGCGGTGCGATATTGATGCGGTGGGGCAGACCGCGTGTGATGTCGGATCGCAGCAGTGTCACGCCATCACGTGGCGGGCGGCGGCCCTCGGGTGTTAGGCGGGCGGTGATCGGGGAATTCAGGTTCATTTTGCGTCCCTCCCTATGTCATATCTATGGCGATAGCGGCGCCAACACCGACGGCTTCAAGCCCCAGTGTCAGCAGCTGGTTTCGCGGCAAATGGGCAAGCGTCATAGACACATCGATCGCGTCGCGTTTCTGGGCGGTGGCAGAGAACGACAGGTTCTTGATGTAGATGTCAGAGCGCAGGGTCATCGACGTCCAAAGCTGCATCCCGCCCGTCAAACCACCCGTCATCGACTGCCACGGGTTCACGCCAAGGGTCACCTGCGCGAGAAGTTCCAGCGCGCTTTTCCACACGAACCGTTCAGTGCCGGGCAGGACGGCGGAAATGGATATCGTGTCGTCATGGGTGTCCATCAACACGCGATCCCCGCCCGACCCGAGGGGCGGCAAATGGAAGCTTTCGGTGATCGAGATAGTTGAGACCGAAAACAGCGGCACGACGACGGGGAACAAGCCGATCACCGCAGAGGGTACGCCGATATTCATGTCGCGGGCTGGCGCAAGTAGGCCGCGTTCAAAACTTTTGCGCGTCATGGTGTTTGCTCCTGTTGGTGTTGATCAATCCAGAACCCAATCACGTCGGCCATGCGGCCAAGGATTTTATAATTGGATGGTTCGTTCAGGGTGGGGATGGCCAGCAGACGGTCTGCGGGCAGATTGACGAAATCGCCGCGTGTCACGGCCAGCGTGCCGAGATCGGGATCATGTCCGACCACCGCGAGGCTGTTGTTTTCGGCCATCGTGATTTTGTCGATGCCATAGATGGTGCGACCGGATGCAGGCCAATGCAGCCCGTTTGCCAAGCCTAGAATATCGGCTGTGGCGAAGGTGATGGTGATCCCGCGTTCGGGCCATGCTTTGAAAATATCCTGTGGATCGGCGGGGGGGCGTGCGATCACCGTGTTGGGCAATCCGGTTGCAAACCGTTGGCGCAACCGATCCAGCGCGCGTTCTGACAGGGTTTTACCGCGCGCGATGTCTTCGTCGCGCGACAGGCGCAGCAAAACCGCCGCCAAATCATCGCCGACGGGCACAATCGCGTCGGGGTGCAGATTTGATCGATCCACCCAGCCAATGGCGTCGGCACCGAGCCCAAGGACGTCATCAGGATCGCAAAAATAGAAACCGTCACCCCCATCGTCCGCGAAATAGATCATGTCGCGCAAAAGATCGAAACCGGTGCGGTTGGCGTTGACATCACAATAGATGTCAGGCGGGAACAGCTCAAACCCAGGTCGGTAGAATGCGCCGTCGTGGGCATAAAGGCGGGCCAAGTCTGTCGGCAATCGGGCCGCCATATTCATGTCGCGGATGTCGGCCTCTGTTGCGGGCTGGCACATTGGGCGCGGTGCGACGAGCTCCATGATTTCTTGCAGGTCAGGGCGGGTATCATCGGTCATTGCTACAGCCCTCCTCTTGGGGTCCAGGTGCCCAGTAAATGCAGGGCTCCCTGAGCTCTTAATTGGGGCAACACGGTTGCCTCGAAATAGGTGTCGAATGCAGCGAGGTATTCGACGGCCTTATGATGTGGCACTTGTCCCAGCCGGAAGTCCTCGATCGCTCTTGTGCGGATGTCGGAATAGGTCATGCCGGTGCTGGGTGCAGGGGTGCCTGTGCCTGCAACAGGTGGTGTAACTGCTGCGGCTGCGGGTGGCGTTACACCGGATGCAGGAGGCGTGGCGGCGGCAACGGGCGGTGTGGCACCGGCGGCGGGTGGTGGCGTGCCAGCTGCTGCCGCACGGCGACGGGCACCACGCGTGTGCTGGGCATTTGTGATCATGCCATGCGGCGATCCGGATCGTGAATTGCGCAACCACATCGTTGGAACAGAATTGCGATTGTACCCATAGCTGCTGAACAGGGATGCCATCAGGCTATCTTGCATCCCGTGGTGGGCCTGCATTACGGCGCTTGTGCGTGGCTTGCGGCCAAACGGTGTGTGCAGAATGTCGAATTCGCTAAACTCGCTGAGCAACGTGCCCGCACGGTTGCGCGTGGTGATACGGTAGCGCCCGTCGATCAGGCGCAAGGTGGCGGTTGATCCGTCCGTGAACGAGCGTACATAACTGCCGTCAGCTTGACGAACAAAATGGTAACGAATGCCGGTCAGGCGGCGACGAAAGCCTCCGTCGTATTGCGTTTGTGCACGTACGTCTTCGGCGTGGGTGCGTGGGGTTTGGGACGATGTGGATGATCTTGGTGCGTTGTCAATTTCATCCAGAAGGTGGCGGGGTAGCCCGACGTCACCTAATGTGTAAGGCGATGCATACAGCGGCAATTGCAGCTGTGTCATTTGCTCATCAAGCTGGCGATAAGCCTGTGCAAGTTCACCCAACTGCACATCAAGATCGCGCGGGGCAGCGACGCGGCGCTCTGTGCCCCTAATGGTGGTGTCGTAATTCAAAACCGTTGCATAAAGTTCATCAAGTCGGGACCGAATTGCGATAATATCGTCAATCATCGCTGAGCGCCCTGCGATCAAGTTGTCGCCGTGTCGCAAGGCCGCCCAACCCACCATGTCTTCCGCGATCCGACGTGCACGGCGGTGGGGGATACCAAGCTCATCCGTCATCCGGCGCACGACTGCGCGAAATTCTTGATTGCCGCGCACGGTCGCTGAAATATCAAGTGACCCGCGAAAGCCCTGTCTGACGAAATTGATGATCATTCGCCGTCCTCCAACCCGGAATGGGTGCTGTCATCGAAGTGCAAGGTGTCGTCGTATTCTTCGAGGCGGCGGATCAATGCGGGTTCTTCGGGGCCGGAAATATCTTCGGGCGCTGGGCCTGTGGGGACGGGGGGTGGTGGCGGCATGCCGGAAGATCGCGAAATTGCGGCGTTTACTTCCGCGAAAACCGGACCAATCAGGTGGGGCAGGGCGAGGGCCATTGCGCGGTCCGTCAGCACGGCTGTCACCACGGATTGCGCGAGGCCACGTTTCAATTGACGCCCCACAGAAACCAGCAATTCGCGCCGTGCGCGCCGTGCAATGATCCGCCCGCCTTGACGCACACCGCTGCGCAAAACTGTTTTACCCGCAAACGATCCCCCGCGCAGTAGGGGGCCTGCCTCTGGGATGACGGACAGCACGATTTCGAATTCTGCAAGAAACAGATCAAATTCGACTTCGGCTTTGTTGAGGATCCCGTCCGGGTCCAGCAGCGCGTTGTAAAGCGTGCTCATCTGTGAGGCGTGGTAGTAATGTGCGCCCGCGTAAACCGCACCAAGAACTGCCGCAGCAGGGGGGCAAATGACAGCCAGCGCCAGCACAGACACTGTTTCGCCAAACAGGATGAGCCCCTGAAGACCCAGTTCGAAATCCATCAACTGGTCGATGCCCATGCCGTAGATTTTGTCACCAAGAAACGCATCGCCGATGGCTTCGTGTGCCAGCAGGTGGATGCCTTGCAGCGCGACGGCGGTGCCCGGCACGGTCCGGTTTGGCAGGTCTTCGCGGATTTTGCCGGCGCGAAAGGCGAAATTGACGCTGCTTTGGGTAGTGCGTTGCATGTCCGCGTTGTCGGACTGCATTTCTGTCAGCAGGGAGCGCAGGTAGTGATATGCGCTTTCGGGGCGCTGGCGGAATGTTTCGACCACCTCGGGAATGTCGCGGAAATGATTAACCAACGGGTCCGCAGAGGTCGCAGTGCGGGTGCGAAATGCAATTGCTTCGTCAAGTTCTGCCAGAGTCCAATCGCGCCCCGAGTCGTCGCGGATTTTTACGGTGTTGCCTTCGCGCACAATTTGCCCGTCGACCTGTGTTTCGGTCAGGAAATTCCGGTTCAGGTAGTGGTCGGACATGCTGAGGGACAGGGCTTCGCGTGCGCTGCTCCATGTGCTGTAGACGGCGGATACACCTGCTGAAAAGCTCGAGACGCTTGGGTCTTCTTCGGCGAGGCGATCGCGCAGCGCCTGTAATTCCGTCTGGGTCGACACAAAGCTAAGAAGCATCGTGCGCACCGTGGCGTAGTAGTCGTCAAAGCGGTTCAAACGGGTTTCGATGGCGACTTGGGATGCGCGCAGGGCTTCCAGCATTTTGATCTGGCAGGCCCGCAGGAACATCTGTGATCCGCTGGCGGTGATGATCGGGGTATAGGTTTTGTAGAACGCCAGACCCCACGCCGGATATTGCCCCGCGTGGCGCCCTTCGATCAGGGCTGTGACGTCGGGCAGCCCGATAATGTCATGCAAGATGCGTTCGAACTGGGTCATCAAAGGTGTCGTTGCGGCCAGAAACCGCAGAACGCGGATGGACGGGCTGTCGGTTGCGCCCATGTCAACATCGCCGAGGTTTCCGGCCCCTGGTGCCGTGTTTCGCACATTGGTGGCAGCGGGCGTGCGGGCCGCGTATTGGCCAACCGCGCTTGCGCGTCCGCCCAGAACCTGACCTGCCGCGATGATGAAAGACGCGGGGTATTCGCCCGTCGGCATTTCAAGGCGAAACGCGATCTGACCCATCAAAATGCGCAGGCGATCCCCCAAGGCGCCCAGATCATCAAAGCTTGGCTCACCTTCGAAGGGGGCCAGATCAAGCGTGATGGTTTCGCCGCCAATCGTCATCGGAAAACGGGAGGACTGGCCCGCGCCGTGTTGCGTGCCCGGTTCAGCCATATCAGACCCGCCACCGCCGCCCGTTTCATCACCGTCGCCACCGGATCGGCCTGCGCCTGCGTTTTCGCCGCCTGCCTCACTTGGATGGGCGGGTGGTTCACCGCCATCACCGTCTTCTGCGTCGCTTTTTTCGATCACGCGCCAGATCGGCAAAAGGCGGAGGGATTGGCCTGAAAATGCATCATTGGGGATAATACAAAATGACCCGTCGAGTTCGGCTGCCTGTTGGGGCCCTGATCTGCCTGTTCCGTTGTAGGCTTGGTTGGCGTCTTCTTCGGCAAGCCTGCGAAGAAGAGCGCGGTGTTCGGCAACGTCTTGGGTTTCCCCGGAAACCGGGTTTTGGGTGACGTTCCTGATGCCGCAAAAGCGGACGTATTGACGGTCTGCAAGGTCGTCGCGCGACGTGAACCGCCACAGCTTTTCCAGATCCATCCACGGACGTTTCCCAAGGGTGCCGCCTCTGCGTGACCCGTCATCGGAATTTACGATATTCATCCGGTCGCCGGGCGAAAATTGGCGTGTGATGTCAAAATAGACCGCATCGTCGGTGACGCGGTTTATCGAAATGATAGCGATCTGGTACTTGCCATCTGCGCGGTAGAGTAGACCAAACACTTGCCCGGCGCGGGGGCGGGGCGTGACGTGATGGGCCAGATGGGCCTGCATCAATTGGATGAACTGGCTGCGTGTGCCGCTGAAGTACCAAATCGCGGTCCTGTGCGTCGTGTGCCATTGCGTGTTCTCGTTGAAATATTCCAACGAAATCGGGGCGCTGGGCGATGGAAGATCGGTGTCATAGGAATGCACGCGGTACTTGCCGTCACCGTCCAGCCGCCTGGCATCAAATGGTTCAGACGGGGCGTTTGGCACGGCTTCGGGGGCGTCATCTAGTGCTTTGGTGTGGGTCGCTGGCGCCGCTGTTACCGCCGCCTGAAGCGCCAGCATAATGTCGTTTTCGACATCCGCGCGCCAATCATCTGCTGGCATCGCGTCGGCGCCCGCACCAAGGGACCATGTGATATCGGGTGCGGCGTAGCTGGGCCATGCATACCCGCCGCGCGGGGCGATGACTTCGCGATCAAGTTCGGCCAATGCACGCCCAACCCCGCTGGCCACAGCCCCGCGCAATTGCCCGCTCAACGCCGACCCTGACAACGCTGGGTCGATCGCGATTTTGAGGGGAATTTGGACGTTAACGGGCATTTAGACCTCGGGTTGGAGTTAGGATTTCAGACGTGCGTGACGGTTCAGCGGGATGCTGTTGTGGCCGTTTGGCGGTTGGGCTGCCCCCGTTCAGGGATCGATGGCAGCCGCAGCCTGTAACAAGATGTCTTCGGTTGTGTCCGCCGGGGCGGAGGTTTCCCGCGCGGACACATCGCGAATTTCAATCTGGACGGGGAAGTACACCTGCACCGCCCCCTTGGCGTCACCGATGGCGGCAACGGCTTGTGCGGCAGATCCGGCGGCGGGGTACACGATTTCATTTTCGTGCACCAACGCCAGCCCCGTGCGCGTGATCCGCTTGGGGCCATTGCGCCCGCCGCCCCCGACAATCGAGGCCAGCGTTCGCCCGCCGGGTGTTCCGGAACCAGACATATCCGCCCCGACCTACAGCGCGCCGGCGACGGCGCTGTCGGCCGCAGACGACACTTTGCCGCCAAGCGCAAAGCCCGAGAACGTCGCCGTCGGCGCGCCGGAGATTGCGGCTGACGACGGGTTGGCGTTGGTGATGATACAGTCCGACAGAAGAACTTCTGTCAGGGACCATTCGACATCACCTTCGTCGACTTCTTCCATGACGATATTGAAAGGCGTGCCTTTGGCCGCCAACATCGTCAGTTCTGCGGTGGCAGTGCCGACGGCCTTGACCGTAATTGAAAAATTCAATTGTTCGGGCAAATAGACGACGCCGATGTTGATGGCTTCGACGGAATGCATCGGTTCGGCATTCATCGCGAATGTCGGCTGGAAACTTTCAATCGGTGTAATTGTTTTTTCACCATCGCCAGTGTCGTATTTAATAGAAAGATGTGAATTCCATGTGGGCATATCAATTGTCCTTTCGAATGTTCAAATTAGAATTTTGGCTGCAACGCAATTTTCAAACGGTGAATTGCAGGGCCAATGACAATGGTCACCGTCATATCCACCAGCCGTTCTGAACGGGCCGTGAAAATGACCTGCGTTTCCGTCGCACTACGCGCCGCTTCTGGTTTGAGGAGCGCGTTGTACGCCGGGATATTGAATGAATACCCCGTGATTGCGCCGGTCGATTTGACCACGCCCAAAATGCCTTCTGCTTTGCGGATGACTGCGGCAAGGCCCGTGCGTGTGATGCGTGCGTCGCCAATCAAGCCGATCAATCCGGCGCGCAGGCGGAACTCAACATCATCCAAAAGCCGGACAAGATCGATGTATTTCTGGGATGCGTCCGTTGTGTAAAGCGTGCCTTCGGCAAAGTGCAGGCTTTCCCCCGCAACCAGTGCCGGATCGATGATCGGGATGATGCCGTCATCGGACAGCGCAGTGATTTCGCCGGGTTTGAATTGCGTGGATAGTGGCATGGTCAGGCCAAATATTTTCTTGAGCACCATTGAGGATGCGGGGGCTTGTCCTGCAATGGCAGATGCCGCCGCCGCTGCCACATCCGCACTGTCGCCGTCGCCATTTACAGCACCGCGTGCAGCCACCATGACCATGCGCGGCGTTGTCGCCTTCAGGGACGTGGCCAGTGCGACAGTGTCTGCGCCGTAGGATGCCGACACAGCAATTTCGGGATCAATCGCTGCGACGCCGATGCGTTTGTTGCCGGCAGCAGATTGGTTTTCAACGTGGGCCTTCAGGGCGGCCACGGCTGTCTTGCCGCCTGAACCGGATTTGACGGGTTTGTCGGCCACCGCGACGAATGTTACATCATCAACGGCCTCAAGTGCGGTCAATCCTGCGGCGATTGCAGACGCTTTGACCGCATAGATTTTGGAAGGTCTGGGGTTTTGCAGAAATGCAATTTCCAGTGCGCTGTAAAGTGCGGATTTGGCTACAATATTGGGGCCGGACATTTCATTGAACAGCGGGGCTGCGTCATCTAAGCTATTGACAACAATGGGATCGTTGTTTGATGCGGATCCTTTGTTGTTCGTGCCACCCACGATCGCCAAGACGCCGGGTGCGCGTTGGACCTCGGGTTGAAGCCCCTTTGTATCAATGGAAACTTCGACAAATGGGAATGCGATTGCCATGTTGTAACCTCCTTTATCGTTGCAATTCAGTTTTATAAAAATCCGCCGAAATTGACGGGGTCGTTACGTTGTCGGGGCGAGGGCTATGCCTGATGTGGCAAGCCAAGCGCTGGCATTTTGAATACGTGCGTTGGCGTCAGCGCCGGGCCAGTCGGCGTCGTCAAACCATGTTTTTTCGACCACCCAGACCACGACGGGCCGCCCACGAGGCAGATGATCGCCGCCTGCTTTTGGGGTGATGCCGTCAAGGCGCAGCCGCGCGGTGACGTTCTGGGATGCTTGAACAAGATCGACCAATCTGAACCCTGGTGTGGACACATCCCGCACCATGATCGCGGCGGACACCGGGAATTCTGTTTGGGACGCGGACGTCGTTCCGGGGACCGGCGTGAAGGACAGCACCCATTGGCTCAGCGCGGCCATGACCGATTGTGTTTCAAGCAGGGTCGCCACGTCTGTGACGCCGTTGTCAGCCAACCAGTCTTTTATCAATTGGTCGGTGATACCGTTTGCGTCGTTGGCATTTGCGGCAAGGCGGGCCAGCAGTGCAACCCGCCGCGCAGCTTCGAGTTCTGCGGGGACGGTTGGTGCAGGATTTGGAATGTCAGCGTCAAGGGCAGCCAATGTCAGGGGTACCGATTTTTCGACACCGATGGTCGCCTGCGGGAAAGCCGCTGATGTTGTGATGACACCGTTCCAGACGAGCTGCACGCTGCTGTCCAGCGCCATCGCGCCTGATCCTGACGACCCGCCGTATTGGACGGAATACCCGTCGCGGGAAATGTCGGTGCTTAATGATCCTGAAAAAGGAGCAAGGTCCAGTTTGTCAAATCGTGGCGTTGCCGCACCGATCAAATCCGTCATTGCAATGCCGTAGCTCGACGCGGCAATTGCCTTGAGCGCCTCTTGAGAGAATACGCCAGAAGCAGTTACAGGGCTCGTCAAAGCGAGGAATGTCTTGTCTACATAATTCATGACCCAATCCAATCCGCGAAAATGCGGGAAATAGAACGGAAAAAATAAAATCGAAAAATTGGTCGTTTTGCCTAAATGCAACTATGACGTTAGCACGGGCTGTTTTTGGGGATAGTATGGAATCCCTCACTTCTTATTTTCCCGTTATGCGGGTATCAGAATCGCCATATGGGACCGTTGCGCATGATCGTTCGGATCGCGCTGGCCCAAGCATTCGCCAGCCATTTCCACGACTTGCGCGCACCTGATGATCCGCCGCGTTACAGCAGGGTGGTCGTGTGGTGAAAGTTTGAAAAAAAGGGCGATTTGATCTGCCCGCATATCGATAGGCGCCAAACGGGCGCCTTACGATATGTAAATCGCCAGTGTTCCTAGTCGGGCAATCTGTCGCCGGTTTGCGGATCAAAGAAATGCAGGTTCCCGGGATCAACACCAAAACGGATCACATCGCCAGTCGTTGCGTGGTGAACCCCCGCAATGCTGAGGGTAAAGGCGTCTTGCGTCCCTGAAATACGGCCATGCAGCAGCGTGTTTGCGCCCAGCGGTTCGCCCATCTGGACGGTGATAGACAGGGGCCCGTTTTCATCCGGGATGATGTGTTCGGGGCGAATGCCAACCGTGACAGGGCCGTTTTCGTTTAAATTGGACGGCACGATTGCATCGCCAATTTTCAGCGTGCCACCATCGACCATTCCATCAAGAACATTCATCGACGGGCTGCCGATAAACTGCGCGGCAAACAATGTCTGCGGCTTTTCGTAGACTTCCAGTGGCGTGCCGATCTGTTCGGCGCGGCCTGCGTTCATGACGATCATCCGGTCCGCCATGGTCATCGCCTCAACCTGATCGTGGGTCACATACAGCGACGTAATCCCGAGGCGGTTTTGCAGATCACGGATTTCGAGGCGCATTTGCACACGCAGTTTCGCGTCGAGGTTTGACAGGGGTTCATCAAACAGGAACACCGCAGGTTCGCGCACGATCGCGCGGCCCATGGCAACCCGCTGGCGTTGACCGCCCGACAGATCACGCGGACGGCGATCAAGGTAATCGGTCAGCTGCAACAGCTTGGCCGCGGCGTCGACTTTCGTGTCGATTTCGGCCTTGGACATCTTTGCGATTTTCAGGCCGTAACCCATATTGTCACGCACGGACATATGTGGATAAAGCGCGTAGTTCTGGAACACCATCGCGATGTCGCGGTCCATCGGTTCCAGCTCATTCACGCGGTTGCCGCCGATCTGGATCTCTCCCTCGGATACGGATTCAAGGCCTGCGACCATCCGCAACAATGTGGATTTGCCACAGCCTGATGGCCCGACAATGACAATGAATTCACCGTCCTTGATGGCGGTGCTGACACCATGAATGACTTCGGTTTTGCCAAAGCGTTTCTTGACGGCGGTGAGGTCTACAGTAGCCATTGGGCGCCCTTACTTTTCACTGTCCACAAGTCCGCGAACAAAGAGTTTTTGCATTGAAATCACGACAATCACGGGTGGGATCATCGCAAGAATTGAAGTCGCCATAATGACAGGCCAATTCGCCACATCGTCACCGGACGGGAACATCTGTTTGATGCCCATAACGATGGTGTTCATTTCAGGGTCGGTGGTGATCAGCAGCGGCCAGAGGTACTGGTTCCAGCCGTAGATGAACAAAATGACGAAAAGGGCGGCGATGTTGGTGCGCGACATCGGGAACAGGATGTCCCAGAAGAACCGCATGGGCGATGCCCCGTCCACGCGCGCTGCCTCGGCCAGCTCATCCGGCACTGTCATAAAGAATTGGCGAAACAGGAACGTCGCCGTGGCTGACGCGATCAGGGGCAGGATCAACCCGCCATAGCTGTTGAGCATCCCGAAGCCTGCGATGACTTCGTAGGTTGGGACGATGCGCACTTCGACGGGCAGCATCAGGGTCAGAAAGATCAGCCAGAAGAAGATCATCTTGCCCGGAAATTTGAAGTACACAATCGCGAAGGCGGACAGCAGCGAAATGATGATTTTACCAATCGCGATGCCCATTGCCATGATCAAACTGTTGAGAAGCATCGTCGCGACGGGGACATTTACGCCCGACAGCAGCGCCTCTCGGTAGTTGTTGAAAAACTGATCGCCGGGCCAAAGCGGCATGGGCGGTTGCACGATTTCGGGTTGCGTCACCGTAGAGGCCACAAAGGCCAGCCAGATCGGGAAGAACACGATCAGCACGCCGCAAATCATCATCACATGGCTGAGCCACAGACCAGCGCCACGTTTTTCGACCATACCGGGAGGGGGATCGCTGCGATGGGTCAATAGTGTACCCTCCGTTCCACAAATTTGAACTGGAACACCGTAAGCGCCCCGACAACGACCAATAGGATCACGGATTGCGCCGCAGATGATCCGAGGTCCTGGCCCACGAACCCGTCAGAAAAGACCTTGTAGACAAGGATGGTGGTCGATTGTTGTGGTCCGCCGCTGGTGATGGTGTGGATGACACCAAAGGTTTCAAAGAACGCATAGACGATGTTCACGACCAATAAGAAGAATGTCGTGGGCGACAGCAGTGGCAGCACGATTGTCCAGAACCTGCGCCAGAACCGCGCGCCGTCGATCGCGGCGGCTTCGATCACTGATTTCGGGATCGCCTGAAGGGCCGCAAAGAAGAACAGGAAGTTGTAGCTGATACGCCCCCATGCGGAGGCCACGACGACCAGCCCCATGGCTTCGCCGCCGTTCAGCACGTGGTTCCAGTCATAGCCCAGATGGCCAAGATACCATGACACCACGCCAACGCGGGTGTTGAACATGAACAGCCACAAAACGCCCGCAATGGCGGGGGCTACGGCGTAAGGCCAGATCAGCATGGTGCGATATACGCCTGCGCCTTTGATCAATCGGTCCGCGACAACGGCCAAGAACAGGGCAGGGATCATTGAACACAGAGTGACAAGGGTCGAAAAGATCGCCGTCGTCAGAAAGGATGTGCGATAATACGGGTCCGACAGTAGGTATTCGAAATTGCCAAGGCCGACATATTGCATCGACAGCCCGAATGGATCTGGGATGAACAGTGACTGCCAGATGGCCTGTCCTGCCGGATAGAAAAAGAAGATCGCAGAAATAATAACCTGCGGCGCGATCAGCAACAGCGGCAAAAGCCAGCCCTTGAATGTGACCCGTTTTTCCATTGTGCCCCGCCCCTTAGGTGCGACGGGCGACCACGATTGGCCGCCCGTGCTGATCGATTAACGGTTTGCTTGCTCAAAGCGACGCAGCAGGCCGTTGCCGCGTTCAACAGCGCTATCAAGGGCCGTTTGCGCATCTTTGTCGCCGGACCAGACGGCCTCAAGCTCTTCGTCAATGATGCCGCGGATCTGGTCGAACGATCCAAGACGCAGACCTTTGGAATTCGCCGTCGGCTCGTTCGTGGTCATCTGGATCACGGCCACTTCGGTGCCGAGGTTTTCCTCATAAAAGCCAGCGGCGCGTGTCGCATCAGCGGCAGCGTTCGTGATTGGCAGATAGCCCGTGTCCTGGTGCCATTTGGCCTGAACGTCCGACGAAGACAGATAGGCAAGGAACTGTGCCGCGCCTTCATATTCTGCGGCCTCGTGGCCTTCCATCACCCACAAGGATGCACCACCGATGATGGTGTTCTGAGGGCTGTTGCCGACGCCGTCCCAGTACGGAAGCGGGCGCACGTCAAACGGGAATTCAGCCTCGGCCTTGATGCCAGCGTAACCCGCAGAGCTTTCGGTGAACAACGCACATTCGCCAGCACGGAAGTTCGCGCCACCTTCATTGCGCCGACCAGCATAGAAGAATTTGCCGTCTGCGGCCCATTCACCCATCGCGGAAATATGCGCAACCTGTGCCGGACCGTTGAACGCGAGTTCGGTATCGACGCCTGCAAAGCCGTTGTCTTGTGTGGCGAACGGCACATCGTGATACGCGCTGAAGTTTTCAAGGTGAATCCAGGACTGCCATGCGGTTGTCAGCGGGCATGTGCTGCCGCCTTCTTGCAGTGCCGTGAGGGCCTCACCGACGTTCTGCCATGTGGACAGGTCTGTGTCAGGGTCAACGCCAGCGGCCTCAAACGCGTCGCGGTTCACCCACAGAACGGGCGTGGATGCGTTGAAGGGCAGTGACAGCATTTCGCCATCTGTGCTTGTGTAATAGCCGTTGACCGCGCCGATGTAGGCGTCCGGGTCAAACTCAGCACCGGATGCTTCCATGACTTCGGTGACAGAACGCACGGCGCCCTCCGCGGACATCATTGTGGCTGTGCCGACTTCGAAGACCATCAGGATTTGTGGCTGTTCGCCCGCGCGGAATGCGGCGATGCCTGCGTTCAGCGTTTCGGAATAGTTGCCTTTGTGGGACGCAACGACGGTGAATTCATCTTGGCTTGCGTTGAATTCTTCAACTTGGGCCGCAACCAATTCGCCCAAACGGCCCGTGAAGGCGTGCCAGAACTGGACTTCTGTTTCTGCCATTGCCGCGAATGGCGACAACATCGTTGATGCGGCGATCAATGCGCCAGTTGTTAGATTTTTCATGTGTTCCTCCCAGGAATCGCGACAGCCCTTTCGCCAGCGCGGAATTTCTACACGTTATCCGAGCGTTCGCATAATTCAAGGCTATTCCTCAACGCAAATCCATAACATAGTATTATGAAACACCCATCATGCAGGCAAAGCGATGACAAACAGACCAAGGCTACGACAGCTCGAGGCCCTTAAATCAGTCGCAGATCACGGGACGATGACACGGGCCGCCCATAGTTTGGAAATTTCACAACCCGCGGTCAGCCGGCTGTTGGCGGATTTGTCCGATGAGCTTGGTTTTGCGCTGTTGGATCGCAAGGACGGGCGGTTGGTGCCAACCCAAGAAGCCCGTTATATTCTGCCCGATATCGCGCGTGTTCTTGAGATGATGAAAAACATCACCGACACCAGCCAGAACCTGAACGCGCGCACCGCCGGGCACCTTCGGGTTGCGTGCCTGCCGGGGTTCGCCACAAGCCATCTGCCGGATGTTGTCACGGATTTCTTGACCGAACGGCGCGATGTGACCCTGACGCTGGAACCCGACCGTCCTGAGCGGATCCTCGAATGGATCATAGGCGAGCAGTACGATTGCGGGATCACGGACAGTTTTGGCGGCCACCCGGCGATTGACAGCAACACGCTCGACATTCGAACGGTCTGCATCTTTCCGACCGGCCACCCGTTTGAGGCGCTGGACAGCGTCGGGCCTGAACACCTTGATGGGCAACGGTTCATTCACACGCGCCGCGACAGCAGTTTTTATCAAGACCTTGCGGATGTGTTTCGCAAGGCCGCTGTCACGCCACATTCGTTTGTTGAAACGCGCCAGTTTACCGCCGCGTGCGAATTGGTCATGCGTGGGTTGGGGGTTTCGGTGGTCAGCGAACTGGATGCGCGGACCTATCAGGACCGTCTGCGCTATCGCCCGTTTACACCGAACGTGCCGCACCAGATTTCGATCGTGCGGCCGATTCACAAGATACCGTCAAAGATCACGCTGGATTTCATGGAGACGTTTGAAAGAAGCCTAAGCGATCTTATTGTCGGGCCAGACACATGACGTTTTTGGATCGATCCGACGGGTTCCTAAAATAAGCTGACGTAGATTTTGCAGTGAAGATCAGGTTCGCCGTCCTTGATCGTGGTAATGTCGAGGCCAGCGGCGGGCAAAACGGGAATGAGCGTTTCGTCACCAATGGGCCCATGTTTCATCAGGGCGAATTGATGGGTGGGGCGGGCGCGGGCAGGCAAGGCAACGCCGGACCGCCATCGCTGGACAATCTCACCCGAAGGTAATGTTTCGGGGCCGATGTTTTCGAAATCAACCTCACCCCGCGGGTCTTTGACGAAGGTGTCTTCACTGCCGTTGCCGATAATGCAGTACGTCCAGAACACGCTAGGTGCCGCAAAAGATACCGTAACCACGCGGCCATCGGTGTGCGGCGCAGCGCGCACTAACGCGAGAACAGGATGCGCCCTGTCTTGGGGGCCGGATGTGTCGGTATCATCGCTAAGCGCCACGTCATCCTGATCGAGCAGGGCCAAGATAAGCGGGCGCTGGGCCCAATTGGCGCTGGCGGTGACTGACCAGATATCACCGTTGTCGGCACGCAGCTCAAAATCAATCGATGCGGGCAGATCAGTCGCATCGGACGCGATACTCCAGTCCGCGCCATCCGGTTTCAGAAAAAGGGATTGTGTGGTGAAAGTTTCTGGATCGCTCGGCACCACTGTGATCGGAGCAGGATCGCCTTGATAGAAATCATGGCGCAGTCGCAATCGCAGGACTTCTCTTAATCTGTTCATGAGCTGCTTTCTCGATCAATTCCCGTTATGGTCGGGTCGGTTGTTTGGATGCTGTCGTAAGGGCCGAGCGCGGTCAGTTTATACATGGCGGACGGCACGTACCGCCCCCCGAATACGGCCCACACAGGCCCGATGTCTGCGGTGTCGATGTCGACTGGTTCGATCCGCAGGTTTTGGATCGGTATCGGCACGCTGGGCGCGCTTTGGGGCGTGTAATTCTTTTCGAAGGCGAAAAACTTGACCGCGCTGGACAGCAGTTTCAGTCCTTCTTCGTAGGTGTCATAGCCCGATGCGATCATGAAGTTGGCGGTTATGGCCCAACTTTGCGGTGACGTTGCCGTGCGGTCTGTCATGCGAACCCCTGACGGGACAGCGGTGCCGCTTCCTGTTTGGATGTTTGTGACAAACATGGCCAAGCGATTGCGTGTTTGCGCGGTGGGTTGCCCCTGTGCATCCGTCAAAGGGCCGAGCACCACCAAATCCTCGCTTACGCCCAATTGATTGGACAGATGCGTGTTCAGATCGTCGCGCAGATGGATCATTGCGAGGTTAATCATGGTCGTGGTCCTTTGGATCGTTGCATGCGCTGTCCCCTTTTGTCGTTCTGGTTCAGCCTAGCCGTCCTTTTGGTAAACGCAAACCATCCGTCCCGCCTAACGCGGCCTTGCACCTTGGTCGCAGTTGCGGGAACGTATCGGCATGACAGCTTTTCCGATCCGCATCGAAAATCCACCCGAACATACGGCCCCGCTGCCGAAGGTGGCAGATGTCGTCGTTATCGGCGGCGGGGTGATTGGCATCATGACGGCATGGTTTGCCGCACGCAAAGGTCTGCGTGTTGTTGTGATCGAAAAGGGGCGGATCGCGGGGGAGCAGTCCAGCCGGAATTGGGGCTGGATTCGCCAGCAGGGGCGCGACCCGGCCGAGCTTCCGATTATGATCGAGGCGAACAGTATCTGGCGGGGGCTGGATGCGCCGCTGCGCGCTGAAATCGGATTGAAGCAAACCGGAACCCTGTTTCTGGCCCACAATGACGCGGAACTGGCCAAGTATGAGGCGTGGTTGCCCCATGCAAAACATCACGGGCTTGATACCCGACTTCTCAGCAGTCGCGAGGTCGCGCAGATGATGCCGACGGCGGCGCGCAGTTGGACAGGCGCGCTGTGGACCGCGTCTGACATGCGCGCTGAACCTTGGGTCGCGGTGCCCAGATTGGCGCGTGCCGCAGTAGAACAAGGCGTGCAGATTATCGAAAATTGCGCGGCCCGTGGGTTGGACCGCGCCGCAGGTGCGTTGCGCGGTGTGGTGACGGAACACGGCACAATTGCGTGTGAAAAGGTGGTTCTGGCTGGCGGCGCATGGTCATCCCTGTTCTTGCGCCGCCACGGAATTGCCATTCCGCAGTTGTCTGTGCGCGCGACGGTTGCTGCGACGCACCCTGTACCGGACGTTTATGCGGGCGGCGCGGTGGATGATCGTTTCGCGTTTCGTCGTCGCGAAGACGGTGGGTATACCCTTGCACCTGAAGGGTTCCACGAGATGTATATCGGGCCGGATGCCTTTCGTGCGTTCCGCCGGTATTTGCCGCAGCTTTTGGCAAACCCGACCGCAACGGCGCTGCGCCCGTTTGCACCGCGCGGATACCCTGATGCGTGGGGCACGCCGCGCCGCTGGCGCATGGATCGCCCCGGCCCGTTTGAAGCCATGCGTATTCTTGATCCTGCGCCCAACGCGAAAAAGGTGGCCCAGCTGATTGATGATCTTCGACAGACATTTCCGGCCCTTGGGCAGGTCGGCGTTGCGGCGGCGTGGGCTGGAATGATCGACACGCTGCCCGATGTTGTGCCTGTCGTGGATCACGCCGACACCATTCCTGGTTTGATCATCGCGACAGGGATGTGCGGGCACGGCTTTGGCATCGGGCCGGGTTTTGGGCGTGTGGTTGCAGATATGGTTGCAGGTGATGATCCCGGCCATGATTTGTCCCGGTTTAGGTTGGGGCGGTTCACGGACGGATCACGCCTTGTGGCGGGGCCGACGCTCTGACGTTTGGCGCGACTTAGGGCTATTTTCCGGTATTCATGATTTCTGACAGCGGTGGTGCGCTTGGCACCCTGCACCCCTTCGGTGGCCTGTTGTCGGCCCGAAAGGCAATGCTTTGTTTCTAAACGGCTAATATGGGAACTCCCTAAAATATCGATTTTTTATAGATTTGATGTGAAAAGTGGGTATTGTTTTGACATCAGATAGGGAGGAATCAATGAAACATTCTATTCGCAAGGCCGTCGGCGTGCTGGCGTTGACCGGGTTGGGCACAGCAGCGACCGCCGAAGAGCTCCGGATTGGGACCGCATCTTTGGGCGGCGCGTTCTACCCGATGGGGCAAAGCATTTCGAACGTCGTGAACGAACACGCAGGCGGTGACATTTCGATGGTTCCGATTGTCACAGGTGGTTCCGTCCAGAACCCCAACCTGATTGCCAGCGGCGAAGTCGAGATCGCGATCACCAACAACAACCTCGCGGTTTTGGCAACGAAGGGCATTGGCCCCTACACAGCCACCGGACCGATTGATATCGGTGCCGTCGCGGCCTTGCACCCGTCCGTGTTGCACATGGTTGTGCTGGCAGACAGTGACATCCAGACCATCGAAGACCTGCGCGGCAAAAGCGTTGCTGTTGGTCCTGCGGGTGGTGGCACATTGGGATTTGTGAATTTTCTGTTCCCGCTGCATGATATGACCATCGAAGATATCACGCCCAGCTTTGTGTCCTATTCGGATGGCTTTAGCCAACTGACAGACGGCACGGTTGATGCGACGCTTGCCTTGTCCGGCTATCCTGCGGGCGCCGTGATGCAGGCCGCTGCGGGCGCTGAGTTGCGTTTCATCAGCTTTTCTGACGGGATGCTTGACGCCGCACTAGAGGCCAACCCCGCTTTTGTTCCGGTCGAAGTGTCTGCCGATGTTTATGGCATGGCGGATGCGGGTATGTTGATCGGCGTGAACAACATGCTGGTCGCGCCCAATGATCTTGATGCGGCCACGGTTCAGGCGGTCACGGCGGCTATTTTTGACAATCTTGCGCAGTTGCAGGACGAAAATGCCAATGCACGCCAGATCGATCCGGCAATGTCGCTGAACCTCGCGATCCCGCTGCACGCAGGGGCGCAGGCCTACTTCGACGCGCAGTAATATTCGCCTTCGGATTAAGAACAGTCGGGGCGCGCGCTGCGCCCTGGCCTTGTAGGTGGAGAGGCCCCAATGACATCGATCACGCGGCATTTGAGTGTTCAAAACGCTGTCTTTCTGGCGGGGTTTGCCCTTGGCGCTTATCATTTGATGGTGGTGTCAGGTGTGTTTGCGATTTCCACCATGCCGATGCGGGTCACGCATGTCATGTTGGCGTTGTCGCTGCTGTTCGTGATCAAACCCGCGAGCGAGAGGCTGGAGGGGACGAAGCTTAACACGCTGATAACGTTCATCCTTGTTGGCGCCACCGTCGCGGCCAGTCTTTGGATGCTTAGCCGGTGGAAACCCATTGCGTTTTCGGGCGGCATTACGACGGATGCCGATTTTTACGCGGGCGTCGTGCTTGTGCTGATTGTGTTTGAGGCCGCGCGGCGTGGCATTGGCAACATATTGGCCTGCATCACGTTGGTGTTTTTTCTGTATCCGTTCCTCGCGCCGTATTTGCCCGGTGTGCTTGAGGGGCGTGGATCGACGCTGCATCGGATTATCGTTGTTCTGACAACAGACACCCAAGGGATTTACGGTATTCCTGTGGGCGTGGCGGCGACTTATATTATTGTCTTCACCATTTTTGGATCGCTCTTGTCGAATTTCGGCGCGGGCGATTTTTTCTTTGAATTGTCGGTGCGGTGTACCCGTGGGCTTCGCGCGGCTTCGGCCAAATCCGCTGTGCTGTTTTCAACGCTGATCGGAATGGTCAGCGGGTCGGCGGCGGGCAATGTTGCGGTCACGGGCACGGTGACGATCCCGATTATGAAACGCGAAGGGTATCAACCCCACCAAGCCGCCGCGATTGAGGCCGTGGCCTCAACCGGGGGGCAGATCATGCCGCCCGTGATGGGTGCTGCGGCGTTCATCATGGCCGAAATTGTCGGCGTGCCTTACACGGCCGTCATGGCCGCCGCGATCTTGCCCGCGCTGTTGTTCTTCGGGTCGGCCTTTATGGTCGTCCACCTTCAGGCGGTGAAATCCGGCATCGCGCCCAATGCGGGGGCCGATGTCAGCGAAGAACCATTGTCAGCCGTCTTGATCAAGGGGGGGCCGTTTATCGGTGCCTTTGCCACGCTGATCACCATGATGCTGATGGGCTATTCGCCGTTCATGGCATCCCTTTGGGCGATGGTCGTTTTGATCGCGGGCGATGTCATCTGGAACCGAAAGCTGGACCGCGTGTTCCTTGAGAAACTGGTGCGGTCTGTGTCAGAGGGCGCGCGGTCTGTCGTGACGATTTCGGCAGCCTGTGCGGCGGCGGGCATCATTGCGGGTGTGCTGGGCGTGACGGGTTTGGGATCCAAAATCGCGACGCTGATTGATGTGGCGTCGGGGGGCTATCTGTTCCTCGCGCTGTTTTTCACGATGATCACGTCGATTATTTTGGGCATGGGTCTGCCGACGACAGCGGCCTATTTGATCTTGGCCACGGTTGTCGCACCTGCGCTGGTAAAGCTCGGCGTGCCGACGCTGACGGCGCATTTCTTCGTGTTTTACTATGGCTGCATTTCCACAATTACCCCGCCCGTGGCGCTGGCGTCTTATGTGGCGGGCGGCATTGCGGGGGCGAATGTGAACAAGGTCGGTTGGACCGCCGCGGCCTATGCGGCCACGTCATTTGTGCTGCCGTTCGCAATTGTCTACGGCCCCGGTTTGTTGATGGGCGGCACGTGGATTGACAACATTGCTGCAGTGCTAACGGCTACAACTGGCACTTTTGCCATCGCAGTGGCGATCATCGGCTGTTTGTCGGGCAAACTGCCAGCGGCCCTGCGGCTGATCGCGGCGTTGGCTGGTCTTTTGCTGTTGTTCCAAGGGCTGATTTCGGCCGCCATCGGCGCGGTTCTGTTCGCGTTGGTTGTTGTTTATGACCGCGCCTCCCATCCATCCTCCATAAAAACGAGCACACCATGAAGCACAAAAATTACCGCCGCGTCGTCACAGGCCATGATGCCAATGGAACGGCCATTATTGAAAGCGATCAGTTGGCGACCCAGATGTTGGAACGCCCCAACAGGCCGGGTGTGCGGTTGACCAATTTTTGGCTGACCCATGAAACGCCCGCGCAATATGATGGCCCGACAGAAACCTGTGAGGGGGACTTCATACTGCACCCCCCCGCGAATGGATCGGTGTTTCGCTGCGTCGAATTCCTGCCCGAAGATCCCGAGGTCATGGCCAAATTGTCATCCGAAGACGGTGCCGCGGCGTTTGCAGAAATGGGCGCAGGGGCGAATATCGTGCAAGGCGGGCGGCACCCATGGATGCACCGCACCGACAGTGTTGATTATGGCATCGTGATGAACGGTGAAATCTGGATGGTCATGGACAACGAAGAAGATGACGTGCTGCTAAAGGCGGGCGATGTCGTTGTTCAGCGTGGCACAAATCACGCCTGGGCCAATCGCGGGACCGAACCGTGCACGATCATGTTTATCCTGATCGACGGGGTAACCGAGACCGGCAAAGGCAAAGGCATCCCTGCGCGCTAAGTTTCAAGGACAACAAACACAGCGACCAGAACGGCGTAGCATACCGCGCCGTATCGCAGGTTCCACGCCCATGTCAGGGTCGTCGGGGCCACCTTTGTTGTAGCAGAGATCAGCAAGGTCGCGGTCGCATTCGGGGACGCAAACATAGACAAGGCCCATCCGGCGCTCAGCGCGAAGACAATGTGTGTCGGGTCGGCGGGCAGAACGGGCAATGTCTGGATCACTTGCCCGATGAAGACCACAAGGATGATCGGGCTGAGAGCAATCTGGCCGCCCAATGTGATCAGCACGGGCAGGGCTGCCAAAAACAACCAGCCCGGAACGTTTTCCAGATCAATCAATGCGGTCAGCGTGTCCATTGGCAACACGTCGGCCAACATACGCCCGATAAACCCTGACAGCCCCAACGCGATGGCGGATCTTGCCAGACCGGGGGCATTGTCTGTTAGGGCGGGCCAGAATAATGCCATCTGGCTGGGTCGTGTGGTGGCGCGCGGGCGCTGCGCCATGAACCAAAGGACCGTCACCGTGGGCGCAACGAACATGAGCGACAGAGCCGTGGTGTAGCCGAAGACGATTTGCAAAGCCGCCGTCGCGATGATCAATGCGGCGCACACCAGCGTGAGGCGGCCGAATTCCAGCATCGGAAAAGCGGGGGAAGGTGCTGTGTCTTTCGCCAGATCGCGCCATTCAAAACGATCAAACAGGAACCCGATGAACACCATCAAGACAGACGTGGCGACGCCCAAGGCTATGATTTTGCCGTACGAGATTTCGGTGAACAGCGTTAGCAATACCGCCTGCGTTAGGGTCGTTGGCGCCCAGAGTAGTATCCACGCGAACCCGCGCAGCAGGGCAGAAATCTGGCGACGTTCAAGGTCTGTGTTGACGATGCCGTTGTCGTCCTTTGCCGCATTCTGGATCAGTGGGGCCATCAGGCTGATCGCCCCGAAATTCAGGAACACGCCAAGGAAATGCCCACCGGTTGCCGTTGCCACGTAGCGGCCCGATGCGGGTTGGCGGATCAGATAGCGGCCCACAGCCAAGACAGACCGCGACCGTTCAGCCGCAATTTTCAGGGCCGTCAGCAGCAGGATAAAAGCCGCAAAAAAGGCGGCAAGATCGATGGCCTGCGCGAACGTGTCACCGGACGTTTCGCGCCAAAAATAGACCGCCGTTAGGATCAGGCTTACACCCAACAACAACACTTCGCGGATGGTGCTGCTTCGCAACCCGAACACGCAAAGTGCGCCAAACCCGACGCCCGCGCCCACCTCGAACGCGGGCCCGCCTATTGTCCGCGCGCAGAGCACAAAAACCGACAGAACGACCAAGATCGTAGCGAGGATGCCGGGTTTCATGTAGGATGACACCATAAATAGGATCGGGATTTATGATGTTCTTGAGTGTTCTGAAAACGCCCCCGCACCAGGCTTATTTGTGTGTGGCATGGCGTGACACTGGCGGGCAGGATGCGTCGGTTCCTGCTGGCAGTGCACAGATGAACGGGCGCGAGGGCGATCTGTTTTTTGCGATCACGGCGGCGGTGATGTCTGGCGATGAGGCGCTGGGCTGTCAGGAGGTCAGTGGGGTGCAACGCCCATGGGCCCTGCGTGTTGATGAGGTCGCGTTTCCGGTGGGTGCCGTCGCGCATCGCCACACGCATACGGGCAGCGGTTGGCGCCATCTGGTCAGCGGGTCGTTGCGCATCGAGGCCGAGCACGGAGCCGAGATCATGCACCCGGGGATGAGCTGGTTTGAACCTGCCAACAGCCCCGTGCGCGCCGTTGCGTTGCAGACCGTTGGTATGACCCGTTTTGTGCGCTGTATGGTTATCCCCACAGCCTATAAGGGGCGTTCGACGTTCCAGTTGTGTGACCCCGAAGACGCCGCATTGCCGCGCTTGCAAGTGACCCATCGGCATGTCGATCACGTCCTTTAGGTTGATGCGGGGTAGTGGTCCGATAGGGACGATGTGCGCCAATCGGGGTTCGGTTCTGCGGGTTCGGATGCGTAGCCCGCGGATTTGATCGCCTCAATCGCGCAGTATTCGTCTTTGTCCGATGTGTCGCCCGAAACCCCGACAGCGCCAATTGTGATCCCGTCAGCGGTTTCAATCAAAACGCCGCCCGGAACGGGGATGAAGCGCCCGTCAGACGCAGCTGCAATTGCGTTTTGAAAGGCTGGGCGTTCGGACAGTCGATCGCGGATCAGACGGCTGGAAATCCCCATTCCAAGCGCGCCGTAGGCCTTGCCAAAGGCGATATCGAACCGTGTGAGGCCAGATCCATCTTCGCATTGCATCGCCACCAATTTGCCCCCCGCATCAAGCACCACGACGGTCAGGGGCAACAGCGACGCCGCGCGCCCCAAGGCAATGGCCTGTTCAATAATCGCATTGGCACGGTTCAGCGGGAGGGTGGTTTGCAAACGCATGTCAGATCCTTAATTGGTGGCGGCCCAAAGGCCATCCCACCATGCAGCGAAATCAAAGTTTGGCAACCATGTCACGATTTCGGGGAACATGAGCAAGGCTGCAATGGTGATGACATCCGCGATGAAGAACAACGCAACGCCGCGAAACACGGTGCCGAGCGGAATGTCGGGCCGCACGCCATTCACCACAAAACAATTGAGGCCAATGGGCGGTGTGATCAGGCAGACCTCGGCCATTTTTACTGCGATGATACCAAACCAGATCGGATCAAACCCAAGGGCAATGACCGCGGGGTAGACCACCGGAAGCGTCAACAGCAGCATGCCGATGGCGTCCATGAACATGCCCAGCACCGCGTAAGCGAGTAGGATGCAGATCATGATTGTCATGGGCGCCACATCGAGGCTTACGACCCATTCTGTGAACGCGCCCGGGATGCCGGAAAAGCCCAAGAAGCGCACGAAGATCAGCACGCCCCAAATCAGGGAAAAGATCATCACTGTCAGCTTGGCGGATTCCATCAGGCTGTCTTTGATCGATTTCATCGGGGTGCCGCGCGCAATGGCCAAGACGAAGACAACAAAGGCACCCAGCGCGCCTGCTTCTGTCGGGGTGGCCCAACCGCCGTAGATCGCTGTCATGATGATGAGGACCACCAGAGCGATTGGCGAAATGCCGGGCAGGGTGCGCATACGTTCGCCCCATGTGAACCCTTTGACCGACGGCGCTGATCCGGGTTTCAACATGGCCCAGACGACGATGATGCCCGCGTAAACGAAAGCCGAGAAAATACCGGGCAGGAAGCCCGCGAGCAGCAGTTTGCCCACCGATTGTTCAACGATGATCGCATAAATCACAAGGATTGCGGATGGTGGGATCAGCGTGGCCAATGTGCCCGCGGACGCCACAACGCCCGCCGCCATGCGCCGATCATATCCGTATTTCAGCATCTCAGGGATCGCGACGCGACTGAACACCGCCGCAGTGGCCGTTGATGCACCAGAAACGGCGGCAAACCCAGCGGTGGCAAATACCGTCGCCACAGCTAATCCGCCCGGCATCCAGCCGAGCCATTTGCGCGCAGCATCAAATAACTGCTGTGTCATGCCCGCATGAAACGCAAGGAAGCCGATAAAGATGAACATCGGCAAAACGCTGAGGGCGTACGACGAAGATTTCGAATGGGGTATGGTCCCGATGATACCCGCCGCAGGGCCCCAGCCCCGCAATTCAACCAAGCCCAAAAGGCCGACAACGGCCGCTGCAAAGACAACGCGCACCCCCAGGAAAATCAACACCAATAGCAGGCTGAGTGTTATGATCCCGACCAAAAATGGGTCGGACATTCCAATTCCGATAATCATGACTTGCCCCCCAAATCTGCGCCAGGTTCTGGAAGATCGGCGTCGTCCCCCATGACTTCGTGAATTTCATCTTGTGCCTGTTCAGCGACGTCTTTCATGACGACCACGGCAACCGGGGCCTTGGTGGGATCGGCGACCAGACGCAAAGCGCCGACAAATTGCAAAGCCAAGCGGCACCACCAGATCGAAAATGCTATCGGGACAAGCAGCTTGGACGGCCACGTGACATATTCAGCATCAATGGTTGTGTCGCCCAATGTGAACGCACGTAGGAAATGCCCGTAGCTGTAATAGATCAGCACGCCGATGATAAACATCGCCAAGGCTGCGCCAAATGCCTCAACCGCCCAAAGAGCACGTCCCGACAGACGGCCCATCAGCAATTCCATACGGATATGGCTGCCCATGCGTTGGGTGTAGGCGGCGCCCAAGAACGCCATGCTGGCCATCGAAAGTTCAACGAGATCAATGTAGCCGTCGATGGGGGCGTTGAACACGGTGCGCATGACAATTTGCAGCACTCCGAGCATCATCAAAGCCATGATCGCGGCGGCTGCCAGCAAATTGGCAACGTCTTCTATGGGCATCAGCCCCCGATTGAGCCGTCCCAGAAGACCGCCCGTTGCCTGTTGCTGCGTCGCCATCACTGATCCTTTGCAAAACATGTTGAGGCGCGGGCGCAAAGATTGCGCCCGCGCCGGGGTCTAGGGCCAGTGACTTACTGGTTTTGGGCTTCTTCTGCGTATTCGAAGATCGCGTCAAAAACGCCTTGGGCGTCGAAGTCATCGGAATTTGCGGCGATCCACGCATCCCAAACCGGTTGGCCTGCAACTTCGCGGAACTGGGCCAACTGTTCGTCCGTGTAGACGATTTCGGTCATCGTATCGCGAAAGACGGGCAGGTTCTTTTCGTCCTGTTCCGCATAGGCGGCCTGTTCAACGTCCATCCCCATACCGCGCAGATCCATCAGCAATGTCTTGTACTGTTCTGGCAGGGCGTCATAGGCGGTCGCGTTCAAAACCCAGCCGCATTCGGATGTGCCGGGGGCGAGGTTGGATGTGAACCAATCGGCCTCGTCCGCGATGCCGAAGGACACGTGCGCGTAAGTGTACGGAAATGCCGCTGCATCAAGCGCGCCGCGCTGAAATGCCGTGGACGTTTCACCCGCAGGCAGCGTTTGTTTGGTTGCGCCCAAGACTTCCATCGCGTCGCCAAGACCACCACCTGCACGCACCCGCAGACCTTCCCAGTCTGCCAAATCTGTTGGCGCGTCGCCTTTGCCAAGGACTTCGTATTGCGGCAACAGGCCGGACAGGTACGGAATGGCGTTCCAGGCGGCCATGTCAGCAACGATCGCAGGATGTTCGAACATGCGAGAGCGCACGTATTGATCGACCGCAGGGTCGCCAAGGGGCAGGAACGGCAACGAGAACACCATCCAAGCCGGATTTTTACCGGGGTGATAGAAGTTGCAGATCGCCGCGCCTTCAAAAGCGTTCAGTTGCAAACCATCAAGATTTTCGCGGCTGCCGGACAATTGGCCGCCATAGAAAACGGTGATGTCAAAGTTGCCGCCCGTTTGTTCACGGACTTCATCGGCAATCGCTTCCATGCCAGCAGACAATGCGCGCGGGTTGCCCCACATCGACAGGCTCCAGTTGACTTCGGGCCCCTCAACGGTTTGCGCGCCAACGGCCGTTGATGCCAAAAGCAACGTGCCGCAGGCAAGTTTTTTCATAAGTTTCATGTGTATCCTCCCAGATAGTTTGTGGCGTTTTGCCGGTCTTCAGTTGTTCCGTGTTTTTGCTATTGAGGCGCCTTCGCAGTTGTTTTGCAAGGCAGCTGGCGCGATTGCATCATGAGGCCAGTTCTTTCGGTTTTGATTTGAACGGTGCCTTTGCCAACGCCTTGAGCGCGCGCGAGGCAGCGATTTTCCCGCGCAAGGCAAAGTCTTCGTGGTTACGTTCAATCTGTGTCAGGTCATAAAGATAGTTGACCATCGCACCGCTGGATTGCGCCCGCCCGTTGGCTGAACTGTCCGCGTTAGCGTGGACGTCATAGGCTTCAGCGCCGTTGCCCAAATGGAACCGCGCGACAGGATCAACGGGCGCGCCGGACGCGCCTTTGGCCTCTAGCAGGTAGCGCGCAGCGAGGGCGCGCACATCTTCGGCAGGGGCAGTGCCCTCAAGGATATCCGCGGCGATGTGGCCGAAATCGGGGTTGTCCAACTGGCTGGTCAACCATGTGTTCAGGCGCGGGATCGGCGACAACGTGACAAGGTGGGTCAGGTGCGGCAATTCTAGCGACAATTGTCTGGCGACCTGTTTGATCAACAAATTGCCAAAGCTGATCCCCTTGAGGCCCTGCTGACAGTTTGAGATCGAATAAAACACCGCCGCCGTGGCCTGTTCGGGCAAAAGTGGTTCGCGCCCTTCCGACAAAACGTCATCGACGGACCCGGGGATGTGATCACTGAGCGCGACTTCGACGAAGATAAGCGGTTCATCCGGCATGGCAGGGTGAAAGAACGCAAAACAGCGGCGGTCCGGCGGGCTTAGCCGGCGGCGCAAATCATCCAGATCGTCGATTTCATGAACGGCCTCGTAGGCGACGATCTTATCGAGCAGTGACGCAGGCGCCATCCAGTCAATCTGCTTGAGAACCAGAAACCCGAGGTTGAACCAGCTGCGCAAAAGCAGTGCAAAGTCGATATCCGTGCGTCCTAGGTCGGGATGGGATTTCATCAGACGCAGCAAATCAACGCGCATTGATACCAGATCAGCCGTCGCACCCGTGGGCTGGTTCAAACGGCGCAGCAGTTTGCGGCGTTTGGCAGCTGAGGCATTTGCAAGCTGTTCAAAATCATCAAGGGCGCGGGTTTGGGCATATGTGCTGGCCAGCTCAGCCAGCTTTTCGGCGTCAATATCCAGCGCATCGTTTAGGAATTGGAAAAAAGCCAGTTTTTCGTCGTCGTCTAATCCGCGATAGCGTGCCAGGATTACCTCAGCGAGCTTTTGGCCGGACACAGAACCTTCTTCTGCAAGCAACGCATTGCACAACTGGTTGATATCACGCGGGTCCGTGTCATTGCCTGTAGCCCGCTTGCGGTCAAACAGGGTTGTCAGGATGTCCGGTAGAAATCGATTGCGTTGCATGGGATGCTCCTGTCGCGTTAGGGCAAAGTGACGGACTGCGAAGACAAGGACACCGTGAAACTCAGGGATCCTTCGTTCACCAGCCATTTGCGAACATCATAGGTCCGCGCGCCAACTGCGTGCATCGGGTCCGCGTTTGCGATGGCGCGCGCATCATCAAG
The DNA here is from genome assembly GCF_021532615.1 of Octadecabacter dasysiphoniae. GTDB lineage: Bacteria > Pseudomonadota > Alphaproteobacteria > Rhodobacterales > Rhodobacteraceae > Octadecabacter > Octadecabacter dasysiphoniae. The sequence goes on from NZ_JAKGAQ010000004.1 coordinate 325,089, forward strand.
GTTGGCGGCGCGGTAGATGATCATGCCTTCGGCTTCCATCATATCGCCCGTTGCATCCGAGACCGGCCCGGCCATGACCAGCTTTCCTTTTGCTTCTACTTCTTTTTGATAGGCGAGGTGGGCGGGCAGGGTCGATTTGACCAAATCCATATCACCCGCGGGCACTGATTTGACGATAAACAGTTCCATCGCAAGCGCCCCGCGGCCTTTTGCTTCGTTCTTGTAGTCTTCCCACTTCGGCATGATGCGACTCCCCCTTGGTTGCCTAACCTTAGCCTCGATATTCTCAGCCGCAAAATAAAAAAATCGATTTTATTGGACACGAGCGGGAAAACACGACACTTTTGGTGCACGAATCTGGGAGGGCTCGATGACAGACAATGTGTCACTTGATGATCTGCGGACAGCAGCGCAGGCGGATGTGCGCGACATGCGCGGCACCTTGGATACACTGGATCAGGCGCAAATCGATTTGATCCTTGGCAAGGCGCGGTCCCATTATGCGTGGACCGACAAACCTGTCGGTGATGATCTGCTGCACCGTATTTTTGATATCACCAAAATGGGCCCAACCAGCATGAACACCTGCCCTGCGCGGTTTGTTTTTGTGCGATCTGACGCGGGCAAAGATCGGCTTTCTAAGTCGTTAAAACCTGCGAATGTTCCGAAAGTTATGGGGGCGCCGGTTACGGCGATCATCGCCTATGACGTTGATTTCTGGACAGAGCTGCCCCGCCTGTTCCCCCACGAAGACCGCCGCCCGCATTTTGAGGGCAAGCCGGAACACGCCAAAGATACAGCTTACCGCAACGGCACCTTGCAAGGTGCGTATTTCATGATTGCTGCGCGGGCGCTTGGGCTGGATGTCGGGGCGATCTCTGGCTTTGATAATGCGGTTGTCGACGCTGAGTTTTTTGCGGGCACGCCGCTAAAATCCAACTTTCTGTGCAACCTCGGTTACGCTGATGAAAACGCGCTGTTCCAACGTTTGCCACGTTTCGATTTCGATGACGTGTGCGATATAATTTAAGGACCGCCCGCCTATGGCCATTAAGATGAAAACCTCAGTGACGTTGTCGATTGATGCGGTTTGTTCCAGTCATTCGGTTGCGCAGGTTCGAACACGCGATCTGGCGCAGATCATCGATGAACCGGTTGAACGGCATGGCACGAACCTTGGATTCACGCCAACCGATACCGCGCTAAGCGCGCTTGCCGGATGCACCAACACCATTGGCCACAAGTGCGCCAACAAACTGGGCGTCGACATCGGCAACCTGAATATTTCTGTCAAATGCCGGTTCAACCGGCTTGGCGTGACGCTGGCCGAAGAGATCGATGTCCCGTTTGAGGAAATCGATCTTGTGGTCATTGCCGATGGCCCTGTCACGCAGGACGAATTGAACAACGTGGCCGCTGAGGTCGCCAAGTATTGCCCGCTCGCGAAGCTGTTTCGCGGGGCGGGCACTGTCATCAACGAAGACTGGCGTAAAGCCGACTAACCACTTTTCTGGGAGGAGAAGACTATGAAACTGACACGACGTATTGCCTTAGCCACGACAGTTGCGCTGGGTTTAACGGGCGCGATGGGGGGGGCTGTTTCAGCCCAGGAAACCATCAACCTGACAGCCATCGATGGGTACCCTGAGCGATCCATGTGGGTCGCCGAATTTTCCGGCTTTTTCATCCCGCGCGTGGATGAACTGCTGGCAGAGCAGGGCAATTACCAGATCAACTGGATGGAAGCCTATGGTGGCCAGATCGTAAAACCACGCGGGGTGTTGGAGGGCATCAAGCTGGGTTTGGGCGACATCGGTATTGTGACCACGATCTTCCACAACTCTTCGCTGCCATCCCAGGGTATTTCTGCGGTGACACCTTTCGTCGCGGCGGATGCGCGCGTGGTCGCACAAGCGGTTGACGAAATCGCCCGCGAATTCCCACAGATGGGTGCTGAACTTGCTGCTGAAAACCAAGTGTACCTTGCGACCGGCGTCGTGCTGGACACGTATCAGGTATTTTCGACCACCCCGATCAACGGCCTGTCGGATATGGAAGGCATGAAGATTGCCGGTGCGGGTTATAACCTGCGTTACCTTGAAGGTATCCCCGGTGCGGCCGGTGTGCGTGGCGGTTTGCCAGACTTTTACAACATGGTTCAGACCGGCGTTGTGGATGCGGCGATGCTGTGGCCAGAGGCGGCTGTGACTTTCGGTATGGCCGAAGTTGCGCCTTACATGCTGGTGGCTGATCTGGGTGCGGTTAATTCCAAAACCGTCACAGTGAACGCCGATATTTGGGCCGAACTGCCCGACGAGGTAAAAGACGTGCTGCAAACAGTTTCGGTCGAATACCGCGACCACGTGGCAGGCATCGCGATGGACCGCGCGCAAGCATCCCGCGAGGCCTATGTCGCGGCAGGTGGCACAATCGTCGAGATGAGCCAGCATGAGCGTCAGGCATGGGCCGACAGCATGCCCAATATTGCTGCTGAATGGGCGGCTAACCTTGATGGTACAGGCGCGCCGGGCACCGATATGCTGAACGCATATATGGGCAAGCTTGCGGATGCAGGTTTCACACCGCTGCGCGACTGGGCAGCAGAATAAGTCTGCTCATAGGGATATGAAAATGATCGTCACGGGTCTTCGAAAAATTGAAAGTTGGGTCGTGACGGTCGCGATCATTGCCAACGTCAGCGGCGCGTTTGTGTTGCTGGCTTTGGTGGCGATCATGAACGTTGATGTGGTGTCGCGAAATATCTTCAACGCGCCGTTTCGCGGTGTGGTTGAGGTTGTGATTTTCTCTTTGGCGTTGATTGTCTTTTTGCAGCTTCCTGATGTGGTTCGCACGGGGCGTTTGACGCGCTCTGACGGGTTTCTGGGGCTGGTGCGCAGCCGATCCCCGCGCCTTGGTGGCGTATTGGCGCGCATCCTCGATGGTATCGCGTGCATTTTCATGTGCCTGATCGTCTGGACGGTCTGGCCCGAGTTCACCGAAAGCTTTGAGAGCTGCCATTTCTTTTCCCAACCTGATTTTGGGCCCGCACCGACTGGCAACATCTGGGCTGATTTCAAAACCGGCCTTGCGCGGTGCGATTATTTCGGGACGCCCGGAATTTTGCAGGCGCCATGGTGGCCCGTGCGCCTTGTGATCGCGTTTGGCTGCGCGTGGGCGGCAATTCTATTCTTTTTCAAGACCGCTTTGGGGGACAGCCAGGGTCCGCATCACGTCACAGCGCAATCCAGCGGCGAGGTTTAGATCATGGATCCTCTTACAATCGGCATGTTGTCCGTTCTTGCCATCGTGGTGCTTGTGTACCTTGGCCTTTATATTCCCGTCGCGCTTGGCCTTGTGTCGTTTGTGTCGATCTGGATCATGTCCGACAAACCCATCCTTGCGTTCAATTTCCTGAAGGTCGCTGTGGGTGACGGTGTCACGGAATACAACTTTGCGACCATTCCGCTGTTCACGTTGATGGGCTTGCTTGTGTCAAAGGCGCGGTTGGGCAGGGACATTTATGATGTGATGAATTCGGCGTTCCGCAAGGTTCTGGCGGGCATTGGTATGGCAACGGTTGGCGCGAATGCGATTTTTGCGGCTGTCACCGGATCGTCCATTGCGTCAGCTTCGGTGTTCACGAAGATCGCTGTGCCGCAAATGCTGCGCTACAATTATAACAAACGCTTTGCTGTGGGGGTTGTGGCCGGATCGTCCGTGCTTGGCATGATCATCCCGCCATCCGCGATGTTGATCATCTATTCCTTCGTGGCCGAAGTGTCCGTGGGGGATATGTTTCTGGCGGGGATCATTCCAGGCCTGATCCTGACAGCAGTTTACATGATCGCGATTTATTTGATGGCGCGGTTCTGGCCGTCGTTCATCGGCGAGGACATCAAAACCGACAGTATCCCCGCGATGGATCGGGGTGAAATGTTTCGCAAGGCATGGCCCGTTGTTGCCCTGATCCTATTGGTTTTAGGCGGTATCTATACCGGTTGGCTGACCCCAGTTGAGGCCGGCGCGGCCGGTGCATCGCTTGCGCTGATCGTGGCGATTGCCCGTCGGTCCATGTCGTGGGCCGAATTCTGGGAAACACTTGTGGAAACAGGCCACATCACTGCGGCGATCTTGTTGTTGATCACGATGGCGTCGTTTTACAGCCGGATGCTAGGCTATGCTGGCCTGCCCAATCAGCTGGATGCGTTGCTGCAATCCTGGGAGATGTCGTTCTTTCAGATCATGCTGATTTATGTGGTCTTGATGTTGGTCTTGGGCACATTGCTCGACACGGCGTCGATCATCCTGATCGTTGTGCCGCTGTTTATCACATTGATCGAAAGCATGGAACTTAGCCTGATCTGGTTCGGCCTTGTGACTGTGATCGGCGCTGAAATTGGCCTTCTTACACCGCCCTTAGGGATTTCGTGTTTCGTGATCAAAAGCACGCTGAACGATCCGAATATCTCTCTCAAGGATGTATTTTTGGGGTCACTGCCGTTCGCCTTTTTGATGTTGTTGGTCCTGATCTTGATCATTCAGTTCCCGATCCTGTCCACCGCCCTTCTTTAATTCTGCCGGAGTCACAGACCCATGAAAAACGTCTCAATCGACACAATCACGCAGGCATTTGTGGATTACTGCGCAGATGACACCGATCCGCGCACGATGTTCTTGCTGACCAAAATGGTCGAACATCTGCATGCCTTTGCCAAAGAAACCCAGCTGACCCACGCCGAATGGAGCCGCGCGCTGAAATTTGCGACGGATGCGGGCAAGATAACCGACGATGAACGCAATGAATTCGTGCTCATTTCCGACGTGACGGGGTTGTCGTCTTTGGTGGATATGATCGGATCGCAGCATGATGGCACGTCCTCCAGCGTTCTTGGGCCATTCCATTCGGTCGGCGCGCCCGAACTGCCTGTTGGTGGTGATCTGAAGAAAGACAACGAGGGCGCGACAGTCGTCGTCGAAGGGGTCGTGCGTGATCTGGACGGCAACCCCGTTGAGGGCGCCGTGATCGAACTTTGGCAGACGGCGGAAAACGGACTGTATTATTCGCAAGACGGCGGGCAGGGCGATTTCAACCTGACGTGTTCGATGAAAACCGGCGCTGATGGTCGCTATGCAATGACAACCGTGAAACCGGCGCCCTATATGGTGCCCGATGATGGCCCTGTTGGGGAATTGTTCCGCGCCACAGGGCGCACGCCTTGGCGGCCGTCGCATTTGCATTTTATCGTTCAAGCAGACGGGTTGCGCTCTCTCGTGACCGAAGTGTTCGCCAATGGTGATCCCTACCTTGATCGTGACGCCGTGTTTGGTGTGCGATCCGACCTTATTATGGACTACGTCGAAAGTACGGATCTTAACGCGCTGCCCGATGATCTGGAAATCGGACGCAATGCGACCGTCCCTTATTACAAGGTCGATTTCGATTTCGTCCTTGTCCCTGAAAACACATAAATCCTGCCCTTAGAAAAGGAACATAAGATGCGCGAAACACATCTCGAAGATGGCAAATGGTGGGTCAGCCCCTACAACTTTGAACCCGAAGTGCGCGGCGAATTGAACTTGCCGCCGAAGGTCGAAATCCATGATGCAACCCTGCGCGACGGTGAACAAACGCCGGGTGTTGTGTTCTCGGTGGATGACAAAATCGAGATCGCGACCAAGCTGGATGAATTGGGTGTTGATCGCATCGAAGCAGGCATGCCCGCTGTGTCCGTGGATGACCAAACCGCGATCAAGGAGATTTCGAAACTCGGGCTGAACTCCAAGATTTTCACCTTTGCGCGGGCCATGAAAACCGACATCGATCTGGCGCTGGAATGTGGCGCGGATGGCGTCGTGATCGAGGTGCCGATTGGTTACCCAAAACTTGTGACCCAGTTCGGTTGGACATGGCGCGACGTGGCTGAAAAAACCGCCCCGATTATCAAATACGCCAAAGACAACGGATTGCATGCGCTGTTCTTTCCCTACGACACGACCCGCGCGCGCAAGGATGATCTGACGAACCTGTGCAATTACATCATGGATCACACGGCACCGGATTCCATCGGCATCGTGGACACCATGGGCTGCGCGACGCCAGAGGCGATCAAGCACATGGTGCGCTGGGTCAACGACATGACGGGCCTGCCGATTGAAATCCATACGCACAACGATTTCGGTATGGGTGTTGCCACCGAACTGGCTGCGGTGACGGCGGGCGCTGTGTGCGTGCATTCTTGCGCAAACGGTCTGGGGGAGCGCACAGGCAATGCCGCCCTCGAAGAACTGATGATGGGTCTGCACCTGCTTTATGGATATGACACGCAGTACAAGCTCGATAAAATCCCTGAACTGGCGGACATGATTGCGCAGAAATCCAATATCCCGATTGCACGCAACAAACCTGTTTTGGGCCACGGCAATTTCATCCGCGAAAGCGGGATTGGCATCAACTATGTGATGAACGATCCGCTTGTGATGTTCGCCACGCACCCGTCCTTGACTGGTAAAGTTGGTGAGGTCGTTTTGGGCAAAAAATCCGGCAAAGCATCGATCATCTATAAGATGGGAGAGATGGGGATGGGCGAGCTGGAAGACGACAAAATCGCCGTTATTCTTGATGAGGTTAAAAAGGCAGGTATTGCCAAACGCGATGTTTTGTCCAATGAGGAATTCGCAAACATCGTTGCCTCAGTGAAGGCGGCCTAAACCGAGGGTAAGATCATTCCATTCCAGTCCCTTCCAACCCAGTCTGAATCAGCGACCAAGTTGGCATATCGTCAGCTTCGCGAGCTGCTTTTGACGGGCGGGCTCGCACCGGGCGAGAAGCTCAAAATCGATCGGTTGCGTCGGGTGCTGGATGTGGGTGCGTCACCCATTCGAGAAGCGCTAAGTCTGTTGGTGTCGGATCAGCTTGTGGTCCGGCACGAACAGCGCGGCTTTCAAGCCGCTGAAACCAGCCGTGAAAACTTTGATGAAATCCTGAGCCTTCGCAGTACCTTAGAGGGCAAAGCACTGTGTCAAAGCATGCAGCGCGCGACCCCTGAATGGATCGAAGATGTGGTTGTTGTTCATCACCGCATGACGCGCATGAAGGCGATTGGTTCAGACAAATTTGAACATGAGCACAAGAATTTTCACATGACGCTGATCGGGAACTGCAATTCGCCTTTGTTGTTGCGGATTTGTGACCAGTTGTATGATCTCAACATTCGGTATCGCTATATTGCGGGCCGGTCGCAGGACTATAAGGGACGCAAGGTCGAGGACGAGCATCAGGACATTCTGGATGCCGTGATTGCAGAAAATTCGGATCATGCGGTGGCATTGCTGCGTTCGCACTATGAAAAGACCGGCGATTTCCTGAAAGCTTATATTAAATAATTGTACATCTCGCTTAGGGCGGATCAGTGGTTTTTGCTGGCTGGCGCCACGTGGCAGACGGCTTCGATGTTGTGGCAGTCAGGGTCAAGAACGAAAGCCCCGTAGTAGTTTTCATGATAGTGGGGCCGTGGGCCTGGTGCGCCATTGTCGGCGCCGCCCGCTGCGATAGCGGCGGCGTAAAATGCATCAACCTGTGCATGGGTTTGGGCGGCAAGTGCGATGTGCAACGGGCCTTTTGTCGGGGCATCGTCGGTGATCCAGAACCATGGCCTGTCGTCCCCAAATCCTGTCACATTTGCGCCGCCCGTGTGTTCTATCGGAACGGTGAAAAGCCGCGTGACGTTCAAAGGGGCGAATGCCGCCGCATAGAACGCGACAGAACGGTCGAATTTCGTAACGCCGAACGTCATGTGATCAATCATAGTGCACCTCTCGAATGATCCAGATGTTGGACCAGCGCCGATGAAGAATCCAGCGACATCACGGACGGAATTGCTGTGGTCGGTTTTTTCGTTGTGGGCGCGGACGGGGCCAATCGCTTTGTTCGTGACGCGCCGAAACCTCCCGTTGTCGACAGGGGCTATTTCTTTGACTGGTTGATCCTCGATATGATCCCGGACGCGGGGTATCCGGCCGGTTTACGTCCGCATGTGCGAAGCGTGTCATCGCCGTCTTGACGCCCCAACACCCATCACTTAGGAACACGGTGTGAGCGGGTGTTGTGTAATGGTTAAGACCCCAGTTTTCCAAGCAGGGTGGTTGAGTTTCAGCTAGTCGCGCGGTGTTGCTAACAGCCTCATTTCATTTAATAATGAACTGCATGGGGTATCATCTGATATCACCAACTAGCATGCCGTTACCGACAAAAAGCAGACAAAATGCCAAAGCTCACAGAGACCTACGTTCGAAAGATTTCCCAGACAAAATCGGGCACCCAGAAGCTCTGGGATAGCGAGATTAAGGGGCTCGTCCTCTTCGTCGGGAAGAAGGCTAAGACATGGTATTTTCAGAAGGACGTCGGTGGGCAAACCAAGCGGGTTCTGATCGGTAGGTATCCTGTCATTTCGGCTGTGGCAGCACGGCAGACTGCGCTTGGGTTTGCGCTGGAATGGGGTAGGGGGCCGGTAAGCGGATCCAGATAGGAGCGCCAACACTTGAGGCGGCGATGGAAACGTACCTCGCCCGTCCAAAGCTGCGCTCTGAAACGAACAAGCAAGAAATCCGTCGTCAGTTCGCCAACCACATTAAGGACTGGATGAAGCTTCCGCTGGACGAAATCTCTAAGTCGATGGTTGCGCAACGCCACCGCGACCTGCGTTCGATCCCGTCGGGGGCAAATCACGTGCTGAAGTGCTTTCGCACAGTCTGGAACCACGCTCGCCGTATCCACGAATTGCCAGAGTGTCCGACTATCGCAGTTGAATGGTATGAAGAGGCGCTTGAAGCGAAGATTATTGACGATCTGGGGAATTGGCGGAGGACTGTTGATGAACTCTTCAATCCAATCCACAAAGTCTTTTACGAACTGCTGTTGTTCACCGGCTTCAGAAGAAGCGAGGCGCTGTCGCTCGAATGGAAGCACGTCCATGAGCACCATATCCACCTGCCGATGACCAAGAACGGTCGTAGCTTTGATTTACCGATTTTGCAGTTTCACCATGAGATCCTAGCGCCGCTCAATGGCCTGAGCTCTCAATGGGTGTTCCCATCCCCCAAGTCTTCAACTGGATATCTCGGACGGCCGGAACGGATGATGTATTCCCCACATACTCACCGGCGTACCTTTGCAACGGTGGCAATGGAGGCTGGTGTTCTTGAAGAGATCGTCGGTCGCTTGCTCAATCATACGCCACTGTCGATAACTGGGCGACGGTATGTGAAGCCTTCTCTGGACGCGCTGCGTCCGTCGATGGAAATTACGTGTAAGGAGCTTAGACATCGAACAGGACTCTAATGCTGAAACCGACGTCGTTCTGGAATCCGATGGCGGGCCGATCTGATTTCAGCAATTGAGAGCTTCTTAGTGTCAAATTGGCCAGACACCGACGAAGCGATCGGCCAAAGTTTCGCGGTTGAATTGGCTAAAGGAACGTTGGCTTTTCACTTAGCAGACGAAGCAATGCGCGCTACAATTCTGTCGCTCTTCCAGTTGCTTTCGGACAATGTTGCTGACGCGATCAGGCAACTACCTAAGGTAAAGCACTTTGGAAGAACCCTCTTCGGCCTTCATGATGCACGAGCAATTTCCGGTTGGTTAGACAGCAACATTGAAGGTCTACGACACATCCAAGATAGAGATGAATTGGTAGACTATATTTGGCCTCTGCTTGGTGAGATCATAACAAATAAAACTGCTCAAAAACTAACAAATCCAGAACTTTTGCCCGAGACGGCGAAGATGTGGGCGCAGGGGCGCTCCTACAACGCGATATGGAATTTCTTAAAGTCATCTGGGGCAAAACTGACTTGGGGTTCAAAATTTAGATCTCTGACCATTCAGCACATCGTTAACTTATGTGACGGTGCTTTCTCCTTTGACGGAACTTTGATCATAGGCGCAATAATTGAGCTGATTGATCAACATCAAACTGATGGCGACCAAGGTGGCGACGGCGAGCTAATTGAACGGCTCCAACTGTTATTAAAGGCCCTCAAATATGGGTTGCCCAACGAAACAGCTATTGCGATTCACGAAATTGGCTTTTCTGACAGAGTTGTAGCTCTTCAGCTGTACGAAGCCTTAGGGCAAGAAATCGGGGACAAAGATTCAATCAAGCTTCTCTTGCGTGCGAATCCCGATATTTCCAGAATCTGGATGTCAGAGTTCCCATCCTTTTATGCCGATAAGATGGATGAGATCATTCGTACGCAAGGATGACTTGATTCATTACGCCTCTACAGATTTTATAGCAGTGGGTTTAGGTGAAGGTCGATTGACACACATTGACTTAGCCGGATTCAGAACGGAATCTCATCATCTGGATCTTTTGCATCATATCCTCCCCTGTCACCGTACCCCCCAGATGGCTTCGGAAGTTCTTTACGTGGCGGTTCGATCTTCCTGATTTCCGGTGGTTTTGGAAGCTGCGGTTCCGCCTCCTTCGCATCATCGATAAGATCCATGATTTTCTCGAACCACGGCCACCAAGGGCGTGCGCCCGCTCGCTCAACATCCCCGCTGAGACCAGCAAGTGACCGGGCGAGGTCTGCGAAACGCTCATACCGTGTCCGGTTTTTACTGACCTCCTTGGCGAGGTTATTGAGGATATCAAAAAGCTTGTCTTTTTTATCTTCAGGCGTGGTCGATCCCTCCACCTCCGTTCTGATTTTTTCAATCAGGTGATGGATCTTCGACTTCTGCGCCTCGGTCAAACCCACTGTCATTGCATTACGGGTTCTCGAATTCATGATGCGCATCTGGACAATAACATTATCCACCGCCCGCAAGAAATCATCGAAGTTTTCTCGATGTTCATCTGAGTCTCGTGTGCTCACAGAAAACCCGGTTAGCGCGTCAATGTTCAATGCCGTTGCTGCAGCAAGGGTTTTGTTCATGTAGTCAGCAGTGAGATAGGACCAGTTCGAATTTTGATCCTCTTGCATATTCTCCATCTGCTGCCGAAATTCTTTTTCGATCTGTAGGAACGCCACATGATCGTCCCCTGAAAGCTCTTCATATGGGTTCATTTCTCGACCTCCAATCTTTTCTTTTTTGGGTGTATCTTGAAATACAGGAAGAGTGGAGCGGTCATTCGTAATCTTTGCATCCCCGGCATTTGGATTCCATGCTGCCGTTCTGCATATTTGTAATCGCTTCAAAGAACCATACCATCGGTATGGATTGTTGGGATCGGACCACTTGGCGCAATCGCAACGAATGTCTGAAATGACGGGCCGCACCACAGTGTTGCTATGGTCAGGTGAATGGCCGGTATGGGCCGCAGACGACAGGGCTCAAGCCATGATAATGATTGAGCGATCAATCAATGCGAACCCCGGAGGGAAGTATGGCAGAACCACGAAAAATTCACCTCGTTCTAGAGGAGGCTCAAGAAAAAAAGTCCCGTTGGCCGGGCGCCAACATCATCTTACCTTTCGTCTCCGCGGTCGCTGGAACTGTTGCCGTTCTGAGCATAGATTTGTTCAATCTGAAGCAAACACAAAGCCAGTTTGAAACGAGCCAAGGGCATCTTGAGGCCGAATTGGAGATCGTTAGAGAGCAGGGAAATCGCGAGCTAACGATTGCAGAGGATCGATTGCTTTCTCAAATCGTAACCAGTCTACAATCAACATCGGATTATGACGCGCAACGAAGAGCTATCAGTTTGGTGGCAGAGATTTCGGGCATTCAGCGTGCACTAGAAATCGAAGCTTTCAATCGCTCTGGCGCAACCATCCGAGCGCTTCAGCAGATCGCGCAATCAGTGGTCGAAGAAGGACGCCCAGAACATGATCCGGAGCTTGCTGCGCTGAACAGCGTGCTCGATACCGCACCTAAAGCTATCTTCATAGACTCATCGCACGAAAACAATGCCTATTGCGATGCTTCGGCTGGAAATCAGAGAACAAACATCGACGATATCTTCCCGATTGTGCGGCATCTACCATTTCAGTTTTTTGCAGAGCGAGTGTCATTCAATAGCTTTGGTTCTAAAGAGGCAGAGCAATTAGTGGAAAGGATAGTCATGCATGAACCTGAACTCATAGTGCTTCACCACGGCGCATTCGACGGCACAGATTTCCTAGACTCTATCGGTGGTGAGGATTTGACGATTTCCCTGTTTCTTGCAGCGGTGTTCGAAGAATATTCACCAAGCGTAATAATCTACTCCCGCACCAGCAACTTTTCAGAATCTGCGCCGGATTGGTATGCCGAACTTGGATCAAGCAGCCCATACTTTGAAAAATTGAATGCTGAGGTCTTAGCTAGGGAAGAAGATAGAACCAATAACCGCGACTGTTTTTCCAGACAGCAGCCCAATGGTCAAAGAATCCTAGCATCGGTCGAACGCGCAATTGCAACCATGGAAGCGTATCAACTGGGTTTAAGATAGCAACTTAAGCCGCTGATAAAGAGACTTAACCCTTCGAATGCGCTCTAATGCCCGAATGTCTGCGTTGGCAGGCTGCATTGCAGCATCGGACTGGTAGGATGAATGTCTGCTCAGGGCCGTAAGCGGTGTATCAAGCGTTTCTTGTTTTCGCTCTATTCGCAAATATTTTCGGCAATGAAGCAATTCGAACCGATGCAGCCATCCCAGCCTCCGGTCTTAATCGACTGGGATCTCTCGCCGAACTCGCCTTCTACAATTTCTGCTGACTGAATCCGGTCGAAACGAAAAATACGCTCGGACTCGTAGTCCCGCCCGTTGGTACAGCCTCGGGTCTGCCAGCCATGCATATAAAGCTGACCATTGTTTCCGACGCCGACTTGGTGCACGTCAACGAGCCGTGGTAGGCAGTCCTTGCTTGCATCTTCGTGGAAAACAACTTCGACGACGCGGCCTGTTTCAGCGGCCTTGCACAGCAGCGCTTCATGCTCCGGTTGGGCCTGCGCGGATGAACAAAACGCAATGGACGTTACCAAAGCGAGTGTGTGTTGAATGATTTTCATTTTGGAGCTTTCTCGATGAAGGCTTGTTATGTGTGATGGCTTTGCCAAGTCGTACCCTACTGGTGATGACTACAGGGGCCAACGTCTTGTTTGGGCCCCTATTTCGTCTTGGTTGCATAGTTGGAGGGATCTAAGACCATTGTCTTGACGCCCGCAATGCGCAGAGCCGTTAAGTTCTTTCAGAAAGCCACCAAACGCATTAGGTACGTTTATCTTCACAAATCTGGAGCACGTCATGGCGCAAAAAGCTACCATCTACAAAGTTGAACTTTCCGTCTCCGACATGGATCATCATTATTATGAGACCCACAAACTGACTGTGGCAAAACATCCCTCAGAGACGGATGAGCGACTAATGGTGCGTATCCTCGCCTTTGCCCTGAATGCCCATGAGCATTTGGAGATGACCAAAGGTCTCTCAACGGATGATGAGCCCGACATTTGGCAGAAAAGCCTGAGTGGGGAGCTGGATTTGTGGGTAGCTTTAGGGCTTCCGAGCGAAAAGGTTGTGCGTCAGTCCTCCGGCAAAGCCAGCAAAGTGATTGTCTATACTTACGGCGGTAGGACCGCGGAAATGTGGTGGGAAAAGATCAAAAATAGCACCACCCGTTTTGATAACCTTCAGGTCATGAACCTTTTGGAGAAGGAGACCCGTGATCTTGGAGAACTGGCAAATCGCTCAATGAAGGTGCAGGTGAACATTCAGGAAGGCGAGGTCATGGTTAGTGTCGATGACGCCATTGTCTACGTGACCCCGATTGAATGGAAGAGTGCAGGATAGGTTGCTGACGTGTTGAACAAATTCGGACACCTCACGACGCTGCCCGAGGGCCCCTTTCGTTTCATTGCGTTAGACGTCGAAACAGCGGGCAAAACGATTGGTGGCATATGTCAGATCGGGCTTTGCTTTGTCAGCGAAACGGGGGCTGTGCAGACCTATTCCGTCTTGATTGACCCGGAGGAACCTTTTGAGTCGTTCAATACCGAGCTGCATGGGATTAGCGCTGAAACCATCGCGGGCGCTGGATCATTTCCAACGGTCTATGGGTTTTTGTTTGACCTTCTGAACACGCACAGACTTGTGCAACACAGCACATTTGATGAAAAGGCCCTCACGTCCGCTTGCGCGCGATATGACGTGCCAATGATAACCTCACATTGGACCAACAGCGTCACCGTTGCCCGTCAGGCTTGGCCTGCGTTGAAGGGGGCAGGGGGACACGGTTTGGCCAACCTCAAAAAGCACCTAGGGCTTGAGTTTCATCACCATGACGCAGGCGAGGACGCGCGTGCCGCGGCGACAGTCATATTGAGGGCAGAAGACGTTTTAGGTTCGCCGTTTTCCCACCTCACGATCAACCGTCAGTTGGCGTTCCAGTTTGAAGATCGCTAATAGAAATAGTCGAGGATGGGCGTATTGGAAAAGCCGCACTGCAGCAGCCAGATAGATCGGTAAGGGGCGACTTGGGCTGTTTGTCGCGTCGACACTGCGCTTGTTAGCGAAACATTGACGATCGCCGTCTTGACGCCCTCAAATCCATGAAATATGCGTACTTTTGTTGAGCGGGTGTTGTGTAATGGTTAAGACCCCAGTTTTCCAAACTGGAGATGGGGGTTCGATTCCCCCCACCCGCTCCAACCTCCACCAATTCCTTTTTGCGTACTGCGATTGCAATCGACTTGTACTTGGGTTGGGCGCCTTCAGCGTTCGTGATGCTTTATGAATTGATGGCGTTCGGGGGATCGTTTGCCAAATGCGACATGGTGGCGGTTGTGCGTCTGGCGAGGCGGGACTAAGTCTTCGGTGACCAAAATGACGACCCCAAGGATTGATCATGGCTGACGCCCCGAAACTTGCCATCGAAGAACGCGCAAGATCAAAAGAAATCAGCGCGCTGGGTGCGCTTTGGCCGTTCATGAAACCTTACGGCTGGATGATCGCGCTGGCCGGAACGGCCCTTGTGATTACGGCGCTTATGTCGCTGGTGTTGCCGATTGCTGTGCGCCGTGTTGTTGATAATTTTGAAATCGCAGAGCCGGGTTTGCTGGATGGATATTTCGGCGCCGCGCTGGGTATTGCCGCCATTTTGGCCGTGGGCACGGCATTGCGTTATTATTTTGTGACGCGGTTGGGCGAACGGGTTGTGGCCGATATTCGTGTGGCGGTGTTTGATCGCATGATCGGCATGTCGCCGTCGTTTTATGAAAAAGTCATGACCGGCGAAGTCCTGAGCAGGATCACCACGGACACGACCCTAATCCTGAGCGTGATTGGATCGTCCGTATCGATTGCCCTTCGCAACAGCCTGATCCTGATCGGCGGCATCGGTTTGATGCTGTATACGTCGGTGAAAATGTCGCTGATGGTGTTGTGGCCGATCCCTGTGATTATCTTTCCAATTATTATACTCGGGCGTCGTGTTCGTAAGTTGAGCAAGGAAAACCAGGATTGGATTGCGCAAAGTTCCGGTGATGCGTCCGAACAATTGCTGTCCGCACAGACGGTGCAGGCATTCACGCACGAAGGCGTCAGCCGTGGTAATTTCCACCGTGTAACCGAACACAGTTTTGATGCCGCCCGCCGACGCATTGCCACCCGCGCAGTTCTGACGGCCATTGTTATTTTCATGGCCTTTAGTGCCATTGTCGGGTTCCTTTGGATGGGCGCTGCGGACGTGCAGGCGGGCATCATCACCGTCGGGGAACTTGTTCAGTTCATGATTTATACGATCATGGTTGCAGGTGCGGTCGCCGCGTTGACCGAGATCTGGTCAGAACTTCAGCGCGCGGCAGGGGCCACTGAACGCCTTGTTGAACTGCTGACAGCGCAAGATGCTGTGGCCGATCCGATTGCGCCGCACGCTGCCCCGGAAACGCGCCATGGTGAAATTGCGTTTAACGACGTTGGGTTTGCCTACCCAGCGCGCCCCGGCGTTCAGGCGCTTGACGGGGTGTCGTTTACCGTCAAGCCGGGTGAAACCGTTGCGCTTGTCGGGCCGTCAGGTGCGGGCAAGACGACCATTATCCAGCTGTTGTTGCGGTTTTATGATCCTGCATCAGGCCAAATTACGCTCGATGGTGTGGACCTGCGCGATCTGGATCGTGCTGATTTCCGTCGCCATATGGCGCTTGTCCCACAAGACCCTGTTATTTTCGCCGCCTCCGCGCGTGAAAACATCCGCTTTGGTCGCCCCGATGCCACAGACGCCGAAGTCATCGCTGCCGCCAAAGCCGCGGCAGCACATGATTTCTTGTCCGCGCTGCCCGAAGGGTATGACAGCTATGTGGGCGAACGTGGTGTGATGCTGTCTGGCGGGCAAAAGCAACGCATTGCCATCGCCCGTGCGATCCTGCGCGACGCACCTGTGTTATTGTTGGACGAAGCGACTTCAGCACTGGACGCAGAATCCGAACGTGCGGTGCAGCACGCGGTTGATCATCTGTCGCAGAACCGCACGACACTGATCGTGGCGCACCGTCTTGCGACGGTCAAAAAGGCGGATCGGATTATCGTGTTTGAAGCCGGTAAAATCGCAGCCATTGGCACGCATGATGCGCTGGTTGCGCAAAACGGGCTTTATGCGCGTCTGGCGCGACTGCAATTCACCGATGGGGTCGCGGCTGAATAAGTCCGCTGCTGTCGCGGCCACTGGGCGCTGTAGGGCCCCGCTACCATGATCAATGCAGGCAGATCCGAGATGGGACTGTTTGATTTTTGGGAGAATTCGTCCAATCGATAGCGGACGCGCCAACGGTTGAAACGCATAACACGGAAATTGCAGAGCTTGGTCTAGCTGCGGACATTTCGGTTGAAGGCGAAAGCCGCGGTCAAAGGCAAAGCTGTATCCAATGAGATGTGCGAGCCTTTACATGAAGGGTTTTGAGGCAGGTAAACCAATATTGCCGGACCCTTACAATATTTATCCCGGTCAAGTTCTGCGCATCCCGCACGGGGACTAGCGCATAATCAGCTCATTTGATTTTGATGTAGGATTGCTCCTCCGAAAGGGGGGATGCCCTTTTTCGTAGCGTCAGGCTTGCGCGGCGGGCTAATAGGCCACATCTTGCTTACAGGGACAAAACCGCCGGAGGAGGCGGAACAATCAACAGGGAGGTGCGACCAATGACATTTGCGTCAATGGCCGATCGGAATGCTATCGAAAATGAAATGCCGTGGGAGGAGCGTAAGCTGCCCCATTCCGTCTGGGCCCTGTTGGGACAGACCGTTGAAAAACATGGCGATCGCAACGCGGTTACGTTCCAGATGTTTTCTGGCGACAATGATCCGGCGGAAACGCTGACGTGGTCGCAGTTGCAGGGTAAAGTCGCCCAAACCGCCAACCTGTTTCGCGACCTTGGGGTCGGGTCCGATGATGTTGTGGCGTTCTTGTTGCCCAATTCAATGGAAACAGTGCTGACGTATCTGGGTGGTACAGTTGCGGGGATCGTAAACCCGATCAACCCGCTGTTGGATGCGGACCAGATCGGCGCGATCCTGAAAGAAACCGGTGCCAAGGTTCTTGTGACGCTAAAGGCGTTCCCAAAAACCGACGTTGCGCAAAAGGCGGCTGAGGCCGTCGACATGGCCCCCAATGTCAAAACCGTGGTCGAAATGGATTTGCTGAAATACATCGGCGGGATCAAAAAGCTGATCGTGCCGCTGATCCGCCCAAAGGTGCAGGTCAAACACGGCGCAAAGATCGTGGATTTCAATAAATCCATCGCCAAACAGCCGACCACCCTGACATTCGAAGACCCAACCGAAGACCGCGTAGCAGCGTATTTTCACACAGGCGGCACCACGGGCATGCCCAAGGTCGCCCAGCACCGCAATTCGGGCATCGTATACAACGGCTGGCTTGGACATCGGTTGTTGTTCACTGAGGACGATGTGCAGATATGCCCGCTGCCGCTGTTCCACGTGTTCGCGACAATTGTGTGCATGGGGGCATCGCTTGCGTCTGGTGCGCACATCGTTTTCCCGACCCCGCAAGGGTATCGCGGTGAAGGCGTGTTCGACAATTTCTGGAAGCTGGTCGAACGCCACAAAGTGACCTTTATGATCACCGTGCCGACGGCCATGTCGGCCCTTATGCAGCGCCCCGTGAACGCCGATACATCTACGTTGAAAATCGCGTTCTGTGGGTCGGCCCCTCTGCCGCTTGAGCTTTATAAGAAATTCGAAGCCGCCGCAGGCGTCACAATTTGCGAAGGTTACGGTTTGACCGAAGCCACTTGTCTGGTGTCCATCAACCCGCCACAGGGTGAAAAGAAGGTCGGATCAATCGGCTGTCCGTTCCCTTATACGAATGTCCGTATCATCGATCCGGCAACACAGCTTGACCTAGGCACGGATGAAATTGGGGAAATCTGCGTTTATTCGCCCGGTGTTTCCCAGGGCGACACCTATACCGAAGCGCCCAAAAACGCGGACCTTTATTATCCCGGCGCCAACGTCAAAGGCCGCCAGTATCTGCGCACAGGCGATCTGGGCCGCATTGATGAGGACGGCTATCTTTGGATCACAGGCCGCGCTAAGGATTTGATCATTCGTGGGGGTCATAACATCGACCCTGCCGAAATCGAAGAAGCCCTTGCAGGCCATTCCGAAGTCGCCTTTGCAGGTGCCATTGGCCAACCGGACGCCCATGCGGGCGAAGTACCCGCCGCCTACGTCGAACTGACAGACGGTGCCACTGTCACGGTCGCGGAACTGATGGAATTTGCCAACAATCACATCCACGAACGTGCGGCCTATCCAAAACACCTCGAAATTATGGATGAACTGCCCAAGACCGCCGTCGGCAAAATCTTCAAACCCGACTTGCGCAGATCTGCAATCACCCGCGTTTACAACGCATCGCTGGACAAGGCGGGCGTGGGGGCACAGGTGACAGCCGTGATGGAAGACAAGAAACTGGGCCTTGTTGCGCATCTGTCCAGAACGGGTGACGCGACGGACGAACAGGTCAAAGATGTTCTTGGGTCATTCACGCGCCCTTGGGTCTGGGCCGACTGATCCGGTTTCGGCAAATTGAGACAAAGCGCCGCCCTGACGGGGCGGCGTTTTGCGTTTACACAGTGCGCATCAGGAAGGGGCCACGATGCCTGCTCAATACCCGATTGCTGTGATGGACGGCACCTGTGCGCTATGTGCGTTTGGCGCGAAAATGGTGCATTGGTTGGATCGGTCGGGCGATATCCGTATTGCCCCGATCCAAGGTGAAACCGGGGCGGCTTTGATGGTGGAACATGGGCTTGATCCGCTTGATCCCGACAGCTGGCTGTTCATTGAGGAAGACGGTACCGTGACGTGCGATCTTGATGCGCTGATCCGTTTGGGTCGTCGCACCGGTGGGCTTGGCTGGCTTCTTACGTGGCTCAAACTTTTTCCCAAACCAGCCCGTGATTGGATGTATGCCCGCGTTGCGCGCAATCGATATGCAATGTTCGGGCGGGCCGAAATGTGTGACATTCCCAATGAGGCGTTAAGGGCGCGATTGCTGCCATGAAGATTATGGTGATCGGCGGCACGGGCGCATTTGGCGCGCGGTTGTGTGACCTCTTGTGGCGCGACGGGCATGATGTGACGATTGCCAGCCGACGAAAGCCAACAGCAGGCGATCCGGCAGGTCGGGGGCGCGTCATGCGAAACGGAAACAAGGCCCCAAATCTCGCCGACTTTAAGCATCTGAAATTTGACCGAGACGGGCCGCTTACGGGATTTGACACCTTTGATGTGATCGTTGATGCCGCGGGACCGTTTCATGCGTATGGAACTGATCCTTACCGTGTTCCCAAGGCGGCGATTGCCGCAGGTGCCCATTACTTTGATTTGTGCGACAACGCTGATTTTTGCCAAGGGATCAACGTGTTGTCGCGCGATGCTAAGGTTGCTGGAGTATGTGTTTATTCAGGGATGTCGTCTGTTCCGGCGATATCGTCTGCTGTTGTGGATGGTCTGCGCGGCGACGCACGCCCGTTGGCGATTGAAACGGCCATTCTACCGGGCAACAAAGCGCCGCGCGGGCGCGCTGTCGTTGAAAGCATCTTGGATCAAACGGGGCGGTATTACACCGAAAAACAGGGAGGTTCGGATATTGATGTGCGCTCGTGGTCTGATCCGAAGACCTATGATTTCGGGGGTTATCGCCGCCAAGGTTGGCGCATTGAAGTGCCGGATCAACGCCTGTTCCCCGATCATTTCGACTGCCCCAATGTGTCCTTTCGCGCGGGGCTGGAACTCGGCGTGATGCGGTACGGGCTTGGTTTGTTATCCTATTTGCGCAGTAAGCTGGACTTTGGGATCACCGATTGGTTCGTGTCTTTGATGACGTTCGGGGCACGGGTGTTGGCGCCGTTTGGAACGGATCGGGGCGGCATGATTGTCCAGATCGATTTAGCGCAAGGGAATGAAGTCAAACGCAAATCGTGGATCATGCGGGCGACGAACGGGGATGGGCCCTACACGCCCGCCATCGCAATTCGCGCGGCCTGTCGTGATATTTCCAGCCTGCCACACGGTGCGGGGCCTGCTTTGTCTTTAATATCATTGGACAAAATCGAAGCGTGTTTTGACGATCTCAACATCGAAACGCAAATTACCGAAGCCGAATGTATCCCGATGTTCAGGCAGGTTCTTGGGGCGGACATGGACCGTTTGCCTGCGGCCGTTAAGGCCACCCACGATGCTGTAACAACACGTAGATTCAAAGGGCTGGCGCGCGTGACACGTGGCAATGGATTGCAAGCCCGTGTTGCGGCTGCCTTGTTCGGCTTTCCCCCTAGCGCCGATGAGATCGAGGTTGAGGTCACTAAAACCCCGACACCAAACGGTGAAACATGGGTGCGCCGTTTTGGGCGCGCGACGTTTCAATCCCATTTGCGCGCAAGATCTAGTGGCATGACGGAACGGTTTGGCGCGATGACGTTTGAATTAGACCTTCAAGTTCAGGGAGGTAAGCTGCATTTTCCCGTCAAAAGGGGCCGTATGTGGGGCATTGCGATTCCGCGTATGTTGCTGCCCCAATCCATCGCGACTGAGGCAGTGATCGACGGGACGTTTCATTTTGATGTCCACCTTAAAGCACCGACAGGGGCGACGTTGATCCATTATCAAGGCTGGCTGAAACCCGTTTAGGGCTGGCAGTGCCGATCATTCTAAACCACGCTTCGCCAGATCAACAAGGAGCCCCGCGTGTGACCAAAACATCCATCGAAGAATCCCAGCAAAACGCGGCAGCACGTCGCGCAAAGGGTGAATTTGTACGCGGAATCAGCGGGTTTCGTTCAATCCTAGGCGAAGATCCGGATTTTCCAGCTGAGGCGGGGCGCTATCACGTGTTTGTCGCCCTTAACTGCCCGTGGTGCCACCGCGTGACGCTTGCGCGCAACGTGTTGGGGTTGCAAGACAGCATTACGATGGACGTGGCATTCCCAAGCCGCACCACCGAAGACGACCCGATCGCGCCGAACCGTTGGGAATTCAACCCTGATCGCGTGGCATCCTTAACGGGTACGACACTGCGCGAATGTACAGGCGAGACCGCGACAGGGCAGGCCTTTCGCCTCGCCAAGCAGATTTATGAGGCCGAGGGGTCTGATGAGGCGTCTGTTCCGATCCTGTACGACAAGAAAACAAAACGGATCGTTACAAACGAAAGCGCTGATATTATCCGCATGTTTAACGCACAAGCGCGCGCCTTAGGGAGCAGCATTCCAGACGATAAACGGCCTGACCTTTATCCGCAGAGCGATGAGGCTGCGCCTTTGCGCGACGTGATTGATACCCTCAACCAGCAGATTTATGTCGGCATTAACAACGGGGCCTACAAGGCGGGGTTCTCGTCTGATCAAGCGATCTATGCGGCGGCGTTCACGGCCTATTTTGACACGCTTTCCAAGTTGGAAAATTTGCTGGCATCCGACAACCGCCCCTTTTTGACAGGCGACACGTTTACGGAAGCAGATTTGCGTCTGTTTCCGACGCTGTATCGTCATGATCCGGTGTATTACGTACGCATGAAGCTGAACGGTGCGCGCATATTGGATTATCCGCATCTGTGGCGATGGGTGTGCCGTGTGTATGCGTTGCCGGGCGTTGCTGACAGCAATTCATTGATCCATTGCCGGCAGGGGTATTTTGGACGGTCCTGGAACAATGTTGTCCCTTTAGGCCCCATGCGTCCCATGCCATACCCCGACGCCTACGGGCATCCCGACCTTGCGACCGATCGCAGGTGAATGGTGCCGGATTAGCGATAAAACAGCCCGCCACCCTTCCAAATCCCAGAGGTTACTTTGCAGTTTAGAATTAAAACGCATCTGGTCTATTCAGCGGCCCGGCCCAGCGATGTTCTGTTGCAAATCGAGGCCCTGCATGACGACGAACAGCTGTGTCTAAAGGGCGGGGTTGATGCGGTAACCGCGGCGGGATCAAACGTGGTTTCGGGCGATGAGGGGCTTGGCCTGCGCAGATGGGTGCATGTGGAACGCCAATTTGAATGTACTTATGACGCGATTGTGGATGTGGTGCGCGGCGGCGTTGCGCTGGATCGCTGCGCACAGACGGCGCTGGCGTCTATCCCCGGCGATGTGACGAAATTCCTGATGCCATCGCGCTATTGCTACCCCGAAGATTTCTTTGAATTCTGCGCCACACAATTTGGGGCGCTGTCGGGTGGGGCGCTGATTGCGGCGATGTCCAATTGGATCAAGACGCACTTCACCTACGATATTGGCGCCAGCGATGCCAAGACGACCGCCACGCAAAGCTTTGCGGCGCGCGCCGGTGTGTGCCGCGATTATGCCCATGTGTTGATCGCGATGGCGCGGGCGGTGGGCGTTCCCGCGCGCTTCGTGAGCGTCTATGCGCCGGACGTGTCCCCGCAGGACTTTCACGCCGTTGCCGAGGTCTATCTTGGGGGGCGCTGGCATCTGGTTGATCCCACAGGCATGGCACAGGCGCCTGAAATTGTGCGCATCGGGGTGGGTCGTGATGCGGCGGATGTATCTTTCATGACCTCCTACGGTGAATTGATGCTTATAAAACAGACGGTTGAGGTCTCGCGTGTCGCGCCTAGCAGTTAATATTGCTCATACCATTGCGGATCGCGGGTTAACCTCTATCGTCTGGTTATGACGTCGAAACGCAAACACTTTGATGAGATGCTTTTGGATTCCGATGGGATGCGTGGGCCCTATGCCGAATACGGTAGGTGGTTTGAGCAACAAGACCCCGCGCGCCTGATCCAGAAATCACAAGAAGCCGAAGCGTTTTTTCGCCGCACGGGCATCACGTTCAACGTGTATGGTGAAGATGCTGCGCAAGAACGCCTGATCCCGTTTGATCTGATCCCGCGCATCATCGCGAACCGTGAATGGGTCAAGCTGTCAAAAGGCATTGAACAGCGGGTGCGCGCCATCAACGCGTTTTTGCACGACATTTACCACCGGCAGGAAATCCTGCGCGCGGGTATTGTTCCTGTCGATTTGATCGCACGCAACGAGGCGTATTTGCCGCAGATGATCGGGGTGACGCCGCCGGGCGGGATTTACACACATATCGTTGGCACGGACATCGTGCGCACAGGCGAAAACGAGTTTTTCGTACTTGAGGACAACGCCCGCACACCGTCCGGTGTGTCCTACATGCTCGAAAATCGTGAAACGATGTTGCAGATGTTTCCGGAGCTGTTCAGCCAGATCAAGGTGCAGCCCGTTAGCGATTATCCCAAAAACCTACGCCGTTCCCTTGCGCATTGCGCGCCGGCCCATTGTGAGGGCAAGCCGACTGTCGCGATCCTGACGCCGGGTATCCACAATTCCGCGTATTTCGAACATTCCTTTCTGGCCGACCAGATGGGCGTTGAACTGGTGGAAGGCCACGATTTGCGCGTTGTCGACGGCCATATCGCCATGCGCACGACCCAAGGCTATGAAGTCATTGATGTTTTGTACCGTCGTGTCGACGACGACTACCTTGATCCGTTGAACTTCAACCCGGATTCAATGTTGGGCGTTCCCGGCATCATGGACGTTTACCGCGCAGGCAACATCACCATCGCCAATGCGCCGGGCACAGGCATTTCCGACGACAAGGCGATATATTCCTATATGCCTGATATTATTGAATTCTATACAGGTGAAAAGGCGATCCTGAAGAACGTCGAAACCTACCGCTGTTCCGAACCGGATTCGTTGAAATACGTCTTGGACAACCTGTCTGATCTGGTCGTCAAAGAAGTGCACGGATCGGGCGGCTACGGGATGCTTGTCGGGCCTGCGGCCAATAAAAAAGAGCTTGCAGATTTCGCGGATAAACTGCGCGCGCGGCCCAACAACTACATCGCGCAGCCGACGCTGTCGTTGTCGACCGTTCCGATTTTTGCGGACAAAGGCCTTGCGCCGCGCCACGTCGATTTGCGCCCCTTTGCGCTGATGTCGCCCAAGGGCATGGACATCACGGCGGGTGGCTTGACGCGTGTTGCCCTCAAGGACGGATCGCTGGTGGTAAATTCGAGCCAAGGCGGCGGCACCAAAGACACTTGGGTTTTGGAGGACTAGTGGCATGCTAGGAAAAACCGCAGGTGGGCTGTACTGGATGTTCCGGTTTCTGGAGCGCAGTGAAAACACGGCCCGTCTGATAGAGGCCGGATTTCGCATTGCGTTGACCCGTTCCAGTGATCCTGCATCTGAATGGAAATCGGTTGTCACAACCGCGGGTGTGCGTGTCGGATATGATGCGAAATATGACAGCTATACAGCGGCGCACGTCGTTGATTTCCTGCTGCGTGACCTCGAAAATCAATCAAGCGTCATGTCGTGTATCGACAAGGCACGCACGAATGCACGCATGGTGCGCACCGCTTTGACAACAGAAGTCTGGGAGGCCGTCAACGAAAGCTGGATGGCCCTGCGCGACGTGCTGAAACAGCCTGTCAAAGATACTGAATTGCCCTCAGTTCTTGGTGAAATCCGCCGTCACACGGCCTTGGTGCGCGGCGCGATGCACGGCACGATGCTGCGCAATGACGCCTTTGATTTTACCCAGATCGGCATCGCGCTGGAACGTGCGGACAACACCGCCAGGATCATTGACGTAAAGTATTTCACGCTGCTTCCGTCTGCCAGTTTCGTGGGCTCTGCGTTGGACAATGTGCAATGGGAAACGATCCTGCGTTCCGTGTCGGCGCACCGGTCTTTTCGTTGGCTGAACACGGATGATATGTCGCCTGCCAAAATCGCCGAATTCCTGATCCTCGACAGTCGCTTTCCAAGATCGCTGTCGTTTTGCAGCCGTATTATTGAACAAAATCTTGGGTTTATCGCAAAAGACTACGATCAAAAGATGCCGTGCCATGACTTGATCGAACGACAGCGCGACAAGATGCGCCAACACACGATTGGCACAATTTTCGAGGATGGTTTGCACGCGTTCATCACGGATTTCATCCACGATACGACAGTCATCGGACGCCAGATTGAACAAGATTACAGGTTCATAGGGTAGGTATGGCGCGATGAAACTCAAAATCACTCATACGACCAAATACTCTTATGACGCCCCCGTTTCATACGGGCTTCAACAGGTGCGCCTGACGCCCGTGTCGTCGAAAAGCCAGACAGTGTTGGATTGGGCGGTCACCCTGACCGGGGCCAATCAGGAACTGAATTTTCAAGACCAATATCAGAATGAAACCTTATTGTTGCAGGTGGAAAACGGCGTCAGCGAAGTTTCCGTGCAGGTGTCTGGCCATATCGAAACCCATTCCACTGACGGGATATTTGGTAAGGTTTATGGAACAGCGCCGCTGTGGCATTTTTTACAAAGCACGCCGCGCACGCTTGCCGGGGCGCATGTGAAGGCACTGACGGATGGTATCAGTGGCCGCACTGATACGCTCGCCGCGTTGCATGATCTTTCAAAGGCGATTGTGGACGTCGTACCCTACGGTGAGGCCCAGACGTTTGCGGGTACGACCGCAGAACAGGCCCTCATCGCCAAAGGCGGCGTGTGTCAGGATCACGCCCAGATATTCGTATCTGCGGCACGGACGTTCGGGATTCCTGCGCGATATGTCAGTGGGTATTTGATGATGAACGACAGGGTGGATCAGGACGCAAGCCATGCCTGGGCAGAGGCCCATGTTGATGGGCTGGGCTGGGTCGGGTTTGATGTGTCCAACGGCATTAGCCCTGATGAAAGGTACGTCAGGATCGCAATTGGACTGGATTCGCGGGACGCAGCACCGCTGACGGGCATGCGTATGGGATCGGCGGCTGAATCAATGATTGTATCGTTGCAAGTTCAGCAATAAATAGGCGGTCGGCACGCGGTGCCCCTGACAACCTGCTGGATTTCATAAATGACCTATTGTGTCGGACTGCGACTTAACTCTGGCTTGGTTTTCATGTCGGACACCCGCACCAACGCTGGCGTTGATAACTTTTCGACCACCAAAAAGATGTTCACATGGAACGTTGAGGGGGACCGGGTCATTACAGTTATGACCGCTGGCAATTTGGCCACAACGCAGGCGCTGATCAGTCTGCTGGATGAGCGATCCAAAATCACATCAGAACGCAATCCGACAATTCTGGAATTGCCGACCATGTTCCAGATCGCACGGTTGGTGGGTGCGACGTTGAAAGAGGTCATCGATGACAGCAACGCGTCAGGGCCAGAGGCATCTACAAAATTCAAGGCGTCTGTCATCGTGGGCGGGCAGATCAAGGGCGGCGATCCAACCCTGTTTATGGTCTACCCCGAAGGTAACTTTATCGAAGTGACGGATGACAACCCGTTCTTCCAGATCGGTGAGGCCAAGTACGGAAAACCCATCCTCGTGCGCGCCTATGACCCTGACATGAGCTTTGAAGACACGATCAAGCTGTTGCTGGTCTCATTTGATTCCACGATCAAGGCGAACCTGTCCGTGGGGCTACCCCTTGACCTGCAAGTCTATGAAACGGGCAGTTTTCAAACCGGCGATAAACCCCGCATTGAGCTGGGCGATGATTATTACGAAGCCGTTTCATCCGGTTGGGGCGACGCGCTGCGCAATGCACTGGCCCAACTGCCCAGCTACAAACTGTAATCGCGCCGCTCCGGTGTTCTGGATGACGACAGGTCTGAACGGTGGGGGATATGGTGCTGCTGGAGAGAATCGAACTCTCGACCTCTCCCTTACCAAGGGAGTGCTCTGCCAGTGAGCTACAGCAGCGACCGATGAGCGCGGAGTAGAGGTAAATCCGTCAATCCGCAAGCCCTCACTGGACGGTTTTTGCGCCACCGTGTAACAGGTTCCCATGAGCAGCAAACAGCCCCCCAAAGGACCGCAAACGCGCGAAGATCGCCTTAAGGCCGCGTTGAAGGCAAACCTAGGGCGGCGTAAGGTACAGGCGCGCGCAAAGGCGGCACAACAGTCCGGCGACAAGCCGGCGAAAGAGAAAGAGTAACAGGCATGGATTCTATCGTTGTACGGGGCGGCAAATCGCTCTCTGGTCAGATCGAAATTGCAGGCGCCAAGAACGCCGCACTGACATTGATGCCCGCCACATTGCTGAGCGATGAGCCGCTGACCCTGACAAACACGCCGCGCCTGAGCGACATCAAGACGATGACGTTGCTGTTGGAATCTTTGGGCGCTGAAATCACGTCGTTGCAGAACGGCAAAGTGCAGACGATGTCATGCCACGGCGCGATCAACACCACCGCAGATTACGACATCGTGCGCAAAATGCGGGCATCCAATCTGGTGCTTGGCCCGCTTCTGGCGCGCGAGGGACATGCGATTGTGTCCTTGCCGGGTGGTTGCGCTATTGGGGCACGCCCCATGGACATCCATACTGACGGCCTTGCGAAAATGGGCGCTGAAATTGATCTGCGCGACGGGTACCTGCACGCGAAAGCAGACGGCGGTAAACTTAAGGGCGCTGTCATCGACTTCCCGTTTGCATCCGTTGGTGCGACTGAAAACATCATGATGGCGGCCACTTTGGCCAAAGGCACAACCGTGATCAACAACGCCGCGCGCGAGCCCGAGATCGTCGATCTGGCCGATTGCCTGCGTAAAATGGGCGCGCAGATTGACGGTGACGGAACATCCAGCATTACCATTCAGGGCGTTGATCGCCTGCACGGCGCCACGCACCCTGTTGTGACGGATCGCATTGAACTGGGCACCTATATGTTGGCCCCCGTGATTGCAGGCGGCGAAGTTGAATGCCTTGGCGGGCGTATGTCGCTGGTTGGTGCGTTTGCCGAGAAACTGGATGCCGCTGGGGTTTCCGTGTCGGAAACGAAAACCGGCCTTGTGGTAAAGCTGAAGGGGGATCGCCCCCACGCCGTTGATGTGACGACAGAACCGTTCCCCGGCTTTCCGACAGACCTTCAGGCGCAAATGATGGCGATGCTTTGCTTTGCGGACGGCACATCTGTTCTGGAAGAAAAGATCTTTGAAAACCGCTTTATGCATGCGCCTGAATTGGTGCGGATGGGCGCTGATATCGAAGTCCACGGTGGCACGGCCACGGTAACGGGCGTTGACAGGATGAAGGGGGCACCTGTGATGGCGACGGATTTGCGTGCTTCGGTGTCTTTGATCCTTGCAGGCCTTCGGGCCGAGGGTGAAACACAAGTGAACCGCGTCTACCAC
Organism: Octadecabacter dasysiphoniae; assembly: GCF_021532615.1. Lineage (GTDB taxonomy): Bacteria > Pseudomonadota > Alphaproteobacteria > Rhodobacterales > Rhodobacteraceae > Octadecabacter > Octadecabacter dasysiphoniae. Next base: position 353,745 of record NZ_JAKGAQ010000004.1, read on the forward strand.
CTTGATCGTGGCTATGAGGACGTGGCCGGAAAGCTTGGCAAAGTCGGTGCCGACATCGAACGGGTTGCAGGACGGTGAGCGACGATGCAACCTTTGAAGATGGCGCAGAACAACCCCTGCGGCTGAAAGCGCTCGACGTTGAAGATCTGGGCGTGTTGTCCGGCTTGATTCAGGACGCGGTCTTTCCGGGGTCTGAAATGAAATGGGATCGCGCCGCGCGCCGCTTTGCCCTTCTGCTGAACAGATTCCGGTGGGAAGACGCAGACAAGGCCGAAGCCCGCAAGCGCGATTATGAACGCGTCCAGTCGGTGCTGGTGATCGAAGACGCGATGCGCGTCCAAAGTCAGGGCGTTGATCCGCGCGACAAAGATATGGTTTTGTCCGTTCTTGCGATCGCGTTTGATGCTGGCGAAGACGGTGGTGGTTTTGTTGAACTAACCCTTGCGGGGGACGGCGTGATCCGCGTGCAAGTCGAAGCGCTTGAGGTGGTTCTGAAGGATGTGACGCGCCCCTATGTGGCCCCCTCCAAAGGGAAACCCGACCACGGTGCCTAACCGGATCAGGAGACGGTAATGAAGAACATTCTAGCGGTTTTAGCGGTTGTGATTGCGGGTATCGTCGGCTGGCAGTTTAGCACCAAGCCGCCTTTGGCAACCAACGCAGATGTCGAAGCCGCATTGTTCGAGGCCGCCGGACAGGGCAAACAACGCGAGCTTTATGAAATCTTGCGCGATAATTTTTCGCCAGAATACCAAGCCTTTTTGAGCGAAACGACAGCCTTCGCAAACGACGCGGGTGGGCTGAATGCGGCATCAAGCGAGCAGGGTTTTGCGATCGGTCAGCAGTTTACGTCCAATCTGCGCATTTCGAATGCGCATTACATCGGAACAGCGCCCTATGACGCGATCAACCGGATGCGGATCGCCAACGTCGCGATTTTGCAGGATTTGTCGGACACACCGGACATTTGCGCGACCTATGCGTTGATGGGTGGGGCGGCGTTGCGGCTGGACCAGATTGACCAGGTTAATCTTGAGCTCATCGCGGAATCCGCCAACGCGACGTTTCTGGCACTGGCCGCGGGGCGCGATACGCCCGTAGAACATGCGCCCGCCAGTCACGGCGAAGTCCTGATGATACTGGAACAATGGGGCGATCAGGACCACGTGTCAGAGGACATGAGACAGGCGGTGATAGCCGCGTCAGTGCAAGACCCACTGACCTGCGCTGCAAACCTGAGCTTTGAGGAATTCCTAGCCAATAACCCCGATCCTTTGGTGCAAAAGGTAAGCATCACCCTGACTTTGCTTGCTGCGGGGATTTAACGCGCCGTCGCCTGTGCGCCAAATGATTGAAGACCCGCTACGTCCGCTTTATGGATCGCGGACAGGAGTTTGCCATGCCACAGTTTCTATCAACCACCGACCCCGATTTCGAATCCGCGTTTCAAGCGCTCTTGGGGGCTAAACGCGAAGATAGCCCCGATGTTGACGCTGTTGTGGCTGATATTATCGCTGACGTGCGTGCGCGCGGTGATGCGGCGGTGCTTGAACTGACAGCGAAATTTGACCGCCTTGATCTGGACGCAACGGGATTGCGGTTTTCAGATGAAGAAATTGACGCCTATTGCGCGCAGGTGTCTGACGAGGATCGCGCGGCGCTGGAACTGGCTGCGGCCCGCATCCGCGCGTACCACGAACGCCAAATTCCCGAAGACGCGATGTGGACTGACGAGGCGGGGGCCCAGCTTGGGTGGCGCTGGACGCCCGTTTCGGCGGCTGGATTGTATGTTCCCGGTGGCATTGCGACCTATCCCAGCAGCGTGTTGATGAACGCGGTGCCCGCAAAGGTCGCAGGGGTTGGGCGTTTGGCCATGGTTGTCCCGACGCCGGATGGTGCAGTGAACCCGCTTGTCTTACTCGCAGCCCGGATTGCGGGTGTTGATGAAGTGTACCGCATTGGTGGTGCGCAGGCCGTTGCCGCACTGGCCTATGGCACAGACACGATCGCACCCGTTGATAAAATTACCGGCCCCGGCAACGCCTTTGTCGCCGCTGCGAAACGCCGCGTGTTTGGTAAAGTCGGGATCGATATGATCGCCGGCCCATCCGAAATTTTGGTTATCGCGGACAAAGACAATGATCCTGACTGGATCGCGCTGGATTTGTTGTCACAAGCCGAACACGATGAAAGTGCGCAAAGCATCCTGATCACCGACGATGTGGCGTTCGGGCAGGCCGTCGCTGACGCGGTTGAGGCGCGGTTGCAGACACTGGAACGCCGCGCGGTTGCTGGGCCAAGCTGGCGGGATTACGGCGCGATCATCACGGTTGAAGATATGGCACAAGCGGTTGAACTATCTGACAGAATCGCACCTGAACACCTGGAACTTTGTGTGGCAGATGCCGACGGTCTTGCGGCGCAAATCACCCACGCGGGTGCGATTTTCATCGGCGCTTGGACGCCCGAGGCGATTGGCGATTACGTTGGCGGACCGAACCATGTGTTGCCAACTGCGCGCTCTGCCCGGTTCTCAAGCGGGTTGTCGGTGATGGATTTTGTCAAACGCACGACCCTTGCGCGGATGTCACCAGAAGCCCTCGCCGCGATTGGCCCGTCTGCGGAACGGCTTGCCATTTCCGAAAGTTTAGAGGCTCATGGGTTGAGCGTGCGGGCGCGGCTTGACCGTTTGAACAGGGACTAAGGTAATGGCGAAGATAATTCACATCGATTTGGACGACAGCGCGCTGCCGCCGCCCACGCCAGAGATTGAACAGGAACGCAAAGTCGCGATGTTCGATCTGCTTGAGGAAAATTCGTTCGTTCTGCCGGATCGGGACGGGCGGGCCGTTCCTGCGGGGCCATATCGCCTTGGATTGTCGATCCGTCAGAAACGGCTGGTTTTTGAAATCGCGACTGAAAAAGGTGAATCAGCGGGGGAATTCCATCTGTCCCTCGGTCCGTTCCGTCAGGTCGTTAAGGATTATTTTCAAATCTGCGAAAGCTACTTTGATGCGGTGAAAACGGCGGCCCCCAGCCAAATCGAAACCATCGATATGGCGCGACGCGGAATTCACAATGAAGGCGCGCGCGTCTTGGAAGAACGCCTTGAAGGTAAGGCGGAAGTGGACACGGACACATCGCGCCGCCTATTCACGCTTATCTGTGTTTTGCACTTCGGAGGCTGAGTTGGACACACTTCCCCAGTCCATTCTTTTTTGTTGTGACCACAATTCTGTGCGCTCCCCCATGGCCGAAGGGATCGCCAAAAAGCTTTTTGGAACAGACGTGTATCTGCAATCTGCTGGCGTGAAGGGGGATCTTGATATTGACGGGTTCGCCATTTCTGTCTGTCAGGAACTGGAGGTGGAATTGTCGCGCCATCGCAGCAGATCTTTTGATGAAATGGAAAACTGGGGCGATGATTTGTCGTCCTTTGACCTCATTGTTGCATTGTCCCCGGCAAGCCAGCGCCGCGCACAAGAATTGACGCGCCACAGCCATCTTGAGGTTGAATACTGGCCGATTCTGGACCCGACCGGATTGGGAGAAAGCCGCGATGCGCGCCTTGTGTCCTATCGTCAGGCGCGTGATCAGATACATGATCGCCTGATTGCGCGTTGGGGCACGCGAAACGACGCGGATTGACGCGCTTTGCCTCACTTTTGATGCTGAGCACACCGTGTCGCAGCCGTTAAAAGCTAGTTAGCCCTTGAAAATCCGCGCGGACCGTCGCATCTAGCAGTGTCCGCACATAGCGGAGCTTTTTGATGGAGAGAACATGGCCAAGGAAGAACTGCTCGAATTTCCAGGTGTCGTAAAAGAACTCTTGCCGAACGCGACATTCCTGGTCGAGCTGGAAAACGGCCATACGATCATCGCGCACACGGCAGGAAAGATGCGTAAGAACCGCATCCGCGTTCTGGCAGGCGACAAGGTGCAGGTTGAAATGACCCCCTATGATTTGACCAAGGGTCGGATCAATTACCGTTTCAAATAATCGACCATGAGGTTGGTTCTAGGCTCCGGTTCACCGCGACGGTTGGAGCTTTTGGCGCAGCTTGGGCTGACGCCTGATGTTGTGCGCGCACCCGACATAAACGAAGACCCCGTGGACGCAGAGAAACCGCGCGATTACGTGCGGCGTATGGCGCGGGAAAAGGCGCTGGCGTCAGAGTGCGGCGCGGATGAAATCGTACTGTGCGCTGACACTACTGTTGCGGTAGGGCGGCGTATTTTGGGAAAACCTGTTGATGCCACCGAAGCAGAGGCATTTCTGCGTCTGATGTCGGGGCGGCGCCATAAGGTTATCACCGCGATTGCTGTTAAGATACAAAGCGGCGTGCGGGTTAAGGATGTGGTGACGGACGTTAAAATGAAACGTCTGTCAGATGCGGAAATCGCTGGGTATCTGGCGACGGACGATTGGCGCGGCAAGGCGGGCGGCTACGCCATCCAAGGACCAGCCAGCGCGTTCATTCCGTGGATTTCGGGATCATATTCCGCCGTTGTTGGGCTGCCTTTGGCGGAAACAGCGAATTTATTGCAATCCTCGGGCTTGGAGATTTGGACATGAAGGGGCGTATGATCGTTCTGGATCACGTAGCGGGCCGTGAGGCGGCTGCTTTGATGATTGATGGCAAACTGCAAGACCTATTGATTGATGATGAAGGCGCGCCCCGTCCGGGATCGATATTTCGTGCGGTCTGTGATCGCCCGCTAAAAGGGCAGGGTGGCATGATGTTGCGCCTGCCAGAGGGTGAAACGGCCTTTCTGCGTCAGGGCAAGGGGCTTGCCCCCGGTCAAGCGATCTTGGTGCAGGTTACGGGCTATGCGGACGGCGGTAAGGCCATTCCGGTCACCGACCGTGTTTTGTTCAAATCGCGCTATGCCATCGTGACGCCGGGTAAACCGGGCATAAATGTCAGCAGATCGATCAAAGATGATGATGCGCGCGAACGGATTCTCGCTTGCGCCCATGAGGTCGAGGTCTCTGACGGCTTCGGGCTTATCCTTCGCTCGTCGTGTGAAAATGGCAGCGATGACGACATTATCGAAGATATCGCCGCAATGGACGCTATGGCGAGCGCCATCATGGCCGACGCAACCGGAGACCCCGAGGCGTTGACCGATGGCGACGGCCCGCACGGTTTGGCGTGGCGCGAATGGGTTGAACCGGCCACGGTCGTAACGGATGCAGGCGGGTTCGAAGACCATGGCGTATTGGACCAGATGGCGACATTGGGCCAGCCTCGCGTCGCACTGGAGGCATCGGCCTTCATGTATGTTGAACCCACGCGCGCGCTTGTGGCGGTGGATGTCAACACGGGTGGGGACACGTCCCCGGCATCCACGCTCAAGGCCAATCTAGCGGCCTGTAAGGCGCTGCCACGTGCGTTGCGTCTGCGCGGGCTGGGCGGGCAGATCGTCATTGATCTCGCGCCGATGTCTAAAGCCCACCGCAAACAGATTGAATCTGCCTTGCGGTCTGCGTTCAAGGCGGACGGGATTGATACGGCCTTGGTCGGCTGGACCCCACTGGGCCACTATGAATTGCAGCGCAAACGCGAAAGGCTGCCCGTTCCTTTGGAGGTGCTGTAATGGTCTGTCCGATCTGCGCGAAAGACACCGACGCGGCGTATCGCCCGTTCTGTTCCAAACGCTGCGCGGATGTGGATTTGGCCAAATGGCTGGGCGGAAGCTACGCGGTGCCATCCCAGAACGAAGATGATCTGGATGAGCTGACCGAAGCGCTGGAACAGGCGATTGCACAGGGTGAAGACGCCCTAAAACCGCCCCGACCTAACTGATTGGCAAAGTCATTTCATCGAAATGCAATAAGGCTCTGGACAGTCGATTGCATGGCTTCTAAAACGCGCTCACCCAAGGGGTTTACCCCTTCCCGTGCCTGGGTAGCTCAGGGGTAGAGCAGTGGATTGAAAATCCTCGTGTCGGCAGTTCGATTCTGCCCCCGGGCACCATTACTAAAATAAAAATACATTCAGTTCATATGGTTAGAAGATTTTCTTAGATCCTGATCCCCCAGTGCATCCCCCAGTCTTTGGATCGCTTGGCACGTTTCGATATGTCAGCGAGCCACTACTGCTTTGGTTGGTACAATCGGGTGTAGTCCACGTCTCAACAGCCGCTTTTCGCTTGCAGGTCAGTCCAATGAACCGTGGATGGCGGAAACCCTTGCGATTTTGGTCACATATGTGACCAATCGTGGCTGTTGATTTTGCTGCATAAATGGGAACGGCTCGGCTATGTTTGTGGCTTAGACGCCGCTAAGACGGTGGTCAAAAACCTGCCAAAACTGCATAGGTTTTGCCGGAGGTTTTTGTCATGTCTAAGTGATCGGGTTTGCGTGGGGCAGAGCGGACCGGCACAAAGGACCGTTTCAAACCATAGCGGGGGCCCTTTTCCCATCAGCTTCATATCTAAGGATGTATAATAAAATATAGCTCTAAAAGTTATACTACCTTATACCTAGTTAGGGTTATCTACACTTTGGAGTTTTAGGATGGATCCCTACCGCAATCCATTTGCCCCTGGAGCAGGAAGTAGACCTCCTGAGTTGGCAGGGCGTGATCACATCTTGCATGCCGCTAAAATCGCATGTGGACGCGCATTGCTGGGGCGCAATCCGAGACCCATGATGCTTCTTGGATTGCGGGGAACTGGCAAGACAGTCTTGCTGAATGAAATCGGCCCAATTCAGAAGAGCAAGGCTATTACATCTCAAAAATCGAGGCTCCTGAACACCAGAGTCTAGCGCGCCTTCTTTATCCAGAAATGCGTAAGGTATTGCGCGCACTATCATCAATAGAAGCCGCAAAGCAACTCGCACAACTTGGCCTTAAGGGACTTCGCGGCTTCGCCTCGATATTCAAGATTGAGGTGGCTGGTGCGGAAATTGCCGTCGAACCCGAACCTGGACTTGCGGACAGTGGCGATATTCAGTTCGACCTCCCAGACCTTTTCACTGCCATTGGGAAAGCAGCAAAAGCTGGGAGCAAAGGTTGGGTGCTACTGATTGACGAGGTGCAATACCTATCTGAAGCTGACCTATCCGCTCTCATCGTATCAATTCACCGAATGTCACAAGAGGGCCTGCCCGTCATTATGGTTGGCGCAGGTCTTCCACAGATTGCACGCCTTGCTGGTGAGGCTAAATCGTACTCTGAAAGACTGTTCCTCTACCCAGGTGTCGGCGCGCTGGACCCAGAATCAGCAAGACAAGCGGTGGAGAAACCTATTATCGAGGAAGCTGCGACGATTTCAAATGATGCCCTCGCAGAGATAGTGACCAAGACACAAGGTTATCCGTTTTTTCTGCAAGAGTGGTCATCTAAGGCCTGGGACAATGCCGAAGGTCCGAAAATCACCAAACAGGATGTAGACAACGCCTATACCGAGACCATCGCATCACTTGACGACGGCTTCTTTCGAGTACGTCTCGATAGATTGACGCCGAAGGAAACAGAGTTTGTAACGGTCATGGCCACACTAGGGGATGGTCCCTACGCCATGAACGATATTGCGAAGGCTTTGGATAAAAAACTGTCTTCGCTCGGCCCCGTTCGCGCCAACACTATCTCGAAAGGGATGATTTACAGTACTGAACACGGTTTCCTCGACTTTTCAGTTCCGCTTTTTGCGGAATTCATGCGCCGTCAGCCGTAACACTAATAATGTCAACAGTTATCAGATGCCGCAAACGACCGTTTTTGCCACTCTCGGTGCGAGACCGGGCATTCTCCACGCCCTACCTGAACTCACACAATGCGGACTTTTCTCCCGTTCGTTTTCTCATTCGGAAGGTCCGCTTCCGCTGCTAGATTATCCGCTGATCCAGTTCCGTTGGGTCTTCAACATCGACATGCCAAAACGCCACTGACCCATTTGGAAGCTGCATCAGCACTCTTTCGAAATCCCTACTGTTGGTGCAGCGTCGGATTGCCCATGCTGTTGCTTCGATCGCGTTGTCTGGTGTTAGGTTGTGGTTCACGCGGACCTGCTTGGCCTCATCAGTGAGGACCTGTCGCTCCGCAAATGGAACCGGCGGTTTGGAAACATCCCAATCTTTCACAAAAATCGCGCGGAGGACCGCCGGAAGTATGCCCGCAAAAGCTAGCCCCTGTTCTGCAGTCAAACGGCGTCTAAAGACTTGCAAAACAGCATCCACAGCGGTGTAAGCCATATTGTCGGACTCAAGAGACATGCGTTCTTTCACATCATCAAGAAAGGCGCGCCACTCTTTGGAAGCGTGGCGGTATGTCCACGGCATCGGCATTACGGTCTCACCTTACACACATTAAGTCGCTAACGAACATAACCGGAGGGAGATCGACACGTCGAGTCTAACCCACCCGCAATAGCAGACCTTCGTGCAATCCGCAGCATCGGTCACTTAGGGCACTGCGGTAGCATTAGCTACGTGCTGCACGAATAGCTGATTTGGGCATGAAATGTCCGTCCGCGCGAAGCGCCGGGCCTATCGGCGGGTGGGCTTCAGGTTGCCCGCCGACAGATCATCCTGACACCCCCAATGGCCAGGATCAGACCCCAACGCAAAAGGCCCCAGTCTGATGGAAGAGGCCTTGGTCTTTCGGTGGTGCGGGCCGTTACTCGGCGGCCATCCGGTCAGCCTGTGCTGTGCGGGCCATGATGTAATCCACGACCTTCTCCGCCTCGGATGAGGCGCGGAAAATCGCGCGGTTGTCTTCCGTCATCGCCTCAAGCCAGCCTTCCACATAGGCCGCGCTCTGGTCAAATTCAGGCTCGACCCCGATCTGTGCACAAAGCATGCAGTTTTCGATTTCCGCGACCAGCTCCTCAAACGCGTAGGCCTTGCAATCATTGAACCGGCCCAGACGGTCCAGCCGCTTTGTCGCCCCTGTCCAGTGGGTCAGCTCATGCGCCAAGGTGCCGTAATATCCTGCCGCTCGGTGGAACGTGCCAATCGGTGGCATGTGAATGCGGTCGGTCTTGATGTTGTAATAGGCGCGCGGCTCCTCGGTCACGTCGATCTGCGCACCGGTTGCGGCAAAGAACGCCTCTAACGTAGGATCGGCCACGGTGCCAAGATCACGGGGCGGATCGGGCAGGATGTAGAAGTCAGCGGGCAAACCCTCGATCTGGTCGGCATTGAACACGCGGTAGGCCTTGGCATAGGGGATCTGGCGTTCCTCGCCGTTTTCATCCTCACGCTCGACGGTGCCATATTTCACAACGGTGGCGGATTTCTCCCCCTTGCGTACATGGCCCCCCAGTTGCTTGGCCTGATTAAACGTCATCCAGCGGGCAGAACTGTAATCCTTATTCATCGCCGTGGCCCAAAGCATCAGGATGTTGATGCCCCGATAAGCCTCGCCGTTGAACCGTTCCGGCAAGCTGGCCGATGTCCCGCCGCCGGTCCACGGCGCGCGCCAGGGCGGTGTTCCCGCCTCGATCTGCGCAACAATCTGATTGGTGACATGCGCGTAAACGTGAAACTTCTCTTTGGTCATTTGTGACCCTCCTAGAGTGACGCGATCGGGGGCTCTTGTCCCTTTCCGCCAATGGGCGGGCCTTCCTGTTTTGTTGTTTGGAATGCCCATGCATTCCGAAGGGCAGAGCAGGTAAGGGCAAAGCCCGTCCTGCGGCCTGGCGGGGCCATGACAACTGGGTGGAGGGCGTGAATTTGGGAGGGAACCGCGCGCCTGCGCGGGGGAGGAACCGGAATTCTCGACCGGAACCGACGCCGCAGGCGGCGCTTGCCGGTTCCCGCTTCCCGCCAAGCACTCTTTCAATCTGAGACAGCCCACGCGGTCCTACATAAATGTCCGGGCGAGAAAAAAGAGGATGCATCATTGCTTCTTCAACATGAATGAAAGCCCAGCCTTGTTCGTCATACCAATCAAGAAGTGTCCCAAGGTGATCTGCATTGATCCGATTGAGGTGAATGAGCAGGATATGATCAACATCGCCACCGAGTTCTTCAATCGCTAGACTTTGAAAGAATGACGTGCGCTCGTGCATGTGGGCCAAATAGTTCTGTGCTATAATCGCAGCTGCTTCGTTATTGCCGTTTTCCAGAGCAGCAACATAATCCGCATTGAACTGCCATTCATCGTTATCAATCGTTACTGGGACATTTTGATACCCTAGTTCCGATAGGACTTCTGTCGCTGCCGCCTTCGTTGCTTCAGTCTCCCCTTCACGCAAGAACGGAAAACGATAAAACCGTTGCTCATCAATCCACTGCGCCAACACTTCGTCAGTCCGACGCGTTTCTTCGAAAAATGCATCGCGTGTCAGCGTTCCATAATCAGGATGCGTCCAGCTATGATTTCCAATTGTGTGGCCAGCATCTGCGAAAGCTTGTAGCGCATGTAGTGATTGGGGATTGACTTGTTGCCCTACTGCAAAGCCAGTTGCGACAATACCATGCTCTCGCAGAACAGCCGTGATTTGATTGGTGTATCTTAAGCCGTCTTCTGGGCTGGTACGCGATGGCATGACATAAGGAAGATCATCAATGGTAATGGCGACACGTGATGGTGCTGTTGTGATGTCTGAAGCAGTGACCAACTCCGGGTTTGTGGCGGGGTTTTGCACACACGATGCAAGTGCAAAGCCGAGCACTCCTGCCATCAGCGCTCCCGAAAAAAGATAAAATTGTTTGCTGCGCAACATCTCTAATACCTGCTCAAATTCGATTATTTTGACAGGATCATAACGGCGTGAGTTGATCGAGGCCAGTGATCTGAAGTCAGCAAGCGGTCATTGGCGCAGGCGCAGCGAAGGTCGGGAAAGTCCCGCGATCTGTGAGTTCGAGCAGCCTTCATTTTGCACGCGCGACGAATGGCAGCTTTGCGGGCTGCTGGTGCAGCATCTTGATGGTTGGGCGAAGGTCCGCAAAGGGCCGTCCTTGGCGTGCAGGTTTCAGCTCATCCGTTAGATGCTGCGCCGCATCGGAGGTCCGCAGAGTTTCCACGTTACCGAATTTCTGCGTGCCGCGAATGTCGGCATTCACCGGTCAATGTAGAATCCAGTTACAAAATTTTTGCCCCACTTGCAGAAAAGGACTGGTCAGGCATCCTGATGTTGCAACTGAGTGAGTATGCTTTTGAAATTTTCAACGCTCTGAGCACCCGTCACCAAATGCTGCCGTTCAAAGATGAAGGTAGGCACACCGTTGATCCCTTGCTGGATCCAAAACTGCTGCTCTTGCCGCACGACGGCCGCAAACCTTTGATCTTCCAGAACGGCTTTGGCATCCACGGCGCCCAAACCAATCGCATCCGCAATTTCGACCAAGACGGCATCATCTGACAAGTTCCGACCGTGGGTGAAGTGGGCCGTGAACAGCGCCTGCTTGAGATCGCTCTTGCGGCCAACCTCATTTGCCCAATGCAGCAACTGGTGGGTGTTGAACGTGTTGTGCATACGGAAACCGTCGGCAAAGTTGAACTCAAACCCCAGTTCTTTGCCGCGCGCGGTCATCATCGCGCGATTGTCTGCCGATTGTTCAGGCGTTGTTCCGTATTTCTCGGCCAAATGTTCGCCGATGTCCTGCCCTTCGGGCGGCATATTCGGATTCAGCTCAAACGGATGCCAGTGGATTTCATGATCCACATCGCTTGCCTCTAAAGCCGTCGCAAGTTGGCGGTAGCCAATGACGCACCAAGGGCACATCACGTCCGAGACAATATCGATGCGAAGCGGGGATTTTGTGTCAGTGATGATGTGCGCCTTTCGTTTTAGGAGTTCGCGTCAGTGCGTTTTAGCAATGTTTCTGCGGCGAGCCTGCCGAAGGTATTGGCAGCTTGTGGGCTTGCGCCCGTCACGAGACGGCGGTCGACATGGGTTGAATTGTCGGCCTTTTTGTTGATGGTTTCCACGCCCAATGCGTTCAGTTTCTCGCAAACCCACCACGGCATCGGCCCGGGCAAATAACCAATCATCGGCGTTTGCTTGTCTACTGCATCGGGAAACACTGTGATCTTATAGCCGTCATACAAGAAACCTGCGTCGTTCTTTGCTGCCAACAACGCAGCAGGACCGTGACACAATGCAAGGGTATGAAGGCCCGTGTTGTGCGCCCAGTGTAGTACTTTGCCAAGGTCCGCATTGTCAGGCAGCCCAAGCATTGCGCCGTGACCGCCCGGAATGAAGACCGCCGCATAAGGCGTGTCGTCAGTCATGGAGTTTGCGGCGAAATCGGCAAGGCTGCCGGGGTTCTGAAATGCGTCGGCCAAGTCGCGGTACAATTTCTGAATATCCGCGTCATCCGCAGGCATCGCCCATTCTTCGATCGCGACAGGGGCGCCCTTTGGCGTCACGACATCGATTTCGAACCCTGCGTTCATGAGATGCAGCATCGGCAGGCCCATCTCGACAGGGTGGTTCCCGGTCGAGAATTTCTTACCGTTGGCCATCGTCATATTGCGCTCTTCGGTGCAGATCATCAGGACGCGGTTGCGAGTGCCCTCATAGCGTTTCGCGTAGGCACCGCCGTCATAATCCGTGGTGGACGACGTACCTAATTTGATCGCAAGAGGGGACGGGCTGAATGCACCGTCGGCCGTCGGTTGCGGTTGCGCGCGGAAAAGTTTGCGAAGAAAGCCCATGTTAGTTGACCTCAGTCACGATCGTGTCGCGGGATTTGCGAACCTTATCCATTGGCAGCAACCAATCGGCAGTCGGGTCGCGGTAACCCAAAGGCATCAAGACAACTGACCGCAAACCGCGCTTTTTCAAGCCAAGGATCGTATCGACTGTATTAGGGTCAAAGCCTTCCATTGGCGTGCTGTCGACCTCTTGTTCTGCCGCGGCGACCAGCGCGATGCCGAGCGCGATATAGGCTTGGCGCGCGGCGTGGGCGTAGTTCGTCTCCGCATCGCGTGGCAGGTAATTGGACTTCAGATTGTCATAATAGGCGTGCAGCATCGGAAGGTCGCCCCGTGCCTCAACGTTCAAGTCAACAACCTCGTCGATCCGTTCGGTTGTATAGTTATCCCAAGCCGCAAAAACCAACACATGAGACCCATCTGTGATCTGCGCTTGACCACCGGCGGCCTCAGCAATTTTGCTGCGAATGTCGGGATTGGTCACAACAATTAGCTCAAATGGCTGCGTGCCACTGGACGTCGGTGCCATGCGGATGGCATCGATGATCGCATCAACTTTTTCCTGTGGGACGGCTTTTGACGGGTCCATCTTTTTAGTGGCATAGCGCCAGTTCAAAAGGTCGTCGAGTGGCTTGGCGGTCATAGATCTGATCCTATTGTCAGGACCCTTTTGGGTCAGTATACATTTGTAACTGACGATCTAATCGATACCAAAGACTGCCGCAAGAAGGCACATGCCTGAACCTCGGTCACAAAAAGGGAACCACTATGTTAGATGACGACCGTTGCCCAGATTGCCACCGCATCAACGAGGTTCTATCGCGCGTTGGTGACAGGTGGAGCGTGCTGGTCGTGATCTCATTGGCCGAATATGGAACGCTGCGGTTCAATGAACTGAAACGCAACCTCGGGATTTCGCAACGTATGCTCAGCCGGACGTTGAAGGAGTTGGAGCGCGACGGTCTTGTGAACCGAACTTATCATCCTAAGATCCCGCCAAAGGTCGAATATAACCTGACCGAGATGGGGGAGTCGTTTCGCGAACCCGTCAGTGCCTTGGGGTTTTGGGCACTGGAAAACCTATCCAAGATCGATGCTGCGCGCGAGACATATGACGAGGCCATCGCAAAGTAGGCACCCATCGCATAAGTCTAGGTTCTACTTGGGAAAGCAGATGTTGGTGTTAACTTAGCGAATTCGCACATTTTCCCGCAGGACGTGAATTCAATCAAATGCTGATTTTGCGCATGCAGGGAATGGCAGGAATGCGGATTGCGACCGCAGCATCGGAAGTGGGCGTTGAATGTCTCCTAAGGGGCCTTTCGTGGCGACGCGCAAGAGGTGTTTGAACAGATGCTGCGCCGCATTCGATGGCCGCTGTGAGCCCGGAGTGACGGATGCTGCGCAATGGTCAAATGACCATTATACTGGATGCCTATGCTGCCAAGGCTGTTCAACAATCAATGCAAACTGCGAAAATGTTATTCGCAGAAGGAGATTTGCGATGACGCTCACCGCAGAGACGGCGCTCGTCCGCTCGGTCAAACACTATCTCAGCCAAGCGGATCACTTGTTGGGCATTTTAGAGAACGAACCTGAGACCGAGACGCTAATGGCGATCAGGCTCGCCCCCGACAGCTTTGACACTGGCTTTCATCTCGCGGTTGCGATTCAATTTGCGGGTCGGGCCCTGTGTCTTCCTGCTGGCGCAGATGTGCCCGAGATTGAAGAGCCTTACAGCATTGCTTCTGTACGGGCTCTGCATACGGCTGTTGCCAAGAGCATCAGCGATCTTCCGACGCTCGAATGGACGGCGCGTGTGCGGCACGTGGCAGGAGAGGCATCACTTGATCAGTCAACCACCGACTACATCGCTCGCTTTGCGCTGCCGAACATGCTGTTCCACCTGACCCTGGCCTATGCTGGGCTGCGCCATGCCGGCGTCACACTTGGAAAGGCAGATTTCGATGGGCTGCATGAATACTGAGTTGATGCTGCGACGAAGCGGACCAGTCCGATGAAAGCTGCCATTGGCGCCGCCGCAGCGAATTCACACTTTGTCCGCAGTCTGTGAATTCGAGCGGTCCCTGATTTTGCACTTGCAGCGAATGTCCGGTCTGACGGGCCGCGACGCAGCATCTCAGACCATGCGTGGAGGTCGGCTTTGGGCCGTCCTCTACCTCGCAAGCCAGCCTAGAAGCCCACATGCTGCATTGGCTCCGACGGCCGCGAAAAGAGCCCAAAAAATTCAACAAGTGCTGAGGTTTCGGGCGCTAGGCCTGCTTGCTTGACCATTCCAGCGTCAGGGAGGGCGAGGCTGACGCTGACATTATGTGTCGATGACCTCGGTAATCTTTCACCATACGTTTCAAACGGCCTGATGTGCGAACATCGCTTTTCGGCCAAATGTTTGCCGATGTTGGCCAAAGCTGTGGATCGATATTTCAATCGTGCCGCTGACCTGCGTTTTGTGGCGTTCGATCACGGGCATGTGCGCCGTGACAGCTGTTCGTGCGCCGCATGGCTGGCTGATCTCATGATATTTGAACGCAGGGGCTACCGGTATGAAAGACGTCAATCTTGACGATGCGCAGGGTGAAACGCCGCGCGTGCGTGGGCGTCAGCTTTTGTCAGAGGCGATGCGCCGTCATGTTGCGGCTTTTGGCAAACCCGCGTCGTTGGCGGGGTTGATCTTGGTGTTGCCGGCCTTTGCGTCACAGGCCGCGGCGCAGACGGCATCGACCTCGTTGAGTCAGATTGACGGGGTCGTATCGGTCGATGTTCAGGCCGATGGTTCGGTGCGGATTACGCTGGAGAACGGCGCGCAGGTGCAGGTTGGTGCCGGGTCCGTTCAAGTGATGGCGGACGGTTCGGTTCTGGTGCCTGCGGATGTCGCGGAGGCGATTGCGCAAGCGGCGGTTGGGGTTGGGGTCGCCGAGGGTGTTCCGACCGGACTGACGGTGTTCACGGGATTAGGGCTTGCGGCTTTGACAGGTGGCTTGGACGCTTTAGAGAATTTCCCAGCGGAGATCACGGGCGAGACGACCGGTGCTGTGACCGAGGATGATGTTCTCACTGCCGCTGGTCAGCTGGATGTGACGGACCCGAACGCGGACGAGTCGCGCTTTGAGGCGCAGAGCGGTACGGTTGGCAGCTACGGCAGCTTTTATGTCGATGCAGATGGCGCCTGGATTTATACGGCAGACAACAGTCTGACTGCGCTCCAGAGCCTTGCTGATGGCCAGACAGTAAGTGACAGCTTCACGGTGACAACGGCGGATGGCATGGAAGAGACCGTGACGGTGACGATCACCGGGGTCGATGATGCGGCAGTGATTGCGGGCGAGACGACGGGCGCAGTGATTGAGGATGATGCGACAACCCTCACGGCGACGGGTGTGCTGAGCGTGACGGACGTCGATACCGGTGAGGCGAGCTTTGTGGCGCAGAGCGGTACGGTGGGCAGCTACGGCAGCTTTGACATCGATGCGGATGGCGCCTGGATCTATACGGCAGACAACAGTCTGACGGCGGTACAGGGCCTTGCTGACGGCCAGACAGTAAGTGACAGCTTTACGGTCAAGACTGTGGACGGCACCAGTGAGACCGTGACGGTGACGATCACCGGGGTCGATGATGCGGCGGTGATTACGGGCGACACGACGGGTGACGTGACCGAGGATGATGCGGTGACCCTCACGGCGACGGGCGCGCTTAGCGTGACGGATGCGGATACGGGCGAGGCGTCGTTCCAAGCGCAAAGTGGGACGGCGGGCAACTACGGCAGCTTCGACCTAGGGACGGACGGGGTGTGGACCTACACGGCGGATAACAGTCAAACGGCGATCCAGGCGTTGGGCGCAGGCGAAACGTTGACGGAAACCTTCGCGGTGCTCAGCGTCGACGGCACCCCTGAGGATGGCGCACCTGAGATCGTCACGGTCACGATCACTGGAAAAAATGATGCGGCTGTGATCACCGGCGAGACCACCGGGGCTTTGACGGAAGACACGGCCACTGTGCTGACCGTACAGGGTGCGCTGAGCGTGATGGATTCCGATTCCGGCGAGGCGAGCTTTGAGGCGCAAAATGGCACGGTCGGGACTTACGGCAGCTTTGACATCGATGCGGATGGCGCTTGGACCTACACGGCGGACACCAGGCTGATGGACATCCAGAACCTTGGTGAGGGCGAGACTCTGGCCGACAACTTCGTCGTTGAAACGGAGGACGGCACAGAAGAGACTGTCACCGTCACGATCACCGGGGTCAATGATGCGGCGGTGATCACGGGCGAGACGACTGGTGCTGTGATTGAGGATGAGGCGACAACGCTCACGGCGACTGGCGCGCTTAGCGTGACGGATGTCGATACCGGCGAGGCCAGCTTTGAGGCGCAGAGCGGCACGGCTGGCAGCTACGGCAGCTTTGACATTGATGCAGATGGCGCCTGGACCTACACGGCGGATAACACCCAAGCGGCGATCCAGACGTTGGGCGCAGGCGAGACGCTCACCGACAGCTTCACGGTGCTGAGCGCGGATGGCACCGAGGAGACCGTCACCGTCACGATCACGGGCGTGTCGGATGCGATCCAGCTTGCTGCACTGGAGAGCAGCACGGATCCCAGCGGCTTTGTGATCAATGGTGTGGCGGAGTTTGACAGGTCTGGCTACTCGGTGAGCGGGGCCGGGGACGTGAATGGCGACGGCTTGGACGATCTGATCGTCGGGGCATATCGAGACGACCCGAATGGCGACGACTCCGGCGCGAGTTTTGTGATCTTCGGCAAGAGCGATGGGACAGCCGTGCAGCTGTCCGACATCGAGGACGGCCTTGGCGGCTTTGTGATCAATGGTGTGTCGGAGGATGACCAGTCGGGTCGCTCGGTGAGCGGAGCGGGGGATGTGAATGGCGACGGGTTCGACGATCTGATCGTCGGAGCATATCAGGACGATCCGAATGGCGACTACTCCGGTGCGAGCTTTGTGATCTTCGGCACGAGTGACGGGACCGCGGTGGCGCTGTCCGACATCGAGAGTGGCATTGGCGGCTTTGTGATCAATGGTGTGGCAGAGGGTGACGGGTCTGGCTGGTCGGTGAGCGGGGCTGGCGATGTGAATGGCGACGGCTTGGACGATCTGATCGTTGGCGCAGAACAAGACGATCCGAATGGCTCCAGCTCCGGCGCGAGTTTCGTGATCTTCGGTAAGGGCGATGGGACCGTTGTGCAGCTTTCCGACATCGAGAGCGGCATCGGCGGCTTTGTGATCAATGGCGTTTCGGCGGGTGACCTGTCCGGCCGGTCGGTGAGCGGGGCGGGAGATGTGAATGGCGACGGCTTCGACGATCTCATCGTTGGGGCTTGGGGAGACGATCCGAATGGCCAGTCCTCCGGTGCAAGCTTTGTGGTGTTTGGCAAGGGGGACGGCGATGCGGTGAATCTGTCCGACATCGAAGCAGGCACCGGTGGCTTTGTGATCAACGGTGTGGCGGCGCTTGACTACTCCGGTCGGTCGGTCAGCGGCGCAGGCGATGTGAATGGCGACGGGCTCGATGATCTGATCGTGGGGGCGCCCCTCGACGATCCGAATGGAGAGTCGTCCGGCACGAGCTTTGTGGTCTTCGGCAAGAGTGATGGGACAGTGGTGCAGCTGTCCGACATCGAGGACGGCATTGGCGGCTTTGTGATCAATGGTGTGGCGTTGCTTGACAGGTCTGGCTGGTCAGTGAGCGGGGCAGGAGATGTGAATGGCGACGGCTTGGATGACTTGATCGTCGGAGCCTACCGAGACGATCCGAATGGCAGTCTCTCCGGCGCCAGCTTTGTGGTCTTCGGCAAGAGCGATGGGACAGCAGTGGAGCTGTCCGACATCGAGAGCGGCATTGGTGGCTTTGTGATCAACGGGGTGTCGGAGTTTGACCAGTCGGGTATCTCAGTGAGCGGGGCGGGGGATGTGAATGGTGACGGCTTCGACGATCTGATCGTCGGGGCATATCGAGACGATCCGAATGGCAGCGACTCCGGCGCGAGCTTCGTGATCTTCGGCGGCGATTTCTCGGGCGCCGCGACGCAGATCGGCACCACGGGCGATGATGCGATGACCGGCACGGTGGCCGATGACGTGATCTTTGCGGGCACCGGCGACGATACCATCGACGGTGGCGGCGGCACGGACCGGATCTCGGGCGGGCAGGGCGCGGACATCATGACGTTCCGCAACCTCGACGGGTCCACCACGGTGATTGATTTCGACGGCGCCGAGGGCGACAGACTGGATGTGAGCGACTTTGGGTTCGCCGATTTCGCCGAATTCTCGGCGGTTGTCAGTGCAGACGGGCCCGGTGGTCACGATACGCGCATTGATCTGGACGGCGACACGGTGGTGTTCCTGACCGATGTCAGCCCCGACATCCTGACCGCCGATCACGTGATCCTCGCGTGAGCAATTTTCACTGCAGAAGACGTCGCCCGTCTCCTGCTCGGCCAACGTAGGATTCGACCCTCCCCCGCAAATGCCCCTCTATCGTTGCGAGGTGTAGAGCCATCTGCAGACTTTTGACCGGTGCCGCATCAGTTTGATGCTGCGCCGATGAGCTTTCTGATGGCGTTCTAATTGCGTATCGCTCCAGATCGGCCGAGCAGTTTTCAAGACGACCGGGCACGAGTTTTGATCCGGCCACACCGTTCTCGTAGTCGATGTAGGCCTTTTGTCCGACTGCTCTTTGCTTTCGTTGAGGCCTTGATCACACTTATTGTAAGCAGCCATTGGTTGAGAACGCTCTAAGGTCCGCATAGTCCCGCGATGTGTGAGTTCGTCCATCCACCAGTTTCGCTCATGCGGCGAATGACCGCAAAGCGGGCTGCAACCGCAGCATCCGATAAAGGAGTTGAGAGCCCGCTATGGGCCGCCCTTGATGACCGAGACCTCGAGGCCTGGGTGGTGACCCGGCTGCAGTGTGATGTCTGCTGCTACGTACAGTCTTGAGCACTCCGCATCAGTGAGGCAATCAGAAGGCCCAACTGAATCCCGTGGCTTCTTCAGAAACTCTCCACAGCTTTTCCATGACCGCCTTGTCATAGGCATGAGGATTGAGCGTGCCCTTGCCAACAGGTCCGCCCGTTTGCATCAACCCGGTCGGGCCATAAAGCGCGCGCTGTTCCAGCCCGTCCTCGGTCGCGCACATGATCTCGGGGTAAGCCCCTTTCTCGGCCGTTTGGACCATCGGCGTCTTACTCATCAGCCACCACGTCAACCGCGTTATGAGACCTCCACTCGTGCTGATAAGTGATGTCGCGGAGGCACCGGGGTGGCAGACGTAGACCTGAACGTTCAAGCCTGTTCCCTTCAGGCGATCCTGTAACTCGTATGCAAACATCATCTGGGCCAGCTTGCTCTGGCTGTAAACAGGATTGGCGCCGTAGTTCTTGTCCCAATTCATGTCATCGAATTGGATGGTTTTGATCCCCATGTTGTAGCCAAGGCTAGCAACAACGACGATACGGCCTTTGCTGGCTTCGATCCTGTCAAACAACACCCCGCACAGCACAAAATGGCCGTAGTGGTTTGTGCCAAGCTGACTTTCAAACCCATCAACTGTGAACTTCTGGGTTGGCACTTGTGCGATAGCTGCGTTGCAGATCAGCGCGTCGATTTGTGGAACAGTCTTCATCAGCTCTTCTGCGGCGGTGCGTACACTTGCCAAATCAGACAGGTCCATCCGTACAAAGCTGACATCGGCCTCCGCACCGAATTCGTCTTTCAGGTCTTTCACAGCGGCGGTTGATTTCTCTGCGCTGCGGTTCAGCATCACAACCTTTGCGCCTTTTGATAGAAAGGTGCGCGAAGCTTGGAAACCAGCACCCGAGTTGGCACCGGTGATCACATAGGTTTTTCCTACGAGTGAGCCGAGGCGTTCTGTCGTCCAGCCTTTGGGTCCGAATGTCATATCTGCCATCGTGTTGGTCCTTATGAGTCGGCACACCAGCCGCGCGGTGCCTGTTCGCGTCTTAAAGGTGTAGATAACTCTCGCTGGTTCCTTGAAATAGGCGGGATCGTCGCTAATATTTGCCTGATTGTATCGTTTGGGTTGCCAGCGCGGATTCTGAGACACTAAATTGGCTGCATGAGCAAACAAAGTATCAAACAACTTATCGAAGATCGCACGGACCAAGACGGTTTGATGGAAACCGGCATGCCGGGTGTGCGCTTGTTTCGCGCAACACAAGCGATCCCTTGTGTTCCGGCGGTGTATGAACCCAGCGTCGTTGCTATCGTTAGTGGGTCCAAGGAGGCAGTCTTGGATGGCCATCGATTTATTTACGACGACAGCAAGTATTTGTGCTGCCCTATGTCGATGCCAGTGAAGGCTGGGACACCTAACGCATCCATTGATGATCCTCTCTATGGTGTTTTTATTTCGCTGAACCAACGGGTCATGACGGAACTGACTTTAGAGATGGAAAATGTCGACGGCGCGCTTCCCATGGTCAAAGGCGACCTGCGGGCGCATGGGATCAGACTGGCAGAATGGGATGAAGGTTTCACCGATGCGCTTTTGCGTCTTTTACAGCTTGGCGCAAATCCAACCGACGTGGCAGTTCTTGGCGATGCTCGACTGCGTGAACTTTATTATGCGATCCTGCAAGGCGAGGCTGGCTTGTTTGCACGGCAAGCCTTTGGTGCTGGTAACGCCATTGCACGATCCATTGCGCATGTGTCGTCCCATTTAGATGTGCCAATCTCTATTGATGAGATGGCGTCCCGTGCAGGCATGAGCCGTGCCGTTTTTCATCGCAAGTTTAAACAAGTCACAACAATGGCTCCGATCCAATTCGTGAAATCAATGCGGCTCAACAATGCTGCCATGAAGATTGCAGGGGGCATAACAGTGAACGAGGCGGCTATCGGCGTCGGCTACGTCAGCCTTTCTCAGTTCAGTCGGGAGTTCAAACGCATGTATGGGCAGTCCCCACGACAGTGGGGCAACGGTCATCATGTTCCGACTGGAAGTGTTTGATCGGTGGCGATGTCTACGCATTCTGTGATTTCGCGCCGACGTTGAACGTCTGCTATGCGACTGCAACCGCAGCAACGAGATGACGCGGTCAACGGCCGCAATGGGCCGTGAGTGACGCCAGCCGAGGCCAAGATTGCAGATGCTGCGCCGCATCCGATGGCTGCAAAGAGCCCAACTTTAACAGATGCTGCACGGCGCATGAATGTCCGCTTCGATCAGTTATCTTGTTATGTTAAGTAAGGCGCGGCAGTTACTTTTGTAGGCCAGCTATGGGCTAGATGCTGGTCAGCTGCCACTACTGCATGAGATTCATCGGCAGATGAGCCGCGATCTCTTCTTTTAGAATATTCTTCAGCCTAACCATGGCTTCGCTCGCAGTATGTTCTGCATGGTGCAGTCTGATTTTCACGGATGGTAAAGGCGGGAGCCCAGCCTCGGCACCCAAGACCGTAAGATGTGGAGGAAGTTGAATGGGCGTTCTGACCGCAATTCCCAAACCCGCATTCACGCCCGTCCATAGTCCCTGCAAACTTGTACTGTTCATCGAAACAAGGTGCCCTAACCCGCAAGAAGTTAAACTGTTCTGGGCAATTTCGCGAAATATACACGGTGCGGTGAACGCAACGAGTGGGACGCGTTTTTCAACGCTAACACGATAGTCTTTGGGTCCAATCCAGACCGCAGGAACTTCTGCAAGCACCTGCCCTTCGGCGGCGGTGTGAAGACCAAAGGTTAAAGCAAGGTCGAGGTGTCCACGGCGTACAGCCTCGCCAAGGTCCACATTGCGATCAACATGCGCCGTCAATCGGACAGATGGATGCGACCGTGTAAACGCCCCCAGAATGCCAGGGAGGAAGGTTTCCGCAAAATCCTGTGGTATCCCGACACGCACGTCACCTTGCACATTAAACCCCGCCATTTCCCGCAGAGCATGGTCCTTAGCATCCAAAATATTTTTTGCATGCGGTAGAAAACGGCGACCCGCGTCGGTCAGTGACACACCCGCCTTGCGGCGCAGAAAAAGCGTTTGATCGACAACCCTTTCGAGTTTTTGGATTTGCATGCTGACGGCACCTTGAGAGCGACCAACCACCCGTGATGCATGCGCAAATTCACCGCACTCGGCCGCCGCGACGAAGGTGCGTAAGACCAAAGTGTCGAAATTTCTATCCATTAGATTTCCTAAATCATTGCTTTGAAAATATTCGTTATAATAAATCGTATATATCGCGTTAGTCACAGTCAACGGCGGTTCGATACCTGTCGAGACGCCCAGACTGAAACGGAGCGATTGCCATGTCACACCTAATTACACAAATCGGCGTAGGGTCTATTGGTCGGATCTACCTTGCCAACCTCGTAACCGCATTCAACAACGTCCACGTTCACGACACGGACAGCACCAAACGCTCTGAGGTCGAAAGCTTGGGCGCGGCATTTCATGATGACGTTGCAAGCGCCGTCGCAGATGCTGATTTCATCCTGCTTGCATTACCGGATCCCGTTGCAAGCAAATCAATATTCGCGCAGAGTGGCCCCCTTTTGACGTCCGCAAAACCCGGCGCAGTCGTTCTGGACCTAAGTACGATAGACCCAGCTACTGCGCGTCAGAATTACCAAGCGTCTCATGACGCGTCACTGCACTACGTTGAAGCGCCTGTTAGCGGTGGTGAACCGATGAGCGCAGGCGTTGATGGCGCAAAAAACGGCAATGTGACTTTCATGGCTGGATCTGACGAAGTGTCGTTTGAAAAAGCACTGCCGTTGATGAATGTCCTTGGTCAGCACCCACTATTGCTCGGGCCTGCCGGGACTGGGAGCATCGTTAAACTGATCAGCAACTATATCTCTGGCCTGCACAATCTAGTGGCAGCAGAAGCATTTGCTTTGGGTAAAGCGGCGGGCATTGATCTTGAGACGATGCTTACGACATTCACACACACAGATGCCAATAGTTACTGGTTGGAAAACTACTTTGCGCCTCGGGTCCGGGCGCAAAGCTATGCGCCCGGATTCTCTGTCGATCTACAGCATAAAGACCTGCGGCTTTGTGAATACTTGGCGCGTGACCTCAAAGTTTCGATGCCGTTGAATAATCTGGGCCTGTCCATTTACCGCATGCTGCAAGCGCAAGGGCGTGGAGGCAATGATCTGGTAGATGCCGTAAATCTCGCCTGCGAACTGTCCGCAATCGAACCCTACACTGCAGGGGAACCAAATGCGCTTTGATGGCAAAACTGTTGTCGTTGTTGGCGCGTCCAGTGGGGTTGGAAAATCTGCTGCCGGTAAATTTGCTGAACAGGGTGCTAATGTTGTGATGTTGGGCTTGCGCGCCGATGAAGGCGACGCATTTGCTAAACACCTTACGGATCGAGGCCTCTCGGCCCGTTTTTGGCAGTGCGACTGGACATCTGTTGAGCAGCTTGAGCGCGTAGCAAAAGCAACGGTGGAGCAGTTCGAACAGATTGATGTGTTGTATAACCATGCGGGCACGATCCTCGTAAAGCCGTTCCTCGAAACTTCGGATGGGGAATGGACCGAGATCATGGAAACCAACCTCATGGGTATGGTCCGCTCTATTCGATGTTTCCTACCACATATGTTGGAATCAGTAGACGCCAGCATCGTAAATATGGCTTCGATTTCAGGGCTCAGTGCGTCAGCGATGGAGGCGGCCTACTGCGTAAGTAAGGGTGCCTGTGTCCAACTCACACGTGCAATCGCAGCGGAGTTTCGCGACCGTGGCGTGCGCTGCAATGCTGTTTGCCCCGGTTTCATCCGAACGGATCATGGGAATCATGAACTTCGCGAATTGGAAGCGCTTGGGGCGATCAACGGCATCGAAGTTATCACAGCCCTTCAACGGCGCATGGCTGAACCTGATGAAATTGCAGACGCTGTCCTGTTCTTGGCCAGCCACGAGTCCCGCTTCATAAACGGCGAAATGCTCGTCGTAGATAACGCCGCAATGGCAACAACCTAAGAAAGAAGTAACACTATGCCCTTCGTCCGTATCGCTATCCCCGCTGGAGAAACTGTGTCTTTCAAACAAAACGTCGGCCAAGCCATTCACGACGCGATGTTCAAAACGATCAACATTCCTGAGGATGACAAATTTCAGGTTCTGTCCGAACACGGCGAGGGCGAGTTGATGTATGACGACAACTACCTTGGCGTAGATCGCTCGGAAAAGTGTATTTTTGTTCAGATCACCATGAAGCATGGCCGCACGCCGGAACAAAAAAGGGCCCTGTACAATGCGATTGCCGAAAACCTGCACTCCAGAGTCGCGTGGCGCAAACAGGACGTAATGATAATTCTAAACGAAAACGATCTGATTGATTGGTCGTTTGGCAATGGCGAAGCACAAATTGCAGGTGAGTGAGCGATGAACATCCTTGTCACTGGAGCGTCAAGCGGGATTGGTGCTGCCGTTTGCGAAGAGTTGATTAAGCAAAGGCATGTCGTTGTTGCCGTTGCTCGTCGGATCGAAAAGCTTCATGAACTTAAAGCCAAGCTGGGTGACAGCTTGGTGCCTGTTCAAGTTGATGTCACTGACCGCGCTGCAGTGTGCAGTTTACGGGACGCCCTTGAGGATCAGGCAGTCTCTGTCGACGCCATCGTAAACGCGGCTGGACTCGCACTTGGTGTAGATATGGCTAGTTCCGCCAATTTTGATGAGTGGGCACGAATGGTTGAAACCAATGTCACCGGAATGCTGTCGGTGGTTCATACGTTCTTACCGGACATGGTGGCACGAGGCACAGGTCATGTCATAAACATCGGCTCGATCGCTGGATCCTATGCCTACCCCGGTGGGAATGTTTACGGTGCTTCAAAGGCTTTTGTTCGTCATTTCACCCTCAACCTCAGAGCGGACCTTGCAGGAACTGGCATACGCGCCACAGACATCCAACCGGGACTTGTAACAGATACCGAGTTCTTTTCCGTTAGATTTCGCGGCGATGAAGGAAAGGCGACAGCCGCCTCTCAAGACTTTCGAGGATTACAGCCTGTCGATGTGGCAAAGGCTGTAAGTTGGGTGATCTCGCAGCCTTCACATGTGAATATCAACCAGATAGAAATCATGCCAACCGATCAGAGTTTTTCAGCTTTAACCCTCCACCGGGAACCCGATGTTTGATGGAAATTCGCGTCCCGCCACCCAGTGCCTCTATTGCGACCGTACCTGACGCAAGCGGGAAGCTTTATGCGCCTTCGGCATCGCGAAATACTGAAAGCTTGTGCGAAACAGTCTCGTCCATCGCACCCTTAACTGGCGATGCTTTGGAGATCGCAAGCGGCACCGGCCAACATATCGTTGCCTTTGCCGCAGCAATGCGAGCTTTGCATTGGCACCCATCCGAAGTGGAGCAGGTTCGATTAAACAGCATCACAGCTTACACTCTTGAGAGCGGTCTATCCAACATCGCGCCTCCGCTTGTGTTGAACGCCACCCAACCTGGTTGGGGCAACACTATCGCTCCTAATGATCTTATTTTAACGGCTAACCTGTTTCATCTTATCAGCGCAGCCGAGGCCAGGGTACTGTTGGCAGAGGCAGCAAAAGCTTTGATCCGAACAGGACTGTTGTTAGTTTACGGACCGTTCAAACGGGATGGTGAGCTGACGAGCGAGGGTGATGCGCGGTTTGACGCCAGCTTGCGCACATCTGATTCCGAAATTGGATATAAGGATGATGCCTGGGTCAAATCTGAGGGAAAGGAAGCAAACCTAGAGTTCATACAGGCGATCGACATGCCCGCGAACAATCTCGCCCTTGTCTTTCGGAGACGATAGCAAGCTAGGAAGTGTCTGAGCATCTGGAGCGATCGCTAAATTCAAGGGTGTTTACGGTCTCTACCTGCAGATCGCCAGCTTAAAGCGGACGTTCGAGTTTGACTGGTCAAGGTCTGTTTGTCCCGCATCTTACCAGTTCGTCAGCCGTGCAGCGCAGGTCGCTTCACCCCCAGATCGGCCGTTCGCGCACCGCGCGGCAAAAGAGAAAAAGAGAGCCCACTATGACCAATGCTGCGAGACGCATGAACGGCGGCTTACAACAAATCGTCTTGAAAAATTCAAATCAATAGACGCCCGAAAACCG
>NZ_JAKGAQ010000005.1 GCF_021532615.1 Octadecabacter dasysiphoniae
CGGTTTTCGGGCGTCTATTGATTTGAATTTTTCAAGACGATTTGTTGTAAGCCGCCGTTCATGCGTCTCGCAGCATTCGTCAATTAGGGCTCAAAGCGGACTTTCGCTGTGATTGCAAACTATGCTTCTGTTTCCGCTTTCGCTTTTTCCGCCACCTTCACCTGATCCCACAGCGTGTCCATTTCTTCCAGATCACTGTCGGCCGGGGTTTTGCCTGCTAACGCCAACGCATCTTCAACACCTTCAAACCGGCGCTGGAATTTGGCGTTGGCGGCGCGCAGGGCGTCTTCGGGGTTCACGTTGAGGTGACGGGCGAGGTTGGCCATCACGAACAGCAGATCGCCAACTTCTTCGGTTAGGGCGTCGTGGGACAGGGTATCGCGGGCTTCGACCACCTCGGCGGCTTCTTCAGCGATTTTATCGATGACATGGCCGACGTCAGGCCAATCAAAACCGACGCGGGCGGCGCGTTTTTGCAGTTTTAACGCGCGCAGCAGGGCGGGCAGGCCGATTGCGACACCATCGAGAGTTCGGCCCTCTGCGCGCCCCGCACGTTCCGCGGCCTTGATCGTTTCCCAATCAGCGCTTTGTTGATCCACGGATTTGTCGCGCGATTCGTCGCCGAACACATGGGGATGCCGCGCGACCATTTTGTCTGACATTGTGCGCGCCACGTCCGCGAAATTAAACGCGCCCGCATCATCCGCCATTTGCGCATGGAACACGGATTGAAACAGCAGATCGCCAAGTTCACCGCGCAGATCATCCATATCCCCGCGTTCTATGGCATCCGCGACCTCATATGCTTCTTCGATGGTGTAGGGCGCGATGGTGGCGAAGGTTTGTTCGATGTCCCACGGGCAGCCGGTTTCGGGATCGCGCAGGGCGCGCATGATCGCCAAAAGACGATCCATCTGGCGGGCAGGATCGGTGGAATGGATCAGCGTGTCGTCAGGCATTGAGGGGCGGCTCCTTTGATGTAAGACTAGGCTATTGTCCCCATAGCCCGAGGTCCAGCCATGCCCGTCATCAACTCAATCGCTGCATTTGCCGACGACATGACGCAGTGGCGCAGATATCTGCACCAGCATCCCGAACTGGGCCAGCAGTGCCATGACACCGCCGCCTATGTGGTTGAACGGTTGCGGGAATTCGGCGTAGATGAAATCCATGAAGGTGTGGCGATTTCGGGGGTCGTCGCGATTATCAACGGCCAAGGCGACGGACCGACGATTGGCCTGCGCGCAGATATGGACGCGCTGCCGATTGAGGAAACGACAGGTGCAGCGTGGGCATCCCTGAACCCCGGAAAAATGCATGCTTGCGGGCACGACGGGCACACGACGATGTTGCTGGGCGCTGCGCGGTATCTGGCGCAGACCCGCAATTTCAAAGGGCGCATCGCGCTGATTTTCCAACCCGCCGAGGAAACCGGCGGCGGGGCGGAATTGATGGTGCAAGAAGGGATGTTGGACACGTTCGACATCCGCGAGGTTTACGCCCTGCACAATATGCCGGACGTTCCCGTGGGGCAGTTTTACACCACGCCGGGGCCGATCATGGCGGCGGTTGATACGTTCCACGTTGATATCAAAGGGGAAGGCGGGCACGGGGCCTATCCGCAGGACACGCGTGATCCGATCCCCGCGGCGCTGTCGATTGGGCAGGCCATGGGCACGATTGTGTCGCGCAATCACCGCGCACTGGATGATCTGGTGGTGTCAGTGACGATGATCCATGCGGGCACGGCCGACAACATCATCCCCGAAAGCGCCTATCTGGGCGGCACGGTGCGCACGTTTGACAAAAAGGTGCAGGCCATGGTGAAGGCGCGGATGGCGCAGATTGTTGACGGGCAGGCGGCGGCGTTCAACGTTGAGGCCACGCTGCGCTACGAAGAAGGATTTCCGGCGACGATCAACACGCCAGAGCCGACGGCGTTTGCCGCACAGGTCGCGCGCGAGGTTGCGGCCGAAGGGATGGTAACGGACGACGCCACACGCGAAATGGGCGCGGAGGATTTTGCGTATTTTCTGGAGAAGCGCCCAGGATCGTATTTGTTTGTGGGCAACGGCGATACGGCAGGATTGCACCAGCCCAATTATGATTTTGATGATGCGGCGGCCCCTTATGGCGCGTCGTTCTTTGCGCGCCTTGCGGAACGTGCATTGCCGTTGGAGGACGCGTAATGGCGCTGACCGATGCCAAGGGCCAGATCGATCTGGCATTCACACGGGACGACCTGAAGGGGTGCGCCTTTGAAAATACGTTCGGCGGGGCGACGTCGTTTTTGCGCCGCAAATACACCAAGGATTTGCGCGGCGTTGATCTGGCTGTGACGGGCATGCCGTTTGATCAGGCGGTTACCAACCGCCCCGGCACACGGTTTGGCCCGCGCGCGATCCGCGAGGCGTCCACGTTGCAGCCCTATGATCCGCCCTATGGCTGGGGGTTTGATCCGCTGGGTGATTTTGCCATCGCGGATGTCGGTGATCTGGCGTTTGATTATGCCAATGTTGCGGGGACTCCGGCGGCGATTGAGGCGCATATCGCCGCGATATTGGCCGAAGATGTGGGCACGGTGACGCTGGGCGGGGATCATTTCATCACGTTGCCGATATTGCGGGCCTATGCGGCAAAATACGGCCCCGTGGGGGTGATCCAGTTTGATGCACATTCCGATCTTTGGGCGGACGACGATATGGACCGCGTTGATCACGGCACGTTTATGTACAAGGCGGTGAAGCTGGGCTTGGTGGATCCTGCGCGATCGGTTCAGATCGGGATACGGACCGAGTGCGAAGATTACTGCGGGATCGAATACATCGATGCGCGCACGGTGCATGAAAAGGGCGCAGATTGGGCCGTGGCGCGGGCCAAGGAAATTGTCGGCGACGGTGCAACCTATGTGACGTTTGATATTGACGCGCTGGACCCTGCGTTCGCACCGGGTACGGGCACGCCCGTTTGGGGTGGTTTGGCCAGCTGGCAGGCGGCGGCGATGCTGCGCTGCCTTGCGGGGATCAACATGGTGGGCGGCGATGTGGTTGAGGTTTCGCCCGCCTACGACAGCGGTGGGATTACGGCAGTGGCGGGGGCGCATGTCGCGTTTGAGCTGTGCTGTCTGCATTTGTGGGGAAAACGATGAGCGATTTTAACCAACCGGTTTCGGGCAATGATCTGGCGCGATTTGCCGGGCTTCAGACGTTTATGCGCCTGCCGGACGTCGCAAGTGCTGAAGGGCTGGATGTCGGGTTTATCGGCATCCCCATGGATATCGGCACCAGCTGGCGATCCGGCACGCGGTTCGGCCCCAAACAACTGCGCCAAGAAAGCGCGATGATCCGGCCCTATAACATCCAGACGGGGGCCGCGCCGTTTGACAGTTTGCAATGTGGGGACCTTGGCGATATCGCGATCAACACGTTTAACCTAGCCGATAGTTTGTCCATTATTCAAAGCACTTACGAGGATATCTTAAACCATCCCGTAATCCCCATGGGCCTTGGCGGGGATCATTCCCTGACTTTGCCGATCTTACGGGCGATGGCGAAGAAACACGGACCTGTGGCACTGGTGCATGTGGACGCCCATGCCGACGTAAACGACGAGATGTTCGGAGAGCGTGAAACCCATGGCACCGTGTTTCGCCGTGCGTATGAAGAAGGCCTGCTAGTGCCTTCAAAAGTATGGCAAATCGGTCTTCGCGGTACAGGTTACACGGCTGAGGATTTTACTGAGGCGGCGGATTGGGGATTTAATCAGCGACTTGCATCATCTTTATGGCACAAGCCTTTGGATACGTTGGGAAAAGAGATCGCGGCGTCTATCGGGGATCACCCTTGTTACATCACCTATGACATCGACAGTTTGGACCCGAGTTTTGCACCCGGAACCGGCACGCCCGAGATTGGCGGCCTAACGACGATGCAAGCGATGGAGCTCATCCGTAATTTGCGCGGGCTGAACATCATCGGGTGCGATCTGGTTGAGGTTTCGCCCCCCTATGATACGACGGGCAACACAGCGCTGACGGGGGCCAATATCATGTTCGAGATGTTGAGCATTCTGCCCGGTGTTAAATACCGATAAATGAGGGGTTCTATGTTCTTTTACGTCCTTGCCGGATTTGTTGCGGCTGTTGTCGTGCTGATGGTCTGGGTGCGCGTTGCGCCGACGGATGTCGCGTTTTGGCACGACCCCAAGCTGCCTGTCATGGGACCGGGTGATTATCCGGCGGCGGGTGCGCATGTGGCGCAACGCCCGTTGGTTGGGGATGGCCGCGCAGAACTTGCCGCACTTGATCAGATTATCCGCGCCACGCCGCGCACGCGTGTGTTGGCGGGATCGGTTGCGGATGAAAAAATTACCTACGTAACGCAGACCCGTTGGATGGGGTTTCCCGATTACACGACCGTCACGTTGGCGCAGTTGCTGACGACGGAAATGTCCACGGTTCAGATTTACAGCCGCCTGCGATTTGGCAAGGCGGATCTGGGCGTGAACCGTGCGCGGATCGAAAATTGGCTGTCGCAATGGCAAGCGGTGAGGGACGCGCAATGATCCCCAATGATCGTCTGATGCAGATCACCGAACGGTTCGAATTCCTTGAGGCCCGCATGGGCGAAGGCCTCGGCGGCGACGAGTTTGTTGCCGTCAGCCGCGAATACGCGGAGCTTCGACCTGTGGTTGAGGTCGTGCGCAGCTATCAGGAGCTGGTGGCCGAGATCGAGGGTGCCGAAGCCATGCTGGCCGACCCCGAAATGAAAGAACTGGCAGAGATGGAATTGCCAGACCTGCGCGAACGGTTGCCGGACGCGGAACAGGCCGTAAAGCTGGCGCTGATCCCGCGCGATGCAGCAGATGGTAAGCCCGCGCTGGTGGAAATCCGCCCCGGAACCGGTGGCGACGAAGCGGCGTTGTTTGCCGGCGATTTGTTGCGAATGTATCAGAAGTACGCCGAAAACATGGGCTGGAAGTTCGAAATTCTTGAAGAATCACAATCCGAGCTTGGCGGGATCAAGGAGGTCACGGCGCGGGTGGCGGGATCAAACGTCTTTGCGCGCATGAAACATGAAAGCGGTGTGCACCGTGTTCAGCGTGTGCCTGAAACCGAAAGCGGCGGGCGTATCCACACATCGGCGGCGACGGTGGCGGTGATGCCCGAGGCCGAAGATGTGGACATTCAGATCAACGCCAATGACATCCGTATTGATACGATGCGCGCGTCCGGATCGGGCGGGCAGCACGTGAACACCACCGATTCAGCCGTGCGGATCACGCACATGCCGTCGGGGATTGTTGTGACCAGTTCCGAGAAATCCCAGCACCGCAACCGCGAGATCGCGATGCAGGTTCTCAAGACGCGGCTGTATGATGCGGAACGCCAGAAACTACATGACGAACGAAGCGCGGATCGTGCCAGTCAGGTGGGATCGGGGGATCGCTCAGAACGCATCCGCACCTATAATTTCCCCCAAGGGCGCGTGACGGATCACCGGATTAACCTGACACTGTATAAGCTGGATCAGGTGATGCAGGGCGATCTGGACGAGGTGATCGACGGGTTGATCCAGGACGCCCAAGCCACCGCACTGGCGGAGATGGGCGGGTGACATTGCCCGTCGATCTGGCGGGGGTGTTGGCGGCCCATTCGGATGAACATGCCATTGCTTTGGCGGTGCGGTTGGGGCGGCAATACCTTGAATTTGCGTCCAACCCGGATCGCGAGGCGAAAGTGTTGCTGGTTCAGGCGACGGGCCGTGAATTGCACAATCTAACGCGGGCGGATTTTGATGCAGCGACGATGGACCGCTATATCGCCCTGTGTGAACGCCGCCGGGCGCGCGAACCGATGGCGCATATTCTGGGCACGCGTGATTTTTGGAAACACAGCTTTGTTGTCACCAAAGACGTGCTTGATCCGCGGCCCGATACGGAAACCCTTGTGCAGGCTGCGCTTGAGGTTCCGTTTGCGCGGGTGCTTGACCTTGGAACAGGGTCCGGTTGCATTTTGATTTCTGTGTTGGCGGATCGGTCAGGGGCAACGGGCGTGGGGGCGGATGTGTCTGAGGCCGCGCTTGAGGTTGCGGCGCAAAATGTCATGGCGATTGGCGTTTATGAGCGCTGCGTACTTGTCCAATCCGATTGGTTTGAAGGGGTCGACGGCACATTTGATCTTATCGTGTCAAATCCCCCCTATATCGCAGAAGACGAGATGCCCACGCTGGCGCCGGAATTGTCGTTTGAACCGCGCATTGCCCTCACGGATGGGGGCGACGGGTTGTCGTGTTACCGCATTCTTGCGGACGGGGCGGGTGCGCATTTGAACGCGGGCGGGTGGTTGATGGTGGAAATCGGGCCGACTCAAGCAGGGCAGGTGGCGCAGATGTTTAGGGCCGCGGGGCTGGTGGCGGTCGGGATTCGCCGCGATCTGGATGGGCGCGATCGCGTTGTTGTGGGCCAAAAGCCGCTTTAATGGGCTGTTTTGCAGGAAGTTACATAGAATCTACTTGCGATTAACGTCTTTGACGGCATAGTCATAGGTGTCGGACGGAGCTGGGCCACTTGGCCCCTCATTCGACACACGCCAGAACATCGCAAGCCGCGTATTTGATAGGTCCCGCATGAGGTGGGGTCGGGCTGCGACAGAGAAAACAGGCTGCTTCCTTTATGAAATCTTCACGATCGCGTTCGCGGAACAAGAACCGTAACAACAACCGCCCGTCGGGTGGCAACATCGTCAACCGCGTCTTCGACAGCTCCGGGCCCGAAGGCAAGGTGCGTGGAACGCCCCAGCAGGTTGTTGAAAAATACACGCAGCTGCACCGCGATGCGATCCTGAGCAATGACCGCGTGAACGCCGAAAACTTTGCCCAACACGCAGAGCATTACACGCGGATGCTGGCCGAGGCCCAAAAAGAGATCGACGCCAAGCGCGAAGAACAAGAAAAGCAGAACCGCGACCGCCAAGCAGAGCGGGACCGCGAACGCCAGGAACGCCTGAAGGCGCAAGAAGAAGCCGCCGCCGCAGCACCCGTTGAGGCCGAGGCTGGCGATACCGGTCTGGTTGAAACACCCGAAGAAACAGCGCCCAAGAAACGGCGCACCCGCAAACCCAAAGTGCGCCCCGATCAGCCCCCAGAGGGCGGCGAAGCGCCAGAAGCGGCAGAGTAAGTTCGCAGAGTAATTTCAAAAGGCCCTCGGTGACGGGGGCCTTTTTCGTTTGGGTCAGGTTTGTGTGCTCAGGCTGCGGGCCAATGCGCAGAAACCTTCAACGTCGATCTGTTCGGCGCGTTCTGTGGGTTTGATCCCTGCGGCGTTCAGGTGGTCTTCGATGTCCGGTGTCAGCCCCTTAAGGGACGAGCGCAGCATTTTGCGGCGTTGGTTGAACGCGGTTGCGGTCACGTGTTGCAGCATTTTGGCGTCCGCCGGAAAGCGTGGGGCGGGCAGGGCTGTTAGATGCACCACCGCGCTCGAGACTTTGGGCGGCGGCGAAAATGCTTCGGGCGGGAGGTTCATCACGATTGTCGCGTCTGTGCGCCACTGCGCCAGCACCGCAAGGCGCCCGTAGGCCTTTGACCCCGGTTCTGCGGTAATACGCTGTGCGACTTCGCGTTGAAACATCAGCGTGAGGCTGTCCCAGAAGGGGGGCCATTCAGGGGGGGTCAGCCAGCGCACCAGCAATTCGGTGCCGATATTATAGGGCAGATTGGCAGCCACGCGGATGGGCGGCGTCAGATGATCCCGCGGATTGATGTCAAGGGCATCCCCCAGCATCACCTTCAGGCGGTCCGGATAGGCGGTTTCGATCTCGGCCAATGCGGGCAGGCAGCGTTCGTCCTTTTCGATGGCAAGGACGCGGCGTGCGCCTTCGGCCAAAAGGCCCCGTGTCAGCCCGCCCGGCCCGGGGCCGATTTCAAGAACGTCATGATCGTCGTTTCGCCCCGACAGGCGTGCGATTTTCGCAGTGAGGTTGAGATCGAGCAAGAAGTTCTGACCAAGCGATTTTTTCGCCGCCAACCCGTGGGTGTCGATGACCTGCTTGAGGGACGGAAGGTGGTCAATACTCATATCTGCGCCCCTGGTTCACCTGGCCAAAAAAACTCCCCCCGGAGGGTCTGTTGGTCGTCATGCCCGTGCCTGTCCCATGTTCGCGGCCATTTTCAGTGCGGCGATCATGGAAGTGGCGTCGGCTATGCCTTGGCCAGCGATATCAAAGGCAGTGCCGTGATCGGGCGACGTGCGCACAAAGGGCAGACCCAGTGTGACGTTCACACCACCCGAAAAGTCCAGCGTCTTGATCGGGATAAGGGCCTGATCGTGGTACATGCAAATGGCGGCATCATAGCGCGCGCGGGCCGCCGGGTGGAACATGGTATCGGCGGACAGCGGTCCTGCAATGTCGAACCCTTCGGCGCGCAGGGCGTCCAGCGTCGGGGTGATCATTTCGATTTCTTCCATGCCCATTTTGCCGCCTTCGCCTGCGTGGGGGTTCAAGCCCGCTACGGCAAGGCGTGGTTGGGCGATGCCAAAATCGCGTTTGAGCGCGGCGTGGGTGATCAGGATTGTGTCGGTCAGGGTGGCGGCAGACAGTTGGTCGGCGACCTGCGCCAGCGGTATGTGGATCGTGGCGGGTACGACGCGCAGCAGATCGCAGGCCAGCATCATGACCACATGATCGCGCCCCGCCAGTGCGGCGAGGTATTCCGTGTGACCGGGGTAGGCGAAATCGGCGCCATCGATCAGCGCCTGTTTGTGGATCGGGGCGGTGCAGACCGCACTGGCGTCACCCGATTGCACGAGTGCCACGGCATCGGCGATGGCATCAATCACGCCTTGGGCGTGGGCGGGGTTTGGGGTGCCGGGCACACGCGGTGCGCCGAAATCGCGTGGTAAAACCGGAAAGGCGGTGGCGGTTGCGGCGTCTGCGGCGGTCGTGACGGCCTGCCAATCGGTGCCGTCTGGCAAATGGGTCGGGTCGCCGATCCAGACCATGGGGATATCGCGCCCCACGGCGTTCCATGCGGCCACGGCGATTTCAGGGCCGATGCCTGCGGGTTCGCCGCAGCTGATGGCGATGGGTTTCATCTGTTCGGCTTACGGGAAGGTGATCGTCGCAGCGGCGCGCAGGTCCGCCAGCAGCGCATCTGCGAAGGTGCTCAGCCGCTGGGAACGCAGCTGGTTGCGGACCGTTTCACGATCAACCCCTTCGCCCAGGGACGGCGTGCGGCCACACATCATCAAGAACACCAGCGTGTCCCCGTTCGAGCGGGTGAGTGAATAGTTTGCTTCGCCCGGATCAAGCGTGGCAAGAACCATCGCCACGTCTTGCGGGATTTCGGCGGGGGGCAGAACGTCGCGTTGAAGCTGGTCTTCGGGAAGGCCGCGGGCTTCTCCGTATAGATCATCGCAGGTGTCCACACGCCCGTCGATACGGCGCGCTTCGTTCAGGGCGCGTTCGCTGAGGCCGCCCGCGATGTAGAAGGCAGCATATTCAATCGCGGCAGGTTCTGGTGCGGCTTGCGTGACTTCGCGCACGCCGCGCATCTGGAACAGGGCGACGCCATTGGTGATCGGGATCGGGTCCGTGACCTCACCGGGTGCGAGATCAAGCAAGAGACTGCGCAGGGCTGGCGGGTAGTTGGCAATCGGCAACCAATCGAGGCGTCCGCCCCGTGTGCGCGAGGGCAACGCCGAGACGCGGCGGGCTTCCCCCTCAAACGCGGAGGTCGAGGTGATCTGCGAGATGCGCTGTGCTGTGGCCAGCGCGGCGGCGGCGCGTGGTGGCGGTGCTGCGATGATAATTTCGTTCAGCAGAACTTCGATGCCGGATGATCCGCTGGATTGGCCCAAGGCCTGATCAATCTCTGCCTCAGAGATTTGGGCGCGGTCCGAAAAGCGCGAGCGGATGTAGTCGCGCCAGCTGACATTGACGCGCACGAAATCGCGAAAGGTTTCTTCGGACACGCCAGATTGGCCCAGCACAGTGATAAACTGGTCGAGTTCCAAATTCGCACGGCCGGCAAATTCACCCATTGCGCCGCGCAGGCCTTCGTCGGTGATGCGCAATCCTGCGTCGTTCAGCGCCTCAAGTTTCAGGCGGTCTTCGATCAATTGATCTGTCGCGATCTGTTGCAGATTGCCGGGGGTGCGGAACACTTCGAGCATCTCGATCCGCTGGTTGATTTCGAATTCGCTGACAACGGAATCGTTGACGACAATTGCGGGGGCAAATTGGGCCACAGCAAAGCTGGGCGACATCAGGGCCAGTGTTGTGGCAATCGCTGAAATCAGTGCGCGCATTGGAATCCTCGTTTTTTATCTGCTCGGGTCGTGGTCAATTCGTACAACGGTGCGGGGCGGCGTTTGTGGTGCCTGCGGCGCTAAAGCCGTTCAGCGACACAGACAGCCCGAAATCCGTGCTTGCGGTAACTGTAGTGGAAGACGAGAACGTGCGCGACACCGAAAAATCGACGGCCACACATTCGTTCTGCCAGCCGATGTCCAGCCCCGCTGACGTGGGTTCATCTGCCAGAACATCATAGCGCGCATCAACGCCGACGGACCAAATGCTATCAAAGCGGTAGGTGGTATCAAAGGCGAGTTCACCAACG
Organism: Octadecabacter dasysiphoniae; assembly: GCF_021532615.1. Classification (GTDB taxonomy): domain Bacteria; phylum Pseudomonadota; class Alphaproteobacteria; order Rhodobacterales; family Rhodobacteraceae; genus Octadecabacter; species Octadecabacter dasysiphoniae. The sequence continues at coordinate 10,617 of NZ_JAKGAQ010000005.1, forward strand.
TCATCGGCGCGGTCTTCGTCCAGATCTGCAGGCAGATAGATATAGCTTGCCGTGAGGTCGAGGTTGTCACCGGACCAGCCTGCGCGTGTTTCGGTTTTGGTGATGTCAAATCCGCTGCTGACGATTAGGCGGCTGTCCAGATAAAGGCCGTTTGGCGTGCGCAATTGTCCGCCGATCAGCCAATCGGACGCGGTGCTGCCAAGGCCTGAGCTGGTCGAGAAATTGGTGTCTTCTTCATCGCGAAAGACACGGCCCACTGTCATGGTGCTGTCCCAACCCGATTGGCCCATGCGTGTCCACGTCAGGCCAACGGCAGCGCGCAGGCCTTCTTCGACGGCGTCTTCGCCCGAAAAGCGAGAGATGGACAAAAGGTTGGCTTGGTCAAATTCAATCGCGCTGCTGTCTTCGTTTTCAACCGCGTCCCCATCCACTGCCGACCACGCAAGCTGCACGACGGGTTCGATGGTGTGGGTTGCGCGTTCGGATTTGCGCATTAGCGGGTAGCGCAGGGTTGTCTGGCCATAAACGGTGCTGCGGAACGTGTCATCGATCAGGTTGTCGTCGCTGACATTGTAGTAATCGATGTTAAAGCCCAGCGTGCCGTCAACCACCACGCCAAGGTCCGTGACGGTGTTGCCATACCACTGGGTGCCAGCCCCGACGCGGGCCACATCGCGCCCTTCGAGGTCCGTGGCGGTGCGGGGCACGGATGTTTCACGGTAATGGGATTGCATGTCTGTCGTGAAAGTCCATGTGCCGCCCCATTCCGGTGTGGTGCGCCGTTCCCAAGATATATCCGCCAGCAAGGGGGGCAGGGTTTCCGATTGTTCGCCGTCACGCAGGGAGGAATAATAGGTCATGGAGGCCAGCGTCATGTCGCGGTCGCGGACGCGTTCGAACGAAATCTCGCTGTCGAGGCGGTCTTTGTCTGAGTAGTCGTATTCGAGCAGGTAGGCGTCATCGGATGTGTATTCGATGTCAAAGCGCAGCTTTACGTCATCGCCGAGGTCGAAAATACCATCGGCAAACAGGTAGGCGCGGGTGCCGTCCTTTAGGTCATCGCGGGTCACCGCGCCTTCAATCGCGATTTCACCACGCACATAGGCCTGACGATACGCCGCTTCGAGGGTGGTGGTTGAGGTCGACAGGTAGGGCGTTATCGTGAGGTCCCGGTGATCACCAAGGCGAATGAAATACGGAAGTTTTATCCCGATCCCGAGGTTGTCGGTGTTGCGCAGGCTTGGCGTCAGCAGACCTGTGGCGCGTTCAAGCGTTGGATCGGGCAGACGCATGCGGGGCAGATAGAAGATCGGCACGCCCATGACGCGGAAGGTGGCATCGTCAAAATAAAGCTGCTGTTCGTCAGTGTCATGGATCACGCGGCGGGCGCGGATTTCCCATAGCGGTGTTTCACCGTCCGCACAGATATGACAAGACGTGGCCGCGACCTGATAAAGCTGGGTGTAGCGCCCATCAACGCGGTCAATCCGGTTGGCGGCCAATTGCAATTGTTCATCCAGCACCAGACGGGCGCCGCGCAGAATGCCGTTTTCCAGTTGCGGATCAAGCGACGCGGCATCGGCGGAAAAGATCGTGCCGTCCGCGCCGACGATAAAGACGGGGCCATCAATGATCAGGCGGTCACTGGCCTGATCAAACGTGATGCGGCGCGCGGACAGGCGGGTGCCGTCAAAGAAGACCTCAACGTTGCCTTCGGCCACCAAGGATTGCCCGCCGGCGGGGATGAACACATTGTCCGCCACCAGCGTTGCGGCGGCTTGGGCGTGGGCCATGAAGGGCAGCAGCGTCAGGAGGGCTGCCAGTAAGTGCCGGATCATCCGTCCTCCAGATGCAAAAGCAGACCAAGTGAACCACCGATCGCCGCAAGCGGTGGGGCCCAAGCGGCCAGAAGGGCAGGGATTTGCCCGTTCTCGCCTAAGATTTGCGCGAAGTTGCGCAAGAAGAACAGGGCAAAACAGATCAGAATGGCCGATAAGACCATGACACCCGTGCGCCCGCCGCGTTGGTGACGCATGGTAAAGCCCGCACCGATCAGCACCATGGCGACCAGAAAGGCGGGCAGGGCCAGTTCCATCTGGAACCAGACCTCATGGCGGGTGGCGGAAAAGCCCGCGACCTCAAGGCGGTCGATGAAGGCCGGAAGTTCCCATATTGGTATTGAGGACGGATCGCCAAAGCTGTCGCGGATTTCATCGGCCGTGAGAGTGGAGGGGACGCGCAGGCTGGAATGGGTGGTGGCGCGGGCCTCAGCGACGCCAGTGCCATCCAGGGGCCAGGCTTTCGCGTCAATCAAATCCCATGCACCGGGGGTGAGGCGGGCAAAGGCCGCTTCGATCCGGCGTGTGGGGCCGCCTTCCGGTGTGAAGGTGATGAACGTCACCCCCGCAAGTTCGGTGCCATCAAGGTTGGTGCCATTCGCGCGGATCACGGTCTGGCTGCTGTCGTTGCCTTGACGCAACCACAACCCGTTGCCTGAAATCGATAAGACCGATGGCGCGCCTGACCGCAGCGTGGCCTCGCGGGTTTCGAATTCCTTTGAGGTGGCGGCAACGATGGGGTTGAACACACCGACAGTGATGGCGCCAATAAGGGCTGTCACCACGAGGGGGGCAGACAAGGCGCGCAACGCAGATCGCCCCGCCGCCCGCGTGACCACCATTTCAGAGGACCGCGACAGGCCCAGAAACATCGCCAGTGTCGCCAGCACCATAATCAGCGGCATGATCCCGTAAAGACCGCCGGGCAGGTTCAACAGGCTAAGTTGGAGCACATCCCCGAACGGCGCATCCCCCCCGTAGCGGCGCAGCTGTTCCACCAGATCAACCAGCACCATCAGCAAAAAGAACCCGCCGAGGGTTGCCAGAAAGGTCCACGTGAAACGGCGGGCGAAATAGCGATGCAGGATCATGACATGACCCCTGTGAAGGGCTTTGGCTTGCGTTTGAAGAAATAAGGGCGCTGGGACACGTACAGAAGGGCGACACAGGCCGCCACCCCGCTGAGGGACGCAAGATACATCAAGGGCCAAAGCGCGGGTGTCTGGGTGGCGATGCCCGCCCCCACCGTTTCCAGTGCTTTCAGCAACACAAGAAGCAATACGGCGAACAGAATGTTGCGCCACAGGCCAAAGCGGCTGAACCCGCCCGCCACCAAGGCGCAGAACCCGATAAGACCTGCGACAAACCCCAAGGCGGCCTGTGCGATGCGATCATGAACCATAAGGCGCAGTTGTGCGGTGCTTTGATCGCTTTGTGCCAGAAGTTCGGGGGTGGGGAACCATAGATCCCAGCTCATCAAGGCGCTGAGGGCGCGTGCCTTTTCACCTGTGTCCGACATCAGTGATCCGATGTCATAGACAAGGTTTTCAAACCCGGTGGTGGACAGACGCCCTGTGTCGAGGCTGAGGGTCTGGGTCAATCCGTTGACCATCACCAATTGCGGGCCGTTGTCGTTGCGCACGAGGTAGGCGCGCGATGCGGTGTAGGTGACACGGCGGTCCGGGCTGCTGCCCTCGGATATAAAAATATCAAGAAGTTCGCCAGATTGAGAGATTTCGCGGATGTAAAACGTGATGCCGTCTGTCGGGGTCAGAAATTCACCTGGTGTCAAAAGCCCCGCCGTGAGGTTTTGCGCAATTTCGTCTGACCGAAGGGTCAACCGTTCAGAGGACAGCGGGACAAGGACATGGGTCAGGATGGTCATAAGCAGCGCGACAATCGCGCCAAAATAGATGACAGGGCGGGCAAGGCGAAAGGGGGAATACCCCGTGGCCTGTACCACCGTCAGTTCTGATTCCGCTGACATACGATTGGTGACGTAAACAGCCGCGACAAACGCCGACAAAGGCAGCACAATGCGGATCAATCCCGGGAGCGACAGGGACGTGAGTTCCAAGAACACCCAAGCCGATTGGCCATCTGCAATCAGGCTGTCAAACAAACGCACGGCACGGTTGATCCAGTAGACAAGCACCAGGATCAACGAGAAAAAGCCGAACAACGTCAGGAGTTGCCCGAGCATATAGCGATCAAATCGCGCCACGCGTTGCATCCCCCCTTGATTGATGTCGCCTTGGTGGCGCTTTGCTAGCGCATTTGGCGGGCGGACCCAAGTGCTGTCTGGTCAAGGCGCATCGCGCGGGCTACCTATTGCCAAACACACAGTCCAACCGACCCAGAGGTAGCCCCATGACGCAATTGCCCGTTCTTAACATCCTTGAAACGAACCTAGATGACATCGAAACGCGCACAGGGGCTGTCGCTGTTTTTGTCACCCCTGATGGAAAACTGGATCTGTCTGCCCGCAAGGTGAACGCGAAAGCGAAAAAGGCCGTGGCGCGCGCGGTGGAAAGCCAGCAGTTTGAAAAAGCCGCAGAAGGTGATGCGATTGCGCTGTCATTTCCTGCGGGGATGAAGGCCAGCAAGGTTCTGGTTGTGAAACTGGGCCGACGCCCCAGTGTTGAGCTGGCGCGCAAGGCAGGTGCCTCCATTGCCAAGGTACGCGGTGAGGGCGATGTTTTGCTGATGGGCAGCACGGTGTCGCGCATTGCAGACGTGGCGTTTGGTGTCGCACTGCGAGGTTATACGTTCACGCCGCACAAAACCGAAGACGACAAGGCGCTGGGCGATATCAACGTGATGGTCAAAGACGTTGCAGACACCAAGGCTGCGACGGATGTGTTGATGGCTGTGGCCGAGGGCGTCGTGTTCACCCGTGATCTGACGAATGAGCCCGCCAATGTGTTGACCACCACCGAATTCGCCAACCGTCTGGTTGAAATGGAAAGCATCGGTCTGAGCGTTGAGGTTCTGGAAGAAGACGCGCTGGAAAGGCTTGGTATGGGGTCGCTTTTGTGTGTCGGTCTTGGGTCTGCGTCGCCCAGCAAAGTTGTTGTGATGCACTGGAACGGTGGCGGGGACGAAGCGCCGTTCGCGCTGGTCGGGAAGGGCGTTGTGTTTGATACGGGCGGTATTTCGCTAAAACCGGCTGCGGGCATGGAAGACATGACCATGGATATGGGCGGCGCAGGTGTTGTATCTGGCGTGATGAAAACGCTGGCGCTGCGCAAAGCGAAGGCAAATGTGGTCGGACTGGTCGGGCTGGTTGAAAACATGCCGTCGGATCGCGCAACGCGCCCCGGTGATGTGGTGACATCCATGAAGGGCGACACGATTGAGGTGATCAACACCGACGCCGAGGGGCGTTTGGTTCTGGCGGATGTTCTTTGGTACGCACAAGAGCGGTTCAAGCCAACGGGCGTGATCAACCTTGCCACGTTGACTGGGGCCGTGATTGTGGCGCTGGGCCATGAAAATGCCGGTGTGTTTTCCAACAATGACGATCTGTGCAACGGGTTCTTGCGTGCGGCAAAGGCGGAATGCGAAGGCGCGTGGCGTTTGCCGATGGGCAAAGGGTATGACGCCAAAATCAAATCCCGCATTGCGGATATGAAAAACGTCGGCGGGCGTGATGCTGGATCGATCACGGCGGCGCAGTTCTTGCAGCGGTTCATCAAGGACGACATGCCGTGGGCGCATTTGGACATTGCGGGCACGGCATCTGTTAAGGCCGAAACAGCGCTGGCACCAGCGGGTGCTACGGGCTGGGGTGTCATGGCGCTTAACCGTTATATCGCAAATACTTACGAGGCGGAGTAAATCCAATCGGAAGCGCGTATTTCTATCACCTGACGACCGGATCGGTGGAACAAACCCTGCCCATGCTGCTTGAGAAATCACGCGGTGCGGGGTGGCTGGTAGAAGTGCGCGGTGTGGATCGCGGTGCAATGGAACGGCTGGATAACGCGCTTTGGGCTGGTCCACCTGAGGGGTTTTTGCCCCACGGAATGGTCGGCGGGGATCACGATGCGGATCAACCGATTTTGCTGATCACGGGCGAAACGGCATCCAATGGCGCGAATTGTGTAATGTCGGTGCACGGCGCCGTTGTCAGCCCTCAGGAGGTCAAGGACGCACAGCGGGTGTGCGTGCTGTTTGACGGCTATGACGAAGAGGCCCTTTCGGCGGCGCGGGTGCAGTGGAAAACACTAACCGACGCCGGATGTTCGGCGCAGTATTGGTCGCAGGATTCAGGGCGCTGGGAAATGAAGGCTGAAAAGTAATCAGCGGTTCAGGATCAGCAGATCCTGACGGATTTCGATGGATTCAAAACGGCTGAGGTAGGACATGCCCAGCAGGCTGCTTTCCATTTGGCCGGAATTCACGCTGGCGCGGATGCGGGTGTCAGTGATGTCGCCAAGCTGGACCTTATCCAAGCGCACGGGCGCTGTCGCGACTTCGCCGTTGGCCGTGAACGCCGTGCCGATATAAGCGAGGCGGTCTGGATCAAGGCCGATGCGTGCGGCGTCATCCTGTGTCAGCACCACTTGGCTTGCGCCGGTATCCACCAGAAAATCGACGGGCACGTTGTTGATCCGCAGTGTCATGCGAAAGTGATTGTCGCGCCCTTTCGGGACCTCGATCGTGGCGTCGGTGAACGTCGTTTGTTGCTGTGTGAAATCGCGGCTGATGTCATCCCAGTTGTTGGCGACCCCGAACATACCAATGAAAATAAGCCCCCAAATCAGTGCGTTACGCAGCGCACCGTTGTGTAGAATAGACCCGAGAAGGGAAAACCCCAGCAGAATTAAAAAGCCCAATGCAATGATTTGTCCGGCATCCATACCAAACATATAGGGCTAGGATCCCAAACCAAAAGAGCTGAGCCCGTCGAGGACGAATTGAACGGACAGCGCCGCCAGCAACATGCCCAGCAGGCGGGTAACAACCGTGATCCCCGTTTTGCCCAACATCCGTTCAAGCGCAGAGGCGCTGAGGAACATGACAAACACGAGCGCGAGGACGGCCATCAACACACCCATCACCGCAAAGTACCCGGCGGTGTCGTTTGTTTGACCAACAAGCAGTATCACAGTGGCAATGGCGCCGGGCCCCGCGATGAGGGGAATGGCGAGGGGGAAGACGGATGGGTCATCATCGGGTTCATTGTCATCAGTATCTTCGCCGTCGGCCTGATCTTCGCGGCGTTTCTGTCGGCGTTCAAACAACATATCAAGCGCGGTCAGAAACAGGAGAATCCCGCCCGCAATGCGAAACGCGGGCATGGAAATCCCGATAAAGGTCAGGATGCTGGTGCCGAACACTGAAAACAGCAGCAGAATGCCGATGGCGACAGCGCAGGCACGGATGCCGATGGCGCGGCGTTTTTGCGGTGACATGCCGGCCGTTAGGGCGACGAACAAGGGCGCGAGGCCGATGGGGTCGATGACCACGAACAACGCCACGAAGGCTGTGATAAGAAAAGCGGGATCCATATTGATGATCCTTTACGGGCAAAGCGCGAGGGGCAAGGGCGGGAGCCTCCGGCGGGAGTTTATTTTCCTAGATGAAGGGGCGCGGTTCAGGGTTTTTCCGCGGCATCCAGTTTTTCCAAGGCCACCATCCACAGGCTTTCGGCCTTTTTCAGTGCGTCACGGACTTCGGCGTATTTGCGGTTCCAGGTTTCGAGTTCACCTTTGCGGGCGTCTTCGTACAGGACCGGATCGGCGAGCTTTTTGGACAGCTTGTCTGCCATGTCATTGATTTTATTGACGCGGTCTTCACATTTGCGCACGTCGGCCTTCATCGCGAGGATCTGGTCGCGGCTGGCCTTTGGTTTGGCGGGCTTTGGTGGTTTGGCTTTGTCGGCTTTGCGCGTATCCGGCGCGAGCAGCATTTTGCGATAGGCCTGAAGATCGTCGTCATAGACATTGACGCGCCCGTCTTTGACGAGCCAGAGGCGATCCGCCACGAGGGACAGAAGGTGCATGTCGTGAGACACAAGGATGACGGCGCCGGTATAGGCGGTCAGCGCTTCGACGAGGGCTTCGCGCGATTCGATGTCGAGGTGGTTTGTCGGTTCGTCGAGGATCAGCAGGTGTGGGGCGTCGAGTGTGGCAAGTAGAAGCGACAAGCGTGCCTTTTGGCCACCTGACAAACGCCCGACCTCGGTTTCGGCCTGATCTGCGCCGAGGCCAAAGCCGGCCAGACGCGCGCGCAGTTTCGCGCCGCCTTCTTTGCCGCGTTCGCGAAACAAATGATCGAGCGGGGTTTCGTCGATGCGCAGTTCGTCCACTTGGTGTTGGGCGAAGAATCCAATGCGCAGTTTGTTGGACGATGCGAACTTGCCGCCCATCTTTTCAAGGCGACCGGATAGCAGTTTGGACAGGGTTGATTTGCCTTCGCCGTTGCGCCCGAGCAGCGCGATGCGGTCGTCCTGGTCAATGCGCAAATCGAGGCGGTCCAGCACGATTGTATCGCCGTATCCGACTGACACGCCTTCGGTCGCGATGATGGGGGGCGAAAGTTCTTCGGGTTTTGGGAAGGTGAACACGGTGCGCGCGGCGTCTTCTGGTGCGCGGATGGTTTCCATCTTTTCCAGTTGTTTTACACGGGACTGCGCTTGTTTGGCTTTTGATGCCTTGGCCTTGAAGCGGTTTACGAAGGCTTCCAGATGGGCGCGTTTGGCGTCTTGTTTCTTGGCGGCGGACGCCAGCAGCGCACGTTTTTCAGCGCGCTGTTTTACGAACATATCGTAGTTGCCAGTGTAGTAGATCAGCCCTTTGTCTTCGAGGTGCAGGATGCCGCCCACGGAGCGGTTCAGCAATTCGCGATCGTGGGACACAATCAAGACGGTGTGCGGGTATTTAACCAAGTATGCCTCAAGCCAAAGCGCGCCTTCGAGGTCGAGGTAGTTTGTCGGCTCGTCCAGCAGCAACAGATCTGGTTCGGAAAACAGCACAGCGGCAAGGGCCACGCGCATGCGCCAACCACCCGAAAACGCAGAGCAGGGTTCAAGTTGTTCGGCCGCCGTAAACCCGAGGCCTTTGAGAATAGAAGACGCGCGCGCCTCGGCTGACCAAGCATCGATGTCCGTCAGACGCGTCTGGATGTCAGAGATGCGGCCCGGATCGGTGGCGGTTTCGGCTTCGGCCAGCAAGGACACACGTTCGGTGTCAGCGGCCAGCACGGTATTGATCAGGGACACTTCGTTGCCGGGGACTTCTTGGCTGACGCCGCCGATTTTCCAGCCTTGCGGCATGTCGATTTCGCCAGTGTCGAGAACCATTTCGCCACGGATGATTTTGAACAGCGTGGTTTTGCCCGTGCCGTTGCGCCCCACAAGACCCACTTTGTGGCCTGTCGGAATAGTGACGGTGGTGTTTTCCAGCAGCGTACGGCCGGCAACGGAGTAGGTGATTTCTTTGATGCGTAACATAAGGGGGCAGTGCCACGGTGTGCGGGGGGCGTCAATCAGGTGTTGGGGGTATCGCGCCTTGTGCGGCCCGTATCGCGCGTTGCGCCAAAATAATCCCCGCTTTCGTATTGGTGCGCCAGCGCGTATCGAACCTTACAAAGGTCTTGTGATTGCGGGTTGGGCTGTTAGAGCAATGATGGAAGAAGTGGTTCTTATTTGTGTGGTGTTTTTGATCGCCGGGGCGATCAAAGGGACCGTCGGGATCGGTCTGCCGACAGTGTCTGTCGCGCTGATGAGTCAATTTATCGGGCCGCATGATGCGGTTGCGTTGGTTGTGTTTCCGTTATTGATTTCAAACCTTTGGCAGGTCTTTCGCAGCGGGGCGGGGTTGGAAACACTGCACAAGTATGGCTATTTGATCGCGGTGTTGATGGTCACCTTGTGGCTGACCACGTTTGTGACTGTGGGGATTTCACCGGACACTTTGCTGACCACCATCGGGGTCGCGATTGTGATCTTTGCGGCGTCCAGCCTTGTGCGGATGCCGCCGGAATTGCCAGACCGGTTTGACAAGCCCGCGCAGATCATCGCCGGATTTTCGGCGGGCGTTATTGGTGGGCTGACAAGCATTTGGTCGCCGCCGATTGTCACCTATCTGATCGCAAAGCGCACGGATAACGATGAATTCGTCAGGGCTGTCGGGCTTTTCATACTGCTCGGGGGGATCCCGCTTGCGATCGGGTTTTGGCAGACCGGGTTGTTGAACGGGGAAACGGCCCCCATTTCGGCGCTGATGATTGTGCCGACGTTGCTCGGGTTTTCGATCGGGGAGGTTGTGCGAAAGCGCATGGGATCGGGGATGTTTCGAACCGTGCTTTTGTGGATGTTCCTGTTGATGGGGCTTAATCTGCTTCGGCAGGCATTCTTCTGACGGACGCGGCGCAGATGTCTGGAAAACACGCCTTTTCAACGCCCATGACCCATGCTAGCAGCGCCCCAAATCATTCAACCCTTATGAGGTCTTATCATGGCTATCCAGCGCACGTTCTCTATCATCAAACCAGACGCCACTAAGCGTAACCTGACAGGCAAAATCGCTGCCAAGTTCGAAGACGCAGGCCTGCGCATCGTCGCATCCAAGCGCATCCAGCTGACATTGGCACAAGCCCAGCAGTTTTACGGCGTCCACTCTGAGCGTCCGTTCTTTGGCGAATTGTGTGAATTCATGATTTCTGAGCCTATCGTTGTTCAGGTTCTGGAAGGCGAAGACGCGATTGCGAAAAACCGCGAAGTTATGGGCGCAACGAACCCGGCAGACGCCGCAGACGGCACAATCCGCAAAGAATTCGCGCTGAGCATCGGTGAAAACTCTGTTCACGGGTCCGACGCACCAGAAACAGCGGCAGAAGAAATCGCATTCTTCTTCTCCGGCCTTGAGCTGGTTGGCTAAGCGCCCTAGCGTTTGACACGAATGGCCCCGTCGGAGCGATCCGGCGGGGCCTTTTTGTTTAAGGATTTCCGATGCATCTGTTCGCCCTGATCGCCGTCACGATGTGCGCCTTTGCGGCCAATTCCGTTTTGGCGCGAGCGGGGGTTTTCACGTTCGGCACGGACCCGATGTTGTTTGCGGGTCTTCGTTTGGCAAGTGGTGCCGCGATGCTTGCGGTGTTGGTCGCTTTGCGGGGCGGTTGGGCAGCGGTGGACCGCGCCCGATTGGTGACGGCTGGCACGTTGCTTTTGTATTTGATCCCGTTTTCGATTGCCTATCTGACGCTGCCGTCGGGCGTTGGTGCGCTGATTTTGTTTGGCGTTGTCCAAATCACAATGTTTGGGGTGTCGTATCTAACGGGAACCCAACCGACCGCACGCCAGTGGGGCGGGATGGCGGTTGCCATGATCGGGCTGGGATGGCTGTTGTGGCCGTCCGAACGTCTGACGCTGGATGCCATTGGCGTCGTCTTTATGGTTGTGTCCGGGTTTGGCTGGGGCGTGTTTTCCATGCGCGGGCGCGGGTCCAAAGACCCGTTGGGCGATATGGCGATCAGTTTCGTTTTATGTGCGCCCGCAGCTTTGGTTTTGATTGTGATGGGGGGCGGGTGGTCGCCCTGGGGTATTGTCTGTGCCGTACTCAGCGGTGCGGTCAGTTCCGGCCTTGGTTATGCGCTGTGGTATCGTGTGCTGCCGCAGGTTGCGGCGACAACCAGCGCTGTTGCACAGCTTAGCGTTCCGGTGATTGCTATCATCGCAGGTGCGCTGTTGTTGTCAGAACCTGTGACGCTGGACATTGTTTTGGCGTCGGTTGTTGTGCTGGGCGGGATTGCGGTGTCCGTGCTGAAACGCGCCTAACAGTCGCGGCGCACTTCGCGGGTGCGCAGGCCGGTTTCGACCAACATGCAGCGATCGCGGGCTTCAAAATAATACCCCCGCGCGTACCAGCCAACGGCAGTATCAATGTCCCCGTCCGACAAAAGCCATGCCCCGCGCAGATAGCGGCCCGCGTAAATCAGGTTTGTTTCCGCATCCAGCAGATCGTTTCGCGCGCCAGTAAACCCCATGCCCCGCGCGGTTTCAGGCAGGATTTGCATCAGCCCATAGTAGGGACCATTGCGCGCATCGGCGCGATAATCGCTTTCGCGTTGGATGACGGCGTGCAGCAAATCTTCGGGGATGTCGTGCTCGGCTGCGTATTTCACGATCAGCGCGCGCATGGCGGGTGTTTCGCCGGGGAACAGGGCCAGCGATTGCGCTGGCGGTGCGGCCTGTTCGGCGGGGGCGCTGCACGACGCCAGAACCAATGTGATGATCGTGATCAGGGTTTTCATGGGTCTAGGGCTAGCGCGGGGGCGATGATTGCGAAAGATCGCGCCAAACCTGCGCGCGACTTATTGCCGATCAATCAGGCCGATCTGGTCCATGAATGCGTCGAGTTCTGATTTTGCGGGTTTGGCGTTGGCCGCCTTGATGGCATCAAATTTGACGCGCAGTGCCTTTTTCTCTTCGCCTTTGCAGTCGTTCCATGGGCGCCCCTGAAGCCCCATCACCAAAACGTAGTATCCGATGAAATGGGGCTTGTAGCCGTTCGCCAATATCCGTGCATAGCCTTCGTCGGCGCCCATGTCGCGCAGGTCTTCTGCGGTCATGACACCTGCGGCGTTAAATTCGGCCTCCATCACGGGGCCAAGATTCTTGATGGTGGAAATAGCAGCCATTGGGCCATTTTAGGCACCGCAGAAAAAAAGACCAGAGGCCGCGGCACGGCGCAGGACAGGCCCACGCGCGCCAGCGTCCGCTGGTCATCAGGTCCGCACACCTGAGGGGAGGAGGGCGTGCGGGGTATTTGGAATCAGATGCTCGCGAAGTCCTTGAAGACGACGGGTTTGGGGGGGGCCGGGCCTGCGGGCGGTGCCGTTGGGGGACGGACGCGGCGGGGCCGGTGTTGGTGCTGCTTGTTGGGTCGGCATGGGGCCGCTCCTTTGTCTGCCTCGGGGTCGGCGGTGCGCCGATTGTCGCCTCTTGATGGGCTTGGGATAAGCCAATCAGCGCTTTGAGGTGTGAGAGGGGCCGAAATGTGGCAAGAAGAAGGCGATTAACCTTTTCGGTGCCTGCGCGGTGGGCAAGTATAGGGATTAATCTGTGGATAACTCTGCTTATCTAGTTATTTTGACTAGCCGAACCACTAAATACCATGCCACATTCCACATATAGACGGCGGGAGCTGCCATCCCGTCAAGAGCCGCATGAGCGGCCACTTACATTCCTTGGGGGAAATGAGCATGAGTATTACAAAGCATTTACCGTGGATCGCGCCGACTGCGGCGATTCTGGCTGTGGGCGTCGGCGTTGGATCGTTCGATGGGTTGCTTGCGTCAGACGATCAGGACATCGCACCAATCAGCCAGACCACAAACACACAAGACCCGGCGATTGCAGCCCTTGCGGCCGTAACAGCCGCCGTTGAGGCCGCACCGGTCGAGCCTGAAAACACATCTGATCAGCTGGCGGCATTGCTGTCGGGCCCGACAGAAGAACCCGTCGCAGCACCCGTGGTTGAGGACGTTGATGTGACGCGATCCCAAGGGTTTGCGACCGCGACCGTCGCCCCAACACAAGACGTTGTTGCCGCCGCGCCCCAACAGCCCGCACCACAGGTTGGCGCAGATTTCTTTAGCGCCGCACAGGCCAATCTTGCGCAGGCCAATTCCTGCGCCAACGATCTGCGCAATCTGGCGACACAAGCCAAAGTCTATTTCCCGAGTGGCGCGCTGACGGGGGAGGCCACCGGCATCGCCCAAGCCCGCCTGATCGGCACCATTGCATCCCGTTGCCAAGGCGTGTCCATCGAAGTGCAGGGCCATTCGGATGCGTCCGGTGATCCCGCCATCAACCTGCGCCTGAGCCAGGAACGCGCCGAAGCCGTCATCGGACGGATCGCGGCGGGTGGCATTGATACATCCAGGTTCGTGGCCGTTGGTATGGGCAGTGCGCGCCCGTCCGGTGTGACTGGTGTCGAATCTTCGGCGTATTATGACCGCCGCGTAGAATTTGAAATTCTGGACACTGTTCAGACCGCTGCCTTTACGGCGCCTGCATTTGGCACGGCGGATTACAGCACGGTTGCCTGTGTTATCCAGCTGCAAGAGGCCGTGGATGCGACGACGATTTCTTATGCGCCGGGGTCTGTGACAGTATCGCGTGACGATTTGAACGCCGCTATGGGTCTGGCGCAGCTTGCCAGTGCATGCCCGCAGGCGCGGTTGCGGGTCGTGGGCCAACACGCTGAAGAATATGGAACAGTCGAAGACGCAGGCACAGGCCGTATGCGTGCGGTGGCTTTGATGACGACACTGGTCGGGGCGGGCTATGCGTCTGAACAGATCATCATTGGTGCGCCGTCAGACAGCCGACCCATTGAGGGGCTGAGCAACAGTCGGGTTGATTTCGACGTGATCCTCGAAGAATTGTAAATCGCTTCAAAGCGGTTAATCTTATGACGCCCAGTCTTCGGACTGGGCGTTTTTCGTTGTGGGGTCGGGTTTTGTGGCGGGGGTTAAAATTTAATACCTGATTGTTTTAATAAGGTTTGACTCACCTGACAAAATTTGTCAGGTATTGGATATGAAGCATGACACCATATCCAGAGGCGGCGCGCCCGTTGGTCATTTGACCGAGTTGAACGCAATTGAGGCCGGTGCTGTTATCTATTGGCGCCTGTGGTCTTGCGGGATTGACGGCCAGCGCCGGACCCAATCGGATTTCCGAAAAATATTGGGCGATAAATCCGGCATCGAGGCAGTGGACGCCTTGGCCCAGATGTTTGATCTTTGCGTGCGCCATGGCCGACGCCCTTTGATGCGGCACGGGCTGGATTGCAAATGTCTTGGCGCGGACGAAAGCTGTATCGCCAACTTTATCGGGTATGCATCCGAATGCCGCCGCGAAGACGCGGCATTGATCGCATCTTTGATCGTTACACCTGATCTGTGCCTTCCGATGGCGGCCTTGGGGCAAACATTCGGACTGGCCCTGCGCCGTATGGCTTTGGCTGATTTGCCGCGCGATGCCGCTGGGGCGTCCTGGTCACATTTTACATCTAAAACAATCCACTAAGGGAACATCATGAACAAGATCCTTCTTACGACTGTGCTGACATGTGCGGCACCAATGGCCTTTGCCGACACAAATACATCGGACGTCTTGACCAATTATGCCAATATCGCAGAGGCAAAGTTTCAGGACAGTCTGACAACTGCACAGGCGCTGCATGTGGCTGTCGATGCCTTGATCGCGGATCCGTCAGAAACGAATTTGCAGGCCGCAAAAGCCGCGTGGTTGGCAGCGCGGGTGCCGTACCAGCAGACCGAAGTGTACCGCTTTGGCAATGCAATCGTCGACGATTGGGAGGGCAAGGTGAACGCGTGGCCGCTGGATGAAGGGCTGATCGATTATGTGGATGCGTCTTACGGTGGCCCAACGGATGAAAACGAATTTGCAGCCTTGAACGTGATCGCGAATACGGCCTTTACCCTGTCGGGCGAAGACATTGATGCCAGCGTCATCACGCCCGAGTTTCTTGAGGGGCAATTGCACGAAGCGGACGGCGTTGAGGCAAATGTTGCCACGGGATATCACGCGATTGAATTTCTGCTGTGGGGCCAGGACCTGAACGGGCATGGCACAGGTGCCGGGAACCGTCCCTGGACAGATTACGCAGTGGGTGCGGATTGCACGAACGACAATTGTGATCGCCGTGGTGAGTATCTGAGCGCGGCGACGCAATTGCTGGTGTCTGATCTGGATTGGATGGCGGCGCAGTGGGGCGAGGGCGGTGCCGCGCGCGCCAGCGTTCTGGAAGATGACGCCGCTGGGGTGTCGGCGATGCTGACGGGCATGGGATCCTTGTCCTACGGTGAGGTCGCAGGCGAGCGTATGCGCCTTGGTGTTATGCTGAACGACCCCGAAGAAGAACATTCCTGCTTTGCCGACAACACCCACAATGATCACTATTATGACGGTCTTGGCGTACAGAACGTCTATTTGGGTGCCTATACGCGCATTGATGGCACCATCGTGTCCGGCGCGTCCTTGGCTGATTTGGTGGCGGGCGCGGATGCGGGCCTTGACGCTGAAATGCGAACCAAGCTGTCCACCACGATGCGCGAACTTGGCGACATCAAACACGCGGCAGAGGCGGGTTTCGCCTATGATCAAATGCTTGAGGCCGGTAATGCGGCGGGTGAAGATCTGATCATGGGGGGCGTGAATGCCTTTATCGATCAAACCCGGTCTATTGAACGGATCGTCGCGGCCCTCGGGGTTGAGGGGATTGCAATCGAAGGATCTGACAGCCTCGATGATCCGAGCGCGGTTTTTCAGTAGGCGATTTTACACATTGGCATGCGCGGGCGATTGTCTGCGCATGCCCTTTTGAGTCCGGATGTTCCAACGCGATGAAAACACGTTCCTTATTTGCGGCGATGTCGTTGCTTTTGCTGGCCCCTTTTGCCGTCGCCGAGGTGGACCGATACGCCATGATTGCCGACGATCCACACCTTAACACAGTGCCCCGAACCGCGGATGAACACGCGCGCATCGCGGCAGTGACGGCGTTGACGACGGATTTTACCACCCCGCAACAATTTGAAGACCGCCCGGCAGGGGCCGCCACGGTACGTGCGACGCTGGATGCAAACGCGTTCAGCATGCCATCGGGCAATATTTCCTTTGAGGACGAGTTGCTGTTCAAGGTCGGCAACGGGATTTTTCGCAAAATCTGGGTGTCGTCGCCATCATCGACGCTGGCGTCTGATGGATTGGGGCCGCTTTTTAATGCGCGGTCTTGTCAGCGGTGCCACATCAAAGACGGTCGAGGCCACGCGCCCGAGGGGCCAGAGGACACGTCGATTTCGATGTTTCTGCGCGTGTCGGTTCCTGATGCGACCGCCGCAGTCCATGCGATTGACGGATACCATGCGACACAACCGGATCCTGTTTACGGCGAACAATTGCAGGACTTTTCGCTGGCCGGAATAGCGTCTGAATACCGGCTTGAAATTACCTACGAAGATGTTGAAATCGCGCTGGCGGGGGGGGAGGTCGCGCATTTGCGCGCCCCAACATATACCGCTGCTGATCTTGGATATGGCCCCTTGGCTGACGGCGCGATGTTGTCGCCGCGCGTGGCTCCCCAGATGATCGGGTTGGGCCTGCTTGAGGCGATTCCGGCGGCGGATATCTTAGCCCTGGCGGACCCTGATGATCTGGACGGGGACGGTGTGTCGGGGCGGCCGAACATTGTGTGGTCGCGGGTCCATGATCGCCCAATGCTGGGCCGTTTCGGACTAAAGGCCGGATCACCATCGGTGCTGGAACAATCGGCTGGGGCATTTTCGGGCGATATCGGGATTTCCAATCCGCTGCATCCGTCCGGCGCGGGGGAATGTACGCCCGCCCAGACCGATTGCATCGATGCGCCCCATGGCGAGGGGGATGCGCGAGGGTTCGAAGTTGACCAAGAAATCCTTAATCTTGTAACATTTTACAGCCGCAATCTTGGTGTTCCGGCGCGGCGCGATCTGGATGATCCGGATGTATTGCGCGGCAAGGCGCTGTTTTATGATGCCGGATGCGTGGCCTGCCATCAGCCGTCCTTTGTGACCCACCGTCTGAACGACCACCCCGAACAAAGTTTCCAGCTGATTTGGCCCTACACCGACATGTTGTTGCATGACATGGGCGCAGGATTGGCTGATAATCGCCCCGAAGCGGTGGCGAACGGACAAGAATGGCGCACGCCGCCGTTGTGGGGCATTGGCCTGACGCGACAAGTGTCCGGGCATACGCAGTTCTTGCATGACGGGCGCGCGCGCAATTTGTTAGAGGCTGTGCTGTGGCATGGCGGAGAAGCGCAGACCGCGCGGGATCGCGTCGTGGATATGACACCGCTTGAACGCGCCGCGTTGCTGGCCTTTCTGGAGAGCTTGTAGATGAAACTGGCCCTTGCGTTGATCCTTGCACCGGCATTTGCGGCGGCTGACCCCCGCGTTGAAGCGGCATTGGATGATGATATCTTACCGGGGTTTGCCGCGTTGACACAGGCCACACAGGCCCTGGCGGATGCGCAAACATGCGATGTGGCGGATGCATGGAACACGGCGGCGGCGGCGTGGGTTGCGGTGTCTCATTTGCGGTTCGGCCCGAGCGAGGCCGACAATCGTGCCTTTGCGCTGGCGTTCTGGCCCGACCCGCGTGGGGCAACGCCATCGGCCTTGACGGCGTTGCTGGGCGAAGACGCGCCCCCCATCGCGGATGCGTCAATTGCTGGGCGCGGCTTTTATGCCATGGAATTTTTGCTGTTTGATCCGGCTTTCGCAGGCGAGGCGGGTCGCTGTGATTTGATTGCAGGTTTGGCCGATGATGCCAATGCCAGTGCGCAAGCCATTGAGAATGAATGGCAAAATCACTACGGCGACCTCATGCGCGAGACTGGAAATGGCACCTACCGCGACGACACCGAAGCCCTGCAAGAGTTGTATAAATCACTTACGACGGGTTTGGATTTTACGACTGCGATGCGGCTTGGACGCCCCTTAGGAACGTTTGATCGCCCACGCGCCACGCGGGCTGAGATGCGCCGTTCGGGTCGGTCTTTGGCGAATGTGTCTGTCTCGTTGGCCAGTCTGCAATCCCTTGCGGTGATCTTGGGCGGTGACAGCCTGTCAGCAGATATTCAGGCGCGTTTCAAAGTGGCCGATGATCAGATTGAGGCGATTGCGAACCTTGATGGCGGCCCTGACCTAAGCATCGTCAGCACGCCCGCGGGGCGCATCAAAGTCGAAGCGTTACAACAACGCATTGCGGAAATTCGTGTGTTTCTGGCCGAGACGCTTGGCCCGGATTTGGGTGTGATCGAGGGCTTTAACGCGATGGACGGTGATTGATGGAGACGCGGCGGGGGTTTTTGGCGGGTGTTCTGGCCAGCGGCCTTGTGCCGATGCCCACATGGGCCGACGTCGGCGATCCGACGTTCTTGTCAGCGGCGCGAACGCCGGACGGGGGCTACATACTGGCGGGGTTGGACGCGCGGGGGAGTATAAGGTTTCGCATTCCCCTTCCTGCACGTGGCCATGCCGCAGCGGCCCACCCGCAGCGCCCCGAAGCGGTCGCATTTGCGCGCAGACCGGGGACATTTGCCGTTGTTCTGGATTGCCGCAACGGTGATGTTCTGGCGCGTTTGGACAGCCCGCAGGGGCGGCATTTTTACGGGCACGGCACGTATGATCAAACCGGCGAGGTGTTGTTTACAACCGAAAATGATTTTGAGGCCGGGCGAGGGTGCATTGGCGTTTGGGATGCAAGGCGTGGATACCGGCGCATCGCTGAACTGCCGTCGCAGGGCGTTGGCCCACACGATCTGCGGCTTATGCCGGACGGTACGCTGGTGGTGGCCAATGGCGGCATTGATACCCATCCCGCGTCGGGCCGCGAGAAGTTGAACATCCCTGATATGCGCCCGAACCTGAGCTATCTGGACGTCGATGGGCAGGTGTTGGATCAAGTGGAACCGTCCGCGCATTTGGCCAGTGTCCGGCACCTGAGCGTGCGCAACGACGGGTTGGTGGGCATCGGGATGCAATGGCAGGGCGAAGTCGCTGCGGCGCCAGCACTGGTTGCAACGCATCGTCGCGGTGAGGTTTTGCGCGAAATGGGCGACGGGCGCAGGCTGGATGGGTACGTCGGTAGCGTCGCCTTTTCCGGCGACAGTGGGCGGCTTGCCGTGACGTCGCCACGGGCGGGTGTGGTTCAGGTGTTTGATTTGGACGGCGATGGCACGGAACATTGTTTTGAAGACAAGGATGTTTGCGGTGTCGCGGGAACAACCCGCGGACTTATCTGTACCAACGGGCAGGGCGGGCTGTTCAGTATTGCAAATGCAGCTGCGCATCTGGCGCGGCATGATTTGGCGTGGGACAACCACCTTGTATCGTTGGCTTGATCACCCCAAAGCCGACCATGATCCTTGGGCAGGGACAAGTGTTTATGCACACAATTGGCGTGCCATTGACCTTGGATGGCGTTGCACCGTTACGGGGCGGCAAGCGCAGTATCGCGATTGTTCAAACTCTGTCGCTCATGTTCAAAATCGCGCTACCCGATACCGAAAGGAGAAACATTCTAAGATACAGCGCTTAGCGCAATAGCGTTGTTTTTGGATATTTGCCCACAGCGAGACCAGCGAATGAACAGGATCGCTTCGCCTGTGATGTCATGATCTTTTAGCGTCTTCGGCATGTCCCGCAATGCGCAATCAATAAGGATTTCACCTGTCCGTTGGGCCTTTGCTGCAATCTGGACGTTCAGGGGTGCGCGGGGATGTTGCGCGGTTAGGCTATCGACGATCTGCTGCGCTGCGCCAACGGCCATGTAAAGAGCGACGCAGGTTCCGGGCCGTATGTTCATGACGGGATCAGGGACAGCGTAGCCGTCCGTGCGGTGCCCCGTTGTCAGAACGAGCGTATCGATTGCCCCGCGATCAGTCAGGCTATGACCCGCGCTTGCGGCAGCGGCGCAGGCCGCTGTTACACCGGGGACGATTTCAAAGGGGATGCCCGCATTTTTCAAGGCATCCGTTTCTTCAGTGCTGCGCCCGAACACGCCGGGGTCTCCGCATTTGAGGCGCACTACCCGCTGGCCGCGTTTGGCGGCTGAAACCAGTGTTTGGGTGATCTTGTCTTGTGGCCAACTGTGACAGCCGGGTGCTTTGCCGACGTAGACCCTTTCCGCGTCGCGGCGTGCCAGTTCAAGGATTTCAGGATCAAGTAGGCGGTCGTAATAGATGATGTCGGCCTCTTGCAGACGCTGGACACCGCGCAGTGTGATGAGGTCTTTGGCCCCGGGGCCCGCCCCGACAAGGCTGACGCTGCCGCCCTCGGATGCGCCGAAGTCTCCGGTGTCGATGGCTGTCTTGATCCGTTTTGCCGCGTCCCTTTCCTGGCCGCTGGCAAACAGGCGGCGGGGGGCATCGTTAAAGACCCAGCGCCACAGATCGCGCCGCGTGCGGGGGGCAAGCCGCGCTGCGGCCGCCGATCGCATGCGCCCGGCAAGGGCCGCAAGATCGCCCAAACGCGGTTCAAGGTTCTCTTCCAGCTTGGTTTTGATCTGTCGCGCCAGCACAGGTGCCGTGCCTTCGGTGCCGATGGCCACCACCACCGGATCGCGATCAACGATGGACGGGGTAATCGCGTCACACAGCCCCGGTTGGTCAACGACATTGACCGTGGCGCCCGACGCTTTTGCCAGCGCATGCAGGGCCATATCCATGCCCGGACACCCCGTTGCCACAAAGACGAGGGCTGTATCCGCAAAATCCTGCAGTGTGATCGGGCCCGCGTGATGGGTGACACGGCCTGCGGCGGCCAGATCAGACAATTCGGGGTCCAATTCCAGGGCAAAGACATCGATCTGGGCCTCTGTCTTTAGGATAAGGCGTGCCTTTTGGGCGGCCTGTTCACCACCGCCAACAATGACAACGCGGCGACCCGCCATTTGCAAAAACATCGGAAAGGTTTTCATGCAGAGAGGCTTTCTGTCTGGTGGCGTGCGTCCCAAAGGGCGCGGGCCATGTGTTCGGTTTCTGGCAGGGTTGGTGCGGCCTTTAGCGCCAAAAGCGCAAGGGCGGCGGTGCCGGTTACGGTTGCCACGGCAAAATCATCCTCAACCGCTCCGTGCCAAAGCCCGTGGGGGTCAATGCTTTTGGCGGGCTCATGCAAACGGCGGGCGCCATGGAATAGGGCACTGGCTGTTTCCTCGATATGCTCACCTCCACGCAAACCGAAGATGGCGATATCTTTTGAGGGATGACGCTCGAACTCGCCACCGCCGCCTTTGATGATTGAAAGGTCTCGTTGGCCCAAAAGCTCGGCTGCTTGGGCTTGCAGGCTGCGATAGGACGGGTGGAACACTCCCTGAACGCTGACTGGTGCGCGCGACGGGTTCCACATGCGCAGCACCGTGTTGATGCAAGACCTTAGACCGAAAGTGTCGCGCAAGTTGAGTAATTCAAAAGCTTTCGGGCAGAGCAGTTCCAACGGTGTATAGCGCAAATGCGGGCCCGCCAGATCGAGCGCATCGCGCACCGATGCCCTGGCCGATTGGTGTGAATTCCATCCGTGCATCGACACACGGTACCCGGCCAGTCCGACCAAACGCGCGGCTAACAAAAACAGTGGCGCACCTCGGCTTCGGCCAGCGGCATAAGACGGCCAGTCAAGGTCGGCCTCGGGTAGTTTTCCCCGCACGTGATCCCGAAGGGCAGCGGTGAAGCCTGCAATTTCTTCCGGGGTCTCGCCGCGTAGGCGCAACACCATAAGAAGCGCACCAACGGCTTCTGCAGCGGCTTCGCCTTGTAGGATAAGCGTCATCGCCTCTTGTGCCTCTGGCATTGTCAGCGGCCGTGCCCGCCCTGCACCGCGAGCAACAATGCGCACAAACGGGGCGAGGGTCATTCGGCGGCCATCGGGATTGATGCCTCTGCGATCAATGCCTTCAATTCCGGCTTACAGGATCCGCAATTCGTGCCAGCACAAGTTGCCGCGCCCAAGGCGGTGACAGACCCTGCGCCAGCGGAAATGGCTGAGATCAGCGTGTTGCGCCCGACATTGAAACAGGCGCAAACCGTGGCACCCGGATCCGGCAGATTGGCGGCATGACGTCCGGCAAGTGCATCGAGCGACGGGGTATCGGTGCCGATGGCTGCGATGATTGCACTGCGCGCGATAACGACCGGACGGGGTGCAACAAACAAGAGCGCGGCGATTTCGCCATCCTGTACCAAGGCCACGCGGGTGGTGCCGCTGGCCGGATCCCTTTGAACAGAAACGTTGGCCCCGTGCAGGCCGGCGATTTTTTGCGCCTCCGCCTCCCAATCGTTTGGTATGTCGCGCCCGGCCAGTTCAACCTGCCAGCCCGTGTTCGTGCGCGAAATGGCGGCGTAGGGCGTCTGTGCCTTAGGGTGATCGCGACAGGCGAGGAACCCGTACCAAGCAGCAGGATAGACCTGCGCCGTGACTGCACCTGCTTTCAAAGAGGGCTGGCCGGAAACAGGATCAACGACCGGGGCCGTAAGACTGTTGATTGTGCCGGTTGTCGTGCGTTGCCGTGTCCAATGCATCGGCGCGAACAACTGCCCCTTTGGTGTGCGATTTGTAATCAGCGCCCGTAACAGTGCTGTGCCATAAAGGCTTTGGACCTCAATCACAGCGCCGGGGACAGCGCCCAGTTCGGCAGCATCGGTGGGGTGAATTTCGACATATGGCTCTGCCAGATGGGCCCCGAGGCGCGGGGATTTTCCGGTGCGGGTCATTGTGTGCCATTGATCGCGGGTGCGGCCGGTGTTCAGCGCTAACCGCGGTTTGGTCAATTTGGGCGCTGTGACAGAGATCATCCGCGCCTTGCCGTCTGGATGATAGAACGCGCCGTCTGCAAAGAAGCGGTGCCCGTTGCGGGGCCACTGTGTTGGGATCAGGTTGGCGTAGTCCGCATCGGCAAAGATGCTTAGGTCCAGATCGCGGGGGAAAGGCGACAGGGCCGTATCCAGCGCCACATATTCCGCGAAGATGTCGGCGGGTTTTTGATAGGCGAAGGCATCGCCAAAGCCCATCCGCGTGGCGACGTCACTGACGATCCGCCAATCTGGGCGCGCCTCACTGGGGATTGGCAAGAAAGACCGCTGGCGCGAAACGCGGCGTTCCGAATTCGTCACCGTTCCGTCTTTTTCGCCCCAACCTGCGGCGGGCAACAACACATGCGCGAGGGCGTTCGTGTCCGTCGCCTCAATCATGTCGGAGGTCACGACGAAGGGCACATTCGCAATCGCTGCTGCCACGCCGTCAGCGTCGGGCATCGACACGGCGGGGTTGGTGGACATGACCCAAAGGGCCTTGATCTTACCATCAGCGCAGGCCTGAAACAGATCAACGGCCTTAAGGCCAGCTGTCGTGCAGATCGTCGGGCTGTTCCAAAATTCCTGCACAGCTGCGCGGTGGTCTGGATTATCGATCTCAAGATGATTGGCCAGCATATTGGACAGCCCGCCGACTTCGCGCCCGCCCATCGCGTTGGGTTGGCCGGTGACAGAAAACGGCCCGCAGCCGGGTTTGCCGATCCGCCCTGTGGCCAAATGGCAATTCAGGATCGCGTTGACCTTGTCGGTGCCGCTTTGGGATTGGTTGACGCCTTGGGAATAGACCGTGACGACCTTTTTGGTCTCGGCCCAGAGGGTGAAGAATGCATTGAGGACATCTGCGGGCAAGCCGGTGTCTGACACATCCGTGGTGCGGGCCGCTGCGAGGGTATCGGCAAGCCCGCTGATGTGTGCGTCTGTGAAGGCCGCGTCGATGTGCGCGGTGTCAGCCAGATGCGCCAGTAGGCCGTTGAACAGCGCGACATCCCCGTCCGGGGTGATGGAAAGATGCATGTCCGCCAAATCGCTGGTGGCCGTCCGGCGCGGGTCGATATTGACGACGCGCATCGCTGGCCGCGCCTCTTTTGCCGCTGCGATCCGCTGATGCAGCACCGGATGGCACCATGCGAGGTTTGATCCAACCAGCACGATCAGGTCCGCCTGTTCGAGGTCTTCATACGTGCCGGGGACGGTGTCTGTCCCAAAGGCCCGCTTGTGCCCCGCGACAGAGGACGCCATGCAAAGCCTTGAATTTGTATCGATGTTGGCCGACCCGATGAAGCCTTTCATCAGCTTGTTGGCGACGTAGTAATCCTCGGTCAGTAATTGCCCGGAGGCGTAGAAGGCCACGCTGTCGGGGCCGTGTTGCGCGATGGCGGCGCTGAACGTGTCGGCCACGAGATCAAGCGCTGTGTCCCAGTCGGCGCGTTTGCCGTGGATCATGGGGTTGAGGAGACGCCCGTCCAGATCAATCGTTTCGCCCAAGGCCGCACCTTTGGAACACAACCGCCCGAAATTCGCCGGGTGATCCGGGTCGCCTTTGATGGTGCCGTCCGCGCCGGCCAGAACCCCGCAGCCCACGCCGCAATA
Source organism: Octadecabacter dasysiphoniae (assembly GCF_021532615.1). Classification (GTDB taxonomy): domain Bacteria; phylum Pseudomonadota; class Alphaproteobacteria; order Rhodobacterales; family Rhodobacteraceae; genus Octadecabacter; species Octadecabacter dasysiphoniae. The sequence continues at coordinate 35,440 of NZ_JAKGAQ010000005.1, forward strand.
AGGGCAGGTTGTGCGGGTGAGCGTCATGCGGCCGACCGCGCTTGCAGAAAGGTGCGGTCCAGCAGGATGCGGCCACCGTCAACACGGGCCGGATAGGTCGCGACGCGGCCTTCATCCGCGCCCTGGGCTTCGCCTGTTTCAAGTGAGATGACCCAGTTGTGCAAAGGGCAGGTCACCGAGGTCCCATGTACGATACCTTCGGCCAAAGGCCCTGCTTTGTGGGGGCAGGCGTTGTCCAGCGCGAAAACTTGGTCATCCGCGGTGCGAAATACGGCCACGCATCCCAGGGGCGTCTTGATCATCCGCGCGCCGCGCGGCGGGATGTCTTCGAGGGGGGCGATGTCGATCCAGTCGGTCATTCGGCGGCCTCCAGTGACAGATTAGCAAGGGGTTGATACCGGTCGGCCTGTTTCTGGACGTGATCGGCCCATGGATCATGGCGATAGATCGTCTGGCTTAGCTCAAACCGCTCAACCAGGGCGTCGCGTTCTGCCGCAACCCGATCTTTGATCCAATCGAGGCCGACTTTCGCCATCCATTTGTAAATCCGGTCGAGGTATTTGGCGTTTTCACGGTAAAGCTGCGTGATCGCCTTGATAACGAGGATTGCGTCTTCTTCTGTGGGCACTTGGCACAGCAATTCCGTTTCCTTGACGTCCATCCCAGCGGCACCGCCGATACTGATCTGATAACCCGAATCCACACAGACGATGCCAATGTCTTTGCACGTCGCTTCGGCGCAATTGCGCGGGCAGCCGGACACCCCGAGTTTCAGTTTATGAGGCGTCCAAGCGCCGTGCAGTGTTTTTTCGAGCTTGATGCCAAGGCCGGTGCTGTCTTGCGTGCCAAAGCGGCAGTGGTCGGTGCCGACACAGGTTTTCACCGTGCGCAGCCCCTTGGAATAGGCGTAGCCGGACACCATGCCTGCGGCGTTCAGATCGGACCAGATCGCGGGCAAATCTTCGCCTTTGACGCCCAGCAGATCGATGCGCTGGCCGCCGGTGACCTTGACGGTCGGGACCATATATTTGTCGGCAGCATCGGCGATGGCGCGCAGTTCAGACGGGGTGGTGATACCGCCCCACATGCGTGGCACGACGGAATAGGTGCCGTCTTTCTGGATGTTTGCGTGTTTGCGTTCGTTGATAAAACGCGACTGCGGGTCGTCTTGATATTCCAGCGGCCAATCGGCCAGCAGGTAAAAGTTCAATGCGGGGCGGCACGACGGGCAGCCGTCGGGGGTTTTCCAGCCGCATTCCTGCCAGACGGCAGGCATTGACGTCAGGCGCTGGGATTTGATCATGCGCCGCACGTCTTCGTGGGTCATATCGGTGCAGCCACACATCGATGCGGCAGCAGGGATGATGAAATCATCGCCCAGCGTGACGGCCAGCACTTGTTCGACCAGCCCCGTGCACGTCCCGCAGGATGCGCTGGCCTTAGTGGTGGCTTTAATCGCGCCCAGATCAGAGGCGCCCGCCGCGATGGCGTCTTCGATTTGACCTTTGCAGATTCCGTTGCAGCCACAGATCTCCGCATCACGCGGTAAGGCTGCAACAGCTGCTAAAGGGTCCAGGGGGGTCCCCCCTTGATAGGCGGGGCCAAAGATCAGCGTGTCGCGCATATCGCTGATATCGGTCTTGTCGCGGATCAACCCGAAGAACCAGTTGCTGTCGGCGGTGTCGCCATACATGACCGCGCCAATCACCATGTTGTCCATGATGACCAGACGGCGATAAACGCCGCGGGCGGGATCTCGAAAGACGATGTCTTCGCGCCCCTCACCATCAGCGAAATCACCTGCGCTGAACAGATCACAACCGGTGACTTTCAGCTTGGTGGACAGTTCCTTTTGCACAAAGATTGCAGGCTGTTCCATCAGGGTTTGCGCCGCGACCTTCGCCTGATCATAAAGCGGGGCGACCAGCCCGAAGATCGCGCCGTCATGTTCAACGCATTCCCCCACGGCGAGGATATTGGCGTCAGACGTTAGCATCTGGTCATCCACATGGATGCCTTTGCCCACGGCGAGGCCCGCATCCTGCGCCAGCTTCACATTCGGGCGGATGCCCACGGCCATGACCAGCAAATCACAGGGCAATTCTGTCCCGTCATCAAGCAGCAGGGCGCGGACGTGGCCGTCTTCGCCCAGAATTTCCGAAGAATTGGCGGAGCATTTGACAGTAATCCCTTTGTCCAACAGCGCGCGGCGCAAAAGATACCCCGCGGCTTCATCCAGTTGACGTTCCATCAGGTGGCCCATGATATGCACCACCGTGACGTCCACACCGCGTGCAGCCATGCCAGCCGCTGCTTCGAGGCCCAGCAGACCGCCACCGATCACGACGCATTTATGATCAGGACCAAGGTCCATCATACGCTGCGTGTCTTCCAGATCACGGTAGGCGATGACGCCGTCCAGATCGTGACCGGGCAGGGGGATCATGAAGGGGTTTGATCCGGTGCCAAAGACGAGCTTGTCGTAGGGCAAGACCTCACCGTTGTGGAGCTTAACGGTCTTGGCGTCGCGATCCACGGTGTCCACGAAACACCCAAAACGGGTGGTGATGTTGGCCTCTGTGTACCATGCGTCATCATGGGTGATGATTTCGGCGTAGGTCTTTTCGCCGGACAGTACGGGGGACAACATGATGCGGTTATAGTTGCCACGCGGTTCGCCGTTGATGAGGGTAATGTCGTATTCTGCCCCTGCCTCAACCAGGGTTTCCAGCATCCGGCCTGTGGCCATGCCGGCACCGATGACGATCAGTTTTTTGGTCATCTCTTTCACTCCGCTGCGATGGCTTTGGGTTTGGGTGTTGCGCCGTGTTCGTATTCCTCAAGAAAATCGAGGACTTCTTGGCGGTAGGCGTAGTAGTCGGGATGTTCCAGCAGCGCCTTGCGGGTGCGTGGCCTTGGAAGATCGACGTTTGTGATCTTTCCGATTGTGGCCTGTGGTCCGTTGGTCATCATGACGACGCGGTCGGCCAGAAGGATGGCTTCGTCCACATCATGGGTGACGCAGATGGCAGTGACTTTGGTGCGCGACCAGACTTCCATCAGCACCTCTTGCAGCTCCCACCGTGTGAGGCTGTCGAGCATCCCGAAGGGTTCATCCAGAAGCAACAATTTGGGGGACAACGCAAAGGCGCGCGCGATGCCGACGCGTTGTTTCATGCCGTTGGAGAGATCCGCCGCACCTTTGTTCATGCTGTCAGCAAGGCCCACCCGTTCGAGGTAGTATTCCACCACATCCTGACGTTCCGCCCGCGACGCGCGAGGATAGACTTTGTCCACGCCGATGGACACGTTTTCTTTGGCGGTCAGCCATGGGAACAAGTTGGGTGATTGGAACACCACGGCCCGTTCTGGGTCCGCGCCTTCGACGTTCCAGCCATCCAACCGGATCGCGCCCTTGGAGATCGGGTTGAGACCAGCGGCCATGGTCAGTACGGTGGATTTGCCGCAGCCAGAATGACCGATCAACGAGATGAATTCGCCTTTGTTGATTTTAAGATCGAAGTTCTCAACCACCGTCAGCGGACCTTTGGGCGTGGGATAGACCTTGTCGAGCTGCGAGAAGTTCAGGAATTTTTCCTCGATACCGCTTTCTTGTGCCTTGGCAACGGCGGCGGGCACCCCATGGATCGGCGTGACATTGGGCAACAGGCGGGTCTCTTCGACCTTGGCGGCGACGCCCACGTCCATCAGGTAGTTGGTGACCTCTGCGCGCAGGGCTTTGAAGGTGGCGTCGTTGTTCATGGCCACCCGATCCCGTGGGCGGGGGATGTCGACGGTGAATTCATCACCCAGCGTTCCATCCGGGTTCAGAGCAATGATGCGGTCCGCCAGAATGATCGCTTCATCCACGTCATTGGTGATGAGAACGCAGGTCTTTTTGTTGGCGTCCCAGATGGCTTCGATTTCATCGGCCAGATTGGCGCGGGTCAGCGCGTCTAGCGCGGATAGCGGTTCATCCAGCAACAACATTTCAGGGTCCATCGCCAGCGCGCGGGCCACGTTGACCCGTTGGCGCATGCCACCGGACAGTTCCGCCGGACGGCGGGTGGCAGCATGGGACAGGCCCACCATAGCGACGTAGTGATCGACTTTGGCGGCGCGATTGGCCTTGGACATGTCGGGGAACATCGTGTCCACGGCCAGCGCCACGTTGCCTTGCACCGTCAACCACGGCATCAACGAATAGCTTTGAAAGATTACGCCGCGTTCGCGCCCCGGTTCGGTGATGGGCGCGCCTTTGAAGGTGACTGAGCCACTGCTGGGCTGTTCGAGACCCGCCATCAAATTGATCAGCGTGGTTTTACCAGTGCCCGAAAAGCCGAGGAGGACGACGAATTCACCAACCGCTACGTCTAGATTGATGTCTTTCAAAACCGGCGTGTCACCGTAGTTCTTGCAGACGTCTTTGAAGGAAAGGATGCTCATGTTGATCACCGATTGTTCGAAAATGTGAACAGGGACTGGAGCGCATACATCACACGGTCGAGGAGGAAGCCGATGATGCCGATGGTGAAAACTGCCACCATGATGCGCGCCAGCGACTGCGAACTGCCATTCTGGAATTCATCCCAGACGAATTTGCCAAGACCGGGGTTCTGAGCGAGCATTTCTGCCGCGATCAGTACCATCCAACCCACACCGAGGCTCAGGCGTAGACCTGTGAAGATCAGCGGCAGCGCCGAGGGGAGCACCAGTTTGGTGATCTTGGTGTAGGTGTTCATTTTCAGCACGCGGGACACCGACACGAGGTCTTTGTCGATGCTGCTGACGCCGAGGGCGGTGTTGATCAGCGTCGGCCAGAGCGAACAGAGCGTGACCGTGATGGCCGAGATCAGGAAGGATTTGGAGAACATCCCGTCATTGCTGGTGTAGGCGGCAGACACGATCATCGTGACAATCGGCAGCCATGCCAGTGGAGAGACGGGTTTGAAAATCTGAATCAGCGGGTTCAGGGCCGCATTTGCGGTGGCGGACAGCCCCGCGGCAATGCCCAGCGGAATGGCCACGATGGACGCGATCAGAAATCCAAAGAAAACCGTTTTGATCGAGGTCCAGATTTGGTCGTAATATGTCGGTTTACCTGTATAAACGCGGTCACGGACTTTGTCGGTGTCCCCATTGGCGATGTGTTCTGCGTTGCGTTCGTCTTGGCGCACATAAAATGCCGCTTCGCGTTCGCCTTCGCGCACTGCATCAGCGCGCAATTCACCGACCTGTTCCCAGACCTGTGCCGGACCCGGAACGGCACCGAGGGATGTCTGAACTTGTGGGGCGAGTGTGGCCCACAGCCCGATGAACAGCCCAATGGCGAGGACGGGAACCCCCAACAAACGCCAGATTTCACCAGCCTGCGCGCGTGGGTTGTCCCCTGCGGCGGCCTTTAGGATGGGTGTCACCCAAGACAGGCCCAATACGCGGAACCAAGCGTCGGCCTTGTTGATACGGGCGAACCGCCGTTGGCGGCGGGCTTCGGTGTCCAATGTGGTGGGATCAATCGCGGTCATATCGGGTATCCAACTGTTGCTTTTGAGAAGAAGAGGAAGAGGGTCCCACCCTGCATCACTGCAGGGTGGGTGATCCGGGTTAGCCTTGGACTTCGCCGTCAATGACGGTTTGGCCGGATTTCAGACCAATCGGCAGGCTGTCGATGTAAGCGTTCGGTGCGCGACCATCAAAGGGGATGGCGTCGATGATATCTTCCGCCGGTGTCGGGGATTTGAACCCGTCGCTGTCCCACGGGAAATCAGCCTCATCTGCCATGCCTTCGTCGACCAGCATGCGTGCGGCTTCAAGGTAGATGTCTGGGCGGTAGACGTCTGCGGCGGTTTCAAAATACCACTCGTCCGACATGGTTTCACCGATCTGACCCCAGCGGCGCATCTGCGTCAGATACCAGATGGCATCCGAATAGAACGGGTAGGTCGCGTTGTAGCGAAAGAAGACGTTGAAGTCGGGGGCAGGGCGCACGTCACCCTTTTCGAACTCAAAGAAGCCAGTCATGGAATTGGCGATCACTTCGTAATCTGCACCGACGTATTCAGGACGTGACAGCATTTCGACCGCTTCGGGGCGATTGGCGTTGTCGTTTTCATCCAGCCAGATTGCGGCGCGGATCAGTGCCTTTGTCAGCGCGATTGTGGTGTTGGGGTTTTCTTCGGCGAATTCAGCCGTGATGCCGAACACCTTTTCGGGGTTGTTGTTCCACATGTCATAATCAGTGATCACTGGAACGCCGATGTTTTTGAACACGGCCTGCTGGTTCCAAGGTTCGCCCACGGCGTAGCCAAAGATCGTACCGGCCTCCATTGTGGCAGGCATTTGCGGGGGTGGTGTCACGGACAACAAAACATCCGCACTGATCTGGCCGGAAATATCCTGTTCGCTGTAATATCCTGGCTCAAGGCCACCTGCGGCCAGCCAATACCGAATTTCGTAGTTGTGAGTAGAGACAGGGAAGACCATCCCCATGTTGAACGGTTCACCACGGTCCAGATAATCCTCAACCACGGGTGCAAGAGAGCTGGCACTGATCGGGTGCTGGGGGCGACCATCGTCCATCAGCGGGACATGGGGGCGCATTTCTTCCCAGATTTCGTTGGACACGGTTATGGCATTGCCGTTCAGATCCATGGAAAAGGGCGTGATAATGTGTGCCTCGGTGCCGTATCCGATTGTGGCGGCCAGCGGTTGACCTGCAAGCATATGCGCGCCGTCCAATTCGCCGCTGATGACGCCGTCCAGCAGCACCTTCCAATTGGCCTGTGCTTCAAGCGTGACGAACAGGCCTTCGTCTTCGAAATAACCAAGCTCGTATGCAACGGCGAGCGGTGCCATGTCTGTCAACTTAATGAAGCCGAGTGTCAGGTCCTCTTTTTCGAGATCCAAGGACTGTGCCACCGCCGTCGTTGCCAAAAGGCTGGAGGTTGTCAAAAGCACTGCAAGTGTCTTTTTCATCTTAAGTTCCTTTCTGAGCCCTGTTGGGCAAATAAAAAAAGCCGCACGTAGGGAGACACGGGGGAGGAGGTCCGTGATCCATACGAGCGGCTTTGCTCTTGAGTGATACATGACCGACATCGGTCAGGTTTTTTGGCGGGCTTCGTTGCCCCTTAAGTACACGGTGCCCCGCAAGCGCCGGATTCATCAACCGGTTTTCTGCACCTGCGAATGAAAAAATGCCGCGATGCAGAAAGTGCTTAAGAATTCATCGTTTTTGCGGATGGAAATCGAAGGTTCTGCCATCAAAGAAGGCATCCGGAGCAAGAATCATATGACCTCGGGTTGAAGCAACGGCTGTTTCATACATCAGCGCGCCTTCGACCTTTTCTGACGCGCCGGGCATGTCGGCCCCCACGGCGCCCAAGTTTTGTCGATACAGATCAGAGCGAAAACAGGCTTTCGCGTTTTCAAGGCCCGCAGCGTCCGCGCCCAACTGATGGGCGATCCAGGCCGCTTGGCTGCGCCACGGAAAAGATGCCGCGTATTTGTGGAACTGTACGAAGCGTTCGATGGGTTTGGGGGCATCGTTCAGTCGGGGCACGATTTGGCCCGATAAGGCCGGGTCAATCAGATCTGGCGACATGCTGAGGTGTTCGCTGCGCGCCAGAATTTCCACGGCCAGCGTGCGGTTTTTCGGCACGTCCAGCCAAGCCGCCGCAAGATAGACCGCGCGCATCATCCTGCGTGCCGCGTCTTCGTTGTGTTCAACCCAATCATGGCGGGCCGCCAGAACTTTTTCAGGCGCAAAATTCCAGACGTCCGCGCCGGTCATCATAATCCGGCCCACGTTTTGCTGCACCGCGACGCTGCCCCAGGGCTCTCCCACCCAGAAGGCATCGACAAACCCGTCGGCCACGGCATCGGCCATGCGCGGGGGCGGGACCGTAATTTCCTCGACCTTTAGACCAGGCACAGTCGAGGTCCAATAGGACAGCAGTAGGCGGTGCATGGAATGATGAAAGGGCACGCCGATACGCAATGGCTGCGTGCCCCGCGTCGTCAGGGCGCGCAGCAGTGCGGCAGGGTCGCCAAAGGGGATATCGGGTAGGTTGGCGGCCACGTCGTTGGACACCCCGAAGATCGTGCCGTTCACGGATAAGACCATCAGCGTGTCGATCTGTGCTGGCAATCCACCAAGACCCATCGACATGGCCACCGGCATGGGCGACAGCATTTGTGCCATATCCAGATGACCCAAGGCCAGCATATCGCGCAGTGCTGACCAGGAAGGTTGCCGCACGAGGTTCAGGACAAGGCCTTCTTCGGCGGCGAAACCCAGTTCTTTGGCAATGACCAAGGGCGCGCAATCGACCAACGGAACGTATCCGCAATTCAGGACGGTATCACTCATGACAGCAAATCCGCCGCGGTGACCAATGCATGTGCCACGTCGATCACCTTTCGGTTCTGTCCCATCGCCGTCTTGCGCAGCAGCGTATAGGCTTCGTCCTCGGACATGTTCCGCTGGCGCATAAGGATCCCCTTGGCGCGGTCAATCGTCTTGCGATCTTCCAGGGCCTGTTTTGCGGCATCCAGTTCCGATTGCATCTGACGCATGACTTTGAAGCGCGCGATCGCTGTCTCCAGAACGGATTTGATCCTTTCCATCTTGAGGCCATCAACGACATACGCGCTGACCCCCGCGTTCAGCGCTGCCTGTGTTAAGGACTCGTCGGTTTGATCAACGAACAACGCCACCGCACGTTTGGATGTTTCCGTCGCGAAAGAGATATGTTCAAGCGTGTCGCGATCCGGATTCGTAAGGTCAATCAGCACAATATCGGGCTTGAATTCCTGTACTGTGCGGTCCAGCGCAGAAATCTGCGCCAGTGCCTTCACATCCGACCACCCCGCATCCGTCAAAGCGGTGATGATGCCGAGGACGCGATCAGGATCAGGTTCGACAACAAGGATGCGCAAATCATGGTTCATATGGCTCTCATTTGAGCAGGCTTTAGGAACGTCAACCAAACGGGCGCGAAACGCTCAGTTTCGTCGTGGACCTGCACCCAAATCGGGCAACTGACACCCAGCTGCCCATTATTTCTACATATTGCGAGAAGAATACATGCGCCGACCACAAAGCCCCAGCGCGCGTCAATACAGATGCGTCACAGGATCGGCATGTTAGGGGGGCAGTATAGGCGAGGCTGCCGGTGGGGAATGGATCATGTGATCTTGTTGTTGCAAACGCAAAAATACGCATCGCAACGCTGGCCGGTCATCTGGAAGTGGACCGGCGAGAAATGCGAAAGACCCCGAACACGATTTCGCGTTCAAGTTTTAAGATCCGTGATCAGGTATGCGCTTTTGATCTGTCTTTCGCCCCTAGTGGGATGAGGATCGGTCGGGTAATTGTGGTCACCCTGACAAACATATAACCCAAATTGGGTAACCATTACAGATCAGTGTCTTGAGGGAAATTTGGCTCCGGCGGTAGGGGCCTGCTACGTATTGCACCAGATTGAAGTTTATTGCATTTACCCCTTATTTTTTTAACCTGAAATGCCTCCAGGGCTTGCAGGAAGCTGTAACTGATTGCACTAGATTGCACTTTCTTTAGGGGGTTATCTAGGGGTTGGGTCTTGCTTCCGAACAGGTTGGACGGCATAGCTGGTCAAAGGAGACCATCACATGCCTAAGACCGCCGAAGTCCTAAACGACAAACAAATCAAGAGCCTTAAACATCTCACGGGCAAGGGTGCGCCGCGTATCGTTGCGGTTGGCGGTGTCGCTGGCCTCCGTATCGTTATCACCGCATCGAATACCAAGAATTGGAGTTTGCGTGTTACGATCACAGGGCAGGGGCAACGAGAGTTCGGGCTTGGGTCGTATCCGACAGTCGGTCTGGAAGAAGTGCGGGAGAAGGCGCGAAAGTACCTAAAGAAAGCACGCAAGGGCATTGACCCTGTTGAAGAACGCAAAGCCAAGAAAGCCGCAGCCAAGTCTAGCAGCATGACCTTCGCCAAGGCGGTCAAGAAATACGCCAAGGTCGGGCTTGGCAAGATCACCACCGACAAGGGAAAGGCCCGCTGGCATAGCGCGATTGATACTTACGTCATTCCGGTAATTGGCGATATGACCTTGCAGAGCATTGAACCTAAGCACGTCGCCAAATGTCTGATCCCCATTTGGGCAGACAAGACAGTTACGGCGACAAAGCTACGCGGTCACATAGAAAAGATATTGGGTTGGGCAACCGTGGAAGGCCATCGCAAGGGCGACAACCCCGCGAGGTTCAGCAACAACTTGGAGTTCCTTCTACCGGAAGGGCGCAAGGCTGTCAGTCACGCAGCAGTGCAGATCAACGACGCGCCAAGGTTTTTCGCCACGCTGCGCAAGATGGATGGCATGGGCAGTCGTGCGTTGGAGTTCCTTATGCTGACCGCAGTTCGCAGCGGTGAGGTTCGCGGTGCGCGGTGGGACGAAGTGGACTTTGAAGCTGGTATCTGGTCCATCGCAGCGGAACGAATGAAGATGAAGCGGCCCCACCGCGTTCCACTCCCCACGGTGGCCATCCGGTTACTGCAAGACCTGCCACGATTGCATGAGAGCGAATTGGTGTTCCCTGCAGACCGTGGCGGCACCTTGTCAGATATGACCCTTTCGGCGGCGATGAAGCGGATGAGCAGCGGCGATAAACCATTCCGAGACGGTGTGACCAAAGCGCCTGCGGTTCCGCACGGATTGCGATCCACCTTCAAGGATTGGAGCATTGAGCGCACAGAATACCCCAACGAATTGAGCGAGGTCGCATTAGCCCACAAGGTCGGCAGTGCCACGGAACAAGCCTATGCACGATCCGACATGTTGCAACGCCGCCGCGATCTTATGGAGGATTGGGCGAAGCACCTTACTGGACCCACAGGGGCCACCGTTGCCGCTGACAACTTCGTCGCGATTGCAAGGTCACGCTGATGGTCGTTTTTCTTCCCGCATTTGACCCGAGAAAAGTGTCACCTAAAGTCGATGTTCATCGTCGCGAGTATTTAAATCGTTTGGAGCAGGAAAAAACGAAACCGGAACCTTCTATCCCAGATGATCCCAAGGAATTTGCTAGGCAGATGTGGGATGACTACGTCGTTGATATAAACTTGGGTCTTGAACTGGCCCCGACAAACCGTGAAATCTACGTCGCTTTAAAGAAGTGGTCAGAGTCCGAACAGGATATGACCACTGAATTGAAAGCAGATTTGTTTGATGCGCTGGCGCATGGCCTACCCAAGGCGCGGATCGGCGAAACCAAACTGCGCAATGCCCGACTAAGGACAATCGGATTAGCCCTTGTTCGCAACTACCCGAACTTGAGTTTAGAGCGGGACCGAAAGCACTACGAAAAGCCAAAGCCTGACGAAGATCCGGTGTGCGCCGCCAGCATAATAGCAAGTTTGAAATTTGAAGGCGTCGCAGGTGAGCGGGTCGTTACCGAAGCTATTGCGGATAGAAATCAAATAGATACCAGCAAACTATCTAAAACAAATGGTACAAGTTCTGACTGAGTCATGTGGCAGAACGGTCCTAGGCAATATGCAAAGGACTCCACGAATGACCTACCTAACCCCGCAACAAGTGTCAGACCGCTTCGGCATCAACCCTTCGACCCTTTGGCGCTGGCACACCAAAGGGGACTTCCCCAAGCCAGTGAAGTTTAGCGAAGGGTGCGCTCGGTTCAGCTTGGACGCAGTGCAAGCGTGGGAGGCATCAAAAGCGCCCGTGTGTCAGCCACCGCCGCAACACCCACCCGCCGCAGCTTAACATGATGCCCCCACGGTCGGTATTTTGGCCCGTTTGGACGGTTGGGTTGCACTACCCGCCGCCACGCTTGCAGGGTTGCTCCAGTACCTGCGACCGCACATACACCTTAACATTGTTTAACGAATGCTGTGAGACTGAACTTACCCAGTTTCCAATGTTGCAATCGGCTTCCTCGGAGGCAAAAAATTCAAAGGAGGCTAGATGGGCCGAGCGAGCGAACTAATGATAGAAATGGAGGAGGCTCTGTGGGAAGAAAGCGATGTCTCATTTTGTTGCCCAGAATGTAACGCTGACGTTGACGGAAACACTGAGCTACCTGTGGTTTTTGAAGACGGCGGCCAAGAACACCTTCCCATAACTATTCGATGCTTTGGCTGCAATAATAGCTTTGATGGCTGGGTCATTACGGATTGGGATAGTTGTGAAATCCAGCTGGACGATTACCCAAAATTGAAAGTCGAAGCGGCGCCAATGCGTGGATTTTCTAACGACTATGATGATTATGATCAGGAATATTACGAATGGTTGGATCAACTCGAACAATCTTCGCGCCCTGTTTACGCTGCGTTCGCCCAAACCATCAGTGAGGTGAAAACTCTCACCTCTGAAGCGCTGAAAGGTCCACAGTCTCAGATGTTAGCGCGGATGTTGCTGTCTCAGAGTATCACCGCTCTTGAGGTTTTTCTTGCTGATACATTGATCCTCACAGTGACTAACAGCGCGAAGGCGCAAGAAAAGCTGCTGAGTTCTGGTAGCTTAGGGATTGGGAAGAACAACTTTATCCTATCCAACGCTATTGGTGTTCAAGACTTCGCAAAAACTAAGCTCCTTGAGTACCTGCGTGCTGTTTCTTTTCACGACATAATGAAAGTGAACCGCCTTTTTAGCATTGGGTTAGGGATCAACATATTGCCAGAAGGCAAAGAGCTAGAAATGATCAAAAAGGCGATAAGGATGCGCCACGATTGTGTGCATAGGAATGGCGTAGACAAAGTGACACATGAGTTGCATGAAATCGATCAAACATTTTTGCAGAGTTTGGCTGATACGCTGCAGGACATGGTCAAGTTGGTAGATCAAGAAGTCGATGAGTTCGAAACTCCATTCTAGCAAGCAACAAACATCCCATAGAATTTGAACCTGCTCAGTTAGGTGTCGTACGTGTTCAGTGCTCTGCTGGGCTCATTTTTGGCGGGTTGGCTGCACATATTGCAGCCATTTACGTGCAATTTGGAGTGCTAGCGGACGCCTCTGAAATTTTGCCCCCCATCAAACCCCCTATTATTCCTGTTTCGGCCGATTTTCACCCTATCCAAGGATCGGGAGCGCCTGCGCATACAGCGACCCTGCCAAGTTGGGCGGTAACGTGGAAGGTCGCGGGTTCAACCAGATTATCGACAACACGGTGGCCACCGATGAAACCGAAACGGGCATCATGGCCCGCCTGAAAGCTGCCAGTTTCGCCGCTGCCAAGGTCAAGGCACCAAACGATCCTGTCCCGCTCAGCGGTACGGTTTAAAGAAACATGGACCCTATTTCCGAGCCTCCGAAACCACCAGCATGGACGCTCCCTGTAACGCGGGACGTCGTGCAAGCTCGGATTAGGGCCAGCATCAATCAACAGAAAATTGACGACGCAGCGGGGCATCGGTTGGTTGCAGCCCTTAGCGATGCAGCCGCAGACGCCCTAGCAGCCGACCCACAAAGCGAGGGCGTGCAGTTGTGGCACCTACCTAAGCAATTCCCTAAGCCCGAGCGCTGTCCGTTTACTGGTCAGTATCGGCCCGGAGTTTCTGGTTGCCCCGACGGTGGCGGTTTATTCGCCAAGACGCCGGAAGAACTCTGGATGAAGTGTGTTCGCTATTTTGAATGGGCATCCGGAAACCCACTTATTGAAGCGAAGCATCACGCATACGAAGGCGAGGCCGACCTTGCTGACGTGCCTCACGTTCGCCTGTTCACCAAGACCGCGCTCTACGCCTTTATCGACCTGAGCAAAACGGCTTGGCTCAATTGGGGCAACAAAGAAAGCAATCAATATCGCCCCGACTTGGTGCCAGTCATGGAACTGGTTGACCAAATCATTTGGGACCAGAAGTTTACCAATGCAGCGGCGGGGCTTGCCCATGCGGGGCTGGTCATAGCCGACCTGAACAAGATGAAGGTGGGCGATACCACGATGGCCTCCGTTGCAGTGGACGAAGTGCAAATCAGCTTTGTCAGCGCCAGCGAGAAGGCTATTCTGTATCACCCCGACGACCTGCATTTGGAAGGCCCGCTGTTCACGCAGTCGCAGCTTGAAGCAGGTGTCAAATGGAGTGCGCCAACATGAAGAATATCACCCCCATTCCAATCCCAACTGGTCGCTTCTTCGCGCCGTGGGAAAAAGAGGGGCAGGGGCCGCTTCTAACCGCCGAACAAATTCTAATTCGAGTTGGCATCCCAAAGGACGCGATGCAGCGACAACCTGAACCTTGAGGAGCAAGGGTGTTGGTATTTTTATCAAAACAGTATGGGTGGCGTATAATTATATACATCGAGATAAGTAAAGCAAAAATAATATATTAAAACAATGACTTACAAAAGATCGTGAAGTAAGAGTTTTTACATATCCAGTACACATACTATTTCGCAGAATTCCTATTACCCTTTGTTACCTGTAATTACCACAAAAAATCAGAAAAACTCACTTTTTATGCACCTATAGCACGCATCTTTGGTGTATGGGTCTTGACATCATTCGCCGCGCTGATATCTAGTCACGGCAAAGCGGAGAAGCGTCATGGAAAACGAAGAGAATGAAGATTTTACATTAAGTCTAACTGGGGATGGCATCGACCTAGTTAAGCAGGTCGATCGTAAGGCGGCGTTGGCAATCCTTTCAATTGTTTGGGGCGAGGCTGCTCCACAGTTGGCCCCCGCCACCCAGTCAGCTGGAGGGCCGAATGCGGACGTCACTAGGTTGGAGTCCCGTCAATCGATGGGAGAGTTTCTTGACGATGCAAATGCTTCCACAAGCAAAGAGCGCATTGTTTCGATTGGATACTATCTTCGCACCCAAAAAGGGGTGGATGCGTTCACCAAAGACGATTTGGTCGCGGGATTCAGGAGTGCCCACGAGCCACTACCTAAAAATATAACACGAGATATCTCTACGACTGCCGCTGCCCGATGGATCGAGGAGATTGATTCATCAGGAAGTTTCTACGTCACAAGTACAGGCGCGAAGGTAGTGAATGAAAAGTTCGGCAAATAGATATTGAAGCCGCAATGGACTGGAGGACGTAACACTATGTCACTAAAAGATTTAGTCGCAGATGCGAGCAAGCTAACGGAAGAGGCCATTGAGGGGATTGTAACTGACTTCGTAAGGTATGACCCAACCGCTCAGGTCGTAGTGTTTACTCCTCTTGGTGGTGAGCTTGGAAATGAACAAAAAATACTTGTCTATCTTGTAGCTCTGCTTGGCTGGAAGTTTGTGATTGACGACCCGAAGGCAGTCTCGACAAAGCCCGCTGATCTAGAGCGAGAGTTAGGAATTCACGGTGGCACCTTACGGCCGGTACTTAAAAAGCTCAAAGATGGGCATCTAGTTTCGGCACCCGAAGGGCATTACCAAGTGCAGTCAGCAAATCTTGACTCAGTTGCCCAAGTTGTAAATGGCGGTAAAGTCGCCACCAAAAACCGTTCAAAGGGGTCGACCCAACCAAAGAAAAAGCCTGTTGCTCAGAATGACGCCTCTAAGCCCAATGCGAAGGAGCAAGTTGCAAAAAAGGTAAAAGGTTCAGTGGGTGATCTTCGCGGTAAGCTCGAAGAATGGATCGCAGAGGGATACTTTGACGAAGCAAAGACAATTGGTGACGTTGAGAGCAGATTTCATGAAAAAGCAATTATTGCGAAGCAGTCTTCGTTGTCCGGCTTATTGCTTCGCGTGGTACGCGATGGCCTGCTCGAACGTAAAAAGCGAGACGTAAATGGCAAGCTCCTCTGGACCTACTCGAAGTGAACCCATGTCAAAATTAATAGAAAGCGTGAGAGCCAACTTGTCGGTCGGAATTGATGCGATCGTCGTTGATGATATGCTTACTTCTTATCAAGAACTCGTTGCGAAGCACCGAGCTGGTGATTACGAGACGGCGCTCGTCAAGGCTGGGCGATTTGTTGAGCATACCTTGAGGTCACTTGAATATCTTCGAACTGGCAAAGTGCCGACTGAGATAAAGTCGGTCGCGACGACAAGCAAGTCTTTGGAGAATGCAACATCGCTCTCAGAGTCGGCTCGCATGCTTATTCCGAGGGCGCTATACGGCATGGTCTATAACATTCGAAGTAAACGTAATGCTGTTCATGTTAAGGAAATTGATCCCTCGGAAATTGATGTGGCCATGAGTGTCGCGGCGGCTAGTTGGGTGCTTGCTGAACTCTTGAGGATTTACCACTCTGCTGATGAGACGGTTGTTTCACAGGCAATGTCAGCCTTAACGAGAACCTCCATCCCTTTTATTGAGACGATCGATGGTGAAACTTTTGTCGGCCATGCTGTCGATCCTAAAACTGAGCTTCTCTTGCTTCTTGCCCATGCGGGGACTTCGGGCATGAGCAGATTAGAGTTAGGACGTTCTGCAAAATTACTTGCCCCCGCTGTGACGCGTGCAATCCAACAGTTATGTTCAGAGCGTTTGGCCCACCAGTCGGATTCTAAACGGTACTTTATTACGACGGGTGGTGAGACTCATTTGGCTAATTCTTTAGCGATGTGAGTCCGGCGAACGCGCTAGGTCAATAAGAGGGCACTATAGGGGTTTTTTAGGGGGTAAAACATTTGCAAATTCCTCAAGCCCCTAAAAAGTATAAATTTTTTGGGGTGAATTGGCTCCGGCGGTAGGGATCGAACCTACGACAAATTGATTAACAGTCAACTGCTCTACCGCTGAGCTACGCCGGAAAACCAAGGTCCGTATAGCCACAGGATTTCGGGGCGTCTAGGGGGTATTGCAGGTTTTTTCAGCACTTTGTGAGAGCGTATTTCGCGACGGCTGACAATGGGCCCATCGGGGCCACGATGGCGCGTTGTGAAAGGTCCACAAGGTGGGCAAGGACGTTGCGTTGCGCCATATTTATAAGGGCGGGGGCTGTGTCGGTGTAGATCTGGGCTGTTAGGGTGGCGGGTGTCGCGGGGCCGTGCGCTAGGGCGGCAAGTATCTGGGTTTCGCGGGATTTTCTGTGTGAAATCAGATCGGCAATGCGCGATTGGGCATCTGGTATGGGCGCGCCGTGGCCTGCGTAGGCGCGGGTTATGCCGGTGTCGGCAAGGGTCGCGCACGATGACATGAAGTCGGTCAAATCGCCGTCAGGCGGAGAGACGAGGGATGTGGCCCAGCCCATCACCAGATCACCGCTAAATCCGACGTCACGATGTGTGAAACACATATGGTTGCCAAAATGGCCCGGGGTGTGATGGGCGCACACGGCCCAGCCGTCGCCCCTTATGTCGTCGCCATCGCGCAGCGTTTCATCTGGTCTGAACGTTGTGTCCACACCTTCGCCGCCGCCCATCAAACCTGTTTGCGCAAGCTGCGTCATCACGTCCGAACGCCCCGCGTCACTGTTACCGAAGGCGAAAATCGGCGCGCCAGTGGCGTCTGATAGGGGGCGTGCCAACGGCGAATGATCGAGGTGGCTGTGTGTGACAAGAATGTGGGACACACGCCGCCCGCCGATTGCGCCGATCAGTGCTGTCATGTGCGCGTCGTTCAATGGGCCCGGATCGATTACGGCGATGCTGTCATGACCCAATAGGTAGGTGTTGGTGCCCCAATACGTCATGGGGGACGGATTCGGCGCCAGAAGGCAGGCCAGATCGGGTTCCAGTTGCACGGCTACGCCTGCTTTTGGTGGGCTCTGGTTCATCGCACATTCCCTTGTCGCCGGATTCGCATTAGCGTTGGCCTATGGCTTACCTCATGTCGTTCAAATGGCTCAAAGATTATATGCCGCGCAGTTTGTATGGGCGTGCGGCGCTGATCCTGATCTTGCCGGTGATCACCGTGCAATTGGCGGTTTCGATTGTCTTTATCCAGCGCCACTTCGAAGGCGTCACAGAGCAGATGACCCGTTCTATCGCGCTGGAATTGCAGTTTTTGATTGATGAGGTCAACGATGCACCTGATTTGACAGCGGCCTTGGCGGTTGTTGCGCAGGTGGCCGAACCCCTGGAGCTTGCCACAGTGCTGCCCGCCGCGGACGTGCCCAATGAAAGTTCAAAGCGCTGGCTGGATTTGACGGGTGGCACGGTTGATCGGATGTTACGTGCTAATCTTGCGCAATTGGGGCCCGTTGTGCTGCCCAACAATCGCCGCGCGGAGCTGTGGTTTGAGACGGATCACGGGCCGATGATGGTCAGTTTTAGCCGCGGGCGTGTGTCTGCGTCTAACCCGCATCAATTGTTGGTCTGGATGGTAGTGCTGGGCGTTTTCATGACGTGCATTTCTTATATTTACCTGCGCAACCAGTTGCGCCCAATCACGCGGTTGGCCAAAGCGGCGACAGAATACGGCCGCGGGCGGGTCGTGACGTATTACCCGTCCGGCGCCAACGAAGTCCGCGCGGCGGGCACGGCGTTTCTTGATATGCGCAACCGGATTGAACGCCAGACCCAGACCCGCACGATGATGTTGTCCGGCGTCAGCCATGACCTGCGCACACCGTTGACGCGGTTGCGATTGGGGTTGGGCATGTTGGACGGCGATGATGTGGAACCTTTGGTGCGCGATGTGGACGACATGCAGGGGTTGCTGGATGCGTTTCTTGATTTTGCGCGTGGGGACGCGGAGGGCGAAGCTGAGCCAAGCGACCCGATTGCATTGGCAGAACAGATTTTGGCAGATGCCGCGCGGATGGGCCAAGCGGTGCATGCCGGAACGTTGGATCGCGGCGCGGACGAAGACGTGCGTATCGCGATGCGGCCCATGGCGATGCGGCGCGCCGTTGAAAACCTGATCGGGAATGCGCTTCGTTATGGGGCTGAGGCCCGGTTCAGTGTGTTCGTCACGCCAAAGGCTGTGGTGTTTTGCGTAGAAGACGACGGCCCCGGAATTCCCGCCGATCAACGCGAGGATGCGGTGCGCCCGTTCACGCGGCTTGATCCGGCACGAAATCAAGATCGCGGGACAGGGGTTGGGCTTGGCCTTGCGATTGTTGAAGACATCGCGCGCGCGCATGGCGGGGTCTTGCGTCTTGGTGACAGCGCCGATCTGGGCGGGTTGAAAGCCGAAGTGGTGCTAGGGCGGTGATGTTGGACGGTTTGAACTGTTAACGGGTGCTTCGCTAATACGGTGCCGCACACTTGGCCTTGCTAAATGCGCCTTGTGTTCGTCTTTGAATTCACCTTCGTGAATTCAAAGTGGTAGGCCCGGCAGGACTTGAACCCGCAACCAAAGCGTTATGAGCGCTCTGCTCTAACCAGTTGAGCTACAGGCCCACTCACCGCTTGCTATTCAGCCGTGGCTTCGGGGTCAAGCGGGCAAGGCGGCTATCCTTTCTAGGCAAATAAAAAAAATGTGTTAACGTTTTCGAATTCGTCTAATCGAAGGGAAGAACGATGCGACTATTATTGACAATTTCCACGGCATATTTTGCAACAAGCACGGCCCTTTTTGCCGGAAGCAGGGCAGAGGTGATCGAACCATCAGGCGGCAGTGATGTTAATGGTGCAGTGATTTTGCTGCTTCTTGTTGGTGCTGTTGTGTTGCTTGGCGGCGGTGCTGGCGCTGCCACACAAAACAAGACACAGACAGATAATGACGACGATGACGACGTCATTATGCGCTTCTAGGTTTCACATCTGGCGCTAGGGGAACATCCGGCGCAAAGGTGAAATAAGGACACGCGAAAGGCGATGCGTCATCAACGGCGCGTCGTCTTTTGATGTTAGGCCCAATTCGATCTGTTCGGTCTTTTCTGGCAGATAAAGGGTTCCGAACATCCAATCCCACAGGGCCAGAAAGCCACCGTAGTTGCGGTTAAAGTGTGCAGGATTTGTGCTGTGGTGAATTTGGTGCATCGCAGGCGAGATGAATATCCGTTCAAGCGGGCCCCAATACCTGATCCAGATATGGGAGTGGTGAAAGTTCGTAAGTGCCATAATCGCGATTACGTTAAAGGCGTTCACGCCGGCGATTTCTACCAAACTGGCATCGGGGCTTAGGGCGCCAACCAGCAACCCCAGCACCGTGCCTGTGATCACCGTTTGCAGGCTGGCATTGATCAGGATGGCAAGGGGGTGTTGGCGGTAGGTTGTGATCGGGGTCATGACTTCTGCGCTGTGATGTACGGCGTGCAACGGCCAAAGGGCGCGGGTTGTGTGGTGCATGCGGTGCACCCAATAGGTTGCGAAATCCCCAATAATCCAAAGAAGAAAGGCCAGCATGATCGCAGACACACTGGCACCTGCCAGCGGGGGCCATGGCATATTGGCCGCCACGATCGCTGCCACAGCTGGTGTAACCGTAAATCGCCCGATGATGCCCAATGCGGACAGCACAACCGTCAGCCCGTACAGTATCAAATCAAGCCGCGTAGATTTGTGGCGCCAAATTCGGCGCGGCAGCAACCATTCAACAAAGGGTTCAGAGACTTTGCGCCGCGTGTAGATCGCCCACGCGATCGCAACACAGGCCAGCAGGTACAACGGTGACAGTGCGGAGGTCAGCCCGAACATGGTGTTCATGATTTGTGCAAAAAGGTCCATCAGCTCCGTTTCCGTTGGATCATGTCACGCTGCCCCTATGCCTGTCAGGGGTCAACCCACTGTTGCCCAAAGCCTGCGCATGCTCTATCGGCTGCTGGGGACAAAGCGGGGATATTCTAGCATGACACAGACAGGCAAAAACGGGCTGACATACGCGGATGCGGGCGTTGATATTGATGCGGGCAATGCGTTGATTGATCGGATTAAACCAGCGGCCAAGCGCACGGCGCGCCCCGGTGTGATGGCGGGCCTTGGCGGTTTTGGCGCGATGTTTGATCTCAAGGGGGCAGGGTATTCTGATCCGATCCTCGTTGCTGCCACGGATGGCGTTGGCACCAAATTGCGGATCGCGATTGACACGGGCCTTGTAGATGGTGTCGGCATTGATCTGGTTGCGATGTGCGTCAACGATCTGGTGTGTCAGGGTGCGGAGCCTTTGTTTTTCCTCGATTACTTTGCGACCGGAAAGTTGGAACTGGATCAGGCCACGCGCATCATCAACGGTATCGCCAAGGGCTGTGAATTGTCTGGCTGTGCACTGATTGGTGGCGAAACGGCAGAAATGCCGGGGATGTATCCTGAGGGCGACTTTGATCTCGCGGGCTTTAGCGTTGGTGCGATGGAACGCGGTGAAGACCTTCCCAAAAATGTGGTTGAGGGCGACGTTCTGATCGGGATTACGTCCAATGGTGTGCATTCCAACGGCTATTCGCTGGTGCGCAAAATTGTCGAGAATTCGGGTTTGGGCTGGGATGATGCATCACCGTTTTCTGACGGCACCTTGGGGGAGGCCCTTTTGGCGCCGACAACATTGTACGTCAAAGGATGCGTCGCGGCGCTGAAAAAGCCGGATATGGTACACGCCTTGGCCCATATCACCGGCGGCGGTTTGACCGAAAACCTTCCGCGCGTGTTGCCCGAAGGGCTAGGCGCGACTGTTGAACTGAATGCGTGGACACCACCGGCCGTGTTCAAATGGCTGGCCGATCAGGCAAATCTTGCCGAAAGCGAAATGTTGAAAACGTTCAATTGCGGGATTGGCATGGTTGCTGTTGTGGCGCGCGATCAGGCGCAGGCCGCGGGTGATCTGATTGAGGCTGCTGGCCATGATGTTGCGGTCATCGGTGAAATCACTGCGGGCGAGGGCGTGCGCTATACCGGATCGCTGCTGTGAAACGGGTCGCCATCCTGATTTCGGGGGGCGGTAGCAACATGGTGGCCTTGGCACAAAGCATGACGGGCGACCATCCGGCGCGCCCCGTGCTGGTGCTGTCAAACGATCCTGATGCGGGCGGGCTGGCGAAGGCACGCGATCTTGGTATCGATACGGCGGTGGTTGATCATCGTGAATTCCCGAATGATCGAAGTGCGTTCGAAGATCGTCTTCATGTAACGCTTGATGCGGCCCAGCCTGATATCATTTGTCTTGCGGGGTTTATGCGCATCCTGACAGAAGGGTTCACCGCGCGTTATGAAGGGCGGATGTTGAACATTCATCCATCGCTTTTACCAATGTACAAAGGTCTGCACACACACCAACGGGCGCTGGATGCGGGTGACGTTGAACACGGCTGCACGGTGCACGAAGTGACTGCGCGTCTTGATGATGGGCCGATCTTGGGACAGGCGCGAATGGCTGTTCAGGACGGCGACACGGCAGACAAATTGGCCGCGCGTTTGCTGCCTTTGGAACATGCGCTTTATTCGGCAGTTTTGCGGCGCTACGCGGCTGGCGACAGGACACCTGTGATCTTGGCGTGAACACGGGGTTTAATTCGCCACGACCATCGCATACGGTGAACCGCAATCGGGATTTCCCGTAAGATGACATAGAAATGGCCCGTATGAAGACCATCACGACCACCGCAGATCTGTCCGCATTTTGCCAAGAGGCTGCAAAATATCCCTACGTTACGGTTGATACAGAATTCCTGCGAGAACGGACGTATTATTCAAAACTGTGTTTGATCCAGCTGGCCTATATGGGCGACGGAAACGATGATGCGGTTCTGGTTGATCCATTGGCTGATGGTCTTGATCTTGCGCCGCTTTATGATCTGTTCGAAGACGCGGGCGTGGTCAAAGTGTTCCACGCTGCGCGCCAAGATCTTGAAATTTTCTTTGTGGATCAAGGGATTATTCCATCGCCCTTGTTTGATACCCAAGTGGCAGCGATGGTTTGCGGCTTTGGTGAACAGGCCGGATACGAAACCCTTGTGCGCAAGATTGCCAAAGACACTGTTGATAAATCGTCGCGGTTTACGGATTGGTCGCGCCGCCCTTTGACGGATGCACAAAAAACCTATGCGCTAGCCGACGTGACCCACCTGCGCGTGATTTATGAATATCTGTCTGAAGAATTGGGCAAGTCAGGCCGCAAAAAATGGGTGGCCGAGGAAATGGGGATTCTAAATGATCCCGCTACCTATCAGGCTGATCCGGACAACGCGTGGAAACGAGTGAAAACGCGGACCAATTCGTCAAAATTTATGTCAATCGTGCGAGAATTGGCGCGGTTTCGTGAAACTCATGCCCAAGCCCGCAATATCCCCCGCAATCGCGTGTTCAAGGACGATGCGTTGGTTGAGTTGGCATCGACCAAGCCCGCATCCGAAAAAGACCTTGGCCGATCCCGCCTGTTGCTGCGCGAAGCGCGGCGCGGTGATATTGCCGACGGGATTTTGAACGCGGTCAAAGTGGGGCTTGCCGTAAAACCGGAAGACGCACCCAAGATCGATACCCGCCGCGAAAAGTTGCAAGTGAATCCTGCGTTGGCGGATATGTTGCGCGTATTGGTCAAAGCCAAGGCCGACCAAAGCGGTGTGGCACAAAAGCTGATCGCCACCAGTGCTGATCTTGATGCCATGGCGGGGGGGCTGCGCGATGTTGCGGCCTTACGCGGTTGGCGCAAAGAGGTGTTTGGCGCTGATGCGTTGCGCCTGTGTGACGGTCAGATTGGTTTGGCTGTGAAAGGTGAAAAGGTCATCACCTTCGACATCTGAGGGCGATTAGCGGCCCGATGTTCGTGCATTTGTTGCGGCTTGAACGCGCACGGTGCGGATATCGGCAAGCGTTGCAGCGTCGATCACGTAACCCGCATTGATTTCACGCGACCGCGGTGTGCCTTGGGCCTGAAATCCGGTCGGTGCCTGTGCGCGAAATTCCAACACCAAGACACCGTTGGAAGTGCCGGTTTCGACAAGTTCGGCATTGAAATAACCCTGCGTCGGGGCAGTGCCAGTGGCGCGCACGATTGCACCGCTCGGGGTGCGATCAACGGACAGGGCGGTAATGCTCTGAACCATCGGGCGGGTGTCGACAATTTGGGTTGTTCTGCTTGCAGGCACAAGCGGGCGGCGTTCGGCGGGGTCGCTTTGCGCAACTTCGGTGCTGTTGCCGAACCAGTTGAACGGGTTCAGGCGGCTTTCAGAGATGCGCGCGCAGCCGGAAAGGGTCAGAAGCACCGCGGTGCTAAGAAGTGTGGTGCGCAGCATGATGTCCCCTTGTGTCGAATGTCTTGCATCTTGCTAGCCCAAAGTCGGGGCCATGAAAAGCAGGCACTGGACGAAAGGGTGGCGCGGCCCTAGATGAGCTGAGCAGACAAGGAGAACCCCATGGCCGCGCAAGCCTTTGAAGACATCGCCGAAACCTTCGAATTTCTGGACGACTGGGAAGATCGCTATGCTCATGTGATCGATATGGGCCGCGAGATGGAACCGCTGGACGACGCGTTCAAAGTGCCCGCGATGAAAGTGGATGGCTGCGCGTCGCAAGTTTGGCTGGTGCCAAGCGTCGAGGATGGCGTTTTCACCTTCAAAGGCGCGAGCGATGCGATGATTGTCAGCGGGTTGATTGCGATTTTGCGCGCACTTTATAACGGATTGCCCGTGGATGAAGTTGGCGCGGTGGATGCACGTGCAGCGTTTGAACGCCTTGGACTGAACGACCATTTATCAGCGCAAAGATCAAACGGGCTGCGCGCGATGATTGAGCGTATTCAGACAGTGACGGCATAGGGCCGGGGCGCACTGTTTGCTGTCGCAAATGCGCCCGCCCTCCGACCCACCTATTTCAAGGTTCCAAGGGTGGGTGCCAGATCGCCGTAGCCCGTGAGGCGGCGTTCAAACGCAAGGCCGAGACGATCAGCGTGTTGTCGGGCCAGCTTCGTAAGCTCGGGATCGTCGGTCTGGGCTTGGTAGACCAGTGATTTGTAATTGCCGAAATACATGTCGCGCAGTTCGGGGTGGCGATCAAGCCCGAGGGGTTTGACCACAAAAGCATCGAATTGGCGCACAAGAAAATCGGTAAGGAAGAAGGAAAAGACCTCGTCCTTTTTGGCGAATTCCGCATTGCCCTCAAAGAACGAATAACAATGCGGGCCTTCGACCATCTGAACGCCAAGGGTTTCGCATTTATTGGCCAACAATCCGCCGGTGCCGCAATCCGCATAAACCACGAAGATTTCGTCGTAGGTGGCGCGATGTTTCAGGACAGCCTGTTCAACGGCATCGGGAATCTTGTCAGGATGAACGTGCAGGATTGCGGGAAGACAGTGCAGATCCATATGTGACCAGTGATTGATTTTGATCAGGTCAAGGATTTCGCGGGCAAGCGCACCGCAAGCCAATAGAAGGATACGACCATCCCCCTTTGGCGCGAGGCCGTCGGTGGTGAGGGTTACATCATCCATGTGCGCCTTCAACACGGACGACAGCGGGCCGCGCGTGCATTGCATCAAAATGCGCAGCCAGTTTGGGGTAATCGGTGATGTCCACACCGTCACCCTTGAGCCAGCGACAGACGTTGTAGAGGTGGATGTCGGCGATCGAATAGGTGCCGACCAACCAGCCGTTGTCTGGCAGGCAAGATTCGACATAGGCGCTGCTGGCGGCCATGGTTTCAGGCACTTTGGCCTTCATTGAGGCATGTGCGGCGGGATCATCGGACCAGCGTTCCCCGCGCAACCCATGGGCGTGGTTTGGGTGCATGGTTGAGGCAAGGTAGCTGACAAGTTCACGGACCTTTGCGCGCGCGTATGCGTCTGTTGGCATCAAGTCACCGGAAATCTCAGCGATGTAATCCAGAATGGCAGGGGCCTCGGTGATGATGCCGTCCGCCGTGACCAATGCGGGTACGCGCCCTTTGGGGTTCAGCGCCAGATATTCCGGTTTGCGTTGATCGTTGTCCGCAAAACTAACCCACGAGATCTGATAGGACAGGCCCGTTTCCTCAAGCGCGATGTGGGGTGCGACGGCGACTGTGTTTTTGGCGGCGTATAGGGTTAGCATACAACGGTCCTTTCAAAGCAAAACGCGCACAGTGGGGACCACCGCGCGCGCTTTGTCAAAGTATCAGCGGTTTTAGGCGGTCGCGCCTTGATTGTGTTTGCGCGCCATAAACGTCTTGGCGGTTTCAACGGCCACGGCCGCGTCACGGCAATATGCATCGGCGCCAATGGCTTTGCCGAATTCTTCGTTCAGGGGCGCGCCACCAACAAGAACCACATAATCGTCGCGGATGCCTTGTTCGACCATCGTGTCGATCACGACCTTCATGTAGGGCATCGTTGTGGTCAGCAGGGCGGACATGCCAAGGATGTCGGGTTCTTCGGACGCGATGGCCTCAAGGTAGGATTCAACCGCGTTGTTGATGCCAAGATCGACAACTTCAAATCCGGCGCCTTCCATCATCATCGACACAAGGTTTTTGCCGATGTCGTGGATGTCACCCTTAACGGTGCCAATGACCATTTTACCAACGCGCGGTGCGCCTGTTTCCGCAAGCAATGGTTTTAGGATGAACATCCCGCCCTTCATTGCGTTGGCGGCCAGCAAGACCTCTGGCACGAACAAGATACCATCGCGGAAGTCGTGACCAACGATTGTCATGCCGCCAACCAAGGCTTTGGTCAAAATATCGTAAGGGGCCCAACCGCGTTCCAGCAGGATATTTACGGATTCTTCGATTTCTTCTTTTAACCCGTCATACAGGTCGTCAAACATCTGGGCGACAAGGTCGTCGTCGTTCAGCTCGCTCAGGATGATGTCGTCTTCTTGGTCTGACATGGGGGAACCCTTTGATCTTGTTTACCTGATTTGGTCGCAAAAGTGATTTCCGGTCTGGAACATATGCGACATTGAGTGCCTGTCCTGCGACCCGCATGCAAATGAATACTTTGCGGGATTATCGTGAAGGGGCTTCAAGTGTTCTGCATTGTTCACATGACAGAACTAGGTGATTCACGAAACATAACGGCGAAAGGGCGCGCAGCGGTATCCAACGCCGTTGGTCGGTTTGAACCCTATGCGCGGGTCGCTGTGGATGATGGATGGGATGCGCCTGATGTGGGCGTGTTGCGCACACAGGTGGCCGAAGAAGTCCCGCGATCCGTGATTTCGCGCAACACATCGCCCGATGTTCCGTTTGATAGATCGGTCAATCCGTATCGCGGGTGTGAACATGGCTGCATTTATTGTTTTGCGCGTCCTGGCCATGCGTGGCTGGGAATGTCGCCAGGGCAGGATTTTGAAAGCCGCCTGATCGCGCGGCCCACAGCACCCAAGGTGCTTGAGGCCGAGTTGCGCAAAAAAGGGTATCGCGCGGATGTGCTGGCGATCGGGACCTATACGGATCCCTATCAGCCCATAGAAAAAACCTACGGAATTATGCGCGAGATTTTAGAAGTTTTGCGCGATTTCCACCACCCTGTCAGCATCGTGACCAAAGGATCGTTGATTGAACGAGACATCGATATCTTGCGCGATCTGGCGGCAGATAACCTTGTGCGGGTCGGTGTATCTGTCACGACGCTGGACCCGAAAATATCGCGTTTGATGGAACCGCGGGTCCCATCCCCAAAACGCCGCCTTCAGGTTATTGAACGGCTGGCACAGGCGGGCATTCCGGTGACGGTGTCCGCATCACCGCTGATCCCAGCCCTGACCGATCATGAGCTTGAGGCGATTTTGACGTCGGCGGCGGATGCGGGTGCGACAGCCGCAACATCGATCATGCTGCGCCTTCCGTCTGAGGTGGCCCCGCTGTTTGAAGAATGGGTCAATATCCATTTTCCGGACCGCGCCAAGCGCATTTTAGGCCGGATTCGTGAGCTGCATGGCGGCGCGTTGTATGAGGCAAAGTTCGGCACCCGCATGACGGGTCAGGGCATCTGGGCACAGCAAATGAAACAACGCCTGACAATTGCACGCACACGATTGGGGTTGGACGGGCTGCGCGTGCCGTTGCGCCGTGATCTGTTCAAAGTACCGCCGCGCAAGGGGGACCAGCTGTGCCTGTTTTAAACGCGTCTGCGTCCGCGACGGGGCGCGCGTGTCGGGCCTGTGCCGTCCGTTCCATCAGATTCTGAGGAAAATCCGCCAAGGGCGGCGGCAATGTTTTCAAGCGTCGGCGCATCCCCTTTGGGTCGGGTTTCAAGGGCTTCGCGCATGGCGCGCAGGTGGTCAGGCGTTGTGCCACAGCAACCGCCAATGATCGTGGCACCACTGTCGCGGGCCAGACAGGCGTAATCTGCCATTAGGTCTGGCGTGCCATCATAGTGGATGTGGCCGTCGACGTATTTCGGGATGCCAGCGTTGCCCTTGGCGATCATGGGCTGATCTGGGCCAGCCGCGCCGAACCCGAGAACCGTGCGCAACAGATCGGACGCGCCCACGCCGCAGTTGGCCCCGAAGGCCAGCGGCGGGTTTGGCAATTTGTTGACCATTTTCACCATTTCAGCGCTGGTCAAACCCATCATGGTACGCCCGGCTGTGTCAAAACTCATCGTGCCGCACCATGGCATGCCGGCCAATGCAAAGGCTTCGGCGGCGGCTTTGAATTCTTCGGCGGCGGAAATGGTTTCGCACCACAATACGTCCGCACCGCCCGCTTTTAGCCCTTCGGCCTGTTCATGGAACATTTCGACCGCGCTTTCGTGGGTCAGTGACCCCATTGGCACCATGATGTCGCCTGTCGGCCCGACGGACCCCGCAACAACCACTTTGCGACCGGATTTGTCGACAACTTCGCGGGCGATTTCTGCAGCCGCTTTGTTGATTTCATGGACCTGGCCTTCGCCGCCGTGCAATTTCAGCCGCGATGCGTTTCCGCCAAACGTATTCGTCAAAAACAGGTCGGACCCCGCATCAACAGCGCCCTGATATAGGGCCGTGATACGATCGCGATGTTCGAAGTTCCAGAATTCGGGGGCATCGCCGGATTGCAGACCCATGTTGAACAAAGTTGTTCCCGTCGCACCGTCGGCCAAAAGCCAGTCACGCGTGGCGAGCAGTTCTGAAAGGGCGTTGGTCATGGGGCGTTTCTCCGATGGGGGAGGTCAGCGGTTCGCACGGGCGGGGGCGGTGCGCAAATGAAAAATCCTCATGATGTCGCTGAGCAGGATTGGGATTGGCCAGTGGGGCAGGCCATCTGATGCGAATTGCAAGCGTTGTCATGGCAAGCAGAAGACCGAGACGGCCACTGGAGCAGATATAGCGTGG
Source organism: Octadecabacter dasysiphoniae (assembly GCF_021532615.1). Lineage (GTDB taxonomy): Bacteria > Pseudomonadota > Alphaproteobacteria > Rhodobacterales > Rhodobacteraceae > Octadecabacter > Octadecabacter dasysiphoniae. Next base: position 64,459 of record NZ_JAKGAQ010000005.1, read on the forward strand.
TTCCCAGATTGGGGCGAATGCGGATTTGAAACGCCGCAGGCCTGCCGCGTATTCCGTCATGGTGCGTGCGAAGGGCGCATGTGGGTCAGGTGCCGCGACACTGGCCAACGACAGATAGCAAATATCTGAATTTTGCGCAGCTTTGATCCCGGCACAGACAAGGGCATGCATGGTGCCTTTGGGAATATCTGAGACGTGGCGCATCAGATCGAGGGTCCAGACGGGGCCAATATGGAAGCTGACAAAAGCAACGGGTGTGTCGCCGTCAAACGCCGCGAAGACGCGTTGATGGCGCACATAATCTGGGCAATAGCGGCCCATTGAATGGCCGCGTTCGCCGCCGTGTGATTTGGCCCAATCCTGAGCCACCGCGCAGAGGCCGTCGGAGGTAGAGACTTCGCGCACGGAAAACCCGCTGCGTTCAAACGCGCAAAGGGCGCGGCGCAATTGACGCCGGGCAGGGCCAGTGGATGACCATGTCTTTGGGGAAATCCATGCATCTTGGGCGCAGCGCATGACAGACCATCCGGCGGCGCGCGCTTGGCTGGCCTGTCTTGCGCTGCATTTATATAGCGTCTTGGGGTCCGTGCTGCGGCGTAGGTCCGCAACCTGCATGCCGCGTGGCAAATCCCCCAAAACCGCATCGCCGCCCCAACATGGCAACGTCAGTAGCGTCCCCTTTACGTGGACAAAACGGGTGGCATGCTGGCGCAACAGGGTGGCTTCGGGGTGGTGTGGTTGATCCACCGGAAGTGGCACGCGGCTGTGGAGCAAGCCCAGAATAGCGATACCCGCGGGCAGTGCATAATAAATGATGCGAAAGGCAAGAATGGCCGCCATGGCATCGGCGTTTTGTGTGGCGCCAAGAAGTGCGAGCAGCGACAAATCGAACGCGCCGACGCCGCCAGGGGCGTTTGAGACCAAACCGGCCCCAAGCGCGATGAGATATGCGGCGAACAGAACGTGAAAGGACACAGGTTCAGGCCACAAGACCCACAAAGCAAGGGCGGCAAACAGGGTGTCGGCAGCAGTGGCCACAATCAGGGCGATGATCGTTCTGCGCCCTAGGCCAATCGGAATCCAACCCGATCGCTGCGCGAGGCGCGCCAGAAGGGCGAGGGCCGCTATGGCCGCAATACCAATTGCGACATGTCCTCCAGAGCGGGGCATCAGCCCAGACAGCGGGACAACCAGCGCCGTAATTGCCGCCAGCGCGGCGAGGAAAGACAGGCTTACGGCGGCGGAAAGTTTCAGGATGTGTGCCGGGGGTAGGTCCGGCAGGCAGCGCCAGCGGACAAGCGCGCTGGTGATCGCGCCGAAGCCAAGTGTTTGTGACAGTGCAATCGCCTTGACGCCCGCCGCGCGCGCCGCATGCACAGGTTGGCCGGTGTTCAAGACACGGTGCATCAGAACGTCATATTCGCCAATGGTCCGAAAGCTCAGCGCGGTGAAAACGAGAGCGCACATCCATTGCCACGGGGCAAGTGCGGTCAACGCAGCAACAACTGCAACGCCATCCAAAGCTGCGATATGACGGATAAAGAGCGTGCCAAAAACACCGAGCGCCACAAGCGGCACCAGTTGGAGCAAACGCCCTTTGCGAAAAAATGTGCGCCACTCCGCCAAAGGAGCGACCCCAATTTGCGTTTTCATAAGTCCGTCCCACACAACGTAACCACCACCCCCCACTTAGCGCGCCAGATGTTGTGTAAAGGTAAAGGCCAAGGCAAATATGCGCCTTGGCCTTTAACGAGATCAATCAAACTGTGCGGCATTTTCGTCAAATGCCGCGCGGTAGGGGTTAGGCTTCGTCCATCAGCTGGGCTTTGGCGATGGCCATATATTCTGTCATTTTGGCGCGAATTGTGGCTTCATCCGCTTTATCGCCCAGATCGCCGGACAATTTGCGATAGACGTCTTCGTCACCTGCTTCTTCAAAATCCGACTTTATGACCTCTTTTGCGTAGGCAGCGGCGTCATCGCCAGATTTGCCGAGCAATTCAGCGGCCCACAGACCGACAAGTTTATTGCGGCGTGCGTCTGCCTTGAATTGCATTTCTGCGTCATGGGCGAATTTGTTTTCGAATGCGTTTTCGCGATCATCAAAACCGGACATATTGGGCTCCCTAAGCTGTTCGTCCTAGATATGCCCACCAGAGCGCTTGCCCGCAAGGGGGGCTTGGCTTATGAGGCGAGTTAGAGGCCTGTTCTGCCCTCTTTGACCCCAAAGAGACAGGCCCGAGCGAGGGATAGAATGGCACGTCGTAAACTGGTCTATGAAGGCAAGGCAAAGATTTTGTACGAGGGCCCCGAGCCCGGAACGCTTGTCCAGTATTTCAAAGATGATGCCACCGCGTTCAACGCTGAAAAAAAAGCAACGATTGACGGCAAGGGCGTGTTGAACAACCGCCTGTCGGAATTTTTCATGAACGGATTGCAGCGTATTGGCGTGCCGACGCATTTCATTCGCCGCCTGAACATGCGCGAACAGCTGATCCGTCAGGTCGAAATCATCCCGCTTGAGGTCATCGTGCGCAATTTTGCAGCAGGGTCCATGGCCAAGCGTTTGGGTATGGAAGAGGGCACACCGCTGCCCCGCCCGATTGTTGAATTTTCCTATAAAGACGATGCACTTGGGGACCCATTGGTGCCCGAAGAATACATCATCGCATTCGGTTGGGCGACGCAGCAGGACCTCGACGATATCGTCGCGCTTGCGCTGCGGGTGAATGATTTTATGGCCGGTGTGATGCACGGCGTCGGGATCAAGTTGGTGGATTTCAAGATCGAGATTGGCCGCGTTTGGGACAATGATTTCATGCGTTTGATCGTAGCCGACGAAATTAGCCCTGACAGCTGCCGTTTGTGGGACATCGAAACGGGTCGCAAGCTCGACAAAGACGTGTTCCGACGCGATCTGGGCGATTTGGCCGACGCCTACACCGAGGTCGCGACGCGCCTTGGCGTCATGCCCAAGAATGCCACGAATATTACCAAGCCGACATTGATTAACTAAAAGAAGGATCGCTGCCGATGAAAGCCCGCGTACATGTCATGTTGAAAGACGGTGTCTTGGACCCCCAAGGGGCCGCCGTAAAGCACGCGCTAGGTGCGCTGGGATTTGACGGTGTAGATGGCGTGCGCCAAGGCAAGGTGATCGAACTTGATCTGGCCGACGGTGCAACAGAAGCCCAAGTGGGTGAGATGTGCGAAAAGCTGCTGGCGAACACAGTGATCGAAAGCTACCGGATCGAAGTGCTGTGAAGGCCGCGGTTATCCAGTTTCCCGGATCAAACTGTGATCGGGATATGGCTGTCGCGCTAGAGAAATCCGGCGCGGACGTTACCGTGGTTTGGCACAAAGACGCAGCCTTGCCCAAGGGTGTTGATCTTGTCGCAATACCGGGTGGGTTTTCGTTTGGCGATTATCTGCGCTGCGGTGCGATTGCCGCCAATTCGCCGATTTGTAACGCTGTCGTGGATCATGCGAATGCCGGCGGGTATGTCTTAGGTGTTTGTAATGGCTTTCAAATCCTGACTGAAACAGGGCTTTTGCCTGGTGCGTTGTTGCGCAACGCGGGGCTGAAATACATCTGCCGCACGGTCGGATTGAAGATCGAGACGTCAAATTCAGCCTACACCGAAGGCTACAACGCAGGCGCCGAAATCGGCGTGCCGATTGCGCATCACGATGGCAATTACTTTGCTGATGATGCCACGATTGCCGCCCTGAAGGGGGAGGATCGCGTCGCGTTTACCTACTCGGACAATCCAAATGGGTCGCGCGGCGATATTGCGGGTATTCTGTCAGAAAACCGCCGTGTCCTCGGTATGATGCCCCACCCCGAACGCGCGTTCGAAGAGGCGCATGGCAATACCGACGGTCAGCGTCTTTTCGCCGGTTTGATGGCGCAACTTGCCTCTGCCTGACCCATTTGATGGACGGTTCCGGCACTTTTAGTTAAGATTGCATTATGCGCTGGGGAATTTTGTGAAATTGCGCCGGTTGTCTCCGGTTTGGGTGACGCGCCTGTTGGTTGCGGCGTTGGTGGGTTTAGCCTGCGTTGTCGTCTACGTGTCAAATTCCCTTTTGACAGAACGCTTTACGGAACGCACGCGTGGCGGGGCTGATGTTCGGTTGGCACTGTATTCTGCCAACCTTTTGAGCGAGTTACAGCGTAATTCTATCGTACCGCAATTGCTGGCGCGTGACCCTGCCTTGATCGGGGCGTTGAATTCGGGCGATTTTACACAATCTACCGCGCGGTTGTTGTCCTTTGTGGATGAAATTGGCGCAGCGTCGTTGGTGTTGATGGATACGGATGGGCGGATCGTTGCGGCGACCAACCGCGAACGTCTGGGCGAAAATCAACGCAGCCAACCATCGTTTATCGAAGCGCTACGATCAAACATCACAACGTTCACGGTGGATGAACGTGACGAGGGCGGGTTCAATTTTACTTATTCTCGCCGCATGGAGGACAGCGGCCATTCCATTGGAGTCGTGTCCGTGGGCGTGGATCTGGCCAAGCTGGAAAGATCCTGGGCCGGTATTTCCGATGCGGTTATGGTGCTGGACAGTTCGGGCCGTGCGATTTTGGCGACCGAGCCGCGCTGGCGGGGCAAAGCCGAAGAAGAAGCACTGACATTGCTTGAGCCCCAAACCGCCATCGAACGGGCCTTGCGCGGAACGCCGGACTGGTCCGCCTTACCGATCGATGCCTACCTGCGCGGGGACGGCGTGATGCGCCAAGAGGTCCGCGTGCCGTTTCAAGGCTGGCGCGTTGTCAGTTTCACAACATTCCAATCGGTGCGCGAACGGGTCAACGCGATCCTTGCGCTTGAAATCATGGGATTCGCGATTTTGCTGGCGGGCTTGTTTTGGTTCCTGTCGCGGCGCTCAAATCTTGCCGCGCGCATGTTTCAGCTTGAATCGGCGGAGTTGCGCCAACTCAACCGCCGCCTACAGCAGGAAATCGCCGAGCGTGAAAAGGTCGAAAAGGACCTCGAAGTGGCCGAGCAGACTGTGGCGCAAACGTCCAAGCTTGCCGCTTTGGGCGAGATGTCAGCGGCCGTGTCCCATGAGCTAAATCAACCGCTTGCGGCGATGAAAACCTATCTGGCCGGTGCGCGTCTTTTGATCGGTCGCGAACGCCCCGATGAGGCCGTCGTCGCGGTGGCCCGTATCGACAGCCTGATTGACCGGATGGGCGCGATTACCAAGCAGTTGAAATCTTATGCGCGCAAAGGGTCGGGGACGCTTGAACCCGTTGATGTTAAGGCCGCGCTGCAATCTTCCTTGTCGATGATGGAACCCCAATTGCGCCAAAGACAGGTCGCGATTACGCAGACGTTGCCGGATGAACCTGTGATGATTTACGCGGATCGAATGCGTCTTGAACAGGTGATCGTAAACCTGCTGCGCAATGCGCTGGATGCCACAAAAATATCGCCCGATCCCAGCATTGATATTCTGCTTGCCCAAGGTGATGTGGCGCGGCTGTCGGTGCGCGACAACGGCACAGGCATCGAAGACCTCGATGAGCTGTTTGAACCCTTTTACACCACCAAAGCACCCGGGGATGGCACAGGGCTGGGTCTTGCTATCTCCTCTGGCATCGTAAACGACTTTGGGGGACGGCTCACCGCGCGTAATGCAATTAAGGGTGGGGCTGTATTTGAGGTTGAACTGCCTATTTTAGGCCCAGATAAAGAAGCAGCGGAGTAATACGCTATGGCCCAAGCCATGAAAATCGCGATCGTTGATGATGAACAAGACATGCGCCAATCCATTTCACAGTGGCTTGCGTTGTCGGGATATGACACCGAAACCTTTGCAAGTGCCGAAGAGGCGCTAAAAGGGGTCGGGACGGACTATCCCGGCATTGTGGTCAGCGATATCAAGATGCCCGGTATGGACGGGATGCAATTTCTTAAGAAGATCAAAGGCGTCGACAGCTCACTGCCTGTCATCATGATCACAGGCCACGGCGATGTGCCCATGGCCGTTGAGGCGATGCGCATCGGTGCGTTTGATTTCCTTGAAAAACCGTTCAACCCAGACCGCATGACGGAATTGGCCAAGAAAGCGACCGTTGCGCGGCGTCTGACGCTTGATAACCGCGAATTGCGCCGTGAATTGTCCGACGGTGGGGCATTGATGAAAAAGCTCATCGGGGCGTCACCAGTGATGGAGCGTCTGAAGGAAGATATCCTCGATCTTGGGCAGGCCGATGGCCATGTTTTGATCGAGGGTGAGACGGGCACGGGCAAGACGCTGGTCGCGCATGCGCTACACGCCGTTGGTGCACGGGCGAGCAAGAAGTTCGTGCTGATTTCATGTGCTGCGTACGAAGACGAAGCCCTTGCCAAGCGGCTGTTTGGCCCAGCAGGGCAGGACGACCCAATTCCTGCGATGGAAGAGGCGCGCAACGGGACGCTGGTTCTTGAAGATGTCGAAGCCTTGTCCGAGACCAATCAAGCACGGCTTTTGACGGCCATCAATGAGCAGGGCACGCCGGCTGAAACGCGCATCGTCGCGATCTGTAACCTTCAGGATGAAGGCAAAACCTGTGAAAGCGTCCTGCGCAATGATCTGTTTTACCGCCTTGCGGCGTTGCGCATTACGGTTCCACCGCTGCGGTCACGTGGCGAAGACATCCTGACGCTGTTCACCCGTTTGGGCGAAGGGTTTGCGGACGAATACGGCTGTGATGCCCCCGAAGTCAGCGCACAGGAAGCCGCGCAATTGTTGCAGGCCCCGTGGCCCGGCAATGTGCGCCAGCTTTATAATGTGGCGGAACGTGCGGTGCTGCAAAACCGCCGTGGCACTGGCACCATCGCCAGCCTGCTGATGACAGAGGACGACGAAAGCCAGCCCGCCATCACAACCGAGGGCAAGCCGCTTAAGGAATTCGTGGAAGCGTTTGAACGTATGCTGATCGACAACACCATGCGCCGCCATAAGGGCAGCATCGTGAATGTCATGGAAGAATTGTGCCTGCCGCGCCGTACGCTGAACGAAAAAATGGCCAAGTACGGGCTGCAAAGGTCTGACTATCTGGGGTAAATTGGCACTATGCGAATTGCGAGCCTCAATGCGTGGGGCGGTCAAATCTGGCCCGCCCTAGGGTCTTGGGCCGGAAATGTGCGGGCCGATGTCTTGTCCCTGCAAGAGGTTATTCGCCCGGCAGAGCCAAGCCCGCCATGGCTTGCCTATAGCGACCCTAACCGGACCCTGAACCAACGCGCCGATTTGTTCGAGGACATCAGCGCGCGCATACCGAACCACGCTGGCACGTTTTTATGTGCGGTTGAGGGGCCGTTGAAGGACACGACAGGAAAGACCTACCGTTCAGAACACGGGTTGGCGCAATGGATTGGTGAAAACCACGTCGTTGACGCGCGCAGTGACGGGTTCGTCCATGGTGCCTTTCGCAAGGATGGCTGGGGCGCGGAACCTGTGCCGCGTGCGTTTCAAAGTGTTCGTTTGCATCCTGAGGGTCGCAAACGGCCGTTGACCGTCGCGCATTTTCATGGGCTGCGCGATCCGGATGGCAAACACGACACCACCGCACGCGCCGCACAAGCAAGACAGGCCATTTTGCTGTTGTCAAAAATCACAAAACCGGAAGACGACGTGATCCTGAGCGGTGATTTCAACATCTTGCCGACAAGCGAATGTTTTGAGATTTTCGCCCGTTGGGGTTTGCAAGATTTGGTTGGTGAAATGGACACGCGGACGACGCTGTATCCCAAACCTGTGCGTCACGCCAACTACATGCTGGTCACGCCGTCCGTGCGTGTGACGTCGTTTGATGCGCCGGCCAATCCGGTGGTATCTGATCATCGCCCGCTGATCTTGGAGATAGAATGACGCTGCCCTGAGCGAAAAGAGGGCAGCGAAGGGCAGGGGGTGACAGTTCATCATTGTAATGTCCCCCCATCCTCCCCTATGTATGTGGGACGGGCGGTTGCCATGACGCTATGCGCAAAATCCCGGTGAGTTTTGTCGTCAGTGCTGGATCGTGGCCCGGAAACCTTGTGCCACCCCACTAACGGACCGAAAGAATGTGGTTTTCTACGGATGACCAGATGAACAGCCCTCGGTGGTTTTGAACACAAGATTTCCGGGGCCTTGAACGGGCTGCTTCTTTGTGAGCAGTCGGAGACCAACGCGATGAACCGCGCGACATTAAAGAGCGAGAGAGCAGGGGGCCAAAAGGCCCGCGCATCCGCTGTCGACGCAATCGCCTTAATTGGACATGATCAATCGGATGCACCTCCTTCTGGGGGTGTTAACCTATTGTCATGCAACAGGAATCTATGGCTAAGAAAATGCTTATCGATGCCACCCACGCGGAAGAAACCCGCGTTGTGGTGGTTGACGGAAACAAGGTCGAGGAATTCGATTTTGAAACCCAATCCCGCCGCCAGCTTGCTGGCAATATCTATCTCGCAAAAGTAACACGGGTCGAACCGTCGCTTCAGGCGGCGTTTATTGACTATGGCGGCAACCGCCATGGGTTCTTGGCGTTCAACGAAATCCACCCGGATTATTATCAGATTCCGGTCGCAGACCGCGAAGCGCTGATGGCCGAGGAAAAAGCCTACGCCGAAAGCCAAAAGGCCGAAGCAGAGGCAGAGGCCGAAAAGCCCAAGCGCACACGCCGCCGCCGTAAGCCCAAAGCGGCCGAGATCGAAGTTGAAGATGCAGTCGTAACAGCCGAACCCGCTGAAACGCCCGAGGAAGAAACCTCAAGCGATATTGCGGGCATGGAAACGATTGATCTTGATGCCACACCCGACGAGGGGCTGTCCCCGATGGAAACCGTGGCCGAGACTCCGGTGGAAGAACCCACGGAAGACTCCGAAGCTGCGGACGAAGATGACGATACGGCTGGCCCTGATGCGACGGCCAAGGACGAAAACATCGAAAGCGTCGCCGATGAAGACGACGCAGAAGATGTGCGCCCCGTGCGCAAGCCGCGCCCGAAGCGGTACAAAATTCAGGAAGTGATCAAAGTTCGCCAGATTCTGTTGATCCAAGTGGTCAAAGAAGAACGTGGCAACAAAGGCGCTGCCCTGACGACGTATCTGTCGCTTGCTGGCCGATATTGTGTGCTGATGCCCAACACCGCGCGCGGTGGTGGTATTTCACGCAAGATCACGAATGCGGCGGACCGCAAAAAGCTCAAGGCGATTGCGAATGAAATGTCCGTACCGGAGGGCGCGGGCCTTATCATCCGCACCGCTGGCAGCCAGCGCACCAAGACCGAAATCAAGCGTGATTATGAATACCTGCAGCGCCTGTGGGAACAGATCCGCGAACTGACGCTGAAATCCAGCGCCCCGGCGCAGATCTACGAAGAAGGCAATCTGATCAAACGCTCGATCCGCGATCTCTATTCAAAAGAGATCGACGAAGTGATTGTTGAAGGCGAAGGCGGCTACCGGACCGCCAAGGACTTCATGAAGATGATCATGCCGTCCCACGCCAAGAATGTGAAAAACTACCAAGAACAGATGCCGCTGTTTGCGCGCCATCAGGTGGAAAGCTACCTGTCGGGCATGTTCAATCCGACGGTTCAACTGCCATCTGGTGGTTACATCGTGATCGACACGACCGAGGCGCTTGTCGCCGTGGATGTGAACTCTGGTCGTGCGACCAAAGAAGGGTCAATCGAACAGACCGCGACCAAAACCAACCTTGAGGCCGCCGCGGAAGTGGCGCGCCAGTTGCGTCTGCGTGACCTTGCAGGCCTGATTGTGATCGATTTCATCGACATGGACGAACGCCGCAATAACTCGGCTGTCGAAAAGATGATGAAGGACAAGCTGAAGACGGACCGTGCGCGCATTCAGGTGGGCCGCATTTCCGGCTTTGGCCTGATGGAAATGTCGCGCCAGCGTCTGCGCCCCGGCATGTTGGAATCAACGACACAGCCTTGTTCCCATTGTCATGGCACAGGTCTGTTGCGTTCAGATGATACAGTTGCCTTGGGCATCCTGCGCCAGCTTGAAGAAGAAGGCGTGCGCGGCCGTTCCAAAGAAGTTTTGGTCAAGGTGCCGACGGTCATCGCCAACTATCTGATGAACCAGAAACGTGAACACGTGGCCCAGATCGAAACACGCTACGGGTTGTCCGTGCGCGTGGAGGGAGACCCGCACATGGTGTCGCCTGACTTCACGATTGAGAAATTCAAGACCGCCAGCCGGATCGTGGCCGAGGTTGTTGCTCCTGCAGTGATTTCGTCTGACACGGCCGTTATGGCGGATGTCGTCGAAACCGTGGAAGAAGCAGAGGAGCAGTCAATTTCAACTGCCCCCGAGCAAGACCATCAGGAGGGCGACGCGCCAACCAAAAAGCGCCGTCGTCGTCGTCGCCGTCGTCGCGGTGGCGGTGGTGGTGGTGAGAACGCCGAAAACAACACAGAAAATGGCGCAGAGGCATCCGCCGACGCGCAATCAGAAGCGCAAAGCGATCCACAAGGTGACACCAAAACGGATGCGCAAGCCGAAGCAGCTGACGGAACGCCGATTGAGGCAACCGAAGACGCACCGAAGCCAAAGCGGACGCGCAGCCGTCGTAAGAAATCCGATGATGCGCCCGTAGAGGCCGTGGCAGAGGAGGCCGCGCCTGTTGTAGAGGATGCACCCGCCGAAAAGCCGAAACGCACGCGCAGCCGTCGCAAGAAGGCGGATGAACCTGTGGTTGAGGCGACGCCAGAGGATGCACCAAAGGCTGAAGAGGCCCCCGCTGAAAAGCCAAAGCGCACGCGCAGCCGCAAAAAGCCCGTCGTGGCTGATGCACCAGCGGACGCGAGCGAAGTTGCGATTGCAGAGGTGGTTGCGGATGCGGCACCCGTAGACGCGATACCGGAGGCCCCCGTCGAAAAGCCAAAGCGTGTTCGTAAGACCACGTCCAAGCCAAAGGCAGAAGCAGAGCCCGCACCGGCACCTGAATCCAAAGCCGCACCCGAAGCGGCAGAGGACAAGCCGAAGAAACGCGGATGGTGGTCTTTGGGCGGGCGCTAACGCGCTACTTGAAGAACACACCGGAAGTCATTGAAATAAAGCCGCCTTGGGAAACTTGGGCGGCTTTTTCTATCCGCGTTCAATAATGTAGATTTGATAACTGCCATCGTCGGATTGCGACACGAGGCGATGCCCTGCTTCAACGCAAAAATGCGGGATATCGATGATGGCGATCGGATCGTCGGCCCAGACGGTGATGACCGTACCTATATCCACACCACGCAGCACTTTGGCCGCACGCAAAACAGGTAAGGGGCACATCATGCCGCGGGTATCTACAACGTCCATGGCTTAGTCGTGCCGCTCGGTCGGGCAAATGTCCACCACGTTGAAATACTTTTCAACGGTGATGTGACCAAGCGCCGCGTGACGCCGCCCCGTGCCCGCGATAAGAGGGATCATGTTTGAGACCGAAACCTTCCTCGCTGCCAGCCTGCTCCCCGCGTTCTTGATCGCGTTTTCGGCGGGTATTCTGTCCTTCCTGAGCCCCTGTGTCCTGCCGATTGTGCCACCTTATCTGGCCTATATGGGCGGTGTCAGCGTCACGGAAATGGAAGACGATAAAGCCGCGCGCGGGCGTGCGGTGGTGGCCGCATTGTTCTTTGTCTTGGGGCTTTCGACGGTGTTCTTGATCCTGGGTGCCGGGGCATCTGCCCTTGGGCGGACGTTGTTGGGATATCAAACCTATCTGCAAATGGGTGCGGGCGTTGTCGTGATCATCTTTGGTCTGCATTTTTTGGGCCTGTTCCGGCTTGGTTTTCTGGATCGAGAGATGCGTGTCGATACGGGTGATCAAGGCGGATCGGCGTTTGGCGCTTATTTTCTGGGCCTTGCGTTCGCATTTGGATGGACGCCGTGCCTTGGCCCGATTTTATCGGCGATCCTGAGCCTTGCGACCGGGGCGGGGGATGTGGGCAAGGGCGCTGCATTGCTAGGCACCTACGCCATTGGTCTTGGTGTGCCGTTCTTGTTGGTCGCCGCGTTTTTCCCGCAGATGAAACGCCCGATGGCTTGGATGAAACGCAATATGGGCGTCATCGAAAAGACATCCGGTGTGTTGCTGGTCGTCGTTGGATTGGCCATGGCAACAGGGTTTCTGACGGTGTTCGCCTACTGGATGCTTGAGGCCGTGCCGTTCTTGGCGGTCTTTGGTTAAAGCGTCCTTATTGTTGCCGAAATTTGCGGCTATAGTGCTTGCAATCTAAGGGCAGCGGGCAATGGATCAGGCAGAACACACCCAAGTAAAACGGCGCAAGGTTTTCTATATTCCGGGCTATGATCCTATTCATCCGCGCCGATATCGAGAGCTGTACCGCACTGAATCCGCTGCACAATCTGAAATTTCCGGCTACGACATCGGCATCGCACCCAAGTCAGGTGAAAACTACGGCTGGCGCGTAGAAGCCCGCATGGATAGCCAATCCACGGATGCAGAAGTTGAGGTTCTGGTATGGTCTGACATCGTGCGCGGATCGATGTCTTCGTCTATTCCGGCAACCTATTTGCAGCTTGTCCGCACCGCATGGACTTACATCACAAGCGGTGCATTGCGCCGTTTAATGTGGCTGCGCAAAGGGCCAGTGATTGCGGCGCTGTATCCCGTTGGAATGTTGATTTTGCAGCTTTTGCTGGCGGTCGGTTTGGGCGTATTTGCTGCGAAGCTTTTGGGCTTCAGCCTAACATCGGGTGCGGGCGCGATTCTGTCCGTTCTGGGCAGTGGCGATACGTCCGATCTTGATTTTTCGATCCTTGAGTGGGGGCGTCTTATTGCACAATGGGCGCTTGGCCTATGGATCGTGTCGATTGTCTTGCGGTGGTTCAAAAAGAAAGACGGTAAGTTTTTCGCCTATTACCTGATGCATGACTATGCCTATTCCGCCCATTGGAAGGGCGCGAACCCGCCCGAGCTTGAACAGCGGATGGCTGAATTTCGCGCCGCTATTGGGGCCGCACTGGCCCAAGACGTGGATGAGGTTCTGGTGGTCGGCCATTCGTCGGGCGCGCATTTGGCTGTGTCGATTTTGGCTGATTTGATCCGCGATGGGGGCGTTCCCAAAGATGGTCCTGCGTTGGGGTTTCTCAGCCTTGGTCAGGTTGTCCCGATGGTCAGCTTCCTGCCGAAAGCGGACCGTTTGCGCGCTGATCTTCATTATCTGTCGGCCCGCGATGAACTTGCATGGATTGATGTGACGGCACCCGGTGATGGCTGTGCCTTTGCACTGTGTGATCCGGTGGCGGTGTCCGGTGTTGCGCCAGCAGGGCAAAAATGGCCGTTGGTGATATCTGCGGCGTTCACCCAAACCCTGTCACCGGAACGCTGGAAAGAACTGCGTTGGAAATTCTTTCGCCTGCATTTCCAATACCTTTGCGCCTTTGATCGTGTGGGGGATTATGATTACTTCCGCATCACGGCGGGGCCTGTGACGCTGCGGGACAGGTTTGCGGACCGTGCACCGTCAAAGTCGCGCATTGACGTAGCCGCGTCCAAGTTTACCAGTATGTCCCATGAACCCGCCTAAGCCCCCATCGCGGCCCGAACGCGTTTCGCTGTGGCGCTATATGAAACTGTTTCGGGAAGACATTTTGTCGGCCCAACCCGCAAAGCTGTATCGCGCGTGGATGGCAGAGTTCAAAACGCCGTTCTTTCGCAGCTACCTCGCCAATGACCCTGAATTGGTGAAACGGGTTCTCAAAGATCGCCCCGATGATTTCCCCAAATCGGACCGCATTGGTGCTGGTCTGCGTCCCTTGCTTGGAAATTCGGTGTTCCTGACCAACGGCGAGACATGGAAACGACAGCGCCGCATTATTGATCCCGCGTTTGAGGGGGGTCGTCTTCGGGACGCATACGGTGCGATGTACAGCGCGGGGGAGGCCGCGGTTGCGCGTATGGCCGCCAATCTTGGCGTGCAGGACATTGAACCTGAAACGTCCCATGCCGCCGCTGATGTGATTTTTCGGACGTTATTTTCGATCCCGATTGAGGATGAAACCGCAACGGCCGTATTTGAAAAATTCCGCGATCACCAACGCACCCAACCGATCCTGAACCTGCGCGCCTTCATTCCCGGCCCGCGCTGGATGCCACGGTTTTTCAGCCGTGCGACGAAAGACACGGCTGCCGATATCCGCCGTTTGATTACCGACCTCACCGAGGCGCGGATGTTTGATATTGATGCCGGTACGGCGCCCGACGATCTGGCGACCAAGATCATGACAACGCCAGACCCGCAGACAGGCCAGACATTCACGACGGAGGAAATGGTCGATCAAGTGGCGATCTTTTTCTTGGCGGGGCATGAAACGTCAGCATCCGCGCTGGCATGGACATTGTATTTGCTCGCGATGCATCCCGAATGGCAGGATAAACTGGCACAGGAGGCCGAAGCACTTACCGCTGATTTTGCCTCCGTTTCCAAACTGCGCCTGACCCGTGATGTGTTTCGCGAAGGTCTGCGGCTGTATCCGCCCGTGCCAATGATGGTGCGTGAAACGACGTGCCCTGAAACGATGCGTAAACGCCGTGCGCCAAAGGGCAGCCAGATCGTGCTGAGCCCGTGGCACCTGCATCGCCACGAACGGCTGTGGGACAACCCTGACGGATTTGACCCGACGCGATGGGGCACCGAGAACGGTAAGCAATGCCAGCGTGATGCCTACATCCCGTTTTCCAGTGGCCCGCGTGTTTGCACGGGGGCGGGGTTTGCGATGGTGGAAGGCGTGTTGCTTTTGGCGATGCTGCTGCGTCGGTTCCGTTTTGATGTGACGGACCAAGTGCCAATACCCGTCGCGCATCTGACGGTTCGCGCAAAAAATGGCATCTGGCTGAATGTGTCAGAGCGCCAAGGGTAGAATCGCCGTATCGTTGAAAGATTGAAGATCAATCGGTTAACGAAGGATGAACTGTCGCGCCGCGCGAAACAGACTTTCCGCGCACGTAAACTAATTTAGACCAAAGTTGGGCATGGTTAAATTGATCTTAATCGTTGTTTTTAAGGCAAAATATCGAATCAGTGCTGCTTGCGTCACCGAAATGTGGCGCCTTTGCCCTATTTCCTGACACGCGGATTTACACTAAATTATCTATGGGGGCTTCAACGGGGTCAGTGATATGACATTTGCGAAGCTAGATAGATTTCTTCTGCCAACGGCATCGACGTTGATTGACGCGGCGCGACGCGTTTTCCAAGCCAACCAAGACATCCCTGCGATGGCGGCGCCCGTGGCGCAGGCTGTCGTGTCGGACGATCACAGCCGTTACGCGCGGTTGCTGGAAAATGAGCTCGATCGTCAGCATCTAACGGATGTGGAACGCGAAGATACAGATATGTTGAACCGGGTTCGCGCCGCGCTTTACGACGACTGAAGCGTCTTCAGAACAAATACACGGATTGCCGAGGCGAGGCCGACGTCGCCGCGTGCCTCGTCTATTTCAATGGCCAATCCGTTCAACGTTGCACCGCGCGCGTCAGCAATTTGGCGAAACGCTTCCCAGAATTCCGGCTCTAGTGATACGGACGTGCGATGCCCGCGCAGTGTTAGGGAATGTTTGACCGGGCGGGTGGTCATTCGTCCTCGAACTTGAGCTGATCAAGACGCGCGCGTGTCTGTGCATCCCGCGCCGCTTCGGCCAGACGCTCGGCTTTTGTGCGGCCGTGCTTGGCCGCGTTCACGTCTGCCTCGGCCTTTTTGGCGGTGCGTTCCCGATCTTTACGCACTTTGTTGAGGTTGACGATATCGCTCATTTTGGGCCGATCATGTCTTCTGGGCGCACGACACGGTCGAATGTTTCTTCGTCGACAAACCCCAGAGCGACCGCTTCTTCGCGCAAGGTGGTGCCGTTTTTATGCGCCGTCTTGGCGACCTTCGTGGCGTTGTCGTACCCGATTTCAGGGGCCAGTGCTGTCACCAGCATCAGGGATTCCTTCATCAGTTTGTCGATGCGTGCCTCGTTGGCTTCGGTGCCTTTCAGCATCCGATCGGTAAAGCTGTCGGTGACATCGCCCAAAAGCTGCATGGATTGCAGCAGGTTATAGGCCATCATGGGGTTATAAACGTTCAATTCAAAATGCCCTTGTGAACCTGCAAATCCAATCGCCGCATCATTGCCCATGATGTGGGCGCAAACCTGCGTCATGGCTTCGGCTTGGGTCGGGTTCACTTTGCCGGGCATGATGGAACTGCCCGGTTCGTTTTCCGGCAGGATCAATTCACCAAGGCCGGAACGGGGGCCGGACCCGAGGAACCGCATGTCGTTTGCGATTTTATAGCATGCCATGGCCGTCGTTTTGATCGCGCCAGACATGAAGACCATCGCGTCATGCGCGGCGAGTGCTTCGAATTTGTTGGGTGCAGTGACAAACGGCAGGCCCGTGATGTCGGCCATATGTGCGGCAACCGTCGTGTCCCAACCCTTGGCGGTGTTCAATCCGGTGCCCACGGCGGTACCACCTTGGGCGAGTTCATAGATACCGGGCAGTGCCATCTTGATGCGTTCGATCCCGTTGCGGATTTGCATGGCGTAGCCGGAAAATTCCTGCCCCAAGGTCAGCGGTGTCGCGTCTTGGGTATGGGTGCGGCCGATCTTGATGATGTCCTTGAACGTCTCTGCTTTGGCTTCGAGTTCGGCGGCAAATTTTTCCAACCCCGGCAGCATTACATCACGCGCTGTCATCGCAGCGGCGATGTGCATGGCCGTGGGGAAGGTGTCGTTAGATGACTGACCCATGTTGCAGTGATCATTTGGGTGGACAGGCGATTTAGATCCAATTTCACCACCGAGGATTTCAATCGCGCGGTTTGAAATCACTTCGTTGGAATTCATGTTGGATTGCGTGCCAGACCCGGTTTGCCAAACGACAAGCGGGAAGTGATCGTCAAGCTTGCCGTCGATAACTTCGCCCGCCGCTTCTATCATCGCGTCTGCCAGTTTCGCGTCCAGTTTGCCGGACGCTTTGTTGGCCATCGCACAGGCCTGTTTGATCACGCCGAGTGCGCGCACGATTGCAACAGGCTGTTTTTCCCATCCAATGGGGAAATTCATCAACGAACGCTGGGTTTGTGCACCCCAATAACGATCGGTGGGGACCTCAAGTGGGCCAAAGCTGTCGGTTTCTGTGCGTGTGCTCATGTCAATATCCTAGCGGTATACGGTTGCATGCCGTTTAGCGCCGCAAGGCCTCGCCTGCAACGGCACAAGTGATCTGAAATTATTTGCGGAACTGGTCCAGGCTGACGACATCTGCGTCTTTCTTGGGCGCGTCTTCCGGTTCTGCCATGACATCCATCGGGGCTTCTGGTGCGTCACCTTCTTCGTCATCATCATCGTCGTTGGTTTCAAACCGCAGGCCGAATTCTACGGATGGATCGACAAAGGTTTTGATCGCGTCATAGGGCACATACAGTGGTTCGGGGCTGTCACCAAAGGACAACGTGATACCAAAACCTTGGTCAGTGACGGTCAGGTTTTCGTATTGATGTTGCACAACAATCGTCATTTCACCGGGATAGCGGTCAGACAGCCAATCGGCCAATTCCACGTCCGGGTGTAACGTGTCGAAGGTCACAAAGAAGTGGTGCGCACCGGGCAGGCCATTGGCTGCGATGTCTGTCAAAACCTCATAGATCAGCCCTCGCATCGCTTTGTGCATCAGGTTGCCATAATCAATGGTCTGATTGGAATTGGACATGGCTGAGGGCTCCCTAGAAGCGGCTAACCACAGCATACGAGATTCGGGGGCAGATTAAAGGGGCCGATTGGCTATGTGACGCCCCAAAGGCCGATACCGGCCAGCGCTATGACGCCAAGGGTAAGCGTCAGCGGTAGTTTTCGCCAGATCAGCAGGGCCGCGGCCAGTGCCGTCAGCGCCGCAGCGGTGGCGTTAAAGCTGGACCATACTGGGGTAATGATCGCGATGGGTCCGTCGGGTGTTGTGACCTCATCAAACATCACATGCAGGGCGAACCACACTGATAGATTGGCGATAACACCGACAACCGCGGCCGTGATGGCGGCCAATCCCGCACGGATGCGGGGATAACCATCCAGCCAGTCGATCATCGGGGCGCCCGCGAAAATCCAAATAAAACAGGGCACAAACGTGACCCACAGTGTCATCAACCCCGCCAAAACGCCTAATATCCAGCCACCTTGGGCAAGTCCGGCCAGTATGCCGCTGAACTGCGTCACCAAGATCAGCGGACCGGGGGTGGTTTCGGCCAAGCCGAGCGCGTCGATCATCTGGGCGGTAGACAGCCAGCCATAATCGGTCACGACGGCTTGTGTCATATAGGCCAGAACCGCGTAAGCGCCGCCAAACGTCACCACCGCAAGTTTTGAGAAAAACAATCCAAGCGCCAAAAGGAATGTCGCACCAAGGGCCCAAGCGGCCAACAAGGGCAAGGCCCAGAGAACCGCGCCAACAGCGACGGGGGCAACGGATTGGCGCCACGGCAGTTCAGTTTTCAGGTGTGTGTGATCTGCGCACGTTATCGCGCCCCAAATCGCAGCAGCACCAATCACGATGGGGAACGGCAGGTTGAACAAAAACAGGGACAAGAACGCAGCAATAGCAATGATGCGGTGATCCGTGCGCCCCAATGCTTTGCCCAACAGGCGCAGGATCGCCTGCACCACAATGATGATCACGGTGGCCTTGATGCCAAGGAATGCGGCCTGAACAATCGGCAGTGCGCCCAAAGATGCATAGGCGAAGGCCAGCGCGGCAATCAGGATCGCGCCGGGCAGCACGAACAACCCGCCCGCGATCAGCCCGCCGCGAATGCCGTTTAATTTCCAGCCCGCGTAGGTTGCCAGTTGCATGGCTTCGGGGCCGGGCAACATCATGCAAAACGACAGCGCCTTGAGGAAATCAGGCTGCGACAACAGTGGGCGGTCTTCGACCAGTTCTTTTTGCATCAGCGCGATTTGTGCGGCTGGCCCACCAAAAGACAAACACCCGATACGCCCAAAAACACGGATCATGTCGGCGGTCGTCATGGCGTACCTCCAAAGCTGGCGTGGGTTTCATCCACGCCGTCGCGGGCCCATCGGTACAGGGCGTCATACATCGGCAGGGCGGCGTCCAGTTGCGTGTGATCATCGCGGTGCATGCGCGATAGCCCCACAGATAATGCCAGCAATCCGGCGGCCTGTGGGATGTCGGTTGTTCCTGTATCCGCCGCACGAACAATCTGCGCCATGCGATCCAAAGCGACAGTACGCAGATCAAACGCATCCAACATGGCATCAAATGTACAAAGATCGCCGTGATGGCTGAACGCAACGTCGGGGATATCAAAAGGTGTCGCACCGTAACAGTCCGCGACGCCAGCGGCCTGTTCGGGGCTTACGAACAGAAATTCAGCATCGGCATCCACAAACCGGCGGATCAGCCATGGGCAGGCGATGCGATCAATCTTGGGGCGGTGGCGTGTGACCCAAAGGTTGGTGTCAGGCAGCGCCGCGAACGGAATGCGCGGGGTGTTCGGCGTGTCGCGCCACCCATACATCCCGCCCGTGAGGTATTCAGCAGCAATCCCGCGCCCGCGCAGCCGCGACGTCAAACCTTGGCTGAGTTTGATGCCCTGTTGGCAGGTGATCACACAGGCCCGCCCGTTCAGGCGTGCGATCAATCCTTCAAGGTCTGTGTGCGGATGGCGGAATGATCCGGGGATCAGGAACGGATCTTTGGCAAAGTCGGGATCGATGGATATGTCGACGATCACAGGGCAATCGGGCAGGCCGATCAGACGCATCAATTGTTTACAGGTGATTTCGTTTGGGGCAGCCATGTGCATGTCTCCGGTAGGATAGGAACATGCGAACGTCTGGCCGAAGCCTCACGGGGTGTTCGCGGTGAACCCCATGTCGTATTTGTGCAAGGCCTTGCGCGCGCCGTCAAGTGTGGACGCGCAGGGTTTCCAGCCCGTGAAAATGGTAGGTGTCACCATATGTGGGTGCTTGGGCCATTTTAAGGGTCGGGCAACGCGTGAACAGAACCTGCAACGCCACGCGAAGTTCAAGCCGCGCCAGCGGTGCGCCGACACAGAAATGGATACCACCGCCGAACGCCACGTTCACCGGGCCTTTTCGGGCGGGGTCAAAGGTATGAGGATCAGGGTAGGGCGCAGGGTCGCGATTGGCCGCACCGAGCAGGCATTTAACTGTGTCACCGCGCTTGAAGGGGTGGCCGAACAGTTCGCAATCCTCGATCACGTGGCGATCAAACATATGCAGCGGCGGATCAAAGCGAAGAGCCTCCTCTACGATCTTTTCGTCCGCGTGTCGGATGTCGCGTTCCAGTAGTGTTTTGACTGTATTGCCAAGGGTGTGCACCGTGGCTTCATGGCCCGCATTCAACAGAAGGATGCAGGTTGTGATCATTTCGTCCGTGCTTAGCCTTTCACCGTCTTCTTCTGCGGCAATCAACTGGGTGATCAGATCATCGGCGGGGGCTGTGCGCCGTGTTTCAATGTGGGCGCGCATGAAGGTCACGAAAGCCTGTGTCGCGGCAATCGCGCGATCCTCAACGGCGCGGCTGCGGCCTGTGACATACATCGCAACCATCGCGTTGGACCACGCCAAAAGATCATCACAGCGCTCTTCCGGCACACCCAAAAGCCGCGCAATGATAACAACGGGCACGATGCGGGCATAGGCCGTGAGAAGATCAAATTCGCCCTGCGGAAACCTATCGATCAGCCCGTGGCACAGTGTGTCGATTTCCGGTTCAAGGGCGGCAATGCGGCGCGATGTGAACGCGCGCAGAACCAAACCGCGCAGCCGCGTGTGGCGTGGCGGGTTCAGTTCCAGCATGGAATGGGCCTCCACCGCGTAAAACGGTTTCAGGTGGTCGGGAATAGCGGGCGCAAATTCTGGCGGAACCTCGCGGCCCAATCGTTTGTCTTTTAAACAGGCTGCAACGGCGGCGTGGGACACGGAACAAACCGCCCCGTAGTCGTCCCAATAAAACAAATCACCCACGGCGCGGGCGCGGTCATAAAATGGATAGGGGTCTTGCACGAATGCAGGATCGGTAGGCGATTGGGACAGGTGTTTCATAGGGTCTGTGATGGCAATGGTGTCTGGTCTTTGCAAGGGCGGGTTCGTAAGTTGCCTGCATGTTGAACGCGCTCAAACTTCGGGTCTTGGCGGTTGCGGCCTTTTTGGTCGCGGTGGCTGTGCTGTCTTTGGGGGTGGGCTGGGTCGGCTATATGTCGGCACTTGATCAGCTGGAACAACGGGGCCGGTCCGATCTGGCGCTGGCCTCTGACCGCCTTACGGGGGAATTGGGCCGCTACCGTGAATTGGCGGTGTTGTTGGCGGATCATCCTGTTGTGGGGGACACACTGGGCGGCAACGATGCGGGCATTGCGGGCCTTTTGCGCGAAACGGCAGATAAAACCGGAAGCCTTGATATTTTGGTGGTGTCGGCCGCGGGGCGCGAACTGGCGTCTGCGTCCGGTGAGGGCGCCGAGACACACGCCGGTGCACCCTATTTTGAACGCGCTAATGACGGTGCTATGGGACTCTATCACCTTGTGCATGATCGCTACGGTCAACGTACATTTCTGTTCGCGGCCCCTGTGTTTTCCGACGATGGCCCTGTTATGGGCGCTGTGATTGTCGTGGTAAATGTGGACGCCGTCGAAGCGGTCTGGCGGGGTGCGCGACCAACGGTTTTCTTCACGGACGAATTGGGCGTGGCCTTTATTTCGAACCGATCTGAACTGTTGTTTATGGCGCGCGAACAGGCGCAACCCCCGCGAAATGCCACCGTTGATTATGCCGCGGATGTGCTGCGCCCGTTCATGACGCACACGATCACCGATCGGCGCGGGCGGTCTGTTTGGTCTATTGAAGGGCAGCGTTATGTCCCGCGCGAGGCGTTGCATCTGTCCTTGCCGCTGCCCGTGATCCAGATGACCGGAGAAGCCTTATTGGACGTCGCACCTGCGCAAACCTTGGCGCGTCTTCAGGCCGGTGCTGCCGCTGCGATCTGCCTTGCCTTTGGTGCCATGCTGTTTCTGGCCACAGAGCGCCGCCGCACCTTGGCTGAGGCCAATATCCGCCTTGAGGCCGCCGTTGAGGCCCGAACCGCAGAGCTGACAAAAGCGCAAAGCGATCTTGTCCAAGCAGGAAAGCTGTCCGCGCTGGGGCAAATGTCCGCGGGCATCAGTCATGAATTGAACCAGCCTCTGATGGCGATCCGCAGCTACGCCGAAAACGCCGAGGCCTTTCTTGAAAGAGGCAAGACAGACATCGCGGCGCAAAATCTAGGCCGCATTGCTGAACTGGCGCGGCGCATGGGGCGCATCATTCGCAACCTGCGTGCCTTCGCCAAACAGGAAAGCGAAGGCATGACAGACGTGGATTTGGGCGGCGCGATCAATGCAGTTTTGGAAATCACGCAAGCACGCGCCAAGGCCAGCGATGTCGAAATTGTCTGGGATGAACCCGCCAGCGCCATAACCGTGCGCGGAGGGGAAGTGCGTCTTCAACAGGTCGTGCTGAATCTTGTGACGAATGCGATGGACGCTATGGAAGGTCAGAATTTTGCCCAACGGATCGAAATTGACGCAAAGCGCGTTGATGGTCGTGTTGAGCTTTCGGTGCGGGACACAGGCCCGGGTTTGGATGAACCGGACCGCATTTTTGATCCGTTCTATTCCACCAAGCAAGTCACATCCGACGGAACAGGGCAGGACGGGATGGGGCTGGGTTTGTCGATCTCATACGGTTTGGTGCAAAGCTTTGGCGGGATGATCCGTGGGCGCAATCACCCGCTTGGGGGTGCTGTGTTTACGGTGACGCTGGATGCAGCCACAGCGCGCGAGGCCGCCGCGTGACCAAATCTGTCCTGATCGTTGATGATGAACGCGACGTGCGCGAGGCCTTGGGCCAAACGATTGAGCTGGCCGATCTGCTGGCCGTGCGTGCAGGATCGTTCATCGAAGCCAAGGATCATATCGATCCCGGTTTTGACGGCGTCATCATCACGGATCTGCGGATGCCGGGGCGTGACGGGTTTTATCTGCTGGATCATGTCCGCAAGATCGATCCTGACCTACCCGTTA
Organism: Octadecabacter dasysiphoniae; assembly: GCF_021532615.1. Taxonomy (GTDB): domain Bacteria; phylum Pseudomonadota; class Alphaproteobacteria; order Rhodobacterales; family Rhodobacteraceae; genus Octadecabacter; species Octadecabacter dasysiphoniae. The sequence goes on from NZ_JAKGAQ010000005.1 coordinate 87,573, forward strand.
TTTTGCTGACCGGGGAAGGCGATATCCCTATGGCTGTCAAAGCCATGTCAGAAGGCGCCTTTGCGTTCTTGGAAAAACCTTGCGGCGCAAAGGATTTGCTGGCCGTGGTGGAAAAGGCGCTTCGGGCGCGATCTTTGGTGATGGAAAACCGCCGGTTGAAGTTAGAGCTGGATCGCGGGGATGCAGCGGCACGCATGTTGCGCGGGGTGTCGGCGGCATCGGATGCGTTGCGCGCGCGGGTGCGGGCGGTTGCGCGGGCAAACGCAGAAGTCCTGATCACCGGAGAACCGGGGACGGGAACCCCTAAAATCGCGGAAGTCATCCATTTGTTGTCAGGGGCGGCCAGCCGACCGTTCATCAAACGTCCCGCGGTGCAACTGTCAGCTGAGGATCTAACGGCGGCGCTGTCGGATGCCAAATCGGGCACATTGTATCTGGATGAGGTCACAGCCCTTGCGCCGACGGTTCAGTTCGCGCTTCTTGATACGCTAGAGGCGGGCAGCACGGTGCGGGTTTTGTCCGGCACGTCGCGCGACATTGAAGATGAGGTCGCCCAAGGACGCTTTAACACCGATCTGTTTTACCGCCTTGATTTGATGCGCGTTCATGTGCCCGCCTTGCGCGAACGCCCCGAAGATATCCCCGTATTGTTTGCCCATTACGTCGCGCAGGCCTGTGAACAGGCGAACTTGCCCGAACCGGATGTCACAGCTGATGTTATCGCGGGCCTCATGGCGCAAGACTGGCCCGGCAATGCGCGTGCCTTGATGAACACCGCGATGCGGTTTGCCATGGGGATGGGCGAAGACGCCCTGACCAACGCGCCGGACGTCGGGCTGGGCCTGACCGAACAGCTTGCGCAGGTTGAAAGATCATTGCTGATCGGGGCCTTGCAACGAACGCAGGGACGATCCGGCGAAGCGGCAGAAGCCCTCAAGCTGCCCCGCAAAACATTCTATGACAAACTGGCCCGCCATGGGATCAGGCCAGAAGACTATCGTGGTTAGTACTGTGTGGAAATCCGCACAGTTGGCGGTAACAGACGTGTGATATTCCGCGCGATCCGCAGGCGTGCTGACCCCAGATCGTCAAAAAAACCATTGAAAACAAACCATTGATTGTATCGGCTAAACCACGCTTTCACCTGCGCGGACTTTCGCCTTTGATAAGGGGGTGGTTCATCCGGGAGGGATGGGCCGATTCCAATTCCGAGGGAGGAAAACCCATGAAATTTCTCATGAATGCGGCGTCTATTGCTGCGCTGACACTGTCTGCTGGTGCTGCAATGGCCGACGGCCACGAGGGCTGTGATGACGGCGAGATCGTCGTGAAGTTCAGCCACGTCACCAACACAGACCGCCACCCAAAAGGCATCGCTGCGACATTGCTGCAAGAACGTGTAAACGCTGAAATGAACGGCGTGATGTGCATGGAAGTGTTCCCGCAGTCATCTTTGTACAATGATGACCAGGTTCTCGAAGCGATGCTTCAGGGCGACGTTCAGCTGGCCGCGCCATCGCTGTCCAAGTTCGAGGCCTTCACCCGCCAGTTCCGGATTTTCGATCTGCCGTTCATGTTCACAAACATCGAAGCGGTTGATGCGTTTCAGGCGTCCGACACAGGCCAGGCCATGCTGGACAGCATGCAGCGTCGTGGTCTTCAGGGCCTTGGCTACTGGCACAACGGTATGAAGCAGATGTCGGCGAACGTGCCGCTCGCGCTGCCAACCGATGCGGATGGCCTCAAGTTCCGCGTTCAGGCATCTGACGTTCTGGTCGCACAGATGGAAGCCATGGGCGCATCCCCGCAGCCAATGGCGTTTTCCGAAGTTTACGGCGCGCTTCAAACTGGCGTTGTCGACGGTCAGGAAAACACATGGTCCAACATCTGGGGCCAGAAGTTCTTTGAAGTTCAGGACGGCGTGACAGAAACCAACCACGGCATCATCGACTACCTTGTCGTGACGTCTGTTGATTTCCTCGACAGCCTTGAGCCTGAGGTGCGTGACCAGTTCACAACGATCCTTGATGAAGTGACCAACACACGTAACGCAGAAGCGTTCGCCGTGAACGAGGCTGCCAAGCAGTCCATCATCGATGCGGGTGGCACTATCCTTGAGCTGACAGATGAGCAACGCACAGCATGGGTCGAAACGATGATGCCGGTCTGGGCCCAATTCGTCGAAGACGTAGGCCAGGAAAACATCGACGCCGCACAGGCGATCAACGACGCCCTTTAAGGGTTTCGGTTTTCAACATTGGGATCGGCCACCGCAATGTGGCCGATCCTACGCAGCGGATAGGGGGCACGGTCCATGTCAGGTGGGTACACACCAAAAGGTCGCATTGGCGCGATCGTTCACAACATCGAAGAAAGCGTAATCGCGATTTTGCTGGGGATGATGACCTTGGTGACGTTCATTAACGTCGTGATGCGCTATGGGTTTAACAGCCAGCTGATCTGGGGGCTTGAGCTGACGCTCGTCCTGTTTGCATGGCTGGTTTTGTTTGGCATTTCGTATGGGTTCAAGGTGGTCAGCCACCTTGGCGTGGATGCAGTGCTGAATTTCGTGGGCAAACCCGCGCGCAAGCGGATGGGCATCCTCGCCACGCTGATCTGCATCTTTTATGCATTGCTGCTGCTGAAAGGTGCGTGGGATTACTGGGCACCATTTGCTGAAATGAACACCACATCGGGGCGCTGGTTCCCGACAGGGTTTGAAAACACCCGCGGTCAGGGCTGGTACGAGATGGAACAACTGCCGATCCCGTTCGGGCAGGCCTTCCTCGAGAATACGTTCAACATGGGCGAAGAATACGAGAAAATGCCGCGCGTTGTTCCTTACGCAATCTTACCCTTCGCGATGGCCTTGATGGTCTATCGACTGGTGCAGGTTCTGGTGCGCATTCTGCGCGGAGAAATCGATACGATTATCGTCAGCCACGAAGCCGAAGATGATGTCAAAGAGGCAGGCGAAACCCTGTCCAAGGAGCCCTAAGTCATGGATGTTGCAATTCTTTTCGGCATGGTTATCGCCTTGCTGGCCATCGGTGTGCCTATCGCGGTCGCGCTTGGCTTGTCGTCTACATTGTTCTTGTTGGTGCTGTCTGACAGCTCTCTCGCGAGTGTTGCGCAGTCTCTTTATCAGGCGATGTATGGGCACTACACGCTGCTGGCGATCCCGTTCTTCATTCTGGCGTCATCGTTCATGTCCACGGGCGGCGTTGCACGCCGGATCATTGATTTCGCAATCGCAGTGATCGGCCATGTGCGTGGTGGTCTGGCCATCGCGGGTGTTTTGGCCTGTATGTTATTTGCGGCCCTTTCGGGATCATCCCCCGCGACGGTTGTGGCCGTTGGATCTATCGTGATCGCGGGCATGGTGAAATCCGGCTACACCAAAGATTTCGCCGCCGGCGTGATCTGTAATGCGGGCACCTTGGGCATCCTGATCCCGCCATCTATCGTGATGGTTGTTTATGCGTCAGCCACTGACGTGTCCGTGGGGCGGATGTTCCTTGCGGGTGTTATTCCGGGCCTTCTGGCGGGTGTGATGTTGATGATTACGATCTACGTGATCGCGCGCATCAAGAACCTGCCAAAGGGCGAATGGCTGGGCTGGGAGCAGATTTTCTCTTCCATCCTCGATGCATCATGGGGTTTGTTCCTGATGGTCGTGATCCTTGGTGGCATCTACGGCGGTGTGTTCACCCCCACAGAAGCAGCAGCCATTGCATCAATCTATGCGTTTATCGTGTCGATCTTTATTTACCGCGACATGGGACCGCTGAAAGGGCGCAGCTGGCTGCCTGAGGCCGAGGCTGATCTGGGCCTGCTGGGACTTCGCGTCTGGGGGTTTACGCTGGTCACATTCATCTTGTACGCCATCGGCTGTTTCATGTTGGGGCAACCTATGTGGATCGCATTCGCGGCGGCCGGAGTTTTCTTTGTCGTGGCCTTCTTGCTGGCCTTGATGATGTCAAAGGCGGTGCCGGACGGATGGGGCATGAAACTTGCTGCCGGGGCGGTCCTGATCTTTGGTGTCTTGCCTGCGGCTTATGCGATCCGCGGGGTCATCGCATCCGATGTCGGGGCGCTGTTTGCGATCATTCAGGTGATCGGCGCTGTGTTTATCCTGTTGCTGCCGCCTGCGGTGTTTACCTTTTCGCTAGTGCGCGGGGCGCAACGCCTTGCCCTGTCGGGCGGTGGTTTCGGCGAATCCCTGATGGTGGGGGGCAAAAACCTGATCCGCGCCAACGTGGAAAACGTGATCTTTGCGATCCCGGCGTTCTTTCACCGCGACACAAAGGCCACCCTGCTAGAGGCGGGCAAGCTGACGATCATGTTGATGTTCATCATCGCCAATGCCTTAATCCTGAAGCATGTCCTGACAGACGAGCAAATCCCGCAGCATATCACCGAAGTGATGCTTGCTGCTGGTCTGGGGCCAATCACATTCCTGATTATCGTCAACATCATCTTGTTAATTGGTGGTCAGTTTATGGAACCGTCCGGCCTGATCGTCATCGTCGCGCCCTTGGTGTTCCCGATCGCAATTCAGCTGGGCATTGATCCGATTCACCTTGGCATCATCATGGTGGTGAACATGGAAATCGGGATGATCACGCCGCCTGTCGGGCTCAACCTGTTTGTGACATCGGGCGTGGCGAACATGTCGATGATGCGGGTCGTTAAGGCGGCGCTGCCATTCCTTGCGGTGTTGTTCGTATTCTTGATCATGGTGACCTATATCCCATGGCTGTCCACAGCGTTGCCAACGGCCTACATGGGGCCTGAGATCATAACGAATTAAAGGTGATCAAGGCTGAAATGAAAAAGGCGGCCCCTGTCACGGTGGCCGCCTTTTTCGCAGGTGGATTGGATATTTAAGAACCAAAGAAGCGGCGTTTAGGCCTGCTCAAGCGCTGAGCAGATGGGCGTGAAATCAGCCTTTCTGAGAGACGCGCCACCCACAAGCCCGCCGTTCACGTTCGGCAAAACGAAGATATCGCGTGCGTTGCTGGCTTTAACAGACCCTCCATATAGCAAAGGCATCGCAGCGCCCGCATCCCCAAAGCGGGCCACAAGGGTTTCGCGAATGAACGCATGCACATCTGCGATTTCCTGAAGCGTCGGGGTCAGCCCCGTTCCAATGGCCCAGACCGGTTCGTATGCGATTGTAATGTTGGTTTTCATCGCGCCGTCAGGAATGGATTCTGCCATTTGCGTGCGCAAGACATCCAAAGTTTCCCCTGCGCGGTACTGGGCCTCGGTTTCGCCGATACATAGGATCACCTTCATTTCGGCGTTCCAAGCGGCGTTGGTTTTGGCTGCAACCATGGCGTTGGTTTCAGCGTGATCCGTGCGGCGTTCAGAATGGCCGACGATCACATGGGTTGCGCCCGCATCCGCCAGCATTTCGGCGGAAATATCGCCTGTGTGCGCACCCTTTACGTCGGCATGGCAATCCTGCGCGCCAATCATGACGCTTGTGCCGGTCATACGACCAATGAGCGTGGCAGGCGGACAGATCATCAGATCAAACATCGGGTTCAGCCAGTCATTCGCGAAGTCGAAAAACTCTTCAAGATCGGCGCTGGTGCCGTTCATTTTCCAATTGCCGACGATCATTTTGTACATCTCGATCTCCCCATTATGTTTCATGTGATGTAGCAAGTGGGCGAATGAAGGGAAAGGGCGGCGGATGATCCCAAGAATTGATGCAGAGGTTTTGTTGGCAGGTGACGCGGACGTCCTCCAACAGGTGCGTGATGCTGCGCGTGATGTCGGGTTCCTGACCCTTCACAACACGCCCATTCCAAAAGCCGATATTGCCGAGGTCTTTGCGACCTATGGTGCGTTCTTTGCCCGTCCTGTGTCTGAAAAGGACAGCGTAAACATGGCGCGCACGGGATCGAACCGGGGCTGGGGCGCTGCAGGAGCCGAGCAGGTCGATCCGGATGCCAACCCCGATTATAAACAAGTGTTTGATTGCGGGTTTGAGGTGCCGGGATCAGATTTGCCCGCCTATGCCCCCAACCAATGGCCTGATGTTCCGCCAAATTTTCGGGTTGTGATTGAAAATTACTATGCGCGCGCGTTGGCGTTTTCATCTGATCTGTTGGCCGCAATTGCAGGCGCAATCGGCGAAGACCGAGAATATTTCCGCGCGCATTTTGATGAACCTATGGCGTTGTTGCGCGGGAATTATTATCCCGAACGCCCGGCTTGGGCTGGCCCGAATGATTTCGGGATTGCGACCCATACGGATTACGGCTGCCTGACGTTACTGGCGATGGATGGAACGCCAGGCCTAGAAGTGCGCAAAAGGGGCGGTGGGTGGATTCCCGTGTCCGCACCGGTTGGCGAATTTGTAATTAACTTCGGTGAGATGCTTGAGATGTGGACGCAAGGCCGCGTCGTTGCCACGCCGCACCGTGTTGTTGGTGGCGACGCCGAAAGAATGTCTATCCCGTTGTTCTACAATCCAAATGCTGACACCAACGTTGCGCCTGTCGGGTCAGATGAGGTGATCCGCGCGGCGGATCATTTGCAAAAACGTTTTGATGAAACCTATGTGCACCTTAAGGCCAAATCCTGACACCTAAAGATGGGCGAGGGCACGACGCGCGAGGGCGCAGGCCTCATCGGGGTCATCAAGCGCGCTGTCGGGCAGTTTCCAGTAGGGCATGGAGGTTGGTTTGTCTTTGCCGTCGCGCTGGTACGTCCAGCGCGTCAGGCCTAAGTCATTGAGTTCGTTTTGAAAGTCACCAGCACCCTTGATCATCACACCGAAGTCGGAGTGTACAATCGCAAAAATAGTGCCTTCAGAATACAGGCATAGACCGCCCATCATCTTGCGGGTTGTCAGCGGACCCACACCCGAGAAGAGTTCTTTAGCGAATTCAATCTCTTCTGCGGTGATGCTCATGTGAATGCCTTAGGCGTTGGGGACGAGGCTTTCGTCGAATTTAATTGACTCGCCGCAACCGCAAGCGTCGGTAACGTTCGGGTTCCGAAACTTGAAGCCGGATTCTAACAGGCTGGTTTCATAGTCAATTTCAGTTCCGAACAGGAACATTTGCGCCATCGGGGCGATCATCACCCGCGCGCCGTCCTGTTCGACAACTTCATCCATCGGATCGACGTCGGCCACGTATTCCATGGTGTATTCCATGCCCGCACAGCCACCTTTTTTCACGCCAATGCGCAGGCCTTGTGTGTCGTCCTTGGCCATCAACTTGGCGATCTGTGTGGCGGCCTTGTCCGTAATTGAAACGGCTTGTTTTCCTGGAATTCCAAACATTTAGCGGACCTCCTCAATGGATTAAGATTACATGAACCCGAGTTCGAGGCGGGCTTCGTCAGACATCATGTCCATGCCCCATTGGGGTTCCCAGACGAGTTCGACATCGACGGATTTGATCCCGGCGAGGGGTTCAATGGCTTCTGCAACCCAACCCGGCATTTCACCCGCAACAGGACAACCCGGCGCGGTGAGGGACATCAGAACCTTCACTTCGTTTTCGTCATTGATGTCTACGGTGTAGATCAGCCCAAGATCCTGAATGTTAACGGGAATTTCGGGATCATAGACAGTGCGGCAGGCCTCAATGACGTTGTCATAAAGGGGGTGATCCGTTGTGGACGGCTGGATCAGCGGTGTGCCTTCCATCGGGGTCGCGGTGTCGGTCATTGTTCTTGTCCTGTAATTCCTGACCAAACATATAGGGATTAGGTCCGTGCGCGTAAAGGGATCGACCTGCGGCAAAGCAGTCGGTCCCCCATAAAATTTCCAACGACCCGTCAGAATTAGCGCAAAAGTCAGGTGGCTTTTTTGCGCTTCGACTTGAGGGGTGCGGGGCGAACCTGTTGTTCGATATGATCATAGAGCTGCCCCGCGAGGTTCTTTTTGCTCGCGTTTTCAATGCCTTCAAACCCGGGCGAGGAGTTCACTTCGAGGATTTTTGGCCCGTCGTTTGAGCGCAATAGATCCACGCCCGCAAGCGCGAGGTTAAACGCTTTGGCGGATTTCACGGCTGTGCGGCGTTCTTCCGCGGTCAGTTTGACGGCCTCGGCCGTGCCGCCACGGTGAAGGTTCGATCTGAAATCATCGCCCGCCGATGTGCGTTTCATTGAGGCGACCACTTTGCCAGCGACCACGAAACAGCGGATGTCCACGCCGCTGGCTTCTTTGACGAAATCCTGCACCAGAAAGTTCGCTTTGAGCCCGCGAAACGCGTCAATCACGGATTCAGCGGCCTTTTTGGTTTCGGCCAACACGACGCCTTTGCCTTGTGTGGATTCCAACAGCTTGACGATCAATGGCGCGGTGCCGACAAGGCCGATCAGGTTTCCTGTGTCTTTTGGTGACGCGGCAAACGCGGTGGTCGGCATACCAATTTTGTGACCTGCCAGCACTTGGTGTGCGTGCAACTTGTCACGGCTGGCTGTGATGCCATCGCTGCCGTTCACGCAGTAGGTGCCCAGTGTTTCAAATTGGCGCAACACCGCTGTGCCGTAAGACGTAATGGAGGCGCCGATGCGAGGAATCACCACATCGTAGCGGGGCAGGCGTTTGCCATCATAATGGATCTCGGGGGCCAGCGCGTTGATGGCCATGTAGCAGCGGGTGGTGTCGATGACCTCAACAGTGTGGCCGCGTTCTTCGCCTTCAAGCACAAGGCGTTTGGTGGAATAGCTGTTGGGTTCGCGCGACAGCACGGCGACACGCAGGGCGCGGTTTGGGGTGACGGATTTAATGCGCTTGGCCGAATACACATCATAGCTTCGCACGGGGCGCAGGAATTTGTCTGTCGGCTGCACAATCACGTCTTCGCGCAGGCCTTGGCGGCCCAATAGCATGCGCGATGCCATGCCGCCACGGTCCGTCAGGGTGACTTCGATCGGCCACTGGTGCCCGTCACCTGCATCCAGCATGGTTTCGATGACATAGCGCATTTCAGTTTCGCCGTTTGAAGACGTGACCTCACGGCGATCAACCACAGTTGCAGAACACGGAATCACCAGATCATCGCGGCCTGGGATCGGATGGATCGCAAAGCGCACTTTGGGTTTTGTCGCTGGCCCGAAGGTTTCGATATCAAACGCATGCAGCGCAGACGTGCGTGCGCCTGTGTCAACTTTGGCACGGATCGTGGGCAGGCCAAGGTCGGGCAAGCCGAGCCATTCTTCCCAGCCCATTGCGATATTGGTGTCGTTGGTCATTCAGCCGCCCCTTTTCATTTCACCCATCATGGGCTTAGAAGCGTGGAAACGTAAGGGACGAACATGACAAAGACGTTTTCATTTGTGTTGAACAAAACTGACGGCGCGGCGCGGACCGGCGTGATGAAGACCCCGCGCGGCGACATTCGCACGCCTGCGTTTATGCCTGTCGGAACGGCTGCGACCGTTAAGGCGATGATGCCCGAAAGCGTGCGCGCGACGGGTGCGGATATCTTGTTGGGCAACACCTATCATTTGATGCTGCGCCCCACGGCTGAGCGGATTGCGGCCCTTGGAGGGCTGCACAAATTCATGAATTGGGAACGCCCGATTTTGACGGATAGTGGCGGGTTTCAAGTGATGAGCCTGTCTGGCATGCGCAAGCTGACCGAAGAGGGCGTTGTGTTTCAGTCCCATTATGACGGGTCCAAGCGTAACCTGACGCCGGAACGGTCTATGGAGATTCAAAAACTCCTCGGGTCGGACATTGTAATGTGTTTTGATGAATGCCCTGCACTGCCTGCGGATCGCAAGCGGCTTGAGGACAGCATGGATATGTCGATGCGGTGGGCCAAGCGGTCGCGCGACGCATTCGGGGATCGCCCCGGTCATGCGCTGTTTGGCATTCAACAGGGCGGGCTTGAGGAAGATTTGCGCAAGCGGTCTGCGGATGCGTTGCAGGATATCGGTTTTGATGGCTACGCAGTCGGCGGCCTCGCCGTGGGCGAAGGGCAGGAGGCGATGTTTGACTGTCTTGATTTTGCGCCCGATCAGCTGCCCGTAGATAAACCGCGCTATTTGATGGGTGTGGGCAAGCCAGATGATATTGTCGGTGCTGTCAAACGCGGCATTGATATGATGGACTGCGTGCTGCCGTCGCGGTCTGGCCGCACGGGGCAGGTGTTTACGCGCAACGGCGTCGTGAACATCAAGAACGCACGCCATGCGGATGATCCGCGCCCTCTCGATGAAAACTGTGCCTGTCCGGCCTGTTCAAACTATTCGCGTGCGTATCTGCATCATGTGTTCCGCAGCCAGGAAATGATTTCGGGGATGCTGCTGACATGGCACAACTTAACGTATTTTCAGGACATCATGCAGGGGATGCGCGATGCGATCAGTGCCGGTACATTTGCCGCGTGGGAGGCCGATTTCCACGAGGGCCGCGCACAGGGGGATATTGATCCGTTATGAAATACGTTGTCGCGACTGTATTGTTCACCGCCCCTTTGTTCACAGCCACGGGCGCGCAGGCGGATAGTCTGTGTCAGGTCTGGAATGTTGATGTAGTTCAGAATGCTATTGCAGGGCAGTGGTCAACACGTGGTGCGACGTCCATTGAATCGGTCATTTTTTCGACAACAGAAAACACGGTTGGCCAGGTCGTTATCTCCTCCGCGGGGCAGTTTGCGTCCGCGTCCGTGGTTGAGGGGGCTGCGATCCCGGATGTGACGTTGGAGTCCGATAGTGCCTTTATGTTTGATATCTGCCCCGTTTACGATGTGGACGGTGTTGATGATATCCTCGACACTGTTGAAGCAGACTGGATCGCGGATGCGGTTTCTGGCACGCCGTGCGGGCCACGCGATCTGCTGCAACTCACCGCGACCGTGGATATGGGCGAGCAGGGAGGGGGCGCTGTGACGTTCATTCCTTATTTTGATGATCAAATTGTTATGATCTCAGAAGTTGAGATTGTGGGCGATTGGGGCATTGCCTTTGTCACCGAGGTCGCGCTGTTAACACCGCAGTGAGGCGAAATCGCATGATTTGGCGTCTAAAAACGCCGAATTGACACGATTTTTCGTTTTATCCCCAAATTTGACAGATTGCTGCCTTGCGGGTGCTGCGTGTGACAGGCACCATGCCAACAACTGAGGTGGTTATTGGTTGAAACGGGGCGAAAGACCCCCACATTACTAAGCCATGACCGGAAAATGTTTGGTTGCCTCAAAGAGGGACCGGCATTTTTGCCAATAAAGGAAAAAGAGCATGTCAGATTCGATCCGAGAGCCGTTGAGCGCGAGCTACCCCGTATTGCCGTTGCGTGATATTGTGGTGTTCCCCCATATGATTGTGCCGCTGTTTGTGGGCCGCGAAAAATCCGTGTCCGCGCTGGAAGAAGTGATGGCCGATGACAAACAGATTTTGCTGTCCAGCCAGATTGACCCCGGCGTCGATGACCCCGACGAAAGCGGCATCTACAAAGCGGGCGTTTTGGCCAATGTGTTACAGTTGCTGAAACTGCCTGATGGCACCGTAAAGGTGCTGGTCGAAGGCATCGCACGTGTGCGCATCACCGGATTTCACGAGAACGAAAATTTCTTTGAAGCCTCCGCAGAATATCTGACGGAAATGCCCGGCGATATGACCACGATTGAGGCGCTGACGCGCTCTGTCGCCAAAGAATTTGCGCGTTATGCAAAGGTGAAAAAGAATATCCCCGAAGAAGCGCTGTCTGCCGTGGGCGAGGCAAGCGAGCCTGCAAAGCTGGCTGACCTTGTTGCAGGGCACCTCGGGATTGAGGTGAACCAGCGTCAGGATCTGTTGGAAACGCTGTCCGTATCTGAACGCCTTGAAAAGGTTTACGGTCTGATGCAGGGCGAAATGTCCGTGCTTCAGGTCGAAAAGAAGATCAAAACCCGCGTGAAGACCCAGATGGAGCGCACCCAGCGCGAGTACTATTTGAATGAGCAGATGAAGGCCATTCAGAAGGAACTCGGCGACGGCGAAGAGGGCGAAGGCGAAGTGGCTGAGCTTGAGGGCAAGATCGCCAACACCAAGCTGTCTAAGGAAGCGCAGGAAAAGGTCGACGGCGAGCTCAAGAAGCTCAAGAACATGTCGCCCATGTCTGCGGAAGCCACCGTTGTGCGCAACTATCTGGATTGGATTTTGTCCATTCCATGGGGCAAGAAATCCCGTGTGAAAAAGGACCTCGGCAAGGCCGAGGCGATTTTGGACAATGACCACTATGGTCTTGATAAGGTTAAGGAACGCATCGTTGAATATCTGGCCGTGCAGCAGCGCAGCCAGAAGCTGAAGGGGCCAATCATGTGCCTTGTCGGCCCTCCCGGTGTGGGTAAAACGTCACTTGGTAAATCTGTGGCGAAGGCCACGGGGCGCGAATTTATCCGCATTTCGCTGGGCGGCGTGCGTGACGAGAGCGAAATTCGCGGTCACCGCCGTACCTATATCGGGTCCATGCCCGGTAAGATCATTCAGGCGTTGAAGAAGGCGAAAACCACGAACCCGCTGATTTTGCTCGATGAAATCGACAAGATGGGGCAGGATTTCCGCGGAGATCCCGCGTCCGCGATGCTTGAGGTCTTGGACCCCGAGCAGAACAGCACATTCGTGGATCACTACCTTGAGGTCGAATATGACTTGTCCAATGTGATGTTCCTGACAACGTCAAACTCCTACAATATGCCGGGCCCATTGCTGGACCGGATGGAGATTATCCCGCTGTCTGGCTACACCGAGGATGAAAAGCGCGAGATCGCAAAGCAGCACCTGCTTGAAAAAGTGATGAAAAACCATGGCCTTAAAGCCAAGGAATTCACACTTGAGGATTCCGCGCTGACGTCGATGATCCGCTATTACACCCGTGAGGCCGGCGTGCGGAACCTTGAGCGTGAGATCGCTAAGGTGGCGCGCAAAGCCGTGACCAAGCTGGTGAAAAAGGAAGTCGAAAGCGTTGTCGTGAATGAAGACAACATCGATGACTACCTTGGCGTAAAAAAGCATCGCTTTGGTCTGGCAGAAGAGAAGGATCAGATCGGCGTTGTCACCGGATTGGCCTATACGTCAGTTGGTGGTGAACTTCTTAACATCGAAGCACTGCGTCTTCCCGGCAAAGGCCGTATGAAGACAACCGGTAAGCTGGGTGATGTGATGAAGGAAAGCATTGATGCGGCGTCGTCGTACGTGCGGTCCATTTCACCAAAGATCGGGGTGAAACCGCCGGAATTCGACAAGCTGGACATCCACGTGCACGTGCCCGATGGCGCAACGCCGAAAGATGGGCCAAGCGCGGGTCTGGCGATGGTGACGTCGATCGTGTCTGTTTTGACAAAAATCCCTGTTCGCAAAGACATTGCGATGACAGGCGAAGTGTCCCTGCGCGGGAATGCAATGCCGATTGGCGGTTTGAAGGAAAAACTGCTGGCCGCACTGCGAGGAGGCATCAAGACCGTGCTGATCCCCGAAGAGAACGTAAAAGACCTGGCCGATATTCCTGACAACGTGAAGCAGGGGCTTGAGATTATCCCTGTGACGCACGTGTCCGAAGTGTTGGCGCATGCCCTAACATCCGCACCCGAAGCGGTTGAATGGGACCAAGAGGCAGAAGATGCCGCCGCAGCCGAGGCCGCGTTGCGCGCCCGCGACAGTGGGGCAGGTGCCACAGCACACTAAGGTGGCTGGCAACGTTGAAATTGGGCGCTGCGGGGAAACCTGCGGCGCCTTTTTTGTGCGTCGTCTTTTACGCTCTGTTTACACCTGACGGCCAGAGGTGGGACACAGGGTTTGATTTTCTTCCCTTTTCCCATGGGAATGACGGGCTGAACGCTGTATTGTTTCCCAAACAAGCACAATCAAGTGCCCAGACCGGAGATCACAATGGCCACCCGCAGCACAACGACCGCGACGACCAAAGCCAAGCCTGCCAAGGCGAAAACGACGACAAAGACAGCCGCGGCCAAGGCCGTTGCAACCTCGGCACCAAAAGCCACGATTGTTGAAACTGTGACGCCGATTGTGTCCGGTTTGCCGATCAAAAAGCCAGAGCTGATCGACCGCGTTGTGACAGAGACCGGCATGAAGAAAAAAGACGTCAAACCAGTGGTTGAGGCGATGTTGTCTGTTCTTGCGCGGACGCTGTCGGAGGGCGAAGAAATTACTGCCCCTCCCATGGGTAAGCTGATGATCAAACGCGTCAAAGATCTGCCAAACGCCAAAGTTCTAACGCTGAAAATGCGCATCCCGACGGGTGAAAAAGGCCCGAAGCCTGACCCGCTTGCACAGGCGGCCGAGTAAATCTAAGACACCGCCAGCGGGTGATTAGCTCAGTGGTAGAGCGCTTCGTTCACATCGAAGATGTCAGGAGTTCAAATCTCTTATCACCCACCACCTTGCATCCTGTTGGGGTGAACATCAGGCCAGTATTGTCGGGCCTGCATGTGGCCTGCGATCAATGATTGTTTAATTTTTTTGCGCTGAATTATCAGGCGAACGCCGCGAGGCGCCGCGTTTTAGGCAGATCAATGCCGTCAATATCGGTTTTGTAAAGTTCCTTAAGAAATGTGCTTGGGCGACTAAATTCACCGCAAATTTATACTTCTTTAGTTTTATCGTCTGCCATTTCAGTCAGACTCAGTCGAACGTCCTCTTGAAAATCTGTGATATTACCAGCGTGGGGGACCGTTAACGTTGCAATGCGTGGCAAAGTGTCGCCCTCTAGCTGTTATGCTCTTTGGGACAAGGGCATCACATTTCAACAGAGAAGGAACACTTCCATGAAATTAGTCATCGGCCTTGATGGGGCGAGTACGGGAGGCAAAGCGTTGGACTTTGCCAAAAATCTGGCATCAAAAACCGACAGTTGCGAATTGATCGTGGTCTACGTGATCGAATGGTCGCCGTTTTCATTCCAGACAGCGGAAGAAAACGCAGAGCGCCATAAGCGACGTGAAGAAGAAATCGCCATCGCGATGGAACGTGTCGTTAACCCAGCGGTCAAATCCTTGACCGACGCAGGGTTGTCTGCTCGTGCCATCGTGCGCCACGGCGACGTTGCAGACACAATCGATAATATTGCCCACAAAGAAGGTGCCGACCAGATCGTCGTTGCGCGGACCAGCGCGGGCGGGATCACATCGCGCCTGTTCGGCAGCTCAACTGCAAACCTTGTGATGAACGCCCGCGTTCCTGTCACAGTCGTCGCATAAGGATTTTGAAAATGCAGACTATTCAACGATGTCTTCTGGCCCTCGGCGCGCTTGTCGCCATGACAGGGCAGGCCGCCGCGCAAGAGGCCGCAAGCCTCGATGCGCGTGTTAATGAAATCTTTGCCAGCTCAACCGGTTGGTTCGTGAATGCGATCTTTGCGCCTATCCCCGGTACTGCGTTCCCATGGATCGTCATGTGGTTGGTGATCGGTGCATCCGTATTCACCATCTATTTTGCCTTCGTGCAGTTCCGCTTTTTTGGTCACGCGATCGGCCTTGTGAAGGGCGATTATTCCGACCCCAACGATGCGGGTGAGGTCAGCCACTTTCAGGCCCTCGCAACGGCGCTTTCGGGCACTGTTGGTCTTGGTAACATCGCGGGTGTTGCTGTTGCCGTTGGTATCGGTGGTCCTGGTGCGACGTTCTGGATGATCCTTGCGGGTCTTCTTGGGATGGCGTCCAAGTTCACCGAATGTACGTTGGGTGTGAAATACCGCAACGAATATCCGGACGGAACGGTGTCTGGTGGTCCGATGTATTACATCTCCAAGGGGTTTGACGAACTTGGCTTGCCAGGTGGTAAAATCCTCGCGGTGTTGTTCTCGATCTTTTGTATTCTGGGTGCTTTGGGCGGCGGAAACATGTTCCAGGCCAATCAGGCGCACGCACAGATTACGCAGATCACCGGCGACTTCCCCGGCTGGATCACGGGCGTTATCTTTGCGGCTGTGGTGTTCGCGGTTATCGTTGGCGGTATCAAATCCATCGCTAAAGTGACCGAAAAAGTAGTGCCGTTCATGGGCATTCTTTATGTGGGCGCAGCGATCGTTGTGTTGATCGTAAACTACAACATGATCGGTTGGGCGTTTGGCCAAATCTGGGCCGGTGCCTTTACAGGTCTTGGTGTTGCTGGTGGTTTCGTCGGTGCGTTGATCCAAGGTTTCAAGCGGGCGGCGTTTTCGAACGAGGCTGGCGTTGGTTCTGCGGCGATTGCACACTCTGCGGTGAAAACCAAAGAACCGATCACCGAAGGGTTCGTGTCGCTGCTTGAACCGCTGATCGATACTGTGGTGATTTGTACGATGACAGCGCTTGTCATCATCATCTCTCAGCAGCTGATCATTGATGCGGACACAGGCAACTACGTGCTGAACGAAGCAGGTACTGCCATCGCAACTGTGAATGACAACGGTGGTGTTGCTTTGACATCCGCCGCGTTCGGATCTGCAATCAGCTGGTTCCCGTTTGTCCTCGCGATTGCGGTCGTCCTGTTCGCGTTCTCGACGATGATTTCATGGTCCTACTACGGCCTGAAAGCGTGGACGTATCTGTTCGGCGAAGGCAAGACGACAGAACTGGTCTTCAAGATCATCTTCTGTATCTTCATCGTAATCGGTGCGGCGGCCAGCCTTGGCCCTGTGATCGACTTCTCGGATGCGGCAATCTTTGCGATGGCTGTGGTGAATATCACCGCCCTCTATTTCCTGATGAAGGTCGTGAAGAAAGAACTGCATTCTTATGCAAGCCGCCTGAAGTCGGGCGAGATCAAGAAGTATCAGCACTGATACCTCTGGTTCTTCAATAGAAACGAAAAGGCCGTTCCTTCCGGGGCGGCCTTTTTGTATGGACGTATGGAACACGCCCACCGACCCTTATGAATGCGAGCGCCCGTTATGACCCATCCCGAACTGTACATCCTGCGCCATGGCCAAACCGAATGGAACGCGACGGACCGCATGCAAGGGTGGCTGAATTCACCGCTTACGGCGAAGGGCGAAATGGATGCCGCGCGGCAAGGCGAAATTCTGCGCGGGCTTGATCTGGCGGGATTTGCGTTTTGGTGCAGCCCGTCTGGGCGCGCTGTTCAAACGGCTGGCATCGCATGCCCGATGGCAGAAGCGATCCACACAGATATTCGCCTGCGCGAGATTGGCGTTGGCGATTGGGCAGGGCGGTATCGTGCAGAATTGCCGATGCCAACCAGTGACGACCCTTATATGTCGCAATATGAAATGGCCCCGAACGGCGAAGGTTTGGCGGCGGTTGATGTGCGCGTGCGCGACTTTCTGGCCAGCATAAATGGCCCTACAGTGTTGATAACGCATGGAATTACCAGCCGCGTCATTCGCAACGCTGTGATCGGGCCTGACGCGCTGGCCAACCCGTCAGTCCACGGCGGACAGGGCTGCGTTTATCATTTGAAGGATGGTGTGCAAGAATTGCTCACATGAGGGTTGCAACGCCGCTGCGGTTGTCCTAAATCGCTGGCAACGGGTTGTTAGCTCAGTTGGTAGAGCGCTTCGTTTACACCGAAGATGTCGGGAGTTCGAGCCTCTCACAACCCACCATTCCCCTTATGAGATGAACTAACCCCAGCATTTATGGTGCTTACGCTCGTGCATGCTATTTCGTTTTACTTCCTGCACAAATGCACGCTGTCTGCTCGTGAGCGCGAGTATGGTGCGTAAACGCATTATGCTATTCCCTTTCTAACCCTTGAAAGGAGCCCCAGATGTCTTGGAACCCCATTTTAGACCCCGACGTGCCGATCGGTGACGCAGTGGATGCAATTGAAACCGTAATTGTCCCACGTTCGCGCGATTTGGGTGGGTTTGAGGTGCGCCGCGCGTTGCCGGCGCCAAAGCGCCAGATGGTCGGACCATTTATTTTCTTTGATCAAATGGGTCCCGCTGAATTTCTGAGCGGGCAGGGAATCGACGTGCGCCCGCACCCCCATATCGGGCTGGCGACGGTGACGTATTTGCATAAGGGCGCAATTCATCACCGCGACAGTCTGGGCACGGACAGCTGGATCGAACCTGGCGACGTCAATTTGATGACGGCGGGCCATGGAATCACCCATTCAGAACGGATGGACGGACCGGGCCGTGAAAAGACGCGGTCCTTGTTCGGCATTCAAAGCTGGATTGCCTTGCCTGAGGATCGAGAGGATGATCCGGCCGCATTTACCCACGCCGCGGCGGCTGACTTGCCGCTGCTTGAGGGAGAGGGAAAGCAGGTGCGCCTGATCCTTGGGTCAGCCTACGGCGAAACCGCCCCCGTCCAAACCCCGTCAGAGATGTTTTATCTGGATGCGTCGCTTGAAGTGGGGGCGTCTATCCCGCTGCCGGACAACCACGAGGATCGCGGGGTTTATGTGTTGGATGGGTCCGTCACGGTGGGCGGACAAACGTTTGATGCGGGGCGCATGATGGTCTTTCGCCCCGGTGATCGTTTGTCGTTAAAGGCGGGCGATGCGGGTGCACGGATTATGTTGTTGGGGGGTGCCACGCTGAACGGGCCGCGCCATATCTGGTGGAACTTTGTGGCCTCCAGCCGTGACAAGATTGATGCCGCGAAAGAAGCATGGCGCGCGGGCGATTGGGCACACGGGCGGTTCCAATTGCCGGTTGGCGATACGGATGAGTTTATTCCGTTGCCCGAAAGGTAGTGGTGCTTAACCCGTTTGCACCACACGGCGGAAATTGCGCGATTGCCACAACGGCCAGCCCAGAATCTGGCTGACTGTTACAAACGTCAGCCCGCGCCCTGTCAGCCCGTCTAATGTTTGGGGCATCGCATCAATTGTACCGCGGTGGATGTCGTGGCTCAGAATGATGCCGCCTTGCCGTGTGTTTTGCAGGATGCGCCGCGCCACAACGTTTGATCCTGGTCGTCGCCAGTCTTGTGGGTCCACCGACCACAGAATCGTCGGCAGGGTGCGGTTGCCGTGCAGCCACGTGCGTTGGCGACGGCTGAATGCGCCGTAAGGCGGGCGGAACGTAACGGGCGGGCGGCCCGTGATCTGAAAGATCGCATTCGTGGTCTGGTCAATTTCGCGGATGACGGCGCCGTCGCCCATGCGGTCCAGAAAGGGGTGCGACCAGCTGTGATTGCCAATTTCGTGGCCTTCCTCTGCGATGCGGCGCGCAATGGCGGGGTATTGCACCACACGGTTGCCGATCAGATAGAACGTCGCGCGAATGCCGCGTTCGCGCAGCATGTCCAGCAGACGGGGCGTATGAGTGGGGTGGGGGCCGTCATCGAACGTCATGGCCACCACCGCTGAGGGCGTTGAGATCGCCGTGATCGTCGCTGCGTCCGAATTCACAAGGTCATCGGGCAGCGCAATAAGAGGTCGCGCAGATGCGCCAGTGCCACCAAAGGCTGCCGCCCCAAAGCCAAGGCCAGCCGCCAAGGCATGGCGGCGTGATAGATGTGTCATGTGACCCTCCCCAGGGTGGCAATCGTAAGCCTAATGAGGGTTGCTGCGATTCCTTCATGAAATCAAAGGTTTTTTTGGTAAATCCGACGGGCTTGGGGTGGCTTTGGCGTGCGGGCACAGCATCTAGTGGTTGGCGTGAAAACAGCGGTGGTGCGAAAAGCTGTAAATCGGTGCGGCTTGTGGCTTGACGGGGTCGCCAGCCCTGCCTAGAAGCGCGTTACGTTGATGCAAGTCAACGGACAGTGGGCGGTTGTAGCTCAGTTGGTTAGAGTACCGGCCTGTCACGCCGGGGGTCGCGGGTTCGAGTCCCGTCAACCGCGCCACCGCTGTCCCTTTGGTTTCAGGATGAAACTGCTCGGTTCGAGGATAAGAGCAAAAAGTGCGCGGTTGTAGCTCAGTTGGTTAGAGTACCGGCCTGTCACGCCGGGGGTCGCGGGTTCGAGTCCCGTCAACCGCGCCACTTATCCCCCCCCAAACTTTATAGTGCCAATTGTTCCATGATCACTGTGGGTCCGCATCCGGCCATGAACCCAATCGCCATGCCGATCGCAAGTGGGATGGATTTGCCCCGAAACACGGCGCTGCGCAATTTGATTGCCATCATCAGGACGCTGGCCACACAGACCAGCGCCAGAACGATAGACGCAGGTTTGATGTAGGGTGCGACGCTTTGCACGGATGAAAGCTGTTCGCTCAGGTCTTGTCCGTGGGTCAGGAAATACCCGACGGGGGCCATCCAGATCACGCCAAGGGTCAGATTGCGCCAAACCCTGCGCCGTGCAGATTTGTCAGCGTCAGCCCTGCCATCCAGCGTGGGCATGTCCGGTGCGGGCGGGGTCTTTAGACGGTCTGTGAAATCGGTTGTCATTCGGATCTCCTTTGCGTGACGTTCGCACACCTGCCGGCCCAAAGTTTGGCCCATTTGGGGTCATAATCGGGCGGGCTATTGCCCGCGCGCACGGGCGAATGCGGCCCGCAACAGGGGGTCTTCGCCCAGTTGCAGCGGTGCGGCTTCTATATCAAAGGGCACGTCTGGCGGAATGCCGACCGCTTCGAACAAAGCGCCGTCCATGCTGCGGTATGTCTGGTGCGACAAGCCAAGGGACCAGCCGTTGGGCAAGGTAAACCCGAGGATATCTGAAAGCCCGCCTGATGTGGGTTCGCCCATAGTGACGACCTGTGGCAGCGCGCCCATCGCGAGGGTGAAAATCTCTGCCGCGGATCCTGTGAGTTTGCTTGTCAGTAGAATGACAGGTTGGGTCAGCGGGGTATCATCAAAGGGCCATAGCGTGGCGGTGAAAGGCGCTGTTTGTGCGTCACCGTCGCGGGTGGTTTTTGTCAAAACATCAACGGGTTGATCTGTGAAATGGCTGGCAATACCGAATGCGACGCTGTCGGACCCGCCGGGATTGTAGCGGACATCGATGACGATGGCTGTGGCGTCTTGCAGCGCGTCAGCGACCTGTTGAAACGCAAGCGCGATTGTGGGTTCTTCGCGCGCGCCCAGCGGTGTGATCAAATCCATCTCGCGGATCATGACGTAGCCGATACCGTCGGGAAGCAGGGTATATTCAATTGCGGTCTGATCAACGAGGGTGAGGTCTGTGCCGATGGTGTCGCGGGCCGCTTGGCGCAGGTCGCCGCGATCAAAGGTCACAGTGTCCGGGAACCAATCAGGCGCGAGTGCAGGTGAAAAGTAGTCAAAAGATGCGCCAAGCTGAACATGGCCGTCATCCAGCCCGCTGAGGGTTTCTGACAGCACTACGAACAGCGCATTATCAGCAAGTGTCGCACCGTCCGCCGGGCGCAGGGCACGACGCGCGTCCCAATCTACGCCATGCAGATCAAAGAAGGCGTAGTGTTCGTCCATCGCGGCCCAAAGCGCGTCAAACACCTGTTGGGGTGTCGCGTTTGGGTTCGCAGGGCCGCAGGTTTCGGGCAGGGCATCGATCCGCACAAATGGTGTTGGATCAAGCGATCCGTCGACACGCAGCATCAGGATATCACCTTGGAGAGTGACGGTCGCGCCTTCGGCAAATTCGACCAGTTTCAGATGCGCGGGAAAGGACAATTCATGGACGCAAGACACGGACGTTTCTGAATACAGTTTGGCCTGCAACGGCCCCAATGTGATGATTGCGCCGCCGGTCTGGGCCCGCCACGCGCCGCGTTGATCCGCATCGGGCATATAAATCACCCAAGACACCACGAACGCAGCAACGACAGCGCCAATCACAATCCAAAGCTGGCGCATCAGGTTCATGTGAGAGCGGCCAGAACCCGCGCCCAAGACCGCATGCCTTTGTGAAACGCCTCAACGTCGTATTTTTCGTTGGGCGAATGGATGCGATCGTCCTCGGACGCGAACCCGATCAGCATCGCGTCCATGTCCAGCACGGTTTTGAAGTGCCCTGCGATGGGGATCGATCCACCCATGCCAACGAACACCGCTTCGCGGTCCCATTCGCGGCTCAATGCTTGGCGTGCTTGTTCGAATTCGGGGCGGTCTGTGTTCATGACACTGGCAGGCGCACCTTCGAGGTCGTTGTCCCATGTGACGCGGGTGTCGGGGCGCAATTGGGCCTCGACGTGGGCGCGCAGCTTGTCGCGGATGTCATCGGGGTTCATATCACCCACAAGGCGGCAGGTGATTTTTGCGTGAGCGTCCGCGGGGATCACAGTTTTTGATCCGGCCCCCTGATAGCCGCCCCACAGTCCGTTGATTTCCAGCGTCGGGCGCGACCATTGCTGTTCCAGGATGGAATATCCGCGTTCGCCAGCTGGCGTCGTCAGGCCCGCGTTTTCCATATAGTCAGCTTCGTCAAAGCCACAGGTTTCCCACTGCGCCTTAAGGTTATCGCCGATCTCGATCACGTCATCGTAAAAGCCGGGGATTGTGACGCGGCCATCGTCATCGTGGAACGACGCGATGATGCGGCTGATTTCCTTAAGTGGGTTGATTGCGGGGCCGCCGTAATGGCCGGAATGCAAATCCATCGCTGGGCCGTGGATCGTCATTTCATCCTTGAGCATCCCGCGCAATTGCGACGCGATGGATGGCACACCCTGCGCGACCATACCTGTGTCACAGATCAGCGCGAGGTCTGCCTTTAGCTCATCCGCGTTGGCCTCCATGAAGGGCACGAGGGAAGGGGAGCCTGTTTCTTCTTCGCCCTCAAACAAGAACGTGATGCGGCAGGGAAGCTCGCCGTGGATGGCGATCCACGCGCGACACGCCTCCATGAAGGTCATCAACTGGCCTTTGTCATCAGACGTGCCACGCCCACGGATGACGCGCGTTCCGTTGCGGTCCTCGATAAAGGGATCGAATGGGTCGTGATCCCAAAGATCAATAGGATCAACAGGTTGCACATCGTAGTGGCCATAAAACAAAAGATGCGGGCCCGTGTTCCCCACATGCCCCACCACCATCGGGTGCATGGGCGTGTCGCGTTTGGATGCATCAACGCCCAGCGATTTCAGATCATCAACCAGCCAATCCGCGGCTTTGTTGACCTCGTCTTTATAGGCCGGATCGGTGGATACGGATTGCAGGCGCAGCAGCCCCATCAGACGATCAAGGGCATCATCAAGGTCGCTGTCAATTTTGGCGAGAACTTGGTCGAGGGACATGGCGTTTCTCCGGCAATGAATTTGCCAGCATAGTTGCACAGAAGGCGGCGACGTCAACGGCTGCTTTGATACAGATCAAGGTGCGCGCGCGGGCAGGTGGCTAGACCTGCGACACGGGGTAACAGTTTGGTTTTAGAACATCTCCAAGTGTTGCCCGATCCGAATGAGGTCTATATCAGGCTGCAGACACGACCCACCGGTTGCATGGTGGATGCTGACACGGGAACGATAACTTGGATTTTGACGCAAAACTCGACACCGCATTAGCGCGCCTTCATGAAGAAGGCCGTTACCGGACGTTTATTGATATCGAACGCAAGAACGGCCAGTTCCCGCACGCGGTCTGGACCACGCCCGAGGGCGAGCAAAAGAACATCACGGTGTGGTGTGGCAATGACTATCTGGGGATGGGGCAACATCCTGTCGTTCTGGATGCCATGCACGAGGCGCTGGACGCCACGGGTGCTGGATCAGGTGGCACGCGCAACATTTCCGGCACGACTGTTTATCATAAACGCCTTGAGGCCGAGTTGGCCGATCTGCATGGCAAAGAAGAAGCACTGCTGTTCACCTCTGCCTACATCGCCAATGACGCGACGTTATCAACACTGCCGCGCCTGTTTCCCGGGCTGATTATCTATTCCGACAGTTTGAATCACGCGTCGATGATCGAAGGCATTCGCCGCAACGGGGGCGAAAAACGAATCTTTGCTCACAACGATCTGGATGATTTGCGTGCAAAACTGGCCGCCGATGATCCGGCCGCGCCCAAGCTGATTGCGTTTGAATCCGTCTATTCCATGGACGGCGATTTTGGTCCGCTGAAAGAGCTGTGCGATATCGCAGACGAGTTCGGCGCGCTGACCTATTGTGACGAAGTGCACGCGGTTGGCATGTACGGCCCACGCGGTGGCGGTATTGCCGAAGCGCAGGGGCTGATGGGGCGGATCGATATCATCAACGGCACATTGGCGAAGGCATTTGGTGTTATGGGTGGTTATATCGCCGCGAGCGCGAAAATGTGTGATGCGGTAAGGTCTTATGCGCCGGGGTTCATCTTTACGACATCGATCCCGCCGACGGTCGCGGCAGGGGCCGCGGCATCCGTCGCGCACCTTAAGACGGATCAGGCGTTGCGCGACCAGCAGCAGACCCAAGCCAAGATTTTGAAAACCCGTTTGCGCGGTCTTGGATTGCCGATCATTGACCATGGCAGCCACATCGTCCCGCTGATTGTGGGCGATCCTGTGCACACGCAAAAACTGTCGGATATGCTGCTGCAAGATCATGGCATTTACGTCCAGCCGATCAATTTTCCGACGGTGCCACGCGGTACGGAACGGTTGCGGTTTACGCCCAGCCCGGTGCATGGCCCACGCGAAATGGATGCGCTCGTCAAGGCCCTTGATGCATTGTGGTCCCATTGTGCGCTGAATCGTGCCGAGCTTGCGGGCTGATTTCTCTGCGTGTGCAAAATGATTTTCCTTATGCTAATAAGACGGTAAGGAACGCGCAAAGCACGAATCGTGCATCGTTCCCCACGGGGCAGAAGTAAGGGTATCGGATGATCCGCAGAGGGTTCAGACGCGCAAAGGAAGAGCAGGTCGTTGAAACGGCAGGCTTTGATGCGTTCGAATTGCGCCTTGGTGATCTGATGCGCGGCGAACGGGCGACCATGGGCAAGAGCCTGCTGGACGTTCAGCGCGAACTGAAAATCAAAGCTGCCTACATCGCTGCCATCGAAAATGCTGATCCGACAGCGTTTGACACACCGGGCTTTATTGCTGGGTATGTACGTTCTTATGCGCGCTATCTGAATATGGATCCGGATTGGGCGTTTGATACATTCTGTACCGAATCCGGCTTTGCGACGGCCCATGGAATGTCCGAACAGGCGTCCGGTGCCAAACCGCTTAAGCCTGTTCCGGCGCCCTTTGAAAAAGATATTTTTGCTACGCCGAACACGCCGTTTATTCCGGCAGGGGACGCCATGTTCTCTGGTGTTGAACCACGTGCGGTTGGCTCTTTTGCTGTGTTGATCGCGCTGATTGGCGGCCTTGGCTACGGTGGCTATACCGTGCTGCAAGAAGTGCAAAAGGTGCAGCTTGCGCCTGTTGAAAACACGCCGACTGTTGTAGCGGATATTGATCCGCTGGCAGGGGGCGGTTTGCCTGTGCAAGACGTGGGCGTTGATGTTGTGGCCGGTTTTGAAGCCCCGTCGACAGAAGCACTTGATCGCCTTTATCGCCCACAAGCGCTGGATGCGCCCGTTTTGGTGCCCCGCGATGGCCCTATTGCCAACCTTGATCCGCGCAATGGCGGGGCTTTGGGGCCCACAGCTGGTGAACGCCCCGGTCTCGTTGGCGATGACACAACGATTGCCGGTGTCGCACCGAGCATTCAGGTCACAGAAAACCCGCTGCCCGGCGTTCAGCTTGTGGCGGTGCGGGATGCCTGGGTTCGCGTGCGCGCGGCCGATGGTACGGTTTTGTACGAAACGGTTATGACGGCGGGTGACACGTTTGATGTGCCCCAAACAGAAGAACCTGCAACGCTGCGGATCGGCGAATCCGGTGCGGTGTATTTCGCGGTAAACGGTGCACATTACGGCCCCGTTGGCCCAAGTGGGCAGGTGACGTCCAATTTGGCGCTGACCGTCGATAATCTGACGACAGAATACGCGGTTGCCGATCTGACCGCCGACAGCGATCTCGCAGAGGTCGTGCGCGTCGCCGAAGTGCAGGGCCTGACACCTGCACCGTCTGACCAATAAATCCTTAAACATGATGTCGCGGCCCGTTGCCCGCATCCGCGTGGGCGACTAGGTTAGGTGTAACGCTAACCTGACAGGTGCTTTCGCATGACCCTCAATCACATTCGCCCGTGGCGCAATATTTACCGCCGCGAAAGCCGCCAGATTATGGTTGGTGACGTGCCTGTCGGGGGTGGTGCGCCGATTACGGTTCAAACGATGACCAACACGCTGACGCCGGACATCGAAGGCACGCTGGCGCAAATCCAGCGCTGCGCAGATGCGGGCGTCGATATTGTGCGGGTGTCGGTGCCCGATACGGACAGCAGTGCGGCGATGAAAGACATCTGCGCGCGCAGCCCTGTTCCGATCGTGGCGGACATTCATTTTCACTACAAACGCGGGATTGAAGCGGCAGAAGCAGGTGCGGCTTGCCTGCGTATCAATCCGGGCAATATCGGCAGCCCAGAGCGTGTGCGCGAAGTGATCAAAGCCGCCACGGACAATAATTGTTCGATCCGTATCGGGGTCAACGCGGGGTCTTTGGAAAAGCATCTTTTGGAAAAATACGGCGAACCTTGCCCCGACGCGATGGTGGAAAGTGGCCTCGACCACATCAAAATCCTCCAAGATAATGATTTTCACAACTTCAAGATCAGCTGTAAGGCGTCCGATGTGTTCATGGCCGCGGCGGCCTATCAACAACTGGCTGATGCCACGGACGCGCCGATCCATCTTGGCATCACCGAAGCGGGCGGGCTGACGTCCGGTACGATCAAATCCTCTATCGGGCTTGGGTCCCTGCTCTGGGCCGGGATCGGTGATACGATCCGTGTGTCGCTGTCCGCTGATCCGGTAGAAGAGGTTAAAGTTGGGTATGAAATCCTCAAGTCCCTCGGTCTGCGGCATCGTGGCGTAAACATCATTTCCTGCCCGTCGTGTGCACGTCAGGGATTTGATGTGATCAAAACCGTTGAGACATTGGAAAAGCGGTTGGAACATATCAAAACGCCCATGTCCCTAAGCATTATCGGCTGCGTCGTGAACGGGCCAGGCGAGGCATTGATGACAGATGTCGGGTTCACTGGCGGTGGCAACGGGGCAGGGATGGTTTATCTGGCCGGGGCACAATCCCACAAGCTGAGCAATGATCAAATGGTCGAACATATCGTGGAGCAGGTCGAGGCGAAGGCGGCTGAGCTTGACGCTGCGGCGGCGGTTGAAGCGGCCGAATAGGGATCGAATTGGCTTTGCCAATCCGACCAGCGGGGGGCTCGCCCCCCGTACCCCCCAGAATATTTATGAACCAAAGAAAATGATCAGGGGTCAGCTGTCGTCGCGTTCCTGTGCGACGATGGCGCGCATTTGGGCAAGATCGACGTAGCCACGCACCATTTGATCACCAAACACAAATGTCGGTGTGCCTGTGATCTGCATACGATCCCCAAGCGCGCGGTTGTTGGCCAGAACCTGTTGTACAGCAGGGCTTTCCATTTCGGCAAAGATCGCATCGACGTCCAGATCAAAGGCAGAGGCCAATGAGCCGAGGCTGGCAGGTGTTACATCAGAGCGCAGAGCGATCAGGGCATCGGACACCTGTTTGTAGGCCTCATCACCTTCGACGATTTTAGTGGCCACGGCAAATTGCGATGCCAGAACTGATTGCTCTCCGAGGATCGGGAATTCTTTGGTGATAACGCGGATATTGCCATCAGAGCTAACCAGTTCGGCGACTTCGGGGTGGGCGCGGCGGCAAAACCCGCAACGGTAGTCGATGAACTCAACAATCGTGATGTCGCCGTCAGGATTACCGCCCTCATATGAAAATCCGTCGTCCAACAAGGCGGCGGCATTCATCGACGCAAGGCGTTCATCGCGGGTGGCTTCGGCTTCGGCCTGGCGGTTTTCCAACACGCCGATGGCTTCCATCAGGACTTCGGGGTTTTCCAGCAGATAGGCGCGGACCTCGGCGCGAAAATCGGCGCGTTCCGCATCTGTCATGTCTTGGGCAAACAAACCTGTTGTGGTCAACAAAAGGGCGGCGATGGTCGATGTCAGGCGCATTTGTAAAACTCCGGCAAAGTTACTGGGCAGCAGAAAGCACGTCTTGCGCGCGCTGCCAAGGGGCCGACCCGCGTGGCAGGCGATCTGACGCGCGGGTGGCGTGCACAACTGCGTCATTAATACGCCCTTGCAGGGCATATCGTTCAGCGGTTGCCAGTGATGCAAGGCCCGGTTGGCCGGTTTTGGCGTAGGCCTGACCAAGATCGCGCAGGATCGCCGAGGATTGGCCATCAAGCGCACGGGCGCGTTCCAGTGCGCGCACGGCACGGGCATTGCCGTCGGCCGTATCGAGCGCAAGCAGGGCGCGCCCGTAACCGCCAAGGATCAGCGGTTCGTTTCCGTTCAGCGATACTGCATTCTGGTAGGCCTGCACGGCGGGGCCAGCCTGACGGGATTCGAGCAGGATTTGACCATAAAGTTCATACCAATAGGCATCGTTTGGCGCGCTTGCGATAAGGGATTGCATGGTTTGGATGGCGCGGTTTGCATCTGCTCGTCGGTGATAGGCGACAGCGCGGCGCATTGTGGCCAATTGGCTGTCATCCCCGCGCACGCGGCGCAACGTCCAGCCGGGGTTTTGCACAAACGCGCTCAGCTTTCCCTGGGCACGGGCAAACCAGTATTCCGAGTTCAGGTTCGTGTCAGCGGTGCTGGGGTTAGCGGCAACCAGCCCGCGCATGGCGCGAATGCGATCTGATGTCAGCGGGTGGGTGCGGGCATAGGGATCTTGGCGCGACACTGACAATGCCTCTTGGCCGCGAAACATGTCGAGAACTTCAAGGGCACCGCGGGGGTTTACGCCTGCGCGCAGCATAAAGCGCACGGCGGATTGATCGGCAGCGGATTCCTCAGCGCGGGTGTGTGAAAAGAACTGGCGTTGGGCGGATCCGACTGACCCCACTGCAACGGCACCCGCAGCCTCTGCATTATTCCCCGCCAGTGCAACGGCCAGCGCCAGCGCGAGGCCAAATCCGGCCGCCGTGTTTGTGCCCCGCAGGTTCGTGAGCCGCCGCGAGATATGGCCGTTGGCGATATGCGCGGCCTCATGGGCGATGACGGATTGCAATTGTTCGGCAGATGTCAGGCGTTGCAGCAGCCCCGAATGCACAAAGATCGCACGGCCATTGATTACAAACGCGTTCAAGCCGCTGTCATTCACGATCAGAATGCGCACGTTGCTGGGGTTCAATCCTGCGGCGCGCAGGATCGGCGCGGCCAGTTGATCAAGGCTGTGTTCGATATCTGCGTCACGGATCAGGTTCACGGCGCGGGCCGGGCTTGCGGCGGTGAGCAGCATCAAAGACATGCTCAGGATCAGGGACATAACAGACAGGCGCATTGACGGGCTCCGGCGTGACAGGGCAGATAGGGTTCAAAGCAAGGTAGGGCGGTTGTGATGCGAAACTCAAGGCGTGGCGAAGTCGATCCTTTTATTGTGATGGACGTGATGGAGGCCGCGCGCGCCGCCGAAAGCGCCGGGCGTCATATTATCCACATGGAAGTCGGTCAGCCGGGCCAAGGTGCGCCACGTGCGGCGGTGCAGCGGTTGTCCGCCGATATGGCAGATGATCCGCTGGGATATACCGTGGGTCTTGGTCTGCCCGAACTGCGTGCCCGTATCGCGCGTCATTACTGTGATTGGTACAATGTGGAAATTGATCCCGAACGGGTGGTGATTACGGCAGGCGCGTCCGGTGCGTTCTTGCTCGCGTTTTCGGCGCTCTTTGATACGGGGGCCCGTGTTGGGCTGGGCGCGCCGTGTTATCCGTCTTATCGCCAGATATTAAAGGCGCTTGATATGCGCCCCGTTGATATGCCTACCACGATGGCCGCGCGCATGCAGCCCGTGGCGGGGGATGTCGCGGCGCATGGGCTGGATGGTTTGATTGTCGCGTCGCCCGCAAACCCGACAGGCACGATGTTGGGGCGTGATGAACTCGCGGAGCTGGCAACTGCCTGCGAAGACGCCGATGCGCCCTTTATCAGTGATGAAATTTATCACGGACTGTCTTATGAAGACCGCGCCGTGAGCGCGCTTGAGGTCACCGACGAGGTCTACGTAATCAATTCGTTTTCCAAGTATTTTTCGATGACAGGTTGGCGTGTTGGTTGGATGGTTGTGCCGCGCGATCATGTGCGCCGGATCGAACGCCTTGCGCAAAACATGTTCATTTGTCCGTCCCATGCGTCCCAGCGGTTGGCGTTGCACGCGATGGAGGAGGGCGCAGAATTGGACGGGCGCGTTGATGCCTATCGTGCCAACCGCGACCTGATGATGGATGCGCTTCCGGCGATGGGTCTGGATAAATTCGCACCACCTGACGGGGCGTTTTACGTTTATGTTGATGTGTCCGATTACACGGACAACAGTTTGAATTTTTGCAATCAAGTGCTTGAAAAGGCGGGCGTTGCGATCACACCGGGGCTGGATTTCGATCCTGTTGAGGGGCACGCATGGGTGCGCCTGTCTTATGCGCGATCCACGCAGGACATGCGTGAGGGTTTGACGCGGCTCGCCACGTTCATGGATGATGTTAGGGCAGATCAATGACGATGTGGGCGCGTTTGGCAGGTGCGGTTTTTTCCTGTGTTGTCGCGATGCCCTTGGCCGCGCAGGAATTTTCCGGGCTGGCACGATTGGACACCGAAGAATCCGTGGTGGAGGACGTGCGCCGCGCCACTGAATTGACGCTGTTTTTGTCGCAAGCCGTGCCCTACCGCGTGTTCACGCTGGATGACCCCAAACGGTTGGTCATGGATTTTCGCGAAGTCGATTTTCGCGGGTTGGATGCCGAAAGCTTTGACAAGAGTGACCGCGTAGACGCTGTGCGATTTGGCCCTCTCAGACCCGGTTGGAGCCGGATGATTGTAGACCTCACAGAACCGCTAGAGGTCCAATTTGCGGGCATGCAAGTCAGCGAGGCTGATGGAACCGCAATCGTCGAAGTCGTCTTGCGCCCCAGCAACGACGCAGACTTTGCCGCGCGCGCCGGGGCGCCCAATGATCCTGATTGGGCGTTCTTGATGGCCGCCGATCCTGTTGATCCACAACAATCAGATGACACTGGCCCCGTGGTGATTGTGATTGATCCGGGCCATGGCGGCATTGACCCCGGCGCGACCTATCAAGATGTATTGGAGGCGGACATTACACTGGCGCTGGCGCTGGAACTGGCCGCGGCGTTGGGCCGGATTGAGGGCGTGCAGCCTGCCGTGACCCGCACTGCGGATACGTTCGTGCCGCTACAAGAACGCCTTACGCTGGCGCGCGGCGCGCGGGCGGATTTGTTTATTTCCCTTCATGCGGACGCATTGCGCGGATTTCAGGCGACAGGCGCGTCTGTGTACACGCTGACACAAGAGGCATCAGAGGATGCGTCTTTGCGGATGGCCGAACGCCACGAAAGCGGTGATCTGTTGGCGGGCGTCGATCTGTCAGGGCAGGGCGATGAGGTTGCGACTGTCCTTCAAGATCTGGTGCGGCTTGAAACTGCGGCGGCTGGTGAACGGTTTGCTGAACATCTTGTGACGGCCATGGGCGATACCGGGGTCGTTCTCAATTCTCGGCCACGTAGACAGGCGGAACTGGCTGTTCTGAATGCGGCAGATTTCCCGTCCGTTCTTCTTGAGGTCGGATTTTTGAGCAATGCAGACGATCGCGCACGCCTAACGACACCACAAGGACGTGCCCCGATTGTTGCCGCCGTTACGCTGGCCGTGGGGCGTTGGGCCATTGAGGAAGCCGCGCTGGCGCCGCTGATCAGGCAATAAAGCGCGCCAACCAGATGGAGTGGCCTTGGCAGTCTGGGTCATCGGGGCGAAAGCTAAGGACTTTGAATCCGTTGGCGATCAGCAGTGCGCGGTATTCTTCTGGATCAAGGCTCGCGTGGTAGACCTGTTCGCTCACAGCGTGGCCCCATGCCTCTCCGTCCGAGGTGCCAGAGGTGAACATAAGCGCCGCCTTCGGGGCCGCGTGGGCGGCAAATATCGGAAACATTGCGCGTTGGTCGTCCTGACCCAGATGGAAAAAGCTGTTCCAGGCAAGAATGGCGTCAAACCGTTCGCCCAGATCAAGGGTTCTCATATCTGCGTGAATGGCGCGGGCGTGGGGCAGGGTTTGTGCAAACAGATCAACCATGTTGCAGCACCGTCGATGCCGGTGACCGCCATCCCGCGTTCTGACAGATAGGTCGCGATGGGCGCGCCCGGACCGCACCCCAGATCAAGAAGCCGCCGGGTGGGTACATTGCGCGGCGTCATCCCTATCATTCTGTCCAGACAGGGTTTTTCAAACAATGACCGATTGCGTTTGGCCTGAAAATCACGGGCCTCGCGGTCATAGGTGGGTAAAATATCGGCGGGAGTTGAGAGGGCTGTCATATGCGTGATGTGCGCCCTTGGGGCGGGCTGCGCAAGTGGGCGCTTGGGGGGTCGGCAAAGACCGGCAGTTCTTGGCCGAAATCGCCCCGAGTTGTTTTGACCTCTGGGTGCAAGCCACCTATAAGCAGGGCATCGGATTTAGGGGCTGATTGCAGAATGGTTTTGCGTTTCATTATGTCGTTTTTCGGGGGCATCTTTTCGATGCTCACCCTTGGTGCGGGCATGGCTGCCCTGACGCTGGGTGCGATTTTCTATATGTATGGCAAGAACTTGCCGACCTATGAAACCTTGGCGAACTATCAGCCCAAAACGATCAGCCGTGTCTATTCCGGCGAAGGACAGGTGATTGACGAATTCGCCGAAGAACGCCGTCTGTTCACCCCCGCCGCCGAGATTCCCGATATTGTGAAACAGGCGTTTATTTCCGCTGAGGACAAGAATTTCTACAGCCATGACGGGTATGATCTGCGTGGCATCGGTGCCGCCATGTACGAGGCCGTTGCGTCACGCGGTGAAACCCTGCGCGGTGCGTCAACGATCACTCAGCAGGTCGCCAAGAACTTTCTTCTGGATGGGTCGCGCCGTGTTGAACGCAAAATTCAGGAATTGATCCTTGCGCCGCGCATCGAAGCGACGTTGGGCAAAGAGGGTATTCTTGAACTTTACCTGAACGAAATTGATCTGGGCGTGCGGTCCTTTGGTGTGACCGCTGCGGCGCGTTCCTATTTTAATAAATCGCTGTCCGAACTGTCCCCGGCTGAGGCTGCGTTCCTCGCCGTGCACCCAAAGGCGCCCTACAGCTACCACCCCGTGCGCCAACGCGAGGCCGCGCTTGTGCGTCGTGATTTCATCCTCGAGGAAATGTACGAGAACGGCTACATCAGCAGCGATGAGTTGGCCGTTGCGTTGGCCGATCCTTTGCGCACTGTGCAAAACGGTGATTTTCCGAGCTACAACAGCGAACGCCCTGAGCGTGATTATTTCACAGCAGCCATCGTGAATGAGGTTGAAGCGCTGTTTCCGGATTACGAAATGGATTCTGCCGGGCTGTCGATCCGCGCGACGGTGGACGAAGAATTGCAGGCCGCCGCGCGTGATGCGCTGCAACGCCAGCTTGAAAGCTATGATCGCAGTGCCGGGCGCTGGCGGGGCACGGGCCTGTCGTTGCCTGCCGATATGCTGGATGATGAAACGGTGTGGCGCGCCAATCTGCGTATTGCCCCTGTGATCCGGACAATCACGCTGGAAAACCCGTGGTATCCTGCTGTCGTGCTTGAGGTTGGTGAAAACCAGATGCGTATGGGCATCGAAGGCTGGCAAGAGGGCGACGAGGAGCCGATCATTCCACGGCGTGACATCGAATGGATGCGCGGCAGCTTTGCCGATAATTTTGCGCCCGGTGATATTGTGCATGTGCGCCGCATGATGACAGGCGACAATGGTGCGGGCGATTTCATCCGTTGGACCCTGCGCCAAGTGCCCGAAGTGCAGGGCGCATTCATGGCGATGGACGTCAACACAGGCCGCGTTTTGGCGATGCAGGGTGGTTTTGGCTACGAAATCGCGGTGTCCGAACTTAACCGTGCCTATTCCGAACGCCAGCCCGGATCGGCGTTCAAACCGTTCGTGTTCGCGGCGGCCCTCGATTCCGGTTATACACCCGCGACCATCATCGTTGACGCCCCGATTGAGGTTGTTGCGGGGGGTGAAATCTGGCGCCCGCAAAACGCGTCTGACCGCTTTTATGGCCCCACGCCGTTGCGCACCGGGATTGAACAGTCACGCAACGTGATGACCGTGCGTTTGGCGCAAGAAGTCGGAATGCGCACCATCGCGGAATACGCCGAACGGTTCGGCGTGTATGACCGGATGAACGCGTTTTTGTCCGCCTCTCTCGGCTCTGAGGAAACGCAGCTTTATAAACTGGTCGCGGCCTACGCGATGTTTGCCAACGGAGGGGAGCGGGTGGAACCCACCCTCGTGGACCGTGTGCAGGACCGCTATGGCAACACGATCTATCGCCATGACCAACGGGTCTGTGCGGAATGTAGCGATGCCAATCTTGAACAAGGGCGCGCGCCGCGCATCGCATCAGACCGCGAACGGGTGATGAACGCTGTGACAGCCTATCAGCTGACATCGATGATGCAGGGCGTTGTGCAACGCGGCACTGCGCGCAGCTCTGTCAATTTGGCGGTCCCGATTGCGGGCAAGACGGGCACGACGAACGATGCCAAAGACGTCTGGTTTGTCGGCTTTAGTTCAAACATCGTGGCGGGGTGTTATATCGGGTATGATACGCCGCGCAGCCTTGGGCGCGGGGCGTCTGGTGGTGGTTTGTGTGGTCCGGTGTTCAACAGCTTTATGCGCACGGCGATCAACAAATATGGTGGCGGTTCGTTTGACGCGCCCGAAGAATGCATGTTCATCAACATTGATCGTTTCACAGGCGCACGCCTGCCGGATGGCGCATCTGGTGACAACATCGTCCGCGAATGTTTCCGCACCGGGGAAGAGCCGATTTTCGGCATCACCTTCGACGGTGGTTTTGCAATGGCCGCCGATTTGCCACTGTTTGAGGAGGTCGCGCCTGCGGCTGCCGTCAGCGTGACCACGTCAACGGGTGAAACGGCGACGATCAATTCCAATGCATCGTTCGGGTCCTTGTCCACGGGTGGCTTGTATTGACGGGGTAATCGGGTAGACCACGATGAACTCCAGATACGAAGAAGACGAACATGCGCGCAGAAATCCAAACCATCGTCGGTGACATCGACAAAAGTCTGACCCTGTTGGCGCAGCGGATGGATCATGAAACAGCGTCGCATCGTTTGGAAGAATTCAACGCGCGCGTTGAAGACCCGAACCTGTGGGATGATCCTGACGCCGCGCAAAAGCTGATGCGCGACCGCCAGTCTTTGGTTGATGCGATAGAAAGCTATAACACCATCAAACAAGAACTGTCCGATCAACAAGAAATGATCGAGATGGGTGAGATGGAAGAAGACGATGAGATCGTCACAGAAGCCGAAGAGGCGCTGAGGGCCCTGAAGGTCAAAGCGGCCGCCAAAGAGCTTGAGGCGTTGCTGAATGGTGAGGCCGATGCCAATGACACCTTCCTTGAAATCAATTCGGGCGCGGGCGGCACAGAGGCCTGTGACTGGGCCGCGATGCTGGCGCGCATGTATATCCGCTGGGCCGAACGCAAAGGTTACAAGGTTGAATTGCAGGCTGAAAGTGCGGGCGAAGAGGTTGGCATCAAATCGGCGAGCTACAAGATTTCAGGTCATAACGCCTATGGTTGGTTGAAGTCCGAAAGCGGTGTGCACCGCCTTGTGCGCATTTCCCCGTTTGATAGCGCAGCCAAGCGGCACACGTCGTTTACGTCTGTAAAGGTCTATCCGGTGGTGGACGACAACATCGAGATT
Source organism: Octadecabacter dasysiphoniae (assembly GCF_021532615.1). GTDB lineage: Bacteria > Pseudomonadota > Alphaproteobacteria > Rhodobacterales > Rhodobacteraceae > Octadecabacter > Octadecabacter dasysiphoniae. Next base: position 123,231 of record NZ_JAKGAQ010000005.1, read on the forward strand.
GAGGTCAATCCGTCTGACATTCGTATCGATACCTACCGGTCATCCGGCGCAGGTGGCCAGCACGTGAACACGACGGATTCCGCCGTGCGCATTACCCACGCGCCGACGGGTATCGTGGTGACGTCATCGGAGAAATCCCAACACCAGAACCGCGACATCGCCATGAAGGCCTTGAAATCGCGACTGTACCAGATTGAACTTGATAAGCGGTCAGCGCTGGTCAACGAAGTCCATGAAAACGCGGGCGATGCGGGCTGGGGCAACCAGATCCGGTCGTATGTCTTGCAGCCCTATCAGATGGTCAAAGACCTGCGCACAGCCCATGAGACATCAGACACCAAGGGTGTGCTAGACGGTGATCTTGACGCCTTTATGGGCGCGACCTTGGCGATGGATGTCAGCGGCAAAAGCCGCGCGGATGCCAACGCCGAAGACTAACGCATCGCTTGACCCAGAACGCCGCTGTGGAAAGTATAGCGGCAGAGGTGATCAGATGACGGACACACAGACGCTGGCGGCATCGCCCAAACCCATCATCGGCAAACTGACGTTGCCGGAACTATGGGTTTGCCTGAAAGCAGGGTGGAGAGATTTTCGCGCCGCTCCGCAATTCGGGCTGTTCTTTTCCGCGGTCTACGTCCTGAGCGGATTTTTTCTGATCTGGATCGGCGCGGGCCATGTGAGCTGGACGCTGGTGGTGTCGCTGGGGTTCCCATTGGCCGCGCCGTTTGCGGCTGTGGGCCTTTACGAAGTGTCGCGCTGTCTGGAGGCCGACGAACCCTTGTTGTGGCGCAATGTGCTGGGTGTCGTTTGGCAGGAACGCACTCGACAAGTCCCGTGGATCGGGGCGGTGATTGTGTTCTATTTCCTCGTTTGGACGTTCCTGGCGCATATGATTTTTGCGGTGTTTATGGGGCTGACGACCTTCACCAACATCTCGACCTCGTGGGAGATGTTCCTGACACCCAATGGCCTGACAATGATTGCGGTAGAAATGATCGTCGGCGGGGCGCTGGCGTTTTTGATGTTCTCACTGACTGTCGTGAGCCTGCCACTGGTACTTGATAAGGAAATCGATTTCATGACCGCCATGCTGCTGAGCCTTGCGGCGGTGCGTGCGAATTTGTGGGTCATGCTGGTGTGGGCAGGGACGATTGCGGTACTGACGTTTGCGGCGCTGATCCCGTGGTTCTTGGGGTTGATGGTGGTGTTGCCGCTGCTGGGCCATACGACGTGGCATGTTTATCGCCGCACGCTGTATCATCCGCTGGACGATACCCCATGAAAAAAGGGCCAGCGCAGATGCGCGGCCCCTTTATCATCACGCTTTAGACGCGATTATTCTTTGGCAGCTGCCTTTGGCGTGCCCTTTGGGGTGCCTGTGTTCAGCGGATCGTCCTGACGTTGAACGGACCCTTCAAAGTGGGCGCCGGATTCAATCGCGATTGTCTTGTGGATGATATCGCCTTCAACGCGTGCTGTTGATGTCAGGCGCACCTTAAGGCCGCGCACTGTGCCGACGATACGGCCATTCACAACAACATCGTCTGCCATGCATTCGCCGTTGACTGTGGCGCCTTCGCCAACTGTCAAAAGGTGCGCGCGGATGTCGCCATCTACGGTGCCTTCAATCTGGATGTCGCCGGATGTCTTCAGGTTACCCGTGATGTGCAGGTCCGTTGACAGCTGGGACGCTGGCGGCTTTGCCTTCGGGGCGGAGGATTTGAAATCGCTCGCCGAGGGGGCAGGGGACGTGGCAGGTTTCGCAGCCGTATCCGGTGTGGATGGGGTGGCAGGTGTGCCAGGCTCATTGATTTTGCTTTTAGAAAACATCTTGTCCAGCTCTTATATATATCATGGGGTTTACTGGGCGACCGCCCACACGGATTTCATAGTGAAGGTGGGGGCCGGTTGACCGTCCGGAATTACCAATATCACCAATACGGTCCCCGCGCGAGAGTCTTTGTCCAACTTCGACGCGAATTCGGTTTTGGTGCGCATATCGTGTCTCAATGCCGAAGGCATGCTGTACCTTGACCAGACGGCCATATCCTGACGACCAGCCCGCAAAGGTTACCACACCGTCCGCCGGGGCGTAGATCGGGGTGCCGATTGCGGCGGCAAAATCGGTGCCGTTGTGCATCCGGCCCCAGCGCATGCCGAACCCTGAGGTAAAGCGAAAGCCGGAGCGCACGGGCATATCGAACGGAATACGTTCTGCGGCGATGCGGTACAGGTTCAGACGATCCATAGACCCGAGGATGCCGTTTGCACGGGCGGCGTCAGGGTCTTCGGTGCCGCCACGGGTCGAAAATTGCAGCGGGGTCAGCGGACCACCGGTGCCGGAATAACCACGACGAACCTGTTCAAGAACGTCATCCGGGTTCATCCCCGCCGCGCGAAACATATTGTCGAGAGGGGCGACTGAGACGGTAAACGCCTCTTCCAATTGACGGAAAATCTGGTCGTTGCGTTCTTGCAGCAGGCGCAGTTCAAGTTCCATGTCAGCGGCGTGGCTGAGGGCGAATTCTGCATCATTCGCGATTTTGTCACGTTCTGCGGCGGTGTCGGCAAGGGCTGTGGCCAACAAATCAACCGTGCCGGAGGCGTCGCCGCCTTGGGCAAATCCTGTTGGAATGTCGCCGTCACCGTTGATCGCGGCCTCAAGCACTGCGACCTGTTCTTCGGCGTCGCGACGTTCGCCCATTGTGCGGCGCAGGGTTGTTTGAACGACCTCCAGGCCTGTCTCAAGCTCGCGGCGGCGATCCTCTGAGCGCAGCAGTTCTGACTGCATCAGAGAGATTTGTTCCAGCGCTGAGGAAAACCGTTGTTGTGCTGCGACGGCCTCGTTTGCGCGCACGTCGCGTTCGACGGACAAGGCGTTGAGGCGGTCTTCGTAGGTGGCTTGATCGCGCTGTGCCTGGGCGCGGAAGTTGCCAGCACCAATGCTGTCCATCAACAGCACCGCAGTCGCGATGATCGTCCAGGACACGACAAGGGCTGATCCAGCCCACGCAATTAACTGTGTTTCAGGTTTGAGGCGGATGAACCTCGTTTCTGTGTCGCTGCGCAGGAACAACCGTTTCTCGGGGAAACGCTTTTCGAGGGCGACGTGCAGTTTATGTATCAGCCGTGCTTTCACGTTTCTGTCCTGATCCCATCCCAATACCGTGACGCCAGCCCCCCAGCATTCAGCGTCCGGACCTCGTTAACGGGTGGAGGAATCTCTGGCAAGGTATTTGCCCAAATTCGTGTTGATTCAGAATGATATGAGTCTTTTTGGGCATCAAACCGCCGATAACGTAAGGGTAAGATACGCGATAATGGTTAACGTCACGTGTCTTCGGAGAGCGGCCAGTAGAAGTCGGGCGGGATGCCGGCCTCTGCGCGTTTTTCTTCGTTGAAGGGCGGACGCAGTTTGGCGTGGAAATACTTGCGCACGAGCGTGTGAAATGTGGACGTCGGATCTAGCGCATCGCGCCCGCACAGGTAGTGGAACCATTTTGATCCGTAGGCGACGTGATGGACTTCTTCGGCGTAGATCACGTTGAGCGCGTCGATGGTCTGGCGGTCTTTGGCCTGCTGGAAAATCTTGATCATGCCCGGCGTCACATCAAGGCCGCGGGCCTCAAGCACCATGGGGACAACGGCGAGGCGGCCCATCAGATCATCTGCCGTATCCTGTGCGGCGCGCCACATGCCTGCATGGGCCGGCAGTGCGCCATAGTGTGATCCGTGCGCTTCAAGACAGTCGCACAACAGGTTGAAATGTTTGGATTCTTCATCAGCCGCTTTGACCCAATCGTCGTAAAACCCGATGGGAAATTCGGTATCAGTGAACCGCGCGATCAGATCCCAGTGCAGATCAACTGCGTTCAGTTCGATATGTGCGACGGCATGTAAAATCGCGATGCGGCCTTCGGGGGTGCCGGGTTTGCGGCGGGGCACATCGCGCGGGTCGAGCAGCGCTGGCGCATCAGGACGGGCGGGCATATCGGGTGGGGATGCACTGCCGATTTCAGGCGTTTCACCTGCGGCGCGGGCGGCCTGCCACGTGGCTGCATATTCACGGCTGATGGCGGTTTTGGTGCGGCCATCGGGGGTGCGCAGAACGTGGTCTGCCATCTGAGCGAGTGTTTTCATGATGCACCGTTAACGCCAAAAGCGCGATATGGAAACGGTATGGGTCGCGTATGGGTTTGGTATGGCTAAGGAGCCATTTATGCCAATTCGTTAACGCGCACGTTTACTTTTTGCCGGTTGGCTTATCGCGGGCGGCTTTTTCTTCTTTGGTGAGCGTCTGGTTCCAGACGTTCTTGGACAATCCCAAGGCCGGGTCCAGCGGTTTGGTCTTGCCTTTGGAAACTTTGCCGCCCTTGTTCAGGTATTCCTGAATAAGCGCATCGTCGGTGGTGTCTTTGGGTACATGTTTCATGCCGCTAGTCCTAGCGGTTGGTGATCTTGGGCGCAACATGACCTGTCGGGCTTTTTGTTGATGCACATCAAGGCGCGCGGGGCGCAATAAGCCTAGTGTTAAGTCGCCAAATAAGGAGGGCACAAAATGTTCAGCAAAATAGTAGTCGGCTTTGATGGATCGCAGATGTCGGACCGCGCGTTGCGGCTGGCCTGTGATCTGGCACAGAAATACGAATCCGAATTACATCTGGTGCACACACCGCAGCCCCGCACGGTGGCGTTCGCGATGGGGGCGGTGGCGGGATATCACACCGTGACAACCATGCCTTCAGCGGCCGAAATCAAGGAAGGCAACGCCAAGATGCTTGCCGCAGGTAAGGCCATCGCCACTGAGCATGGCCAAACCATCGCGCAGACCCATGTCAAAAGCGGGGAACCCGGTGATGTGATTGTTCAATATGCCGATAAGGTCGGGGCCGATTTGATCGTCTCCGGGCGCCATGGGCACGGTGTGTTCAGCGCAATGGTGCAAGGCAGCACGTCGTTGCGGATCAATCATATTGCCAAATGCGCGACACTGTCGGTGATCTAACGCGCGGGTGAAAACGGGCCGAACGGATCATCGTCCGGCCCGCTATGTCAGTCGGCGTTAGCCGTACCAGTCGCCCATCTTTGCTTCGATCCCGTCAGACAGCATGCTTGCGAATTCTGCAGGGTCTTGCGTGCCGTCGTCGCGGCCACGGTAGTGGTAGGGATAAACGTAGGTCGGTGCGAATTCGGACACGGCAGACGCCGCGGCCTCTGCGTCCATGGTGAAGGGCAGGTTCATGCACACAAACGCAAGGTCGATGTTTTCGAGAGCACGCATTTCGGGCGTGTCTTCGGTGTCGCCGGAAATGTAGACGCGGAAGCCGTCGATATCGAGGACATATCCGTTGTCGCGCCCCTTGGGGTGAAACTCCAACCGACCTTCGGTGACGTTGTAGGCTGGGATGGCAGTGATTGCGACACCAGCGCTTGTGGTGTCTTCATCATTGGCCAACGGGATTGCGCGCGCCGCGAGGTCTTCTGGTAGCATCCCGATCAGGGCGGCATTGACGACCAACTGGGTGTCTGCATCCTGCGTGAGCGCGATGAGGGTCTGAAGATCAAAGTGGTCCCCATGGAAATGCGTGACAATCACAAGGCCGGGCGTTGCATCGGCGTTGTATTGTGCGGGATCGCCAATCGGATCAACGGCGATCAAGACATCACCGGTGTCCATCAAGAAGGACGCATGGGACACCGGCATGACCTTGAGCTGCCCGCCGTTGGGCATATCAAACGTGTTGGCCGCCGCATGGCCATCCGCCGTGGCCGCGCCGAATGTGAACGGCAGCAGTGTTACGGCTGTCCCTGTGGTGGCAAGGAAGGTGCGTCGAGATTGCATTGTCGTCTCCTTTTTATGTTCAATGATCTGGGCTACGAAATAGTGCGTTTTCGGCGTCGTCCAGAAAATATCGATATTTTTATCAGAGGGCTTTGACCGCGTCTAGCACCGCGTCGACATGGCCGGGCACTTTGACTTTGCGCCAGATGCGCGCGATCTTGCCATCCGCGATCAGGAATGTGGCGCGTTCGATGCCCATGTAGGTCTTTCCGTACATCTGTTTTTCGACCCATGTGCCAAAGCGTTCGCACACATCACCGTCCGCGTCCGACAGCAGCGCGATTTTAAGGTCGTGTTTGGCGATGAATTTTTCGTGTTTGGCGACGGTGTCTTTGGAAATGCCGAGGATCGTCGCGCCGGACGTCGCAAACCCTGTCAGCTGTTCTGTGAACCCGATGGCTTCTTTGGTGCAGCCCGGCGTGTCGTCTTTGGGGTAGAAATACAGCACAACTGGGCCTTTGATGTCGGCCAGCGTTACCATTTCGCCGCCGTCGCGTGGCAGGGTCACATCGGGGGCGGGGCAGCCTTGGGTCAGTTCGGTCATGTCGTGGTCCTTTTCGTTTCATTCCCTTTGCGTTCTAGGGCGCGAGCAGCGAATATAAACCCCAATGAGCGAGAGCAGCGACATCAAAAGCAAAAGCAAGCAGCACGCGGGCGAAAAATCGCGGGCGCGGCGCGTGCCAAAGCATGTGAAAGCATGGTGGTGGGTGCGTGCCATCGGGTTGGTCGTGGGCGCGCCGGTGGTGATGGCGGCCATCGCCGCTGTGTTGCTAATCGGGCGCGAGGTGACGGCGCCCAGCTGGATCGTGCGCGATGTTGAGGCCCGCGCAGCCGAGGTGCTGGGCGGGGGTGCGCTTGGGTTCGGGACGATGAAAATCACCGTCGGGAATGATCTGCACCCGCGACTGGTTTTGGAAAATGCGGTGTTGCGCGATGCAGACGGGGCCGTTCTGGCGCGGGTTCCCAGTATCGAGGGCCTGATATCGCCGCGCGGTGTGTTGCAGGGGCGGGTTCTGGCACAAGACATCCAGTTGCACGGCGCGCAATTGTCCCTGAGCCGCGCCCGTGATGGCACGGTTGCACTGGCGTTTGATCAGGGCGCGGATGCGGTTGGGGCGGCGGCAGGGTTTGTGGAACTGCTGGATCAGATCGATGCCGTGTTTGAGGAAGGCGCGCTTGAGGCGCTGGAACAGGTGCGCGCGGATGGTTTGATCATCAATTACGTCGATGCGCGCGCGGGGCGGTCTTGGGTGATGGATGATGGTCAGATCGGCCTTGATCTGCGCGATGGTGGGCTTGAACTGCGCGCCGATGTGGCGCTGTTGTCGGGACGGTCTTTTGTGACCACCGCCGAGATGACGTATCGCAGCCCACGTGGCACCCGCGAGGCCGAGATCGGGTTGAACATCACGGATGCCGCCGCTGCTGACATCGCTAGCCAATCGCCGCTGTTGTCCTGGCTTGGCGTGTTGGATGCGCCGATTTCGGGGGCGGTGCGCGGGGTTTTGGATGACACGGGCAGTCTGTCGTCCGCCTCTGCGACGTTGCAAATCGGGGAAGGGGAATTGCGCCCCACGGCCGCGACGACGCCAATCCCGTTTCAATCGGCGCGCACGTATTTATCTTATGATCCGCTGGCCGAAAAACTGGTGTTTGATCTGCTTGAGATCGACAGCGACTGGGGCAAGGTTTCGGGCACGGCGCAGACCTATTTGCGCGAATATTCAAACGGATGGCCTGCGGCGTTTTTGGGGCAGGTGCAGTTTTCAGACCTGACCGTGGCGCCCGAAGGTGTGTATGCCGATCCGGTTGAATTGTCGGATGGCAGTGTGGAATTTCGCCTGCGCCTTGATCCGTTTACGCTCGACATCGGGCAGGCAGCGGTGGTGACGGACGGCACGCCGATCCAGATGTCGGGCCAAGTGCGTGCGGCGACACAAGGCTGGTCTGTGGCGTTGGATGGGCAAGCGCGCGACATTCGGGCTGAACAAGTGGTGGCGCTGTGGCCGCAAAATGTGGCTGTGGTGACGCGCGACTGGTTGGATCGTAACGTGAATGACGGAACCTTGCGCAATGCCCAAATCGCGTTTCGCACCCGCGCCAATGACACGCCGACCTTTGCCACGACGCTTGAATTTATGAATGCAAATGTGCGGTTCATGCCGACGTTGCCGCCAATCGAAAACGGGCGCGGCACGGTGTCTTTGGTGGATCGCCGCATGGCGTTGTCGCTGGATCAGGGCCATGTGACAGCCCCCGAGGGCGGGCGGATCGATTTGGCGGGCAGTACGTTTGTTATCCCGCGGGTCGGAATTGCGAATGCGCCTGCGCGTGTTGATCTGGACATGCAGGGGCGGGTCACGGCGGCGATGTCGGTTCTTAACCTTGAGCCGTTTGGCGTTTTGCGCAATTCGGATTTGCCCGTGTCGTTTGCCCAAGGACAGGCGCGCATTACGGCGGTGGTGGAAACGCCGCTGGGGCGGGGTGTGACGCCGGACCAGCGCACTTGGAGCGTTGAAGCAGATCTAAGGAACGTGCGGTCCGAGGCCTTGGTGCCCAATCAGACCCTGACAGCATCGACCCTAAGACTGAGCGCGGATCGTGACAGCCTCGTGGTGCAGGGGCCTGTCCGGTTGGGCGATGTGGGCGGACAAGTGACGTTTGCGCGCGCCCTTGGGGCGGGGTCCGAAGGGACGGCGCGGGTTGATGCGGATGTGACGATCAGCTCGGCGTTGCTGGATACGTTCAACATCAATTTGCCCCCCGACATGATTACGGGCGAGGCGGGCGCACAGATCGCCATTGATATGAGCGATCCGGCGGCGCCGGGGTTTCGGTTGAATTCGGATTTGCGCGGGATCGCGTTATCGCTGCCCGGTGTGGGGTGGTCCAAGGCGCGGGAAGTGGCGGGGGCGTTGACGGTTGTCGGGCAGCTTGGCCAGACGCCGCGCATTGATCAGCTGTCGCTGAGTGCGCCGAACCTGCAAACCACGGGGGTCATCAGCCTGACGCCAGGGGGCGGGTTGCAGCGCGCGGCGTTTGAACGGGTGCGGCTAGGCGGGTGGCTTGATGCGCCGGTTGTTTTGCTGGGGCGTGGTCAGGGGCAACCTGTCGAGGTTCAGATCGCGGGTGGAGTTCTTGACCTTCGGGAGGCAAATTTTGGGGTTGGTGGCGAGGACAGCGGCCCGATGGACATCGCGCTGGATCGGTTGCAGGTCACTGACCGGATCGAGATTTCGGATTTTCGTGGCACGTTCACATCCCCCAGCGGATTGCAGGGGCAGTTTGTGGGCGATGTGAATGGCGTGGCCCCGGTGCGCGGAACTTTGGTGCCGATTGACGGGCGGTCCGCGGTGCGCATTGTCAGCAACGACGCGGGTGGATTGCTGCGCGCCACGGGGCTGTTGCGCAATGCCTATGACGGTGACATGCGGCTGACCTTGATCCCTGAGGGCGCTGAGGGCAGTTATGACGGCACGCTGATTGGCAGTGGGTTGCGGGTGCGCGACGCACCTGCGCTGGCGTCCCTGCTGGACGCTATTTCGGTCGTTGGATTGCTGAGCCAGATGAGCGGGCAGGGCTTGTTGTTCCAAGACGTTGAGGCGCAGTTCCGGTTGACGCCAAATCAGGTGATCCTGACCCAATCGAGCGCGACAGGCCCGGGCTTGGGGATTTCTATGGACGGGATCTACGCGAGCGCGTCGCGGTCTATGGATTTTCAGGGTGTGATCTCTCCGTTTTATTTGCTGAACGGGATCGGGTCCGTGCTGACGCGCCCGGGTGAGGGGCTGATCGGATTCAATTTCAACCTGCGTGGGCCCGTTGACAACCCGCAGGTTCTGGTCAATCCGCTGAGCGCGCTGACGCCGGGTATGTTTCGCGACATTTTCCGCCGTACGCCCCCCACGGTTGGCCAATAGGACCTGAATAATGAAGTTGAGCGAGTTTGATTTTGATCTGCCGGATGCGTTGATTGCCGTGCGGCCCGCGCGGCCCCGCACATCGGCGAAATTGCTGGTGGCGCAGGGGGACAGTACGCGCGACCTCGGCGTCAGTGATCTGGTGTCGGTGTTGCGGGCCGAGGATCATCTGGTGCTAAACGATACCAAGGTTATTCCCGCGCGCCTGTTCGGGGAACGCCACCGTGCATCCAGCGATGGCAGCGGGGCGGCCAAGATCGAAGTGACGTTGCTGGAACCCCAAGCGGACGGAACATGGGCGGCGTTGATCAAACCGCTGCGCAAGGTGCGTGACGGCGAACAGATCGTGTTTTCGCAAGACCTGTCGGCGGTTCTGGTGCATCGCTATGACGGTATGGGGTACCTAGAATTCAACCTCACGGGCGATGATTTTGATGCGGCCTTGAACGCGGCGGGTGCGATGCCATTGCCACCCTATATTGCGGCCAAACGGGCGGCAGATGCGCAAGACAAAGAAGATTACCAAACGGTATGGGCAGCCAATACGGGGGCCGTTGCCGCGCCCACTGCATCGCTTCATTTTGAACAATGGTTGCTCGATGATCTGGCGGCGATGGGCGTCAAGTTCAGCCATGTGACGTTGCATGTGGGGGCGGGCACCTTTCTGCCGGTGAAGGTGGATGATGTGGCCGATCACGTCATGCATTCCGAATGGGGGCAGGTCAGCGCGCAGGCTGCGGCAGATATCATGGCGACCAAGGCGGCGGGCGGACGTGTTATTCCTGTTGGAACAACGGCGCTGCGTCTGATCGAAAGTGCGGCGCGGTCTGGCACTCTGGAGCCGTGGGAGGGGGATACGGATATCTTCATCACGCCAGGGTTTGAATTCCAGGTTGCGGACGGGTTGATGACCAATTTCCATCTGCCCAAATCAACCCTGATGATGTTGGTGAGCGCGCTGATGGGGACGCAGCGTATCCGCGAGATTTACGCCCATGCGATTGCCCACGACTACAGATTTTTCAGCTATGGCGACAGTTCGATCCTGTTGCCAAAGGATTGATGTCGCGCCTGTGCGCTAAAGATGTTAAACTGTTCTTGTTTCGGATTACGGCAGATTATCCAGCCGATACCCGCCTTTGGTTTTAGGGCGGGGCGATAGCGTTGCGGGTCCCGGACCTGCGCAATTCCGAAAGATAGAATATGACAATACGACTGACACAACACAGCGACATTCCCGCCCTTTGCGACATCGCCGATACCACCTTGTTCCCCGGCGAGATGCTGACAGGAATGGTGACACCCGTTCTGGACGGGCTAAGCGATGCCGTTTGGCTGACGGCGCTTGACGGTGAAACCCCGCGCGGGTTTTGTTTTGCAGCCCCCGAGGACATGAGCAATGGTACGTGGAACATGCGCGCACTGGCCGTCGCACCCGAGGCCCATCGCCACGGATTCGGGCGAAAACTGGTTGCCACCCTTGAACAGAAATTGGGCGAAAGCGGTGCGCGGGTGCTGGTTGTAGATACGGCCAGCGACCCCGAACAGGCCCCGGCGCGGGCGTTTTATCACAGCCTTGGTTACACCCACGCGGGCACGATCCCCGCGTTTTGGGATGTGGGCAGCGACAAGGTCACCTTTTGGAAGGCATTGCCGGGCTAAAAGACGGGGCGCGGCGCGATTGTCAGATTGCGTCGCGCCTGTGTCGCATTTAGGGGCGACCACGGTTCGCGTTAGGATCAAAGCGGTTCTGACGGGAGTTGTCTGCGCCACATAAGGAATCGCGACATGTTGAAGGTTTTGATCGGGTCTTGGGCATTGTTTCTTGGCATGTTCATGTTGATGGTTGGCAATGGATTGCAGGGCACCTTGTTGGGGGTGCGCGGCGGCATTGAGGAATTCTCGACATTCCAGATGTCGATCGTGATGTCGGCCTATTTCCTTGGATTCCTTGGCGGGTCGCGGTTGGCACCGGATATGATCCGACGTGTGGGCCATGTGCGGGTGTTTGCCGCCCTCGGATCGACTATTTCGGCGGTTCTTATCCTGTATCCGGTGCTGGTTGATGTCTGGGCGTGGACGCTGGGGCGCATCGTGATCGGGTTTTGTTTTTCGGGTGTCTACGTGACAGCGGAAAGCTGGCTGAACAATTCTGCGACCAATGAAAACCGTGGCCAGTCGTTGTCGGTTTATATGTTGGCACAAATGTCGGGCATCGTGGTGGCGCAGGGTATTTTGAACGTCGGTGACGTGGGCGGATATGTGTTGTTCATTATCCCGTCGGTTCTTGTGTCGCTCGCGTTTGCGCCGATTTTGTTGTCGGTGTCGCCGACGCCTTCATTTGAATCGACCCGCCCGATGAGCATTCGCAATCTTGTCAGTATTTCGCCTTTTGCGTCTGTCGGCATGTTCTTGTTGGGTGGCGTGTTTGCCGCGCAGTTCGGCATGACGGCTGTTTACGGCACCCAAGCAGGGCTGAGCGTGGGACAGATTTCATTGTTGGTGTCGGTGATTTATATCGCGGCTTTGGCGGCGCAGTATCCGATCGGCTGGCTGTCGGACCGCATGGACCGGCGCATTTTGATCATCTGTGTCGCGGCGCTTGGCGGGGCGGGGGCGGTTGTGTCGGCGCTGTTTGGCGGGTCGTTTGTGATGTTGCTGGTCGGTGCGGCCTTGGTGGGCGGCACGTCCAACCCGCTGTACGCCCTGTACATCGCTTATGCGAACGATTTTCTTGAACACGAGGACATGCCGGCGGCCTCTGCCGGGTTCATCTTTATCAACGGGGTTGGTGCGATTTTCGGGCCGATCCTGATTGGTTGGGTCATGGGTGTGTTCGGCGAATCCGCCTTCTGGGTGGTGGTTGCAGTGTTGATGTTGCTGATGGCGGCCTACGGGGGCTTGCGGGTCTGGCAGCGCCCTAGCGATTGGGACATTGATGAAATGACGCCCTATGCGCCGGTGATGGCGAACGCATCGCCCATCGCGATGGACATGGCGCAGGAAATCTACATCGAGACAGAGCTGGAAGAACAGGCCGCGCAGGACAATCCGACGCCGTAATGCTTGCCAGACGATTTTGTTTCTGCAACGCTGATTTATGTAGTGAGTCGAATGTGTTGGGAGGCACCAGATGATCACGCCGGAGCAGGTTATTTCCTATTGGGTCGATGAAATTGGGCCCAAGGGATGGTACGCGGGCGGCGCGGAATTGGACGCCGAAATTCGTGAGAAATTTGAACCCACCCTGCGCGAGGCACAAAACGGCGCTTGCGGTTTGTGGCTGACATCTGCGGTGGGCATTCTTGGATATGTCATTCTGACCGACCAGCTGACGCGCAATATGTTTCGCGGTGAGGCAGAGGCCTTCGCCATGGATTCCAGCGCGCGTTCAGCGGCAAAAACCGCGATTGAAAGGGACTGGGATTTGCGGATCCCCGAACCCGAGCGCCAGTTCTTTTATTTGCCCTTGATGCATTCGGAAAACCTGATCGATCAGGACCGATGCGTGCGATTGATGTGCAAACGCCTGCCTGACAGCGGGGCGGATAATTTGCGCCATGCCTGTGCGCACCGCGACGTTGTGCGCCAGTTTGGACGTTTTCCCTATCGCAACAAAGCACTTGGGCGAACAACCACCGCCGCCGAGGCTGCGTGGATGGAGGCGGGTGGATATGCGCTTGCCCTTAAGGCGGTGGACGAAAAGGCGGCTGTTTGACCTGCGACCACACTGCATAGCCGGATTGCCGCGACGTCACTGGCCCCGATTGAAAATATAGTTTAATGCTAAACTAAATTCGGATGAGGAGAAGATTTCGTGGCTCAAAACTTTGATATGATCGTGATTGGCGCAGGCCCTGGTGGCTATGTGGCTGCTATTCGTGGTGCGCAGCTTGGCCTGTCTGTCTGTGTGATTGAACGCGAACATCTGGGCGGTATTTGTCTGAACTGGGGCTGTATCCCGACCAAAGCGATGTTGCGGTCTGCCGAAGTGTTCCACCTGATGCACCGCGCTAAGGATTTCGGTCTGTCGGCGACAGGGATCGACTATGATCTTCCGGCGGTTGTGAAACGATCGCGCGGCGTCGCAAAGCAATTGTCGGGCGGCATCGGTGGCCTGCTGAAAAAGAACAAATGCACGGTCATCATGGGCGAGGCGACGATTTCGGGTAAGGGCAAAGTTACGGTCAAGACCGACAAAGGCACCGAGGACGTGATGGGGAAGAATATCATTGTTGCCACGGGTGCACGCGCACGCAACCTGCCGGGCCTTGAACCTGACGGCGATCTGGTCTGGATGTACAAGGACGCGCTGGACCCGCCGCGCATGCCCAAGAAGCTGCTGGTCATCGGATCAGGCGCGATTGGCATCGAATTCGCGAGTTTTTACAACACTTTGGGTGCTGACACGACAGTTGTCGAAGTCATGGACCGCGTGCTGCCCGTTGAGGATGCCGAGATTTCTGCCTTTGCCAAAAAGGCGTTCAAGAAGCAGGGCATGAAGATCATGGAGAAATCCATGGTCAAGCAGCTGGATCGCGGTAAGGGCAAAGTCACGGCCCATATCGAGACAGGCGGCAAGATTGAACAGCACGAGTTTGACACGGTGATTTCCGCGGTCGGTATCGTCGGCAATTTCGAAGGTCTGGGGCTGGAAGAGGCGGGCGTGAAGATTGACCGCACCCATGTTGTGACTGACGAATACTGCCGCACGGGTGTTGATGGCGTTTATGCCATTGGTGACATCGCAGGCGCGCCGTGGTTGGCCCATAAGGCATCGCACGAAGGTGTCATGGTGGCTGATCTGATCGCCGGAAAAACCGCGCATCCGGTGAAGCCTGAAACGATTGCCGGTTGTACCTATTGCCACCCGCAGGTTGCGTCTGTCGGCTTTACCGAAGCCAAGGCGAAAGAGCTGGGCTATAAGATCAAGGTTGGTCGGTTCCCGTTCATTGGCAACGGTAAGGCGATTGCACTGGGGGAGCCCGAGGGCCTTGTCAAAACGATTTTTGACGAGAAAACCGGTGAATTGCTTGGTGCGCATATGATTGGCGCGGAAGTGACCGAGATGATTCAGGGCTATGTGATCGGGCGCAAGCTTGAGACCACCGAAGAAGACCTAATGGAAACCGTGTTCCCGCATCCGACGCTGTCAGAAATGATGCATGAAAGCGTGCTGGATGCCTATGACCGCGTGATCCATATCTAAACGCCAAGGGCGTTCGCACCCGGGGCGACGTGCCACTAAATCCACATGGGGCGCTGTTCATTCAGCGCCCTTTTTCATTGCCCCTGAACCCGGTCAGGCGTAGCCACGTCGCATGACTGATCCGCGCACCCATTGGCCCTTGATTGCCCTGCTTTGGACGACCGGCCTTTTGGCGGCCGCGCAGTTTGCAAAACTGACGCTGACGATTGACGCGCTGAGCGACGTTTACCCCGGAATGCCCGTGCCGTTGGCCGTGTCGGGCGTGTCTGTTGTCGGGATATTGGGCGGCGCGTTGGCCGGGTTTTTCGTGGCCAAGATCGGCGCGCGCCGTGCCGTGTTGCTGGCGGTGGCGGCGTCTGGATTTTTGTCGCTGTTTCAAGGGATTGAGATGCCGTTCGCCGCGTTTATGGCCACGCGCATTTTTGAAGGCTTCGGGCATTTGCTGCTGGTTGTGGCCCTGCCGACGATGATGGTTGCTTTGTCCAAGCCAAGCGACAAACCCGTTGTCATGGGGCTTTGGGGGACGTTTTTCGGGGTGGGTTACGCGCTGTTGGCGCTGGTTGTTCCAAGCCTTGAGGCATGGGGCGGTGTGCGTGCGGTTTATGTTGGTCACGGGATCTTGTTGGTGGCGATTTTTCCGGTGTTGTGGGCGCTGTTGCCCCGCGTGATGGCAGCGGGGGGCACTATGCCCGATGTTATGGCGGTGCACCGCGCGATTTACGCCAACCCGCGATATTTCGCGCCGGGGTTGGGGCACGGGATTTATACAGCGATCTTTATCGCGCTGGTGGCGTTTTTACCAAACGCCTTGGGCGCGGTGTGGCTGACCGCTGTGCTGCCGCTGGCCAATCTGTCTGGCACCTTCGTAAGCGGGTTTATTGCGCGCCACATTCCAGCGTCAAAACTGTCGATCGGCGGGTTCGCGGTGGCTGGCGTGTTATTTGCTATGATGGGTGTGACCGGGTCCATCGCCGTGGCCTTGTGCGCGATGTTTGCAACAGGCGTGACGGCAGGGGCCAATTTCGCCGCCGTTCCAGAATTCAACCACACACCGCAGGATCAGGCGCGCGCGAATGGGGCCATGGCGCAGCTTGGCAATATCGGCACGTTCAGCGGCACGCCCCTTTATGCGCTGGTCGCCGCCAGCCTGTGGGGGATCACCGGTGTCAGCATCGCGATTTGCGTGGCGGGTGTCATTTTTGCGGGGCTTGCCTACCGCGCTGCAAGAATGTCAGCAGAGATGCGTTAAATCTTTCCTATGTTCGCGCAATGTTCTAGATAGGGGCTGGTCACCGCCCGCATCTTCCCTATGTGGTGGTGGGTAATATAGGGGGCTGTCATGGCTGAGCTGAAGAACATCGAAGTGCGCGGTGCGCGTGAACACAATCTCAAGAACATCGATGTCGACATTCCGCGCGACCAACTTGTTGTTATTACGGGGCTTTCTGGGTCGGGTAAGTCATCCCTCGCGTTTGATACGATCTATGCGGAAGGCCAGCGGCGCTATGTGGAATCGCTAAGCGCCTATGCGCGCCAGTTTCTTGATATGATGGGCAAGCCGGACGTGGACCATATTTCAGGTCTGTCCCCTGCGATTTCGATTGAACAAAAGACCACCAGCAAAAACCCGCGGTCTACCGTGGGCACGGTCACAGAAATTTACGATTATATGCGCCTGCTGTTTGCGCGCGTCGGCACACCCTATTCCCCGACGACGGGCCTGCCGATTGAAGCCCAGCAAGTGCAAGACATGGTCGATCGTGTGATGGACATGGAAGAAGGGACGCGCGGTTTCCTTCTGGCGCCCATCGTTCGGGACCGCAAAGGCGAATATCGCAAGGAATTCCTTGAGCTGCGCAAGCAGGGCTTTACCCGCGTCAAGGTCGATGGTGAGTTCTATGAGCTGGATGAGCCGCCGACGCTGGATAAGAAATTTCGCCATGACATCGACGTGGTCGTGGACCGGATTGTGGTGCGCGAAGGGCTGGAAACACGATTGGCGGACAGTTTTCGCACGGCGCTGGATTTGGCGGACGGTATTACGATTCTGGAAACCGCACCCAAAGAGGGCGAACCCGAGCGGTTCACATTTAGCGAGAATTTCAGCTGCCCTGAATCCGGTTTTACCATCCCCGAGATCGAACCGCGCCTGTTTTCGTTCAACGCGCCGTTCGGGGCCTGCCCAAGCTGTGACGGTCTGGGGGTTGAGCTGTTTTTCGACGAAGCGCTGGTTGTGCCCGACAAAACGCTGAAGATTTACGATGGCGCGCTTGCGCCGTGGCGAAAGGGGAAATCGCCGTATTTCCTCCAGACGATTGAGGCCATCGCCAAGCACTACGAATTCAACAAGAATACCCGTTGGAAAGACCTACCCGCGTTTGTGCAGCAGGTGTTTTTGCACGGCTCTGGCGATGAAGAAATCAAGTTCCGGTATGATGAAGGCGGGCGTGTTTACACTGTGTCGCGCGCGTTTGAGGGCGTGATCCCGAATATGGAACGGCGCTACCGGGAGACGGATTCAAACTGGATCCGCGAAGAATTCGAACGCTATCAAAACAACAGATCTTGCGGCACGTGCGGCGGGTTCCGCCTGCGGGAAGAGGCGTTGGCCGTTAAAATCGGCAAGCCGGGCGCGTTGTTGCACGTGGGTGAAATCGTGCAGATGTCGATCAAAGAGGCGTTTGAGTGGTGCCAATCCGTGCCCGACGCGCTGACCAAGCAGAAGAACGAAATCGCCACAGCGATCCTGAAAGAAATTCGTGAACGCCTTGGGTTTCTGAACAATGTTGGCCTTGAATATCTGACGTTGTCGCGCAATTCGGGCACGTTGTCGGGGGGGGAATCCCAGCGTATTCGTTTGGCATCGCAGATCGGGTCGGGGCTTCAGGGTGTTTTGTACGTGCTGGATGAACCATCGATCGGTTTGCACCAGCGCGACAATGACCGTCTGTTGACCACGCTGAAAAACCTGCGTGATCAGGGCAATACAGTGATTGTGGTTGAACACGACGAAGAAGCCGTGCGCGAGGCGGATTATGTGTTCGACATCGGGCCGGGTGCGGGTGTGCACGGCGGGCAAGTGGTGGCCAAGGGCACCCCGGCCGAAATTATCGCGAACCCCGACAGCATCACGGGGGACTACCTTGCGGGGCGTCGTGAGATTGCGGTGCCGGCCAAACGGCGCAAGGGCAACAAGAAAAAGGTGACCGTCAAGAAGGCGACAGGCAACAATTTGCAGGGGATCACTGTTGATTTCCCGCTTGGGAAATTTGTCTGTGTGACGGGCGTGTCGGGGGGCGGTAAATCGACCCTGACGATTGAGACGTTGTTCAAAACTGCCAGCATGAACCTGAACGGCGCGCGCCAAACGCCTGCGCCTTGCGAAACCATCAAAGGGCTTGAGCATCTTGATAAGGTCATCGACATTGACCAACGCCCGATTGGCCGCACGCCGCGATCCAATCCTGCGACCTACACGGGTGCGTTCACGCCGATCCGCGATTGGTTTGCCGGACTGCCAGAGGCGAAAGCGCGCGGATACAAACCCGGCCGGTTCAGTTTCAACGTCAAAGGCGGGCGATGCGAGGCCTGTCAGGGCGATGGTGTCATTAAGATCGAGATGCACTTTTTGCCCGATGTCTACGTGGAATGTGAAACCTGTAAGAGCGCGCGCTATAACCGCGAAACGCTTGAGATCAAATTCAAGGGTAAGTCGATTGCGGACGTTCTGGACATGAATGTCGAAGAGGCGCAGGGGTTCTTTAAGGCGGTGCCGAGCATTCGTGACAAGATGGATGCGCTGATGCGGGTCGGCCTTGGCTATATCAAAGTGGGCCAGCAAGCGACGACATTATCAGGCGGTGAGGCGCAGCGCGTGAAGCTTTCCAAAGAGCTCGCTAAACGGTCCACAGGTCGCACATTGTATATTTTGGACGAACCAACCACCGGTTTGCACTTTGAAGATGTTCGAAAATTGCTAGAGGTGCTGCACGAGCTGGTGGACAGCGGCAACACCGTGATCGTGATTGAACACAATCTTGATGTTGTGAAAACTGCCGACCATGTGATCGATATCGGGCCCGAGGGTGGCGATAAAGGTGGTGTTGTGGTCGGTGTGGGCACGCCCGAACAGATCGCCGACGTAGAAGGATCGTACACCGGCCACTACCTGAAACCGATGTTGCAGCCAAAGACTGTCGCCGCGGAATAAGGCGTTCGTTCAAATCTGAGCGTTTCGGGCAGAATGTCGCATTCCTTTGCGGCATGTCGACCCCATGTCCTGTGTTAGATCACAGGAGAGACGCCAGATGACCACCGCCAGCACGAACACAAACGAAACCGCCAAGTCGAACTTGTCGGCCAAGATTGACGATTGGAATGCCCGTTACGATGTGTGGTGTGACACGTTGGAAGCCAAGATTTTGGCGGTCGTTTGGACCGGTGTTTTGGTGCTGGTCACAGCCGTTGTGATCTTTGGCTATCCTGCCTTGATCATTGCGGCGCTCACGGCGGTGCCGGTGATCTTTTTCTTCTTATGGAAGATCACCGTCGGACAGTGATCAATCGTTAAAGTCGCCCGCCAAATGGGGGAGCATGGCAGAGAAATCCATGCCGCCCATGCCGTGGAGTTCGACAAAATCGGCGTAGACCTGGGTGGCGCGTGCGCCCATGGGGGTCGATGCGCCTGTCGCTTCCGCGGCCTGTTGGGACAGGCGCAGATCCTTGAGCATCAATTCAGCTGAAAACCCCGGGATGTAGGAATTGTCCGACGGGCTTTGGGGGCCGACGCCGGGTGCGGGGCAATAGGTGTTCATCGACCAGCTTTGGCCCGACGATGTGCTGACGACGTCAAACATGGACTGGCGATCAAGGCCGAGTTTGTCAGCCAGTGCGAAGGCTTCGCAGGTGGCGATCATGGTGGCGCCAAGGATCATGTTGTTGCAGATTTTTGCCGCCTGTCCGGCGCCGGATGCACCGCAGTGCACGGCCTTTTGACCCATGATGTCAAACAGCGGCGCGACGCGCGCGAAAGCTTCGGAGGTGCCGCCCGCCATGAATGTCAGGGTGCCGTTGGTTGCCCCGCCAATTCCACCCGATACAGGGGCGTCAACAGCCATTAACCCTTTTGCATCAGCTGCTTGTGCGGCGTTCTTCGCGCTTTGAACGTCAACGGTGGAACAATCCAGATGCACTGCGCCGGCAGTCATTGATCCATGAATTTCATCGCACACCACGCTGAGGATATGGCCGTTGGGCAGCATCGTGATGACGACGTCTGCGCCCTGTACCGCGCCAGCAGCGACAGGCGCGCAATTGATACCGTCGGGCGTTGCTACGGGGTCAAATCCGGTCACGTTATGACCGGCGGCAATCAGGCAGCGGGCCATGGGCGCGCCCATATTTCCAAGACCGATAAAGGCGATATTCATGGCGTTTCTCCGGTTAAATCTAGCGGTGGATCGGTTGGGTAGGTCATGCGCAGAACGTCAGCGCCGGATACATCCTGCCATGTGGCGTGGCGCCATCTTGGGGTGCGGTCACGATCAATTATCGCGGCGCGGATGCCTTCGACGAAATCGCCGTGTTCCATTGCGCGCGAGGTAAAGCGGAATTCCTGATCAAGGGCGGCTTCGATGGTGTCGGACATGCGCACTTTGTGGATCAGACCCACCGTCGCGCTGAGGGACAGGGGGGAATGGCGGTTCATCAGTTTTTGCGCGTGGGCCAATGCGTCGGGCGGATCGCCCGGAATCGCGCGCCAGATGTCACCCAAGGATTGGCCACCGAACACCGCGTCAATATCGGGCTGCCATGCGGCAAGGCGGCTGTCCGGTGGCGTCTGCGCGAGGGCATCAACGGCGTCCCAATCGCCCGTGTTGCACAGGTTAAAGATGAGCGCGGGCCAGTGGGCGCGGGGAATGTAGTAATCGGCGAAGCCTGCGAAAATCGCATCGCCCGCATCCATGCGATCGCCAGTCAGGCCGAGGAATTCGCCAATCCGACCGGGTGCGCGCGCCAGAATGAGGGAACCGCCGACATCGGGCACGAGGCCGATGGACACCTCTGGCATGGCGATCTGGCTGGTTTCGCACACGATGCGGTGCGATCCGTGGCACCCCACGCCGACGCCGCCGCCCATGGTGAAGCCGTGCAGGAATGTGACCACAGGTTTGGGGAAGTTGAACAGCTTGGCATTAAGGCGGTATTCGTCGCGCCAAAAGCGATCCCCGTAGGTGAAATCGCGCTGTTTTCCTGTGTCGTACATTTCCTGAATATCGCCGCCCGCGCAGAAGGCTTTGTCGCCCGCGCCGTCGATGATCAGCAGGGCAATTTCGGGGTCGTTTTTCCAACCGTCGAGGGCCGTTTCGAGTGCGAGGCACATCTCGTGGGTGAGGGCGTTCAGCGCGTCTTCGCGGTTGAGGGTGATGCGGCCTGCGTGGCCGTCGCGCCGGATCAGGATGTCTGTCATGTGATGAGGTGCCGTGCCGTGATGAGCCGCATGATTTCGTTGGTCCCTTCGAGGATTTGGTGCACGCGCAAATCGCGCACGATCTTTTCCAACCCGTAATCGGCGAGGTAGCCGTAGCCGCCGTGTAGTTGCAAACATTGGTCTGCGACGCGTGATCCGGTTTCTGTGCACAGCTTCTTGGCCATGGCGCAAAAGGCCGTTGCGTCGGGCGCGCCTGTGTCGAATTTCCAGGCTGCTTGGCGCAGGAACGTGCGGGCGGATTGCAGTTCGATTTCCATATCTGCGAGGCGGAATTGCAGGGCTTGAAACTGATCAAGTGATTGGCCGAATGCGTGGCGTTCGTGCATATAATCGAGCGTCTTTGTCAGGGCGGATTGCGCAGCCCCGATGGAACACGCAGAGATGTTCAATCGCCCTCCATCCAGTGCTTTCATTGCATATTTGAAGCCTTTGCCGGTTTCACCCAGCAGATTGTCAGCGGAAATGTTGCATTTGTCCAACTGGACGGCGCGTGTGGGTTGGTTGCGCCAGCCCATTTTATCCTCGAGCCCGCCAAAGGTCAGGCCGTCTGCGCCGTCTTCAATCACGAATGCGGATATGCCTTTGGCCCCTGCATCGCCAGTGCGGGCCATGACAATATAGGCGTCTGAATACCCGCCGCCCGAGATGAACGCCTTTGTACCGCTAAGGGCATATCCGGTGTCAGTTTGGGTGGCTTTTGTGCTGAGTGCGGCGGCGTCTGACCCGCTGTTTGGTTCGGTCAGGCAGTACGACATGATACGGTCCATCGACACGGCGCCGGGCAGGATGCGGGCCTTTAGATCGTCTGATCCATAGGTGTCGATCATGGTGGCGCACATGTTGTGGATCGACAGGAAGGCGGCGACGGATGCGCAGGATGCGGACAGGGCTTCGAAGATCAGCGTGGTGTCGAGGCGGCTGAGTTCTGTGCCGCCCGACGCGTCAGAGACATTCAAACCGCCAAAGCCGAGTTCGGCGAGTTTGGGCCACAGATCACGGGGGATTTCGCCCGCTTTGTCCCAACTTTGGGCGAAGGGCGCGATATGTTCGATGCCGAACGCATGGGCCATATCAAAGATCGCGGATTGTTCATCCGTCAGGGCAAAATCCATCAGCGCAATCCGGTCATAAGGGCAGGTTCCGTCATACCCCGAAGTGTGCCGTATTGCGTCAGCGGCGTCTAGATCAGAGCAGGCGAACCTGCGTGCCAACTTCGACGACCGAGAACAATTCTGTGATGTGTTCGTTGTAAAGACCAATGCACCCCGAGGAGCTTTGGCGGCCGATTTTGCGCGTGTCGTGTGTGCCGTGGATCAGGTAGTAGGGCCAATCGAGGTACATGGCATGTGTGCCAAGGGGATTGCCCGGTGCACCGCCTTCGATAGAAATCGGCAGATCGGGGTCGCGTTCGCGCATGCTGCTGGTCGGGGTCCAGGATGGGCCGACACGTTTGCGCACGATGCGCGAATAGCCGCGGCGCGTCAGTTCTTCGGTCATCGGAACCGAGGAGGGATACAAACGGTAGGTGCCATCGGAGGCCCAGTAGTGCAGGGCGCGTGACGTGATATCAGCGAGGATCGCGCCAGAGCCGAGCGTTTCGAAGTGATCCTGCCAGGACTGCGTCACAAAAGAAGATGCATTGCGATCCGGCGCATCCTGCTGTGCACGTAAAATGGTGGGGGCGGCCAAGGTTGCGGCCGCGCCGAGAATGAATGTGCGTTTGGTCTGCATGATATGCTCCATCCGTGTGTTTGACTTCGATTTCACACGGATGGCGCGTTTGATCAATGCTTGCACGCTCACCTTCGCGTTATTTTGCTTAGGTGATGGTGATTGAGCCACGCATGTTGCGGTGTGGCCCGCAGCGGTAGTCAAAGGACCCGGCGCCGTTAAATGTCAGGCTGGCGCTGTCGCCGTTGCCCAGAAGGCCCGTGTCGAACCCACCGTTCAGGTCTTGTGCGCTGTGGCGCATGCGGTCTTCGTTAACCCATGTGATCGTATCACCAGCCGAGATTGTCAGATCCGCAGGACTGAACGCCATGTCTTTGATCGTCACAATGTGCGTCGTTTGGGCGCGTGCGGTGGTTGCCAGAACAGGCAGGGCGAGGGCGGCGGAAGCGCTAAGACGCAGGAAGTTACGGCGAGTTGTCATTGGGTCGTCCTTTCAAATACATGCCCGCCTTTTTCGGCGGATCAATCATAGTTACGGCGGTTGTGTAAATTAAGTTTCAGGCGGGCGCAGTTTTTTTTGATTTAGGGACAGATCAGGCATCAATGTTGAGCTGTGCCAACACTTCGGGGCGTTCATTGCCCAGAATATCGAAGGCCTGTTCGGGGGTGCGGGCGATGCGGACAAGCAGTGTCGGGGATTGCGCATAGGGCACGCGTAAAATTGCGGAAAGATCTGCGGGCGGGCCGTCGGGGGCGAAGAACACAAACAGATGTTCGCCCGTTGATTGTGGGTATGCATCCGCGAGGTGGCCGATCAGTTTGAAAAATTCATTGTAATCGACGTCATAGCTGGTGACGCGGCTGAAATCGAAAAAGTGGGGTTGGCCTTGGTAATTCGCGCCTTCTTTGGAGAACTGTTTTAGCGCCTGCGCGATATCAGGTAGGGTCACGTGCCCGAAATAGCGAATAAACACCAAAATCGGGTCATGGAAAATTTTGTACGTTACTGGCATTTGATGCGCCCCACCGCAGTTCGTTTTGCGATGGGGCACCAAATGTGCGTGTTCGTCAATCCATTGCCTTGAAGTTGAATTCGCCACCTTCTTTGATACCGGATGGCCAGCGGGCCGTTACCGTCTTGGTGCGGGTGTAGAATTTGAACGCGTCAGGGCCGTGTTGGTTCAGGTCACCAAACACGGATTTCTTCCAGCCGCCGAAGGTATGATAGGCCAGCGGAACAGGGATCGGCACGTTGATCCCGACCATGCCGACGTTGATACGGGAGGCGAAATCGCGGGCTGCGTCACCGTCGCGGGTAAAGATCGCAGTGCCGTTGCCCATTTCATGATCCATGGCGAGGCCGATCGCCTCTTCGTAGGACGCGGCGCGCACGGTGGACAACACAGGGCCGAATATTTCGTGCTTATAGATGTCCATGTCGGGCGTGACGTTGTCAAACAGGTGCGGGCCGACGAAAAAGCCGTCTTCATAGCCCTGAAGGCCGAAGTCGCGCCCATCCACGACCAGCTTCGCGCCCTGATCAATGCCAGTTTGGACCAAGCGTTCGATGTTGGCCTTGGCTGCGGATGTCACGACGGGGCCGTAATCCACATCATTTCCCGCCGTGTAGGGGCCCACGCGCAGTTTTTCGATGCGTGGGATCAGTTCTTCGATCAGCTTATCAGCGGTTTCATCGCCAACGGGCACAGCCACGGAAATCGCCATGCAGCGTTCGCCAGCCGCGCCGTAACCTGCGCCAACCAATGCATCTGCGGCTTGCGCCATGTCGGCGTCGGGCATGATGATCATGTGGTTTTTCGCGCCGCCAAAACACTGGACCCGTTTGCCGGATGCGCAGCCGCGACCGTAGATATATTCGGCGATGGGGGTGGACCCGACAAAGCCGATAGATTGGATTGTGTCGTTGTCGATAATTGCATCGACGCTTTCTTTGTCTCCGTTGATGACCTGAATGATACCCGCAGGAAGGCCTGCTTCCTCAAGCAGTTCGGCCAGCATCAACGGCACGGATGGATCACGCTCAGACGGCTTCAGGATGAAGGCGTTGCCACAGGCGATGGCGGGCGCGAACATCCACATGGGGATCATCGCTGGAAAATTGAACGGCGTGATTCCTGCTGTGACACCAAGGGCTTGGCGCATGGAATAGATGTCGATTCCGGGGCCTGCGCCGTCTGTGTATTCACCTTTCAGCAGTTCGGGCGCGCCGATGCAGTATTCCACCACTTCAAGCCCGCGCTGCACGTCGCCTTTGGCGTCTGGCAGGGTTTTGCCG
This sequence comes from Octadecabacter dasysiphoniae, assembly GCF_021532615.1. Lineage (GTDB taxonomy): Bacteria > Pseudomonadota > Alphaproteobacteria > Rhodobacterales > Rhodobacteraceae > Octadecabacter > Octadecabacter dasysiphoniae. The sequence continues at coordinate 148,662 of NZ_JAKGAQ010000005.1, forward strand.
TGTTCGCGGCTCAGCGCCTCTGCCAGTTTGTCCATATCGCGGTTCAGCAATCCGACAAATGCCATCAACACACGGGCGCGGCGTTGCGGGTTTGTTGCGGCCCACGCGGGCTGGGCTTTGGCGGCGATGTCGACGGCTGCGTCAAGTTCGGCCACAGAGGCGAGCGGCACCTTGGCCTGCACTTCGCCCGTCGCGGGATTGAAGACATCGGCGAAACGCCCTGATGTGCCTTTGACGTGCGCGCCGTTGATGTAGTGGGTGAGTTCTGTGGTCATGGAAGCCTCCTGAGATTTTGGCCATCATAGTCTTGCGTTTTCGTCTGGAAAAGCGCTGATATGGCAAATTCATTTTGCAAATTTATAGGTATGACATGCAGTGGGACGACATGCGGGTGTTTTTGGCCGTGGCGCGCGTTGAAAGTTTAAGCCGCGCCGCGCCGACGTTGCGCATGGATGCGGCAACCGTCGGGCGGCGGATTGCGCGGCTTGAACGACAGGTGGGTGCCGCGCTGTTCGTGAAATCCCCGCAGGGCTATGCGTTGACAGATCTGGGCGTGCGGATGCGCGATCATGCCGCCGAGGCCGAAGCATCGCTTGGCTTGGCGGTTGAAGAGGCGCGCGGCGATCAAATCGGGCTGAGCGGGCAAATCCGCATTGGTGCGCCAGATGGGGCCGCCAATTATCTGCTGCCGCAGGTTTGTGCGGCGATTGGTGCGGATAATCCGGGCCTTGAAATTCAGATCCTTGCATTGCCGCGGGTTGTGAACCTGTCCAAACGAGAGGCCGACATGGCGTTGACGGTATCCCCGCCCCAAGCAGGCCGCCTGATCGTGCAGAAAGTGAGCGATTATCGATTGCATCTGGCCGCACCGAAGGGCGCGGATATCACGACGCGCGATGACCTGCGGGGGCGTCGCGTTGTCGGATATATCCCCGATATGATTTTCGATAAGGAACTGGATTACCTTGGCGAATTGGGCGCTGGCGGGGTTCAGCTGGCGTCAAATTCGGTGGCGGTACAGGCGATGGCGCTGCGTGCGGGGGCGGGCGTTGGGATCGTCCATGATTTCGCATTGCCCTTCGCACCTGAGTTGAAACGGGTGCTGATTGATGAGGTGTCTTTGACGCGGTCTTTTTATCTCGTGCGCCACGCCAGTGACCGCACGTCAGAGCGTTTGACCCGATTTTCAGAGGCGTTGAGCGCGGGTTTGAAGGCCGAGATTGCGCGCCTTGAACGTCAGGTCGCTTGAACAATGGGGGGGCTGGGGGCTAGGCTGGTGGTGAAAAGCTCAGGAGATTATCATGATCGTATCCCAAATCCTCAAATCTAAAGCCCTGGATGGTGTTTTGACGCTAACGTCTGATGCGTCGGTGTCGGATGCCGCTGCAATCATGTCAGACAAGCGGATCGGTACGATTGTGATCAGTGATGACGATGGAAAAACCGCCGCTGGCATTTTGTCAGAGCGCGATATTGTGCGTGAGTTGGGCCGGAATGGCGCGGCCTGCATGGGCAAAAGCGTTGCGGATATGATGACGCGCAAATTGGTCACCTGCGGGCCGTCTGATACGTCTGATGCGGTTTTGGCCAAGATGACGGAAGGGCGGTTTCGCCACATGCCCGTGATCGAGGACGGCATGTTGGTCGGGCTGATTTCGATCGGAGATGCGGTGAAGGCGCGCTTGTCTGAACTGGCGATGGAGCGTGATGCGCTTGAAGGTATGGTGATGGGCCACTAACCCGCTTGCCAATTGCTGTGCAATCGGGTGTCTTAACATCGCAATATCAAAGAGGTCGCCATGCGCGTAGGGCTGTATCCGGGAACGTTTGATCCCGTCACATTAGGGCATTTGGACATCATCCGGCGGGCCTGTTCGTTGGTGGACAAACTGGTGATCGGGGTTGCGATCAACCGCGATAAGGGGCCGTTGTTTGATCTTGAAGAACGGGTTGCGATGATTGAGGCGGAATGTGCCGCGTTGTCCGCGCAAACCGGTTGCGAGATTGTCGCACATCCGTTCGAGAATCTGTTGATCAGCTGTGCCAAGGATGTCGGAGCGAGCATTATCATTCGTGGTTTGCGCGCCGTAGCCGATTTTGAATATGAATATCAGATGGTTGGCATGAACCGGCAGTTGGACGACACGGTTGAAACTGTGTTCTTGATGGCCGAAGCCCAGCATCAGGCGATCGCGAGCAAGCTTGTCAAAGAAATTGCACGGCTGGACGGCGACGTGAGCAAATTTGTCCCCCCCGCCGTGCACGCAGCCCTGCGCAGCAAGTTAGAAAAGTAAGCAGCTGACGCGATGCCACTGGCCCATGTGGGCAGCCGCCACATCAGCCAAAATGTGTTTGAAACTGCGCCTTGAGCGTTTCTGCAGGCGTGACCCCATTGATGAAGTGCAGCGGCGTGCCGTCCCCATCAAGTAGGGCGAGCGTGACGTGGGGCTGGCCAATGCTCCGCTGAAACGCGGCACCGGCGGCAGTTGTAATGTTGGCCACCAAATAGGTGTATCCCTCATTGCAGTTGGCCAGTGCGGTGCGGGTTTCGCGTTGCAACGCTTGGCACAACTGACAACTCGGGTCGTGGATTTGAACGATGGTGGGTGTGCCTTGGCCGATCTTTGTCAGGTCGGCTTCAGCCATGGTCTTGCGAAAGTCAAACGCGAAGGCTGTGCCGCCTGCGGCCACAACGACAGCGCCCGCGCCATAGATGGCCCCGCGTTGAAGAATATCGCGCCGCGTGAGTGGTTGGGGAACCGGCACCGAGGTTTTCTGGCGGGTGCGTTTTTTGGGTTTGGGCATGGTGCGTCCTTTTGTTTGGACGCACCATGACCTGATTGATCACAGAAGGGGTTTCACAGCTGTTCACGACCCCGTGAGGTCTGTGCGCCCAGTCCCTTAACCGTAGACCGCGCGTGTCGCGATGGCGTCTGCGTCGGACGGGAATAAGCCCAGATCAACAATAGCCAGTTCTGTTGGCAGATTTGCGATCTCGTAGCGTGTGCGGTTGTAGGCTGCACGTTTGGCAAGGCGGTCGCGGAGGTTTGTCATCAAAGTCATTGCGTATCCTTTCCATGGATAATGCGTTGGTGTTGATCAACATCTAGCTATGCTGCGCTGCAGCGGTAGACCTATGTTTGCGCTATCGGGATTGCGTTTTCTGCATAGGTCGTTTTGCAGTGCGCACAAAAAAAGGGCCACCCGAACGGGCAGCCCCTTGATTACTGGATTATTTTTGGTTTACAGAAGCTTGCCCATCGCAACAGCGGTGTCGCCCATGCGGTTGGAGAAGCCCCATTCGTTGTCATACCACGTAAGAATGCGGCACAGATTGCCGTCCATCACCTTGGTTTGGTCTGTTGCGAAGATGGAAGAATGGGGATCATGGTTGAAGTCCATGGACACCAGTTTCGCATCCGTAACGCCCAAAACACCCTTCAGCGGGCCGGACGCGGCGGCGGCATGCATCAGTTCGTTGATTTCTTCGACCGTTGTGTCGCGGTTGGTTTCAAACGTCAGGTCTACGCAGGACACGTTGGGCGTTGGAACCCGGATCGCGACACCATCAAGAATGCCGTTGAGTTCTGGCAGCACGAGGCCCACGGCCTTGGCGGCACCCGTGGATGTCGGGATCATCGACATGGCCGCAGCGCGGGCGCGGTAGAGGTCGGAATGCATTGTGTCCAGCGTCGGCTGATCACCCGTGTAGCTGTGCACTGTCGTCATAAAGCCGCGTTTGATGCCGATCGCATCATTAAGAACCTTGGCCACAGGCGCGAGGCAGTTTGTCGTGCAAGACGCGTTCGACACGACGATATCATCTGCCGTCAACGTGCTATCGTTCACACCGTAAACGATTGTCTTGTCGGCATTTTTACCCGGTGCAGAAATCAGAACGCGGGACGATCCGTTTTCAAGGTGGGCCTGACATGCCTCTTTAGAGGTAAAGATACCTGTGCATTCCAGCACGATATCAATGTGGCCCCACGGCAGATCGGCGGGGTTGCGGATGGCGCTGACCTTGATCGGGCCACGGCCCACATCGATGGTGTCTTCTGTCGTTGTAACCTGTTGCGGGAAACGGCCATGGACTGAATCGTATTGCAGCAGGTGCGCGTTGGTTTCAACAGGGCCAAGGTCGTTGATCGCGACGACTTCGATGTCTGTGCGGCCGGATTCGATGATGGCGCGCAACACGTTGCGTCCGATACGGCCAAAGCCGTTGATTGCTACTTTTACGGTCAAGTGAGCCTCCATAATGTGGTAAGCGGGGGTGGCTGCGGAGTGCCGCCACTGTTGGCGCTAACATCCCCAAATTTCGCGGAAGGTCAACCCACCCGCGCAAGCGCTAGCGCCAGATCGCCATATAGTTCATCAGGTCAACCAGCTTTTTGGCAAGAAACACGAACGCATTGAGGTGCAGCACGTAGTGATCAAGGGCGAAAAAGCCGGCTATCAAAAGCGCGAGGATAAAGGCGATTTTTGTCGTCATGCCGCAGGTCTAGCGGCTGGGGACCGGTTTGCAAAGACCGTGACATCGCCGACCTTGTCGCGCGGTTGATCTGGGGTAGGGGCGTGCCATGACAAAGCTGATCGCAATTGAGCGCGCGTGACACCGGGCGCGCAGACCTGCAACCTGCGCGGGCGGGTGCGGTGGACACCGATGCAATCCATGTGGATGTTTGCGCACGGTGTTCTGGTTGGCATGGCGAGGCCGTTGGGGATGATCCGCCAGCATGACATGCGTGACTGGCACCAACGCCAGACAAAATGCCCGCCCCATCCAAGCCATCGCGCCGGACTACGCCGCGTTTAGTTTAAACGACCCATGTGGGCTGCGACATCGGCCATGCGCACCGAAAATCCCCATTCGTTGTCATACCATGCCAGAACCCGCACCGTGCGTCCGCCGATGACCTTGGTTTGATCGGGGGCAAAGATGGACGATTGTGGGGTGTGATTGAAATCGATGCTGACCTTGGGTTCGGGATCATAGGACATGACCATGCCCATATGGCCCGCACAGGCCTTTGCGACGGCGTCGTTTACATCGGCGACGGTGACGTCCTGTGCGGCCTCGAATGTGAGATCGACGGCAGACACGTTTGGTGTGGGAACGCGCAGGGCGGTGCCGTCAAGTTTGCCTTCCATCTCCGGCAGCACGAGGGACAGCGCCTTGGCGGCACCTGTGGATGTTGGGATCATCGCCATGGCGGCGGCACGGGCGCGGTACAGATCATCGTGGCGACGATCCAGCGTGGGTTGATCGCCTGTGTAGCTGTGAATTGTCGTCATGATCCCGCGATCAATGCCGATTTCGTCATTGAGGACTTTGACCAGCGGCGCGAGGCAATTTGTCGTGCATGACCCGTTGGACACCATGCGGTGGTCTGCCGTGAGGTCGCGGTGGTTCACGCCGTACACGATGGTTTTATCAACATTGCTGGCGGGCGCAGAAATCAGGACTTTGCCTGCGCCGCGGTCTAGGTGGATCGCGGATTTGTGGCCGTCGTTGAATTTGCCCGTGCATTCAAGAACAACATCGCAGCCGTCCCAATCCAGCTCGGTCGGGTCATAGGTAGACATCATGTCAATCGGGCCGCGCCCGAGGTCGAGCTTGCCGTTTTCGACCGTAATGGTTCCCGGAAAGCGGCCATGCACAGAGTCGTAGCGCAGCAAGTGTGCGTTGGTTTCAACGGGGCCGGTTGCGTTGATTTTGACGACCTGAATGTCGTTGCGCGCGGCTTCTGCGATGTGGGACAGGGTGCAGCGACCAATGCGGCCAAATCCGTTGATACCTACCGTGACAGTCATTTTCCGGGTCTCTCCATTCGCATTGGCGTTGGTCATGGTGTAGGCGGCGCACAGCGGCATACCAAGGAAAATCTGACTTATTTCAGTGTGTTAGCGTTAACTTCCGGCGGCATTTGCGCGTTTGCGCTAACGGTTTGCGCCAACACTGGGCGCATAAAGACTGGCGCGCGGACAGGACGGCGTTACACCCTTATGCGAAGAGAATCGGTAACGACATATAAAAGGTATTTGAGATGAGCGGTTTGATTGCCCTGTTGGACGATGTTGCAGCACTAACGCGGGTGGCGGCGACCAGTCTGGATGATGTGGCAAGCATGGCGGCAAAAGCGGGCACCAAGGCCGCTGGTGTGATCATCGATGATGCCGCTGTGACGCCCAAATATGTCACTGGGTTAAGCCCCAAACGCGAACTGCCGATCATCTGGAAGATCGCGCGTGCGTCGTTCTTTAGCAAATTGGTGATTTTGCTGCCCGTCGCGATGCTGCTGAACGTGTTTGCGCCATTCTTGCTGATCCCGCTGTTGATGCTGGGCGGGCTTTATCTGTGTTTCGAGGGGGCGGAAAAGATTTACCATGTGTTGGCGCCCCACGGTGACGCCCACGTCGACAAAGACATGGATGTTGGCGACGCGGCACACCTTGAAGAAACCCGCGTCAAAGGCGCGATCAAGACGGATTTCATCCTGTCCGCCGAGATCATGACGATTTCACTGAACGGGATTGTTGCTGAATTTCCCGATGCCGGGCTTTGGTTGCAAGGGGCCACATTGGCCGCCGTTGCGATTGCGATCACCATTGCTGTCTACGGAACCGTCGCATTGATCGTGAAGATGGATGACGTGGGCGCGTGGATGGCGTTGAACGGGCGCACGGGCCTTGGCCGCGGAATTGGCACCGGGCTGGTCAAAGGCATGCCGCATTTGTTGACTGTGCTGTCCGTGGTGGGCACGGCCGCGATGCTTTGGGTCGGGGGATCGATCCTTGTGCATGGTTTGCATGATCTGGGCCTCGACAATGGACCCTACGAATGGATCAAATCGCTGGCCTACAGCATTGCTGGTGACAGCGGGTTTGGCAAATGGGCCGTCACGGCCTTTGCGGACGGGATCATTGGTTTGGCTGTCGGTTTGATGCTGATCCCGCTGATCACAAAAGTCATCGCGCCGATGATTGGATCAAAGGCGCATTAGGACCCGAACCCACGCGAGCGCTGTTGAAGCGCCGTGTAGGTATAGGATTGGCGAATGTTGCCTTCGTTCTGGGGGCGGAATTGAGGATCGGACCGGATACAGCCCAGACCGCAAACCTGACGGGTGGAAAATGTCTGGAAATCCACCAGCCAAACGCGCCCGCCCGGCGTTGAGACGTATCCATCTATCCCGTAATCGAAATCTGATTCCAGATCGACGACCGAGGGCACTTCGTTGTCATAGGCAGCGGCAAAGGATCCGTGGGTGTGATAGCTGGCGATGATGCCTTGGCCCACGCGTGGTTCAGGCATCAGGCAGCTTGCAAAATTGCCCGCACGGGGCGGTGTGGCCTGTAGGCGGCCAGCGGTATCGACAAAGAAATAACCGCAGTATTCGCGCCGTCCTGAAAAGGAACGCGCTTGAAGCGTGTCAAGGTAACGGGCCGCGAAGGCATCGACCGTCGGGCCGCTTGGTGCATTTGCGGGGGCGACGCTGAAGCCGACATTTTCCTGACGCGGGGCGTTTGACAATCCCGAAGGACTGGGCTGCGTGAAGGTTTGACCGCTTGGCGCATCACACCCCGCAAGGGCAAGGGACGCGGCAGCAAACAGGGCGGTCAAACGGATCATGGCAAATTCCTCAAATACTTGGCAAAGCCTAACAGAACGACAGCGGGCCACAACGCTGTGTTGTGGCCCGTGTTTCAGATTTTGGATTGCATTCAGGCGATTAGATCGCGCACTTTTTGGGCCGTTGCCTCTGCGGTGATGCCAAAATGTTCGAACAGTTCCGGGGCAGGGGCCGAGGCGCCAAAACCGGGCATGCCGATAAAGCCCGATTTTTGTTCGCGGCCACGTTCGCCCATCAACCATTTGTCCCAACCTGTGCGTACGCCTGCCTCGATTGCGACACGTACGGGACCGCCGGGAAGAACACGTTTGCGAATGTTTTCTTCCTGCGCTTCGAACAGTTCCCAGCACGGCATGGACACAACGCGCGTGCCGATGCCCTCAGCCTCAAGAATGTCGCGGGCGGCCATGGCGACGGAAACCTCTGACCCCGTGGCCATTAGGATCGCCTGACGTTTGCCATTTTCGGCGTCGGCCAGCACGTAGGCGCCTTGTGCCGACATGTTCTTGGTTTTGTGATCGGTGCGCACGAGTGGCAGCCCCTGACGGGACAGACACAGCACGGACGGCGTTTTCTTTTCCGTCAGGGCGAGTTCCCAGGCTTCGGCCACTTCCACTGAGTCAGCGGGGCGGAAGACGTGTGTGTTGGGTGTCGCGCGCAACATGGCGAGGTGTTCAACAGGCTGGTGTGTTGGCCCGTCTTCGCCAAGGCCGATGCTGTCGTGTGTCATAACGTAGACTGTGGGGATTTCCATCAATGCAGACAGGCGCATGGCACCGCGGGCGTAATCGGTGAAGCACATGAACGTGCCGCCGTAGGGGCGGATGCCGCCGTGCAAGACCATGCCGTTCATCGCGGCTGCCATACCATGTTCGCGCACACCGTAGTGGATGTAGCGACCCGCGCGGTTGTCGGGGTTGAACACACCCTGATCAGGCGATTTGGTGTTGTTGGACCCTGTGAGGTCGGCAGAGCCGCCAACGGTTTCTTGCATGATCGGGTTGATCACGCCCAGCACCGCCTCAGAGGAGGAGCGCGTCGCGACCTTTTTGCCGGCCTCGGATGCGTCCTTTTTGAACGACTTGATGGCTGCCGACAGTTTCTTGGGTGCGTCCAGCGCGAAGGCGCGGTTGAATTCGTCCTGCTTGGATTTGGACAGCTTGTCGAAACGGGCCTGCCATTCGGCGTGGGCGGCTGCGCCGCGGGTGCCCATGGCTTCCCACTGGGATTTCACATCTGCGGGGATTTCGAACGGGCCGCCGGACCAGCCGTAAGCCTCTTTCGCGGCCTTAAGCTGGTCTGCGTCTGTCAACGCGCCGTGCCCTTTGGAGGTGTCCTGTGCCGCGTGGCCCAGTGCGATGTGGGTTTTGCAGTTGATCATGGACGGACGCGGATCGGCCTTGGCGGCTTTGATCGCATCGTCAATGGCCACAGGATCGTGGCCGTCAATATCGATCACGTGCCAGCCGGAGGCGACAAAGCGCGCAGATTGGTTGGTGATGTCGGCCATGTCGACCGTGCCGTCGATGGTGATGTTGTTGTTGTCAAAGAAACAGATCAGATGGCCGAGCTGTTGCATACCGGCAAGGCCAATCGCCTCTTGGGAGACACCCTCCATCAAGCAGCCGTCGCCGGCGATGACATAGGTGTGGTGGTTGATGACGTTTTTGCCGTGACGCGCGCGCAGGATTTCTTCGGCGATGGCGAAGCCGACGGAATTGGCGATGCCCTGACCGAGCGGACCGGTCGTCGTTTCAATCCCTTCCATGTGGCCGTATTCGGGGTGGCCCGCGGTGCGTGCACCCAGTTGGCGGAAATCCTTGAGCTGTTGCAGCGTGGCCTGTTTGTAACCTGTGAGGTGGAGCAGCGCATACAGCAGCATAGAGCCGTGGCCTGCGGACAGAATGAAACGGTCGCGGTCAGCCCAGTGGGGCGCTTTGGGATCAAAGCGCAGGTGGTTCTGAAACAGCACGGTCGCAACATCGGCCATGCCCATTGGCATACCGGAGTGGCCTGAATTGGCAGCCGCAACGGCGTCCAGCGTTAGGGTGCGGATCGCGGCGGCGCGCATCCAATGCTCGGGGTGGGCTTTGCGGAGGGCTTGGATGTCCATGAATGCGGTCCTTTGGGCTGCGATGTTTGGCGTTAGGAGGGTCATAACACCGCCCCGCCCAAGATCAAGCTGGATAGGTGGTTTGGATGAAGGCTGTGCCGTAGGGTGCTGATTAGGTTGAATTTTCAGCGTTTGCCGCCTTGGAGGCGATGGCATAGGCTTTAACCACGAAGGCGCGATTCGAAATGAGGCGCCTCAAGCAGCAGCGGATTTGGCGCACAGGCCGGACCGGAAAGGACAGGCGGATGAGCGAACTTCCCCAACTTGAAACGCGGATTACAGCCGCGCTAGAGCGGATCAGAAATGGTCTGGATGGTCTTTCAGCGCCCGCACCGGTGACTGAAGCGCCCCCCCAAATCGATGCGGAGGCGGTTTCGGCGCAGGTTGCCGAACTGAATGCGCAGTTGGATGAGGAAAAGACTGCCAATGCCCAGCTTGAAGAACGGGTGAAGTTGTTGAAAGAACGCCAGGACGGCAAACTGGCGGAACTGGAAAGCAACGTGGACGCCGGGCGGGCAAGATCTGCGCGGATGGATCGCGAATTGCAACGCCTGCGTCAGGTGAACGCAGAGCTACGGGACATCAATGGCCAGCTGCGCGAAGCGCTGAGCGAAGGCGTGAGCGAGCCGCATCTGGTCAACAAAGCCATGCTGGCCGAGCTTGAAGCGCTGCGTGCAACACGGGCTGCGGATGCCGCTGAAATGGACGCGATTTTGCAAGAACTGACGCCGATCATTGAACGGGAGGCCGCAGATGCCACAGGTTGAGATCAAAATCGGGGGCCGCAATTTTGATGTGGCCTGCCAAGAAGGCGAAGAACAGTTCTTGATGACGGCCGCGGCGATGCTGGACGTTGAGGCGTCATCGTTGAGCACGCAAATTGGACGGATGCCCGAAAGCCGCATGTTGTTGATGGCGGGGTTACTGTTGGCGGATCGCACCGCTGGTCTTGAGGATAAAGTCCGGGAGGCCGAAGGGCGCGCGGCGCACCTGCAAGCGCAGCTTGAGGCGGCCCAAAGTGGCGGCGGTGTTGAACGCGTAGAAGTGCCGGTGATGCCGAGTGAAGTTATTGATACAATGGCAGAAATCGCGGCCCGTGCTGAGGCGTTGGCAGAAGAGGTCGAAGGCCGTTCGGCCTAGACCTGCCTTAGATTACGAAAACGGCCGCGCCCATTTCTGAGCGCGGCCGTTTTTGTTTCGGGGGCGCGGTTACCCGTTGGCTTCGCGGATTTTGTCTGCGGCGTCTTTGTCGAAGGTGACGCCATTTTCGCTGAACAATGTGTCGAGTTCGCCTGACAGGGTCATTTCTGTGATGATATCACAGCCGCCGACAAATTCGCCTTTGACGTAGAGCTGCGGGATCGTGGGCCAGTCGGAAAAGTCTTTGATGCCTTGGCGGATGTCTTCGTCGGCCAGCACGTTCACATCGGCAAATTCAACGCCCATGAAATTCAGCACACCAGCCACACGGGACGAAAACCCACACTGTGGCATGGATTTGGTGCCCTTCATAAACATGACAACGTCATTGTTCGTGATGAGTTCTTTGATCTGTGTTTCGGCGGTCATTTTGTTTCCTTTTCTCGCGCGATTTTTTGATTGGCGCGGGTGATGTCGAGTTCTTCCATGCCCGTGAAGCCCTTTAGGGTTTTTGGGTCGGGTTTCATGTGGCTCAGCGGTTTGCGATGGCGTTTGGCGTACCAGTCATCGGCGAGAATGCCGAAGACAAGGACCATGCCCCCTATGACGAGCCATTCCAGCATTAATCCGGGGCTTTTGTTGTCAGTGCCAGCGCGTGCAGATCCCCGTTGCTGCCATCCATTTTGCCCTTAAGTGCGGCGTAGACCGCACGTTGTTGTTGCACGCGGTTTTTGCCTTTGAAAGAGGCGTCGATCACTTCGGCTGCGAAATGCGCGCCGTCATCGCCTTGCACGTTGATTTGCGCGTCCGGAAACGCCTCGCGCAGGAGAGTTTCGATTTCAGGGGCAGAGATTGGCATGTCGAAGTCCTGTGTGGTTTCGTCAAATGTAGGACCCGAGCGTGCCTGCCGCAAGGGGATTACCTGCGGCTGATCGGCCCTTCGGGGAGAGTTTTTGGCCTAGATGAAGCCCAGGGGTCAGGCGAACGTGTCGGCAAAGGTGGCGCGATAGAGAGCGGACAGATCGGCAAGAGACGCAGAGGAGGCGCCCATTGTGATGGCGTCGCCGCCGAATTTACCGACCGAATGGATCTGCACGCCTGCTTTGCCCGCCGCGGTCATCAAGGCTTCGGCTTTGTCGAAGTTGCAGGCGATCAGATAGCGGGCCTGGTCTTCGCCAAACAATGTCGCGGTATCGCTTGCGTCCAATGTGACGCCCGTTTGCGCGGTTTCCGCCATTTCGAAGGCCGCAAGCGCGAGGCCGCCGTCTGACAGATCGCTACAAGCGTCGATCCATTGCGCGTTGGTGCGGATGAAATCGCCGTGCATTTTTTCGGACGCAAGATCGACGTTTGGTGCATCGCCGTCTTCGCGGTTGAAGACCTCTGCCAGAAGGGCGGATTGGCCGAGGTGGGTGCCGGATGCGCCGACCATCAGGAGGACATGCCCGTCGCGGGCGGTTCCTATGATCATGTCATCGGCGTTTTTGAGCAAGCCAACAGCACCGATTGTCGGTGTGGGCAGGATGCCGGTGCCGTCAGTTTCGTTGTACAGCGACACGTTGCCGGACACGATGGGCATGTCGAGCGCGATACAGGCCGCGCCGATGCCTTTGATAGCGCCTACGAATTGGCCCATTATTTCAGGCTTTTCTGGGTTGCCGAAGTTCATGTTGTCGGTTGTCGCCAGAGGGGTTGCGCCCACGGATGTCAGGTTGCGGTAGGCCTCTGCCACGGCTTGTGCACCGCCCATTTCGGGGTTCGCTTTGACGTAACGGGGGGTGACATCGGATGTGAACGCCAGTGCTTTGCCCGTGCCGTGGACGCGCACAATGCCAGCACCAAGGCCGGGGGCACGCACGGTGTCGGCCATCACTTGGCTGTCGTATTGTTCATAGACCCATTGTTTGCCTGCGTAGTTCGGAGATGCCAGAAGCGTGCGCAGACCGTCGATGGGATCAATGTTCGGGACATCCGCGAGGGGTTCGGCGGCAGGGGTTTCCACCCAAGGGCGGTCATATTCTGGGGCGGAGGTGGACAGTGTGGCGAGCGGTAGATCTGCCTTTACCTTACCGTTGTGCAGTACCAAAAAGCGGTCTTCTGCGATGGTTTCACCGACGATGGCAAAATCGAGATCCCATTTGGTGAAGACGGCGCGGGCCTCTGCCTCGAGTTCTGGCTTGAGGACCATCAACATGCGTTCTTGGGATTCCGACAGCATCATTTCGTAGGCTGTCATGTTGGTTTCGCGTTGGGGCACGTCTTCGAGGTTGAGTTTCACCCCGAGGCCGCCTTTGTCGCCCATTTCAACGGCAGAGCAGGTGAGGCCGGCCGCGCCCATGTCTTGGATCGAGATCACAGCACCGGTGGCCATGAGTTCCAGCGTCGCTTCCATCAGGCGTTTTTCGGTGAAGGGGTCACCGACCTGAACGGTCGGGCGTTTGTCCTCAATCGTGTCATCGAATTCGGCGGATGCCATTGTGGCACCGCCCACGCCGTCGCGGCCGGTTTTGGCGCCAAGGTAGACGACGGGCATGCCGATTCCGGACGCCGCTGAGTAGAAAATCTTGTCTGTGTCCGCGAGGCCAGCGGCAAACGCGTTAACCAAGCAGTTGCCGTTATAAGCAGGGTGAAAGCGGACCTCGCCCCCCACAGTGGGCACGCCAAAGCAATTTCCGTAACCGCCCACGCCTTCAACAACTCCGTGCACAAGCTGGCGGGTTTTGTGGTGCGCTGGTTCGCCAAACGACAGCGAGTTCATCGCCGCAATCGGGCGCGCCCCCATGGTGAAGACATCGCGCAGGATGCCGCCGACGCCTGTGGCAGCACCTTGGTAGGGTTCGATGTAGGACGGGTGATTGTGGCTTTCCATTTTGAAAACAACGCACTGGCCGTCGCCAATGTCGACGATGCCGGCGTTTTCACCGGGGCCGCAGATGACCTGTGGGCCTTCGGTGGGCAATGTGCGCAGCCATTTCTTGGAGGATTTGTAGGAGCAATGTTCGTTCCACATCGCTGAAAAGATGCCAAGTTCGGTGAACGTCGGTTCGCGACCAATGATATCGAGGATCCGGTCATATTCGTCAGGGGACAGACCGTGGGCTGCGATCAGGTCTGTGGTGATGGCTGGCTCTTGCATGGTGGTCCCCCGTCGTTGCGTTGAGGGACGTTTATGACAAGGCGCGGGTGGGGGCAACGGGGGAGGTGAGGCGGGATCGACCCATTTCGGGGTGTGAATGGAAATAAGAGGAGGGTGGCAGAAAAAAGTGCTGATGTTGCGACGCCGCGAATGTCTGTCTACTTGCCCAGACCTACCCAATGCTGCGTTGCAATATGGAAGACAGGTTATCGCCATCGGCCCAGTGAACAGCTTGCCAGCCTACCGCCATCGCGGCCTCTACATTTTCGAGATTATCGTCGACTATGATCAATTCTTCTGAGCAATAACCAGTCTTTCGTTCCCCATATGAATAGAAACCAGCATTGGGTTTTTGATAACCAGCCATGGCCGAATGAACGATGCCATCAATCTCTTTGCACAAACCGACCGTGTTCAGTAAATGGTCTGCTCTTTCATGGCATTGATTGGTCGCAAGATATACTGGGATGCCTTGCTTGCGGGCCTTGCGCACATCAGACAACACGGGCGCAACGATACGCGAACTCATCTTAAACCAATAGCTTACAAATTCTTCGGCGCTTATGTCTGACCCCAGTTCGCATAGCGCTTTTTGAAGTGCCGGGATGAGGCTCATACGGCCTTCCAAGACACTGTTCCATTCCGCTTTAAAGAAGCATCTTGATATTTTACGCGGAATTATTCCCAGATCTTTCTCAAGCCCGACCATCCAATGCTGACCGTCGCTTGGGCGCCCAAAAACGAGCACCCCATCCACATCAAGCATGAGACACTTGGCTTTCATAGAGCACCTTCCAAGATCAGCATTTCGTAGTGTGCAAACTGGTGTCACTGCGCCACGCTCGAAGTCTATGCCAAAGAACAGCACACGTCACGCATCACTGCTTACCATTTGAGGAACCCTCATCATGAGGTTTGCAACACAGCCAAGGTCAAGAGGTGGCAGGGTCAGGCGCACCCTTGGGCGTTGGCGAGGCTTTCCGCGGCGCATCTGGTGACGTTGGTATCGGCTCGACCCCAGTTTCTTTACAAACGTCCAGAATGTCGACTGCGTGGCTAAGAACATCCCCGCCAAGACGTTTGCGTTTGGTCACTGCAATACTGCCATCTTTGGCGCGAAATAACCGATCTTCATGGATAGCATCGGTTATTATTAAGGCCTGTTCGTAGTAGAGGGGTTGATAGCCATTGGATTCAGTCGCCATCGAAATCGAAATGCTTCCTCTTCCATGCTCAATAGCGATTGCGATGTAGCGCAGCCCGTGGCGCTCATGGTTATTGAGTTCGTCAAAGGCTGGTGCGCGGGTTCCGGATGCACGATGGGTCAACACACTGGCAGGAAGTATCGCCCAGCATACCGGTCCCATTTTACCCAAGCGACGATCATGCCCAGAAGACATACGCGAAATAAGGCCGTCCCGTTTTCCATTGAGATCAGTGAGCCCTAGATTGTAAGCCTCAGCTAACTCTAAATCACTGCGAGGCGATGCTTCTTTCATGTGTTTCCCCGTTAAAATCCTGAATGTTGGCTTGAAATCCAAATGGCCGCCACTTCTCTGGTGGCTAAGCAAAGTTACCTCAGCTCAGAAACAGCGCGATTGACACTTTACTACTCCAATGGGGCACAAAGAAGTCGTCAGTCTTTTGTCCGCACATCAGACGTTCGGCAACCTTCAGACAAAGAAAAGCCGGGCACAAGGCCCGGCAAAGTCCAACAGGGAGGTATAAAACGGACGTATCCGTCTCATACAGATGAAATAAGTTGCGCTGGTGAGTCGATCAAGACCTAACCACAATATGTGGTGCAAACCCGTTATGCGTGTGGCGCATGGGTCACGACTTATGCGGGTATTTTAGATCAAATCGCCTGCTGCGTCGCGGATGCTTTTGCGGTGGGCAATAATTTCATCTTGAACAAAATCCCGAAAGGCCATCATCCGTTTCGACTGGCGCAATTCTTCTGGGTAGGCAAGGAAAACAGGGACTTCGCCGCTTTCGATGTCAGGCAGGACCCGCACGAGGGAGGGGCTGTCCTCGACGACGTAATCGGGCAAAACCCCGACGCCGAGGTTGGATAGAACGGCCTGAAGCACGCCAAAGTAGTTGTTAACGTGCAAAAGGCTGGGTTTGTCGTAGCTCAGCAAGTGTTGCACCAGCGTTGCGCCCGCCGACACCTGAAAGGCGCTGGGGCTTTGGCAGATCAGCCGGTGCTTGCCGATGTCTTCGATTTTTTCCATGGCGCCCGCTTTGTCGAGGTATGACTGGGACGCATAGAGCCGCATGCGCACCGACATCAGTTTCTTGCGGATCAAATCAGCCTGTGACGGTTCTTTCATGCGTATGGCAACGTCAGCTTCGCGCATGGGCAGATCAAGCACACGTTCTTCGAGCATCAGATCGATGTTGAGGTCGGGGTATTTGTCATAAAGGGCGGGCAGGCGCGGTGCGAGCCAGAGGGTGCCGAACCCTGTTGTGGTTGTGACCTTGAGTTCACCAAACACTTCTTCAGCGCTGTCTTTGATCCGCGCGCTGGCAGCATCCAGACGGCGGGACATGGATTTGGTGGCATCAAACAACAATTCGCCCTGTTCGGTTAGGATCAGCCCGCGCGCATGGCGGTGAAACAGGACAGTGGACAGCGAATCCTCAAGCGCGCGAATTTGGCGGGAAACAGCCGATTGGGACAGGTGCAATGTGTCACCCGCATGCGTCAGCGACCCTGCATCGGCCACAGCGTGAAAGATTCGTAGCTTGTCCCAGTCCATCGGATATCCTTGCTGCATCTGTTACCGCTCGCACTGTTGCACATATTACCCGCCCCTTATGGCTGTTCACAACGGGCATGTCAGCGTCAAAAGTGTTTGGTAGGTCAGGTTTTATGACCTAAGATAGGGCGTCAGCTGCTGGGAGGCGCATATGACCCGTCATGATATTTCGCTGAGCGATCGTTACGATCTTGAGAAGGATCAGGTCTTGCTGAATGGCACGCAGGCGCTGGTGCGGCTGATGCTGATGCAAAAGGCACGGGACCGCGCTGCGGGGTTGAACACCGCCGGATACGTGACCGGGTATCGCGGATCGCCCTTGGGCGCGGTTGATATGCAGATGGAACGGGCCGCTAAGCCGCTGGCAGAAGCCGAGGTGAAATTCCAACCCGGATTGAACGAAGATTTGGCCGCCACCGCGCTGTGGGGCACCCAGCAGGCAGAACTGCGCGGAGAGGGCACGCATGATGGCGTGTTCGGTCTGTGGTACGGCAAGGGGCCGGGGGTGGATCGCAGCGGCGATGTGATGCGTCATGCGAACATGGCGGGTACGTCCCCCCATGGTGGTGTCATCATGGCGATGGGGGATGATCACACCGGCGAAAGTTCAACCACGTTGCATCAATCGGACTGGGCCATGGTCGATGCCTATATGCCGATGGTGTCGCCAGCGGGTGTGCAAGAAGTCCTTGATCTTGGGCTTTACGCCTATGCGCTGTCGCGGTTTTCGGGCTGCTGGGTCGGGTTGAAAACAATGAAGGACACGATCGAGGTCACGTCCGTTGTGGACGGTGATCCGCACCGCGTGTCGTTTGTGGAGCCGGATTTTGATATGCCCGACGGTGGGCTGAACATTCGCCTGATCGATACGCCCGTCGCGCAAGAGGCACGCACGATCGATCACAAGCGCCTTGCCGCCGAAGCCTTTGCGCGGGCCAACCGCATCGACAAGGTTGTATGGCCCGCGACGGGTGCAAAAATCGGTTTTGTGGCAGCTGGTAAGAATTGGCTCGATCTGGTCCATGCGCTGTCGCTTCTTGGCATTGATGAAGACGAAGCCGCGCGGCTAGGGATCAGCACCTATAAGGTCGCGCAGGTCTGGCCGCTGGATGTCACAAGCTTTAACGAATGGGCGCAAAACCTTGATTTGATTGTTGTCGTTGAGGAAAAGCGCAAGCTGATCGAGGTCCAGATCAAAGAGGCATTGTTTGATGATCGCCGTGGCCGCCGCGTATATGGTTGGCACAAGGGCGACGTCACCAAAGACGGGCGGCGCGAAGAACTGTTCCCGACACGATTTGCGCTTGATCCTGTACTAATCGCCGAAAAACTGGGGATGGTTCTGAGCGAAGAAGACTGTGTGTCTGACGGGCTTCGCGCAGGAATAGCGCAGATCAATGAGGTCACGCGCGCGGATAATGCAGCCGATCTTGTGACGCGCACGCCGTATTTCTGTTCCGGGTGTCCGCATAATTCATCCACCAAAGTGCCCGAAGGCAGCCGCGCCTATGCGGGTATCGGATGTCATTACCTGGTGCAGTGGATGGATCGCGACACGTTGGGGTCGACGCAAATGGGCGGTGAGGGTGCGAACTGGGTGGGCGAAGCCCCGTTTTCAACGACCGATCATGTGTTTCAGAATATGGGCGACGGGACATATAACCACAGCGGCGTTCAGGCGATCCGGTTCGCGCTGATGGCGGACACCAATGTCACCTATAAGGTGCTGTACAATGATGCCGTGGCGATGACCGGCGGGCAGGGTAATGATGGTGGGTTAACGCACGATCAGATTTGCCGCGAAGTGCTGGCGATGGGGGTGAAGACGGTTCATCTGGTCCATGATCCGTCCGAGGGCGCCGACCTGACCCGCGTACCCGCCGCCGTTGCGATTTCCACTCGCGACAAATTGGAACAGGTTCAGCAAACCCTGCACAAGACCAAGGGCGTGTCTGTTCTTGTGTATGTGCAAACCTGTGCCGCTGAAAAGCGCAGGCGGCGCAAGCGGGGCGCATTTGCGGACCCGGATAAGCGCGTGTTCATCAATACGGACGTCTGTGAAGGCTGCGGCGATTGCGGGGTGCAATCCAATTGCGTGTCCATCGTTCCCGTTGAGACCGAACTGGGCCGCAAACGCGCGATTGATCAATCGTCCTGCAACAAGGATTTTTCGTGTGTGTCAGGGTTCTGCCCGTCGTTTGTGACCGTGCAGGGGGCCAAACTGAAGAAGACCGCACAGGCGGCGATTGATTTGCCTGAAATGCCCGAACCGGTGCTGCCCACGATCAATGGCACGCATAATGTCGTCATTACAGGCGTTGGCGGCACGGGTGTTGTGACCATCGGTGCGGTGCTGGCCATGGCGGCCCACGTGGACGGCAAAGCAGCCAGCATGATGGAAATGGCCGGACTTGCCCAAAAGGGCGGCGCGGTTCACATTCATTGCCGTTTGGCCGAAAAACCCAGCGACATCAGCGCGATTCGTGTTGCCACGGGGGAATGCGATACCTTGATCGGTGGGGATTTGGTTGTGTCGGCGGGGGCGAAAACGCTTGGCCTTATGGCGCAAGGACGCACGCGCGCTGTGGTGAATGCCCATGAAATTATGACGGGTGAATTTACCCGCAACATAGATTTCAAACTGCCGAGCGATCGTTTATCTTTGTCACTATCGGCGCGGATCAAGGACGGATTGTCGATGTTTGATGCATCGCAATTGGCGGCGGTGCTGATGGGCGATGCGATCTATTCGAACATGATGGTGTTCGGGGCCGCGTGGCAGCAGGGGGCTGTGCCTGTGTCAGGTGACGCGATCCGTCGCGCGATTGAATTGAACGGAACGGCGGTGGCACGCAACCTGCAAGCCTTTGAATACGGGCGTTGGGCCGTGTTGCATCCTGATGAGGCCGACAAAATCTTGTCGCCAAACGTGCAACCCAAACCAAAATCTACGGATGAAAGAATTGCGTTTCGCGCACAGCATCTGACCCGATACCAGAATGCGGATTACGCCAAGCGATACACTGATTTTGTTGCGATGTTTGACGGTGATGTGCGCGCTGGCGTGGCGCAGGGTTACCATAAGCTGTTGTCGTATAAGGATGAATACGAGGTCGCGCGGCTGTTGATCGACACCCGTAAGCAGGCCGAAGCGACGTTTGACGGGGATTTACAGCTGACCCATCACCTTGCGCCGCCACTGCTTAGCCGTGTTGGCCCCGATGGGCGGCCCCAAAAAATCGCCATGCCGCGTGTGGCTGCTCGACTGTTCCCTTTGTTGGCCGGTCTGAAACGCCTGCGCGGGACGCGGTGGGACGTGTTTGCGAACACAGAAGAACGCCGCATGGAACGTGCGCTGATTGCGGAATACGAACGCGACATGAAAGAGGTCCGCAGGCTTGTGCGCCCTGACACGTTGGATGCGGCTGTCGCACTTGCGCGCCTGCCGCTTGATATTCGCGGATTTGGTCCGGTGAAAATCGAAAACGCGGCGCGGGCGGCAAAGCGGCGCGAAGAACTGTTGGCGGTTCTTCGACAGCCGCAAGGGCAGGTGGCGGCGCAATAGGGTTTTGCAAATTCATGACATCCGCTGGCCATTGAGGGCCAGACAGCTTAACTCAACGTAAAGGCCACGCAGACGGACGCCATGAGCAAGAACCAGATTGCCCGCGACATTTCTTATGCCAGTTCGGCTGCCACAAAGGGCGGGCGGGCGGTGATCCGCGTGATGGAAAATGCGACGGGGCGGTTGAAACTGATCCGAAAGGCGCGTGGCTATGATGCCGAAATCGCCGAGGGCGCTGATTTTTGGCGCGTGATTACAGACCGTTACAAGCTGAATTTGAATGTTATTGGTGGATCGCTGGACGATATCCCGCGCGATGGGCCGCTTATCGTGGTGTCCAATCATCCCTACGGTATTCTTGATGGCCTGATGATGGGCCGTATCCTGTCACAACGCCGGGCGGGTGATTTCAGAATTCTGGCCAATTCGGTGTTTCGCAAATCCCCTGATCTGGAACGGGTCATCCTGCCGATATCGTTTGATGATACCAAGGACGCGGCGCGTCTGAACCTTGAGACACGCAAAACTGCGCTGGACTATTTGAAGGCGGGCGGCGCGATGGGCGTGTTTCCCGGCGGCACCGTTAGCACATCTGCACGGCCATTTTCACGGCCCATGGACCCGCAATGGCGCAATTTTACGGCCAAGATGGTTGCAAAAAGCGGTGCGACCGTGGTGCCGATTTTCTTTGAAGGGGCGAACAGTCGTTTGTTCCAATTGGCGAGCCACCTGCACACGACATTGCGCATGGGATTATTGGTGCGGGAGTTTCGCGCCCGCGTGGGGACGGACGTGCGGGTTGTGATTGGTAAACCAATTCCCGTCGATCAATTGGCGCTGTATACGCCGAACCCGAAAACCTGCATGGATTTCCTGCGCAAAGCGACGTATGAGCTGTCGCCAAAGCCACTGCCCGCCGATAAGCTGGGGCGTGAGTTTGAGGCGCAGTATAAACCAAAGACCAAACGTAAGGACTAGGGCATGGCAGTCGGGATTTTTGATAGCGGTTTGGGCGGTTTGACCGTTTTGGACGCCGTACAGGAACGCCTGCCGGATGTCCCTTTCGTGTATTACGCCGACAGCGCGAATGCGCCTTACGGGGTGCGGACGGCGGATGATATTTACAAATTGACCACCGCAGCCACGCAGGCATTGTTTGATGCCGGTTGTGATCTGGTGATTTTGGCGTGCAACACGGCGTCTGCGGCGGCCCTGCGCCGGATGCAAGAAGGCTGGGTGCCGCAAGACAAGCGCGTGCTTGGTGTGTTCGTTCCCTTGATCGAAGCGCTGACCGAACGCAGCTGGGGCGACAATTCCCCCCCGCGTGAGGTCGGCGTGAAACATGTGGCGTTGTTTGCAACGCCTGCGACCGTGTCCAGCCGCGCGTTTCAACGGGAATTGGCATTTCGCGCGATTGGCGTGGATGTCGAAGGGCAGGCCTGTGGCGGCGTTGTTGATGCGATTGAAGAAGGCGATATGATTTTGGCAGAAGCCATGGTGCGCAGCCATGTGGACGCGTTGAAACGTAAAATGCCACAGCCAGATGCTGCCGTGTTGGGGTGCACCCATTACCCCCTTATGCAAGAGCAGTTTCAGGATGCTTTGGGCGCGGATGTGAAAGTCTTTTCACAGGCGAACCTGGTTGCCGAAAGCCTTGCCGACTATTTGACCCGTCGGCCTGAAATGGCAGGCGAGGGCACATCTAAATTCCTGACGTCGGGTGATCCCAAGCAGGTCAGCAGCCGGGCGACCCAATTTTTGCGACGACAAATCACATTTGAAGCGGCCTAGACCTTACATTGTGATCCACGAAAGACTTTGAAATGACTTATAAAATCGCCATCCTTGGTGCATCCGGATACACGGGTGCCGAACTTGTCCGGCTGATCGCCAGCCATCCATCGATTGAAATCGCCGCCTTGTCCGGCAATTCAAAAGCGGGGCAATCCATGGCCCAAGTGTTCCCGCATCTGCGCCATTTAGACCTGCCCGTGCTCACGACAATCGCTGATGTTGATTTCAGCGGAATTGATCTGGCATTTTGTGCGTTGCCACATAAAACCAGCCAAGAAGTGATCTCTAAACTGCCGAAATCGTTGAAGATTGTGGATTTGAGCGCCGATTTCAGGCTGCGTGACCCGGCGGCCTATGAAAAATGGTACGGGAACCCTCACGGCGCGGTCGAGATTCAGAAAGAGGCGGTTTATGGCCTGACCGAATTCTACCGCGATGACATTACGGCGGCGCGTCTGGTGGCGGGTACGGGGTGCAATGCTGCGACGGGGCAATTTGCGCTGCGCCCGCTGATTTCCGCAGGTGTGATTGATCTGGACGACATCATCATGGATTTGGCCTGTGCGGTGTCTGGCGCCGGGCGGTCCTTGAAGGAAAACCTGTTGCACGCGGAATTGTCAGAAGGCGCGCATGCCTATGCGGTGGGTGGAACGCACCGCCATCTGGGTGAGTTCGATCAGGAGTTTTCGCTGTTGGCGGGGCGGCCCGTCGAGGTTCAGTTCACGCCGCACCTGATCCCGGCAAACCGCGGAATTCTAGCGACAAACTACGTTAAGGGCGACGCGCAAGCCATTCATAACGTTTTGGAAAAAGCGTACGAGGGCGAACCGTTTATTGAAGTTTTACCATTCGGAGAGCACCCCAGTATTCGCCATATTCGCGGATCGAACTTTTGTCATGTCGGGGTTGTCGCGGATCGGCGTGCGGGCCGCGCTATTGTGATTGCCGCGCTTGATAACCTCACGAAGGGTTCAAGCGGGCAAGCCTTGCAGAATGCCAATCTGATGTTAGGTCTGCCTGAGACGGAGGGGCTGATGATGGCCCCGTTGTTCCCGTAAAGGTGCGCAGATGAAATCGCTCAAGAAAACCCGCCGTATTCAGGTGATTGTCGTCGCCTTTGTCGCGTTGGCGCTGTCGACGGCGATCATCGGGTTTGCCTTGCGCGACGGGATCAATTATTTCCGCTCACCGTCTGAGGTTTTGGCGGAAACTCCGCCAGAGACCGAGCTGTTCCGCATTGGTGGTATGGTGCAAGACGGGTCCATCGTGCGCGGCGCGGGGACGCAGGTGTCCTTTGTCGTCACGGATTGTTTTGTCGCGGTGCCGGTGACCTATACGGGCATTTTGCCGGACTTGTTCGAAGAAGGACAAGGCATGGTTGGGCAAGGGCGTTACATCAACGGAACCTTTGAAGCTGTTGAAATTCTAGCCAAACACGACGAAACTTACATGCCCGCCGAAGTGGAGAACATGCACGAGCAGCAGAATTTCTGTGAGCCTGAAACCAGCGCAACGGACGGTGCCACCACCACCGGTTAACCAATTCAAAGCACCCTGATGCCGCAAAGCATGGGGGTGCCACGATGCACGATGTCTACAAGATTGCAGATGAGATCGTCGCCCGAGAGGGTGGCTACGTCAACGATGCGGACGATCCCGGCGGGGCGACAAACCACGGTGTGACGATCCACACCATGCGCCGTCTTGGCCTTGATCTGGATGGTGACGGACAGGTGGATGAACAGGACGTGCGCGTCCTGAGCCGTGACCTTGCTGTTGAAATCTTTGTTGATCACTATTTTGATCGACCACGGATCAAGGATTTGCCAGCAGATTTGCATCCGTCGGTGTTTGATATGTACGTCAATTCCGGTGCGAATGCGGTGAAAATCCTGCAACGCTTGTTGCACGACATGCGCATTGAGGTCGCAGTAGATGGTGGTATTGGCCCGCAGACTATTGCCGCGACGCAGCAGGCATTGGCGGCCGCGCCTGCACATTTTGTGGATGCCTACGGCATTGCACGGCGCAATTATTACTACGCTTTGGGGGATGCGCGCCCGGCCAGCCGAAAATATGCGCGCCGTCTTGATGGCGGCAAGGGCGGCTGGATCACGCGGGCAGAAGAATTCATTTCGCCCAAGTACCATCTGAGCGATGCACAACATCGCGCGCGGGTGTCGGCATGGGTTTGATTGAACGGATATTCAGCTCCATCTTCGGGGACGGGCGCAATGTGATTGTCGAGACCGCCCAAGTGTTTCGCGAAAATGCGGAAGGGGCGTCGGCGCGGGATGCGTTGATCAAACAACAAGCGATGCAGCAATTCGCGGCGGAATTTATGGTGCCGCGACGTGGTTGGTTTGATCGTCTGATGGACGGGCTGAACCGTTTGCCGCGCCCGCTGCTGGCGTTTGGCACCATCGGGTTGTTCATCGTTGCGATGGTTGATCCTGTTTGGTTTTCGACCCGAATGCAGGGCATATCCTTGGTACCCGATCCGCTGTGGTGGCTGATGGGGGCGATTGTCAGTTTCTATTTCGGGGCGCGACATCAAGCACATAGTCAGGATTTTCAACGCTCAATCGCTGAAACAATGGCCCGTGTTCCGGCAGTCATCGATAATACCCGCGCCCTTGAAGCGCTGCGCGCGAACACGCCCGAGGCACCTGACATCGCCAAAGCACCCGCCGATAATCCGGCCTTAGCTGCGTGGTATCAAACCAAGACCTGACGCAGACGTGACGTTTCGCCCACCTTGCCCTGTCCGGTTTTGCTGGCGGGTCGGGCGCGGCGGTTTATAACTATGGTCATGATTACAGAGCTTGGACATTTTACGTTGATTCTGGCGGCCCTGTTCGGGGTCGCGCAGATGGTCATTCCGCTGGTCGGCGCACATAAGGGCTGGCGTGGTTGGATGGCCGTCGGTGACCCTGCCGCGGTGGTGCAACTGCTGCTTGTGGGCTTCAGCTTTGCGGCGTTGACCTATGCGTTTGTGGTGTCTGATTTCTCTCTCAATATTGTTGTGGCCAACAGCCACAGTGACAAACCGATGCTTTATAAGGTGACTGGCGTTTGGGGCAATCACGAGGGATCTATGCTGTTGTGGCTGCTGATCCTCGTGTTGTTTGGCGCTTGCGCGAGCTGGTTTGGCGGCAACCTGCCCACATCATTGCGGGCACGCGTTTTGGGCGTTCAGGCGTCTGTTTGCGTTGCGTTCTATGCGTTCATTCTGCTGACATCGAACCCGTTTGAGCGCCTGGATTTTCCGCCCTTTGATGGGCGCGATCTGAACCCGCTGCTGCAAGACCCCGGTTTGGCGTTTCACCCGCCGTTTTTGTACCTTGGATATGTCGGCCTTTCGATGTCGTTTTCGTTTGCGATTGCCGCCTTGCTGGAAGGGCGCGTGGATGCGGCCTGGGGGCGCTGGGTGCGGCCATGGACATTGGCCGCGTGGCTGTTTTTGACTGTCGGCATCGCTCTGGGATCATGGTGGGCGTACTATGAACTTGGCTGGGGTGGCTTCTGGTTCTGGGACCCCGTCGAAAACGCCAGTTTTATGCCGTGGCTACTGGCGGCGGCATTACTGCATTCCGCCATCGTTGTCGAAAAACGCGAAAGCCTGAAGGCGTGGACAATTTTGTTGGCGATCCTCGCGTTCGGCTTTTCACTGCTGGGGACATTTATCGTGCGGTCTGGCGTTCTGACGTCCGTACACGCCTTTGCGAACGATCCTGAACGCGGGGTGTTTATCCTTGCGATTCTAGCGTTTTTTGTCGGGGGTGGTCTGTTGTTATTCGCGATCCGCGCCAAGACGATGGAGGCTAAGGGAGTTTTCAGCACCGTGTCGCGTGAAACGGCTTTGGTGACGAACAATGTCTTGCTTGCCGTGTCTTGTTTCGTTGTGTTCGTCGGGACAATTTGGCCGCTGGTGATCGAACTTGGGTCAACAAACGCGAAATGGACCTTTACCGGCGGGCTGATCGACAACCCGTTTTATACGATCGGTTTGTTTGATCGCCCCGAACAGGTGTCCGTTGGCGCGCCGTTCTTTAATGCTGCGTTCACACCCTTCTTTGTCGCGCTTTCGATCATCCTACCTGTGGGTGCGGTGCTTGCGTGGAAACGCGGAACTCTTGCCAAGGCGGCAAAGCCTATGGTGCCTGTCGCGATCTTTGCGCTGGCCTGCGGTGCACTGGCGTTTGCGTTGCAAACGGGGCGCACGGCCATGGGGCCGATTGGTGTGGTGTTGGGTGTTTGGGTCGTTGGTGGCGCATGTATGGACATCTGGCTGCGCACCGTACGCGGGGCGGTTTCGGGGCGGTTGAAACGCCTGACCCGTCTGCCGCGTGCGGATTGGGGCAAGTTCACGGCGCATTCCGGCATGGGCATCACCGTGTTTGCGGTGGCCGCCCTGACCGCCTGGGAGGCCGAGGACATTCGCATCGCGCAAATCGGCGATCGCTGGCAGGTGGGTATCCACGAGGTCGAATTGACAGCTGTGGACACGGTCGAAGGGCCCAATTATTTTGGCGAACGCGGTGATATGGCGGTGTTTCGCAATGGCCGTCCTGTTGGCCATTTGTATCCCGAAAAGCGCGTGTACCCGGTGGCCCAAATGCCCACGACAGAAGCAGGTATTCGTAACGGCGTTCTACGTGACGTCTACGTCGTGATCGGGGACCCACAAGATGGCGGCGGATGGGCCGTGCGCACCTATATCAAACCGTTTGCAAATTGGATTTGGGGCGGGTCAATTTTGATGGCGTTGGGCGGGTTGATATCGCTCACGGATCGGCGATTGCGTGTTGCGGCGGGTGCGGCCAAGGCCAAGACAGACCCCAAAGGGGTGCCTGCAGAATGAGATGGCTTGCGCTGACCCTGTGTTTGCTTGCGGCCCCATTGGCGGCGGTGCAGCCTGACGAAGTGTTGGACGATCCCGCACTTGAGGCGCGTGCGCGTGATTTGTCAGACGGGCTGCGCTGCCCTGTGTGCCGCAATGAATCCATCGATGAATCCAATGCCGCCATCAGCCGCGATCTGCGTTTGCTGCTGCGCGAACGGCTTGTGGCGGGCGATACGGATGAACAGGCGCTGCAATATCTGGTGGACCGCTACGGTGACTACATCCTGCTGAACCCCAAGGTGGAAGGCGCCAACATCCTGTTGTGGCTTGCTGCGCCAATCATGTTGATTCTTGCGGGCGGCGTTGCGTTTGTCACCATCCGCGGACGGTCCGGCGCGCCCGCACCCGACGATCTGAGCGAGGACGAACAGGAGCGGCTTGATAAGATTATGCGCGGCTAATTCGACTGACGCGGCGTTTGGGCTTTTCTAAACTGGTTTGTTTAGTAAGTTGACTCCAACGCATTGCAAAGGACGCCCCATGGACTATTCCGCCATCCGATTTGAAATTGCCAACGATGTGGCGACGCTCACGCTGAACCGACCCAATCTGAAGAACGCATTGAACGTACAAATGCGTGCAGAAATCACCCATGCTGTGAAGGCTGCAGAACGGGACGCGCGGGTTTTGGTGATCGGCGGTGCAGGGGATGCGTTTTGTTCCGGTCAGGATTTGGGCGACAGCGGCAACGCAACGAACCTCGATCTGGAACGCACGTTGCGCGACGAATACGTGCCGATGCTCAAGGCGATATCTGATTGTAAGATCCCGACGATTTCGGCCGTGCATGGTGCGGCTGCCGGGGCAGGGGCGAACCTTGCGCTTGCGGCGGACGTTGTGATCGCCGCTGAAGAAGCGTACTTCATCCAAGCGTTTACGCGGATCGGTTTGATCCCGGATGCGGGGGGCACGTATTTTCTGCCCCGTCAGATGGGAGCAGCCAAGGCCATGGGCGCGGCCCTGTTTGGCGATAAGATTACAGGACGCCAAGCAGCGGATTGGGGCATGATCTACGAAGCCGTGCCGATCAAGACATTCGACACCCATGTCGCGGCACGTGCGCTGCATCTGGCTGGCGGTCCAACAGCGGCCTATCAACGGGTGAAAACGGCGATGCGTGGGTCATTTGAAGCCACGCTGGACCAACAGCTTGCCACTGAGGCGCGGCTTCAGGGGGAATGCGGCAAGACCCGCGATTTCCAAGAAGGTGTTCTCGCGTTTCTGGAAAAGCGCCCCGCGAAGTACGAAGGCCGCTAAACCTTCGTCTTTGGTGCAAGCCGCTTAGATCTAACGCAAAACGCCACCTGTTCGAAAACAGGTGGCGTTTTTCATCTGGTATCAACGCCTCGCCTGTTGGGCGAGGCGTTGGGGTTTTATCCTGTGACCGGAATCGGATCGGCTGGTGCCGGATCAACCGGAGCAGGATCCGCCGGGGCCGGGTCAACTGGCGCAGGGTCTACCGGATCGGTGGCAGGTGCGTCCAAGGGGTCGTAGGTGGCTGTGATAACGTCAGCGTCGAAGCCGTCATTATTGTCAAAATCACCGCGCACGGACGACACCAAAACACCATCGATGAAGATCTGACCGATGCCTTCATCGGTCACGGATGTTGTGACCTCTGCGTCAGCGTTTTCAGCTGTGAGAGCCACAAGGATCACGTCTTCGGAACTGTCAAAGTCTGTGATTTCAGAGGCGGAACCATCTTCGATCCAGTCGCCAACAACAAACTCGTCGTCGCCATCGCCGCCACGTGCGACGTCGTTGTTGCCAATAAAGATCGTGTCGTCGCCGTTGCCACCAGACAATAGGTCGCCGTCGGTGTCGGTATCTTCACCGGACAGGCCCCAATCGGCAAAGAACGGATCGCCGTCTTCGTCGTTTGGCAGATCGTCGGCACGCAGAGCCACGTAATCTTCGACGTCAAGTTCACGGTTGAACAGTGCAGAGCCAGCAATGATGTCGTTGCCGTCACCACCAAAGACAGAGTCAGCACCAGCGCCACCAAGGACGATGTCACTGCCGTCGCCACCGCGCGCAAGGTCGTTGCCTGCGTCGCCGCTCACGAGGTCATTGCTGTTACCGCCGCGCAAGGTGTCATTGCCTTCGCCGCCAAACAATCCGTCAACCCAAGACCCGCCATTCAGAACGTCATTTCCGGTGCCACCTTCGATCAGGTCTTTGCCGTTGTTGCCGTTCAGGATGTCGTTGCTTGATCCGCCGTCGATGTCGTCAAAGCCGTCACCGCCATAGATCGTGTCGTTCCAGCCGCCACCTGACAGGGTGTCATAACCGTCGCCGCCGTAAATCTCATCTTTGCCGAGGCCGCCTTCGATCTCGTCACGGCCATCGCCACCTGACAAGACATCAAAGCCCGCGCCACCATCGATGCTGTCATTGCCCGCGCCGCCATCATAGGTGTCTGCGCCGTTGCCAAGGACAACGGTGTCATCGCCGTCTGTACCCATGGTTGGGTCTGTCGGGTCAACCGGATCAACTGGATCCACCGGATCGACTGGGTCAATCGGGTCAACTGGATCAACGGGGTCTACAGGATCAACTGGGTCCACCGGATCAACTGGGTCCACCGGATCAATAGGGTCAACGGGATCTACCGGATCAACGGGTTCGTCTGGATCAATAGGTTCTTCAGCGTCGTCCGGCAGTTGATCGGTGTCGCTGTTAAAAAATGAGCCCAAGCCGAGGCTGAACAATAATGCTAAGATAATTTCCATGGTAATCTCCCCCGAGACAAAACAAATACTTAACAAACTGTATCTATTTGGCTCGGGGTTGTCTTTAGCAATTGAGAAACAATTTGTTTCTGCTTTGGAAACCTAGGGTGCGGAGCGCTCAACGATGGCATTTGCGAACGTGTGATTGGTGTCGCGGTGGGCCGCTTCGTCGGCGCGAATGACAAGCACAACATCGCGCAAACGGGCGTCATCGGGCAAGTTCCAATATTCTTTGGCGATGTCGGGCGCTTCGATATTTTCGATTTTACCTGCGTCGATCTCGGCGAGGTATTGTGTGTAGGAGGTCACCGCTTCTTCCTCAAGATAGCCGACCAGACGGTGCGCGACGCGCGGTGCAAGAAGGTACAAGAAGAAGTAGAAGTTATAAAAGATAAGCTGCACGGCCATGATCAAGAACCGTTCAAACCGGCTGGGTTGGGCGATGTGGATGAACGTCATGAGGTGCATGCGTTCATTGTCCGCTTCTTCAATCAGTTCTTTGATCCAGCCTTGATCGTCGCGGATGTGGCGGATCGCCTTAAGGTGCTGCAACAGCCCGCCCACCATTCCTGGCACAGCGGCGACGGTTTCCAATACCACGGCGCGGTGGCCATATCGCTTTGCAAAAAACATGTCCGGAACGGTGCGCATCAATTTGACCACACGAAATGCCAAACGGTCGCGCCAATCGGCGGGCACGTGGTGCACTGGCGCGAATTCTGCTTCGTTTGTGTTGAAATCGGATGTCTGTTTCATTGGTTTCGACCCTTTGCTGTGTTGATTCACAAATAGGGGGTTTTGGGCGGGTTTTTAGGGTGCGACACCTGCGGCATTTTGAACGGTTTTTCGCATGCAATTGTATGCCGAAAGCCTTTATTTTGCGGGTACTTGAAGGGGTCTGGGCAGGGAGAAATAAACGCTGTCAGACCAGACACCATTGATGAAAAATGTCTTTTTGGCGCGGTGTGTCTCCACGAACCCGAGCGACGTCAAAAGACCGATTGATGCGGCGTTCAAGGGGTCCGCATCTGCGGTCAGTTCGTCGTGATCCGTCGTGTCCCAAAGGTGTGGAATGATCGCACTCATCGCCTCTGTGATGATGCCCTTGCGCCAGTGGTCTGGCGACAGCATGAACCCTATTTCGGTGCTGCGATGATTTCCGGCGCTGCCCACGACGCGGCCCTCATGTTCGATCTGAAAATAATGGGGCCAGTCGGGCCAATTCTTGATCCGCCATTTCAGCATGTCGGCGGTGACATCGCGGTTTTTGTGCACGGGGGTAGACCAATACCGCATAACGCGCGGATCTGAAAACAGCGCGAACATATCGTCAAGGTCATCGGCGCGTGGGCCGCGCAGGATCAGGCGTTGGGTTTTTAGCATTAAAAAAAGGCTCCCAAGATCAATCTTGGAAGCCTTTTTCTGTGTCGTCTAGCCGAAATTAGCGATTTTCGATGTTGACGTAGTCACGTGATGTCGGGCCTTGGTAGAGCTGACGTGGCCGACCAATTTTAAGCTGCGGATCGTCAAGCTGTTCTTTCCATTGGGAAATCCAGCCCACGGTGCGCGCCATTGCAAAGATCGGTGTGAACATGGATGTGGGGAATCCCATGGCCTCAAGAATGATGCCGGAATAGAAATCAACGTTCGGGAACAGCTTTTTCTCAGCGAAATACGGATCGGCGAGCGCTTGTTTCTCAAGCTCCATCGCGACCTGCAACAATGGATTGTCGTCTACGCCGAGCAGTTCAAGAACCTCATCCGCAGATTGTTTCATCACTGTCGCGCGCGGGTCGAAGTTTTTGTAAACGCGGTGGCCAAAACCCATCAGGCGGTAATCGTCGTTCTTGTCTTTCGCACGGGCGATGAATTCAGGAATGCGATCAACGTTGCCGATTTCTTTCAGCATCTCAAGGCAGGCTTGGTTGGCGCCGCCGTGGGCAGGGCCCCAAAGACATGCGATACCAGCGGCAATACAGGCAAACGGGTTCGCACCGGAAGACGACGCAAGACGCACAGTCGATGTGGATGCGTTTTGTTCATGATCCGCATGCAGCGTGAAAATACGGTCCATCGCGCGCGCGAGGATCGGGTTCACGTGGTAATCTTGCGCGGGCACAGAGAAACACATGTTTAGGAAGTTTGACGCGTAGTCCAGATCGTTGCGTGGGTATACAAAGGGCTGGCCGATGGAATATTTATACGCCATCGCCGCAATCGTCGGCATCTTGGCGATCAGGCGGATCGACGCCACTTCGCGCTGGTGCGCATCGGTGATGTCTGTTGAATCGTGGTAAAATGCGGACATCGCACCAACAACACCGACCATTGTTGCCATCGGGTGCGCATCGCGGCGGAAACCACGGAAGAAATTGTGCATCTGTTCGTGAATCATCGTGTGGTTCGTCACGAGGTTTTCGAACTTTTCAAGCTCCTCAGCTGAGGGGAGTTCGCCGTACAAAAGGGCAAAACAGACCTCAAGATAGTGGGATTTGCCCGCCAATTGATCAATCGGATAGCCACGGTGCAGCAGTTCACCCTTGTCGCCGTCAATAAACGTAATTGTGCTATCGCATGCGGCCGTGGATGTGAAACCCGGGTCGTAGGTGAACACGCCAGCCTGACCATAGAGTTTGCGAATATCGATCACGTCCGGTCCCGCGGTGGGCGAATGCATCGGCAATTCGTAGCTCTTGCCATCAATCGTCAGCGTCGCAGTTTTCGTGTCAGCCATATCGTTCCCTTTCTAGGTCCGCGTGCGCGAGTGCTGCGCCGCGTTGTCGGTTTTCCGGTCTGACGTCGGTTACCTGTCAAAAGTAACCAAAGTGTTTCAGCCCGCATTTAGCCCGATGTTCAGGCAGCGGCGTCGTTGATCCGCGCGATTGTTTCATCGCGGCCAAGCACCAGCATCATATCAAAGACGGATGGAGACACCGAGCGCCCCGCCAAAGCCGCCCGAAGCGGTCCTGCAAGTTTGCCGAGTTTGGTGTCATGGGCTGTCGCGAGGGCGCCCACGATCCCTTCCAGATCTTCTCGCGACCAGCTAACAGTTTGCAGCTGCGGCGTCAATTCTGACAGTATACTTTTGTGTACATCGTCCAGCATCTTGACTGATTTTTCATCCGGCGTGATCGGACGGGAGGTGAGAACAAAGTAAGCCTTTTCAAGGAGTTCAGGAAAGGTCTTTGAACGTTCTTTCAAGCTTGGCATGGCCGCCAACAAACCGTCACTTTGGTGTGACGTTAAGGCAGGCGCACCGGTTGCCGTCAGAAATGCCGCAATTTCATGCCGCAGCGCCGCATCATCGGTGATGGCAATGTGTTGGCCGCAAATGTTTTCGAGTTTTTTGGTGTCAAAGCGGGCCGGGCTTTTGCCGATCCCGTCCAGATCAAACCATTCAAGCGCCTGTGCGTCGGTGAAAAATTCATCATCGCCGTGCGACCAGCCCAAACGGGTCAGATAATTCCGCATGCCCGCCGCAGGGTATCCCATCGCCTGATATTCCGCAGCGCCGGTCGCGCCGTGACGTTTTGACAGTTTCTTGCCGTCGGGGCCGAAAATCAGCGGAATATGGGCGAGGATAGGTTTGTCCCATCCCATGGCGTCATAAATCATGTTCTGGCGAAACGCGTTGGCAAGGTGATCGTCGCCGCGCACCACATGGGTCACGCCCATATCGTGATCATCCACCACCACCGCGAGCATATAAACAGGTGTGCCATCACTGCGCAGTAGGATCATATCATCGAGCTGATCGTTCTGCCACGTCACATCACCTTGTACGCGGTCAGTAAGGGTCGTGGACCCGTCGCGCGGCGCCTTCACACGCACAACGAACGGCAAATCAGGCTGATCCGCCTCAGCCACGTCGCGCCAAGGTGAGCGGAACAGCGTCGAGGTTTTGTTGGCACGCGCGTCTTCGCGAAACGCCTCAATCTCGTCCTGGGTCGAAAAGCATTTGTAGGCAGTGCCATCGGCCAGCATTTGATGGGCCACGTCGGCGTGACGATCTGCGTTGGCGGCTTGTGAAATCGGCGCGCCGTCCCACTCAAGGCCCAGCCACGTTAACCCGTCAAGAATGGCTTGTGTGTTTTCATCCGAAGATCGCGCTTTATCCGTGTCCTCAATGCGCAACAGGAACGTGCCGCCGTTGGCGCGGGCATAAAGCCAGTTAAACAACGCAGTACGTGCGCTGCCGATGTGCAAGGCGCCAGTGGGCGATGGGGCGAAACGGGTGACGACGGGAGTGTTGGACATGGGAAATTAACCTTTTGCTAACCACCAATTCGTTAAGATTACCCGCGTCGGGCCATGCGAATGTGTGCGGCTTTGGGCGGGGAATACTAACAGCGGAGCGGGATCGCAAGTGCAGGGCCTTTGGGCGCAAGTAACAGCCCAACGCGGGCATTTGTTCGGCTGGGCGCCCGTCCTGCTGGCTGTTGGCATCTCGATCTACTTTGCGCTGGATCAAGAACCGAATTTGGATCTGTGCGCGGTGCTTTTGTGTGTCGGCCTATTGGGGATTGGTGCACAGAGGTGGCTTCCTGATGTCATCCGCATCTGGATCGTCGCCATATCACTGGTGTTGGTCGGGTTCGGATTGGCTGGTGTGCGCGCGAACATGGTGGCCGAACCTGTGCTTGGATTTCGGTATTACGGACCAATCGAAGGACGGATTATCGAAATTGATCGGTCGCAGTCTGACGCAGTGCGCCTGACGCTCGATCGCGTGGTACTGGCCCGAATGGAAGGGCAACGCACGCCGGCAACGGTGCGCGTGTCGCTTCATGGCGATCAGGGCTACATCACACCGGAACCGGGGCAGGTTGTGTTGATGACAGGGCATTTGTCACCCCCCTCCGGTCCCGTTGAACCGGGTGGTTTTGATTTTCAGCGCATGGCATGGTTCGAAGGGTTGGGGGCCGTCGGGTATACGCGCAATCCGGTTGTGTTGGGGGCTGTCGCTGCGGATGGGGCTGCTGGGTTGTGGGTGTATCGCCAGCGTGTTGCGATCAGTTCGGGGGTGCAATCGCGTCTGCCGGGTGAATCCGGTGCCTTTGCCGCCGCCATTATGACGGGCGACAGATCCGCGATGGGACGTGACAGCCTTGATGCGCTTCGTGCGTCCAATCTTGCGCATCTTTTGGCGATTTCTGGCATGCACATGGGCATCTTGGCAGCCTTTGTTTTTGCGGCGTTTCGATATGGCTTGGCGTTGTGGCCCTATGCGGCGTTGCGCTGGCCCGTCAAGAAAATTGCGGCCATCGGGGCGCTGTGCGTTGCTGCCGGATATCTTGCACTGTCGGGGGGATCAATTTCGACCGAACGCGCTTTTGTGATGGTTGCGGTGATGCTGGTGGCCGTGTTGTTTGATCGTCGTGCTTTGACATTGCGCGCGGTCGCTATTGCCGCCCTTATCGTTCTGACTTTGCGCCCTGAGGCGTTGTTTGGCCCCGGTTTCCAGATGTCATTCGCCGCAACAACGGCCCTTGTGGCGGTGTTTGGGGCGATGCGGGGGGCGGATGTTGCTTGGGTGCCTCGCTGGCTTCGCCCTGTCGGGGCCGTGTTCATGTCATCCCTTGTCGCGGGGCTCGCGACTGCGCCCTTTGCCGCTTTTCATTTCAATCAGGTGTCCCAGTTCGGGTTGATCGCGAATTTGCTTTCGGTGCCTTTGATGGGAACCCTTGTGATGCCGGCTGCGGTTCTGGCGGCGGTGCTTGCGCCCCTTGGCGCGCAGATGTTGGGCCTTTGGGCCATGGACCTCGGCCTGCGCTGGATTTTGGCCGTTGCCCATTTTGTGGCCGATATGGACGGCGCGTTACGGCACGTTGTGACACCGGGTCCCGAAGTGCTGGGGCTTATCGCGCTCGGCGGTGTTTTTGCCGTTGTGTGGCGCGGCGGCGTGCGTTGGGTTGGCCTTGTGCCTTTGATTGCGGGATTTGCATTGTGGCAAGTGGCCGATCGTCCTGCGGTGTTGGTGGCTGACTCCGGGTCGTTGATCGGGCTTTTGACCGAAACAGGCCGCGACGTTTCAAAAGAGCGCGGGGAATCCTTTGCCGCCGGAACATGGCTTGAAAATGATGGCGCGCCTGTGCCCCAAGACGTTGCATACCATCGGGCTGGATTGGTTGAAAACGGGCGTGTCGTTTGGGCCGAAGCGGGTGGTGCCGTGATCGCAAATGTGCGCGGGGCTACGGCGCTGGCGGGGTTTGCAGGCTGCGGCGGCGCGGATATTGTGATCACCAATCAAGAGATGCGGGCGCTGTCAGGCTGCGATGTCTACGATATCAACCGGTTGCGCACCACAGGCGCGCTGGCTGGGCGGATTGAAGACGGAACGCTGATATTTGAAAGTGTGCGTGACCGAACGGGGGACCGTTTGTGGAACACAGAAGCGGTGCGCAGACGGGAAGGGGCGTTTGCGACCCTAATCGCAAACGCCACCACTATTCAATAAGACCGGATCAGCCCGACCAAACGGCCCTGTACCTTGACCTGATCATCGCGAAACAGACGTGTTTCATAGGCTGGGTTTGCAGCCTCAAGTGCGATGGCGCTGCCATTGCGGCGATAGCGTTTCAGCGTGGCTTCGGCGTCTTCGACCAAGGCCACGACGATATCACCATTGTCCGCTGTCTGGCTTTCACGGATGATCACGACGTCACCGTCATTGATGCCCGCGTCGATCATGGAATCGCCTTTCACCTCGAGCGCGTAGTGATCGCCCTGACCAACCATTGAGGCCGGAACGGTAACATTGTGGCTGACTTCGGAAATGGCGGCGATGGGTACACCGGCAGCAATACGGCCCATGACGGGCAGCTCAATTGCACCGCTGGTGGACAGGTCTTGTGCGGCGGGCGGGCGGCTGTCAGGGCGATCCCCGTCAATCACGCGCGGGCTAAACCCTGATGCGGCAGGGGCGCCGCCAAGTTTGGCTTCCAACGCGTCAGGCAATTTCACGATTTCCAAAGCACGGGCACGGTGCGCAAGACGGCGGATGAATCCGCGTTCTTCAAGCGCTGTGATCAGGCGGTGGATGCCGGATTTTGACCGCAGATCAAGGGCTTCTTTCATTTCATCAAAGCTGGGCGGCACACCGTCGCGCTGCACCCGTTTGTGAATGAATTCCAGCAGATCAAGTTGCTTCTTGGTGAGCATGAGCCCTCTCCCTCAACGGTTTTCGTTAGGGATGTTCTAGATGTGTTCTTGTTTTGTGTCAATATGTTCCGAGGGGTAAATGGGGAACATAGCCTAAACGGGATAGATGGTAACGCGATCACCTGCCTGTTTGGCGCTGTCGCCAATCGGGCGCAACAGCAGGCAGTTTGCATCTGCCAGAACGGTCAGCATGGAGCTATCTTGCTTGTCAAAGGCGGTGACGACGCGGCCCTGTGCGTCTTCATCAAACTTTGCGCGCATGTAGTGGGCGCGTGGTCCGCCAGCGGGCAAGGGCGTGGTCAAGCGGGCTATCAGGCTAGGCGGCAAGACGTCCGTTTGCCCCAAGGCGCGCCGCACCATTGGCAGCAAGAACAAGTGCCCGCATACGACAGCGGACACCGGATTTCCGGGCAGGCCAAGAAATGCGGTGTCACCTTTGGCCCCCGCCATCAAAGGCTTACCGGGGCGCATGGCGATTTTATGGAAACTGCGCGTCACGCCAAAGCGATCCAAGGCTGGGGCGACCAAATCATGATCCCCGACAGACGCGCCGCCGATGGTTACGATGATATCTGCACCCCAATCGGCCGCATCTTGCAGGGTCTGGTCAAGGGCCTCTGGAGTGTCTGGCGCGATGGGCAGGACGTTCACGTCGCCGCCGGCTATGCGCACCATTGCCTGCAATGCAAAGACGTTGGATGCGATGATCTGTTCTGGCTTTGGATCGTCGCCGAGCATCATCAATTCGTCGCCGTTTGAAATCAGCGCAACCTTGGGACGGCACGTAACCGTGACGCGAGGCTGGTTCATTGCGGCGACTAAGGCAAGGTGTGCGGGTGTCAATTCTGGCACCACATTCAAAGTGAAGTCTGATTTGAAATCAGCGCCTTGCGGGCGTATATTGATGTTGTCTGATAGGGGCTCTGTCAGCGTGATATGATCAGCTTGGCGGGTGACGTTTTCCTGAATAACCACCCGCGTTGCGCCGCGTGGTACGGGGGCGCCGGTGAAAATACGCACAGCTTGTCCGGCTTGCAATTCACCGTCCCAGCCGTGTCCTGCCGCGGATTCCCCGACAACGATCAATCGATCGTTATGGGCCACATCACCAACGGCATAGCCATCCATGGCAGAGGCGGAGAATGGCGGCTGGTCGCGTTTGGCGGCGACAGGTTTGGCAAGGGTCCGCCCTAACGCGTCTTGCAGCGCAACGATTTCTGTTGGTCCGGTCTTGACCAAGTCCAGACACATGGCTTGGGCCTGTTCGACGGAAATCATCCCTCGAAACGGCCCGATTTACCGCCATCTTTCAGCGTCACGCGCAGACCGCCGATTTCCATGTCTTTTTGAACCGCCTTGAGCATGTCGTAAACAGTGAGCGCGGCGGTGCTGGCGGCGGTCAACGCTTCCATCTCAACACCTGTTTGACCTGTGGTTTTGACCGTGGCTTCAATGCGCACGCCCGGCAGGGCGGTATCAGGCACAAGATCCACGGCGACCTTTGTAATGGGCAAGGGATGGCACAGGGGTATCAAATCTGACGTCTTTTTAGCCCCTTGGATGCCCGCAATCCGTCCAATCCCGAGGACATCACCCTTTTTGGCGGTGCCAGCGGTGACATGGGCCAGTGTGTCGGGCGTCATCTTGATCCAGGCGGCTGCTGTGGCAATGCGCGCTGTGACGGCCTTGTCGGACACATCCACCATGTGCGCCTGACCTGCGTCATCAAAATGGCTAAGGCCGTCGCCCATCACATGCCGCCCATGGTCATTGGATTGGAGAGCAATTGGCGTGTTGCTGCCGCCACATCATCCTGACGCATCAGGCTTTCGCCGATCAGGAACGTGCGCGCGCCGTATTGTGCCATATCCGCGAGGTCATCGGACGTGTTCAACCCGCTTTCACAGACAATCAAACGGTCCGGCGGCACCATGCGCGACAAGGTGCGCGTCGTGTCGAGCGTTGTGTCAAACGTCTTAAGGTTGCGGTTGTTGATGCCCATAAGAGGGGATTTCAACAGACATGCGCGTTCAAGTTCTTCGGCGTTGTGGACTTCGAGCAGGACATCCATGCCCCATTCGGTTGCCGCGGCTTCGAGTTCGGCGGCCTGTGTGTCTTCGACAGAGGCAAGGATGATCAGGATGGCATCGGCGCCGAGCGCGCGGGCTTCTGCGACTTGGTAAGTGTCATACATGAAATCTTTGCGCAGTGCGGGCAGATCAACGGCGTCGCGCGCGGCTGTCAGGAATTCATCGGCCCCCTGAAATGATGGGGCATCGGTCAGAACGCTGAGGCAGGTTGCGCCACCTGCGGCGTAGGCCTGGGCCAGTTCGGGGGGATTGAAGTCTTCGCGGATCAGACCTTTGGAGGGGCTGGCCTTTTTGATTTCAGCGATCAGGCCATAGCCTTCGCGGCTGGCTTCGGTCAGGCGTTCGGCAAAGCCGCGCGTCGGCGATGCAGTGCGGGCGTCGGCCTCAACTTCAGAGAAGGGCCGCGCAGATTTGCAGGCCGCGATGTGGTCGAGCTTATAGGCTTTGATCTTGTCTAAAATATCCATGTGGTGAACTTAGTCCTGTGTCGGGGGGAAGACAATTGCGCGTGCCGCGGGCGGGGCGCAAAATTCTGCGAATTTTGCAAGAAAGACGGGGCGCTGCCCCCGGCCTTTGGCCTCCCC
This sequence comes from Octadecabacter dasysiphoniae, assembly GCF_021532615.1. Classification (GTDB taxonomy): domain Bacteria; phylum Pseudomonadota; class Alphaproteobacteria; order Rhodobacterales; family Rhodobacteraceae; genus Octadecabacter; species Octadecabacter dasysiphoniae. The sequence goes on from NZ_JAKGAQ010000005.1 coordinate 188,285, forward strand.
CGGAATATTTAGAAACCAAAGAGGGTTTAGGGTGCGGTTGAACGCATGCGCGCGCGCAGGGCCGCAAGGTTGCCGTTTGATAGGCCGAAGAACAGCCCGAAAAGCCCCATGAGGAGACTGATCGCCAGATGCCCCCAGGCGGTTGTGCGGGTTTGGCCATCATAAAGATCGTGAATACGTGGCGCGTCAGGGTGGATGCGGATCATCCAAGAATGACCGACCGGATGGCTGTTATGGAAGTTTTGGGGCACGGCGCGTTCGTTGGCGATCGTCTGATTGTTCCATGTAAACGAGTAGGTTATGAAATGGGTGCCTTTGCCATCGCGCGCGGAGTTTTGCGCAATAAAGCGGTGATCCAGTACGGTGGCGGGAATTTCGATATTATGTCTGGCGAGGCGTCGTGCGTCGCCTGCCGAGATTACGGTCACCGTTGCAAAGACAGCGGACATAAACAGAATTGCGCAGCCCAGCCAGAACCGTTTGGTGAACGTAAATTGTGCCGCCCAATCGGGATCACCGGAAGAGTTCACGCGCCTTGGGTGATTTTGGCGAGCGTTTCCACGGCGGTTTTGGCGGCACCGCTGTCGATGCTGTCAGCGGCCATGCGCGCGCCGGCCTTGAGGCCTTCGACCTTGCCCGCCACGAGCAATGCAGCGGCGGAGTTCAGCAAAACGGCGTCACGGTAGGCGGAGTGTTCACCGTCCAGAAGGGCGCGAAAGGCTTTGGCGTTGTCGGCTGGCGATCCGCCCAAGATGTCCTCAAACGGGTGGACGGGCAGGCCCGCGTCTTCGGGGTGGACTTCGCGCTGTGTGATCATGTCACCAGACATCGCGGCGACCCAAGATACGCCCGTAATCGTAAGCTCATCGGTGCCGTCGCTGCCGTGGACAAGCCATGCGGCCTCGGACCCAAGTTGTTGCAACGTTTGCGCCATTGGCAGGATCAGATCGCGCGAAAATGCGCCTGTGAGTTGGCGTTTGACGCCTGCCGGGTTGGTCAGTGGGCCAAGAATGTTGAAAATCGTGCGGGTGCCAAGTTCACCGCGTGTGGGCATCACGTGTTTGATCGCCGGATGATGCATGGGGGCCATCATAAAGCCGATGCCAGCCTCAGCGATGCCGCGTTCGACTACGTCAGGGCCGACCATGACGTCAATGCCCATCTGAGAGAGCGCATCTGCGGCACCAGACAGTGACGACAGATTGCGGTTGCCGTGCTTGGCCACAGGGACGCCCGCGCCCGCGACGACAAACGCCGTTGCGGTGGAAATGTTCAGCGTGCCTTTGCCGTCGCCCCCCGTGCCGACAATGTCCATCGCACTAGCGGGGGCGTTAACAGGCAAACAATGGGCGCGCATGACGGCGGCGGCGGCGGCATATTCATCCACCACTTCGCCGCGCGTACGCATGGCCATCAACAGACCGCCCATTTGGGACGGGGTCGCATCGCCTTTGAACAGGATTTCAAAGGCTGCTTGGGCTTGATCGCGGGTCAGCGGGCCTTCGGCGGCGGCATGGATAAGGGGTTTTAGCGCGTCGCTCATGCGGGGACCTTTAGTGTCTTGAGGAAATTGTCGAGCATTGCATGCCCGTGTTCTGATTTGATGCTTTCGGGGTGGAACTGCACGCCGTGCATGGGCAATTCACGGTGCTGGAGGCCCATGATCGTGCCGTCTTCCAGCTCTGCTGTGATTTCAAGGCAGTCGGGTAGGGATGCGCGCTCTACCGTCAGGGAATGATAGCGCGTCGCCTCAAACGGGGAGGGCAGGCCCGCGAACAGGGATTTGCCCGTATGGTGCATTGTGCCCATTTTCCCGTGCACGATTTCATGGCAGCGCACGACTTTGCCGCCAAACGCCTCACCTATGGTTTGGTGGCCAAGGCAGACGCCCATCAGCGGTGTTTTCGTTTCCGCAGCGGCCTGCGTCAGCGCAAGACAAATCCCAGCGGCCGACGGATCACAGGGGCCGGGCGACAGCACGATGCCGGATGCCCCCATGCCCATTGCCTCTTGTACATCAATCGCGTCGTTGCGTTTTACGACAACATCTGCGCCAAGCTCACCAAAGTAATGCACCAGATTGTAGGTGAAGCTGTCGTAATTATCGATCAAGAGAAGCATAGTTTTGCCGCCATACAGTCAGGTTAATTTGGGGCTACCGCGCAGGGGCGTGCCGCATATATACTAGGGTCATACATGGGCCGGAGCGCGGGGGTGCGTCAAGGCCCGCAATGGTCCCAAATCGACCCATGAGAGGTCGCGGGAACAATGAGAGAAGAAGGCAGCAGCAGTATGCGTGGATTGATCGGTGGAATGCTAACGGGCGGATTGGTGTCCGTGCTGGGGTTAGGCGTGGTGTCTGTGGTAAGCGAACAGCCCGCAGGCGTCACCCCGCCAGAGGCCCCTTTGGTGCAAGCGCCGATGGTGGACCCGGTTGAAACGGTTGAGGATGTTGCAGACAGTGGCCCATCAACACCCGTAGGTAGCCTGAGCATCCAAGAACCCCAAGCGCCTGCATTGCCAATGGGCGAAGCTGTCGAAGCAGAGCCGACCGCCCCCGTTGCGGTTACCGCAGACGCGCAAGCCCCGCGTGCGGACACAGATCCGCTTGATGAACCCGAAGTGACCAGCGTTGAAGGCGCGATGGAGGCCCCGCCGGCGCCCCAGTCTGCCAATGTGGTGTCTGAACCCGTCGCCCCCGTTTTGCCAAACCCGCAGGCCCTGGCCCCCCAAACGCCCGAAAACGAGGCTGATCTGACGGTTTCGACAACACCAGCACAACCGACAATCGTGATCGTACCGGACACCGAAGTTTCGGTGGTTGACGATGAACCACAGGTCGGCGAACAAACGACGCCTGAACCGACGGACGATTTCTTTGTCGTGGATTTAGGGGCGGATGCATCTATTGACACCAACGCAGACCCAATCGGCGAAGCGGTGGCGCAGGACACTGTGCAAGACGAAGCACCCGCGATTGATGCGCCCGCTGATCCGCCCGAAGATTTGGCCTTGAATACTGCTGATATCGCGGCGGCCGTTGTCCCATCGACAGAACCGCGTTTGCAATTGGGCGGTGCGAACACACTGCTGACTGAACGTGATACGGGCGTAACAATCCGCCGCCCCGGCACCGATGAGGCCAGCGATGACGTGGCACAACCTGCCGCGAATGCACTGCAAAACTACGCCGCAGATGCGGATGATTTCGGGTCCAAGCCGCTGATGTCAGTTGTTTTGATTGATGATGGGTCAATGTCTGCCGCCGCAGCGGCCTTGGCGGGTCTGCCATTCCCAGTGTCTATCGCGCTTGATCCGGCATTGCCGAATGCCGCTGATCTGATGGCGTCTTATCGTGCGGACGGTTTTGAGGTGGTGGTGATGGCTAAAGTGCCAGAAGGCGCGTTGCCGTCTGATGTTGAGGTTACATTCGAAAGCGTCTTTAGTAATTTGCCGGAAACCATCGCGGTCTTGGACATTGGGGCAGGTGGTTTGCAGGCCGACCGCGCCGTGACAGAACAGGCGATGGATATTCTCGCTTATCAGGGGCGGGGTTTTATTACGGCCAGCCAAGGGCTGAACATGGCCGGGCGCGCCGCACAGCAAGCAGGGGTTCCATCCGCAGTGGTGTTTCGTGATCTGGATATCGACAATCAGGATGCCCGCGTCGTGCGCCGTTTTGTTGATCAGGCTGCGTTTCGTGCGCGCCAAGAAAGTGGTGTTGTGCTGATTGGCCGTGTGCGCCCGGATACAATTTCCGCGCTGATCTTATGGGGAACCGCGAACCAGGAAGATCAGATCGCCGTTGTTCCCGTAAGCGCGGTTTTGTTGGCCGAGTAATCGCAGTGTTCTTTTAGGTTTGATGCAAAGGTGGTGCCCACGTGTCTGATCGGTTCACATTGATCACGGGATGTTCTGGCGGTGGTAAATCGACGTTGCTTGCAGCGTTGGCGAAGGCGGGTTTTAGCACCATCAAGGAACCCGGGCGGCGGATTATATCGAACGCGCGCAGTGGCGCGGACCACACATTGCCGTGGGTCGATATGAATGCCTTTGCGCGTGCTGCGGTTGAAATGGCGCATGCCGACCTGAAAAAAGCCGAAGGAATGACAGGGCAGGTGTTTTTTGATCGGGGTTTGGTTGATGCTGCCGTGGCGCTTCAATCAGCCAGCGGCGCATCCCACTGCACCACGCTGGGCCCGCATCGCCACTATGCAAAGACCGTTTTCATAGCACCGCCTTGGCACGAAATTTTTGAGCAAGACGAGGACCGCAAGCACGGGTTTGCCAAAGCCTGTGATGAATACGACCGACTGGTCGCCGCGCTGGATGATCTGGGATATGAACCATGCATACTGCCGCAGGTTTCTGTCGCGGATCGTGTGGGGTTTGTCCTGGAAACCCTAGAACTGACGCCTGAGTAACAGCCTTTATGAATTGCCTGTCCGGAACATGGCCGCATCAGCTGCCGCGCGCCTGATTGCGCCGGATTTGTGGACGGTTTCCATGTATTCGGCTTCGGGGTCGCTGTCATACACAACGCCGCCGCCTGCCTGCACATACAGCTGATCCCCCTTGAGAACCGCCGTGCGCAGGGCGATGCACATGTCCATATCGCCGTTCGCCGAAAAGTAACCGCAGCCACCGCCGTACAATCCGCGCTTTTCCGGTTCCAATTCATCGATGATTTCCATGGCGCGCACTTTTGGCGCACCTGATACGGTTCCCGCGGGCATTCCAGCGAAGAAAGCCGATAACGCATCTTCGCCCTCCGCCAGTTCACCGACCACGTTGGACACGATGTGCATCACATGGCTATAGCGTTCGACAACGAATTGCTCTGTCGGGCGCACGGTGCCGATCTTTGACACTTTGCCCGTGTCGTTGCGCCCCAGATCCAGCAGCATCAGGTGTTCTGCCAGTTCTTTCTTGTCGGCCATCAAATCAGCCTCGAATGCATTGTCTTCTTCGACCGTCGCGCCACGGGGGCGGGTGCCAGCGATGGGGCGGATCGTCACCTCGGATCCGAACACACGGACCAAGATTTCGGGCGACGCGCCGATGACCTGATAATCCCCGTAGTTGAAATAGAACATGAACGGTGACGGGTTTGTGCGCCGCAGGCTGCGATACAGCGCAAAGGGCGGTTCCGCAAACGTCTGTGTCCAGCGTTGTGATGGCACACATTGAAAGATGTCACCGGCACGGATGTAGTCCTTGGCCTTTTCAACCGCTTCCTTGTAGCCTGATTTTGTAAAGTTGCTGACCGGATTGGCGGGCGTGTCCGCATCACCCAAGGTGCGTTCAGCCATTGGAACAGGCAATTCTAGGGTTCGTTGTGCGTCCATCACACGTTCGGCCGCTTGGGCGTAGGCCGCTTTCGCAGACAGGCCCGATGTCGCGTAGGCTGGGGCGACCAAAATAACCTCTCCCTTCACGCCGTCCAGAACCGCCACGACTGAGGGGCGCAACATGACAGCGTCGGGCAGGCCGATCGGGTCGGGGTTGATGTTTGGCAAATGTTCGACAAGGCGGATCATGTCATAGCCAAGATAGCCGAACAGGCCCGCGCTTGCGGCCGGAAGATCGACGGGTAGGTCAATTTTGCTTTCGGCGATCAGCGCGCGCAGGTTGGTTAACGGATCACCGGATTGGTCTTCAAACGCGTCTTCATCAAAGCGCGCAGAGCGGTTGATGCGGCTTGTCGTGCCGTGACATTCCCAGATCAGATCGGGTTTCATGCCGACGATCGAATACCGCCCGCGAATTTCGCCACCGGTGACGGATTCCAACAGAAACGCATGTTTGCCAGCGCCCGTCAGCTTGAGCATGAGGGACACGGGCGTGTCCAGATCAGCCGTCAGTCGTGTGTAGACGATCTGGTTTTCGCCTGCGTCATAAGCCGTGCGGAAGGTTTCGAAATCGGGCGTCATGATCTACCGGAAATTGGCGTGCACGGCATTGATGGCCGCGTCGTTGATGTTCACCTCCGTGCGCAACTGCACGGTGCGGGTGTAAAGCTCATAGATGTCTTGCGCGATGCCTTCGGCGGCGGATTGGGCAATGGCATCCATTTCGGTTGCGAACACATCGTCCTCGGGGTCAGCGCCGGTGATGTCATCCAAACGCACGATGATGGCATCGCCATCGTTGGGCAACACGCGGACATCCCCGATGTCCATGTCGAACACTTCGGTCAGGAAATTGGTCGGCGCGCCGTTCACAAAACCGCGCCGCGTCAGGCCGTTTTCCTGCACAGCATCCAGTCCGATAAACCCGAAGTCTTGCACGCCTTCGTTCAGACGCGCCTGTTTTGCCTCGGCTTCGGCCATGACGGCAGCGGCGGTTTCTTGTGCTTCCCAACCGGCAATCACGTCGTCGCGCACATCATCCATCGGGATCAGAGCAGGGGCGCGGACTTCGAGGATTTGAACGGCAAACAGCCCGCCGTCGTCAAGGCTTTGGAGTTCGGGGAAATCTGCCACGTCCTGATTTGCCACAACATCACGGAAGGCAGCATAGGCGGCAATGCCGTCGGTGATATCGGCCGTCCAGTCCATTTCGCCCAACACCATATCCGTCTGCTCCGCCACGTTTTCGAGCAGAGCACCACCCGCCAGCAAGTTCGTGATCGGGTCGATCTGATCTTCGATCAGGCGGATCGCGCGCTGTGCGGCCTGATCTTCGCGCAGTTCTGGTGCCGCTTGTTCGAATGTTGTGTTGCGCGCAGCCAGAACGGCATTCACACGGTACAGCGCAGGGCCAAGGTCGCTTTGAAAAGGGCCTGTCACGCCGCCGGTTTCAAGCGCAAAGATTGCGGGGCCAGCGTCGCCCATTTGGGCCTCAGTGACGTCACCGCCATCCACATCTTCAAGCGTCAAACCGCGATCCTCCACCAGTTCGGGGAAGGATGTTTCGCCTGTCTCAATCGCCTCAATCGCAGCCTGTGCGGCCGCTTCATCGGAAAAGACCAAGCGTTCGATCAAGCGGCGTTCAGCCTGTACGTATTCTTCGATCCGCGCCTCATATTCTTCGCGGAGCGCGACTTCATCCACAGGCATATCATCCTGGATCATATCAGGCGTCAGCCAGACATATTGTAGCGCGCGTGTTTCAAGGCTGGTGTAGATCGCAGGGTTCGCATCGTAGTGGGTCTGCAAGTCTTCTTCGGATGGTTCGGGCAGGATGATTTCAACATCAGCGGCAGTCAGCGGAGCCCATGTGAATGTGCGCCCTTCGCGGGTGAATTTCGCGACAGTTTCGCCGTAGGTTGCAGGATCGGGAATGCCTGTGAACACCGCGCCCTGAACAAGTGCGCGCGCCGCACCTTCGCGCAGGCTGGTTTCATAGTCCCGCACGCTCAACCCGCTTGATGATAAGGCCTGCCGATAGGTTTCACGATCAAACGACCCATCCAGACCGCGAAAGGCGGGCGTGGCCAAAACTTGTTCGCTGACAACACCATCGCCAACAGACAGGCCCAGAACGGCGGCTTCGTTGTCCAACGCACGTTGGCCCACCGCGGATTGAAGCGCGCGGATCGGGATGCCCAGTGCATCCGCTTCGGGGAAGGACAACTGGCGGCCTTCTTGTGCGCTGCGGATGCGGATAAGCGTTTGGAGTTCTTCGAAATAGGCTTGGGTCGAAAGCGGTTTTTCGCCCACCGTTCCGACAGAACGCACGGTGCCCGTCAGCCCACCCGCACCAAAGCCCAAAAGGCCCACGAAAAGCAGACCCATAATGATCCAAACAAAGAAGTTTTTTGTCTTGCCTTTGGCCATCGTAACAGCGTCCCTATTTTCGCATTTTCACCTGTCTAGGCAGGTCGCGGGCGGCGTGCAAGCGGATGTGGTGGTTCAGGGCGCGGTGTAGGCCACAAGACGGTCAAACAATGCCGTGATCCCGGCCCGATCTACATTTGCAAAGGCCACCCGAAGATGCTGTTTGCCCTGACCGTCCGGCATGAACATCGTCCCCGGAAGCGTCAATACTCCAACTTTTTGCACCAGATCGCGGGCCAGTGCATCAGACGCCATATCAAACGGGTGCTTCATATAGGCGAAATAGGCACCGCACCCCTGCAATTCCCAACCCGTTGCGCCAAGTCGGGGGAATTGTTCCTGAATTGCGGCGCGCCTGTCCAAAATCTCCAGCCGCTCGCCAGCGAGCCAATCGCCTAAATGTTTCATTCCCCAAAGGGCTGCATGCTGGCCAAGCTGATTGGGGCAAATCGTGACGGTATCGAGAAACTTTTCGACTTCGGACAGGCGCGCGACGCTTGCGACCATCGCGCCGACGCGGTGGCCCGTAAGCCGATAAGCCTTTGAGAACGAATAGAGCTGGATCAGCGTGTCATCCCAGTCCGGATCTTGGAACAAAGGGTGCGGCGCGCCTGTGCGGCTGTCAAAATCGCGGTAGGTTTCATCAATGATCAGTGCAATCCCTTTGGATCGCGCGAGGGCCGCGAAGGCCAAAACGGTTTCAGCCGGGTATTCCACACCGCCGGGGTTGTTCGGTGTGACCAGAACAATCGCACGCGTCTTGTCGGTGATCAGATCAGCGGCGTCTGCCGCGTTCGGGATCAGGCTGTTAGCTGGATTCAGGGGGATCGTTTTCACGCCGGCCATGTCCAACCACATGCGGTGATTAAAGTAATAGGGCACCGGCAGAATGACCTCATCACCGTCTGTGCAAAGGGTTGAAATCGCGGCGGTAAAGGCTTGGTTACAACCTGATGTGATTGCGACGTTTTCGGGCGTTATTGTTCCGCCGTAGCTGTTTGACCATTGCGCTGCGACCTGCGCGCGCAGTTCGGGCAACCCCAGCACAGGGCCATACAGATGGGTGTCGTCCACATCGACGATCATCTTTGCCATGGCTTCGCGCATTGCCAGCGGGGGCGGATCCACGGGGGCGGCTTGGCTGACATTGATCAACGGGCGGTCTGTGAAATCAACACCCTCCAGCCAGCGGCGCGCCTCCATGACGGGGGGCGAAAACGTGGTGGCTGTGCGGGCTAGGGTCATGGATGTCTCTTGGGATTGAAGCCTCCGGCGGGAGTTTGCTGGCCTAGATGAAGGGGCGGTTCTTTTTCATCTAGGCAATTAAACTCCCCCCGGAGGGCCAGGTTCGGGGAACTGAAATGTCAGTCCTTGCCGCGGTAAGGTTCGACGTATTGCAGCGCCATATCCCATGGAAAGAAAATCCAGGTGTCCTGCGACACACCTGTAATGAAGGTGTCGACCTGCGGTTCGCCTTCGGGTTTGGCATAAACGGTCGCGAAATGGGCGTTCGGGTACAACTTGCGCACCAGTTCGAGAGTCTTGCCACTGTCGACCAGATCGTCAATGACCAGAATACCCGTTCCGTCGCCCATCATGTCGGCGTCCGGGGACTTCAACACCTTGGCCTCTCGGCGCTGGTCCGCGGCCCCGCCACCTGAATGATAGGACACCACCGAAATTGTATCGACGGTGCGCACATCCAGTTCGCGTGACACGATCATCGCGGGCGCCATACCGCCACGTGTGATCGCAACAACCGCGCGCCACGCGCCATCATCAGGCCCCTTGCCATCCAACCGCCACGCCAATGCACGGCTATCGCGATGGATCTGATCCCACGAGATGTGGAAGCCTTTTTCGTGGGGCAAGCGGTCGGTCATGGTTGGATCCTTCTTGGATTTTAGCGGCTGAACAGCAGACGCAGGCCGAGCAAACCGAGCACCATCGCGGCGACACGTTCAAACACGGGCTTTAATTTTAGGTAACCCGATCGCGCGGGTGGTGTCGCGAGGAGGGCTGCGAAACACAGATATCCGCCAGCCTCAATTGCGAAGTTATTGGCAAGTATCAGTCCGATGTCAGCCGCCGTCAGGCCGGGCGGGAAAATCACGACCACAACCGACGCGGAGAACAAAACAGATTTCGGGTTCGCAAGATTGATCAGCAAACCCCCAACAAACGCGCGTCGGTGTTGGGATGTTTCCGTGGACATGGGCGCGCTGGCGTTTCTCCAAAGCCCAAACGCGATCCACATCAGATAGAGCGCGCCGATGACCTTCAGCGCGACGAATGCATAAGGAAACGCAACGAACAGGGCCTCAAGCCCCAAAAGGGCCGCCAAAGTCCAGGAGGTCGCCATTGTCGCCAGCCCAAATCCTGTCGCAGCACCCATGGCAAACCCACCCGCGATGGATTGGCGCAGCGCATACAGCAACGCCGGACCGGGAACCAACATCGATGCAATAAGCGTGAGGTTAAACGCAAGAATGTGGGTCGACTCGATCATGGATTAATCCTTGTTGGGGGACATGTCGGGCGCATCAACGGCCTTCATGCCAACGACGTGGTAGCCCGCATCAACGTGATGGGTTTCGCCCGTCACGCCCGCACTTAGGTCTGACAACAGATACAATGCAGACCCGCCAACTTCATCGATGGTGACGTTTTTGCGCAGGGGGGAGTTATATTCGTTCCATTTCAGGATGTAGCGGAAATCACCGATGCCAGATGCCGCAAGGGTCTTGATCGGACCCGCAGAAATTGCATTTACACGAATGCCGTCTTTGCCGAGGTCTTCGGCCATGTAGCGTACCGATGCCTCAAGTGCGGCTTTGGCAACGCCCATTACATTATAATGCGGCATGATGCGTTCTGCGCCGTAGTAGGTAAGCGTAATGGCGGATCCGCCCGCGTTCATCATTTTTTCGGCGCGCTGCATGACCGATGTGAACGAATAAACCGAAATATCCATCGTCATTGTAAAGTTGTCGCGCGATGTGTCGACGTAACGACCCCGCAATTCGGATTTGTCCGAAAACCCAATGGCATGGACGACGAAGTCAATGTTGTCCCAGCGTTCTTTCAAGCCATCAAACAAGGCATCAATCGACGCCTCATCGCTGACGTCACATGGCAGTACAATGTCCGACCCCAGTGAGGCTGCAAGCGGTGCGACCCGCTTTTTCAGCGCGTCGCCCTGATACGAAAACGCAAGCTCGGCGCCTGCTTCGCCCAAGGCCTTGGCGATTCCCCATGCGATAGATTTATCATTGGCGAGACCCATAATCAGGCCGCGTTTTCCCTGCATCAAATTGGATGACATATCATTCCCTCATGTCCCGCCTCGCGCGTTGGCGGGCTTGTTATAGGATTGGTTTAGGCGATAGGCGCGGACGCTTCAAGCGGCAGGCGTGTCATGCGCCCCTTGACCCTGACGCGGGGCGGGTCACCTATGGGACAACACACGATTAGGCAAAGGACGAACACATGGCAGACCGAACCGGAAAATTTGCAGGCGACGATCCCTTTGCTTTGGCAAAGACATGGTTGGCCGAGGCCGAAAAGTCAGAGCCCAATGATCCAAATGCGATCGCACTATCTACTGTCGACAGGGACGGGCTGCCGAATGCGCGCATGGTTTTGCTGAAAGACATCGAAGATGATGCTTTCGTTTTTTACACAAACTACGACAGCCAGAAGGGGCAGGAATTGGCCGCATCAGGAAAGGTCGCGTTCGTGATGCACTGGAAATCCCTGCGCCGCCAAATCCGAGTCCGTGGAACGGTCGAGCGCGAAGACGGTCAGGCGGCAGACGACTATTTCAAGTCTCGCAGCCTCAAGAGCCGACTGGGCGCGTGGGCATCGCGGCAATCCCAACCGCTGACATCGCGCGGAGCACTCGTGGCGGAGGTTGCCAAAATTACGGCCGCCAAGGGCACGAACCCGGACCGGCCACCATTCTGGGGCGGTTTCCGAATCTCTCCCGTTGAAATCGAGTTTTGGGCCGATGGCGACTTCAGGTTGCACGATAGGTTCCGTTGGTCGCGGTCTGGGCGAACAGAGCCATGGAAAATTGACCGTTTGAACCCATAATTTTTCACGCTTCGTGAAAACGGACGCTTGGGAACGCTTGTATTCGACCGCATACCAGTCCAAATTCGCCTTGGATGGGATATGCCTCTCGTGGCTTTGGGGACGCGGGGGCGAGGACAAAAAAATGCAAGATACAGAAACGGACGGATACGTCATGGATGGCCACGTAAAGTGGTTTGATCCAGGCAAAGGGTTCGGCTTCATTGTCGCTACAGATGGTGGGCCGGATATTTTGCTGCATGCAAATGTACTGCGCAATTTCGGGCAAAGCTCGGTTGCGGATGGTACGGGCATTGAAATCATGGTCGTTGAAACGGACCGAGGGCTTCAGGCATCTGAGGTTTTGAATATCCACCACAGCGAACATCCGTCACCAACAGGGCTGGCGGATTTCGCGGAATTTGATCCCGAAGACATCGCGGCGGCACCGATTGAACCCGCGCGGGTCAAATGGTTCGACAAGGCCAAGGGGTTCGGCTTTGCCAATGTGTTTGGTGATTCCACTGACATCTTTGTGCACGTCGAAGTCTTGCGTCTGGCGGGGCTGGCTGATTTGCTTCCTGGTGAAGCCATTGCGCTGCGGGCCATCGAAGGTAAACGCGGGCTTATGGCGGCTGAGGTTTTGCCATGGGAAAGTGCGGTCGCGCGCGACTAGGTCTTGTTTTTGCGTTGGTGGTTGCTGCGGCGACCACCGCAAGCGCTGAATGTTCGCTTGATACAGTGTCGGTGCGTGGGGACTTTGGCACCGCACAATTCACTGTAGTCGTGGCCGATGACAATGCCGAGCGCGGACAGGGGCTGATGTTTGTTGAACAGATGGCCACCATGGAAGGTATGCTGTTTGTCTATGATCGCCCCCAGCGGGTCAGTTTCTGGATGCGCAACACGTTGATCCCGCTTGATATGGTGTTCGTGGACGACACGGGTATTGTCCAGAAAATCCATCCTATGGCCGTACCCCTGGACGAGACGCCGATTTTTGGCGGCACCGACATCCAATATGTTCTTGAGATCAATGGTGGTCTGGCCGCGCGGCTTGGGCTTGAGGCGGGCGATGAGATGCAACATGCAGCCTTTGGTGACACAAGTGTTTGGCCTTGCCCCTAAAAGGTCGGTGCATTTCGACGATTTGACGATTTAGGCCTTTTCAACGCGCGGTTCTGCGATTAGATGAGGCCTCGGTTCGGGGCGTGGCGCAGCCTGGTAGCGCACCTGTTTTGGGTACAGGGGGTCGGAAGTTCGAATCTTCTCGCCCCGACCATTTCTACAAAAACCCAACCTCTCACTCATTCGGATGTCAGAGAGGCCGCCCGCCGGCGGTCGCAAGAAGTTCAGCCAGACTGTCTGTCACTTGCTGATCAACGAACCTCACCTGTTGTGCACCGCCGTCCCGCTGCGGGACGCGGATGTAATTGTCGACAGTCATCAAATACCCGTCGGCGGTGTTGCGGCCAGAAAACGCGATGACAAGTTTGGGCAGGGCTTCGACTGTGCCCCCGTACTGCAAAATTATGGCTGCAGCTGATTCTGGGTCAGGAAGAGATTCGCAGCGCACCTGATTTCGGCTCGGTTTGACGACGGATTGGCCGGGACCGTTGCACAATTCCTCTGCGACAAAGAACAAACGCGCTGGATAGCCTGTAAAATAGGCCTGTGCGGCACTTCCTTGGACCTCACCGATGCCCGGCGCACCACGAGATGTGGGAAATTCACTACATCCCGCAAGCGCGAGTCCGAGAGTCAGAACGATGGCGCGCATTGCGGCTCCTGATTTTTGTGCGTGTTCAGAGTGACACACTAGGTAGGGCGCGCAACCCACCTGACGAGGGTGTGAACAACCGCGTCACGCCCTGTGGATAACTCATGTGATTGATGAACTTTGCGGGCTAGTCTTCTGGCAAATAAACGATTTTTCCCGCTTCGATTTGGCGCCGCCCCACAGGATACCTTTGTGTACAAGCCTGAGGGAGAATCGGGGGTGGTTTTGGCGCACCCTTGGTTAACAAACGGTCAAGACTCTTTAATCTATATTTAGGGTAAAGTTTTCGTTGACCCCCTAGGTGTAGATGAGTGATGTTGTGCGAGCTGGATGAGACGACACAACATATAGTGTTGCAAACAGCGCGGGACAGGTTTCGAGACACTAGATGCTGCACAGCACCCTAGGCTTGAGTGCGCCCCCTCAATATCGGGGGGCATTGCGCTATGTTTTCCGCGTTTGACGTTTGATCCGCGCGATAGGTTTTTCGATCCATGGATCGGAATGAGGGACACGGGTGATCGCAACGACGATCCCCACTTTGACAGAGGCGAGAGCACGATGAAGATTGAACGTAACTTCACTAAATCCGGACAGGACGCATACGCAGAGGTGCCATTTAAGGCAGCAACGTCCGAGATTAGGAACCCTGACGGCACGATCGTCTTCAAGCTCGAAGATTGTCAGATCCCCGAAAGCTGGTCCCAGGTTGCGTCTGACGTCATCGCGCAAAAATATTTCCGCAAAGCTGGCGTGCCTTCGGCCACAGTGAAAGTCGAAGAAAAGGGTATCCCGGAATTCCTGTGGCGCTCCGTTCCCGCTGAAGGTGCAGACATGTCCGGAGAGACATCCGCCAAGCAGGTGTTCGACCGTCTTGCCGGTGCATGGACATACTGGGGTTGGAAGGGTGGTTATTTCACTTCCGAAGAAGATGCGCGCACATACTTTGACGAGATGCGCTACATGTTGGCGACACAGCGCGCTGCGCCGAACTCGCCTCAGTGGTTCAACACAGGTCTGCACTGGGCCTACGGCATCGACGGCCCCGCACAGGGCCACCACTATGTCGATTACAAAACGGGCAAGCTGACAGCGTCCAAGTCGTCTTATGAGCACCCACAGCCACACGCCTGTTTCATTCAGTCCGTCGCTGACGATCTGGTGAACGAAGGCGGCATCATGGACCTTTGGGTCCGCGAGGCGCGTTTGTTCAAATATGGGTCCGGTACGGGCACGAACTTCTCTTCTCTGCGTGCTGCCGGTGAATCGCTGTCTGGCGGTGGTAAATCTTCCGGCCTTATGGGGTTCCTGAAAATCGGTGATCGCGCTGCTGGTGCGATCAAATCCGGTGGCACGACACGCCGCGCCGCCAAAATGGTGATCGTGGATGCGGACCACCCCGATATCGAAGAATTCATCAACTGGAAGGTTCTTGAGGAGCAGAAAGTTGCGTCCATCGTAGCCGGTTCCAAGATGCACGAAGAAAAACTGAACCTGATCTTTGCGGCGATCAAGGGTTGGGACGGCGCAGAGGCCGACGCCTATGACCCCAAGGTGAACCCGCAGCTGAAAGACGCCGTGCGCGAGGCCAAAAAGGTCGCCATTCCGGAAACTTACGTAAAACGCGTTCTGGATTACGCAAAGCAGGGCCACACAGCCATCGAATTCCCGACATACGACACCGATTGGGATTCTGAGGCGTATAACTCTGTGTCCGGCCAGAACTCCAACAACTCCATCCGTGTCACGGACGCCTTCTTGAAGGCCGTCGAAGAAGACGCAAATTGGAAGCTGATCAACCGTAAGAACGGTGAAGTCCACAAAGTTATCAAAGCGCGCGATCTCTGGGAACAGGTTGGTCACGCGGCATGGGCCTGTGCCGATCCGGGCATCCAGTACCACGACACAGTAAACGCATGGCACACATGCCCAGAAGACGGCGCGATCCGCGGATCCAACCCGTGTTCCGAATACATGTTCCTTGACGACACGGCCTGTAACCTTGCGTCCATGAACTTGCTGACGTTCTACAAAGACGGTGAATTCCAGGTCGAAGACTACATGCACGCCTCCCGTCTGTGGACTTTGACGTTGGAAGTGTCTGTTATGATGGCACAATTCCCGTCCAAAGAAATCGCACAGCGTTCCTACGACTTCCGCACGTTGGGTCTTGGCTATGCCAACATTGGCGGTCTGTTGATGAACATGGGCTACGGCTATGACAGCGACGAAGGCCGTTCCATGGCAGGTGCGTTAACCGCGATCATGACAGGCGTTGCCTATGCGACCTCTGCGGAAATCGCGGGTGAGCTTGGCGCCTTTGCGGGTTACAAGAAGAACAAGGATCACATGCTCAAGGTGATCCGCAATCACCGCAACGCAGCCTACGGCGCATCCGACGGTTACGAAAAGCTGGACGTTAAGCCTGTTCCGCTGGATCACGCCAACTGCCCCGACGCACGCCTGATCGACATCGCGATGTCCACATGGGACGAAGCGCTGAAATTGGGTGAAAAGCACGGTTATCGCAACGCACAGTCTACTGTGATTGCCCCAACGGGCACCATTGGTCTGGTCATGGATTGCGACACCACAGGGATCGAGCCTGACTTTGCCCTCGTGAAGTTCAAGAAGCTTGCTGGCGGTGGTTATTTCAAGATCATCAACCAGTCGGTGCCTGCCGCTTTGGCGAAACTGGGTTATTCCACGTCCCAAGCCGAAGAAATTCAGGCCTATGCGGTCGGTCACGGTACTTTGGGCAACGCACCGGGTATCAACCACACTGCGCTGGTCGGTCACGGCTTTGGCCAAGCGGAAATCGACAAGATCGAAGCCGCGCTTCCCTCGGCCTTCGACATCCGTTTCGTGTTCAACCAGTGGACGCTGGGCGAGGATTTCTGCAAAGACGTTCTTGGCATTCCAGCCGACAAGCTGAACGATCCGACGTTTGATTTGTTGAAATCATTGGGCTTTTCAAAGGAAGACACAGACCTTGCCAACGACCACGTCTGTGGAACGATGACGCTGGAAGGTGCGCCGCACCTGAAAGAAGAACACTACAGCGTCTTCGATTGCGCCAACCCATGCGGCAAAAAGGGCAAGCGTTACCTGTCCGTCAACAGCCACATCTATATGATGGCCGCAGCACAATCGTTCATCTCCGGTGCAATTTCCAAGACGATCAACATGGCCAACGACGCCACAATCGAGGACTGCCAGAAAGCATACGAGCTGTCTTGGTCCCTCGGTGTCAAAGCCAACGCGCTGTATCGCGATGGGTCCAAATTGTCCCAGCCATTGGCCGCCGCGCTGATCGAGGACGACGAGGAAGCAGCCGACATTCTTGAAAACGGCAACATCACCGAAAAGGCGCAAGTCATCGCCGAAAAGATCATCGAAAAGGTCGTCGTTAAGGAAATCATCAAATCGCACCGCGAAAAGATGCCTCAGCGTCGCAAAGGCTACACTCAGAAAGCCAACGTTGGTGGCCACAAGGTTTATCTGCGCACGGGCGAATATGAAGACGGCAACCTTGGCGAAATCTTCATCGACATGCACAAAGAGGGTGCCGGCTTCCGCGCCATGATGAACAACTTCGCCATCGCGGTGTCTGTTGGTCTGCAATACGGCGTGCCGCTGGAAGAATTCGTCGATGCGTTTACCTTCACCAAATTCGAACCTGCCGGCATGGTTCAGGGCAACGACAGCATCAAGAATGCAACGTCGATCCTTGATTATATCTTCCGCGAATTGGCTGTATCTTACCTCGATCGCACCGATCTGGCGCACGTAAAGCCGGAAGGCGCATCGTTTGACAGCCTTGGTCGCGGCGAAGAAGAAGGCGTATCCAACATTCAGGAAATGTCCGAGACAGCAGCGTCAAAATCTTTGGATGTGCTGAAACAAATCAGCTCAACCGGGTACCTGCGCAAGCGTCTGCCGAATGATCTGGTCGTGCTTCAGGGTGGTGCTGGTGCGGTGGCCTTTGGTGGCGGCACAGATGCAGCAACTGCCTTGGAAACCTTGGTGCCCGCAGTGGCAGCGGGTGGCGGAATGGCGCAAGCGACAGCAGTCTCCAGCGGCACGGTCAACAGCCTGTCGGCCCGCGATAAGGCGAAGATGCAAGGCTACGAAGGCGAAGCCTGCGGCGAATGCGGCAACTTTACCTTGGTGCGCAACGGCACCTGCATGAAATGCAACACCTGCGGCGGGACATCCGGTTGTAGCTAAGAGATCACGGGGCGGTGCATGATTGCGCCGCCCCGTTCACGAGACCCGAGGGGGCCGAGGTCCTTTCCGGCGCAGCTCAGGCCGCAGGCAGAATACCGGGCGGTACACTAGAATGAGCTTGAGATGCGAGACTTAGGGGGGACTTCGGTTCCCCCTTTTTTCGTTTTAGGGGATAACGAAGCTTGGTGCTGCCAGTTCAAACCCGTCGAATGAAAATCCGGGGCTGACGGTGCATCCTACCAACGTCCAATCCCCGGTCGTGCGCGCGGCCTGCCACCAGTCTTTGGGCACGATGGCCTGCGGGCGCTGACCTGCTGCCAGATTCGGACCCAATGTGATGTCTTGTTTTGGGCCAGCGTCGTGTTCTGATAGCCCCAAGATCAGCGGTGCGCCCGCGTAATAGTGCCAGATTTCAACGGCATCGACGCGGTGCCAATGGCTTGCTTCGCCTTTCTTTAGCAGGAAATAGATACATGTGCCGCAAGGTCGGCCTTCCGCGTCTTGATCCACCCAGGTCTGGCGGTAAAACCCGCCCTCAGGATGGGTTGAAAGGCCAAGCGTGTCGATGATGTCTTGTGCTGTCATGTGGTCACGTTAGGCTGCTGTCTTGGGAAGGCCAAGGGGGCGTCATGAAGGTTATTGTTGTGGGGTCGGGCGTGATCGGGGCAGCGATTGCGTTCCAACTGTCCAAGGCAGGGGCTGACGTCACGGTCGTTGATGCCGGAACTCCGGCGGCGTCTGACACGTCGTTTGGCTGGATCAATGCCAGCTTTTACGCAGATACAGCACATCATCACCTGCGCGTGGCGAGTATCGCGGCGTATGATCGGCTGACCAACGCGGTTGCGGGCCTTCCGATCAGTAAGTGCGGTGCCCTGTGGTGGGAAGCGCAGGGCACCGAATTGCAACAGATGCAGCGCAGCCTTGAAATGCTTGCCTATCCGGTTGAGCATCTAACACGCGCGCAGGTCAAAGATTTTGACCCCGATATCAAAGGGTTGCCGGACGATGTGTTGCATTTTACGTCGGAAAGCTGTGCGGATGTGGCAGGGCTGGCGCACGTATTGTTGCAGGCATCGGGCGCGCGTTTTGTGCGCGGTGTGGCTGTGCGATGTGTCACAACCCATGGCGGTGTGGTGACAGGTGTGGAAACAACAATGGGGCCGATAACGGCCGACCGCGTTGTCATCGCTGCTGGAAATGGTGCGCCTGATATTTTGTCGTCGGTTGGCGTCGCCTTGCCGATGTTAATCCGCCCCGGTGCTTTGGTGACCACAAAACCAAGTCGTGCGCGCATCACATCGATCATGGTCACACCCCACGGCGAAGTGCGCCAATTGTCAGACGGGCGATTTCTTGCGTCAGCGGTTGCAAACCATCAGGCGGATGATGCGTCAACGGTTACGGAAGCGGCGGGTGATATCGGCGAACGGGTGATGGGATGGCTGAACCCGATCATTGCGGGCGATGATCTTGAGTGGGACCAAGTTGCGCTGGCGTATCGCCCCGTCCCAAAAGACGGATTGCCGGTGATCGGGGCCGTTGGGCCGGACGGGTTGCATGTGGCCGTTATGCATTCCGGTGCGACGCTTGCGGCGATCACCGGTGAGGCGATTGCTGCGCAAATCATGGGGCAGGGTGACCTTGCAGACCTCATTGCGCCGTACAGCCCGCAGCGGTTCCAATAGAAAAGGCCCCCGCACAGGCAGGGGCCTTAACATGGACTTGAAAGGCTTAGCGCAGGATCGAACGACCCGCGTAAACGGCTGTTTCTTCCAGCATTTCTTCGATGCGGATCAACTGGTTATATTTTGCGAGCCTGTCGGAGCGCGCCAGTGACCCTGTTTTGATCTGGCCGCAGTTTGTTGCGACAGCGAGGTCCGCAATTGTCGCGTCTTCTGTTTCGCCGGACCGGTGCGACATGACGTTGGTGAACCGTGCACGGTGCGCCATATCAACGGCTGTCAGTGTTTCGGTAAGCGTACCGATCTGGTTGACCTTCACCAACATGGAGTTCGCGGATTTCTGATCGATCCCCATTTGCAAACGCTTAGGGTTGGTGACGAACAAATCATCGCCGACCAGTTGGATCTTGTCACCGAGGCGTGCCGTCAGGGCGTTCCAACCATCCCAATCATCCTCGCTCATACCGTCTTCGATTGAAATAATCGGGTAATCGGCAACCAGTGCAGCGAGGTAGTCGACGTTTTCTTGCGACGTCAGCGATTTACCTTCGCCTTTCATCTCGTACTTGCCGTCTTTGTAGTATTCCGTCGCCGCACAATCGAGAGCGAGATAGATGTCCTCGCCCGGTGTGTAACCTGCCTTTTCGATAGATTTCAGAATGAAATCAAGCGCGTCGCGGGTGGAGTTGATGTTGGGGGCAAAGCCACCTTCGTCACCGATTCCGGTAGAAAGGCCAGCGGCCGTCAACTCACCCTTCAGGGTGTGGAACACTTCGGATCCCATGCGCACGGCTTCGCGGATCGACGTCGCGCTGACGGGCATGATCATGAATTCTTGAATGTCGATGGGGTTATCTGCGTGCTCACCGCCGTTGATGATGTTCATCATTGGGACGGGCAGGACGCGGGCGGATGTGCCGCCGATGTAGCGGAACAGGGGCTGTGCGGTGAAATCTGCGGCGGCCTTAGCCACGGCCAGTGACACGCCCAGAATTGCGTTCGCGCCCAAGCGGCCTTTGTTTTCGGTCCCGTCGAGCTCGATCATCGCCATGTCGATGGCAACCTGTTCTGTCGCATCAAAGCCAAGCAGTGTTTCGGCGATTTCGCCGTTCACGGCCTCAACCGCTTGCAACACGCCTTTGCCTTTGTAGCGCGCTTTGTCGCCGTCGCGCTTTTCAACTGCTTCGTGCACACCTGTTGATGCGCCTGATGGCACAGCCGCGCGGCCCAATGTGCCGTCTTCCAATGTGACGTCGACTTCGACCGTGGGGTTGCCCCGGCTGTCGAGGATTTCGCGGGCGTGGATGTCGATAATCGTGCTCATGGAATTTTCCTTCGGCTTTGTTAGCGCAAACAGTTCGATATTATGGCACCCTATAACGGGTCGGGCGTGGCTTGGGAAGTGGGGCGGGTGCGGGCTTCGCGTAGAAGGGTAAAGACACCTGCGCCGATAACGATGGTCACGCCGATCAGGGTCATTGCGTCAGGGCGTTCGCCGAGAACGGTCATGCCAAGGATCAATGCAAAGACCATTCGTGTGTAGCGGAACATGGAAATGAACGCGGCATCACCAGCCCGCGTTGCGGCGACAATACTCAGATAGGCCAGCAGCGCGACGATCACGCAGCCCACCAACACGGCACTGTCACGTGCGTTCGGTACGATCAGGGATTCACCATTGAACCAGCACAGAACAAGGCCCGCGGGGACCAGCAGCAAAAAGGCATGCAGCGATAAATGCGCACCCGAAATCGGAACCGTGATTGCACGTGTCGACAGATCACGCCCCGCAAGGCCCAGCATCCCGCCAACACCAATCAGGACCGCCACTGAAAAACCTTCAACACCTGGTCGGATGATCAGCAAAACTCCGACAAACCCGACCAGAATGGCGGCCCAACGCCGCCATCCCACAGTTTGCCCAAGGAAAATGACGCCGCCCAGGGCCACCACGAGAGGGGTGGCCTGAATGATCGCCGACAGCATCGTCACGTCCAACCGCATCAGGGCTGTGATAAACAACATTGTGCCCATGACCTCAAAAAACCCACGTCGCCAGACTTGGGGGCTTTTGTGGGCGGGAACGAAAACCGGCTGGCCCTTGGCGATGAACCACACGGCAAACGACAGAGCAGCACCGGCGCCGATCACGGCGATAATTTCACCGGGTGGGATGCGCGCACCAAGGGTTTTGATCAACACGTCTTCGATCGCGAAGGCGAGCATCGAAAACGTCATAAAGGCCGCACCGCGCAAGTTTTCCAAATCAACGCACCGCTGTTTTCGTGGGGCGGATCATCGGACCAACGCCACCCAAGGGACGCCAACCCCCATAAGCGCAGCGCAATGCGGGTTTGGTGCGTACATTGTCCGCGTCAATCAATGCGGCCTGTACCGGGCGGTGGTTAGCCATCAGGGTTTTCCTTTTTGGGCACGCCGTAAAGCTCAAGCCGATGGCCCTTTAGCTCATACCCTAACTTGTCCGCGATACGTTCTTGCAGCGCTTCGATCTCGGCATCGATAAATTCGATCACTTCTCCCGATTGAACATCAATCAGGTGGTCGTGATGGTCGCGGTCCGCGGTTTCATAGCGCGCGCGCCCGTCGCCAAAATCATGTTTCTCCAGAATGCCGGCTTCTTCGAACAGCTTTACGGTGCGGTACACGGTCGCCAGCGAGATACGCGGGTCCGCGGCAGAGGCGCGGTTATACAGCACTTCGACGTCGGGATGGTCGTCGGACGCCTCAAGAACGCCTGCAATTGTGCGGCGTTGATCGGTAAGGCGAAGGCCCTTGGCCTCGCAGCGGGAAAGAATTGTGTCGCTCATGTTGGTCCGTGCCTGTGCTGTACGCCTTGCTTACGCGATAGGGGCCACAGGGCCAAGTGGTCACAGGCCGGGAATGGCGATCCAAGTGCCACCAAGTTTGCGCAAGGCCGCACCGGTGCGCAATTTGAACCGCGCGAGGGTCGGGGCATTGTCCGTTTCGACAAGACCAAGATCGAATGTCTTGTGGCCAAGATGGGTAAGCCTGTCCGCCGCATGGAACAGCAGTAAATTATGGGCATGGGCGCGCCGCCCGTTCGGGCTGGTCCAGGCTGTTTGTAAGGTGGCGGTTTCGCCGTGGCGCAGTACAAGAATAGCAGCGATCAGGTGCCCCTTGTCGTAGGATTCAAAGATTAACGCATCTTCGGGGTTGAGTTGCGCAAATGTGGCTATCAGGGCGGTCGGCAATGGGCGAAACCGTCTGGACCGCGCGGTTGTATCTGCATGTTGGAACAAGGGGTGGTCCATGCCGTCCCAATTGACGTCCCGTAGACGTAGTTTGGCAGCCTCGGCGCGCCGCAGTTGATTGCGCCATTTGGGATGCAGGGCGGCACGGCGTTCATCCGTCGTTGCGCATAACTCCCACTCAGCAATGTGGGCAGGTGTGATGATCTGGCGAAATCCGGCGGATTTATAGGGCGTCGGTGCGTCATGTTCTGCGTTGAAGATGCGCAAGCCGTCGCGGCGCAATGCCCGCAGGTCTGACGTGTCGTGTGGCCCACGCGACGTGAACCCGATACGGCCCAATGGCCAGATGTGTCGGTTTAGAACGACAGGTGCGTCGCAGGACACGTCGGCGCCGAACGCGGTCAGGGCGCGGGCAAATGCGGGCGATTGTTGAAGCGGCACAGACATGGCTGCATTAACCACATGTTTATCTAAGACATGGTTAATGCAGGGATGAATAAGCGATTGAGGCACTTGCCGGACATCCCCGCGCCAAAACCTACGCCGTTTGCGGCGGCTTTTGTAGCATCGGTCTTGGCGTTGATCGGTGGGGGCGTGCTGGCGCTGTTAACCTAGAACGACGAGAGCATGACGTTTCTTGCCCGCGCTGAGCTTGATCGGGCTGGCTAGGTCATCCGCATTGATCATAAGGCCCGCGTCACCCAAGTGTTCATCATTCATCTTCGCGCCGCCTTCGGAAATCAGCCGCTTTGCTTCCTTGCCCGACCCGGCCAATCCCGATTTCACGATCAACTGCACGATGGAAATCCCATCGCCAACGTCTGCTGCATCCAGTGTGAGCGTCGGCAGGTCATCCCCGACACCGCCTTTTTCGAACACTTCTTTGGCTGTCGCCGCCGCCGCCTCTGCCGCGTCGCGACCGTGGCACAGGGCCGTCACTTCGTTGGCGAGGATAATTTTCGCGTCGTTGATCGCCACACCCTCAAGCGCGCCAAGGCGGTCACATTCTTCGACCGGAAGTTCAGTGTAAAGCTTTAGGAAACGGCCGACATCCGCGTCCGTGGTGTTGCGCCAGAATTGCCAGAACTCATAAGAGCTGAGCATTTCGTCGTTCAGCCAGATCGCACCGGACAGGGATTTGCCCATCTTCTTGCCATCGCTGGTGGTCAACAACGGAGAGGTCAGGCCGTAAATTTCGTGATCCAACACGCGGCGCGTCAGGTCGATACCGTTGACGATATTGCCCCATTGGTCACTACCACCCATTTGCAGCAAACAGCCGTAACGGCGGTTAAGCTCAAGGAAATCATAGGCTTGCAGGATCATGTAGTTGAACTCAAGAAAGCTCAGGCTTTGTTCGCGATCCAGTCGTGATTTCACGGATTCAAAGGACAACATCCGGTTGACCGAAAAGTGCTTACCGATGTCGCGCAAGAAATCGAGGTAGTTTAACCCGTCCAGCCATTCGGCATTGTTCAGCATCAACGCAGGGGTTTCGCCCTCATAAGACAGGTATTTCGAAAACACCTGCTTGATGCCCGCGATATTGCTGTCGATCATGTCGGGCGTCAAAAGCGGGCGTTCGTCTGCGCGAAAGCTCGGGTCGCCGACCTTTGTTGTGCCGCCCCCCATCAGGGTGATCGGCTGGTGGCCTGTCTTTTGCAACCACCGCAACATCATGATCTGGATCAGGGACCCCACATGCAGCGATTTCGCCGTCGCATCGAAACCGATATAGGCGGGAACAATCCCCGCGGCAAAAGCCTCGTCCAAGCCCTGATAGTCCGTGCAATCGGCTAGAAAGCCGCGTTCGATCATCACACGAATAAAGTCGGATTTTGGATGGTAGGTCATGGTGCGTTCCTGCTAGCGTTTGACCACTCTATATGGCGCGATCAGGCAGAGGGAAAGAGCATGTTAAAAGATCAAGAAGTGCGGGTGGTCGGGGCCATGTCGGGCACATCGCTGGATGGCGTCGATGCGGCTGAAATCGTCACAGACGGCCATACCATTTCGCGCTTCGGTGACGTCGCTTTTTTGCCCTATACCGACGATCAACGAGGCGTGTTGCGCGCCGCTTTGGGCCAGTGGCACGACGGTGATCTGGGCGAGGTGAGCGAATTGATCGAAACCGTTCATGCGCAGGTTTTGTCCCAATTCCCGCAGGCGGACCTGATCGGGTTTCACGGCCAAACCTTGGCCCACGATCCCCAAGGCCTTCTGGGAGAACCCCGAACCCATCAGGCCGGTGACGGGGCTGTCTTGGCGGAAGTTCTGGGTAAACCCGTTGTGTGGGATTTTCGTTCAGCAGACGTTCAAATGGGCGGAGAGGGCGCGCCGCTGGCGCCGTTTTACCACTTCGCTTTGGCCAAGAAAATGAAAGCAGATGCACCCATCGCCATATTGAACCTTGGCGGCGTCGGGAACCTGACGTGGATCGACCCTAGTTTGCCGCACCCCGAAAGCGACCGTGCGCTGCTGGCCTTTGATACAGGCCCCGCCAATGCACCGATCAATGATTTGATGCAGGCACGATTGGGGCAGGCCTATGATATGGACGGTACTTTGGCAGCCAAGGGCGACGTCGATCAAGGGATCATCGATGCGTTTCTCCAACATCCGTATTTCTTTCGCATGCCCCCCAAATCACTGGACCGAGACGCGTTTTCCGCTCTGTCGGATGCTGTCGCGGATTTGTCCAATGCAGATGCCGTTGCAACGCTGACGATGGCATGTGCCGCGTCAGTGGGCCAAGCGGTGCGTGCGTGCCCGACGCCGCCTGCCAGTGTCTATGTCACAGGCGGGGGGCGGCGAAACCCGACGTTGATGCGGATGATTGCACAATGCTGCGACGTGCCGATCGCCCCGATTGAAGACGCAGGATTTGACGGCGACATGTTAGAAGCGCAGGCATTTGCTTTTCTTGCGGTGCGCGTCGCCAAGGGGTTACCAACCAGCGCCCCCGGCACAACGGGTGTCAAAGCCGCGATTGGGGGCGGGACTATATCGCGCCCCTCATCCTAAATCGGCGTTCAGTTTGGACGTAATTTGGCGCAATATCGCGTCGCGGTTGTTCGGGTTTGCAAAGGCATCAAAAAGGGCCTTTGCCGCAGTGACCATGGCTTTGCATTTGTCGGGATGCGCGCGTGCCCATGCGAGTTTTTCTTCGACATCTTGCGCGCCCTCGATAAGTGGCACGTAGTGAACCCAAGGCTTGAATGCGTCGGTGTAAAACAGCTCCCATCCGTCTTCTTCTTTTAGGATCAATGCGTTGGATGATGCAGCTGATAGGAAATTCGATCCTGTGTCATTCCCCGCGAGGCTTAAGATATACCGGAACTGATGAAACCAGGTCCGCGGGCGTTTGGGGTGACATAGGTCCGCGAAGGCGGGTGTCTGTGCAAGTCTTTTCCATCTTCCCCGAAGAACCAAACCGACTTCGAAATCAGGGTGGTCGCGGTAGGTTTTGACGATGTTGTAGCGGGGCACACACAGTAAATCCGCCACGACGCCGGCCCAATCCGGGCTGTCATCGCGCAAGGTTTCTGCCTGATCTCGAATGTTGTAAACGCCGCGCAGGGGGCGGCCCTCGGGTGTCAGGACATCTGACATGCGTCCGGTCATATTGCCGAGCCAGACACAGCGATCTTCCTTATCTTCGAACGGTATTGTGTCATGTGCAAAGCCGCCTGCTTGGCCTGTCGGGGCGAGCGTATGGTAGCCGGGCAAGGGCCAAAGCGTCAGATTTTTGGCACCTTTACGACGGTTGTACGCGACTGTGCGGTGCGGTGGATTGCGCCGCGTTGGCGTTCCGATAAATCGCGCATCCATCATATCGATATGCAGGGGCGGTTGCGCGCCGTAGCGCATTAATTCGTTCAATGTGCCTTGTGCGCGTTCAAACCCGTTGCTGTCGGGGGTCAGGTGAAACGGCATATCGGCCGCCGCTTGATGCAACGCGACAGGATTGGCGAAACGATCGGTGATCGTTCGGTCCCGTTCCCATGTGACGGCCGTACCGCTCAGCCCTTTTCTTTTGCCGGAGTGGCCGGTCTTGGCGGCTGCAAACGCGGCCACTTCGTGTGCGAATGTCATATCGGCAGGCGGCGGGGATGATGCAGCAGGCTGCGCGCCGAGGAAGTTGACAACGCCGTCTATCTGTTCCGCGCTTACCGTCATGTCCGGTGTCGGGGCGGAATTCGTTAAGGTGAAATCAGCAGATAAGAAATCAATCAGTTTTTCAATCGGTTCTGAGGTGACGTTAAAGTCGATATATCGCGGATTTTGCCCGAACAACCTAGCACAGGCGGCTTGATGTGCGGCGTCTTCGTCGATCCAATGGGCGGGTAATGCTGCCTCTGATACACCTGCGTGCCATGCGGCCGCGATACGGTGATCACCATCTTCTGCCCAGAACCGTGCGGCAATCCAATCGGCGGGATCGCGTTGGGTCCGAATGAAATAGGCGTCAGGAAACCGCGTGAGCAGGAATTCAAGATGGTCCTGAATGACAAGCGGCGGCAGGTGGCGTTTGTTGGTGCGGTGAAGCCCTGAAAACCCGACGAACTTGAGCCATTGCGACAGCGGCGCTGTTCCGCTCGCGCGCGCGTAGGCCATGCTTTGCGCGAGCTTTCCGCCCTTGTGGTGCGCCCATGCGTATCCGTTGCCTTCAAACAGGGCGGCCACCGCGGCACCACCGCTGTGCGGCAGTCCAATTGCAAAAACCCGCGGCGGGGCGCTGTTTGGCATAATCGATTCCCGTGTCACGTCGTTTGCGAGAGTGTGACCTGTCACATCCGACGCGACAACCGAACAGGCGATTTAGGCAGGCAGATGGATATTGAACTGCGCGCGCAGCTTGGTGTCCAATTCGGGATCAAACCGCGCAGCTGACCGCGTGGCCAAGATTGCCTCTTTGCGGGCGATTGCGTTTTCTACCAGATTGGGGCGGTCTTTTTCGACCCATTCTTTCGGGCTCATCCGGTTGCCAAGATTGGGGTAAATTCGGTCACTTTGCATCCGCGATAAGGTTTGATCGGTGCCGAGGTAATGGCCAACCGCAGGAATGTCGGGCGTGCCCATGCAGACCTCGCGCATCTGATCGAGAGCAAGCGTTTCATCATCTACTTCGATGCCGCGCACGCAGCGCAGCGCCTGGCCGATCAAATCATCCCCAAGGATCAAGCTTTCAAGGCAAAATCCGAGGAGGGACGCGTGCATTCCTGCCGCTTCATAGACCATGTTGCACCCCGCGACACCGGCCAGAACATTGGTGCCCATCTGTTCCCAACCGGCCTGCATGTCCGGCATTTTTGAATCGCACGCACCGCCTGTTGCGCCGCCCGGGACGCCGTAGAACGCATGCATTTGCGCACAGCCCGCCGACAAAAGCGATTGTTCCCCAGAACCGACGGTCATCGATCCTGTACGAAGGTCCAGATCAAACGGCCAAGTGCCAAAGATCGCCGGATGCCCCGGGGCCATGGCGTTGACATAGACCACACCTGCCAGACATTCCGCCACGGCCTGAACGATCGCACCCGCGATGGTGGATGGCGCGGTGGCACCGGACATCCCCGCAGATAGCAACAAAACCGGCATGCCGCCCTTGATCGCCGTTTCCATGGCTTCGCAGCTTTCCGTGGCGAATTTCATCGGCGGAACCACAAAACAATTGGACATGGACACGAAGGGGCGTGCGCGAAACTTGGCTTCGCCACCTGCGGCCGCGTACAGAAATTCAAGGCAGTCGCCCACGTGGGACGGATCGGAAATTGACGTGCCGACATGTTTGGTTGTGCCCGAACAGCACGCATACAGCGTGTTTATATCCATTTCGAGGTTATCAAGGATATCGCGTGCAACCATCGGGCGTTGCAGGAAATGGACGTTGTCAAGAACGTCCGTAATGCGCGCGGCGTCGTGCAAATCTTGTAGGGTGCTGTCGCGGTAACTGTTGCCGGAAACGTCCACCATATTTACCGCAGCGCCCGCTGTTCCGTAGTGCACCCGCTGGCCCGATAGATCGAGGTCGTGGGCCGGATTACGTCCGCACAAGGTCAGATCTTTGCAGGACACCGCCAGCATGTCTTCCACCAAGGCGCGTGGGAACCGGATGCGGCCATCGTCCCCCATAATCGCACCTGCGCCTGTCAAAATCTCAACCCCGCTTGGAGGTGCGTCCGCCAACCCGATCGTTTCGAGGGCCGTAAGGGCGGCCTGATGAATTTTTTGAACCTCTGCGTCACTAAGAGGTTTGTAGCGCCCGCCAGTCATGCCAGCGCGCACCGGGCGCATGTTATCGGGCAGGGCGGCTGCGCGGGCCGCATGACGTGCGCTGCGCCCGCCAGATCGGCCAGCGCGTTTGATTGGGGATTCGTCGTTCATAATAGTGCCTTTCGATTTGAAATTTGGGACTTCAAAACAAATCGATAGGGCGCCCTCTGGCCGCGCGGCCGCGACGTGCGCCAATGGTCAGGCGAACACGAACGGGATGGGTCTTGATGCTCAAAAAATAGGCTCCATGATCAAATCTTCGATCAATTCGGGCCAGATGTTCTATTTCATTTGCGACCTGTGGTCGTTTTTGGGCGTTTCGGCGCGAAAAAGTGTTGTTTTCTTTCCGTCGCACTGGATCACTCACGCTTGTGTGAAAAGGATGCCTTGCGCGGAGTTTAGCGTAGGCAATCTCATCAGATGGCAGGAAATGGCTCAAACTGCGGTTTTCGTTCAATAAAGATGGAACCGTTAGGGCAGTGCGTCGTTTGTAGGCGCAACGTGAGGGGCAGAACAGATAACGCATTCTCATGTGGCAATGACGATTAAAAAAGGACGGAGACAATGAAACGCACATTTCTTGCAACACCTGCACTTTTGACCTTGGCTTTGGCTGCTGGTCCTGCACTTGCCGGTAATATCGACGAACCCATTATCACACCTGCACCCGCGCCAATGGCGGCACCTGTCATAATTGACACAGGTAGCGATTGGACCGGCTTTTATGCAGGTGGATCGCTTGGCTATGCGGATGTGTCCGACACAACGGCTGCATTTGACGCCGACGGCGCAACCTACGGTATCCACGGCGGTTACGACTATGATTTTGGATCATTCATACTGGGTGGTGAATTGGAATTTTCGGGCTTTGACGTCGAAGACGGCGCGAACTCCATTTCTTCCGTCGCACGCGCAAAATTGCGTGCGGGTTATGACGCAGGTGCGTTCATGCCCTACATCACAGCTGGCGTCGCCGAGGTCGATGTGGATGGTCTGGACGTGACTGACACAGGCGCGGTCTATGGTCTTGGTTTAGACTATAGCTACAATGACCGTGTGCGCATTGGTGGTGAAATTCTTCAGCACGAGTTTGACGATGTTGGCGGCTTGGACGTTGACGCAACAACCGCCGCGGTGCGTGTATCGTTCGACTTCTAAGAACCACTAAAACGAGATCGTGGCGCGGTGGGCAATTGCCTGCCGCGCCATTTTCTTTGGTGGATGCGATTTGATCGCCAATGGCCTGCCGCGTGTTCGGGATGGTCAGTCCAACAACGCGTCAATCGTATCCCCGGAAATGGAATGCCCGAGGTTTGCAAAACTGCCCGCTGCAAACATCTGCGTGGCGGCATCATGCAACGTGCGGTGTGTCGCCCGCGCAAGCGCTGAGCCAAGCGACAAGCGCGCAGCGCCCATGCGTGCAAAGCTTTCCATCGTTTCAGCAGCATAAATCGGGCCCGCCACGAGGACGTTCACAGGCGCTGTGACGGAGGCACAAATGCGTGCGACATCCGCGGTGGATTTGGGGAGAGGCGCATACAGGCAATCCGCGCCCACGGCCTCAAACCCTTGGAGGCGTGCGATGGCTTCGTCGATGTCATACGCGCCAGTCATGATCCCATCGGCACGTGCAGTCAGGACAAAATCATGCGGCAGGGCACGGGCCGCTGCGACGGCGGCCTTGATGCGTTCGATCGCAAACATTCTATCATAGGCTTCGGGGCTGGGCAGTTTGATGTCTTCGATACAAATACCTGCAAGACCGGCTTTGCCTGCCAGCGTGACCGTTTCTGCAACCGTGTCCGGATCATCGCCCCAGCCGTTTTCGAAATCTCCTTGGACGGGTAGGCCCGTGGCGGCGATCAGATCAATGGCATGGGACAGAGCCTCATCGCGGGACACGCCCAAACCGTCAGGGCGACCCAATGTGAAGGCGTGTGCCGCAGAGGATGTCGCGATGGCTTGTGCGCCCAGCGCCTTGAGGATTTTGGCAGACCCTGCGTCCCATGCGTTGGCAAGAATGAAGGGGTTGCCGGGTTTGTGCATCTCTCTGAATGTTGTCATCTCTGGTTTCCTTTCAAGTCGAATTGGCTGCGCCAATCCGATCCATCGGGGGGCTAGCCCCCCGAACCCCCCAGAATATTTAAGAACCAAAGAAACGGGAGGGTGGATCGGGCTTATGCTGCTTTGTCGTTAGCGAAGCCTAGCAGTGTTTTAAGGGCAGCGGCGTAATCTTCATCTGCAATCGTCATCGCAACGCGGATGTGACCCGCTGCGGCCTGACCGAAGCTTTCGCCGGGCATGGTTGCGATGCCATGGGCATCGAGCAGGTCGTTGGCGAAGTCCAGCCCGCTTAGACCTGTGGCGCGGATATCCAGCATTGCATACATCGCGCCTTGGGTCGGGCTGGCCTTTACAATGTTTTGGGTCGCCAGCAATGCCTCTGTGATTTGGCGGCGGCGTGCAAAGGGGGCGGCGATTTCGTCTTCCAGCGGGGTGCCTTGGCCCAGCGCAAAATGAGCGGCGTCCTGTATATATCCGGGCACGCCGTAGGTTGTATGCGTCGCCAGATTGACAAGATGTTCGATGGCGTCCTGTGGCCCGCAGACCCAGCCGACGCGGCTGCCCGTCATCGCGTGGCTTTTAGACATGGATCCGATGACCAACGTGCGGTTGGCCATATCGGGCAACGCGCGCGGGCTGATGTGCGTGCCGTCCCACAGCTGCGTGTCATAGACTTCGTCGCTGATCAGCCAAAGATCATGGGTTTTGCAGGTGTCGGCAATCGCTGAGAGTGTCGCCTTGGAATAGACCGCGCCCGTGGGATTGTTCGGGGTGTTGATCAGCAGGCTGGTGGCACCCTGTGCGTGGCGCGCGATGTCATCGGCGCGCGGTTGGAAGCCGTTTTCAGGAAAGGCGGGGATCGCTTTGGGGATCGCGCCGACCCCGCGAATGGTGCCGGGGTAGGTGGCGTAATAGGGATCAATATAAAGCGCGGTATCGCCTTCGTCGCAGACGGCATTGTGTGCGGCAAACAAAGCGGCCTGTCCGCCCGGTGTGATCAGGATGTTTTCGGGCACGGTGGCAACGCCTGTTCTGGATTGGATGCGATCTGCTACGGCTTTGCGCAGTTCTGGTGTTCCGGGAACAGATGCGTATCCGGTGTGACCACCCTTTGCGCTCTCGTTCATGGCGGCCAAAATGCTCGCGTGGGTGCGGATGTCGTGTTCACCGATGGTGAGTTCAAGGACATTTTCACCAGCGGCCTTCATGGCGCGGGCGCGGTAAAACACTTCCCACCCGTCGGAGCCGGAGGGGGTGAGGTGGGTGATGCGATGGGACAATTTCATGAGGCTACGTGACCTGCGCGATTGCCCCGTGTCAATCCGTCAAAAGAGTGCGCGGACCTGCGCCCAACGCGCCGAGGGTGTCGGATGGATTATACAACGCACAGGACGCGAGGCTGAGGCACCCACACCCGATGCAGCCGTCCAAACGGTCGCGTAACTTTTCCAATTGTGTGATCCGTTCGGTGATATCGATACGCATGGTCTTTGAAATCTTGCTCCAATCCGTTTTGCTGGGCGCCTTGTGTGTTGGCAGATGGGCCATGTGGGCTGCGATGTCGGCCAGTGAAAACCCCAAGCGTTGCGCGATCATGGCAAACGACAGCCGCCGCAGATCGGCTTTGTCGTAGCGGCGATGGCCACCTGCATTGCGCACCGGATGGACGATTCCGTGGGTTTCATAGAACCGGATTGCGGACACCGCGAGG
Source organism: Octadecabacter dasysiphoniae (assembly GCF_021532615.1). GTDB lineage: Bacteria > Pseudomonadota > Alphaproteobacteria > Rhodobacterales > Rhodobacteraceae > Octadecabacter > Octadecabacter dasysiphoniae. Next base: position 221,119 of record NZ_JAKGAQ010000005.1, read on the forward strand.
CCGGTTCTGGTGGAAAGATCACCGATGGTCAGGCCTGACATGAAAATAGTCCTTGATCTAAAGTGCACTTGAGAAATTATACAACAGGGGATCAACGCCACAAGGAGAAACAAATGGCCTATCTTGAACATGTTAACGTCACCGTGACGGACCCCGACGCGACTGCGGCTGTGTTGGCCGATCTATTCGACTGGCAGGTGCGTTGGTCTGGTGACGCGACGGGGAATGGTCGTTCTGTCCATGTTGGCGGGGAAGGATTTTATGTCGCGCTGTATACGGGGCCGGACGGTGTACCCCTTGAGGCGGCGCATACCAGTTACCGCGAAAAGGCGGGATTGAACCATATCGGTGTTGTGGTCGATGATCTGGACGCTGTCGAAACGGCGGTAAAGGCGAAAGGGTACGAAACCCACAGCCACGCAGATTACGAACCGGGCCGGCGGTTTTATTTCAAAGAAGAAAACGGCGTCGAGATTGAAGTCATCAGTTACGACTGATCGGTCGGTGTGAAATCTGGCAAGGTCTTGCGGGTTTTGGCGGGCAGGGCCGCGCGGATAATCGCGTAGGACGTTTCGATGCGAAACCGAAGCTCTGCCGCGTCCGTCTCAAACGGGACCTGCACCCAGCTGCGGTGCATGTAGGGGGCTTTGGGCCAGCCGAACATGTCTTGTAGATGGTGGGCCTGTTCAACAGATGCGGTCTTGAGAGATATGCCATGGCCCATGGACCCGATGTTGGCGAACATTTTGCCGGCGATTTTCCATGTGTCATGGCCGCCCCAAGGGTCGCTCCGCTCTGCGGCAGGCAGGGACTTACACAGCTGGTTCACAAGATCACGCGACATACAAAGATTATGCGGCCGCACGGGGTGGTTTGACAAGCACGCGCAGAATGGTTGATTTGCGCCGCAGCCCGCGCTATTGGGGGCCCATGAAAAGCATCTGCACCCTTTGCTGCATTATTATTTCCTGCTGAATTTTCCGCGGGCTGCTTTTTCACGTTTCTAACCTTCGCTGAACTTGCTACCCCCGCGGGCACAACCCCGTGAGAGGTCATGCCATGGCGATCAAGCTGTATAACACCAAGGTCCGCAAAAAGGTGGATTTTGAACCGATCGATCCCGACAACGTGCGCATGTATGTCTGTGGGCCGACGGTTTATGACCGCGCCCACCTTGGCAACGCGCGCCCAGTGATCGTGTTTGATACGTTGTTTCGCCTGCTGCGCCACACCTACGGTGCGGATCACGTGACCTATGTGCGCAATTTCACCGACGTGGACGACAAGATCAACGCGACGGCATTGGCCCGCCAAGAGGCTGGGGCGGATGGCACGCTTGAGGATTTGATTGCCCAGCGGTCGGACGAAACGATTGCATGGTATCTTGAGGATATGGCCGCCGTGGGCGCGATGGAACCGACGCAAATGCCGCGTGCGACGCAATACATCGCGCAGATGATTGCCATGATCGAAGATCTGATTGCCAAGGGGCATGCCTACGCTGCCGAAGGGCACGCGTTGTTTCGTGTGCGATCCTACACCGAATACGGCGCGCTGTCGGGGCGGTCTGTGGATGATATGATCGCTGGTGCGCGGGTCGAAGTTGCGCCCTACAAAGAAGACCCGATGGATTTCGTGTTGTGGAAACCCAGCAGCGACGACCAACCGGGGTGGGATAGCCCGTGGGGCCGTGGCCGCCCAGGCTGGCATATCGAATGTTCCGCCATGGCGCTGGATCTATTGGGCGGCGCGTTCGACATCCACGGCGGCGGAAATGATCTGCAATTCCCGCACCATGAAAACGAGATCGCCCAAAGCACCTGCGCGGGCCACGGGTTTGCGAATGTCTGGATGCACAACGAGATGTTGCAGGTCGAGGGTAAGAAGATGTCCAAGAGTTTGGGCAATTTCTTTACGGTGCGCGATTTGCTTGACCAAGGTGTACCGGGCGAAGTGATCCGGTTCGTGATGTTGTCGACACATTACCGCAAGCCGATGGATTGGACGGAGAAGAAGCGGGTTGAGGCGAAAATTCGCCTGACGCAATGGTTCCGTGCAACCGATGGTGTGACCGCTTCGAAACAGGTTCCAAAGGCTGTAGTTGTTTCACTTGTTAACGACCTAAATACGCATGGCGCATTGTCCGCAATGATGTCGCTTGAGCCATCTGATCTAAAAGCGGCCATGCAATTACTGGGCTTCCCAGATGCTGAAGATGTTGATTGGTTCCGACATGGAATTCAAATGTCGAGCATCGCTGACCTTCCGTATACTGCAGATGCGATCGCTCCGCTGCTATCGAAATGGCAGTATCTTCGAGACGAGGCGGACTATGCGGCTGCTGATGAGCTGAAGCGAAAAATTGAAGCATGTGGTTTAAAATTGTCGGTTGGTGCCGCCGGCCCAAACGCCGAACCTACTGCAGATTTCGATCCCGCCAAACTGGAGGCCCTGCTATGAGAATTCCCCCAATACAGGACCGCGCTTGGACCTCGGGGTGGGTGCGAAGCGCCCTCCCCATGGGGGAAGTCCGGGCGCTGGCCAGCAAAGCTGGCCAAAAGGGGCGCGTATCATGACCAAAGAACGCCTCTACCTCTACGACACGACACTGCGTGACGGCCAACAAACCCAAGGTGTTCAGTTTTCTACGGATGAGAAACATGCCGTCGCTGCCGTGCTGGACCAGCTTGGTGTGGATTACATCGAAGGCGGCTGGCCGGGGGCGAACCCGACGGACAGCGATTTCTTTGATGCTCCGCCAAAAACCCGCGCCACGATGACGGCCTTTGGCATGACCAAGCGGTCAGGCCGATCCGCTGAAAATGACGACGTGCTGGCGGCGGTGATGAATGCCAATACGCCAGCGGTGTGTCTGGTGGGCAAGACCCATGATTTCCACGTCAGAACAGCGCTTGGTATTTCGTTGGATGAAAACGTCGAAAACATTTCTGCGTCCGTAAGACATATCGTCTCACAGGGGCGCGAGGCGTTGTTTGACGCGGAACATTTCTTTGATGGCTACGCTGCAAACCCCGAGTATACCATCCAAGCTGCCAAGGCGGCCTATGACGCTGGTGCGCGCTGGGTTGTCTTGTGTGACACCAACGGCGGCGCGTTGCCTCATGACGTTCGCAAAGCGACCAAGGCGTTAATCGATGCGGGCGTTCCGGGCGATCATGTGGGCATTCACACCCACAATGACACCGAAAACGCGGTCGCCAATTCGCTTGTCGCTGTCGCAGCAGGCGCGCGCCAAATTCAGGGCACGTTGAACGGGTTGGGGGAACGCTGTGGCAATGCCAATCTGACGACGCTGATCCCGACGCTGCTGCTGAAGGAACCTTATGCCAGCCAGTTTGAAACCGGCGTCACGCATGATGCGCTGCGCGGATTGCGCAAAGCGTCACGGATGCTGGATGAAATCCTGAACCGTGTTCCGCACAAACAGGCGGCCTACGTTGGCGCATCGGCGTTTGCCCATAAGGCGGGGCTGCACGCCAGCGCCATCGCCAAAGACCCGACAACCTACGAACACATTGACCCAGCTTTGGTTGGAAACACCCGCATTATCCCGATGTCCAATCAGGCGGGGCAGTCCAACCTGCGCGAACGCCTGTCAGGCATGGGGATCGATGTGCCCAAAGGCGATCCCGCCCTGCAACGCATCCTTGATCGCGTCAAAGACCGTGAGGCCGTGGGATATTCCTATGACACCGCACAGGCCTCTTTTGAGGTTCTCGCGCGCAGCGAACTCGGCGTTATGCCTGAGTTTTTCGAGGTAAAGCGCTATCGCGTCACAATCGAAAGACGGCGCAATAAATACAACAACATGGTGTCGCTGTCCGAAGCGATGGTTGTCGTGAAGGTCGACGGTGAAAAGATGTTGTCAGTGTCCGAAAGCCTTGGGCCGGATGGCTGTGATCGCGGTCCTGTTAACGCGCTATCAAAGGCGCTGATGAAAGACCTCGGGCGGTATAGCGATATCGTCGATGATATCCGCCTGACCGATTTTAAAGTCCGCATCACGAATGGCGGCACCGAGGCTGTCACACGGGTTATCATCGACAGCGAAGACGGGCAGGGCCGTACATGGTCCACTGTTGGTGTGAGTGCCAACATCGTTGACGCGAGCTTCGATGCACTTGTGGATGCGATCCGCTGGAAACTGGTGCGCGACGGGGCCAACGACGGACCCAAATCATGAGCTTTGAAGCCTGCGCTAGAATCGTACAACAGGGGGATCCAGACCGGTTTTTGGCCGTTATGTCCTGCCCGGTTGAGATGCGGCGCATTTTGTTCCCGATCTATGCCTTTAACGTCGAAGTTGCGCGCGCGCCTTGGGTGACCGAAGAACCGATGATCGCGGAAATGCGGCTTCAGTGGTGGCGTGATGCGCTTGACGAAATCAGCGCGGGAGGGACCGTGCGCAAACACGAAGTGACGACCGCCCTGTCCGAGGTTCTTGACCCTGAAGGGGCCCGTCTGCTGGGTGGTCTGGTGGCTGCGCGGCGCTGGGATATCTACAAAGACGCGTTCGAGGATTTAACCCACTTCGAAGAGTATATGAACGCAACATCAGGAGATTTGTTGTGGACGGCAACGCGGCTTGGCGCTGTTGGTCGCACCCGACCTGATGACCAGTATGGTAACGACGGGCTGGAACGAAACGTCAAACGCTACGGCGTCGGGATCGGCGTGGCGAATTGGTTCCGCGCCATTCCCGAACTTGAAGCACGCGGACGCATCCCGTTGCTGGGCGGCACACCAGAAGCGGTGCGTCTGCAAGCCCTCGGCGCGTTGCGTGATCTTAACGCCGCGCGTTCAGATATGGGCCGCATTGATGCGCCTGTTGCATCTGTTTTGCGGGTGGGGTGGCGCGCACAGCGGACGTTGCAAACAGCGGCCCGTGATCCGATGAGCGTGGCAAACGGGCGGCTTGATGAAAGCCCGATTGTGCGTCGGTTCAGCCTGTTTTGGCGCACGGTCCGGGATCGTTATTAAACTGGGGCAGCTGTTTTTGGACGTAGTGACAACCAGACCAATGCGCCAAAGGCCAGTAACAAGAACGGCGCCATAGCAAAGTTCACCGCTGTCCATCCTTCAATCGGGGATCCGCCAGAACAGTTCATCAACCCGCCCGATGCGAGGGACGCCACCATAACCGACCCGAACACGATCATATCATTGAGGCCCTGAACCACGCCGCGTTCGTGCGGTGCGTGCGATGATGTCAGCAGCGTCGTCGCGCCGATAAAACCGAAATTCCAACCGAGACCAAGGAAGATCAGGGCGGCATAAAAGCTAAACAACGATGGTTGATCTGCCTGCGCAAGGCTGACACCAGACAGCGCTGCGATGCCTGCGATTGTCAGGATGGCAAGACCAGTGGCCATAATGGCCTTGACCCCGAAACGAACAATCAAATGACCCGTAAAGAACGACGGTGCGAACATCGCCAGCACGTGTGCGGACACGATATTATTTGCATTTTCAAGAGCATAGCCACAGCCGACAACGGCCAGCGGCGTTGACGTCATGACAAGGTTCATCAGCGAATAGGACACAAGCCCCACAATCATCGCGACGATAATGTTGGGGTCTTTCAGCAGTTCGCCGCGGCTGCGCGAAACGGGCGGATTGTCCAACTTTGGTTCGGACCGCGTGCCCTTTGGCAGATCAAGCGCGAGGAACAGGAACATCCCCACAAGGTTTAAAACGATGATCGCCAAATAGGTGCCAAGGAAGGGGACGACAAAACTACCATCGACCAGATTATTGATCTGCGGGCCGATGATCGCGGAAAACAAACCGCCCGCCATGACATAAGAAATCGCCTTGGGTTTGAAACTGTCGGATGCCGTATCCGTTGCCGCAAATCGGTAGAATCCTTGGGCGGACATATAAATGCCCGTAAAATAAGACCCCAGCAGCAAAACAGCGAACGATCCGATGTAAAGACCATAGGCCGCAATTGCGGCGCCAATGGCACCCCCAATCGCCCCAATGTAAAACCCCAACCGCCTGCCACGTGATTGCATCAAGGGCGACAGCCAAGACGCTGTCGTCACCGACCCAAGGATAATCATCGTGATCGGCAATGTCGCAAAACAGATATTCGTCGCGAGCTGTTTACCCGCCAACCCACCAACGACGAAAACCATCGGCATTTGCGCGCCGAGAATGGCTTGGGCGATGACAAGAACCGCGACATTACGTTTGGCGCGGCGATCATCTGTGAGGGGGGCTGTTGTATCGGTCATGAAGATTGGCTACGCCTGCACGCGTCCCTTGGCAATGGGGGGAAAAGGGGCCTCATCAATGATGTGGGCGAATGATCCAGATACGCGGCCCTCTACCAACCCTGTTTGCCCCAGATCGCGGCCTTCTGCGTCTTGCACGTCAAACAACGGTTGGCCTTGTGCGTCCAGCGTTGTCGCGTAGTGGAATTCGTGACCCGCAAATGTTTTCGCCCCTGTACAGGTTTGAAGCCTGCGATACCCGAGGTGGAGCTTTCGCGTCTGAAAACTGGTCGTCAAACCTAACAGACCAGCCATTTTATGGGCGGTGCCGTCAGCGTCTATCAGGGTTTCGCCTAACGTCATGTATCCCCCGCATTCCCCATATATATCAGACGTTTGCGAGATCTTTTTCAGGCTTTGCATGAAGGTTTGATTTGACGCGAGTTGCGCGGCGTAAAGTTCGGGATAGCCACCGGGTAGGATAACGCGGTCCGCCTCGGGCACCGGATCATTGGCTAGCGGGGAAAATGGCAGGATCGTCGCGCCAGAACGCGCCCACGCTGCAAGGTCATGGGCATAGGTGAACGAAAAGGCAGCATCACGGGCGATGGCAATGCGCTGCGGCTTTTGGGGCGCATCACTCGGTGCCGACGTATGCTGTCCGACGTCGTTATCTGCGCCAATCAGATTCCGAAGTGCATCCAGATCAACAGATTTCGTGATCAGCTCCGCGGCGGTGTTTAAGAAATCGTCAAGGTCTGGCATTTCCCCCGCTTGCACGAGGCCAAGGTGGCGCGACGGACGCGACAAAGCATCGGTGCGGGGAATGGCCCCCAGAACGGGAATGCCCGACGGGACCAACGCCGCCTTAAGCATTGCAGTATGACGATCAGATCCGACACGGTTCAGGATAACGCCTACAATGCGCACGTTTGGATCATGGTTCGCGAACCCAGAAACAAGCGCGGCAATAGACTGAGACATGGCTTTGGCGTCAACGATCAGCACAACCGGCACACCCAGAATGCGGCCCAGATCAGCCGACGATCCATTTCCGTCCGGCGGTGCACCGTCAAAAAGTCCCATCGCGCCTTCGATGATCAGATCGCCTTTGCCGCTGGCTAGTTCGCGGATCCGCGCAGGCGTCATCGCCCATGCATCAAGGTTGAAACAGGGGCGGCCTGTGGCGGCGGCGTGAAATTGTGGATCAATGTAGTCGGGGCCAGATTTGGCGGACCGGACGTTATGGCCCGCGTTCTTCAGCGCGCGTAGCAGTCCCAAGGTAATGGTCGTTTTGCCTGCACCCGACGATGGGGCCGCAAGGATCAGGCCCGACATTTACGCAGATTCGGCAGGGCGACCGCGGCCCAACGGATCAAGGTTCACCGGTGCGATTCCCTCGGCCTGTGCTTGCCAGTTCAATACATCGCGCATCCGCACAGCCTGACCGACACAGATGATCGCGGGCGGTTCAAGACCAGCCTGTGCGATATCCGCTTCAATCGTGCCGAGCGTTGTTTCCAGCACTTTTTGATGTTCGGTCGTCGCAGTTGTCACAACGGCAACGGGCTCAGCGCGCGATCGACCTGCCGCCAATAGGGATGCGGTGATCTGGGCGATGTGTTTCATGCCCATATATATAACGATAACTTGGGATCCTTTGGCGATGGCCGCCCAATCAAGGCTTTGCGTGGCATTGCCGGATTGATCATGGCCCGTCACGAACGTAACAGACTGGTTCACATCGCGGTGGGTGACGGGGATACCTGCATAGGCGAGGCCGCCGATGCCTGCCGAAATGCCCGGAATAATCCGGATCGGGATGCCGTGCTGCACAAGGGTCTGTGCCTCTTCGCCGCCACGTCCGAACACGAACGGATCACCGCCCTTAAGACGCAGGACTTTCTTACCCGTGCGGGCCAAATCAACCAGACGCAAGGAAATGTCGCGCTGCTTGGCGGATGGTTTACCACCGCGTTTGCCTGCATAAATGTGGTCGGCCTGCGGCGCCCATTCAAGGATAGCTTCTTGGACCAGCGCGTCATAAATCACGACGTCCGCTTGGCGAAGGGCATTCAGGGCGTGCAGCGTCAACAGGCCCGGATCACCGGGGCCAGCGCCGCACAGCCAGACCCAACCGGATTGAAGGACCGGCCAGTGTTGCCCCGAGGGCTGATTTGGGAGTCGCGTATCCATACCCCCATTATGCCCAAGGATGCGCGGGCGCGAAAGGTGTCAAACGACTAAGATTTGTGGATTGGCGTCATTGCGGGTCGCGGTTAAGGTCGCGGCAATGACACGCAAACCATCCGGGGAATTGCGCCGTGGCTGGACCACAGGCGCCTGTGCGACCGCCGCCACTAAGGCTGCGCTGTGCGGGCTGTGGGGGGCGACGCCTGCATCTGTGTCAATCACCTTGCCCAAAGGCGAAACACCGGAGTTTGACGTTGTAAAAGCGCGGTCCAGTGACGGCTGGGCTGAGGCCGGTATCGTGAAAGACGCGGGCGATGATCCGGATGTGACCCACGGTGTCACTGTGATGGTGCGTGTTGCGGTTTCAACAGGCGGGGTGGTGTTCAAGGCGGGCGACGGCGTGGGCCGTGTGACAAAGGCCGGCCTTCCGATTGGTGTGGGGGAACCTGCGATCAATCCGGTCCCGCGTGCGATGATGGACGAAGTTGTGGCTGAAATGGCGGGTGAGTTTGGCCAAAGCCCCGACATCCAGATCACGGTAAGCATCGAAAACGGCGCAGAGATCGCGCAAAAGACCTGGAATCCGCGGTTGGGGATTGAGGGCGGGTTAAGCATTCTGGGCACAACCGGGATCGTGCGCCCGTTCAGTTGTGCTGCATGGATCGCGTCTATCCATCGTGGGATTGATGTTGCGCGCGCCGATGGGCTGACACATGTGGCGGGCTGCACGGGCAATACGTCTGAAAAGGTGGTGCAGGGGCTTTATCGATTGCCGGATCACGCCATGCTGGATATGGGTGATTTCGTTGGTGGCATGATCAAATACATGCGGCGTCATCCTGTTGAACGGCTGACCATCGGGGGCGGCATTGGCAAGCTGACCAAACTGGCACAGGGTGCCGTCGATTTGCATTCTGGGCGGTCTCAGGTCGATTTTGAGGGGTTGGCGTCTTGGGCGGGTGATCCACGGATTGCACAAGCCAACACAGCACTTGAGGCGTTCGAGATTGCAGGCCCGCCGTTGGCCAAACGCATCGCCCAGGAGGCTTTGGCCCAAGCGCAAATACAATTTGGCGCAGCGGCCCCGATGATCGATATCGTTATGATTGATCGGGCAGGGACGATCATCGCGCAGGCGAAATCATGACCGTTTTGTTGCTGGCTGGAACTGGCGAAGCGCGCCGAATTGCGTGGGGGCTGACGGATACCTCAGTTAAGGTTGTTGCGTCGCTGGCGGGGGCGACGCGCCATCCTGAACCGCTGCCCGTGCCGACGCGCATTGGTGGGTTCGGCGGCGAAGATGGTTTTCGAACCTATTTGGCAGAAAACAAAATCACCGCCGTTCTGGATGCCACCCATCCGTTCGCCCACCATATTACCAACCGCAGTGCGCGGGTCTGTGCGGACCTTGGCCTGCCTTACGCGCTCGTCGTTCGGCCAAAGTGGGAGGCTGAAACAGGGGACAATTGGACATCAATCGCCACACCACAAGACACGGCGCGTCATATCCCGGATACCGCGACCGTGTTTTTGGCGACGGGGCGTCAGACCTTGCCGGACTACGCCAACCTTGAGGGGCGGCGGGTGCTGGCGCGTATGATTGACCCGCCGACAGAACCCTTCCCGTTTGAGGGCGGGGAGTTTGTGATCGGGCGGCCTCCGTTCAGGCAATCCAGCGAGGAGGCGCTGTTCAAAGCGCTCGGTGTGACGCATTTGGTGGTGAAGAATGCAGGCGGCAAGGGCGGGCGGGCGAAACTGGACGCCGCGCGCGCGTTGGGTCTGCCAGTGTTGCTGCTGGATCGCCCGAAATTGCCCGACACCGTGCACGTCACATCGGTGCAAGAGGCTTTGTTGTGGGTGGCGTCCCAATGACGGGCCGGATTATTCACACAGATTCGGACGTGCACGAAGGCATGGCCGCCTTGTCTGAAATATGCCCGCACATGAAGGCCGCCTATGTGCAGACGGGGCCATTGCCTTTGCGCCGCAAGCCTGACGGGTTCGCGGAACTTCTGTCGGCCATCGTCGGGCAACAAGTCAGCATTGCCAGTGCGACGGCCATTAACGGACGCCTGAAAGACGCGGGATTGGTAACACCGCAGGCCTGTCTTGCGGTCACACAGGATGAGTTGCGCGCGTTGGGGCTAAGTCGCCAAAAGGCGCGCTATACCCATGAACTGGCCAGCGCGGGCATTGATTTTGACGCTTTGCGCGACACACCCACCGATCAGGTTATCAAGACACTTGTCGCAGTGCCCGGTATCGGCCCGTGGACGGCCGAGGTTTACGCGATGTTTTCGCTTGGGCGCGCGGATGTTTTTGCGCCCGGCGATCTGGCCCTACAAGAAGCAGCGCGCATTTTGTACGATTTACCCGAACGCCCCAAGGAAAAGGCGTTTCGGGTGATGGCACAGGATTGGGCGCCTTGGCGGTCGGTTGCAGCACGGCTTTTGTGGGCGTACTACCGCGTGGCAAAGAACAGGGACGGGATAACATGACGAGAGCTTTGAATTCACAGCGGCGCGATGCGCTATCGGGCGAAATGCGGTCTGCGGTTGTGTTCCTGCATGGGTATGGCGCGAATGGTGCTGACCTTATGGGGTTGGCCGATCCGTTGGCGGAACATTTGCCGGACACCACGTTTTTCGCGCCCGACGCGCCCGAAGATTGCGCCGGTTCGCCCATGGGCTTTCAGTGGTTCCCGATCCCTTGGATCGACGGGTCCAGCGAAGAAGAATCCATGGAAGGCATGGCGCGCGCTGTGGATGATCTGAACGCCTATCTCGACGGGATCATGGTGGACGAGGATTTGCTGCCCGAACAGGTGATGGTTCTGGGGTTCAGCCAAGGCACGATGATTGCGCTGCACGTTTTGCCACGCCGCGAAGATGCCGTGGCGGGTTTGGTTGCATTTTCCGGGCGTTTGTTGCGCCCCGAGGATCTGAAAGACGACGCTGTGTGCAAGCCGCCCGTTCTGTTGATCCATGGTGATCAAGATGACGTCGTGCCGGTGCAATCGTTGCCCGAAGCCGCTGAAGCGTTGCAAGAAGCCGGCTGGAAAGAGGTTTATGCCCATATCCAGAACGGAACAGGCCACGGCATCGCGCAAGACGGATTGTCAGTCGCGCTGGCGTTTATGCGCGAACGGTTGGGGCTTGGCTAACGGCCAAAGCCGCCCCTGAATGCTGCCGCGATCGTCATGCCGACGTCATGTTCTACGCCCAAACTTGCCGTCAGAGGCGAACTACATCTGGGGGTTGTCAGGTTTGGGATGCCAGATATAGTCAGTTGGACGGCAGGAGCGGGGCTCTCGCTCTGATGCCATGATGCGGCAAGCAGGGTGGAAACGATTGTGTTAACCGACAAAACGTCCGAAGCGGAATTTCGAACTGATTTTGTGCGCCAACCCGGCGGGCTAAAACAACACCCTGCGTTGGTGCTGAACGCGGATTATCGCCCGCTGTCTTATTACCCATTGTCGCTGTGGCCCTGGCAGGATGCTGTCAAAGCGGCATGGTTGGAACGTGTTGATATAATTGCCGAATACGACGAGGTTGCGCGATCCCCGTCGATGGAAATTCGGATACCGTCCGTTGTTGTGCTGAAGGATTACGTGAAGCCACAAAAGAAGGTTGCGTTCACGCGGTTCAACCTGTTTTTGCGCGATGAATTCACCTGCCAGTATTGTGGCACGACAGGCGATTTGACGTTTGACCATGTGGTGCCCCGCGCTGCGGGCGGGATCACGTCGTGGGAAAATGTCGTCGCGGCCTGTTCACGATGCAACCTTTACAAAGGGTCCAAATCATTGCGGCAGTCGGGCATGTCTTTGCGAAAACCGCCGCGCCAACCTGCCGTCGGGCAGTTGATGAATATGGGGCGCAAATTCCCGCCGAACTATTTGCACGATAGTTGGCTGGATTTTCTGTACTGGGATGCCGAGCTTGAAGCGTAAGTTGACCCGATGACATGGCCTGCCAACACGACCCGCGATCATCTGTGCGACAGTGATGCCGCGGCAGGGTTTGAGATCACGGATGACTTCGCCCGTTTTGACCAGATGAACGATATGTTCACCCGCGCGATGTGGGATGACACGGTCAAATCACCCCACACGGATGGATTTTTTGCCAGCTACCGCATGGAAGCGGCCCCAAGGCGGGGTGAGGGGTTCAGCCAACGCGATTTTGCCCTGCGCAATGCGGCGTGGCTGGTCAGCGACATCATTTCAAACCGCGGCGCAGACAAAGGCCTGCGCGAGGGGTTTCAGGGCGCGATAGAAAACGACACGCCCGTCGCGCCGATGAAAGCGGACCTTGGCACTGCTGCCAAGGAATCGCAGGAAATCAAACGCTTGGCGCGGTTTTTCGGGGCAGATCTGTGTGGAATTACGCATATTGATCCGCGCTGGCATTACACCCACCGCCCCGACACCAAGGCAATGAAACCCGTGCCAAACGATCTGCCGGACGGGCTGACCCATGTGATCGTGATGGGCCATGAGATGGATAAAACACTGGTGGATACGTACCCTTCGGCGCTGGCGGGGGCGGCCGCGGGGCGGGAATATTCGCACGAAGCGGCGATTGTGATGCAACTGGCCGCATATATCCGAAACCTCGGGTTTCAAGCGATTGCATCGATGAACGACACGGCTTTGGTCATTCCCTATGCGATCAAGGCGGGTTTGGGTGAATACGGGCGCAACCAGATGGTTCTAACGCCCGAATTTGGCCCGCGTGTGCGATTTTCGAAAATCTTCACGGATATGCCGCTGGATATTGATGTGATACACAAGCTTGGCCTGACAACCTATTGCCAAGATTGCACAATTTGCGCTGATGCCTGCCCACCAAAGGCCTTGCCGAAAGATGGCCCAAAGGTCGGATCAGACAGCCCGTCGACCCTGAAGGGCGTTAAAAAATGGTCCGCCAACTGCGAGGCATGCTTTGGGTATTGGGCCAAAATAAAGACGGATTGCGCGATTTGCATGCGGGTGTGCCCGTTCAACCATCACAGCAAAGGCACTTTGTGGTATCGCATCGCGACGTCGCGGTTTCGCAAGTTGGCGCAATGGTGGGCCGTGCGCCACAAACCGGATCGGATGAAACCGTCGACGTGGTGGGCTTCGCGCTAGACTTGCCCATCTGGGAGGGCTAAGTAGGCGGCGTTAGCGCTAACTCATTTTTTCGGAGGTCCATATGGTCTCGCGCGTGATTCCAGTCGAAGAGTTTGATCTGGTGATTTTTGGGGGCACGGGTGATCTGGCCCGCCGCAAAATCCTTCCCGGATTGTTCCGCAGGTTTCTGTCAGGGCAAATGCCCGCCGGATCGCGGATTATCGGTGCCGCGCGGTCAGACATAGACAGCGATGGCTACCGCCAGATGATCCGCGATGCGATCTCCGAATTTGGCGGGGCCGAGAAATCCGAAACGGGCCGTCTGAATGATTTTATCGCGCAACTTCATTATCTGCGCGTCGACGCAAAGGGCGAAGCGGGTTGGAAAGAACTGCATGAGCTGATCCGCTTTAAGGTCGTGAATGCCTTTTATTTCTCAGTCGCGCCAAGCCTGTTCGGCGATCTGGCCGAACGTCTGCACACCTTCAAGATTGCGGACAATGACAGCCGCGTCGTCGTTGAAAAACCGTTCGGGCGGGACCTCGTGTCAGCGCAGGAATTGAACGATACGCTGGCCGAGCATTTCGACGAAACGCAGATTTACCGGATTGACCACTACTTGGGCAAAGAAACGGTCCAAAACCTGATGGCCGTGCGGTTTGGCAATATGCTATTTGAACCGCTGTGGAACAATCACTACGTTGATCACATCCAGATCACGGTTGCTGAAACGGTCGGTGTCGGTGGGCGCGGGGCCTATTACGACAAATCAGGCGCGATGCGGGACATGGTGCAAAATCACCTGATGCAGCTATTGTGCCTGATCGCAATGGAGGCCCCATCGCAGTTTGATGCGGATGCCGTGCGCGACGAAAAGTTGAAAGTTATCCGTGCGTTACAACCCATTGATCCGCACCACATCGTGCGCGGTCAATATGATGTGAACGGGGATGAACCGAGCTACCGTGAGGATGCCGAGAACCCCAAATCGTTCACCGAAAGCTTTATCGCACTGCGCTGTGAAATCGCCAATTGGCGGTGGGCCGGTGTGCCGTTCTATCTGCGCACGGGCAAGAAGCTGAAGGCGCGCACCTCCGAGATCGCGGTGGTGTTCAAGGACATCGGGCATTCGATCTTTCCCGGTGATGAAAAGCGGCACCGCAATATTCTGGCGATCCAGTTGCAACCCAATGAGGGGATGCAGTTGCAGGTAACAATCAAGGAACCGGGGCCCGGTGGGATGCGCCTGATTGATGTGCCGCTGGATATGACCTTTGCCGAAGCGCTTGGCCCTGACGCGGATGATACGGACGCCTATGAACGCCTGATTATGGACGTGATCCGTGGCAATCAGACGTTGTTCATGCGCGGCGACGAGGTTGAGGCCGCTTGGGCCTGGACCGACCCGATCATCGAAGGCTGGAAGGCGCGGAACGACGTGCCAAAGCTATACGATCAAGGGTCAGGCGGACCCGAGGACGCCATGGCTTTGATGCACAGAGAAGAGCGCCGCTGGCGTGAAATTAAGGAGTAACGCCCATGGAACTGATCGAATATCCTGACGTCGAAATGATGATGATGGACCTCGGCAACACCCTTGCGGGTGAGTTGGAACAGCATTTGTTGGGCCATGACCACGTGTCCTTTGCCGTGCCTGGTGGCACAACGCCTGGTCCGATATTTGATGTTCTGTGTGGTGCCAAACGTATTGATTGGGCGCGCGTTCACGTCATGTTGACAGACGAGAGGCTGGTGCCGCAAGACCACGACAGATCAAACACGCGGTTGGTGAAAGAACGTCTTTTGGTTGATGCCGCATCGGCCGCAAATTACGTGTCCTACCTGCCGTCTGCCGACGTTCCCGGTGCGGACGTGGCGCAGCTGTCAAAGCTGGTTGAACCGCATTTGCCGATCTCTGTCATGCTTTTGGGCATGGGCGCGGACATGCACACAGCCAGCATTTTCCCGAATTCGGATGAGCTTGAAACCGCATTGACCACACCGTACCCGCTTGTCGCCGTACAGCCGCCGGACGGGTTGGAACCGCGATTGTCATTGTCGGCCACGGCGTTGAAGGGCGCGATGTCGCGTCATATCGTGATCACCGGTTCGCAAAAGCGCGAAGCGTTAGAACGGGCGAAATCCTTGTCGCCCAAAGACGCACCCATTGCCGCCGTGCTGGCCGGTTCAATTGTTCATTGGGCGGAGAAATAAGCCATGTGGAATGATCTGCGCGCGCACTATGAAACAGTAAAAGACCGCCGGTTTGAAACCATGGTCGATGCCGATCGTGCGGCTGACTTTTCGGCCAATCTTGGTGATTTGCAGTTTGACTATGCGAAGACGAACATCGACAGCGAGGGGCGTAAAGCCTTGTTTGCTTTGTTGGATCAGGCCGGGGTTGGCGCCAAACGCGATGCTATGTTTGCGGGGCAAAAGATAAACGAAACCGAAGGGCGCGCGGTGCTGCACACGGCGTTGCGCAATCTTGATGGTGATCCGGTTATTGTGGACGGTGTGGATGTTATGCCTGACGTCTTAGCGACGCTGGAGCGCATGGATGATTTCGCGGCTGCGGTGCGCTCTGGTGCGTTTCAGGGGCAGGGTGGCAAGATTACGGATGTTGTGAACATCGGGATCGGCGGATCTGACCTTGGCCCTGCAATGGGTGTTCTGGCGCTTGCGCCCTATCATGACGGGCCGCGCTGCCACTTTGTGTCCAACGTAGACCCCGCCGATATTGCGGGCGTTTTGCGCGGGTGTGATCCCGAAACGACGTTGGTGATTGTTGCATCCAAGACATTTACCACCATTGAAACGATGACAAACGCACGCACTGCAAAAGCGTGGATGGGCCAAAGTGTGGCTGATCCGGCAGCGCAGTTTGCAGCCCTTTCAACGTCCGAACAGGGCACCGCAGATTTCGGCATCGCGCCTGATCGCGTATTCGGTTTTGAAGACTGGGTCGGGGGGCGTTATTCCATGTGGGGGCCGATTGGCCTGTCGATGATGATCGCCATCGGGCCGGATGCGTTTCGGGCGTTTTTGCGCGGCGCGCAGGATATGGACCGCCATTTTCAGGCCGCTGCGTGGCATGAGAACCTTCCGGCGTTACTGGCTTTGGTTGGTATTTGGCACAATCAGATTTGTGGCCACGCGACGCGGGCTGTGCTGCCTTATGACAACAATCTCAGTCGCTTACCGGCCTATCTTCAACAGCTTGAGATGGAGAGCAACGGCAAGGGCGTGAGCATGGACGGCGAAGATTTGGCCGTGAATTCCGGCCCCGTTGTTTGGGGGGAGCCGGGCACGAACGGGCAGCATGCGTTTTATCAGCTTATCCACCAAGGCACACGGGTCATCCCGTGCGAATTTCTGGTCGCGGCGCGTGGCCATGATGATGATCTCCATCACCAACATCAGCTTTTGGTGGCCAATTGTCTGGCCCAATCAGAGGCCTTGATGAAGGGGCGTGATCTGGATGAGGCGCGGGGCAAGGTTGCGGATAAATTCGACGGTGCCGAGCTTGAGCGTCAGGCAAAGCACCGTGTTTTCCCCGGAAACCGCCCGTCTGTCACGATTGCCTATCCGAAATTGGACCCGCATATGCTGGGCCAGATTATCGCACTGTATGAACATCGCGTTTTTGTCGAAGGCGTTGTTCTTGGCCTCAATTCTTATGACCAGTGGGGCGTGGAATTGGGCAAGGAATTGGCCACGGCGTTGCAGCCGATCATCGAAGGCGCCGATGCGTCCGGCAAGGATGGATCGACGTCCGGATTGGTGGACTTTTTACGCAGTCACGGTGTCTAGACCTGTACAGCGCCGTCGCGGTTGATGAACAGATTGCGCATGGCGTCGGGCAGGGGCCGTTTGGTGTTGTCTTGGTTCAACAACACGACAACAGCGGTGCCTGTGGTCGTGATCTGACCGTTCACGAACGTCGCGTATTCCATCGAAAAACTAGTGTTACGCATGGCCACCGTGCGCGCGACGTTGATGTAATCTGCGCCGCGCTGCACTTCGGCGTTATAGTCCAAACCTATTGTTTTCACGACAAATTTCGGGTCTGGCCCTGCAGTTTCATAGACACCGTAGTCTTCCATGTAGATCACGCGCAGGGTTTCATACCAGCGCAGATAGACGACGTTGTTGACGTGGTTCAGCGCGTCGAGTTCGCCGAACCGCACGCGGTCGCGGTGGCCGAATGCCCACGGTGCCGGAATGCCTGCGGCGCGCAAGTGATCCGGCCCGAGGGGTGTGATGTAGGGGGTCACAGCGCGGCGGTGACGATGATTTCAACCTTGAAGCCGGGGGTGGCCAAGACGGCTTCACCAGTCCAGCGGGCGGGCGCGCAACCGGGGGCAACCCATGCGTCCCATACGGCGTTCATATCAGCGAAATCCGTGGCCATGTTGGCGCACCAGATTTGGGCTGTGATCAGCTTGGTCTTGTCGGTGCCGGCTTTGGCCAAAAGCACGTCGATCTGATCCAGAATGGCCTGTGTTTGTTCAGTGACGGTGCCGCCTTCTGCGCCGACTTGTCCGGCGAGGTGGGCGATGCCGTTGACGATGACGGCCTGAGACATACGAGGGCCGGAATCGATGCGTGTGATGTTGGTCATGTGAATACTCCGGCGATCAAAATGAGGTGGAGCGGGTAACGAGAATCGAACTCGTAACTGAAGCTTGGGAAGCTTTCGTGATACCTTTTCACCATACCCGCGATGGCATTGAAATACGCGCGAGGGGGCGCGGCGTCAATCGGTTAGCCGATCCAAAATGGCGCAAAATCCGCGTATGGGTCGGGTATGGGTCCGGTATGGTTCTGGTATGGCTAAACGTCTGGGCGGTCAGGCGCGGCGACGTCTGCGCCGACCACCGCCATCATCACTGCCTTGGGTGTTAAACAGCGCGTCGGGCAGCGGCGTGTTGCTGCGCAAAATCGTGAACGGATCGGTGGCATGGGGGATCGCGTTGGCATTGACGAAGTGTTCCTGAAATTTCGGTTCAATCGCGGTTTCGACCTTCGTGATGTCGCGCACGGTCTTTTCGATGGATGTGCGCGCGGCGACGCTGCACAGCGCCATGCGTGCGCCCGTACCAGCCGCGTTGCCAGCCGATGTTACCTTATCAAGCGGCACGTCAGGTATCATGCCCAAAACCATCGCGTGTTTGGGTGAGATATGCGCGCCGAACGCCCCCGCCAGAACCACACGGTCCACGGTATCGGTGCCCATTTCGTCCATCAACAATCGCGCGCCTGCATAAAGGGCGGATTTCGCCAGTTGGATCGCACGGATGTCCGTTTGGGTCACAGTGATCAGCGGGCCGCCATCGGCGGTGCCGTCATAGATGACATAAGAATGCGTGCGCCCTTCGAGGATGCAGCGCGGTGTTCCGGTTTGTTCGGGCGATCCGATCAGCCCCTTGGAATCGAGCAATCCAGCCATGCGCATTTCTGCGACTGCTTCGATGATGCCGGACCCGCAGATGCCCGTGACGCCGGTGGCGGCAATCGCAGCCTCAAACCCGGGCTCATTCGACCACAGGCCCATCCCGATGACCTGAAAGCGCGGTTCTTTGGTGACGGGATCAATTTCGATGCGTTCGATGGCACCGGGGGCGGCGCGCTGGCCGCTTGAAATTTGCGCGCCTTCAAAGGCGGGGCCTGTGGGGGACGAACAGGCCAGCACTTGGGTTTTGTTGCCCAGCAGAATTTCAGCGTTGGTGCCCACGTCCACCACAAGGGTAAGTTCGTCTTGTTCGTTCGGTGCTTCTGACAGGGCGACGGCCGCCGCATCTGCGCCCACGTGGCCCGCGATGCAAGGTAGGATGAAAATGCGCGCGGCTTCGTTGATGGTGTCCAGTTCGATGTCTGCGGCGTGCAGCGACAGAGAACCGGAGGTGGCGAGCGCAAAGGGCGCTTGGCCGAGTTCGACCGGATCGATCCCGAGCAGCAGGTGGTGCATCACGGGATTGCACACGAACACGGCCTCCATGATCTGTTGTGGTTTGACGCCGGATTCAGCCTTGAGCGTGCCGATCAGCGCGTTAAGGGCCGTGCGCACGGCGGTTGTCATTTCCACGTCGCCGCCGGGGTTCATCATGGAATAGGAGACGCGGCTCATCAAATCTTCGCCGAAGCGGATTTGTGGGTTCATGATGCCAGAGGAGGCCGCGACTTCGCCGGTGCGCAGATCCGTCAGGTGGGCGGCGATGGTGGTTGAGCCAAGATCAATCGCAAGGCCATAGAGCGGGCGGTCAAAATAGCCCGGCGCGATGCCGAGGATGCGGTGGGCTTTGTCCTGGTGGCCTTTGTGGAGAACCACGGTGGCTGTCCATTTGCCTTTGCGCAGCATCGGTTGCAGGCGGCGCAGGACGGAAATACCGGCCTCGACCTCTTCGATGCCCCATTGATCCTTGAGGGCTTGGGCCAGTCGTTCCAGATCGCCAGTGGGCGTGTGCATGTCCGGTTCGGCCACTTCGACGTAGTAGGGGCGCACGGCGGGGTCCATGATCATTTCGCGCGCACTTGCGGCTTTGCGGACAACCTGGCGGTGGACTTGGGATTCGGGGGGCACATCGATGACGATGTCGCCCTGCACGGTGGCCTGACAGCCAAGACGGCGCCCGTCGATCAACCCGCGTTTGTCTTTGTAACGTTGTTCAACCGAGTTCCAGTCTGACAGCGCGCCGTCTTTGGCGGTGACGCCGTGTTTGGAAAACTCGCCATAGCCGGGGGTGATCTGACATTTGGAACAAATGCCGCGCCCGCCGCAGACAGAATCCAGATCAACGCCAAGCTGGCGCGCGGCAGTCAGGATGGGTGTGCCGGTGGGAAAATGTCCGCGTTTGCCGGAGGGAGTGAAAACGACGAGGGGATCGGTTGTCATGCGCAAAGCCTTGTTATGTCACGCGATGATACCTGCCCTGCGGGGGCGATACATCCGCATTCCGTCCTCTTAATGTTCATGTGCGTCATGAGGCGGGTTTGATTTGCCCAATTCAGCCTTTCCCCCACGCCGTATCCATGCGAAAGGACCATGCCAAACGAGACCATGCTTCAGGAGATGCACATGGAGATTCGCGAGGCCCTCACATTTGATGATGTTCTACTGGTTCCGGGTGCGTCCAGCGTCCTGCCCAGCACAGCCGATACGCGCACCAAGGTGACGCGGTTGATTGATCTGAACATCCCGTTGCTCAGTTCTGCCATGGACACGGTCACAGAGGCGCGCATGGCGATTGCCATGGCGCAGGCCGGTGGCATGGGCGTGATCCACAAAAACCTGAGCGTTGAAGAACAAGCCCGCGAAGTGCGCCGCGTGAAGCGGTTTGAAAGCGGAATTGTCTATAACCCTGTGACCCTGCGGCCAGATCAGACATTGGCCGACGCAAAGGCATTGATTGAACGATACAACTTTACCGGATTTCCGGTGGTGGATGACGCGGGCCGTGTTATGGGCATCGTGACCAATCGCGACATGCGCTTTGCCACATCCGAGGACCAACCGGTATCGACCATGATGACCATGGAAGACCTTGCGGTGTTGCGCGAACCTGCGGACCGCGACGAGGCGATTTCGCTGATGAAATCGCGCCGCATCGAAAAGCTGCTGGTGACAGACGGGAAGGGCGTTTTGACGGGTCTTTTGACGTTGAAGGACACCGAACAGGCCGTTTTGAACCCGACTGCGTGCAAGGATGATCTTGGCCGGTTGCGTGTGGCCGCCGCCACGTCCGTGGGCGATGCAGGGTTTGAGCGCACAGAGGCGCTGATTGATGCGGGCGTTGATATCGTTGTGATCGATACGGCGCATGGCCATTCGGAGGGTGTGATTGCAGCGGTTGCGCGTGCGAAAAAGCTGTCCAGCGACGTCCAGATTATTGCGGGCAATGTTGCCACGGGCGAGGCCACGAAAGCGCTGATTGGCGCGGGCGCGGATGCTGTAAAGGTCGGGATTGGCCCCGGTTCCATTTGCACCACGCGCATGGTTGCTGGCGTTGGTGTGCCCCAGCTGACAGCGATTGCAGATTGTGCCGACGCGGCTGGCGATGTGCCTGTGATTGCGGATGGTGGCATCAAGTTTTCCGGTGATTTTGCGAAGGCGATTGCAGCGGGCGCGTCTTGCGCCATGGTCGGATCGATGATCGCGGGTACGGATGAATCCCCCGGAGAAGTCATTTTGTATCAAGGCCGTAGCTTCAAAAGCTACCGTGGTATGGGATCGCTGGGGGCGATGGCCAGCGGGTCTGCCGACCGTTATTTCCAGAAAGATGCAGCGTCTGACAAATTGGTGCCCGAAGGCATCGAAGGGCAGGTTGCCTATAAGGGGTCGGCGGCGGCAGTTGTGCACCAGATGGTTGGCGGTTTGCGCGCGGCCATGGGATATACGGGGTGCGCCACGGTCGCGCAAATGCGCAAGAATTGTAAATTCGTTAAGATCACTGGCGCGGGCCTGAAAGAAAGCCATGTACACGACGTGCAGATCACCCGCGAAAGCCCGAATTACAGGGTGATGTAGGGTGACGCCGGGCGCGCGCATTGCTGCGGCGATTGAAATTCTGGATGTGATCCTTGACGGGGCCAGCCCTGAAAAAGCGTTAACAGGCTGGGGGCGTGGGCATCGGTTTGCGGGTTCTAAGGATCGCGCCGCGATCCGTGATCATGTGTTTTCCGCCTTGCGGTGCCGCGCGTCGTTTGCGTGGCGTGGTGGTGCGGCCACCGGGCGCGGGATCATGCTGGGTGCGACGCAGGCGGATGGGTCGCAGGATGCCATGTTCAATGGCGAAGGCCACGCGCCACGCCCCCGCGACGCCGATGAAATTGGCCGCGCAATTGAAGATGCCCCGCGCGACGTACGCCTTGATGTACCGGAATGGTTGTTGCCGCATTTTGACGGGTCTTTGGGTGAGGACGCGGATGCCGCTTTGACGGCGCTTCAATCGCGTGCGGGGGTGTTCCTGCGTGTCAATCTGCGCAAGGTGACGCGTGAAAAGGCTGCTGAGATTTTGGCCGAAGACGGCATCAAGACAGAGCCTGTCGCCAACGTGAGCTCTGCCTTGCATGTTATTGAAAACGAACGAAGGGTTGCGCAATCGCGTGCCTATGCGGGCGGGCTTGTTGAATTGCAGGACACGTCGTCGCAAGCGGCGATTGAAGCATTGAAAGTGACTGCCGGACTGCGCGTGTTGGACCTTTGCGCCGGGGGTGGTGGCAAGGCCCTTGCCATGGCCGCGTTTGGGGCAGACGTGACGGCCCATGATATCGACCCAGGACGTATGGTTGACCTTGCGCCGCGGGCCGAGCGCGCAGGTGTTGAAATTGCCACTGTCACGACCGATCAGCTGGCGTCCTGCGACCCGTTTGATTTGGTCCTGTGTGATGCGCCCTGTTCGGGGAGCGGCACATGGCGGCGCACGCCCGCTGCCAAATGGGCGTTAACGCCTGAACGGCTGATCGAATTAACCACGATGCAGGATGACGTGTTGGGGTCTGCGGTTGATCTTGTGCGGGCTGGCGGCACGTTGGCCTACGCGACATGTTCTGTGTTTGAGGTCGAAAACAACGAACGAGTTCAATTGTTTATAGAACGTAGTTCATCCTTTGATCTGGTGTCATCACACCTGACAATGCCGCATGCACGCGGCGATGGTTTTTACCTTTGCGTGATGAAACGCCGTTAACAGCAACCTGAGGTTGCGTTTTGGGTGGTCTTCCTTAGTGTAAACAGGCGAATTTAAGCGCCGGTTAAGGTTTATGAAGTTCACTGTCGCCAGCGAATCAAAAGCGAAAGAGGCGGGCGTGACAGACCAGATCGACCAGATAACATTGGGCGGGGATCCTCGACCGTCTATGGCGCCGCACGGTCGATCTCGGCGATCTTTGCCTTTGGCAGTGGTGGCAATACCGGGTGGCGGTGCCATTTTGGGGTCCTTTTTTCTTGCCGATCAGACGTTGAAATTGTCCGCCTTGGCGTTTGGAACGGCTTTAGTGGTGTTTGCGCTGGTTGCCGCGCTATATAAGATCGCGCAGGTCCGCAAACAGAATTTCGCGACGCAGGCCCTTATTTCTTTAGTCGATAATGATGCCTCTCCGTGTTTTCTGGCGGATTATGAGGGCCGGATCGAATTCCGGAACGAAGCGGCGAGTGATCGGTTTCGTGACAGAGGCGTTGAATCCCTCGGGCGGGCATTCACTGAGCTGTTCGCCAACCCCGGCGCGGTCTTGTACCGCCTTCAAAGCAAGGCACAGGCCCTTGGCAGTGCGCGTGAAGATATCGTCACACGCAAGGGCCATGTTCGCCTGTCTGTGAATGCCGTTGACGACGTGACCTATCTTTGGCGGCTTGAGGATTTGTCTGATCGGGGTGGCGGTGCGCGCGCGGCTGATGCGCTAAGCCTGCCGATGTTGACTGCGGGTCCGACGGGAACTGTACTTTATATGAATGAGGCGTTTCGCCGGCTCCTCGGGGGGCGGGCGAAAAACCTGAGCGGCGTATTTGCAGAACTGCCGATTGTATCGGGGCAGGTCCATAAAGTGCTTTGCGAGTCTGGTGAGGTCGATAGCCTCGTCGCAGAAGTACCGAGCCATGGTGGGCGGCGCGAAATCTATTTGCTGCCGGGGGATAGCCTCGCGGAAGGGACGGTGACGGCCACGGATTGGGACGCGATTGAGGAACTTCCGGTGCCATTGCTGAAAGTGGCGGTGACGGGTGAGATTTTGGCCTCAAACCATGAGGCGCGCACGTTGCTTGACCATAAGATTGAGCAAGGGACGCGGATCAGCGACCTTCTTAAGGGGTTGGGACGTCCTTTGGCGGATTGGTTGGCTGAGACTGTTGAAGGCAAGGGTGTTTCGACCCCGCAATTTCTGGAATCCGTCAGTGAGGCGAAAGAGACATTCTTGCAAGTGTCACTTAACCCCGCTGGTGACGCGGCAACCCCACATGTCATTGCGGTTTTGAATGATGTAACCGAATTCAGGAACCTTCAACGCCAGTTTGTTCAAAGCCAGAAAATGCAGGCGATCGGGCAATTGGCTGGCGGTGTTGCGCATGATTTCAACAATCTTCTGACCGCCATATCGGGCCACTGCGATCTGTTATTGCTGCGCCATGATCAAGGTGACGGCGATTATGCCGATCTTGTCCAGATCCATCAGAATGCGAACAGAGCGGCAGCGCTTGTCGGGCAATTGTTGGCCTATTCGCGTAAGCAAAACCTCCAGCCCGAAGTGTTGGATTTGCGCAATACGTTGTCAGACAGCACCCATCTTCTTAATCGTTTGGTGGGTGAAAGGGTCACGCTGACGCTGGATCATGACCCCGGACTAAGCCCCATTCGCGCAGACAAACGCCAGCTTGAGCAGGTTTTGATGAATTTGGTCGTGAATGCCCGTGATGCGATGCCCGATGGCGGCAGTATCCGGATTGAAACGGAGAATACGGTTCTGTCAGAGGGTTTGATGCGCGACCGCGTCACAGTACCACCGGGAAGCTACGTCGTTTTGCGGGTTCATGACACGGGCACAGGTATCCCCGAAGACAAACGCGGCAAGATTTTTGAACCTTTCTGGACGTCGAAAAAAACTGGCGAGGGCACCGGTTTGGGCCTTTCGACGGCCTACGGAATTATCAAGCAGACGGGCGGATATATCTTTGTCGATTCAACGATCGGGGTCGGTACGACCTTTAGCATTCTAATCCCGAGCCATGATGCACCGATTGAAATTTCGGACGTGAAGGAAGTGATTGATCCAGTTGTTCCGGTTTCGGGTGACGGGGTTGTTCTTTTGGTGGAAGACGAAGCGCCGGTTCGTGCATTCGCGTCCCGCGCCCTGAGATTGCGGGGGTTCACAGTGCTGGAAGCGGATTGTGCAGAAGCCGCATTGGCGATGTTGGCCGATCCGGATCTTGAGGTGGATTTGTTTCTGACCGACGTCATTATGCCGGGCAAGGACGGGCCGACATGGGTGCGGGAAGCGCTCCAAACCCGTCCCGAAACGAAGGTTGTGTTCGTGTCAGGCTATGCGGAAGAAGCTTTCGGGGAAGACCAGAAAAGCATTCCGAATTCCGTCTTCCTCCCCAAGCCTTTTTCGCTCAACGAGTTAACGAAGACCGTCCATAGCCAGCTTCACTAGTTGGATTTAAGGGCTTCGATGTGTGAGGCAGATCCGATCAGGGCCGCGTAGTCATCTTCGACAACGGAAACTGAAAAATTGGCCATAAATCCGGCAAAACGCCCTTTGTCGCGAAACGCGTCAGCAAACCCGAATTGGGTGAGGTACGGTGCCAGTGCCCGTGCGACGCCCCCCACAAGGTAGACCCCCCCGAAGGGCAGCTGAATGAGCGAAAGATTACCGCAAACCGTTCCGAGGATATGGCTAAACAAGGCGGCTGCCTCGGATGCGCGGGGATCATCCCCTTTGGCGCAGGCGGCCATGATGTCTTTGGCGGCAACGGCCCTAGGATCACCTGCTTCCTGACCCAAAAACGCATAGACCCTTTCAAGGCCACGGCCTGACAAGACGTCTTCGACCGCGGGAAATCCGTGCGCCGTTGAGACGAATTTACAAAGTCGCAGCTCCTGTTCTGTCCGGATCGGAAGGTTTGCGTGCCCGCTTTCGGAGGGGGGGACGAATTCACCGGAGGCTGTTTCAAACACAGGGGCTGCGTTAAATCCCGTGCCGACACCAACCACCAGGCGCACGGCGTCCGCTGCGGGGGCGTCGGTTGGACCGGAGATGATTGTCCGCAGGGAGGTGGATTCGAGTGAGCTCAGCGCGTGGCCCTGAGCCTGTAAATCATTCAAAATCGCGACGGTTTCGGCGTTGGTGGCGCGTGCCAGCGTGTCACAATCAATGGCCCAATCCAGATTGGTCATGGTGGCGCGCCCGTCGCGCACAGGGCCTGCCACTGCAATGCACGCAGCCGCCGGATCCACATCGCCTTCATCGCTGAGGTACTGACGCAAAACGGCCTCTAGGCCTGAATAGTCGGTGTTGGCATATCGGCGCACCGTGTCGGGCAGGACCGTTGTTCCATCCGCCAAAGCACAGCGCGTGTTGGTTCCGCCAATATCAGCAACGAGGGACAGCGTGTTTGCGGGATGGGTCATGGATTTCTTTCTGTTCATGGACGCGGGGTCAATGCGGATTTGAGCGCGTGATACGAGGCTTTGGGTGTGCGCTGCAAGGTATCGAAATCGACGTGGACCAACCCAAAGCGTTTTTCATACCCCAGCGCCCATTCGTAATTGTCCATCAGGGACCAAACGAAAAAGCCGTCAACGGGGGCACCGTCGGCGATGGCGCGGCGGACGGCCTCAAAATGCGCGTTCAGAAAAGCGATGCGTTCAGGGTCATCGACCGCGCCGTTGGCCAAGACGTCTGCGTTTGCCATTCCATTTTCGGTGATAAACAGCGTCAAATCACCTGTGTATTCGTTTTTCGTCCGCATGAGGAATTCGTACAACCCGTCCGGGTAGATTTCCCAACCCATTTGGGTTTTGGGCAGCGGGCCTTCGGCTTCTGCGTGGGCGGGCCATGCGCCGCTTGTCGGGGCCATGAGTTTGCGGGTGTAATAGTTCAGGCCGACCCAATCGAGCGGTGATTGAATTGTGGCGAAGTCATTTTCCCAACCGGAGGGGAGGTGCTGCCCAAACCCATCCAGCACGGCATCAGGGTAGCGGCCTTTGAACACGCCATCGATAAAGAAGCGGTTGTAATAGCCGTCATATAAATCTGCGGCGGCTTTTGCGGCTGTGCTGTCATCGGCGGGCATGGACCATTCGAAGTTAAAGACACCGCCCAAGTTGGACATGCCAAGGGCGCGCATGGTCTGGATGGCGGTGCCGTGGGCCAGAAGGATATGGTGCATGGCGCGGGCCGTTGCGCGGATGTCGCGCAGTCCGGGCGCGTGGGCACCAAGGAAATGGGACAGCCAGCCGACGCACCATGGTTCATTGATCGGGGCGACGGAATGCATCCGGTCACCGATGCGGTCCATGATGCAATGGGTGAAATCGCCGAACCATTTTGCGACGTCCGGGTTTGTCCAGCCGCCACGATCTGCCAAGGCGGACGGCATTTCCCAGTGGTACAACGTCGCGCAGGGTTTCAGGCCACGGTCCAACATGCCGTCTGTCAGCCGGTCATAAAAATCGAGGCCTTCGGGGTTGGGGGTGACGCCATCGGGCATGACCCGCGCCCAAGATGTGGAAAAGCGGTAGGCGTCAAAGCCTGCGTTTTTGATCAGGTCGAGGTCTTCTTCCCAGCGGTGGTAGTGATCACAGGCGATTTGGCCGTGTTCGGCGCGCACCACGTTGCCCGGGGTTGCGGCGAAGGTGTCCCAATGGGTCGATCCTGCGCCGCCAAAGCTGTGGCCTTCGATCTGATAGGCAGATGTTGCGGTCCCGAACAAGAAACCGTCGGGAAAGTCTGAGCGGGTGAAATTCATGGTCGTCCTTAGGTCAGGCCATTTTGGCAGAAGCGGGGGCAGGGCCGGTGGAGCGCCCGACCATCAATTCTGCTTCGAGGAGTTTGTGTTGATGGCCTGTCGTGTCGCCGTTGATCTGCGCGATCAGCATTTGTGACACGATAAGGCCCGCATCGCGCACCGAGGACCGGGTGGCGGTGAAAATGGGCACATCCGCGCCGTTGGCCAGATAGCTGAGCGTGTCATCATGGGTGACGATGGACACATCGCGCCCCATTTGCAGCCCGCGATCCTGCAAGGCGCGCCGCACACCGAGCGCAGAGATAATCGAGGACACAAGAAATGCCGTGGGCGGGTTGGCCATATCGAGCATGTCGCCCGCCGATGTATATCCGAAACTTTCGGTCATTTCGTCCTGCCGCATCAGGGATGGATCAATGGGGATGCCGATGGCCGCCAACCCT
This sequence comes from Octadecabacter dasysiphoniae, assembly GCF_021532615.1. Classification (GTDB taxonomy): domain Bacteria; phylum Pseudomonadota; class Alphaproteobacteria; order Rhodobacterales; family Rhodobacteraceae; genus Octadecabacter; species Octadecabacter dasysiphoniae. Next base: position 249,574 of record NZ_JAKGAQ010000005.1, read on the forward strand.
GCCTCGTAGCCGCGGCGGCGTCGGTGGGCGAAATCCATGGTTTCGAGGCCATTGATCAACCCGATGCGGCGATGACCCAGATCGGTCAGGAATTCTGTTGCGCGGTGAAAGGCGCTGGTGTTGTTGACGTCCAGCCAGCTGTAATCGGCGGTGATGCCGGATGCGCGGCCGTGCACGACAAAGGGCAGGCCGATGTCTTGCAACATGGCGATGCGCGTGTCGTTCATTTTGGGGCCGTGCAATACCACGCCGTCTACTGTGCCGCGGGTCTTGTAGTTCTGGTAGACCTGTTCTTCTTTGCTGTCTTCGACAATTGACAGCACCATTTCAAAGTCTTGCTGTGAATACACTTCGCCCGCACCAGCGATGAAATCACCAAAGATCGGATTCACCATTTCGTGCCGGTTGGCTGTCGGGATCACGTGGCCGATGGCATTTGCACGCCCCGTCGCGAGGCCCTTTGCACGGGTGTTGGGGCTGTAATGATGTTTTGCGGCAGCCGCGAGAACCTTTTCGCGGGTGGCTTCGTTCACCTCTGGATAGCCGTTCAGCGCGCGGCTGACGGTCGTTTGGGACAGGCCCAATATCCGAGAGAGTTCTTTCAGGTTCATTTCGACTTTCAAACCGCTTTGGATTTTGTGTTTGGAGATAATTGGCGCGTTGGCTGGCAGAAATCAAGCCAAAAGCTTTTATTTTACTGTGCAGGTGCAGCATTTCGTGGGGCAAGGGTGTGCATTGACTCTGGTCGGGGTTTACAGCATTGTGCAGTTATCCAAAGCGCTTTGGTAGAGGAGCGCGAGGTAAAGAACTGCAAACTTGGGGGCGTAGATTCGTCCCGTCTGGGAGGACTAAAATGAAGAAATCACTATATATTGGTGTTGCTGCAGCCGCGTTGAGCGCTGGCATGGCGCAGGCTGACGGCCACCTGCCATTCGCACCGGGCGAGGGCGAGTTCAGCTGGGATTCGTATGACGCCTATGCGGCTGGCGCCCCTGACCTGAGCGGTCAGACCGTAACAGTGTTCGGCCCATGGTTGAGCCCTGAAGCAGAAATTTTCACATCCATGCTGGCCTATTTCGAAGAAGCCACAGGCGCGGATGCGACATACACAGGATCTGACGGCTTTGAGCAGCAGATCGTGATTGACGCCGAAGCAGGTTCACCACCCAACATTGCGGTGTTCCCACAGCCCGGTCTGGCGGCGAACCTCGCCTCCCAAGGTCTTTTGACACCACTGGGTGACGACGCGGCAGCATGGGTTGGCGACAACTATGCAGCGGGTTCATCCTGGGTTGATCTGGGCACATATGCCAACGCAGACGGCAATGACGAATTCTACGGCTTCTTCTTCAACGTGAACGTCAAATCGCTTGTTTGGTATGTGCCTGAGAACTTCGAGGATGCTGGTTACGATGTGCCAGAAACAATGGAAGACCTGATCGCATTGTCCGAGCAGATCATCGCAGACGGCGAAACACCGTGGTGCATCGGTATGGGGTCTGGCGCGGCAACAGGCTGGGTCGGCACGGACTGGGTCGAAGATATCATGCTGCGCACGCAGTCACCCGAGACATATGATGCGTGGGTCACAAACGAGCTGCCGTTCAACTCTCCTGAGGTGATCGAAGCGTTCGAAACATTCGGCATGTTCGCCAAGAATGACGACATGGTTGCCGGTGGTGCAGGTGCTGTCGGTACGACTGATTTCCGCGACAGCCCCGGTGGTATGTTCTCGAGCCCTGCGCAGTGCTACATGCACCGTCAGGCATCGTTTGCGCCAGCGTTCTTCCCAGAAGGCACAGAGCTTGGCACAGATGCTGACTTCTTCTACTTCCCATCCTTTGCTGGCAAAGACCTCGGCAATCCTGTTTTGGGCGGTGGTACGTTGATGGCTGTTACGGATGCGAACGACGCAACGATGGAATTCATGAAGTTCCTTCAGACGCCAATCGCACACGAGATCATGATGGCGCAGACAGGGTTCCTGACACCGCACACCGGTGTGAACCTTGCGACATACATGGACGACACGCTGCGCGGTCAGGGCGAAATCCTGCAGAACGCCACAACCTTCCGTTTCGACGCATCTGACCTGATGCCCGGCGCGATCGGTGCGGGCACGTTCTGGACAGGCATGGTTGATTTCGTCGGTGGTGCATCCGCCGAAGACGCAACCACAGCCATTCAGGACAGCTGGACTGCCTTGAAGTAATCCACTTGCGAACTTTGGCGGCCCTTCGAAGACGTGGGGCCGCCATACCTGACTTTTAGTCGAATTTAAGCCAAATTTGGGGGACGGAATTATGCATCCAGCAGTGCTTGGTCTGATTACGATCATTATCGGTGTGGGGGGCTGTGTCGGTTATTTCTACGGCGCAAACGTCTTTCTTGATAAGGTTCTGTATCCCGCGAAAGGCCCCAATGCGGGGCGCAATATCAACCGTGCCAATATGATCCGCCCTTGGATTTTCCTTGGGCCAGCGATTGTCGCGCTGGGGCTGTATCTGGCCTATCCCGTGGTCGCGACGCTGATCCTCAGCTTTCAGGATGGCACATCCGGCCCGACACGCGGCGATTTTGTGGGCTTTGAAAACTACGGCAAGATGTTCGCCGAACCCAAATTCTGGGAGGCCATGCGCAACAACGTGTTGTGGTTGACGGTGGTGCCTGCGTCCGCGACGGCATTTGGCCTGTTGGCGGCACAGCTGACGGACCGCTTGTCTTGGGGCAATGTTTCAAAATCGATCATCTTCATGCCCATGGCGATTTCGTTCGTGGGTGCGGCGGTGATTTTCAAACTGGTCTATGAGGCCCGCCCCGAAGACGTGGCGCAGATCGGTATCCTGAACCATCTGTACCTGCTGTCAGGCGGGGCAGAGCCGCAGCAATGGCTGACGATCCCGTTCTGGAATTCGTTTTTCCTGATGGCCGTGCTGATCTGGATCCAGACCGGTTTCGCCATGGTGATCCTGTCGGCCGCGTTGCGCGGTATACCCGAAGAAACAATTGAGGCGGCGATCATTGATGGGGCAAACCCGTTCCAGATCTTTTTCCGCATCAAGATCCCGCAGATTATGGGCACGATTGTGGTGGTCTGGACGACGATCACGATTGCCACGCTTAAGGTGTTCGACATCGTGTTTGCGATGACAAACGGGCAGTGGGAAACACAGGTTCTGGCCAATTACATGTACGACAAACTGTTCCGCGCCCTTGATTGGGGCATGGGGTCCGCCAGCGCGATGATCATCATGTTGCTGGTGACGCCGATCCTGGTCTGGAACGTCTACAACGCCCGTAAGGAGATGCGCTGATGGCCCTCGACTGGACAGGAGAATACCATGGATAGTATGGCTGGAAACAAGCCGACGGTTGTCTGGCTTTTGAATATCTCAGTGATTGCGTTGACGTTGCTTTGGTTGTTCCCGACGCTGGGGTTGTTTGTGTCGTCGTTCCGCACGTCCGAACAAATCACCGCATCTGGCTGGTGGTCCGCGATGTTCCCCGCAGAACAGACCGTGCAGTTGCGCGTGTTGGACCCTGACGACAACCGGATTGAGACATCGGCAGGGGTGTTTATTGTCGAAGGGTCGGTGTTTGAAACCGAAGAGTTGTCAGAAGTGGGTATCGACAGCTGGGGCACGTCTTCGCGTGCGCTGGATGCCTATGGGCCCGGTGATACGGCCGATCTGGGCGATGGTGAAACCATGACCCTGAACGCAGACGGACGTTATGTGTGGCAGGGCGACGACGACCAGATTTCAGGGCGCGCCCAGCGATTGTTCATAAACGCGACCGTGCCGCCCGAATTTACCTTGGACAATTATCATCAGGTTTTGCTGGACGAGCAGAATTCAGAAGGCATGAGTAAGGCGTTCTTTAACACGCTGACGGTGGTTATTCCTGCGACGATTATCCCGATCCTGATTGCGGCTTTTGCTGCCTATGCTTTGGCGTGGATGGAATTTCCGGGGCGTGCGTTGTTGGTGGCGACTGTGGTTGGCCTGCTGGTTGTGCCGTTGCAACTGGCGCTGATCCCGTTGTTATCGTTGCATGTGGGCGCGATGGAGCTGCTCACAAGTGTCATGGGACCGGTGGATGAGGGCAGTCGATTGACTGGCACAAATTGGTTTGGTGATCTGTTCGGCATGTCCGAAGGCGATAAGATCGCGGGCAAGGGGTACTTTGGTGTCTGGTTGGCCCATACTGGGTTCGGCCTGCCGTTGGCGATTTATCTGCTGCGCAACTACATGGTTGGTCTGCCGCGCGACATCATCGAAAACGCCCGTGTGGACGGCGCGACAGAGTTCCAGATTTTCACCAAGATCATCCTGCCATTGTCGTTCCCCGCGCTCGCATCTTTTGCGATCTTCCAGTTCTTGTGGACGTGGAACGACCTGTTGGTTGCGCTTGTGTTCCTGATCGACAGTTCCGGCAACACCACGGTGATGACCAAGCAGATTGTTGAATTGCTCGGCACACGTGGGGGCGATTGGGAAATTCTGGCGACGTCGGCCTTTGTGTCGATCGCGGTGCCGCTTTTGGTCTTCTTTGCAATGCAGAAATATCTGGTGCGCGGTCTTTTGGCCGGCTCAGTTAAATAGGAATACGTCACGATGAGTAAGATGGAACAATTGACCGGTGATGCGCGTCTGGAAAAGGACAAGGACTGGTGGCGCGGTGCCGTGATCTATCAGATTTACCCGCGCAGCTATCAAGACAGCGATGGCGACGGTGTTGGTGATCTTGCCGGGATTGTGCAGCGCATTCCCTACATCGCAAGCCTTGGCGTGGATGCGATCTGGATTTCGCCATTCTTTACATCCCCGATGAAGGATTTTGGCTACGACATCAGCAATTATAAAGATGTTGATCCGATGTTTGGCACCTTGGGCGATTTTGATGCGGTGGTGGCCACGGCACATCAGCACGGCGTGAAGATCATGATCGATCTGGTGTTGTCACATACATCCGACATGCACCCGTGGTTCAAACAAAGCCGCGTTGATCGCACCAATGACAAGGCGGATTGGTACGTCTGGGCCGATGCCAAAGACGACGGCACGCCGCCCAACAACTGGTTGTCGATCTTTGGCGGGTCCGCCTGGCGTTGGAGCGGGGAGCGGGAGCAATACTACCTGCATAACTTCCTGACATCACAGCCGGATTTGAATTTCTGGGAACCTGCGGTGCAGGATGCGTTGTTGGATGTGGCCGGGTTCTGGCTGGATCGTGGTGTGGACGGGTTCCGTCTGGATACGATCAATTTTTACATGCACGACAAGCAGTTGCGCAACAATCCACCACTGCCGAAAGACCAGCGCAATTCGACAATCGCGCCGTCCGTGAACCCGTATAATCACCAGATCCACGAGTATTCGAAGAACCAGCCGGAAAACCTTGAATTTTTACGCAAGCTGCGCGCGGTGATGGAACCCTACAACGCCGCCGCAGTTGGTGAGGTCGGCGATGCGCAGCGCGGGCTTGAGATTTTGGGCCAATACACTGCCGGTAATGATTTGATGCAGATGTGTTATGCCTTCGAATTCCTGACGAGCGAACGGCCAAGTGCCTCAGAAATCGCGCGCGTTATGGGCGAGGTCGATAAACACGCGGCAGACGGTTGGGCCTGTTGGGCATTTTCAAACCACGACGTGAAACGCCACGCGACCCGTTGGGAAACCCCGATTGCGGGGCTGCGGGCGATGACGACACTGATGATGTGTCTGCGCGGATCGGCCTGTATTTATCAGGGCGAAGAGCTGGGCCTGCACGAAGCGGACGTGGCCTTTGATGATCTACAAGACCCCTACGGCATTGAATTCTGGCCCGAATTTAAGGGCCGTGATGGATGCCGCACGCCTATGGTTTGGGAAGCATCCAACGCCAATGGCGGGTTTTCCAGTGCGGAAAAACCATGGCTGCCGGTCAGCCATGAACACACCCAGATGAGCGTTGCGGTGCAAGAAGGCGACGAAGATGCGCTGATCCACCATTACCGCCGCGCCATTGCGTTGCGCCGTGATAATCCGGCCCTTGCGAAGGGCGATCATGACGGGGTCAAAGCCACAGGCGACGTCGTGCATTTCACGCGCACCCACGACGGTCAGGCGATTTTCTGTGCCTTTAATCTGGGTGATGAAAACGCAAGCCTTGCGCTGCCAAAGGGAGATTGGACAGCACTTGGCGCATCTGTCGGCGGGGTCGGTGTACCGGCGGGCGACACACTAAGCTTGGGCCCGTGGGAGGTGTTCATCGCCTCGCGGACCACTTCATAGATAATCGGGAGGGACACGACATGGCTGATCTCAAACTCACGGACGTTGCAAAGACTTATGGCGGGTCGGTTGATGTGTTGAAAAACATCGACCTCGACATCAAAACCGGGGAGCTGATTGTTTTTGTCGGCCCGTCGGGCTGTGGCAAATCCACGTTGCTGCGCATGATTGCGGGGCTGGAAAAGATCACCGGAGGGGAGCTTCAGATTGACGGGCAGGTCGTCAATGATGTGCCGCCCGCGCAACGCGGCATTGCCATGGTGTTTCAATCCTACGCGCTTTATCCGCACATGACCGTGCGCGACAACATGAGCTTTGCGATGAAGCTGGCCAAAAAGCCCGCCGCTGAAATCAAAGAGGCCGTGGATCGTGCCGCCAAGATTTTGCAGCTTGATGACTACCTGGATCGCCTTCCCAAGGCGCTGTCGGGTGGGCAACGCCAGCGTGTGGCGATTGGCCGTTCGATTGTGCGTGACCCGAAGGTGTATTTGTTCGACGAACCGCTTTCCAACCTTGATGCGGCGTTGCGCGTTGCTACACGGATCGAGATTGCCCAGCTGAAAGAATCCATGCCGGATTCAACGATGATCTACGTGACCCACGATCAGGTTGAAGCCATGACACTGGCGTCGCGTATCGTCGTGCTGGCCAACAAAGGCATCGCGCAGGTCGGCACGCCGCTGGAATTGTATGAACGTCCTGAAAACGAATTTGTGGCGCAGTTTATCGGATCACCGGCCATGAACCTGTTCAGCGGTGAAATCGTTGAAACGGGGTCGCAAACCACCATCAAACTTGATGGGGGCGGTCTGGTTACATCTGCTGTGCCGACGCAGACAGCGGATAAGGGCCTTACGGTGAATGTCGGTATCCGGCCCGAAGACATGATCGAAACCACGGGCGATGATTACGCGTTTGAGGGCAAGGTGAATTTCACCGAAGCCTTGGGCGAAGTGACGTTGCTGTATTTCGCCAAGGTCGGGAACAACGATGCGGTCATCGGCAAATTGCCAGGTATTCACGCGGATCTGCGCGGCAATACTGTGCGCATGGCCGCCGCGCCCGAGAAGGTCCAGATTTTCCACAACGGGCAATCCCTGTATTACCGTTAGGGCGGTGGGCGCTTTACTACCGTTGATGCGACAGGTAATCGATTGGCATGGTAAAAAAGCCCACATCCCGCGCTGGTAAAAACTCCAGTGGTCGTGGCCAGCGTGATTTGACGGTTAAGGTCAAATCTGCGCGGGGCCGGAAAATTGGTTCAACCATGTGGTTGCAACGTCAGCTGAATGATCCGTACGTGGTGCGGGCCAAGGCAGACGGGTATCGCGGGCGCGCGGCCTATAAAATCCTTGAGCTGAACGAGAAGTTCGATTTCCTCACGCCGGGCAAACGCATCGTCGATCTTGGTGCAGCACCCGGTGGCTGGATTCAGGTGGCCGTTCCGAAGGTGAACGCGCTGGGTGAACGCAAGGGCAAGGCGATTGGCACGATCCTGGGCATCGATTTGCAAGAGATGGAACCGATCCCCGGATCAGAGCTGCATGTCCTCGACTTTATGGAGGACGACGCAGACCTGAAGGTGAAGGACTGGTTGGGCGGACAAGCCGACGTCGTGATGTCGGACATGGCCGCGTCTGCATCGGGGCACAAACAGACGGATCACAACCGCATCATGGCGTTGTGCGAAGCGGCGGCCTATTTCGCGTTTGATGTGCTTGAAGAAGGCGGAACGTTTGTCGCCAAGGTTCTGGCAGGCGGTGCCGAGGCTGATTTGCAACGCATGTTGAAGAAGAATTTCAAGAAGGTTCAGTATGTTAAGCCGCCCAGTTCGCGGTCTGACAGTTCTGAGAAATTTGTCGTCGCCACCGGTTTTCGGGGGACACAAGAGGAAGACCAAGAATGACCCATATCCTCGCGATTGATCAAGGCACCACATCCAGCCGCGCAATTCTGTTTGATGATAAAATGGCTGTGGCCCACGTTGCCCAGAAGGAATTCACCCAGATTTATCCGCAATCGGGCTGGGTCGAACACGACGTTGAGGAAATTTGGGACAGCGTTGTTGCGGTTGTCAAAGATGTGGTGGCCAAGGCCGATGATATCGCGGCGATTGGCATCACCAACCAGCGTGAAACCACGATTATCTGGAACCGCGAGACAGGCAAGCCGATACACAATGCCATCGTCTGGCAGGACCGCCGCACTGCCGCGTTTTGCGAAGAATTGAAGGCGGAAGGGTTCGAGGCCGAGATCACACAGCGCACGGGGCTTTTGGCAGACCCGTATTTTTCTGCCACCAAGGTCAGGTATATTTTGCAAACCGTGGACGGCGCGCAAGAAATGGCGGAGGCGGGTAAGCTTGCGTTTGGCACGGTCGACAGTTTTCTGATCTGGCGGATGACGGGCGGCAAGGGCCACGTGACGGACGCCACGAATGCAGCGCGCACGATGCTGTATAACATCCGCGAAGGTGCGTGGGACGCGACGATTTGTGAACGCTTTGGCATTCCGATGTCGATGTTGCCGCAGGTTCTGGATTGCGCCGCCGACTTTGGCACCACAGATATGTTTGGCCCTGAATTGCCGATCCTTGGGGTGGCGGGCGATCAGCAGGCCGCGACCATCGGGCAGGCGTGTTTTGAACCGGGGATGTTGAAATCGACCTATGGCACGGGCTGTTTTGCGCTGCTGAACACGGGCGATGAACTGGTGACATCACAGAACCGGCTGCTGGGCACGATTGCCTATCAGCTGGACGGCAAACCGACCTACGCGCTTGAGGGATCAATCTTTATCGCGGGGGCCGTGGTGCAATGGCTGCGCGACGGGCTTGGGATTATCGCCAAGGCGCAGGATACCCATCCGCTGGCCGAAAAGGCTGATCCGTCGGTTGAATTGTATCTGGTGCCTGCGTTCACCGGCCTTGGCGCGCCCTATTGGGATGCAGAGGCGCGGGGTGCGATTTTCGGGCTGACGCGCAATGCAGGACCTGCGGAATTTGCGCGCGCAGCTTTGGAAAGCGTCGGGTTCCAGACCCGCGATCTGCTTGAGGCGATGCATGCCGATTGGTCGGGTGCCGAGGAGGGCACGTTGCGCGTTGACGGCGGCATGTCCGCGTCTGATTGGGCGATGCAGTTTCTGGCCGACATCATTGGCGCACCTGTGGATCGCCCGAAAGTTTTGGAAACTACGGCATTGGGTGCGGCATGGCTTGCCGGGATGCGTGCAGGGGTCTATCCGACGCAGGCCGAGTTCGCGGCCACATGGGCGCTGGAACGTCAATTCACCCCGAAAATGGACAGCGACACGCAAGCGCGCCGTTATAGCGGGTGGCAGGACGCGATCCGGCGCACGCGGGGCTAGTGCGGATGCACAGGCATCTTGTCGCGGCGATGTTTTGCACGGCTGCGGTCATGGCAGATGCACAAGAATTGGATCCGTTTTTCACCGAAGAGCTCGGCGGTGTGTACACACAGGACTGGTCTGGCCGCGTGATCGGGCCGGACACCTTCGGTGGTGTCCTGGTGTTTGTATACGGCGGCGGCAAGTCCGGCGACTTTTACGGTGTGCTGTCGGTCGACTGCACGGTGCCGGAACGGTCGCAATGGGTGTCGACAGGGGGCGTTATCGGACCTGATCGCGTGCCGATGGCTGCAATCAGTGTTGTTCGTGCAAACGCCTGCGGATCACCCTAAGTCGGATTAGGCGTCCAGCGTGCAGATTTCGATGCCTTTGGGAAAAGACGTCAGCACTGTGCCGCGTTCTGTGTTGCGCAGATCATAGCCGTAACCCTTTAGGCGGAATTTCCATTCGCGGTCAGATACGCAGTTTTTGCGTTCGCCCATAACGAATGTGCGGACTTCGGACACGATGGTCGCTGTGTTGTTTGTAAAATGCATTGTTTTCTCTCCGTTACCAATACGTCGTTCTGGGGATGATTGTGCACAGGGTTAATGGCCGGACTTCAGCAGGAATGCGGCGCACAAAGGGTCATTTCGGACGAGAATGGGGCAGCAGGGCGTCTGACGGGCCTCGCGGTGAAGCGCCTATATAAACGAACACTATTCCCATGGTGCCTGTCGGCGTTATACCCGATCCCATAATCTCGCGTGGAAAAGGACCTGATCATAAACGGGCCGAAATATGACCACATTCGTTAACTATGAACTGCGCGACAAACAGGAGCTCCACGACATGATTTCGAAAAACGACGCTATGGCCGCCATTATTGATGACCTGACAATTACAACGTCGGGGGGCCAATCCTACACCGTTCCTGACCCGCTCAATGGTGACAGTACGGTAGACAGTGCGTATGTTTTCGAATTTCAATATGCGGGCACGTCGCAGCCTGCGGATATGACGGGTGCGTCGCGCACGTTTTCCGATTGGACCAATTTCACGGCGGCTGAAGAACAGCGGTTTGAAGAACTGCTGGCGTACGTCGAAACCATCGCCAATGTCGATTTTCAGGAAATCACAGGCAGTTCCGACCCCACAATGAACGTCGGCAAAGTATCGTTGCCGGGCAACACTGCGGGTGTTGGTGGCTACGGTTACAGCATTTCTATTTCTGGGTCCGGTGCTGTTTCGATGACCGATTTTGACAACTTTGTTGTCTATGACAACGCCATCTCGCTTGCGTCGGGGCAGGACAATCTGATCCTGCACGAAATCATGCACGCGTTGACAGGCAAACACCCGTTCAGCGGTGATGTGACGCTTCCGGCGGAATATGACAGCAACAAATACACGGTGCTGTCCTACACCAACAATCCAGACAACGGCCAAGACAGCGACGGGCTGCAATTGTTCGATATGCTGGCGATCCAGGAACGCTGGGGCGCAAACATGAGCACCGCTGCGGGCAATGACACCTACACCGGCAAACGCAACACGACGATCGATACCATTTGGGACGCGGGCGGCGTGGACACGTTTGATGCATCGGCCAAAACCAATGCTGTCACGCTGAGCCTGGTTGAAGCGACGTTTTCGAGCTTTGATAGCGTTGATGATGTGGCGATTGCCTATGATGTGGTGATCGAAAACGCCATTGGTGGTGACGGCGACGACACGATTACCGGCAACGATGTGGCCAACGATCTTGAGGGCGGTAAAGGCCGCGACACGATCGAGGGTGCTGATGGCACGGACACGATTTCGGGCGGCAGCGGAAACGATGTGCTTTATGGCGGGATCGGGAATGATACGTTGTCCGGTGGTTCCAGCAGCGACATTCTGTTTGGCGGCGCCGGTGCGGATGTAATGGATGGCGGGACTGGTAATGACCGCGCTGATTATTCGGATGCGACAGTTGGTTTGACTGTGAACTTTGCGGACGTCAGCCAGAACACCGACATCGCAGCGGGCGACACATTCACCAATATCGAACAGATCAAAGGGTCCGAGTTTGACGATCTTTTGACGGGCGATGACGCGGATAACGCGATCTGGGGAAACATTGGCAAGGATTCCATTTGGGGTAACGACGGCGAAGACCGCCTGAACGGCCAAACCGGAAATGACCGCCTGTTTGGTGGTGATGGCGATGATGAGCTGATCGGCGGTTACAGCAGTGACGTGCTGTTGGGCGGCGACGGCGCAGATATTCTGAACGGCAACACGGGCCGTGACCGCGCGGAATACAGCGACGCCACCACAGGTGTGACGGCGAACCTGTTGGATGCGTCTGGCAACACCGGTTTTGCGGCGGGTGATACCTATCTCGCGATTGAAGACCTTAAGGGATCGGATTTTGGCGATGTTCTGACGGGCGACAATGCGCGCAACAACATGTGGGGCAGTGGCGGCGATGATACGTTGACGGGTTTGAACGGCGATGATCGCCTGTCAGGCCAAAGCGGCGCAGATACCCTTGATGGCGGACTTGGCAACGATAGCCTGTTTGGCGGATCGGGTGGCGACATTTTCGTGTTCCAAGACGGTTTTGGCGATGACACCATCGCGGATTTCAACGTGTCGCAATCTGGCGAAGTTATCGATCTGTCAGCTGTCGCTGCGATCCTTGATTTCACGGATCTGGAAACCAATCACCTGAGCCAGGTCGACGCAGACGGGATCATCGCGGACGGGCTTGGTAACACAATCACGTTGCTAGGGATCGATATCGCAACGCTGGACGTCAATGATTTCAATTTCTAAGGACACGCGGCATTGCGAGGCGGTCAATCTACGGAGGGACCGCCGATCAGGTGGCGTATATATCTGACACATGACGCCGCTAGACAGGACGTGTTCGACTGAACCCTGTCGCTGGTTAACTATGAAATGAACGAGGCGGGCGTCTAGGAAACTAGGGGCGCTCCACACGGAGTGTCCGTGCGCCTGTTTGGCTTTGTTCCACAAATCAGCCGAACTCTACACGGTGCAACAATGTCCTTTTCGGCCAAATGTTTGCCGATGTTGGCCAAAGCTGTGGATCGATATTTCAATCGTGCCGCTGACCTGCGTTTTGTGGCGTTCGATCACGGGCATGTGCGCCGTGACAGCTGTTCGTGCGCCGCATGGCTGGCTGATCTCATGATATTTGAACGCAGGGGTGACCGGTATGAAAGACGTCAATTTTGACAATGCGCTAGGTGAAACACCGCGCGCGCGTGGGCGTCAGCTTCTGTCAGAGGCGGTGCGCCGTCACGTCGCGACCTTTGGCAAACCGGCGTCGCTGGCGGGGTTGGTCTTGGTGCTGCCAGCCTTTGCGTCACAGGCTGCGGCGCAGACAGCACTGAGTGAGATTGATGGTGTCGTATCGGTCGATGTTCAGGCCGATGGTTCGGTGCGGATTACGCTGGAGAACGGCGCGCAGGTGCAGGTAGGTGCCGAATCCGTTCAAGTGATGGCGGATGGTTCGGTTCTGGTGCCTGCGGATGTCGCGGAGGCGATTGCGCAAGCGGCGGTTGGGGTTGGGGTCGCCGAGGGAGTTCCGACCGGACTGACGGTGTTCACGGGACTAGGGCTTGCGGCTTTGACAGGTGGCTTGGACGCTTTAGAGAATTTCCCAGCGGAGATCACGGGCGAGACGACGGGTGCGGTGACCGAGGATGATGTGCTCACCGCCGCTGGTCAGCTGGATGTGACGGACCCGAACGCGGACGAGTCGCGCTTTGAGGCGCAGAGCGGCACGGTTGGCAGCTACGGCAACTTTGACATCGATGCGGACGGGGCGTGGACGTACACGGCAGACAACGCTTTGACGGAGGTCCAGAGCCTTGGTGACGGCCAGACAGTAAGTGACAGCTTTACGGTCACAACGCTGGATGGCACGACTGAGACCGTGACCGTGACGATCACCGGGGTCGATGATGTGGCGGTGATTGCGGGCGACACGACGGGTGACGTGACCGAGGATGAAGCCGTGACCCTCACGGCGACGGGCGTGCTGAGCGTGACGGATGTCGACGCCGGTGAGGCGAGCTTTGTGGCGCAGAGTGGCACGGCGGGGACCTACGGCAGCTTTGACATCGATGCGGACGGGGTGTGGACGTACACGGCTGACAACACCCGAGCGGCGATTCAGGCATTAGGCGCGGGTGAGACGGTGACCGACAGCTTCACGGTCAGAACGACGGATGGCACGGAAGAGACGGTGACCATCACGATCACGGGCGTGGCGGAAGCGATCGAACTCGCTGCGTTGGAGAGCAGCACGGATCCCAGCGGCTTTGTGATCAATGGTGTGGCGGAGGGTGACGTCTCGGGCACTTCAGTGAGCGGGGCTGGTGATGTCAATGGCGACGGCTTCGACGATTTGATCGTCGGGGCACCGGGTGACGATACGAATGGCGACGACTCCGGCGCGAGTTTTGTGGTCTTCGGCAAGGGTGACGGAACGATCGTGGACTTGTCCGACATCGAGAACGGCCTTGGCGGCTTTGTCATCAATGGTGTGTCGGAGGATGACAGGTCCGGCTACTCGGTGAGCGGGGCCGGGGATGTGAATGGCGACGGCTTGGACGATCTGATCGTTGGGGCATTCAGAGATGGTCCGAATGGCAACGACTCCGGCGCGAGTTTTGTGGTCTTCGGCAAGAGCGATAGAACAGCCGTGCAGCTGTCCGACATCGAGGACGGCCTTGGCGGCTTTGTGATCAACGGTGTGGCGGAGAGTGACTATTCCGGCCGGTCGGTGAGCGGGGCCGGGGACGTGAATGGCGACGGCTTGGACGATCTGATCGTCGGGGCGCCTCTCGATGATCCGAATGGCAGTCTCTCCGGCGCCAGCTTTGTGGTCTTCGGCAAGAGTGACGGGGCTGTCGTGGAGCTGTCCGACATCGAGAGTGGCCTTGGCGGCTTTGTGATCAATGGTGTGGCAGAGAGTGCCGGGGCCGGATTGTCGGTGAGCGGAGCGGGGGATGTGAATGGCGACGGGCTCGATGATCTGATCGTTGGGGCGCGTGGAGACGATCCGAATGGCGAGGCCTCCAGTGCGAGTTTTGTCGTCTTTGGTAAAAGTGACGGGACAGCCGTTGAGCTGTCCGACATCAAGGACGGCCTTGGTGGCTTTGTGATCAATGGTGTGGCTCAGGATGACGGGGGGGTCTCTGGTATCTCTGTCAGTGGGGCCGGAGATGTGAATGGCGACGGGCTCGATGATCTGATCGTCGGGGCATTCAGAGACGATCCGAATGGCCAGTCCTCCGGTGC
>NZ_JAKGAQ010000006.1 GCF_021532615.1 Octadecabacter dasysiphoniae
ATCGGCGGTCAGGATGTCGGGGCTGACATCGGTCAGGATCACCACCGTGTCGCCGTCCAGATCGATCCGCGTGTCGTCGCCGCCGGGCCCGTCTGCACTGACAACTGCCGAGAATTCGGCGAAATCGGTGAACCCAAAGTCGCTCACATCCAGTCTGTCGCCCTCGGCGCCGTCAAAATCAATCACCGTGGTGGACCCGTCGAGGTTGCGGAACGTCATGATGTCTGCACCCTGCCCGCCCGAGATCCGGTCCGTGCCGCCGCCACCGTCGATGGTATCGTCGCCGGTCCCGGCGAAGATCACGTCATCGTCGCTTGTCCCGCTCAGATCGTCGTCGCCCGTCGTGCCGATCTGCGTCGCGGCGCCCGAGAAATCGCCGCCGAAGATCACGAAGCTCGCGCCGGAGTTGCCGCCGTTCGGATCGTCTGCCCAAGCCCCAACGATCAGATCGTCGAAGCCATCGCCATTCACATCCCCGGCCCCGCTCACTGAGACACCCGACTGGTCATACGTCGCCACGCCATTGATCACAAAGCCGCCAATGCCGCTCTCGATGTCGGAGAGCTGCACAACGGTCCCGTCGCTCTTGCCAAAGACCACAAAGCTCGCACCGGATCCGCCGCCATTCGGATCGTCTCCGTAGGCCCCGACGATCAGATCGTCGAATCCGTCGCCATTCACATCCCCCGCTCCGCTCACCGAGCGACCGGAGTGGTCATCCTCCGCCACACCATTGATCACAAAGCCGCCAATGCCGTCCTCGATGTCGGACAGCGCCACCGTGGTCCCGTCGCTCTTGCCGAAGACCACAAAGCTTGCACCAGAGGCGCTGCCATTCGGATCGTCGGCACGAGCCCCGACGATCAGATCATCGAGTCCGTCGCCATTCACATCCCCTGCTCCGCTCACCGAGATGCCGGACTGGTCACCCGCCGACACACCGTTGATCACAAAGCCACCAATGCCACTCTCAATGTCGGAGAGCTCTACGGCTGTCCCGTCACTCTTGCCAAAGACCACAAAGCTGGTACCGGAGGAGACTCCATTCGGATCGTCTGCCCAAGCCCCAACGATCAGATCGTCGACGCCGTCGCCATTCACATCCCCTGCTCCGCTCACTGAGATGCCGGACTGGTCACCCGACGAAACGCCGTTGATCACAAAGCCACCAATGCCACTCTCAATGTCGGAGAGTTCCACGGCTGTCCCGTCACTCTTGCCGAAGACCACAAAGCTGGCACCGGAGAGATCTCCATTCGGATCGTCTCTCCAAGCCCCAACGATCAAATCATCAAGCCCGTCGCCATTCACATCCCCAGCCCCGCTCACCGAGAAACCCGACTGGTCACCTTCCGCCACACCATTGATCACAAAGCCGCCGATGCCGCTCTCTATATCGGACAGCTGCACGGCTGTCCCATCGCTCTTGCCGAAGACCACAAAGCTGGCGCCGGAGGACTCTCCATTCGGATCATCTCCGTATGCCCCGACAATAAAGTCATCGAGCCCGTCGCCATTCACGTCCCCCGCCCCGCTCACCGAAAAGCCGGACCTGTCACGTATCGCCATGCCGTTGATCACAAAACCACCACTGCCATCCCTGATGTCGGACAGCTGCACGGCTATCCCGTCATTCTTGCCAAAAACCACAAAGCTGGCACCGGAGAAGGTTCCATTCGGAATACTTCCGTATGCACCGACAATAAAGTCATCGAACCCGTCGTCATTCACATCGCCTGCGCCGCTGACCGAAACGCCAGAGTAGACCCCCGCAAACACACCGTTGATCACAAAGCCGCTGAGATCGGTGTCGCTCTCCAGCGCGGCAAGCTCGATCGCATCCGCCACGCCCGTGATCGTCACCGTCACGGTCTCTTCCGTGCCATCCGCGCTGCGCACCGTGAAGCTGTCGGTGAGCGTCTCGCCCTCCGCCAGCGCCTGGATCGCTGCCTGGGTGTTATCCGCCGCGTAGCTCCAGGACCCGTCCGTCCCAAGATCGAAGCTGCCGTAGCTGCCCACCGTGCCGCTCTGCGCCACAAAGTTGGCCTCGCCGGTATCGACATCCGTCACGCTGAGCACGCCCGTCGCCGTGAGGGTCACGGCTTCATCTTCAGTCACGCTGCCCGTTGTCTCGCCCAAAATCACAGCCGCATCATTCTCACCCGTGATCGTGACGGTGACGGTCTCCTCGGTGCCATCCGCGCTCAGCACCGTGAAGCTGTCGGTCACCGTCTGGCCCCCACCGATGTTCTGAATCGCCTCTTGCGCATTATCCGCCGTGTAGGTCCACGTCCCTTCTGCATCAATGTCAAAGCTGCCGTAGCTGCCCACCGTACCGCTCTGCGCCACAAAGCTCGCCTCGCCAGCGTCGGCATCCGTCACGCTAAGCGCACCCGTCGCCGTGAGCGTTGTCGCATCATCTTCAGTCACCGCGCCCGTCATCTGGCCGGCAATCACCGCCGCGTCGTTGGTGCCGATGATCGTGACGGTGACGGTCTCTTCCGTGCCATCCGCCGTTGTGACCGTGAAGCTGTCGGTCAGAGTCTCCCCTGCACCGAGGCTCTGGATATCCGTCAGAGCGTTGTCCGCCGTGTAGGTCCACGCCCCTTCTGCATCGATGTCAAAGCTGCCGTAGGTCCCGACCGTGCCACTCTGCGCCACAAAGCTCGCCTCGCCGGCATCGACATCCGTGACGCTTAGCACGTCCGTCGCCGTGAGCGTTGTCGCATCATCTTCAGTCACGCCGCCCGTCATCTGGCCGGCAATCACCGCCGCATCATTGACCCCGGCGATCGTCACCGTCAACGTCTCAGTCGTGCCGTCCACAGTGGTGACCGTAAAGCTGTCACTTACTGTTTGGCCGTCAGCAAGGCTCTGGATATCCGTCAGAGCGTTGTCCGCCGTGTAGGTCCACACCCCGTCCGTCCCTAGATCGAAGCTGCCGTAGCTGCTCGCCGTCCCGCTTTGCGCTTGGAACGCGGCCTCGCCGGCATCGACATCCGTCACGCTCAGCACGCCCGTCGCCGTGAGGGTCACGGCTTCATCTTCAGTCACGCTGCCCGTTGTCTCGCCCAAAATCACAGCCGCATCATTCTCACCCGTGATCGTGACGGTGACGGTCTCCTCGGTGCCATCCGCGCTCAGCACCGTGAAGCTGTCGGTCACCGTCTGGCCCCCACCGATGTTCTGAATCGCCTCTTG
Organism: Octadecabacter dasysiphoniae; assembly: GCF_021532615.1. Taxonomy (GTDB): domain Bacteria; phylum Pseudomonadota; class Alphaproteobacteria; order Rhodobacterales; family Rhodobacteraceae; genus Octadecabacter; species Octadecabacter dasysiphoniae. The sequence continues at coordinate 3,202 of NZ_JAKGAQ010000006.1, forward strand.
CGCATTATCCGCCGTGTAGGTCCACGTCCCTTCTGCATCAATGTCAAAGCTGCCGTAGCTGCCCACCGTACCGCTCTGCGCCACAAAGCTCGCCTCGCCAGCGTCGGCATCCGTCACGCTAAGCGCACCCGTCGCCGTGAGCGTTGTCGCATCATCTTCAGTCACCGCGCCCGTCATCTGGCCGGCAATCACCGCCGCGTCGTTGGTGCCGATGATCGTGACGGTGACGGTCTCTTCCGTGCCATCCGCCGTTGTGACCGTGAAGCTGTCGGTCAGAGTCTCCCCTGCACCGAGGCTCTGGATATCCGTCAGAGCGTTGTCCGCCGTGTAGGTCCACGCCCCTTCTGCATCAATGTCAAAGCTGCCGTAGGTCCCGACCGTGCCACTCTGCGCCTCAAAGCGCGCCTCGCGCCAGTTCGCGTCCGTCACGTCCAGCTTACCAGCGGTTGTCAGCACATCATCCTCAATCACCGCCCCCGTCGTCTCGCCCGTGATCTCCGCAGGGACATTCTCAGCGCCTTTCAATCCAGCCGCAATAACGAGAAGCCCCAATCCTTCTGCTCCCATCGCCAGTTCAACAGGAAACCCGTCGGCCGCCCCACCCTCTGCCGCGGCTTGCGCAATCGCCTCCGCGACATCCGAGGGCACCAGAATCGAACCATCCGCCAGCACTTGAACGGACCCAGCGCCAACCTGCACCTGCGCGCCGTTCTCCAGCGTAATCCGCACCGAGCCATCCGCCTGAACATCGACCGATCTGACACCGTCGATCTCACTCAGCGAGATCGATGCGGTTTGCGCCGCAGCCTCTGACACGAAAGCCGGCAGCACCAAGACCAGCCCCGCCAGCGACACCGGTTTGCCAAAGGTCGCGACGTGACGGCGCACCGCCTCTGACAGAAGCTGACGCCCACGCGCGCGCGGCGTTTCACCCTGCGCATCGTCAAGATTGACGTCTTTCATACCGGTCACCCCTGCGTTCAAATATCATGAGATCAGCCAGCCATGCGGCGCACGAACAGCTGTCACGGCGCACATGCCCGTGATCGAACGCCACAAAACGCAGGTCAGCGGCACGATTGAAATATCGATCCACAGCTTTGGCCAACATCGGCAAACATTTGGCCGAAAAGCGATGTTCGCACATCAGGCCGTTTGAAACGTATGGTGAAAGATTACCGAGGTCATCGACACATAATGTCGGCATCAGCCTCGCCCCCCTGAGGCTGGATTAATCAAGCGAGAGAGCCTAGCGGACGAAACCTCAGCAGTTGTTGAACTTTTTGGGCTCTTCGCGTAATAACGGACATTCCTGCTGCACGCAGCGTCTGACACATTGGGCTCTTTCAAGCCATTCGCCGCACGAAACATGAATGGCCGGTGTCTATGAATGTCCAGCAAAAACCTTAGATTTTGACCGGATAATGCAGCTCCAGATCACACATGAAGTCTCCATAGAAACCCTGTGACCCCGGCACGGGTGCCGGGGATCGCTTCTGGCTTTGGACAGCGCAGGGGATCGACGGGCTGACGCCCGCTCACCCCAACCCTGACATTTTTCCAATCCTGTTGATCCGCCTGCCATCCTGTCAGGTCCGAGAAAATCGGCAAGCGCCGCCTGCGGCGTCGGTTCCGGTCGAGAATTCCGGTTCCTCCAACGCGCAGGCGCGCGGTTCCCTCCCAAATTCACGCCCTCCACCCAGTTGTCATGGCCCCGCCAGGCCGCAGGACGGGCTTTGCCCTTACCTGCTCTGCCCTTCGGAATGCATGGGCATGCCAAAACTTAAACTCGGACCCCTCGTCGATGACAGGCCAGTGAAACTGACTGTCGAGCTGCCAGCGGCGGTGCATCGCGATCTCGTCGCCTATGCCGACGTGTTGAGCCGAGACACCGGACAGCCGATCAAGGACCCCACAAAACTGATTGCGCCCATGATCGCAAAGTTCATGGCGACGGATCGGGGGTTTACGAGCGCGCGTCGCACGATGGGAGCCAAGAAACCGACGCCTCTAAATTAGACGGTTTAGTCGAATAGCTGCACGTCCGGGTCCCCTTAGCGAGCGTGCACACAAGATTGAAAAACCGCGAGAACGTCGGATTGCCATTGTGCGGTGAACACATCTCGCAAATCGGCCACATCTCCCCGGGTGGCAGTTTGTAGACGACATCAAAAAACTTCATCGCCACGGTGGCCCCGCGCGTCGGGGTTACGCCACGCCCCAGCGCCGCAAACTGCATCAGATTATCCCGCCCCACGCTGTGCCTCATCTCCTCCGTTCTAGCGCTATAGATTCTTTTGTGGCGACTCGATCTCACCTCGAAATCGATAGTCACAAACTGGACCGAGACGGACCATGTTTGTTCCGATATGCACGCCAGAGCGCTCTGCGCTACGATGAAGGCAACTCCGTTCTGTAAAACGCGATCCAGCGCTCTCATGATGGTCCTCATGAGGAGCCCACTCCATATCCACACACCTTTGGCCGCATCGTCCGGTGTAATATCTGCCGACCAGATCGAGGCCGCTTTGCTGAAGGTGGCCATGCTGGTCGCGCGTGATCCCGCGTTTGCGCCGGTGTTTGAGCGACTGGAGGCAGAACTCACCAAAGCGAAGGACGCGGAATTAGGCGCTCTGGACGTGCAGCGCCGCGCCCGCGCCCTTCTGGATCACAGCGCGATGCCCCGCATCAAGGTGGCGAGATGCTCCAAAGTAGCCCCTTTGCCGTAGCGCTCGCGGTTCAGCCGGTGACCAAACACATCGCGCCTGATCCGGTCGTCAATTCCGGCCGCCAACATCCGGTCTTCAAACGCATGCCGCAGGGAGTATAGGGAATGCTGTGGTGTCTCGAGAAGCCCGTTGCCACGCAGGTATTTGTTGATCGTCGCACTCAACGTCGCGCTGTCACGATACCGCGGAAAGCCCTCGGGGAAGGCACGGAATGCCTCCAGCGACACACCGACAAGCGGGATGACGCGGCGCGCGTATTGGCTTTTGAGTTGTCGCCCCTCAGGTTCGATGGAGATATGCGGCACCTTGCCCTCCAGACGGATCGTATCCGCCGTCAGCGCCGCCCCCTCGGACGGGCGATGCCGGTGTTGATCATGCCCAAGAGAAGCCCGCGCGCTTGGCTGTTCAGCCCGTCCAAGGCCCCCGGCTTCAAAAGGCGCGTCTTGATCCAATCGTCTGAAAATGGCGGACGCGTGCGGGCCGCACCCTGTTTGAAAGCCAGCCCGCCGAGGGGCAGATCCAGCCCGAGCCGCTTCATCGTGTTCACCGTTTTCAACACATCGCCGAGATGGATCAGATCTTTGTTGGCTGAATTGGCCATGACCTCGCCGGCTTCGATTCGGTCGAGCCAGTATTGGCGAAAATCCAGCATGTCATCGCGCGTGATCTGATCAATCGGTTTGTTGCCCACCACCGCGATAAAATTGCGAATGGCCTTCTCACGTGGGTTCCTCCAGCGGCGCAACTGATCGGCGCTTTTGCCAAACGTCTTGTCCCGCGCCAGCGTCCAATAGAGATCAAGAGTGGCCTGCACCGTGAGGTGTGGTCCTTCGACGGTCCCCAGCAACGCTCCGGCTTCTGACAGGTTCGGCTCGCCTGCAGGGGCCTCGATTGCCGCGACGCGCTCAACAAGCTCCGCGACGGGCAGATCGGCAACCCGGCCCACATCCAGATAGCGATACCCCTGGAGACGCGCCAACTCCTGCGCCGCCGCAAAGCGATCTGCCGCATTTTCCGTATCCCCGGCCAAACGCGCCTCCCACGCCTCCACCAGATGGGTCCAGGCCTGATCGGCTTTACGCGCGGCAACACTTTCGGAATCGGTATGCAGGCTGACCCAGACGGAGGCGCGGGCCTCCACACGGCGATAACGCGTCGGCACCCGCCGCCGAAGATAATAGGTATTGCTGCGTTTGATGATCGCCATTTCGCATCCACCTGCCCTCACAGCATACCATATTGTGTAGCAAAATGTGTAGCAAAATGTGTAGCAAAACGGGCGGACATGAGGAAAAATAAAACCGCGACGCCATTAACTCACTGTAAATAAATTAATTTTTTTGTGCGGAGGCAGGTGTGGGGCGACACATAGTTTTACCTTTTCCGAGACGAAGAAGGCCTGATTTTAAAGGAGATTTCGAAACCGCGACGCACTAGCTTTTCCTTTTGCGACTCGAAGGTTTTCCTTTCGCCCAAAGGCGATAGATCTCGAAAATTACGTCTGCGGCAGTCAATCAGCTGTCATCGGGCCTGCAGATCGCATCAAGACTGCGCAAAACCTCAGCTACTTCGTCCCTAGCGGAGGTGAAACGCCGAGCTAGCCGTTCCTCGTGGCGACCCGCCAAGACTAAAACAACGTCAAGGATGGTGTCTGAATGCCGCATCAGCTCAATCAGGTTCTCACCGGTTGGACCATAGGTTTCCGATATCCAGTTTTTAGCTGTTCGTTCGCTTGCTCCCGTCCACCGAGCTGTTTCTTTCGCAGCGCGACCGGCGCCACCCAATTCTTGAGACAGCGCTGAACTGATCGCCTTTCGGTATTCTGGAGCAGAAACGAGCCCCTCGCATTCTCGATGAAACAAGCTGCCCTTTTTATGAAACATGCTTCCAACCCTCTCTCGTTAAGATTGAGGAAAGAATCGCAGAGTTCCCGTACAGGTTTGCGAATTTGAAGAATGGAGGGCCGCAGCATTGAGTTGGCCAGACGATGATCACCAGCAAGACAGCCGCAAGAGGGCCGCGCAATATGTTCGCATGTCGACAGAGCATCAACGCTACTCGACTGAAAATCAGGCGGACGCGATCAAGCGATACGCCGATGAGCGCGGCTACCAGATCATTCGAACCTATTCCGATGCCGGAAAGAGCGGTCTACGTATTCAAGGCCGGGCTGGTCTCACCCAATTGATCGCAGACATCGAAGCCGGGCAAACTGCGTTTAAAACAGTTCTGGTCTACGACGTAAGCCGCTGGGGTCGTTTCCAGGACGCCGACGAGAGCGCCTACTACGAGTACGCCTGTAAGCGCGCGGGAATTTCGGTCGAATACTGCGCAGAGCAATTTGAAAACGATGGCAGTACAATGTCCACCGTCGTCAAGGGCCTAAAGCGGGCGATGGCTGGCGAATACAGTCGAGAGCTGTCGCAAAAGGTATTCGCTGGTCAGTCTCGTCTGATTGAACTGGGTTACCGCCAAGGTGGTGCGCCGGGTTTTGGCCTGAGACGGATGCTGATTGACGAAGCCGGAAATATGAAAGGCATTCTATCACGGGGCGAACACAAAAGCATTCAGACGGATCGTGTGACGCTAGTGCCCGGACCGGACGATGAGATCGCTGTTGTGAACCAGATTTTCCGTTATTTCGTGCGTGATGGTCAATCCGAGGCCGAGATCGCTGCCAATCTGAACGCAAAAGGCGTCAAAACTGATCTGGATCGGGATTGGACACCGTCCGTCGTGCGCCAGCTTCTCTCAAACGAAAAGTACATCGGCAACAACATCTGGAACCGCAATTCCTTCAAACTGAAGAAACGCCATGTCCGCAATGACCCGAACAATTGGGTGCGTGCGGTAGGCGCTTTTGAAGCCATCGTCAGCGCCGATCTCTTCGAGGCCGCGCGTGCTATTATCAGCTCAAGGTCTCAACGGCTGTCTGACGAAGCAATGCTTGAAGGCCTCAAAGAGACGCTGGAACAACATGGCTTTCTCTCCGGCTTTGTCATCAATGAAGCGGCGACTTTGCCGTCGAGCGGTGCTTATCAAAACCGATTTGGTAGCCTGCTGCGGGCCTACAGCCTTGTCGGTTTCAAACCGGACCGGGACTACCGATACATTGAGATCAACAAACGTCTGCGCGGTATGCACTCAGATATTATCCGCGACACGGTCTCCGGCGTCGAAGCCGTTGGTGGAAAGGTTGATCGAGATCTTCAATCAGACATTCTGACCATCAACGGCGAGTTCACTGTTTCCATTGTCATCGTCCGTTGCATGCAAACCGGCGCAGGTGCGTTTCGCTGGAACATTCGTCTCGATACTGGGCGTCTGCCCGACATGACCATCGTCGTTCGGATGGGACAGATGAATGAGTTACCGCTGGACTACTATTTGCTGCCGACCTTTGACATGACCCGACCCAAGTTGCGTCTGGCGGAAAACAACGGCCTTTCGCTCGATGCATACCGCTTCGACGATCTTTCACACTTTTTCGAGATGGCGGCTCGAGCGCCACTTCTGGAGGTCGCTTGATGAGCAATGCCGACCTCGACCGAACAGTACTTGTCCCGGTTGATGCGATCACCGTGGTGAATCCAAGGGTTCGCAATCAGAAGGTTTTCGATGAGATCACCGCCAACATCGCCGAGCTGGGCCTGAAACGGCCGATTACGGTTGCGGCACGAGAGACAGAGAGTGTTGGCGAACCGACATATGAGCTGGTGTGTGGTCAGGGGCGACTGGAAGCCTTCAAAACCCTTGGTCAGTCGGAAATTCCCGCGATTATCATCGATGCCAGCAGTGAAGACTGCCTTGTGATGAGCCTCGTCGAAAACCTGGCCCGCCGTCAGCACCGCTCGCTTGATTTACTCAGGGACATTCGGCGGCTCAAAGACAACGGCTATTCGGAGCAGGAGATTGAGGCCAAAACGCAGCTCTCCGCCAAATACGTGCATGGGGTCATCAAGCTGCTGGAAAGTCACGAACATCGCCTGTTGCGCGCGGTGGAAAGCGGGAAAATTCCGGTCAGCGTCGCCGTTGATATCGCAGGTGCAGATGACGTTGGTGTGCAGACGGTTCTCAGGCAGGCTTATGAGAAAAAGCTCCTACGTGGCGGAAAACTCTTGGCGGCGAAACGGCTTGTTGAAGCCCGCCAAAAGCATGGTAAGGGCCAGGCTTCGGCAGACCGGGGTTCACGAAAGAGTCTTTCGGTCGAAAGCCTGCTCAAAACCTATGAGAACGATGTCGAAAAGAAGAAGGTTCTCCTGCGCAAGGCGCATGCGACGCGCAGCGAGATGCTCTTTCTCACGCAATCGTTCAAGACGCTGATGGCCGACGAGAATTTTGTCACGCTCTTGCGGGCTGAAGGGTTGGCAACTCTGCCCAAGACGATTGCTGATCGATTGACACGCATGGAGGACGCCTGAAGATGACAACGACAGATGAAGAAAAAATCGTTGCAGCGGCCTTTGAACAGGGACTGCTGACCGTACCGTTTGACCAAATCGCACCCCTCTATGTTGTGACACCGCAAAAGAAGGCCAGCATCAAGTTCAAGCAGATCGCTGCATCAATCCATGAAATCGGTCTTGTCGAGCCAATGGTGGTTGCGCGTGATCCGCACAGTCCGGGCCAGTTCACTTTGCTGGATGGCCATCTGCGCCTTGAGGTTCTGAAGGATGAGGGAAGAACAGATGCACGGTGTCTGGTCTCAACCGACGATGAGGCTTTCACCTACAACAAGCGGATCAATCGTCTCGCAACCATTCAGGAACACAAAATGATCCTGCGTGCATTGTCGTTAGGTGTGCCAGAAGAACGTCTGGCGAGTGCGCTCAATATCAACATCAGGACGTTGAAACAGAAACGTCAGCTTCTCGATGGCATATGTGATGAGGCCGCCGAATTGCTCAAAGACAAGCAGGTTGCCCTGACCGGGTTTCAGATCCTTAAGAAGATGAAGCCCCTACGTCAGATTGAAGCGGCACAGTTGATGGTCGCAATGAACAAATACACGATCAACTACGCACGGTCTCTTCTGGCTGCGACACCGGAAAGCCTGCTGCTTTCAGTTGCGACGCCAAAAAAGATCAAAGGTATTTCCCGCGAACAACTCGACTTGATGGAACGTGAGTCCGCTAACTTGGAACGCGAAGTGCGTCTCGTTGAAGACAGCTATGGGGCAGACCATCTCGATCTGGTGTTGGCACGCGGATACATCTCGAAACTGATGAGTAACGACCGCGTTACGCGGTATCTGTCCCAGCATCACGACGGGTTCTTACCCGCCTTTGAGAAGATCACTGAGACGGAAGCGTTTGCGTCTTAAGAGGCTTGATTTGCGAGATAGGATTGGGGACCCGGACCCATGAAGCGCGGGGACCACAGGAGACGCCGCACTGTGGGGCGGATCAAGTGTGGTGGTGGGAATGGCGGCGATCCCGTCGGGGCCCATCGGGCCGGACCAAATGTCCGGCAACTTGTGTCAAACTGTCTGCGCGTGATCTCCCATTTTGGGAGCATGCGCAGACAACCCATGGCTGAAATCGCGCGTCATAACGAAGCGTGAACATCTGCTAAGGGGTGTTATGTTAACCGCCCTAGGGTTGAGTGCTGGTCATTTTCAGCGACGGCGACGTAAACCAGTTGAACAGCCACAATGCCAGCGCCTGACCTAACCAAGATCACGCCTTCTTTGCTGATCTCGTCGCGCCTCAAGTGCCTCCACAAGGACGTTCTCTACGTCATGCAATCGTAGCCCCTGTTCAAGGGTCAGCTCTCTCACCAACTCTTCGATACGTGCGTTCTTTGGTCCATTCAGCACCCAATCATCGATTGCATGACGATCCGGGTGGTCAACCCCACCACCAATATTGGTGGTGGGTTTCTGCTCATCCATCATGTCGGCTCCTTTTCATTTTGAGGGATCAATCCCGCCCTTCGCAAACGTCCTTCAAGCCCCTTGCGTTCATAATACCAACTTATTCCGGCAGGCGTTTCGATGGGACAGATCCCTTTCGCTTCCAAGTGGCAGCCAAACGGGCCAGATGCCCTATGATAGCGCTTGGAAAGTTGACCCAAAGTCTCAAACTTCGCCTCGAATGCAGTCAGGCTCGTGCTGCAAACTGCATCCAAGAACTGCCGAGAGCGCGGATTTCGCAATCGTCGCTCAATCAACACGCCGTCAGCTATCAAGAAATTTATTGTCGGGTAGTTCACCCGAAGGCGTCTGGATGCATCCCCCTTTGTTACTCCCGGCATCTCAAACTGGGGAAGCGCCGCTCGCAATTCTGGCAGATTGACACGGAGTGCGGCGAGGCCGCACTTTTCGGCATCTCGATTTAGATACGTCAGCTTTCCGCCAAGTATCAACTTAACAATATCTGCAAGCGGACATCTCACACGCTGTGTCGCGTCGATAATGGATACCGTATCTGTTCTATCAGACTGCGTTTCGGTGACCCAAGCGCTCAGTTTTGCTAGCAGCTGTTCCAGTTCATCACGGTCAAACTTAGGAATTTGATCGAGAGCATCCACAGTGGTCGTGACAATGCCATGATCTCGCAGTTGGTTGAGCATTTCCAAGCTTAGGCCCATCAGCGATTGGGCCTCAATCGCGTTCAGACGTGCTGAAATCCGGCACCTCAGATCATCTATCGCTTCCGACTTCAGCCCTTCGTGTAGCCGCACTGATTTATCCGCCATATCCGTGTGTGCCAGACCTTCGGCCAGCAATATCCTGTTCATCCTGTGGCGTTGAATGCCCAATGATTGCCATGCACCGGAAATGGTGAACACAGCTCGCGATGGGCAGACTTTACCAAGGACGGTGTCGCCTTCCCGAAAAGGATATGTGCGAAAAATGAAATCCCGCACCTTGTCGCGCAACGTTTCGAAGTCCTCACCCATTGAAGATGTCCGCAACCATTCAAAGAACGCTCCAAAGTCCGACTGATGCCGAACAGTGCGTAGCGCAATGGGACTCACCATCGCTTCCAAAGCCGCATACATGCCGTCCTCGCCGCGCCGCAAAGCATCAAACCCAGTTTGCCCAGCCAAGCGGAGGTCATCATCTGTCGCTTCAGATATTCTGAGCTTAGGACCGTTCTGCATCACAAACCCAAGAACCTCACATAGCCGCGCCGCGACATACAAGGGCAAGTCGTCAAGGAACGGATTGGACGACGTGCCCCCCAGTCTATCAAATATGTAGCCTTCGAAGTCGGTGGGTTTATGGCGGGTCGCAGTGTCCGCATGGTAATTTACAAATGCCCAGTTTTTGAGGACCTGCCCGACAAAGTCATAGTTGTGGAGCGTGTGTAATTCGGGCGGAATGACAATGAGCGCAACGTTGTGTTCTGGACATGTCCGGATCGACCAGAAATGCCATCCAACACGACGGAAAACACCGTGTCTCCCGCCGTTTTGATGATCTTCTATCAGACATCGCGGACAGACCCGCAGGCGCGAACGAACCAATGATGCCTTGGTCGCCTTTTGACCGCAAACCTCAAACCGGTTTTTATCAACTGTTCGCACGGCCCAGCGTTTCATATCCCTCGGGCATGCACCGCCGATCGTTGCAATTTTCTCAAGGAGGTCATCGTCACCGCGAACAAAGTCCTGCCAACGAAAACCAAAGTCCAAACAAAGAACGCGAGGCTCCTGCAGTCCGCAATATCGCGTCAAACGCGAGACGTAGGACGTTGCCGTTTCAAAGCGCTCAAGTGGGAAAATGAGACGGAAATTTTCTGCCATTTATTTCCCTCCAAATTTGGAGAAGTGATCCCAGAACACTTTGCGCGCATCGATGCTCAGATAGTCCGCGGCGACAAAGATGTTGAGAGCTGGCACACAGCCAGCCGTCCGTCGAAAGGCTTCAGAGAAGTGACCTAAGTTCAATTCGGCGGCCCCCTCCAGTAGTGCATCTTCGAGAGCAAAGCCAAGCATGGCTATCGTGTTCCCAAACTCATTCGCACCAGCATGGATGAGCCTAGGCACCAAATCATCGAAATCCAAATCTTCGCTGAGTGAAATTTGGGCTTTCGCGGCATATGCAGAAATTATCGCCTGAACTTCCTTAGCGTGCGAAACCCGGCTGATAGCCGGTAATTTCACAAGATCTACACGACGCCCAAGTTGCGGGTCAGAATTGAGCATCTCGAGCAATTTCGGTGTGCCCGAAAGGATCAGCCCAACAGGCCAAGTATCATTGTTCAACAGAGTTTTCAGTCTGTCTACGACGCCTGCACGAACATTTTCATTCGGACTCGCAATCAAATGCTGCGCTTCGTCCAAATGGATATAGAATGTTCTCCGATTTCTGAGCTGAACGTGAACTTGTCGCCAAATCTCAGATGCGTTGTCACTTTTGCGCTCGGATTCGTAACCCAATTTCTCCCGCAGAAGGATCGCCAAGTTCTTCATCGTTTCAGATGCGGGAACGATAATGCGCACATAATCGATGAGCTCATCCCCATCCTTAGGATCCGTCAGGTCTTGATTTTGCTCGAGGACGCGTTTGACCAGCCTGGTCTTCCCGCTCCCAGCCGCACCTATGACGGCGATAGCTCGCGCCTCTTCAATGAGGTCCAAAGATTGGGCTGCACGCCGTCTCTGAAGTTGACGATCAAACTGTTCAAAGAAGCTGTGATACGGCTCGTTGCGAACGAAATCGTCGCGCAGCAGAGCAAGACGACGGTGGATGTCCTTGCGATCATTCATCGTCAAAGCTCCAATTCAAAGGCGCGTCTTCGTCGTCGGCATCGCTGTCGGTTGTGGGTTCGATTGCGACAGTTGCGCTGCCGCCCCCATCGTCCCTTTTGGGAACAGGGATTACATGACCAAACAAGTCGTCATCCGGAGGTAAATCGAAGTTTTCGGGATCTTCAGGATCAATTGACAATCCAAGAAAGAGATCCTCTTCACCACGTGCTAAGCCAGCGGGTGTGACATTACGCAACAGCGTTGCAAACGTTTTCTGTTCGGCAGCATTGATTGAGGCAATTTTTGCAAGCGCCTCTGCTACAATTTTTTCCTGCAACCTCGCTTCATCGCGGTACTTGAGCCTCAGCTCTTTAGCGGCGGCTTGCCATTCATCGTAGGAGACACCTGCAAAGCAATTCTGAAGTGCCATCGCATGAAACCACTCATCACCAATGCGCACCATGATCCAGCCGAGGTCCCTCAGATCGATCCGCAAGTCTACATGTGTTTCGTGACTATGCGGATGAAACTGTCGCAGAGCCTGACAGGTGTAGTCGATTCCAAAAACCCGAACACCACGACCAGTCACCTTCCGATTTAATGGTTTTCCAAAGGCCCTACGCCGCGTCCGTTCGGGAACGTCCGCTACAACTCCCTTTTCTTGCGCTAACCGGTTCCAGCAATTATTCGGGGTTTCGCCGCCAAGACCAGGATGCTCTCGATTGTGATACACATCCACGACATACAAGATAAGCGCTTGTATCAAAGCGTCGTCGGTGATCGACGCCATTTCCTGTGATGGATAGTCACCGCGGTCCTTTGGGTTGGAAAACGTTCGGCCCGCAAGACCGGGCATCAGATTGGTACCAAATGTACCAAAAATCCTTTCAACACGCGCCCGCAACTGCGGCAATCCACCTGTAGGTGTCTCAGGTGAACCGAGTGCATCAAAAATGGCTGTTTGAAAGTTGTCGTCTACAAATGCAGCACCGAGATCGGTCGCGACCGTTTTCAGGCCACCAAAATGAGCCCAGGCTGACTTGCAACCAGCTGCTGTCGCAAGATCGGTCTTGTCGCGCGTAATGTCCGCCAATAGAGCAATTGCATCTTGCGAGTTCGGCGTAACGGCCAAGCGCATACCGACGACGCAGCGGGTTGCACAATCGATGGCGAGATAGAGCCAGCGACGACCCCGCGGAAGTTCTGCAAGCTGTTCTGCTGACAGGTGATCAAGTGCGCCGCGTTCCGCCAAAATTGAAATCAAATCAACGTACCACTCGTCGATCTCGATCCGCTCCATTGGATAGCTCGCATCGATACCTTGTTCGTACAGCATGAATTCGCGATTTGCGGCATCCACCCCGTGCCGTTGCGCATACGTTGAATAAGGATCAAGCTTCGCGATTTCGCGCTCGACTTTTCGTTTGGATGGCACGCGGAGTGGCGGCAAACCCTTCTCCAGTCTTTCCACATTTTCAGCGTCGAACCGCGTTCTAGTATCATCCGCGACTTGCCGTTTGGATCTTCGGTCGCGTGTCAAATACCTACCGATACAGGTCCCCAAAAGCCGCAGTTCTTCAAGACTGAAACGGTCTTTCCAGTTGCCCGAGCGGAATGTTCGAGGAACAAGCCCTAGAGGCGAATTCCCGGCGCGTTCGTAACGGCGCATCCACTCCAAAAGCGTTCCTGCGCACGGCGGCGCTCGAAATTCCTTCTTCCGTCCAGCGCGTTTGGGAACCCAGCCATCCTGCGCCGCCCCGGCTTGCTTGTTCACGCACCTTTCGATTTCATCTAGCAGAACTTGGACCGAAAATTCGGTTCGCTTCAACCGTCCTGCTTTGACAAGTTGGCGTGCAACTTCGACATAGGCATAACGCCAAACCACCTCAGATTTTATCTTATCAGGAAGCATGCCGACTGCCGCGATAACACCAGTTGCCCGCAATTCGTGGCGCTCAAATAAGAAGTAATCTGGCTCAAGAGAGTTCTCCGGCTGAGCTAGCAACTCGCGCAGTTTTTCGAACGAAAAGTAAACCTGTACGCCCGGTCGGTCGGTCCTTTCGAAAGAGCACCCAGATGCTGCCGCGGCGGCATTCCGGTAGCTATGTGGTCCAACCGTCAATCTTGCGAATGGCGATATCTGCATAGGATTTGTCATTGAACAACTCCCAGATAAACGGCGGTGTCTGTATCAATGGGAATTGTCCTATCAACCGACAGCAGGCCTTCGTAGATCGCGATGAAGACTGTTCTGAAACTCTGGTCTCCCGCGTCCAGAGATTTCGCCAACGCGCCCACAGAAGTGGGAAAAGATATGGATCGAATGACGTCTCTGAGCCGTTCAAATGCCATCTCATTTCTGGACCTTGAGAATTCATGAAATCTCTCCGCGTTCAACGCTTCCGCCTTGGTGAAATCCTGATCCGTTATCAGAACCAGATCATCGGCGAAGTCTTCGGTCATAGCTGCCCGAATGCACTGAAGGTCCCGAACAAAGCTAATCCGCGAAGCGAGTTTTGCAGGTTTTATCGCGATAGCGACGCGTCGACCTGATGACAGCCGGATCAAGAAGTCGCAGAAGTGGGTGCGTCGGCGACCACCTTCATCCCAGAATGTGATTGACGGAGGTTGCTCCCACAGGTCGATTACATCGCCGCGAGCTAGCAGCAAGAACAACACGCGTTGCTCGAGCTTGCTCTCAAAATAGACGATCCTTGGACGTGCCCATCCTGGGAGGTGGACAACGATGCCGCCCCGCGAACTCGATTTTGAACGCTTTGCAATCCGGCGGGTCGCACGGCTTGGTAGCGGTGCAACGTCAGCACCGCAGTCAAAAATTTCGTCTTTCATTATACTTTTGGGGTAGGCACAGCGTTTGGTAGCGGGCCCACCCCACCTTCTAATTTTCCATTGAATTAGGCAAAGCGCCATTGATTTCGTGGCCGGTTCAGGCACGAAACAGTTGACTTTGCCGATGTGTCGGGGGAAGAAGGTGGTGTCAGATCGATATCGACACTTAGTTTACAGGCCTCGATGAGTTCCAGCTCTCGGGGCCTTACTTCTTCATACTGATCTCATTTAAATCATGCCGTTACTCCTTTTGCCCGATAGCGCTTGGGCCAAAGCTCCTGTGGGCTTTTGCCCAACTCAGATGCGATGGCCTCTTGAATGCGATGCGACCTGCCGTGTCCCATCGAAACGACAGACACTGTGCTCTGCGCGAGACCAAGTGAACGGCTCACCTTGGCGAGCGAACTTCCCGCCAACCGCAACTCAAACTTGATTCTCTCATGTTTACGAAGATCGGTTGCTGTTGGCTGATGCATAAGTTTCGCTCTCATTGTCGCTAGATTTACTTTTATTGGCACGAGATCGCGAGGGAGTCAATTTTTCCATGTAATTTCATATGCTTACATAAAGAATACAGTTATGGGGCATGTTATAAGATGTTCGGAAATACGCTTGCACGCAGAGCATTTTTTGGCGCAATTTGGGGGAAATGGAGGAGAGTGGCCTTGAGACTGAGCACTTGCAAATTCAAAGGTCAGCGCTTCATAGGCATCCTTGATGACCAAAATCACTTGCACTTTCACTCATTTGAAGACGTCCGGAAATCATACAAATTGTGCACTGATCACCTGTCTTTAGCCCAAATCCATGGCGTAACGCCCCGTCTCGTCAGGAAGATTATGGAATTAGCGGGGATCGATTACCTGAGAGCTCTATTTGTCCGGTATGAGCAGGGCGAACAAATATCTGACATTGCCAGAAGCATCCGAATGCATCCTTCCAACCTTTCAAAACAACTCAGAGAAGCTGGTTACAAAATCTGCCGTGGAAAACGCAGGCCTACACTTACACAGATTCAGATCTCTAAAGCTGTGCTTGAACGAAAAACCATCAACGCGGTCGCTCGCAAACTGCAAGTTCATTGGGAGACAGCGAAAAAGGCACTGGTGGAAAATGGGTTTTTAATGAAACCGGACGCAGAGCAAGGGGCACCATACTCGATTACCGCTTCACCCTTTGACACTTCATAAAGGTGATTTTGGCCTATTCCTGCCCTTGGCAGATCTGAGGTCAGCGCCATCCCCGTTCTTATTGCGCCAGAATTTGGCGGCGCTGAGCCCAACGTAACTAATGCTGACTTGAATACTATAGAAGGTTAGCCTACGTCTGCTGCCGGTATGTTGCTTTGGAGCTAGTGATGCTGAAATCTTCGGAAGACGCTTTCAACTTGCTCGAACGATTAGGTGCATCACCACGATTGATAAAACACCTCGAATTGGTTGGGGAGGTCGGCGGTGAAGTCATTTCAAAGCTTGATGACCTTGGGGTTCATTACGATAAAACCTTCATCCAAATCGGCATTGCGGTACATGATGCGGGTAAAATCGTTCATCCCAACGAGCTTGAAAAAGGTGGTAACCTGCATGAAGCAGCAGGCGAAAAGTTACTTCTCGAACAGGGAGTTGACGCCAAAATTGCTCGGTGCTGTCGCAGCCACGCACAATACGCCAGCATGAGTGTTTCGTTCGAAGAACTTGTAATCGCGCTTGCTGATACATTGTGGAAAGGTTCATGAGAAGCCAACCTGGAGCTACAAGTTATTGATGGCGTCGCAGCCGGGCTGCAAGCTGATCGATGGGAATTGTTTGAAACCCTCGATAGCTTGTTCGAAGAAATCGCCGCTGATGGAGATGAACGGCTAGCTCGAAGCATTTGAATTACAGTAGGCTAGGTGCAGAAAACTGATGCGGCCCGGCTTTCAAAAGCAGACATCAACGCAGATACGTAGCATTTTGATACGCGCGATGTCTGCAGAAAGGACAAGGCCAGTCTGCACCACAAGTACGCCATGTTCCGTTTGACGCACCCTCCAAAAAACTGTCGTTTTCGCCATGATGACCAGCCCCTAAACTCCGCGACAAAAGGGTAGAACCCTTAATTGGATGTAAGCCTATGAAAAATCGGATAAAGAGCACTCAAAATAATCTAGTTTGGAATTGATATGCCCTCAGTTTTCTTTTCTTACAGCCATGCAGACGAGGCGCTACGCGACCAGCTTGAAAAGCAACTGGCTATCTTGAAACGCCAAGGTTTGATCGAGACGTGGCACGACCGGCGCATTGATCCGGGCCAAGAGTTTGGCGGTGAGATAAACATTCACGTTGAGAACGATGACATCATACTTCTTTTGATCAGTTCTGATTTTCTTGCATCGGAGTATTGCTATGAAAAGGAAATGTTGCGAGCGGTTGAGAGACATGACCGGAAGGAAGCAATCGTTATTCCAGTTATCTTGCGTGATTGCCTTTGGCACAACACTCCGTTTGGCAAGATTCTCGGAGTTCCAACCGACGGAAAACCAGTCACGCAGTGGCCTGATAGAGATCAAGCGTTTCGAGAGGTTGCCCAAGCTGTTCAGAAGGCTGCAAAGCGACTTGGTGGTTCAGCGCAATCTCAGACCTTACCTGAAGCCACCCATCCGGTTTCACCTATGATGGCCGAACCCCGAGTTAGATCAAGCAATCTGAGAGTGTCCAAATCGTTCACAGACCGTGATCGTGACGCCTTTCTGCATGAGGCGTTCGACTACATGGCCAAGTATTTTGAGAATTCTTTGACCGAACTTGCATCTCGTAATCCAGGGATTGAAGGAACATTTCGGCGCATTGATGCCAACAGGTTCACGGCAGTATGCTATCGCGGCGGCAAAAAAGTCAGTGCGTGCACCGTTTTTATGGGGTCAGAGCATTTCGGTGGAATTGCATTCTCAGGAAGCGAGAACGCTGCCACCAACGGCTACAACGAGCAGCTTACGGTAGAATCTGATGATCAGGCCCTGTTTATGAAAAGTCTTGGGATGGGTTTTGGGCGCCAAAAGGGCGCTAAGCTCACATTTGAGGGTGGAGCTGAACTATACTGGGACATGCTGATCGAACAACTCCAGTAGCGTTGCGACTTTTGGTAATGTTTCAATCAAGGCTGCGAAACCTGCTTAGTGGGATGGTGGCGGAAGATCACGGGAGCGAGGCCAGTCTCGGGATCATTCTCATTGAGGACAATTTTCCAGGATCTAAATATTGCTTTGATGGGTGACCTGTCAGGTTTGGTACCTGTCAGCGGACAGTTGATCTTATTCTTCATAGGCCCATGAAACCGAAATGCGCATAAGCCATAGGCACCGTTCCACATGACAATGTCGCCAATTTCAGGTGAGGCATAGCCTCCCATTTGGATATCTTCAGTGGGGTCGAGTACCAGTTTCCAGTCTTGGCCATACGAGAGGCAGAGGTCAGGTCTGTGCTCCACATAGTGAATACTGAATAGATCATCGCCTTGGCCATGCAGTGTAGCGAAGCCAAGGTCTTCATCGAGTTTGACAACAAGCATGGCGAGTTCAGCGCCTCTGCCAAAGTTGCAAAGACCGATTTCTCCCACTTCAAAGTCGGCCATGGGTTTGAGAGTTGTTGAAAAGAGAACTTCCATAAGATCACCAAAATTGCCTGCATGTTTTTGTAAAATTCCGTATCCTGATACGAGGCTGATCATACCGGAATACGTTGCGTACCAAATACCTCTGGGAGCCCAAGACCTAGAATGCTCGGCCCTTGGCCGACATTGACCAAGCTCCAATGGCCCTGCGATTTCAGTCGAATTGTGGATAATATCTCCATCCACCATTGATTTCAGCAGTGCTCAATTTTCTAAAGCCACCGGGCCAATTGGCCATCGCGAACTTAAGCGCCTCAAGTGTGTATGGAATATGTACGACGCATCCCTTGTCCCGAATGATTGCTGGGCACCTTGCGTCATCCTGCCCATTTTTCTTGCTTAGGTTCGCAGCAATTATCGGCAGCCCCAACTCTAATGCTAACTCCAATTCCCATCGGACAAATTTGTACAAGTTCTTAGTTTTATCGCCGACAAGCACTACAACGGCTGTAGACTGTATCATCCTCTCTCGGAGCTTGGACTTAACATACTCCTCATTCTGGGCGCGGCCCGTCATCGTGTCTAAATCATGAGCGTTCTGGTATTTAAAGTCGATGTTCCGATTTGCTGTCCAGCCGTTCATGTAGCGATAAGCCCAACCGTCATTATCGCCGTCAAATACTGTGTACGCTGCTCCGGGCATTTTGATCTCCTTCAGTCTATTCGCCTAACCCACCAAAGGGGATTAAGTCATGATTTCGTTCCAATCGACCTCGAAACCAGCCTCTTTGAGCTCTTTGCCTAGAGCCGGTTGCCAAGCCCCGGCCCCATCAAGCTGAATATACACCACCCCACCAAAATCAGATGGAACCTCCACATCGCCTTGCTTGAAAACGGCCACACGTGAACGGCCAAGCTTTCCGACGAAGTAGCCTAGCTCCAGTATCACATTTTGGCGCGCGCGAGGCTGCGTGTCGCCGTCCAGTGGGCCGCCCATATCATCAGGTGTCAGTAAAACCACGGCAAACCCAACATCGCTATTGGCTTCAATCTTTTCGATCACGGTACGATTTCCGCTTGCTTGTTCGTGCAAAATGATCGGTTCGAAATCGAGGCGCGATAGAAATCTCGCCATTTTCTCTTTGGCGGCTTCACTATGGCCGTGAACAATAAATACTTTGCGTGCCGTCGATGCTCTTCGTTCGGGGATGGTGGTTAACTCAACTACGCCAGTCTTTTGTTTTACGTGGTCGATGAAGTCGCGACCAAATGGTACGAATATCTGCGCCACCATCCCTTGAAGTTCCGGTGTAATCTTTCGACCGCCGCTGTTATAAAACGTATGAGCGAAGTTCATTGCTCGATCAGGCTTGTCCGCAAACCAATGCGCTAGAGCAATTGTCATGCCCAGCTCTTCGCGTGGGTCAACTGGCCAGTCTAGTTCCGCACTACCAACCATACCACCTTGTGTTGCCTCTCCAGCGGCCAGCCATGCGTCCAAGTCGACCAGCCCAACGAGCTCGTCCGACAATTCAGTGACTTCATCGGATTTGAGCAGACTGGAAAGCTTCTTAATATGGCGATCGAATGTGTTCATATCTGCCCATTTCAGGTCATCAATCGTATTTTCGATCTTTCGAAAAATTGTACCGTCCATCTGCTCATTTTCCTCGCGTCTGTCTGCGGCCATTGTCCGTGCCTTCGCAGCACGCTGTTCAATCTGTTCTCTCAACGTGCCCTTAACGCTATTAGTCAGCTCGTTTACCATTGGGTTGCGCGAATAGGCCGCCACACTTGCATCTACCGCGCCTTCCACCTTTGTAATGGCAGCTTGAATGCTCCCAGGTTGGTTAGGATCGAATTCAACAGTCGTTAGCGTGCCGTCGAGGCGTGCAAGGGCCTTTTGAGCCTGATCAAGTTCCTTAAGGAGTTTGTCCAACCCTTGCATTCCAATCTCCTGCACCCAACCAATGGGCTTATTTGTTTTGCTTGATCAGAAAGTCGCTGCTCTCGCCGTTCTATTTCTTTCAGTGGAAATCCAAGACTTGTCAGTAAAGAACCTAGGTTGCATCTCGTCTAGCGACCCATTGCGTATGTTCTCTCGAAAACGCTAGTTCCGCTTCATTGATGAAGTCAGACAGTCCCTCCTCGGTCTTAACCGACTCCGAGTTGCCCCGAATAATTCCAATCTCATGGGCGGTGAGGTTGTAGCTCGCCATCAACTCGCCGTGCCGCTTCATTTGCAACCAACCGAGGGCTGAGGTCACAATGACAATCAGAGGGTCGAATGCGAGCGTTGCCCAAGGCAGACCTAGCTGGTCTGCGTTCAGTGCAATCGCTGCAATGATATACAGGACGATGGTGGCCGCGACCCAAAAAGTAAGAGCGCTCTTATTTGTTTTCGACTTCTTAGAATACCACGTCCGCTGATTATCAATCCTGTTTTTGACGTAGTAATCCATCCGCTGATCGAGTGACAACTCCCTGATCTCCACCATAGAGTCTGTAACCTGCTCCGTGACCGACGTTTCAAGGTTCGCTGCAATGTGTCTATTAGCTTGCAGGATGTCCCTTAAGAGATTTCTGAAATTCGCCTTCGGAATCTCAATGCTGCTCGTATCCTCAAACGGATGCGCACGCATTGAAAACCGCCACGCCGATGTCTTGACCGACTCAGCAAGCGCGCGGCAGCGGTACCAGTCTTGATCCAGCCGCTTGAATATTTTGAAGATAAAAAGACCCGCCAGCATGACCAGCAGCAACGTAATTACGAGTGGGTTGATCCCCGACATCCCACGCGTAGCGCTTGCTACGCTGACGCAGAACAGCAGGAAGTATTCCAGCCGGATCGTTCGTAGGAAGCGGCTCTGCGCTTTGATCGAACCGTTGTTTGCGCTGTCGTAGAGCGCCGAATATTCAAGATCGGGCGCGGTCATGTAATCTGCCTTATGCCTGTAACGATGGAGTTCGAGTTCCAGTTCACGACCAATTCGGATGCCTGAGCAACAGCGACCGGCATGACCTGCGCTCCGCGCGGGCGCACACCAAGCACCGGTTTGTTGATGCTGTTTGCGAAGTCCATCTCGAACCTGATCCAGTCGCTGTGGTTGGCCCACATCCCGCCGATGATGATCACGCAGTTGACCGGACGAATTTGACCGCGCAGTTCTTCTTCCATCTTGTACCGCGCCATAGGCCCAAAAGCCTTTGTTTCTGGTACGGAGTAATTGGTAAAGTTGAAATACGAGCGATTGTTAAGCAGGTTCACCATCGCATTGTAGCGTTCGCTGTATGACCATGAATGGCTGATAAAGAGCCGAGTCGACATTTAGTACCTTTCACGTGTGGGGATCCCAACTTGTTGTTAGCACAAGGCGAACTAAAGGGGAACATACTTAAGAATCTGTAGTTGTTTATCGTTGTTGATTGAGCAGCTCATTGCACTGGTCACTGGTCACTGGCTGTGGCTCCGGGCGTAACTTATGAAAGTCACACTCGTCCTTAGAGCAGGCGTGTTTCTATCCTTCAGGTTTGTGTACTTTCAATACTTTGTCTTTCTCAGTTTGATAGGTTTCTTGCTGCCAATCAGCTGGTTTCTGTTCCAAGAACAACGTTTCAAATTTCTGGGCGTCCAAGTTCTGCCCCATAGCAAATAAGCAGTTTGCGAGAGTGGCATACACCCAGACCTGATCCGAGCGTTCTGCAAACTCTGCACTGTCCGCTACTGACAACAGTTCTTCGACGATAGTCGTTCGTATCTTCTTAGCGGTCATGCGATCGTACAGAGCTTCGTTTTCGTCTTCTTGTAACCCTGCCCGAACCTCGATGCAGGTGGCCGCATTTTCCCCGTTATAATAGTCGCCTCTGAGTTCGAAACCCTTTTCATAGTACTGTATTGCTTGGTCCAGCGTCGCTGGATCATTGTTGTGACTCCACAGCCTCTTATAGATTGCCCCACTCAGGCCAAGGGTTTCTGGATCATTAGACTTTTCCGGTTCCAACGGCTCCAAGATCATTTGCGCGCGCATCAAGGCCAACGGTTCTGAAGGCTGCTTAGATTTGTAGGTGTGCAAAGCGGTTTGTTGTCGGAGATATGGGTTCTGAGGTCGCATCCCGAGCAGCGCCTTGAACTTCTTTGCTGCCGTCAAGTGGTCCGACGCATCCGCAGCCTCTTCAGCCTTCGTCAGAAGAGTCGAAAACTTCTCTTGAGCTTCTTCGGCGTCGACCAAAACCTTTTCAAACTCTTCATCTGTGAAAGTCGGTTGGCGTAAGAATGGGATGTACGTGTAGACCGGACTATCCGGACGCGGGTTCTCAGAAATATCGCCAATTAGGGCTCCAAGATCGGCCTGAGCTCTCTTGGCTTCACGGCTACCTATATCTTCGCCAAGGTGCTCATACATAAATGTGGCTGTGTGATCTAAGTCGAAGTGCAGTTTCCCTTGTTTCTCCTTCATCACAATGGTTGAGAATGGGCGCAATGCGTGTCGAACGCCAAGTTCGTAAACTGCATTCACATTTCCAGTTGAAATGTCTGCGACCACTAAGTCTGCTCGCAGAAGCATCTCGTACATTCGAACATCTATCACACCAGAGTGTAAAATCTCATTGGCCCTGATGCATCGATAACCGCTTGCCTCAACCGCAGGCTGAATTATTGCCTCGTAAGTCGCATCCAGATCAAGAAGACGGCCAGACTCATAGTCGGTCTTTTTTCCAAACCCCATCACTACAAAGCAAATCTTCTGGGCGTCGCTCATAACAAAAACACCTATTATTTGATTGAGTTTATCGTAAGGGTTGAGTAGTTGCCAAAGCAATCGATATGTCGGGTTCGACCGCTTCATTCGAAGGTCTGCTTTGGTGATCAGAGGAAGCCCCTGCTGCTTTGCAGCGCATTCACACTTCCCGCCCTCTGTATAAAAGAACTAGGGGACGTCGTCCCCACGCGCCTGCAACACAATTAGACCTGGCCGTGTCCTCGGCTGCGCCTGTGGGCCGCACCAATCCAGTCGAATTGTATTGCACTTGCTACCCCCAACCCTCGCCGGGAGCAGGTTTTAGAGGCAGGCGCGCTGAAGCGCTTTGCTCAAAACCAGTTTTGAAAGGGACACAATGACGCAAAACATCTCAACCCATCAAAGGCAAATCTATGTGTCGAAAAAGGAAAGAGTCTGTCGCAAAAGGCAGAACTATGTGTCGTCTCACAGCAGGTTTTGTGGCGGACCGAGGAGGATTCGAACCCCCGACCCCCTGATTCGTAGTCAGGTACTCTATCCAGCTGAGCTATCGGTCCACTGCGGGCGATGTAGCTGCACCGCTACGCCATTGCAAGGGGCAAACTACGCGTCTGCCTCGGAAAGTGTCAGGTCGGATTTTGGAAGGCTGATGACGAAGCGCGTCCCGGTCTCATCTGTGCGCTCCAGATCAAGGCGTCCCCCGTGACCACGGACCAGTTCGGCCGCAATCGCAAGGCCAAGACCGGACCCGCCACGTGTGGTTCCCCCCTGAAACGCCTCAAACAAATGCTCTCGGGCTTTGGCGGGCAAGCCCGGACCAGTATCTGTCAGAGCGATCGTCCATTGGCTGTCGTCTTCGGATGCAGCTATCGTTATTTCACCCGATCTACCTGTCGCGACAATGGCTTGGCGGGCGTTGCGTACAAGATTGCCGATCACACGGTAAAGCTGCTCACCATCCGCGCGCACCGAAAGCCCGGGGGGGATATCTTCGACGAAGGACACATCGTATTCCCCAACAGCCAGCCGTTCGCCTGCAACCACGTCGTCGACAATCTCGGCAACTGAAACACGGGTCAAACGCGGCGCAGGTTCATCCACGCGACCAAATGCCAGCGTGCTTTCGCACAGGTTTACGGCGCGGGTGATTGAGTTCACCAGTTTGGGCGCAAGCCGGCGCACGGTCGGATCTTCTGATGATTCAATGCGGTCGGTGAACAACACCGCCGACGTCAAAATATTGCGCAGATCATGACTGATTTTACTAACCGCCCCCCCAAGCTGCGCGAGGCGTTCTTTCTGTTTTAGGGCGCCTGTCAGTTGGGTTTGCAGACTGGCAAGTGCTTCTTCCGCTTCGCGAAGTTCGGTAATACCAGCGGTGGGCATTATGATCCGCCGAGCATCCTCTGGGGCCTTGGCGTAAGCTTGCATGTGATCAACGACACCGCGCATCGGCTTTACGATGAATCGCCGCACCGCCAGAAACAGCATACTGGCCGTGATGATCGAAATCACAGCGGACAAAATCAGAATGCGCAGACCATAATCTATCAACGCCGCACGCAGCGGTGCTGTCGGGAGGGTGATTTCGATCAGCAACCCGCCATCCTGAACCGGATTACCGATCACACGGATCACGCGTTCTTGTGTATCGCCAATGCGCATCAACGCATCCGTTATCAACATCCACGCCGGGGGTTCGCGCATGTCGAACGTCTTGTGAATCGGGGATGGAATCGGGGAGGACAACACCAACTGACGCACTTCGTCGCGGCGCAGAACGACGTTGTAAACGCCCGCGTTCTCCAACAGCTCCGCTTCGAGTTCCGGCATGATCATTTCTTCGGCAAGCAATGTCAGTGACGCAATCTGCGCCCTTTCGAGCCTGTTAAGGAAATAATCTTCGCGATAACGCGCCACGGACGGCACAAAGATCAACAGTTCGGCGATCAACACGAAGATCGTCGTGAGGATCAAGAAGCGCCCTGAGAGGGTATTGAGCATTGTGCCGTCCGTTCTGTTTTACGTCTTATGGCAGCCAGCGTTGAACAAATCCAACAATCGCTTTGACCTTGCTGGACTCAAACAACCTAGGGGTAAAATAGGCACCCGCGGCGCGTTTGTTAATCTCAGATACGGTTGGATAAGGCAGAACAGTTGCAGCGATCTGCGACATTTTCATTTTATTCGCGATGGCCATGGCCCACATGCCGATCAATTCACCTGCCATAGCCCCTGCGATAGACGCGCCAACGGGTTTCCCTTTGACGATCATCACCTTGATTAAACCGGTGGTTTTACCCTCAGCGATTGCCCGATCATTTTCATGATAGGGGAAACGCACAACCTCAAGCTGGCCGCCGAATTTGGCTTGGGCTTGGGCTTCTGTCAGGCCGACTTGCGCCAATTCGGGGTCCGTGTAGGTCGCCCACGGGATGTGGTCTGTGCGCTGTTTGGATGGCAGGCCGAACAGCATGGACCTGATCACAACACCCGCATGATAACCCGCTACGTGGGTGAATTGCAGACCACCTGCGGCATCGCCCACGGCATAAACTTTTTTGTTGGTGACAGACCGCAGGTTGGTGCCGACCTCAACACCGCCACGGCCCCATTTGACGCCTGCAGCATCCAGATCAAGCTTTTCAACGTTCACCTTGCGCCCAACGGCCATCAACAGGTGCGACCCTGTGAAATCGCCTTTTGGCGTATGAACGGTGACTTTGCCGTCTTTGCCTGTAACTTTTTCGGCCTGCGCTTCTTCGATAATTTCAACACCTTCGGCCCGCAGTTTATCAAGGACCACGGCAGCCATTTCCGGGTCGTCTTTGCCCATGGCCTTCGCGCCTTCGATCACAGTGACTTTGGACCCGAGCCGCAAATGCGCCTGTGCCATTTCCATGCCGATAGGTCCGCCGCCGACGACGATCAGATGATCGGGGCGTTCGCGCAAATCAAAGATATTTTCGTTCGTATAGACATCCACATCGTCCAGACCGGGGATCGGCGGTACAAACGGGCCAGACCCCGTGGCAACGATGAAACGGCGGGCCTCAATAATTGTATCGCCTGCCTGCACTTCGGTTTTAGAAATGAACTTGCCAAACTCACGGATCACATTGACGCCAAAACCCTCAAACCGTTCTTGGCTGTCTACAGGTTCAATCGTTTCGATCACTTTGCGCACGTGGTCTTTGGCGGCTGCGTAATCGACCTTGGGTTTCACAGCTGTCACACCAAGGTCACCGGTATTGGCCATCGCATAGGCCTGCTTGCCCGCGGCGATCAGCGCCTTTGACGGTACGCACCCATAGTTTAGGCAGTCACCGCCCATTTTGTGGCCTTCAAGCAGGACCACAGAAGCCCCCATTTGGGATGCACCGGCGGCGATGGACAATCCGCCAGAACCGGCGCCAATGATACAAACGTCTGTTTTAATACGGTTCATGATTTACAGGCCCTTTTTGCCGCGAACGGTCTTGATGATGATAGGAAGAACAGCGAGCACACACAGGCCGATAATCGGGAACAGGATGTGGGGTTCGAAGATGATGCCAAGGTTCGGCGTTTCACCGGCGGCAAACACTTCGCCCAGCCCAGCGCCCACTGATGTATAGACGAGTGATCCGGGGATGATGCCAACAAAGGTCGAAATCACAAAGCGGCGCAACGGAACCTCAAGAAATGCGGGGATCAGATTGGCAAGGAAGAACGGAACAGCTGGCACCAGACGGATCAGGAACAACATGGACCACTGATTTTCATCAATGCCGTCTTTGATCTTTTTGACGATACCGTCGGACCCTTCAAGTTTTGCGCCTAGTTTCTCTCCGAAACCCCAACGGGCGGCCAGAAAGATTGCCGTCGCCCCGATTGTGGCGCCAGTGACGTTGAACAAAAAGCCGGGAAACGTTGAGAACAGGAAGCCGCCTGTTAGCGTCAAGATCAAAGCACCCGGAAGGCTGAACGCCACGGCGACTGTATAAATGGCAATAAACACCAAGACAGTAAGAAGGTAGTTAGCGTCGCGAAATTCAATCAGGCTTTCGCGGTTTTCTGCCAGCGCGTCAAACGTCAGGTAATCACGCAGGAAATACGCGCCCAGCACCGCCACTGTTCCAATCACGATGATAGGCAGGCGTTTTATAATGGCGTTTTGTTCGGGGGTGTCGGTCATATCGGTCACGTCTCTGATCCTTAGGGTGTGTCTTGTTGCACCCTAGATGGACGAGCCGACCCATTCTGGGTAGTGCTGCACCTGTTTCATCACGCCCCATTGATACCAAGGCGCGATTTTACAGGGATTTGTTGCAGATCGCGTGAAGACTGTAACATTTGGCGTTCGGGATTCTGCCATTGTTGCAGAAATTCGCCCTACAGCGCGTTGACACATACCGATCCCCCTCCTATTAGCTGGGCTTCGAGATCAAACAGGGCTCGAATCCTAATCATGGGTTCGCCCACAGACCGGAGAGACGCAATGAAGCGTACATTTCAGCCTTCCAACCGCGTTCGCAAGAACCGCCACGGTTTCCGCGCACGTATGGCCACCAAAGCTGGCCGTAAGATCCTGAACGCACGTCGTGCGAAGGGTCGCTCCGAACTCAGCGCATAAGTGCGTATCGAAGTCTTATGACTTCGGTTGAGGAAAATAACGAAACCGCCACGGGTCAGCCTGCGGCGGTTTTTGCTCGTCTTGTGGTTATGAAAACCCGTGCAGATTTTGTGAACGCGTCAAAGGCGCGATATCAGACCGCACCCAGCCTGACCGTGCAAATGCGCAATCGCGATGACGGCAATGCGATGGTGCGTGTCGGGTTTACCTGTTCCAAGAAGGTCGGCAATGCCGTGGCGCGCAATCGGGCCAAACGCCGCCTGCGCGAAGTGGCGCGGCTGGATCTGCCAAAGCTTGCCAAGCCGGGGCATGATTACGTGCTGATCGGCAAGAAGGACGCAACAGCCAACCGGGACTTCGAAGACATGCGCGTGGATTTCGCAAAAGCGCTGGGAAAACTGGGATGACACCGCTGGCATACATCATATCCCTGCCTTTCCGGTTCTACCGCGTGGCCTTGTCGCCATTGGTCGGGCGCAACTGCCGCTACCACCCCACATGCAGCGCCTACGCCATGGAGGCCTTGCGCAAACACGGGGGCATCAAGGGCACATATCTAACAGTTCGCCGCGTGATCCGATGCAACCCTTGGGGCGGATCGGGCGTCGACAACGTGCCAGACTAGGCCTTGTTGATATTCCAGCCACTAGCGCTGCCGTTGCGTGTTGGCATTGCGCCGGCGTCTTGCCCGCCAAGGGTGATCGCAGCGTCCCGCAACACAATGTCGTCGTGCAAATACCAATTGTGGCTCAGCCTCAATTCCTGATTTGGGTGCTGTTTGTTGAATCGTTCAGCCATGCTGACATCCACAAAACGATCCGGTGCGTTTGCTTTCAGCCCATGGCGCCCACTGCGTTTGCTGCCCCCGTACATGACCTGCCCGCCGACATCGAGGATATCATCATCAGTTGAATGGTAGTGCGTCACACGTTGGCATCGACGATTGATTGATTTTCCGAACCAGTCGTCATCCACCAATGACACTTGGTCCACGTCTGCCGCACCCATGATGATTTGCCCGAAGGGAACTGAATTGCCCAGCCAGCTTTCGGCGTGGCGAATGCCCAAGGTTGTCAAATAGCACCCCATAGAATGGGCCATGATATGCACATTGATCCCCGGCGCATCGAACAGAAACTTAAGGTCCTTGATCAGCGTGTCGTCCATGGCGTTGGCGGTGTCTTTGTCTTTTTTGTACATCCGCTGAAGACCAAACAGGCGGTTGAACAACCCGCGCAACCCGTTTTCAGAACTGGTCGGCCAGTCATAGGAAATAACCGTGCCCTGAAAACCCTGCCCCGTCACCGTTGCCTTGATCTTTTTGGTGGTGGCCAGCGCAATGCTGCGGCTGGTGTTGAACCCGTGCACCCAGATCAAAACATCGCCGGACGTGGATTGCCCCCGGATATCGTCCAGAAACTGGGCCTGTGTTACGGTGTCCGCAACCTGCCCTCCTCTCCAGATAAGATGATTGGGGGCGGGGGATATTGTTCCCACCTGCCACCAGGATGTACGCCTTGAAATAAAATGAACCATCATTGTTCCCCAATATTGGGGAGCCGTAGCACAGTTTCAGGTTTTCTTGCAGTCAGGATAACCCGACGCGCCAATCCTATTGTTTCTCAAACGAGATCACGACCTGACCGATATCGAACCCGAACCGTTTGACATACGCGATATTCAGCAGCCGATCATCAGATTGCAGCCACATCCAATCATCGAACTGGACGCGCAGGGTTTCGGTGGGGCCGTCCGCGCTGGGCACGGGCAGATCAATTTCATAGCGCCAATTAAACCTGTCCCCCTGTTCTTGCCCAAACGCCGTAGCAATGACACCCGGGGCCGTGCCCTCCCAAGTTTGGTTTTCAGTGATCGGGCCAGTTTTGCGCAACGTCCAAATCCTCTGCTCGGTTGATCCGTCTTCATATACGAAATCTTCAACCAAACGCAGACGTTCACCATCCCAAACACCATCAAGCGTCACCACGAATGACCGGCGTACGGTCCCCAGAATGTCTTGAAATTGCCCGTAGGCGATCTGTTCACCTTCGAAATAATGCTCAAGGTCCAGTTGTCTGTCGGACAGGGCCGGATCATTGAACGACGGCTTGCCCGTGCAGGCAGACAAAGCGATTAGGGCGGTGAGTGCTAAATACTTCATGATGCTAAATACTTCATGATATTGATACGCGGAGTGCGTATTTTTGGATGAAACCTGTTCTTGTTTGGCGCCACACTGCGGGATACATCACCGCCATGCTAGATGCCGATGACATTCACCCGCTGTTCTACGGCGCGCCCAAAACCACCGAATTCAAGAAGCTGCGAAAGCGGATCGTGCAAAACGCGCGCGAAGCGATTGAAACATACGGAATGATTGAAACGGGACCTCGCCCGAAATGGTTGGTGTGCCTGTCGGGGGGCAAAGACAGCTACACATTGCTCGCCGTGTTGCACGAATTGCAATGGCGCGGGGTGTTGGACGTTGATCTGTTGGCCTGCAATCTCGACCAGGGCCAGCCGAATTTCCCTGCGACCGTGTTACCTGAATTTCTGGCTAAAATGGGCGTGCCGCACCGAATCGAATATCAGGATACATACTCAATCGTAGTTGATAAAATTCCTGCAGGCCGCACAATGTGCGCATTATGTTCGCGGTTGCGGCGTGGAAATCTTTATAGAATTGCACGCGAAGAAGGCTGTAGCGCCGTCATTCTGGGCCACCATCGCGACGACATCCTTGAGACGTTCATGATGAATATGTTTCATGGTGGGCGACTGGCGGCGATGCCGCCAAAACTGCTCAACGAAGAAGGCGATTTGTTTGTCTATCGCCCGCTTGCCCACGTCACCGAAGCGGATTGTGAAAAATTTTCAACTTCAATGGGTTACCCCATTATTCCTTGTGATCTTTGCGGATCTCAGGACGGGCTGCAACGCCAACAAATCAAGGCGATGTTGGATCAATGGGAAACCAATGCACCGGGGCGGCGCCAAACGATGTTTCGCGCACTCATGAACACCCGCCCGTCCCACCTGCTGGACCCCACCATCTTCGATTTTAGGGGGCTGAACCGTAGCGTTAACGAAGAAGATCCAACGTACGAAAACCGGACGGCGGATTAACCTCGCGATAAGAACGCACCGCTATTGAGTCGCAATCCCCTCTGCATGTTGCTGGGGTTTTGGAGGCGTCCGAATATGCGAAAACTGACGGGTATTCCTGAGCAAACAGCCCATCGCGCACTGGCAATCGTGGGTTTCGCGGCCAGTTGCATTGCCGCGTTTGTCATTTTGGGCACGACCGGGCTGTTCGCGGGTATGATATTTGCACCTTTGCTGTCGGTTTTGGCTCTCAACACCCGCGATGTTCCAGCGGAAGACGTTGAACTGTCCAAGCAGCAAAAACGGCCGTTCATCGTCGGGTGCCTCGCGCGTTTCCTAGGGCATATCGGACACCCCACCGTCGCGATGATCGTTGAAATTGACGATTTTGACCGGCTAGAGGAAGTTTACGGGCGACAAGCCCTCGAAGGCGCGCTCACCTTTGCGCAAGACTCCATTGAAACGCATCTCACGGCGGATGACGTTACGGTTCATTTGGACGGCCCGCGCTTTGTGTCAGCCCTTGCACCGCAGGGCCCACATGATTTGGAAACGATGCTGAACACTTGTACTCGCATCCAACATTCGATGGCAAATGCGCCCCTTGTAACAGAACTGCCTGTTCAACTATCAGCATCCATCGGGTTTGCCGCATCAAACCGAATTGAACGCCCAACCGCAGAGCGGTTGATGGAAGGCGCATTTTCCGCACTCGCAGAAGCACGACGCAAGGCACCTAACGCGGTACGCGGTTTCTCTAAATCAATCTCGATCAAGCGCGCATCTGACATTAAAATCGTAAAAGACGCGGCCCGCGCATTTGAACGTGGTGAAATATTTGCCTATTTCCAGCCACAAGTTCGCATGGGAGACGGGTCCTTGTCTGGCTTTGAAGCGCTGACCAGATGGCACCATCCGGAGCGCGGCATTGTGTCACCGGCAGATTTTCTACCTGCTTTAGAACAAGCCGGCCTGATGCAGCAGCTGGGCGATACAATGATCAAGCAGGCCATTCAGGCACTGACATTCTGGGATAAATCCGGACTAAAAGTGCCTCGTATCGGGGTGAATTTCTCGACGCACGAACTGCGTAATCCACGCCTCGTGGACAGGATTGCGATGCATCTTGATGTCAGCAACATCGCGCCGGAAAGGCTTGTCATCGAGGTCCTCGAAACAGTCATCGCAAGCGAAGGCGACGACGACATCATCGGCAATCTTGCAGCGCTGGCGGACCTTGGTTGCGGTATCGATCTTGACGATTTCGGCACCGGATATGCCTCTATTACCAATATTAAGCGATTTAGCGTCGGTCGTATCAAAATCGACCGCTCCTTTGTGACGGGCATCGACAGCGATCCTGAACAGCAAAATATGGTCACTGCGATCCTAAATATGGCTGACAGGTTAGGTGTAAGAACACTGGCCGAAGGAATCGAAACACGCGGCGAACGCGATGCTCTTCGGCGCTTGGGATGCGAGGACGCTCAGGGCTTTTACTTTGCCCGTCCGATGCCAATTCAGGAAACTGTGGATTGGGCTGCGGCGTACTTTGGAACGGCACAAGAACCCGTACGCCTGACAAAACGCGCAGGTTAAGGCGCGGCAATGCTCACAAAGCCGCCCGAAATAAGGGAAAAGCGCTTGACCTTTGTGCCCCTGACCTGTTGAACCTGCTGGATATTTAATTGGCAGTTTCAGGCGGCTTCAATGGACGACCAGAACAAGAATCTCATCCTCGCAACAGCGCTAAGTTTCCTCGTGATCTTGGTTTGGTTTGTATTGTTCCCCCCACCAGAGGCGGTTGATCCAGCGTTGCCGACAGAGGTGTCGACGACAGAGGGCACAACGCTTGGTGTGGACGCCGAAGTACCCGCGCAAGACGCACCCGCGGCTATCCTGGCACCGCAAACTGCTGCCGAAGCGATTGCGGATTCTCCTCGCGTCTCAATCGACAGCGAAAGTCTAACAGGGTCCATCTCGCTCGTTGGTGGGCGCATCGATGATCTATCCCTAAAAGGTTACCGTGAAACGCTTGAAGGCGACGCCGAACTTGTCCGCCTGCTGTCGCCGATTGGCACCGACCACCCCTACTACGCCTTGCATGGCTGGGTGGCGGCCGTGGGTGCCACTGCGGATCAAGTGCCCGGCGCACAGACAGAATGGGAAATCGAAAACGGTGGTACATTGGCCCCCGGCTCCGATGTTACGTTGGTTTGGGACAATGGCGCCGGTCTGACGTTCCGCAAAACATTTGCCGTCGATGATGATTTCCTTTTCACAGTCACACAATCTGTCGACAACACCACTGGCGCAGAAATTGCGTTGCGCCCCTATGGATTGGTCGCACGACACGGCGAACCGGAGCAGATTGGTTTCTTCATCCAGCACGAAGGCGTGGTGCGCATGTCAGACGGGTCGATGGAAGAAATCGACTACAACGACATGCCTGATCTAACCACGGACGAGGGTCGGATCGAAGTTGATGAAAACGGCTGGATCGGTTTTTCGGATCAATATTGGATGACGGCGCTTATTCCCTCACCGGGGCGCGATTTCCGTTCAACCGCGAAATTCGGCAATGACATCTACCAGATCGAAACTGTTTACCCGATGGTCACGGTGGCTGCAGGGGGCAGTCTTGATGCGTCCACCCAGTTTTTCGCGGGCGCGCAGGAATGGGAAGTGATCCGCGGCTATCAGAACGACCTCGGTATTGACCGTTTCCTCGATAGTATTGACTGGGGTTGGTTCTTTTTCCTCACGAAACCAATTTTTGCCGTGCTTCACTGGCTCAACGGCCTGATCGGAAACATGGGTTGGTCGATTATCGGGCTGACGCTTATCATCAAAGCACTGCTTCTGCCGCTGGCTTATAAATCCTACGTCTCAATGGCGAAGATGCGTGAACTGCAGCCCGAAATGGAAAAGCTGAAAGAAGCAGCGGGCGATGACCGTGAAAAACTTCAGAAAGGGATGATGGCCCTTTATAAGGACAACAAGGTTAATCCTGCGTCCGGCTGCCTGCCGATCCTGATGCAAATTCCGATTTTCTTCTCGCTCTATAAGGTGATTTTCGTCACGATCGAATTGCGCCATGCCCCGTGGGTAGGCTGGATCAATGACCTGAGCGCGCCGGATTCATCTTCACTCTATAACTTGTTTGGCCTGTTCCCTTGGGACGCCCCCAACCCGGATTCGATCCTTGCGCTGATCTTCATTGGCGTCATGCCGATCGTCTTGGGTATCTCAATGTGGTTGCAGCAAAAACTGAATCCGGCCCCCACAGACCCGACGCAGAAAATGATCTTTGCGTGGATGCCTTGGGTCTTCATGTTCATGCTCGGCAGTTTTGCAAGTGGTCTGGTCTTGTACTGGATTGCGAACAACACGATCACGTTCATCCAGCAGTACGCCATCATGCGCAGCCAAGGCTATAAGCCAGATATTTTCGGCAACATTATCGGG
Source organism: Octadecabacter dasysiphoniae (assembly GCF_021532615.1). GTDB lineage: Bacteria > Pseudomonadota > Alphaproteobacteria > Rhodobacterales > Rhodobacteraceae > Octadecabacter > Octadecabacter dasysiphoniae. The sequence goes on from NZ_JAKGAQ010000006.1 coordinate 36,996, forward strand.
CGCAAAAAAGCGGACACAAAGTAATGGGAACGGTCGCTGAACTTTGGCGGCACCCGATCAAAAGCCATGGACGTGAAACGCTCAACGCGGTTCAGTTCACGGCGGGCGATTGTATGCCGTGGGACCGCCATTGGGCTGTAACCCATGACACGACAAAATTTGACGGGACGGGTTGGGCTCATTGCCGCAATTTCATGATTGGTTCGCGGACACCTGCGCTGGCCGGAATTTGGGCGCAATTGGATGAATCCGCAGGGACCATCACGCTGCGCCATCATGACATAGGATCAGTCAGTTTTGATCCAGATGGCGACACATCGGCATTTCTGGACTGGGTCGCGCCGTTGTGCCCCCCCAACCGGGTCGCACCCAAGGCTATCGTCAAGGCTGATGGCCGCGGCATGACAGACAGCCCCTTCGCGTCCATTTCCATCATGAACCGCGCCAGCCACAAAGCGGTTGAGGCCGCAATGGGCCAATCGTTGGAACAGGAACGGTGGCGCGCGAACATTTGGCTGGACGGCATCGATGCTTGGAATGAACTGGACTGGATGGGTAAGACCATTCGCGTGGGCGAGGCTGAATTTGAAATTCGCGAACCCTGCGTGCGTTGCATGCACACCGCTGCGAACCCTGTCACAGGACACCGTGATGCAGACACGCTCGGCACTCTCAAGACCTCATTCGGCCATACAAATTTCGGCGTGTATGCTACCGTTGTAAAATCCGGCCACGTCGCAATCGGCGACCAAGCACAGGTGCTGTAAATGCAACTTCCCTTTCCCCCCGCAGAAGAACCCGATGACGCCACCCGCGAAGCTGGCCGTATTATGTTCGCCGGTGAAACTGATTTCGTCAAAGGCGTGGTCGCAATGGATGGCCTACCAGAAGCCGACCGGCCCGAGGTGTGTTTTGCAGGGCGTTCAAACGTCGGAAAATCCAGCCTGATCAATGCACTGACGGGTCGCAAAGGCCTGGCGCGCGCATCGAACACACCGGGCCGCACACAAGAGATTAACTATTTCACAGTCGGCGAAAGCCACTACCTCGTCGACCTCCCCGGCTATGGCTACGCCAATGCGCCAATCCCCGTGGTCGAAAAATGGCAGCGGCTGTTAAAGAATTACCTGCGGGGTCGCGTGACCCTGCGCCGTGCGTTTGTGTTGGTGGATGCACGCCACGGTGTGAAACCCGTAGACGAAGAAATCATGGCACTGTTGGCAAGCGCTGCAGTGACATTTCAATGCGTGATGACGAAAACCGACAAGCTCAAGAAGGGTGAATTGGACAAAGTCCTGACGCAAGTGCGTGAAAAGCTGCAAAAATTCCCGTCTGCGTATCCCGAACTGATCATCACATCGTCTGAAAAGGGCGACGGAATTGAAACGTTGCGCGCGATAATCGCGGGGATAGACTAAGCGGCGAAAGACGCCTTGAGGCAGCAGATGAGAAAGCAAGACATGAACCGCGATTGGATCGCCACCGCCGCCACTCTCAGTGCGGCCCTGCCCTATTTACAACGCTACAATGACGCCATTGTTGTCATCAAATTGGGTGGCCACGCGATGTCATCTGACGAAGCGATGGACAATTTTGCCCGTGATGTCGTGTTGATGCAACACGTTGGTGTGAACCCCGTGATTGTCCATGGCGGCGGGCCGATGATCAACGAAATGCTGGATAAGCTGGATATCAAATCCGATTTTGTGAACGGCAAACGTGTGACAGATAAAGCCACCGTTGAAGTGGTCGAAATGGTACTGTCGGGCCGCGTGAACAAGTGGATCGTAAATGCGATCAATCGTCAGGGCGGGCGCGCTGTTGGACTGTCCGGTAAGGATGCCAACCTGATGATATGTGATCAGGACGCACCAGAGCTGGGGCTGGTTGGCACCCCCGCCGAAATCGATACGCAAGTTTTAACAACATTATTTGACGCCAACACCATCCCTGTCATCGCCCCCCTTGGTGCGGGCCGGAATGGCGAAACGCTGAACGTGAACGGTGATACTGTAGCGGGGGCCATTGCCGCCGCCCTCACCGCCGATCGCCTGTTGTTGTTAACGGATGTACCGGGCGTGATGGATGAAACCAAAACGGTTCTGACCGACCTAACGACAGCACAGGTCAAAGACCTGACAGCGTCGGGTGTGATCGCGGGGGGGATGATCCCCAAAACGCAGACCTGTCTGGATGCGCTTGCGGGTGGCGTTCGGGCGGCTGTTATTCTTGATGGCCGTGCGCCCAATGCGTGTCTGCTCGAACTGTTCACCGAACACGGGGCAGGTTCGATCATTCGGACAGCGCGTTGAACTATGCCGACATCGTAGATGCCTGTGCAGGCGCGCACCTTGCCGTGCTCGGTGGGTTTCACGAAGACGGGCAAACAACGATATTACTTGGCCCGTTAGAACCCGGGTTCTGGGATCATGTGTCTGACCATCCAGCATTCACGGGCGCAGACCCTCTCGATCAGTGGTCACACGCTGTTATCACCTCGCTTGCAGAGACGTTGGGTGCAGATCCCTTTTTCCCGTTTGGCGGTGCGCCGTTCCACCCCTTCATTTCTTGGGCGTTGAAAAGCGGTGAAACATGGCAAAGCCCTGTTGGTCTGCTGGTCCACAAAGATGCGGGGCTGCTGGTGTCTTATCGCGGCGCGTTGCGGTTTGCGGGCCGTATCGACCTGCCCGAAGCATCGGCTTCGCCGTGTGACACCTGCGCCACCAAACCCTGCCTGACAGCGTGCCCGGTGGATGCAATTGGCGCGGGTGGCTATGATGTGCCCGCCTGCAAGACGCACATTGCAGCGGATGCGATCTGCCGCGCCGGATGCCGAGTGCGGCTGTCCTGCCCTGTCAGCCAATCCTTTGGCCGCGCGCCAGCACAAACAGCGTTTCACATGGAGGCATTTGTCAAAGAATGACCAAACGACTGATCCTGATCCGTCATGCGAAATCCAGCTGGGATGCCCCGTTTGATGACCACGCCCGCACGCTGAACGACAAAGGCCGCACAGGCGCGACGGCGGTCGGTGACTGGTTGCGCGCCAACACCTACCTGCCCGATGAAATCTACAGCAGTGATGCGGCCCGCACGCGCGAAACGACGGATGTGATTGTCACCGCTCTGGGTACGGCACCCACGATCGTGCTGAAGGCCAACATGTACCATGGCCAACCCGCCGCGCTGATGGGCGTCTTACAACAGGCAAAAGGTGATACCGTGGCACTGGTGGCCCACAATCCTGGCATTGCATTTTTTGCGGAACAGATCGTTGCACAACCGCCGGATCACCGACGCTTTTTCGACTACCCCACCTGCGCCACGCTTGTATGCGACTTTCCCATAAACGACTGGGCCGAAGCAGTTTCCCGCTCCGGCCAAGTTGTAGATTTTGTCGTGCCGAAAGACTTGGCTTAATGGCCGAGGATCTGGCTGAGGAACAGTTGCGTGCGCTCTGATTGTGGGTTGTTGAAGAACTCTTCGGGTTCGTTCTGCTCCACGATCTGGCCCGCATCCATAAAGATCACGCGGTTGGCGACCTGACGCGCAAAACCCATTTCGTGGGTCACACAGATCATCGTCATGCCTTCTTCGGCAAGCTCGATCATTGTGTCCAGAACCTCTTTGATCATCTCAGGGTCGAGAGCAGATGTCGGTTCATCAAACAACATGATGCGCGGCTTCATGCACAATGAACGGGCAATCGCCACACGCTGCTGCTGGCCACCGGACAACTGGCCGGGGTATTTGTCAGCCTGTTCGGGGATCTTCACCTTTTCAAGGTAATGCATCGCCGTTTCTTCGGCTTCTTTCTTGGGCGTTTTGCGCACCCAGATCGGAGCCAGCGTCAGGTTCTCAAGGATTGTCAGGTGCGGGAACAGGTTGAAGTGCTGAAAACACATCCCCACCTCTGAGCGGATCTTGTCGATGTTCTTGAGGTCCGATGAAAGCTCTGTGCCGTCCACCATGATCGTGCCGGCCTGATGTTCTTCCAGACGGTTGATGCAGCGGATCAACGTGGATTTACCGGAACCGGACGGCCCGCACACAACGATGCGTTCGCCGCGGTTCACGGTCAGGTTGATGTCGCGCAGAACGTGGAACGTGCCGTACCACTTGTTCATATCGGTGATCTGGATGGCGACCTCATCAGAGACCTTCATCGCGTCGCGGTTAATTTCGCGGTCTATTGCTGTGTCAGACATTGATGGTCTCCTTAACGGTGCTCACGTTGAAGCTTTTTCTCGAGGTGTAGGGAATAGCGGCCCATGCTGAAGCAGAAGATGAAGAACAGCAGGCCGATGAAGACGAAGAGCTCCCAGTAGACGCCGTTCCAGTCCGTGTCAGCACGGATGGCGTTTGAAAGCCCGACAGGGTCAAGCAGGCCGATGAACAACACCAGCGTGGTGTCTTTGAACAGGCCGATGAACGAGTTGACGATACCCGGGATGGAAATTTTCATCGCTTGGGGCAGGATGATCAACTGCATAGACTGCCAGTAGCCAAGGCCAAGACTGTCCGCACCTTCATACTGACCTGTTGGCAGCGCGGCGAGGCCGCCACGGATCACTTCGGCGATGTAGGCGCTTGAGAACAGCGTCACCATGATGATCACGCGCAGCATAAGGTCAAAGTTCGACCCCGGAGGCAGGAAGTAGTTCAGCAACAAGGACGCTGTGAACAGCCACACGATCAGTGGCACGCCACGGATTACTTCGATGAAGACCACGCAGACCTTGTTGAGGAAGAACAGATGCGATTGGCGACCAAGTGCCAGCAAAATACCCAGCGGCAAGGACAACACGATGCCCGCGATGCCGATGATCAGCGCCAACAGGAAGCCACCGATTTGACGGCTGTCGATGGGTGTCAGGCCAACACGGCCCAATTCGCCATAGGTTTCACGAACAGAGGCTTGTGTGCTGAGCTCAATGTTGCGCGCGCCAAGGTATGTCGACAACGCGGCGCGATCTTCTGCGCTTGCGTCCTCTGGCAGCTGATTAACTGCAATCATGTTGCGGTAATCGCTTGGAACCAACGCCAACGCGCCAGCCGTTTCATCGCGCAAGATCGGCAAGGCCGCTTCACGGTCATTCAACGACTGAAGCACTGCGAGAAACCCACGCGTGTCCGATTCTTCGGACGAAACCCTGAACGTGGCCTGTGCAATGGTTGTCGCCTCATCGCGCAACGACGCAAGGTCCGCCATCTGATCAAGGAACTGTGCTTGCGGTTCCACCAGATCATCGGCGTTCGTGGCAATGATCTTGTCCATGATCGTATCGAGTGACGCGATGTTGGTCGAAAGCGCCGCCATGACGGTTTCAGTGTCCGCGCGCAGGCTGGCCAAATCCCCTTGGGATTCATTCAGCGTCACAGCGCCCGCACGGTCGATCAGGTCATTCAACGGATTGCTAAGCGCCGCCTTGTCGACCATCGCATCGAAATCACCCAGAATTGACGGGTCTTCCTGGGACGCGCCAACGATGAATGTTCCCGCAAGTTCAGCAGGTTCAAGAGTGTCATCTGCCAAACCGGACTGTGCATCAGACAGAAGCGATCCAATGTTGCCAATCAGCGTTTCAGCAGCGGATGTCGCGGCCTCTGCCTCGGCGATGTCTTTTTCGCTGTCGGATGCTGGGGACGGCGCGCCGTTCCATGTTGCCAGAATGTCTGACAGGTCTTCGATGCTGTCTTGTGCGGCATCCAGACGTTGCAGTGCGTCTTCTTTCGCCTCGACCTCATTCGCGATCACGAACTCTTCGATGCGAATTTCGGTCATGGCCGTCAGCGTGGCGTTCTTGGCGTCAACGGCTGCGGCGATTTCGGCCTCTTTGTCAGCGCCTTGCGCCTCGAGGGCGGCGACTTCTGCGGGCAATTCGGCGGTGCGGGCTTCCAGTGTGGACAGCGTTGAATCAAAGCGGCTGTTGCCGATCATTTTGTTAAGACCATCGGTCAGCGGTGTCATGATCGCACCCCACCATACCAATGCGGCAACCAAAGCCCCCAGATTGGCAACAATCGGGCCCGCAATCTTACCGAGGAACTTCAGGACGATGAACGCCAAAACAAAGCCCATGGCGGCAAAGACAGGCACCCAGAACGATCCACCCCAGATCAGCCAAGCGGCCAAGAAAGGGTATGCAAGTGAGAACCAGATCAACTGGCCCGGCACTTTGTCGGCAAACAACACAGGCGCGAGCGCCACGAAGAACAGCACGAACGCCAAGATGGGGCGCCAGTACTGATCGGGCGGGTAGAAGCCAAACATGATCTGCAACCAACGGTCTTCGATCACGGCCCAGCACGCGCCACCATGGCCGTGGCCACCTTTGTAGAACGAAAACAGGACTTCGCGGCATTCGGTCAGTGATCCCGCATTCCAGACCCCGCCAAACGCCCATGGCAATACCAAAGACAGCGCCAAGTAGATCACGAACAGCGAAATCACCGTCAGAAGGATATTCATCCAGCCTGAAAACAGGTTTTCGCGAACCCATTTGATGGCGCCGGTTTCTGTGATCGGCGGCGTCTGCTCGGGCAGCATTTCTTTACGAACGTAGCTTGTGGTGTGTGCGTGTAGATCGCTCATATCAACGCTCCTGCAACTGAGTGCGGTTGTTGTAGATGTTCATCACACCCGAAATCGCGAGGCTGAGCGCGAGGTAGAACGCAGCCATCAGCAGCATCCCCTCCAATTCTCGACCTGTTTGGTTGATCGTGATGCCGCCCAATGTCGAACGCACATCCATGTAGCCAACCGCAATCGCCAAGGACGAGTTCTTGGTTAGGTTCAGATACTGCGAAATCAGCGGCGGAATGATGACCCGCATGGCTTGGGGCAGAATGACAAGGTTCATCGTGCGGTTCGGGCGCAGGCCCAGCGCAAACGCGGCCTCGGACTGGCCTTTGGAAATCGCAAGGATACCAGCGCGCACGATTTCCGCGATGAATGCACCTGTATAAAGGGACAAGGCCAGCCACAGCGCGATCAGCGAATTGCGCAGGTGAATGCCGTCAGTAAAGTTAAAGCCCTTGATATAAGGATACTGTAGCTGCGCACCCATCAAGAACATCACAACACCAACCGGAACAATCAAAAGCGCAAGCTGCTGATACCACGTGGTCGGGCGGACGCCGGTCGATTCCTGAACCACATCGGCGCGACGGCGTACAATGCGGATAACAAACAAGCTGACGATCAGGATCACGCCAAGGATCACCCAGTTCATCACAGGGGACGCAAGAAACCCGTTTTCGAACACGATGCCGGGCACGTAGACACCACGGTTTGTCACCGCGACGCTATCGGCCAGCATCATGCTGGCATCGCCACCGACTTTGAATTCACGCGGTTGCGGCATGCTTTCGGTCATCAGCGCGAAGATGGCGATGATCCACAACAACAGCGGCACATTGCGAAAGCCTTCGACATAAACGGCCATCAGGCGGCTAACGATCCAGTTTTTCGATAGCCGCAAAACGCCGGCAATCACACCAAGGAACGTCGCAAGGACACAGCCCAGAAATGCAACAAGCATCGTGTTCAAGATACCGACAAATGCAGCGCGGCCGTGGGTCGACTGGGATGTATATTCAACAAGGCGCTGGTTAATGTCGTAACCCGCAGGCTGGGACAGGAACCCGAAGTCAAAATCTTTGCCCAGCGCGGACAGGTTCTGGATCGTGTTGTTCACGAGCCAATACAGACCTAACACAACCAGGATCATCGCAATCACTTGGATGGTAATCGACCGGTAGCGTGTATCGTAAATCAGTTGGCTTAGCTTAAAGCCTTTTTTCGGCGCGACATTGGGTGTCGACATCCGTGGATCATCTAGCATCGTCATCTGCAAAATCCCTCGCCCTGTCAGGCAATTTGAAAACATCCATGGGCCGGTTTTCCGACCTCCCGTGCTTTCAGTTTTTTTCTTGGAGGTTAGGTACGCGAAAGGGCGCGATCCGAAAATCGCGCCCTTTGCTTAGTGTTTAGCGGAACGGTGGGGAGTAGATCAGACCACCTTCGGTCCACATGGCGTTCAGGCCACGTGCAAGACCGATTGGTGTGTTCTCACCAATGTTCTTTTCAAACAGCTCACCGTAGTTGCCGCCAGCCATGATTGCTTTCATGGCCCAGTCAGCGTCGAGACCGAGCATCGCGCCCAGTTCGCCTTCGGTACCCAAGAGACGGTTGATCTCTGGGTTGTTTGTACCAGCAGACAGTTCTGCGATGTTTGCAGATGTCACACCCAGCTCTTCAGCTGTGATCAGTGCGTTCAGTGTCCAACGTGCAACGTCAGCCCATTCGTTGTCGCCGTGGCGAACAAGTGGACCGAGTGGCTCTTTGGAAACGATTTCTGGCAGCAGAACGTGGTCGCCAGGTGCTTCGAACGTCGCACGTGTCGCAGCCAGACCGGATGCGTCAGTTGTGTAAACGTCACATGCGCCAGCAAGGTACTGCTGCTGTGCTTCTGCGTTGGTTTCGATTGGCACTGGCTCATAAGAGATGTTGTTGGAACGGAAGTAATCCGCCAAGTTCAGCTCTGTTGTTGTGCCTGTCTGAATGCAGACAGTTGCGCCGTCGAGGTCTTTCGCAGAGGAAACGCCCAAATCGCGTGGAACCATGAAGCCTTGGCCGTCATAGTAGTTAACGCCAACGAATTCGAACTTCAGGTCGACGTCGCGGGAGAATGTCCATGTGGTGTTACGTGCCAGCAGGTCGATCTCGCCGGAAGCGAGCGCTGTGAAACGCGTCTGGCCAGTTGTTGTAACGAATTCAACAGCCATTGGGTCACCAAGAACAGCAGCGGCAACAGCGCGGCATACGCCAACGTCGAAACCACCCCAAACGCCATTGGCGTCAGGTACAGCAAAACCGGTCAAGCCAGTTGTTACACCACAGTTCAATGTGCCGCGGGCTTTGACGTCGTCAAGCGTGCCAGCAGCAGCAGCACCGGCAGCCAGACCAGCAATGGTCAGCGCGCCGAGGAATACTGATTTTTTCATTTAAGATACCTCTTCCTGAGTTTCCCCGCGTGAGCCGCAGGGATTTTTTGTTTGTCCTAACGGACAAGTAGATACAACGCAGGGGATTCCTGCGCGACGTTCGTAGAGTGGGAGGAATCAGTCCTGTAGGTCAAGGGGCGCTTTCCCAAATTCTCCAGAAATCATGAGGTTTTTTGCTAAGTAACGGCCGCGTTTCGCAGTCAATTTACCTGTCTGTCGCAATCTTCGCCATAAAGTAGAAATCTGCAGCATGGTTGAAAGCCAAGCGTTTGACTTCTGCGGCTTGCTGCGCATCTTCATCAACGCCCCATTGTTCGGCCTGCCAGGTCTCATCGATCCGCGACAGTTCCCAGGCGTGTTGGGCCGAAAGGCGACGTTGCGTCACTCCGAGCGCGAGAACCAGTGAACCGGACATCGCAATGAGGTCATGCAGCGCCGCCATTTCAAATTCAGTGGCGTCAAACAGTGGTTTTTGCAGCGCCGAAAGGGCGTTTTCGTCTTGGGCAACCGGCATGATTCCGACTGTTGTGACCAACCGCGCGCCAAAGGTGTCTGCGGCCCACTCCAAAAGCGGATCCCAGCCCGCCTTTTGACGGCTTACCAGCCCCGCAGGGCTGTCGGCGCGATAGCACAGCAGATCACTTGCAGCGTATGCGCCCAACATGGCCGCAACATCGCCAAATTGGGTCGCGACCTTATCGATCGCGGCGTTGGCGGAACGTGTGAACGGCATGACAGTCGGGTCAATCTGCCCATCAACCAGTGCCCATTCATCGGCAATCGCCTGCGCCATTTCTTGGGTTGGCACGATCATCGCTGCCTTCGCAGGGGTTTTGACAGCGCTATCATCGAGGCGAATTCCGAATCCGTCACCGTCTGGCACGGCAGTTACATCCGTCCAGAACCTCTTTGCCGCCCAAGCGCTCATAGCAGGCCGTCGAACGGATTGTCGGGCGCGTGGTTTTCAGCCCAGCCAAAGAAGCTCCATGAATTTTCCATGTGTGGCGGCAGCGATGCCTTGATCCACAGTTCTTTGCCCGTTTCGGGGTGTTCAATCCGCAATGATCGCGCGTGAAGGTGTAATTTACGCCCGATTTCTTCGCCCATGCCAGCACCCCAACCATCACCGGGGTTATCCTGCACCGAGGCCGTTCCGTATTTGCCATCGCCAATAATCGGGTGCCCGATCTCTGCCATGTGGGCGCGCAGTTGGTGGGTGCGGCCTGTTACGGGGGTCATGGCGACCCATGCAGTGCGATCCGCCAGCGACGTCAACACAGTGTAGTTCGTCAACGCGCGCTTGGCGCCGAAGGTTTTGTCGACGTCTTTGGGATGCACACATTTCATCCGCTCGTTATCGCCCTTGGCGCCGTGCCCGCCCTGTTTCACAAGCCCGTATTTGATCGACCCGAGTTTGGGGATCGGCACGCCAGCAACCAGCGCCCAGTAGATTTTTTCGGTGTTGCGGTGGCGGAACGCCTCCGTCAGGGATTTGGCGGCCATACGCGTGCGCGCGAGGATCAGGACACCGGATGTGTCCTTGTCCAAACGGTGCACCAAGCGGGGCTTTTCGTCATAGCCAAACTTCAACGCCTCAGCGAAGCCATCCACGTGGCGCAACTGCTTGCTTCCGCCTTGTGTGGGCAATCCGGCGGGCTTGTTCAGGGCGATCACGTGGTCGTCTTTGTAGATCACGCAGCCTTGGATCAGCTCAATGTCCGACTTCTTCATGTCGCGCGGGCGGTTGTCCACCTCGTCCGCGTCAGGCAGCGGTGGGATGCGCACGGATTGGCCAACCTCAACCCGCGTGTTGGATTTCACGCGGCCACCATCAACGCGGACTTCGCCCTTGCGGCACATCTTTTCGATGCCGCCCTGTTGCAGATGCGGGAAACGGCGTTTCATCCAGCGATCAAGGCGTTGATCGCCCTCATCAGGGCCGATTGTCAGATTTTGAACGCGGCTCATGCCAGCAGTCCTCTCATGATAAATATCCCCGCGATCAGCGCGGCGATGGATAGAACAACGGACAAGCCAACGTATAGGGCCGCTTGCCCGACCTCACCGCGTTCAAATAATGTATATGCCTCAAGCGAAAACGCCGAGAACGTGGTGAAACCGCCCAAGATTCCCGTCATCAAGAACGGGTTGAAATGCGACAGCATCTTTTGGCCGAGATACACGACGACCAGCCCCATCAGGAACGACCCGATCACATTGACGGCCAAAACACCTATCGGAAATCCACCACCCGGACGGAAGAACGCCACACCCACGCCGTAGCGGGCTGCGGCGCCAATGGCACCGCCAAGGGCGACCTGAAGAACGGTTGGTATCATGGGCGCGTCATATGCTTATAGGGTGCGGAGTCAACCGTTCCGCTTGGTGCGCAATTTGACAAAGTAATCGACTCGTTTCTTGAGTTCACGTTCAAACCCGCGATCGACCGGCGTGTAATAGACGCCACGTTTCATACCATCGGGGAAATAATTGGCCCCGCTGAACCCGTCTTCGGCGTCGTGATCATAGGCGTAGCCATCGCCATATCCGATGTCCTTCATCAGCGATGTCGGTGCGTTCAGGATATGTTTGGGCGGCGGTTCGGACCCTGTTTGCGCCGCCGCGTTCATCGCCGCTTTGTAGGCCACATAAACCGCGTTCGATTTCGGGGCGAGCGCGATGTAAGTCAGCGCCTGCGCCAAGGCCAATTCGCCTTCGGGGCTGCCCAATCGTTCGTAGGTTTGCCATGCTTGCAGGCACACATGCTGCGCCTGCGGATCGGCCAGCCCGATGTCTTCGACGGCCATGCGGGTGATGCGGCGGGCCAGAAACCGCGGGTCTTCACCCCCCTTTAGCATCCGCGCAAACCAGTACAGCGCGGCGTCAGGATCAGACCCACGCACGGATTTGTGCAGCGCGCTGATGAGGTTGTAATGTTCATCGCCGAATTTGTCGTAGCGCGCGGCGCGTTTCATCAGACGGGTTGTGAGGGCGTCAGTATCGAGCTTTCCGTCCACCTTCCACGCGGCCACCTGTTCGATCAGGTTCAGCAACGCGCGCCCGTCCCCGTCGGCCATTTCCAACAGGTTTTCACGGGCCGGACCATCAAGCGGCAGTTTGCGCGCCAGTTCCTTTTCGGCACGCTGCGCAAGGCGTTCGAGGTCTTTGAGGTCAAGCCGTTCGAGGACCAAAACCTGAGAGCGGGAGAGCACAGCGGCGTTCAGCTCAAAGCTCGGGTTTTCGGTGGTGGCCCCGACCAACAGAATTGTGCCGTCTTCCATGTGGGGCAAAAACCCGTCTTGCTGGGCCTTGTTGAAACGGTGGATTTCATCGACGAAAAGCAACGTGCCTTTGCCATTGGCGCGGCGTATCTTTGCGGCCTCGAAGACTTTGCGCAAATCCGGCACGCCGGTAAAAATCGCGCTGATCTGGATAAAATGCAGATCGGTTTCATCCGCCAGAAGCCGCGCGATGGTGGTTTTGCCAACACCGGGCGGCCCCCAAAAGATCAGGGACGACAATGAACCGGATGCCAACATCACGCCTAGGGGGGCTTCGGGGCCAAGGACCTGTTCCTGCCCGATCACGTCGCCCAAGGTGCGCGGGCGCAAACGATCCGCCAAAGGGCGGGGCGCGGTATCGGGCACTGTTGCGCCAGTATCAAATAGATCAGCCATAGGCACAGGTTACGCCTGCGGCGCGCGGTGTACTAGTGCAGCTGGCTGCCAAAGTTGATCCAGACGGCCTGATAGTCGGTGCCGCCCATGTACATGTTGCGCCCTGCGGCATCCATCTCGAGGCGACACCGGCCCGCCCAGCGGTTCCAGTTGGAAGGCAACAGCGCAATCATCCGCCCGATCCCTTCGGCGCGGGTGGTGCGCAGCATTTCCATCACCAGCCGCATCCGCACCTTTTGGCGCAGCGCGGCCGGAAGATCAGAGACAATAAAGCCCCGCGTGACTTCCCATGTGGCTTCATCCACGGGCGCAGCATCGTACAACAAATCTGTCGGGATCGTATCCAAAAGACCGTTTTGCGCATCACGGATCATGTAGGAATAGATCCCGCACCGTGCAGTGGTGGGGGTAAGGCGCACACCTGCGTAAACGCGGCCCGCTTCGTGGACAGCGATCCAGCGCGATTGGGGCGTGTCGTATTGATCATATTCCATACCCATCGTTTGGGGCAGATCCCATTGATTATTCAGGATAAAAGCATCACGCCGGGCCCGAAGGATATTGGCGAAAAGTTCGCCATGGTTGTGTAGGTTGGCAAACGAAAGGGAAGCAGACTCCATTGGTCCTCCAGGGTTCCGGCGCAGCGGCCCCAAGTTCGACGCATAAGGGTGAATCAAATAAGCCGGTAATCCTTTGCCCGCTGGATGGCTTCGGCGGTGGTGCGCGCAAGAAGGCTTGAGCGCGCAGATGCGAGCCGCGCCTTAAACGCACTTTCCGAAATGTTCAGCTTGGCGGCAGCGGCAGCATACCGATCCCCCTCAGCGACGCACCTGAGCGCTTCGGCCTGAGCGGCAGTTAAGGTTGTAGGGGGTTCGGTGGTGTTGTGCAGATCGTTCGCCAAAGCCGCAAAAGCGGCGATTTCTGGCGCGGTGAATTCACGGTCGCTCCGCGAGGCGGATGCGATTGTCCGAGAGCTCATTTCGCCGATGGATACGGCCAAACCAAAGTTCATTCCGTAGGCCTTCGCCTGCCCTAGAATGTTGAGCGGATCGAGCTGTTCAATCTCGCTCCACCGCGTGGTTCCGACCTCACTAAACCCCCAGGCAATGATCGGATCACGCAGCGCATACGCTTCTTCTGTGTAGGTGTCTGTCCAACCTTTTGGATAGGTTTGGTGGTGCAGCATTGGCAGGGCAAATCGGATATGAAGCGCATAAAAGAACCCCTCGGGCGCCAAGTGCGACATACGCGAAGTCTGCAAGTCGATACGGCTGCGGACGGACATAAGGTGTTCAAACTCTTGATAATTTTAATCAACCCTTACGTGCATACCTCGATTCGTTAACCCGTCAAAATAGAAAAAGCCCGACCATGGAATGGCCGGGCTTTGTCCGTGATAAATTTGGGTCGCTTATGCGTCGGCTGCTTCTTCTGCGGCCAGGCGGGCTTTGTCGCCAGCGCCTTTTGCATCAACGTCGCGGTCGACGAATTCGATGATCGCCATTGGCGCCATGTCACCGTAGCGGAAACCGGCCTTGAGGACGCGCACATAACCACCTTGGCGGTCTTTGTAACGTGGGCCGAGGATGTCGAACAATTTCGCGACATACTTGTCCTGCTTGAGCTGCGCGTTGGCCTGACGACGGGCGTGAAGATCGCCGCGTTTCGCCAGTGTGATCATCTTTTCGATGATCGGGCGCAGTTCTTTTGCTTTTGGCAATGTTGTTTTGATTTGCTCATGTTCGATGAGCGAGCCGGCCATGTTGGCCCACAACGCCTTACGGTGTTCGTGGGTGCGGTTCAGGCGGCGGTAACCTCGTGCGTGACGCATGATTTAAGTCTCCATTATGTATTAGGATGGGCCGATGCGATGCGTGTCGCTGGCTCCGTTATTGGGGCGTTATTGCCCGGGGTCTTTGCCGGATAACCCGATATGGGTCTGGTATGGTTCCAGTATGGGTCCGGTATGGGTGGAATACGGGTCGCCGCGATCAGATCACGGCAACCCATTGATCATTAGAAAGAATCTTCAAATTTCTTCGCAAGATCCTCGATGTTGTCCGGTGGCCAGTCCTCAACGTCCATGCCGAGGTGCAGACCCATGCCTGACAAGACTTCTTTGATCTCGTTCAGGGATTTACGGCCAAAGTTCGGAGTGCGCAGCATTTCTGCTTCGGTCTTCTGAATGAGATCGCCGATATACACTATATTGTCGTTCTTCAGGCAGTTTGCGGACCGTACGGAGAGTTCCAACTCGTCGACCTTCTTGAGGAGGAGCGGGTTGAATTCCAGACCGTCGTCGTCATTCGCTGCTTGTGCGGACTCAGGCTCATCGAAGTTGACGAAGATGGACAGCTGGTCTTGCAGAATGCGTGCGGCGAAAGCCACGGCGTCATCCGGCGTGATGGACCCGTCTGTTTCCACTTTCATGGTCAGCTTGTCATAATCCAGAACCTGACCTTCGCGTGTCGGCTGAACGTCATAGCTGACTTTCTTGACCGGCGAATAGATCGCGTCGATGGCCATCATGCCGATGGGCGCATCTTCTGGCTTGTTTTTGTCTGCGGACACATAGCCGTTGCCGGTGTTCACAGTCAGTTCCATGTACAGATCAGCGCCGTCATCGAGGTGACACAGCACGTGGTCTTTGTTCAGGATTTCTATGCCAGCAGATTCAGAGATGTCACCAGCCGTAACAACGCCGGGGCCTTTGGCTTGCACTTGCAAACGCTTCGGGCCTTCGACTTCCATACGGATCGCAACGCCTTTGAGGTTCAGAACAACGTCTGTGACGTCTTCGCGCACACCAGAGATGCTTGAGAATTCGTGCAGCACGTTGTCGATCTGAACGGCCGTGATTGCAGCACCCTGAAGGGAGCTCATCAAAATGCGGCGCAGTGCATTGCCCAGCGTAAGGCCGAAGCCACGCTCGAGCGGTTCGGCAACAACAGTGGCCTGACGTGCCGGATCATTGCCCGGTTTCACGTCCAATTGTGTCGGCTTGATCAGTTCAGCCCAGTTCTTGTGGATCATAAGTCCCTCCATTCCAGTTTGCCTTCATGTCCAAAAGGCAAACGCCCGAGGTTAAAATGACGGATTGGGGCCGTGGTTCTGCAACCACGGACCCCAAGGCGTTTTGGATCGATTAGACGCGGCGGCGCTTTGGTGGGCGGCAGCCGTTGTGTGCCATAGGCGTCACGTCGCGGATGGACGTGATGTTGAAACCAACAGCAGCCAATGCGCGCAGTGCGGATTCACGACCGGAGCCAGGGCCCTGCACTTCGACTTCGAGCGTCTTGACGCCGTGGTCTTGTGCTTTCTTACCCGCATCTTCCGCAGCCATCTGAGCGGCGTAAGGTGTGGATTTACGAGAGCCCTTGAAGCCCATTGTACCAGCGGACGACCATGCGATCGCGTTGCCCTGTACGTCGGAAATCAGGATTTTTGTGTTGTTGAAAGAAGAATTCACGTGAGCAACGCCAGCGGCGATGTTCTTGGAGACCTTCTTCTTGGTGCGTTTAGGATCGCGTGCCATCAGTTAAGCCCTCCCTTATTTCTTCTTACCAGCAATGGCCTTAGCGGGGCCTTTGCGAGTACGTGCGTTTGTGGATGTACGCTGACCGCGAACGGGCAGGTTACGGCGGTGACGCAGGCCACGGTAGGAACCGAGGTCCATTGCGCGCTTGATGTTCATCTGAACTTCGCGGCGCAGGTCACCTTCGACCTGATAGTTTGCGTCAATGTGCTCGCGGATGGCGAGGACTTCGGCGTCGGACAATTCGTTAACACGACGAGTAAGGTCGATCTTAACGGCTTCGCAGATAGCTTCTGCGGAGGTGTTACCGATTCCGGTGATATATGTGAGGGCGATTGGAACCCGCTTTGCAGTCGGGATGTTTACGCCGGCAATACGTGCCACGTGTGCAATTCCTTTTCGTTGCGGGTCCGTCGTTCCAGACCCTTTTTTCACAACGTAAGCCCGAGGCGAAAAACCATCGGGCCTAAGTCATATGGAGGTGTTCAGACCAAGAGCGACTCGGTCCAGTTCCCGTTGGGAACGGCGCTGTTTAGGAGGGTTAAGGGGGTGCGTCAAGCCCTACTCAACGACGAAGATAGTCACAGACCAGATCACGCTTTTCGGTGTCTTCTATGTACAGGTCGTTTGGACCGGAGCCGGGGTGGCACGTATCTTGAATGAAATTCGACTGGCCTAACGAGACCCAGAGCCAACTGAGCCCCCAAATTGCCGACGCAACGAGAAATCCGGCTGTGAATTTCATGAACTTGCGGCGCCCTTAACCCAGCACACCCGCAATCTCGCTTGCGACGTCGTCCATCGTGCCCAGACCGTCAACACCTGTCAGGTCCCCCTTGGCATAGTAATAACCCAGCAGCGGTGAAGTCTGTTTGTAGTAGGCCATCAGGCGGGTCTTGAGGCTTTCTTCGTTGTCGTCGGCGCGCGCTGTACCACCTGCGGCAACGGCATCGGCGGCGCGGCCCAAGATGCGTTCGACCAGGATGTCGTCGTTTACCTGCAATTCAATCGCGTGGTCGATGCTTTGGCCCATCTCCGACATCAAATCACCCAGCGCGTCGGCCTGTGCCAATGTGCGCGGGAATCCATCAAAGATGAACCCACCGTGATCGCCGCCTGCCTCGAGCTTTTCGCGGATCAGGCCGATGACGATTTCGTCTGTCACCAGATCGCCGCGGTCCATGACGGCGGCAACCATATTGCCCATCTCGGTTCCGGATGTCTTGGCGTCGCGCAGCATGTCACCTGTGGACAGTTGCACCATATTGCGGCCATCGACCAGTTTTTGCGCTTGCGTGCCTTTGCCAGCGCCCGGAGGCCCGAGAAGGATAATATTCATTTACGTGACGGGCTCCGTTTTTTGCCGCCACGCTTTCCGCGCAGTTGGCTTTTCTCAATCAAGCCCTCGTATTGGTGGGCCAACAGATGAGACTGGATTTGCTGGATCGTGTCCATACCCACACTGACGATAATCAGCACAGACGTACCACCGAAGTAGAACGGGATGGACAGCTGGCTGCGCAGGATTTCAGGCAGCAAGCACACGAGAGCAAGGTAGCCGGAACCGAGGACCAGAATACGTGTGACCACATAATCAAGATATTCCTGCGTGCGTTTGCCGGGGCGGATGCCGGGGACAAAGCCGTTCTGGTTTTTCAGGTTGTCGGCCACTTCGTCTGTCTTGAACGCAACTTCGCGGGTGTAGAAGTATGTGAAGAACACGATCATCGACGTGAAGAAGATCAGGTACAGCGGGCGACCCGGTGCAAAGTAGATCAACAAGTTGGACACGATCGGCCCTGCGTTGTCACCACCCGAGAACGTGCTGAGCGTTGTTGGCAACAACAACAGCGCAGAGGCGAAGATGGCAGGGATAACGCCCGCAGGGTTCACCTTGATCGGCAAGTGGCTGGACCCGCCATCAAACACCTTCATGCCCACCTGACGGCGCGGGTATTGAATGTGGATTTTACGAAGTGAGCGTTCCATGAAGACCACAAAGGCAAGGATCACGATAACCATCGCGAACACGCCAAGCACGAGGCCCCAGTTGTTGGTTTCCTGACCTTGCGCCAAGAACGCGGCCAGCGCGGCGGGCACTTCGGCGATGATGCCGACGAAGATGATCAGGGAGATACCGTTGCCGATGCCGCGCGCGGTGATCTGTTCACCCAGCCACATCAGGAACATGGTGCCGCCCACCAGCGTGATCACGCAGGCCACGCGGAAATAAAGGCCCGGATCAGTAACGAGGCCACCGGCCTCTAGGGATGCGGCCATTCCGTAGGCTTGGAAGGTTGCCAGAACCACGGTGCCGTAGCGTGTATATTGGTTGAGCTTTTTGCGTCCCGCCTCGCCCTCTTTCTTGAGGTTCTTGAGTGGTTCCCACATCGCGCCCAAAAGCTGCACGATGATGGATGCGGAAATGTAGGGCATGATGCCAAGGGCAAAGATACCCATGCGTGACAGGGCGCCACCGGTGAACATTGACAGGATACCGCCAATGCCCGCCGCTGCATCATCCATAAATGCACGAAGCTGGTCGGCGTCGATGCCCGGCACCGGAATATACGTCCCGATGCGGTAAACGATGAGAAGACCGAGCGTGAACAGGATACGCTGGCGCAATTCTTTGGCTTGGCCAAAGGCGCTCCAGCTGGTGTTCGCGGCCATTTGCTCTGCTGCTGATGCCATGGATATGGTGCCTATCTGTTGCGCGCACGCCTGTGCGTCCGGCTGTTATGCAAACGCCGCCAACTTGGTGACCAAGCGGCGGCGTCTAAGTCGATTAACGATGTAAGGGGCGTTTGCGCCCCAGACAAGGCGTTACTCTGCCGCTGGCGCCTTTGGTGCCGGAGCTGTGAGCGTCAGTTTACCACCAGCTTTTTCGACAGCCTCGATCGCACCCTTGGATGCGCCGTGCACTTCGATGCTGACTTTGGAGGTGATTTCACCCTTAGCAAGAACGCGGATACCGTCGAGTTTGCGACGGATCAGGCTGGATGCGATCAGGGAATCTTCTGTGATCGCTTTGCCGTCCAGTTTCTTTTCGTCGATGAATTTCTGGATCAGGCCGAGGTTCACAACGGCGAATTTTTTGCGGTTCGGCTTGTTGAAGCCGCGCTTTGGCAGGCGTTGGTACAAAGGCATCTGGCCGCCCTCGTAGCCACCAATGGCCACACCGGAACGGGATTTCTGACCCTTGATACCGCGGCCACCCATTTTACCCATGCCGGAACCCGGGCCACGACCAACGCGCTTACGTGGTTTCGTTGCACCTGGATTGTCGTGAAGTTCGTTTAATTTTACCATGTCGCTGTCTCCTTGCCGGAAGACCTGACCCAGCGACGGGAAAGGCACGCGGCGTGTTTCGATTCTTGGCCGGAAAGATGGCCACTGGCGGCGTATAGGACAGCAATCATCGCCTGACAAGCACAACATCAACGGAAGCGCCGCGCTTGGACCTCGGGGTGGGTGCGAAGCGCCCTCCCACCCCGACGATATCACGGGTCTACATTAAGAGTTCCATTTTGGCCGGGATGTTCCGCTTTAGGATTGTCCCGCCATTGAAAGCCAACTCTGACAGAAACAGAGTGCTTCTTCGCCAGGCGCTGAACTTCTCGCCAAGCGTCCGGTGCAGATTGACCTTGAACGGAAATACCCAACTGAGGGTAGAACTTATATCCGTGATCTTCCAATCGCCCTTCATTGCCGTTGATCTGCAAGTGAGAACTCAACGCCTCCGAGCTTGGGATTTTCTTACGCACTTGCTCGATGACTGCTATCAGAACCGAATTCCATTTCGGATTTTTCAGTTCAGTTCCGTCAATTGTAGCCTTGGTTACTTTGGTGAATGAGAGGCCTGGCACTCCTCCTTCTTCGCGCAGTATTTCGCCTTCATCGCGTTCCAAACCAAGATCTACCATCATCTTACTGACGACCTTTTCTACCGTCTTCGAAGGGGTATCTGTTTCAAGCCATTTCGAAATGAGTTTCAAGTCGGCCAAAGCTGCATCGCTAATTCTAACTACGGGCATCATGTTATCTTCCTTTCTGTTATATGTAACATAGATTTAGAGATGACATTGAGACATGTCAATAATTATGTTACATATTTTCTAGATTCCACTGTCCGTCCGCAACCTGAACCCCTGCCCGCGGAGCCTGCCGACGATGTCTTTCACGTGGCCGATGTCGCGGGCTTCTATGACGATCTCTAGTTCCGCTTCTTTTAGTGACACCGATTGCATCATGCGTTGGTGGATGACTTCGACGACGTTGGCACCCGCTTCCCCGATGATGCGCGAGATGTCGGCGAGTTGGCCCGGCGTGTCGTTGATTTCGAACGTGAGGCGCGTGATGCGGCCGTCGCGCACGAGGCCGCGCAGGATCAGGGTGGACAGCAGGCGCGAGTCGATGTTGCCGCCGCAGATCACCAGGCCGACCTTTTTGCCGCGATAGGCCTCAAGGTTCTTTTTGATCACGGCGAGGCCTGCGCCCGGTGCGCCCTCGGCCACCAGTTTTTCGCCTGACAGAAGGTCGAATACCGCATCTTCGATCTCGGCCTCGGTCGCGACGTCGATACGGGTGACGAGGCGTTTGATGATGTCGACGTTGGCGGGCGCGGGGGATTTGACGGCGATGCCTTCGGCCAGTGTGGCCCCGTTGAAATGGGTGTTTGTGCCGTCAAACTGCGCCTTTACGGCGTCAAAGACGGCGGCCTGCGCGCCGATGATTTCGATGTCGGGCTTCATGGCTTTCGCGGCGATGGCCATCCCCGCGATGAGGCCGCCCCCGCCGATGGGCACGACGATCACATCCAGATCGGGCGCGTCTTCTATCATTTCGATCGCCACGGTGCCCTGCCCTGCGGCGACGATCGGGTCGTCAAAAGGATGGATGAACGTCAGGCCGTCCCGCGCAGCCAGATCGAGGGTGAATTGCACAGAATCGTCAAACCCCGAGCCGTGCTGGATCACCTTTGCGCCGAAATCTTCGGTGTTTTTCACCTTATTGAAGGGCGTGCCTTCGGGCATGACGATTGTGCTGGCGATGCCAAGGCGCGTTGCGTGATAGGCGACGCCTTGGGCGTGGTTGCCCGCGCTACACGCAATGACGCCGGCCTTCTTTTGCGCCTCTGTTAACATCAGCAGTTTGGCCAGCGCCCCGCGAGATTTGAACGCATTTGTGTGTTGGCGGTTTTCGAGTTTGAGGTGCAGATCGATCCCGAGTTGCAGAGACAGGCGCGTAGCGGGCACGAACGGTGTGCGGATCGTGGCATCCCGGATGGCGGTGTGGGTTTGGTGGATGAGGTCGGGGGTCAGCGTCACATGGTCCGTCACGGGGCATCCTTTTCACGAAGCAGTCGGTGGACTGTCGTTCGGGGTGCGTGGGGATGTCAACGCGTGTCAGCCGCGCTTTTGATTGGGATGGAGCGACGTGGCGAGGATATGGTCAGATTGATGCAACACATGGCTGGCTTGCCCGACGATCTGGTTGTCAGCCGTGCCGACGATTGACGTGTCTTTTTCCGGATAATCCAGGCTGGCCAAAAAATGGCGCATGCAGTTCAGCCGCGCGCGTTTCTTGTCATCGGATTTGATCACGGTCCACGGGGCGTCGGCGGTGTCTGTGTAAAAGAACATCGCTTCTTTGGCTTCGGTGTAGTCATCCCATTTGTGCAAGGATGCCTTGTCGATGGGGCTGAGTTTCCAGCGTTTCAAAGGATCGGTTTCGCGGGATTTGAACCGCTTGGCCTGTTCGGACTGCGTGACGGAAAACCAGTATTTATAAAGATGGATGCCGGAACGTGTGAGCATACGTTCAAATTCCGGGGTCTGGCGCATGAATTCGAGGTATTCGGTCGGTTCGCAGAACCCCATGACCCGTTCCACGCCCGCGCGGTTGTACCATGATCGGTCATACAAAACGATTTCGCCGGAGCTGGGGAGGTGTTTGACATAGCGCTGGAAAAACCATTGGCCGCGTTCTTCGTCGGTGGGTTTGTTGAGCGCAACAACACGGGCACTGCGAGGGTTCAGGTGTTCGGTGAACCGTTTGATTGCGCCGCCTTTGCCCGCCGCGTCGCGCCCTTCGAACAACAAGACGAACCGTTGCCCCGTTTCAGCAGCCCAAAGCTGCACCTTGAGGAGTTCGGCCTGTAGGTCAGCCTTTTGGGTTTCGTAATCTGCGCGCTTTAGGCGGTCCACGTAGGGGTATTTGCCGTTTTCAAATCCGATGAGGTCTGCGGTTTCTGCGGCGTCTGTCATGTGCTGTCCCTTCGTGTTTGACGAAAGGGTGACACGTGGGTGCAAAGGTGTCTCTGACCCAGATCAAGGACCGTTCAAAAGAAAAACGCCCCGCTGGTGACAGCGGGGCGTTCTATTCGGTTCAAAGCGTTGGGTTGTCCGGGGCTCCGCCCGCTAAATGCTGAATTGATCCACTGGATCAATTCCAAGACGCATTTAGCCCTTTTCTTCGATGATCTCTACCATGTGGGGGATCTTGTTGATCATGCCACGCACGGATGGAGTATCTTCCAATTCGCGGACCTTGTGCATTTTGTTCAGGCCCAGACCGATCAGCGTTTGCAGCTGGTCTTGTGGACGACGGATCGGGGAACCGATCTGCTTGATGACGATTGTTTTAGCCATGGTTTAGGCCTCCTCAGCGACTTGAGCGGATGCGTCAGGCGCATTGTCACGTGCTGGCAGAATGTCAGCCACTTTTTTACCGCGACGCTGGGCAACAGAACGAGGCGATGCCTCTTTCTTCAGACCATCAATCGTGGCGCGGATCATGTTGTAGGGGTTGGACGAGCCGATGGATTTCGCAACGATGTCCTGAATGCCGAGCATTTCGAACACGGCACGCATTGGACCACCTGCGATGATACCAGTACCCTGCGGTGCGGTGCGCATCACAACGCGGCCAGCGCCGTGGCGGCCTTCCATGTCGTGGTGCAATGTGCGGCCTTCGCGCAGCTGAACGCGGATCATCTGACGCTTGGCTTGCTCTGTGGCTTTGCGGATCGCCTCAGGAACTTCTTTGGCTTTACCTTTGCCAAAGCCGACGCGGCCTTTTTGATCGCCAACCACTACGAGAGCGGCGAAACCGAAGCGCTTACCACCTTTAACGGTTTTGGACACACGGTTGATCGCGACAAGGCGATCCTGAAATTCTGGTGTTTCTTCACGACGGTTACCGCCGCGCTGGTTATCACGAGCCATGTGGCCCTCCATTTTAAGTTGGCTTGCGCCGTTAATGTCGATCCTAGTGGCCGAAGCCCTGGATCATCGGAAGGGCCCCCGAGAGAGAGCCCTTCGCAGTGTTTAGATCTTCAGACCGCCTTCACGGGCAGCTTCGGCCAAGGCCTTCACTTTGCCGTGGAAGAGGAAACCGCCACGGTCGAAATAGGCTTCGGTCACGCCGGCCTTTTTCGCACGTTCTGCGATTGCTGCGCCAACTTTGGCGGCAGCTTCTACGTTGTTCTTGCCAACGATGCCCAATGCTTTTTCCAAGGAAGAAGCAGAAGCCAGCGTTACGCCATTCACATCGTCGATCAGCTGAACGGAGATGTTTTTGGAAGAACGGTGAACGGACAGACGAGGACGTCCAGCGTTGACCTTGCGAAGCTTGTTGCGAACGCGCAGGCGGCGTTTGATGAACAATTGACGTTTGGTATTTGCCATTTGCTGTTACCTCTTGCCTTCTTTGCGGAAGATATACTCGTCCACATATTTGATGCCTTTGCCTTTGTAAGGCTCGGGCTTGCGCCATTCGCGGATGTTTGCAGCGACTTGACCAACTTGTTGCTGGTCAGCGCCTTCCACGATGATGATCGTTGGCTTCGGGGCCGTGACGGTGACGCCAGCGGGAACCTCAAAGTCCACGTCGTGGGAATAACCGAGGTTCAGTTTCAGGACATTGCCCTGCATCTGAGCACGGTAACCAACGCCGTTGATCTCAAGCTCTTTTTTGAAGCCGTCAGTTACACCAGTCACCAGGTTCTGGATCTGTGTGCGGGACATGCCCCACTGCTGACGAGCGCGCTTTGATTTGCCACGAGGTGTGACAGTCACTGCGTTCTCTTCGACAGTCAACGTAACGTCGTCTGTTGCTGTGAAGGTACGGGCGCCCTTGGGGCCCTTAACTTCGACGGTCTGGCCGGACACAGAGGCAGTTACGCCGCTGGGCAGGTCGACCGGTTTCTTACCAATACGAGACATCTAATTCTCCTTAGAATACGGTGCAGAGCACTTCGCCGCCAACATTGGCCGCCCGTGCGTTTGCATCCGACATCACACCCTTTGGGGTGGAGACAATCGACACACCGAGGCCCTGACGGACCGATGGAATGTCTTGTGCGCCCATATAAACGCGACGACCGGGGGTTGAGACCCGCTTCACTTCGCGAATAACAGCTTCGCCCTCGTAGTACTTGAGGCTGATTTCGAAAGCCGGGTGGCCGTCGGCGCCAGTCGTGGCTTCGAAGCCGCGAATGTAACCTTCGTCCGCGAGGACCTCGAGCACCCAGCCGCGCAGTTTAGACGCAGGTGTTGCCACCATGGACTTACCGCGCATTTGGCCGTTACGGATGCGTGTCAGCATATCACCGATAGGATCGTTCATTGTGTTCTCTCCTTACCAGCTGGACTTGACCATACCGGGAATTTCGCCATTGGAACCGAGGTCCCGAAGTGCGATCCGGCTGATCTTGAGCTTACGGTAGTACGCGTGCGGACGACCTGTGAGCTGGCAACGGTTGTGCAAACGAACTGGCGCAGAGTTGCGTGGCAGTTTGGCAAGCTTCAGGCGAGCAGTGAAACGCTCTTCCATCGTCTTGCTGTCATCGTTTGCGATTGCTTTGAGTTCGGCGCGCTTTGCTGCGTACTTTTTGACGAGCTTTTCACGCTTCACTTCGCGGGCGATCATGGATTTCTTAGCCATATCAATCTTCCCCTTAGCTGTTGAACGGCATGTTGAAATGCTTCAACAGCGCTTTTGCTTCTGCATCGTTGTCTGCTGTTGTGCAGATCACGATATCCATACCCCAAGCAACGTCGACTTTGTCGAAGTTGATTTCAGGGAAGACGATGTGTTCCTTCATGCCCATGGCGTAGTTGCCACGACCATCGAACGATTTGCCAGACACGCCGCGGAAGTCACGGATACGAGGCATTGCGATCGTGGTAAGACGGTCAAGGAATTCGTACATGCGGTTGCCACGAAGGGTTACCTTCGCGCCCAGTGGCATGTCTTCACGAACGCGGAAACCAGCGATAGATTTCTTTGCTTTGGTGATGACGGCCAGCTGACCTGCGATCGCTGTAAGATCGTCCTGTGCGGATTTGGCTTTTTTGGTGTCGTTCACTGCTTCGGAACCGCAACCGATGTTCAGAACAATTTTGTCCAAACGTGGTGTCTGCATTGCGTTCTTGTAGCCGAACTCTTCCATCATGGCAGCGCGGAAGCTGTCATTGTAAAGCGCCTTAAGACGGGGGGTGTAGTTTGCAGTATCAAGCATCAGATCACATCCCCTGTTGTCTTGGCGAAGCGAACTTTTTTGTCGCCGTCCATTTTGAACCCGACGCGTGTTGCTTTGCCGTTCTTGTCCACAACCGCGAGGTTGGAAAGCTGGATTGGCATCGCTTTGGGTGTGCGACCACCCTGCGTTGTCTGGGATTGCTTTACGTGGCGGATCGCGACGTTCACGCCATCTACGATTGCTTTGCCGGCTTTCGGGTCAACGGACGAAATCTCGCCTGTTTTGCCTTTGTCTTTGCCAGCCAGCACGATGACCGTGTCACCTTTGCGAAGTTTAGCAGCCATTTTACAGCACCTCCGGAGCGAGCGAGATGATCTTCATGAAGTTCTTCGCGCGCAGCTCACGAACCACTGGCCCGAAGATACGGGTGCCAACAGGCTCGTTTGAGTTGTTCAGGATGACAGCCGCGTTGGTGTCAAATTTGATTGCAGTGCCGTCATCGCGACGAACCTGCTTTTTGGTGCGAACGACGACGGCCTTGCGGACGTCACCTTTCTTAACACGACCACGTGGAATGGCCTCTTTCACCGATACGACGATGATATCGCCGACCGATGCGTAACGACGGTGGGAACCGCCGAGAACCTTAATGCACTGAACACGGCGGGCGCCGCTGTTGTCAGCCACTTCAAGGTTGGTCTGCATCTGGATCATTTAGATTACTCCCGACCTATAGGGTTTTCCCCGATTCTGACCGGGCCCCTAGGGTTTCGATTAAAGGATGTGGACGGCCTAGGCCGTGATCACTTCCCAGCGTTTCGTTTTAGACTTTGGCGCACATTCCTGGATGCGGACTTGGTCGCCCACGTTGAATGTGTTGGCCTCATCGTGCGCCCGGTACTTTTTGGACTTACGGATGGTCTTTTTCAGAACCGGGTGTGTAAAGCGGCGCTCTACGGACACAGTGACGGTCTGTTCGTTCTGGTTGGAGGTGACAACACCGGACAGGATACGCTTGGGCATAGTCTTAAGCCTCCGAAGCGGCCGCAGCCGCCTTTTCGTTAAGGATGGTTTTTACACGAGCAGCAGAGCGTTTCACGACGCGCATACGGGCTGTGTTTTCCATGGCGCCTGTGGCCTGCTGAAAACGCAGGTTAAAGGCTTCTTTTTTCAAGTTGGACAACTCATCGCGGAGTTGATCCGGGGTTTTATCCCGAAGTTCATTGGCGTCCATCGGACGGCTCCTTTTGCAACATCATCGGCGGGCGGTTGGGCAGAGCGCACAAACGTAACCCGAATCTCCGATGGAGTGGGTAGATTGGGGGCGTATAGGGGAGGCGGAGGGGTGTGGCAAGGGGGTGTTCGAATGACCTCTATCTAAACAATGATTGAGACATGGAAACACCCTCGGCAATTGACTAATAATTGGGAAGAACACCAACAGTAAGAGCGGGTAGACGGTATGAATCAAGAAGAGAAGAGCCCCCTCGACTTTAACGCCGCGAAACATCCAACACTCTACCATTATTGCACAACCGCTACCTTTCTTTCGATCATCGAAAGCAAGAGCATTTGGATGTCCGACATCAATACAATGAATGACTTTGGAGAGATGCATTGGGCATATGACATGTTCATTCGCGCAGCCAACTTGGTCATCGACGAAGTTGGGTATTCCTTCATCGATACCATCGACAAAGTGATCAGTGCCGCTCAGCTTTATAATTTACCTCTGCTAAGTTCGTTTTCGACTGAAGGGGACGTGTTAAGTCAGTGGCGCGCATACGCCGACGATGGCGCTGGCGTTTCCATCGGTTTTGACGCCAAACAGCTGGAGAGGCTTTCAGTTCGCGTTGGCAGCATTTGCTATGATGAAGATATCCAACTCCATCATTTCAAAACAATGATCCGTGCGATGCACGAAGTTCATGAAGGCCTGCCGGAGAAAGAGAAGGCTGAATTTCTTATGGAGCAAGTCCCTATCCTTGCTCTTGATATGGGCCTAATCAAGAACCCCGGCTTTCAGGAAGAAAAGGAAGTCCGTCTCATTCGAGCGGTCAACGTCGAGCGAAATGGCGGAGAGTGGACACTAAAAGATGTTGGAGGGTCGGGCGAAAAGTTGAGCAAGAAACGTCTCAATATTTCCTATCGTTCAAGTCTCAATGGAGGCGTTGTAGCTTATTTAGCTTTACCTTTGC
This sequence comes from Octadecabacter dasysiphoniae, assembly GCF_021532615.1. GTDB lineage: Bacteria > Pseudomonadota > Alphaproteobacteria > Rhodobacterales > Rhodobacteraceae > Octadecabacter > Octadecabacter dasysiphoniae. The sequence goes on from NZ_JAKGAQ010000006.1 coordinate 64,902, forward strand.
GGGGCCTCGGCTCGAACCTCATAAAGAACGTAATAATTGGGCCTAAGAATCCTTGCAGTGGCAATGAGCTTTCAATGGCCTTAACAGCACACGGGTTCCGTGGCGCTACAACTTTAAGGTCCCGATCAACATATAGGTAGTAGCTACTATGCAACTCAAGTCCCTCTTCGCCACCCGCCTTTACCAAGCCAAGCTTGGCCCCATCGACGCCGATGAACTGCGCGCGTCCTGCTATTCTATCGCCGAGGATGACGACGCGGGGAATGAGTGGTGTGAAGCGAATGATTTCCCCGGCTACACGTCCTATGCATCCCTCACCGATCTGCCGTGGCGGTTTCCGATCTTTCAGGCGGTTGTGGATGCGCTTGATGAACATGTCGCGAAGTTCGCGGAGGATGCGCAGTTTGATCTGGATGGGCGCACGTTGGTGTTGGAAGATATCTGGATCAACATTCTGCCCGAGGGCGGCATTCATACGTCTCACATCCATCCGCATTCAGTGGTGTCCGGCACGACCTATGTGAAGATGCCAGAGGGCGCGTCGGCAATTAAGTTCGAAGACCCGCGATCTCAGATGATGATGGCCGCCCCTGCCCGCCTGAAAGACGCGCGCGAGGAGATGCGGCAGTTTATTTATGTGGCCCCTGCGGTGGGGAACGTGTTGCTTTGGGAAAGCTGGCTGCGCCATGAGGTGCCGATGAACATGTCCGAGGATGACCGCATTTCCGTAAGTTTTAATTACAAATGGGAATAGTTTTGCCGCGCGGCTGAAACGATCCGTCAACAATTAACCACCATACCCGTGCCGATCTCAGAAGGGGTGCGGCATGGTTCGGGTTTGGTTGGCTTTGGTATTGGTTGTGTGGGCGGGCAGTGTGCGTGCTGAATTGCAATCGCTGTTTCCGCGCAGTGACACGGCCCCCGACACCGTCACACGCGCCGGCCTGTTTGCACCCAGCGGCAATGTGGGATTCTTTGCCCCCCTACCGGAACGCACGCAACGGATCCGCGTGTCGCCCATGGCGAGCGGGACCGGAACCGCCCCGGTGGATCGTCTGCTGTCGTTGATCGCACGCGCAGAAGCTGGTTCCGCGGGCTATGATGCGGTGCAATACGGCGCAACGGTGAGGCCCGCGGCCCTGCCCACACACATGACACTGGGCGAGATTTATCAATGGATCGACGATACCCCAGGACAGCCCCACGCAATCGGGCGATACCAGTTCATCCCGCCAACCCTGCGCCGCGTCGCGCGGGAACGCGGGTTCGGGCCGGAGACGCAATTCACCCCCGGCGTGCAGGACGCATTGGCGCTCGTGTTGCTAGAAGATGCTGGATTTTTGCGGTTTCAGGCGGGGGATTTGGGGCGACGCCAATTCATGCACAACCTTGCACGGATATGGGCCGGACTACCGCTACCCAACGGACGATCTTATTACGAAGGGCATGCGGGGAATAAGGCGACGATGTCTTGGGCGGCGTTTGATGGCGGCATGGTGCGGATTTGGGGTGGATGAACGACGAGCCAAATCCTGCCGATGGCGGAACCTTTCACGCAAGTTTGAAGTTGTAGGGCTCGAAATTGGCGCGCGACGATCTAATTTGTTGGTTGAAACAGTGGTCGTCGGCTGATCGGCGCCTTGTCCAACTTACAGGAGCGCCCATGTCTGGTGTGAACTCAACGCGTAGGACTCTCATCGCGACGGCTGGTGCCATCGCCGCGACCGGCGTATCTGGCCTGATCGCGCCTTTGGCCGCACAAACGATTGCAGCGACACCGACGATGCGCGGCGGGTCCAACAACTATCGCCCCGGAGCGCCGATTGTCGAGCGCATCGGTGGGGGCGGTTTCTGGATGACGGGCAGCGTGCGCCGCGCCGGAGATGGCGCACCCCTTACGGGACAGCGCATTCAGGTCTGGGCCCACACGACCGAGGGCCATGAACGAGACCCACACAGCCACGGCGCGACGCTGACGGATGAAAATGGATTGTTCCGGCTGGAAATGCCGCAGATCGTTCCTGCGTTTGGGCAGGCCCACGGGCATCTTGCCTATGACGATCCGGAATTTGAAACGGTGTTCTTACGCCCGCTGTTGCCCGATCCGGGCGATACCACGTTGAACGTCGAATTCGTCCTACAGCCCGCCTGACCTGCGCGTGGCCCGACTTCGGCACGCATTCATTTGGGCCATCCTGTTGATTGTGATGCTTGGCCCTGTGCTGGCCATTTCAGCGAGCCCACTGCTGGCCTATCGCCAACCCGTCTATATCTTAGCGAGCTTTGCAGGCGGGATTGCGATGGCCCTTTTGGTGATACAACCGCTTTTGCCCAACAACGATATGCCTGGTCTGACGCGCCGCTTTGGCCGCATGATCCACCGTGGTACGGGCGCTGTGTTAGTGGCGATGCTGGCTGTTCATATCGGGGGCCTTTGGATCACGAGCCCACCGGACGTCGTGGATGCGTTGCTGCTGCGATCCCCCACACCGTTTTCGATTTGGGGGGTGTTGGCCATGTGGGGCGTGATCGTGACGGCCGCGCTGGCGGCTTGGCGGCGTAAGCTGAAACCGAAAACGTGGCAACGCGGGCATGTCGGGCTTGCGGCGCTGATCGCAGTGGGCACAGTTTTTCATGTGATCCTGATCGACGGCACGATGGGGAATGTCGGCAAGGCAGTGCTGAGTGGCGCGGTGGTGCTGGCGACAGGATTGGCTGTTTGGCGCGTTTGGCGACCCAGACGTGCATAGAAAAACCCCCGCCGAATGAACGACGGGGGTTTTTGTTTTTCTGTCCGGTGTGAGGCCCGCACATTCACTGCGTGAAAATGCTACACCTCATTCCGCGTTTCTAACGAAACGCTAGAATTACCAGTCTTCGCGAACCACGGTGCGGGTTTTGACCGGAAGTTTCATCGCAGCGAGGCGCAGGGCTTCGCGGGCGATGTCTTCGTTCACGCCGTCGATTTCGAACATGATGCGGCCAGGTTTGACTTTACATGCCCAAAAATCCACGGAACCTTTACCTTTACCCATACGAACTTCGGTGGGCTTGGAGGTGACAGGCACGTCTGGAAAGATACGGATCCAAACACGGCCCTGACGTTTCATGTGACGTGTCATCGCGCGGCGTGCTGCCTCGATCTGACGTGCTGTCACACGCTCTGGCTGGGTCGCTTTGAGCCCGTAAGTCCCGAAGTTCAGATCGGAGCCGCCTTTGGCTTCGCCCTTGATCCGGCCTTTGTGCTGCTTGCGGAATTTAGTGCGTTTTGGCTGAAGCATTGTTTAATCCTTTCAGCGATCACGGCCACCAGGACGAGCGCCGCGCGGGGGCGGACCATCCTGAAGCTCTTGAAGTTTACGATCATGTGCGGAGGGGTCGTGCTCCATGATGTCACCTTTGTAGATCCAAGTCTTGATCCCGATGATACCATAAGCAGTCTGCGCCTCGACGTGGGCGTAGTCGATGTCAGCACGAAGGGTGTGGAGTGGCACGCGGCCCTCACGATACCATTCGGTCCGCGCGATCTCTGCACCGCCAAGACGGCCAGCAAGGTTCACACGAATACCAAGGGCACCCATACGCATTGCGTTTTGCACCGCACGCTTCATCGCGCGACGGAAGGAAACGCGACGCTCAAGCTGCTGAGAGATGCTCTCACCGACAAGCTGGGCATCAAGCTCAGGCTTGCGCACTTCAACGATGTTGAGGTGCAGCTCACTGTCGGTCATCGCTGCAAGTTTCTGGCGCAGAGTTTCGATGTCTGCACCTTTCTTGCCGATGATGACGCCAGGGCGCGCAGTGTGAACAGTCACGCGGCACTTTTTGTGCGGACGTTCGATGATGACACGAGACACACCAGCCTGCGCGCAATCCTTTTTGATGAAGTCCTTGATCTTAAGGTCTTCGAGCAAAAGATTGCCGTAGTCTTTGGTGTCTGCGTACCAGCGGCTGTCCCAGGTGCGGTTGACCTGAAGACGCATGCCGATCGGGTTTACTTTGTTACCCATTATGCTTGCTCCTCAACTTGGCGCACCAGGATTGTCAATTCCGCGAACGGCTTGACGATTTTGCCGAAACGGCCACGTGCACGAGGACGTCCACGTTTCATCGTCAGGTTTTTGCCCACGTAGGCCTCAGCGATGATCAGCTCATCAACGTCGAGGTTGTGGTTGTTCTCGGCGTTTGCAATCGCGGACTGAAGGCATTTCTTCACGTCCTGCGCGATCCGCTTTTTGGAGAACGTCAGGTCCGTAAGGGCCTTGTCCACCTTTTTACCACGGATCATGGCTGCGACGAGGTTCAGTTTCTGTGGCGAAGTGCGAAGCATGCGCAGTTTTGCACGAGCTTCGTTGTCAGCCACGCGGCGGGGATTCTTATCCTTGCTCATGGCTTATTTCCGCTTCGCTTTTTTATCAGCCGCGTGGCCATAATAGGTGCGAGTTGGCGAATATTCACCAAACTTCTGACCGATCATGTCTTCGGTGATAGAGACTGGGATATGCTTGCGGCCATTGTAGACGCCGAACGTCAAGCCAACAAACTGTGGAAGGATAGTGGAACGGCGGGACCAGATTTTGATCACGTCGTTGCGGCCGGATTCTTTGGCGGCTTCGGCTTTCTTAAGCACGTAGCTGTCAACGAATGGACCTTTCCATACGGAACGAGCCATATTAGCGACCCTTCTTCTTGGCGTGGCGCGATCTGACGATCAGACGGCTGGACGCTTTGTTCTTGTTGCGGGTTTTCGCACCCTTCGTGGGCTTACCCCAAGGTGTCACAGGGTGGCGACCACCCGACGTACGACCCTCACCACCACCGTGTGGGTGGTCGATCGGGTTCATGACGACACCACGAACAGACGGGCGTTTGCCATAGTGGCGCATACGGCCGGCTTTACCCATGTTCTGGTTGGAGTTGTCAGGGTTGGACACGGCACCAACGGTGGCCATGCATTCCTGACGCACGAGGCGAAGTTCACCCGAGCTCAGACGGATCTGAGCGTAACCACCGTCACGACCTACGAACTGGGCGTAGGTGCCGGCTGCGCGTGCAATCTGCCCGCCCTTGCCTGGCTTCATTTCGATGTTGTGGATGATTGTACCGATGGGCATGCCTGAGAACGGCATTGCGTTGCCTGGCTTGATGTCAGCCTTGGCGGACGCGATGACCTTATCACCAATCGCAAGACGCTGCGGTGCGATGATATAGGCTTGTTCGCCATCTGTGTACTGAACGAGCGCGATGAACGCGGTGCGGTTCGGGTCATATTCGATCCGGGCCACGACTGCTTCCATGTCGAGCTTGTTACGTTTGAAATCTACGATGCGGTAAAGGCGTTTTGCCCCACCACCACGACGACGTGATGTGATCCGTCCGGTGTTGTTCCGTCCGCCCGACTTGCTCAGACCCTCAGTGAGGGCCTTGACTGGGCGACCTTTCCAAAGCTCCGAACGGTCAATCAGCACCAACCCACGTTGGCCAGGCGTCGTCGGTTTATACGACTTGAGTGCCATGTTTGCTACTTCCGTTTGCTTGGCGGACCGCTGATGCGGCCCTGATGTTTATAGGCCCCCGTAGGTGCCCGATTAGGTTTGTCTGGTTGAGGCCGAGGCTTCGCGCAAAACAACAACAAAGCCCCAGACGAATCTGGGGCTGTGCCGATGGGGTCTGATAGGGGGTGAGGTGGGGTTGGTCAAGTGGGCTTGCCACTTAACTGGAGCTAACTATCTGCCTTAAAATCGTAGTCCCCCGCAGCAATCTTCTTTCGCCCTTTTTCAAAGAACCTTTCAGGAAGCGGTGGCGCTGTCTGTCGAACAGAATCCATACGATCCATCAATTGCTCGAACTGAGGGCTGAGATCCTCGAATGTTGCGTCTGCGCTGAAATTTCCCAGTTGGCGAAATCGATCTCGTAGATTTGTGAATTCTCCAGCGGCTGCACCAATTTCCCTAGCACGCATATCCATTCCCAATGCCTCGAAAATCGCGGGGAAAAAACCAGCTAGCAGCGCCAATCCCGCCGCTACATATTCGGCCCAACCCTCACCTGTACCAGCCAATATTTGCGACGACGCCACCCCACCCAAAATGATTGGTGCGACCACGAAAATGTTCTTCCAAAGCGTCGCACGCTTTTGCCAAATGTAGAGGCCTGCGGATGTATACATGCAGGACTCTTCCTGCCGCTTACACTCTTTGACCAGTTCGTCTACTCTATTCTCTGTCATCCGCCCAACGGTATGTCCGCCCCAAAAATCTTTTGCCAACTTCCACCAGCGCTGTACGGATAGTCCTTCTCGTCCTCGCAAGCGCTTACGGCATTGTTGTACGCAGTCTTAGCCTTTGAAGTCCACAACCCGCCAAGATACATCGCCTCGTATGTACCTGGAGCAAACAGTGTCCCGTACTCCTTGCTTACCAGGTGGGCAAAGAAGTCTCTAACCATCCAGTCATAATACACCATCGACTTATCGCGATGCTCCCAGTTTCGCAAAAATTCGACGGCGATCAGTTCAATCCAGAAAGACTTGATCGGCACATTGCAATGAGCCTGCCAACGCTTAATCATTCGGATCAAATTTCGCGTGTTGTCTTTGGTCAACGCGTTGCTGTCGCGTATGACTTCAGCCTCCGCCTCATAGTCCGCAACTGCATAGCTGCCACCGTCTGCTGTCATGCAGACCCAATATCTGCCTGTGTCTAATTCGAACGCTGGTACGACCTCAACATTGTAGCTGGTGAAGGGCACTTCTACTACTGGGCCACTGCCCTTGATCGCGGTAGTCGTAAAGGTATTGGTCAAAACCGTTTTCACCTCTTGGAGAAGCTGTGATTGCTTGTTTCCCGTGCGCAATTCAAAACGATTGTAAACGCTGATCGGGAGTGTGAAGAGCACGTCCACATCCCGCGGTGGACGAACGCGGGTAAACTTTCCCCAGGAACCCACATACTTTGAATGCGCTGTTTTACTGCTGGAACCCCAATAGTGTTCGTTCAAAGCCTGCACAACTTTATCACGACGTTCTGCACCAGCAGTTTTCTGTATGCTGGTCAAAGCAATGTTTGAAATGAATGTCTTGAATCGGCTTTGAACTGTCATCACAATCTACCTTGGCACAAAAATGTTCTGGCTTTGTACTAGGTAAGATCATTGGTGACTACCTTCAACAAAAAAGGCCCCACAATTCAAATTGCGGGGCCTTCCTAATTCTCAACCGTAAACCCTGACCCTTACAGGCCAGTGCTCACGTCGATTGTGTTGCCTTCCTCAATGGTCACGTAGGCTTTTTTGACGTCTTTGCGCGTGCGGAGGCGGCCACACACCCCTGCCCCACATATCCCGTTTTACGTGGGCGTCGTTCTTGGTTAACACTCTGGGTTAGGGCGTCCGTCGGGGATGGGCGCGTGGTATGACAAGAACAAACAAAAATAGGGCAGAGCACATGGGACCGACAGACACACCGGAGTGGGCGTTGGAGCTGAACAGTCAGTTGAAAATGCTGAACAAGATGACGCGGCTACAGTTGAACGCGACGCGGTTCGGGAATTTGGGGCCGGAGCGTATTTTGACGATCAACCACCAAGGGCGCGCGTTTGATTTGCACCTGCCGTTTGGCGACAATGACTATATTCAACGCAAAATCCTGAACGATCGTGGATTTTACGAGGCCAACCTGCTGCAATCGCTGCTTGAGATGAATGTGGTGCAGCACGGCGGCGTCATCATCGATGCGGGGTCAAACATCGGCAACCACGCGGTGTTCTTTGGCGGCTATTTCGCCCCCAAGCGGATGTATTGTTTTGAGCCCCAAGACATCGCCTATGCCACAATGGTGCGCAACATTGAGCTGAACCTCGCAGGCAGCGACGTGCGGGCGCATCAATCCATGCTGGGGGCGACGTCCGGGCGTGGTGGCGTGGCGGCCTATAAACACGGCAATCACGGTGGCGCGTCCTTTGAGGCGAGCGATACGGGCGGCACGCAGATGGTGTCATTGGACGAAGCGATTGAGCCGGCTGACGTGGCCGCTGTGAGCTTTATCAAAATCGATGTCGAAGGGTATCAGGGCGAAGTGATACGCGGGGCGACCCAGATTTTGAGCCAGAGCAAACCGGTGCTGTGGATCGAGGTGTTTGCCAACGAAAAGGCCGAGACCGACGAGCTTCTGACAAAGTTCGGCTATCGCGCCCAGAAGCTGAGCCAGAACAACTATATCTATTCGGTGGCGGCTGGCTAACGCCACACAGACCGGACAAACGAAAAAGGCCCCCGCATCGCTGCGGGGGCCTTCTTTGTATCATGAGCCGTGTCTTTACAGACCCGTGCTTACGTCAATTGTGTTGCCCTCTTCGAGCGTCACATAGGCCTTCTTTACGTCTTTACGACGGCCAAGCTGGCCGCGGAAACGCTTGGATTTACCTTTGGTGATCGTCGTGTTCACCGCTTTGACCTTTACACCAAAGAGCGTTTCAACCGCTTCTTTGATCATTGGCTTGTTCGCGTCGATGTGCACTTCGAAGACGACGGCGTTGTTTTCAGACGCCATTGTTGCCTTCTCGGTGATGATCGGCTTGCGGATCACGTCGTAGTGTTCTGCTTTGGTGGTCATTTGAGGCGAGCCTCCAGAGCTTCGACACCTGCTTTGGTCAACACGAGAGTGTCGGACTTCAGGATGTCATAAACGTTCGCACCCATGACAGGCAGAGCGTCGATTGATGTGATGTTGCGTGCTGCAACGGCGAAATCTTCGTTCACAGTCGCATCGATGATCAAACAACGCTTCCAACCGAGTGCACCAACCGTTTTGGCCAATGCGGATGTTTTCGCGTCTTTGATGTCGATGTTGTCCACGATGACCAACTCACCAGCTGCAACTTTTGCAGACAATGCGTGGCGAAGGCCCAATTTGCGGAACTTCTTGGTCAGATCGTGGCCGTGGCTGCGTGGCGTTGGGCCTTTGTAAATACCACCACCGCGGAAGATCGGCGCAGAACGTGCACCGTGACGTGCGCCGCCGGTACCTTTCTGACGATAGATCTTCTTTGTGGAGTATTTGACTTCGGACCGTGTCTTTACCTTGTGGGTGCCGGCCTGCGCATTGTTGCGCTGCCAACGGACCACACGGTGAAGAATGTCCACGCGCGGCTCAAGACCGAAGATTTCGTCGTTAAGATCGACGGAACCAGCGGCTTTGCCGTCAAGTTTGATGGCTTCAGCTTTCATCGGAGGAGCCTCCTTCTTCTGCTGCATCTGTTGCAGGAGCGTCCGCTTCGGCTGCGTCGAGTGCGGCCTGTTCTGCTTCTGCTGCTGCTACTGCTGCTGCTTCTTCTGCGGCTGCTGCTTCGGCTGCTGCGGCTTCTGCCAATTTCTCGGCTTCTTTCGCGGCGGATGCCAAGGCTGCCGGGTAAATCACGTTCTCAGGGATAGGCTTTTTCACCGCATCCTTGATTGTGACCCAGTTGCCCTTGGAGCCTGGAACAGCGCCTTTAACCATGATCAAACCACGATCCGCGTCTGTCTTAACGACAACAAGGTTCTGTGTTGTGATCTTGGCGGCACCCATGTGACCGGCCATTTTCTTGCCTTTGAAAACCTTACCGGGATCCTGACACTGACCAGTGGAACCGTGGGAGCGGTGAGAGATCGACACACCGTGTGTCGCGCGCAAACCACCAAAGTTCCAACGCTTCATCGCACCAGCGAAACCTTTACCGATGGATGTGCCGGACACGTCCACGAATTGGCCTTCGAAGTAATGCGAAGCGATGATCTCTTCGCCGACAGCGATGAGGTTTTCTTCTGCAACGCGGAATTCGGCAACCTTGCGCTTTGGTTCTACTTTTGCTTTCGCAAAGTGACCACGCATGGGCGCAGATGTCCGCTTGGCTTTGGCCGTACCGGCGCCGAGTTGAACAGCTGTGTAGCCATCCTTTTCAGCGGTCCGCTGGGCCACAACCTGCAGGCTTTCGAGTTGAAGAACGGTGACAGGAATCTGACGGCCGTCCTCTTGAAAAAGGCGGGTCATGCCAACCTTTTTAGCGATTACACCAGAGCGCAACATATCATCCGCTCCTTTATACTTTGATCTCGACGTCAACACCGGCAGCGAGGTCGAGCTTCATCAGCGCGTCCACAGTCTGTGGTGTTGGGTCGACGATATCCAGCAGACGCTTGTGCGTGCGGATTTCGAATTGATCGCGGGATTTCTTGTCGATGTGTGGACCGCGCAAAACGGTAAACTTTTCGATTTTGTTTGGAAGCGGGATTGGACCCCGAACCGATGCACCTGTCCGCTTGGCAGTGTTGACGATTTCCTGTGTGGACGCATCCAGCACACGGTAGTCAAACGCCTTCAGACGGATGCGAATATTCTGGCTAGCTGCCATGTTCATCACCCATACTTTGGGGCTTAGATCGGAGAGGAGGACCGTGGCTCATCCACACCCCTCATCGCGTCTTTTAGTCCAACTTAAAAAGGGCACGCATGGCGCACCCCTGTTGGATTTGGGCCGTATAGGCGGAGTCGTAAGGTCTGGCAAGGGCGGAGTGGTGCCGTTGGTCGTTTTAATTGGGCCGCATTGATGCCGCCCCGCTTTGCCCGGCATCAACGCTGTCTTCTTAGTTTCGCATCATAAATTGCGGGTTGACCACGCCTTTGAAGCAACGGGGATAGTAGGGATAGGTGTCGGTCGCAAAATAGGTGTACGTGCCGTCGATCATTCCGCCGTTACATTCATCCAGCGTTCCGCTGCCTGCGGTGAATTCAAAGTCTTCCTCAAAGGTGCCGTCGTAGTCTTCGCCGGGGGGCGTTGGGCGCACGCCATCTTTGAGTTGCCAAGAAGATGTGGCTGACGACGGGCTGTATCGTATTTCAAAACCGTCAGGCGCATAGCCGATCAGCGATCCACCTTGTGACGCAAGCAGCGCGCTTGGAACGGCATGATAATGATACAAACCGGCGCGATCGACGTGGGCATTTTGGTCGTCCATGCCCAAACTGCTCGGATCATGCATCGCTTGCTGGCGCCAGCCGCTTGACGGGTCCTGGCTGAAGCCGCGTCGCCCGTTGGGGTCATAGTATCCTGCTGTATAGGGCCGGATCGGAACACCGGTTGTTGAAACGCCCACAGTCATTAAGTCCGTCGTGACCGTGTCAGCAAGTTGTGGCGAAGTGGCAAAACAGAAGGTCAGGTTCTGTTCTAGAAAGGCATTAGGGTTTGCACGATTGGGGAATTCACCCATGTCATGATCGGGGGCCCCATTCGATGAAATACAGGTCATATCTCCTTGGATTTCAGTGCTGGCGATATTTTCATGCGCCACGGCAGTGGTCGCGGTTACGGTGGCGGCCAACATAAAAGCGGCTGTTTGAAGGTTTGTCATAAGTACTCTATTACTGTTTACGTTGATCTTCAAACGTTTCAGCACGAGGTTCCCGTCGAAGTATTGCAGCGCCGCGGGCTGGTAACGCAAAAGGCCGCTCATTGCTGAGCGGCCTTTTGTTTGTTTGGTGCTTAGGGTTCTCGACGTTTCTTACGAAACGCCTGCCGCCCACGGGCGTTTGGCGGTCGAACCCGCCAAGCCACCCTTAGGCGAGGATCTTGGAGACCACGCCGGCGCCGACGGTGCGGCCGCCTTCGCGGATCGCAAAGCGCAGGCCGTCTTCCATCGCAA
>NZ_JAKGAQ010000007.1 GCF_021532615.1 Octadecabacter dasysiphoniae
TCGACCAGATAGCTGGCATCAGGGTCAACGTTGGTGACAACCAATGCCGGATTGCCGATAGACCCCGCTGTGATGCCAGAAATATCACTGCCCAGCGGCGTCAAATTCACGCTGCCCGGATCGGTGCCCGACAACCCCGGCGCACCCACGCCTGATGTGGTCGGGATCGCGCCCACGCCGTAGGCGCCGTTTTGCAGATATCCGCTTACGTTGCCGACGATCGAACCGCCCGCTTCTATGCTTGCGAAAACGGCCCCCGCCTCTTCGACGATCGGCGCGTCGTTGGACACTGCGGTGGTCGTACTGGTGCCACCACAAAACAGGAAACAGAAACGTTCCCGCGTGACAACGCTACGTTCAACCTCTGTTGTTTCAGTCAAATCCAGCCCGATATTTTCAAGCGTGCCCGCCGTTAGCTCAATGTTTCCGGCGGTCGAAATCAGACTGTAGGCATTGCGTGCGCTGTCCACCGCAAGGGTAAGGTCACCCCCCGAAAGGATCATCCCCGGTTCACCAACCATCTCTGCTGTTTGGGTCGTAACTGTGGTCGTAACGGTCGTCGTTACACACCTATATGTCCCCAAAAGACCGCTGCAATCGCCGCTGAAACTCTCCTCCTCATCGGTGTCGACGGCATCTGTGATTAGCGGATCGGGGCGCAGGTTTTCAAAAACGGAGGCCGCGATCTCGATGTCACCTGCGAAGGTTTCGACAAGGCCACCATTCTGATTGGTAAAGCTGGCGGCGCGCGCATCCACATCGCCAGACGCCCCGCCAATAACCATATCCTCTTGCGCAAGCAACGCGCCACCATCGTTAAGGATGGTCCCATCGCTTAAGATTTGCAGCAACATCTCTCCGTATATCACAGCCGTTTGGGCGTTCGTAACATCGCCCGCGCTGGTGATCAGAACGCGCCCGTCTGTGGACGCAACCGCACCCGCGTTATCAAAGCGCGCCAATGTAAATACGGCGTCGTCGGCCGCTGTAATCTCTGCACCCTCGGCATTTACCAACGCAGGATTTCCGCCCGCAACACGCAACCAACCGTCGGATACAACATTGCCCGAATTGGTCACCGCGCCCGATGCCACAATATCAAGGGTTTGGGCTGCATAGGCCGTGCCATCGTTGGTGATCTGTGCTGCATCAAGCCGCAAATCAGTAGCGCGCAGAGTGCCTGTGTTTTCAATCACGGCCGCATTCAGGTCCGCCATGTTCGCCGCTTCGACGGTGCCGCTGACGTTCAAACTATCGCTTGCCGTGATGTCGACCAGCTGACCAATCAACGTGCCATCCACGAACAGATCGCCAGCCGTGGCCAACGCAGTGACCGTGCCATTCAGACTTTGGGCCGTCGCCCCAAAATCGAGCCCCTGCCCCGACAACAACAGCGCGTCGCCGGACTGTAGAATGCCACCGTTCACGGTTAGGATTCCGCCCGCATTTTCCAACGACAGCATCTGCCCCGCCTGAAGAACACCATCGAGCGCCTCAAGCCGTGTCAGCGTAAATCGCGCATCCGTCGTGGCAACGAAACTGCCAGCCGGTAATCCGCCTTGTGCGGCAATATCCAGAACGCGGGTCACGACATCAATGCTGCCGCCCGACGCCGCGGTGCCACCCCAAAGCGTCAGCCGATCCGCCGCGCTCAAGGTCAGGTTGGCTGTGCTGGTGTCACCATCCCCGCCAGCCGCACCGGCCATGAATTGGGTGTCTTGCCCCGCCTCGATTTCTTGCGCTGTGACGGCGATGTCACCGTAGGACAAAACCTGCGCGCCCTGTGCCATCAACATATTGCGTCCCATTGTCGCCGATATGCTGTCGGCGGATACCAGTTCCGCGCGCGCACCCAAATTGATGTCACGTGCAATGTCAAAAACAGCCGCCGCTTGCGCGACGATCTTGCCGTCGGCGTCCACGATCAGGTCTTGCGCGCTCGTGATTGTCAGGCTGTCGTTGGACGTCAGACTTTGTTCAACCTGCACCGATCCGGTCGTCGTGGTAACGCTGACCGCCCCTTCGGATGACGCGCGGCCCATGACAAGACGTCCGTCAGCCGTCAGGGTCATCTGGCCCGTGCTGGCCGCCATTTCGGTCGGTGCCCGCACGCCAACCCCGTCTTCGGTCGATGTGATGGTGATCGCACCGGCATACATGCCGCCAAACACAGTACTGTCGATGGCCAGATCGGGCGATGTGGATCCGTCGTCTGCTTTTTCACGGATTTCGCCCGTGGCATAAATCACGTCATTGCGGCCGGCAATCACGTGGATGCGCTGGCCCTGCACCGAACCTGCCACGGTAATCTGACGCGAAATCAGATCGAACCGCGTGGTGTCGGACGCATCAAGCCCGCCCTCGCCTACCGCGATGGTGCCATCATCGACGGACACACCGGTGAACTGGGACCCCTCATAGATCGGTGTACCCGTCGTCAGCGTCAAACGGTCGGTGTTCAGAAACCCACAGCCATCACATGTCATGCCATACGGGTTGGCGACGATCACATCGGCACGTGTGCCTGCGACCTCAAGATACCCACCAAGCGAACTGGGATTGCCGCCAACAACTTCGTTGAGGATGATACTCGCCGACCCGTCTTGCAGGTTCGCATTGCCAGCGATCACACCGCCCAGCTGCGTTTGGCCAAAGTTCCCGTTGATGTTGTTGAGGATCAGACCGTCGGCCCCGACATTGAAGTCATCATAGCTGTTTTGCGACAACCCTTGTGCGTTGGGCGTTTGAATATTGACGATACCCACACCATTGGGGGCCTCAATAACCTCGGGCCCATTGGTCGTGGGAACGACGTTTTGGGCAAGCACAGGTTGGACGGCGATCAATAAACACGATAACGCCGATACGCTATTGCGGACCCCTTCGTGCACCCGCGCACGCCAACCAGACAGGCGACGTCCGCCAGATGATACACGCAAAGATTCAGGCTTTCGTTTCGTTTTCATGCTCTTACCGCCATTCCATCGCCTGTTAAAACAACCAGGATGCTGACATTGATAAAACACCGTCAGGGCGCGCGATGCCCGTTGGCGTGGATAATATCTCGGCGTAGTTGACTTCGAAAGATGTTTTACCGCCGATGGTGCGCGCACCGATAACCGCCCCACTAACGTGACCGCCCGACACACCAACGCGGGACTGATCCGCGACCCAGCCCCAGTCGATCCCGCCATAAAGCTGGGCCTGTCCCCAAATCGGATCACGCTCCATCTGTGGGGTCCAGCGCAGCTCGTTGCGCCACAAAATTCCGGAACTGCCCGCCACAACCTGTTCGCGCGCACCGCGCACGGTTCCCGCACTGCCCAAGCCAAACTGTTGCCGACCATAAAGCCGATCCGCACTCAGCTGCATATTGACGTCGCTTTGCCAACTGAACGCGGACGCATCCCCCGCGAACGGGCGCGTATAGGACAATGATCCATCGACAAGCGTGTATTGCGCTTCGGGCTGACCGGTGGGCTGCGTGTCGTCGTCCTGCGCCCCCAAGGCATCAAGCCCCTGCTCCAGCCCTGCCGACAGGGTCAGCTGGCCACCGTTCCACAGCGTTTCATGGCGCACGCCAAACCGCGCCGATGTGGTCACTTGCGATGATGCCTCAATCCGCGCGCCAGCGATCCGGTTTTCAGTGTCATAACGGGTCAGGCGGGCGGTGACGTATGTCTTGCTGTCCCGGTCACGCTCCAGCAACCTCTCGACCTCGACAAACGCGGTGCGCGTGACGCCATCCACGTCGATATCACCGACAGCACCGGGGGTCACGGTCGCGTAGTCCGACCAGCCGATCCCGTATTCCGTGCGCCAGGGTCCGCGCGGGATTGATAGGCTCAGATCGACACTGCGCGTTCCGGGGCCGTCATAATTCACATCAATCGGATTATCGCGGATCGATTTGCTGGCATCCAAAGTCCAGACATCATTCAGACCGAGCGCGTTTGACCATGTCATCTGGGCCGACGTTATGAACTGCCCCGTAGCGACCGTCTGGCCCGGATCCTCGTTTTCGAGACCCTGATTGTTTGTGCTCAGTCGAAAGCTCCAAGGTTTCGCTGTTACGGCGGTCACATCAAGCACCGTTGCGCCTTCCTGCGTGCCCGGTGTCAATTCAATCTCGGCGCTGTAACCCGGCATGGACCGGATCAGATCGAGGCCCTGCTCGACCTCTCGCAAGTTCACTGGCGCACCCACAAGGTCGGGAAACACCCGTTCCTGCCAGCGCGGGCGCGGCTCCCCGTTGATGTCGATGCGCGCAAGGCTGCCTTCGATCACGCGGATTTCCAACTGGCCATCGGCAAGGTTTTGTTCCGGCAAATACGCGCGCGCCGTAATATATCCGCGATCCACATAGGCCAGCGAAACCGCCTGCAACAGATCATCAATTTGCGGCAACCCAAGACACCGGCCCGCAAAAGGCGCCGTCAGCGCCTGCTGGGCGGGCACATCGATCAAGGTAACTCCGACCAGATCAATCCGGTCCACATCCAGACAGAACCCTTGCGCCCGCGCGGTATCGGCGGGCAATGCAAATGCACCGGCCACGCCAATCGCGCCAAGCATCCGGCGCATTCGCAGTTTTACGAAACGATACCGGAAACCCTGCGCAAAAAATGGATCACGCAGGCGACGTTTATTGATCCTCATCGGCAATGTCCGCCAATTTGGATTCAGTCCAGGCCCGTGCTTGCGCCTGCCCGGCCAGAACATCCGCAGACGTCATCCGCGCCTCAAGCCCATCACGAAACGCGGCCGCTTCGTTAAGGCCACGCACGACCGCAAGGCTCGACCAGGCGTAGGCCCCTATAAGATCAGGTGCCTCCTGCGCATCCAGAATCTCCGCAAGGCTGAGCATCGCAACCGGATTGCCAGCCTCTGCCGCGGTTTCAAAACGGGTTTGCGCGATATCAACATCGCCGTCCGACAAAGCCGATTGGCCCAACACATTCAGCGCTGCGATGTTGCCTTGCGCGGCGGAAAGTTCCCAGTATTCGCGGGCACGTGCCGGGGCCGCGTCCACCCCGCGCCCGGCCTGATAGCTTAGTCCGCAATTCAACTGCGCCTCGGCCAGACCGGCATCCGCAGCCTCACAAATCAGGCGCGTGCCCTCCACGTAGTCGCGCAATAGAACGCGTCCTTCATGATACATCAGCCCAAGGCGAAGCTGACCGCGCTGTGACCCAAGTTCCGCCGCTGCGGCATAAAGATTTGCCGCGCGCTGTGGGTCCGGTTCCGTACCAAGCCCAAGTTCAAACAGGCGCGCCAGATAAAACGCGCCCTCTGCGTCGCCATCTTCATAGGCCTGCGCAAACGATGATGCCGCCGCCGCGACATCGCCGTCTTCCAAAAGCGCGACACCTTCGGAGACATCGGCCAGCACCGGCATGGCAAAAAGTGCTGTAGACAACAGGGTGGCCAAGGTGGGCAAAAGGGTTGTGCGCATCATCATAAGCTCTCAATTAATGGCAGGAGGCTTGTGACTGACGCAGTGCTAGACCACCGCCTAGTGAGCAGACCAAGCAGTTGGTCCCGTGGCGCACTTACCCCCAAGTTGAAGTCAAACTTAATCGCCCCAAGAAAATCTTGTCTAGTTGGATTTATTCCTAAGCGCGGATATGCGCCGACACTCGGACCATTCTACGATTATCGAATTTTCTGGCCGCCGGATGTAGTGAACCTGATGGTGTCTTCAACGACATGATCGTCTTGAACGTGTCGGACGGTTTGGTTCAGAGCAGGCAGAAATCCCAAACCATGCAACAAAAAGGCCCCGCTGTTTCCAACGGGGCCTTTCTGATTTCTATAACGTCGATCTTACTCGTCGCGGCTTTCTGGTGTGTCCGCGATGATTGTGTCGAAGGCGTCGCCACCGATCACATCATCTGCAACGGGCTCGGGTGCTGCCAGTGCGGCTGCGGCCTCTGCTTCTTCGCGACGGGCCTGAATGACCACGTTGTCACGCGCTGCGGCGATCTTGGTGACGTTTTGCGTCGCGCCACCTGTACCAGCGGGGATCAAACGACCCACGATGACGTTTTCCTTGAGGCCGACCAGTTTGTCCCGCTTGCCCTGCACCGAAGCCTCGGTGAGAACGCGCGTTGTTTCCTGGAACGACGCCGCAGAGATAAACGAACGTGTCTGCAAAGACGCTTTGGTGATGCCGAGAAGGATGGGTTCACCCTGTGCAGGGCGACCACCACGGGCAACTGCCTTGGCGTTGGCTTCGTCAAACTCGGCCTTGTCGACGTTTTCACCCTTGAGCAAAGTCGTCTCACCGCTGTCAGAGATTTCCCATTTTTGGAGCATCTGACGCACGATCACCTCGATGTGCTTGTCGTTGATCTTAACGCCTTGCAAACGATACACGTCCTGCACTTCGTCGATCATGTAATCGGCGAGCGCTTCGACACCCATGATGGCGAGGATGTCATGCGGCGCTGGGTTGCCGTCCATGATGTAGTCGCCCTTTTGCACGAAGTCGCCTTCTTGCACCGGGATGTGCTTGCCCTTGGGCACCATGTATTCGACCTTGTGATCTGCATCCTCGGAGGACTCAATCGCGATACGGCGCTTGTTTTTGTAGTCCTTACCGAAGCGAACATAACCGTCGATTTCGGCGATGATCGCGTGATCCTTTGGACGACGTGCTTCGAACAATTCCGCAACCCGTGGCAAACCACCGGTAATGTCCTTGGTCTTGGCGCCTTCACGCGGGATACGCGCAACAACGTCACCGGCCTTGATCGGGTTGCCGTCCTCGATGGACAGAACCGCGTCAACAGACATCGGATAGGTTACCGGGTTACCGGCATCGTTCAGAACAGGTTCGCCATTGGCATCGAGGATCAGAACTTCCGGCTTCAGCTCGTTGCCTTTTGGCGCACTGCGCCAGTCGGTCACGATCTTTTGGGTCATGCCTGTCGCATCATCGGTGTCTTCGCGCAGTGCGATACCGTTGATGAGGTCAACAAACTTAACCGTACCGGCCTTCTCTGCGATGATCGGCAGAGTGTAGGGATCCCATTCGAACATCTTGTCGCCGCGGGCAATTTTTGCACCGTCTTTGACAAACACTTTGGAACCGTATCCGACCTTGTGGTTGGCACGTTCTTCACCATTCTCGTCCATGATCGCGAGGACCATGTTACGGCCCATGACGACCTGCTCACCGAATTCGTTCTCAAGAATTTGGGCATTGCGCAGTTCGACAACACCATCGACGGACGCCTCAAGGAACGACTGCTGGCCACCTTGTGCAACGCCACCGATGTGGAACGTCCGCATCGTCAGCTGTGTACCAGGTTCACCGATGGACTGCGCGGCGATGATGCCGACAGCTTCGCCGATGTTGACGCGCGAACCGCGCGACAGATCACGACCGTAGCACATGGCACAGACGCCGTCTTCGGCCTCACATGTCAGTGGGCTGCGGATGCGCATCTTGGCGACACCGGCTGTTTCAATCGCATCAGCAGAACGTTCGTCGATCAGCTCTCCGGCTTTGACCAGCACTTCTTCTGTGCCCGGGTTCAAAACGTCGTCCGCAGAAACACGGCCCAGAACACGATCAGACAAGGATGACACGACTTCGCCGTCGTTTACCGCAGCTTCTGCTGTGATCGCACGTTCCGTTCCGCAATCGATTTCGCGCACGATGCAGTCTTGTGCAACGTCCACCAAACGACGTGTCAGGTAACCGGAGTTCGCAGTTTTCAACGCCGTGTCCGACAGACCCTTACGGGCACCGTGGGTGGAGTTGAAGTATTCCAGAACTGTCAGGCCTTCTTTGAAGTTCGAGATGATCGGCGTTTCGATGATCTCACCGTTTGGCTTGGCCATCAGACCGCGCATACCGCCCAGCTGTTTCATCTGTGTCACAGAACCACGCGCACCGGAGTGGGCCATCATGTAGACCGAGTTGGGTTCGTTTTCGGACCCGTCTTCGGCACGACCTGTCGTAGAGATCGTCGTCATCATGGCGTCAGTGACTTTGTCGTTCGACTTTGACCAGGCATCGACAACTTTGTTGTACTTTTCACCCTGAGTGATCAGGCCGTCCATGTACTGTTGTTCAAAGTCTTTCACCTGATCGCGTGTCTCATTGACCAGCGTCCACTTAGTGTCAGGGATAACCATGTCGTCCTTACCGAACGAAATGCCAGCCTTGAACGCTTCGCGGAAGCCCATTGTCATGATCTGATCACAGAAGATGACGGATTCTTTCTGACCACAGTAGCGGTAGACCGTATCAATGATCTGCTGAACTTCTTTCTTACGAAGCAGGCGGTTGACCAAGGAATACGGCGCCTTGTTGTTCAGCGGCAAAAGCGCACCAAGACGGACGCGGCCAGGGGTCGTTTCAAAACGCTCCATGACCTCGTTGCCCTCAGTGTCGATCTGCGGAAGACGCGCGGTGATCTTGGCGTGCAGGTGAACTTCACCGGCCTGCAAAGCGTGCTCGACTTCTTCGATATCGCTGAACGACATGCCTTCGCCCTTCATGCCTTCACGCATGATGGTCGTGTAGTAGAGGCCCAAAATCATATCCTGTGACGGAACGATAATTGGCGCACCGTTGGCAGGCGACAGAACGTTGTTCGTGGACATCATCAGAACGCGACATTCCAACTGTGCCTCAAGGGACAGTGGGACGTGAACCGCCATCTGGTCACCGTCGAAGTCAGCGTTGAACGCAGAACACACGAGAGGGTGCAGCTGGATAGCCTTACCTTCGATCAAGACAGGTTCGAACGCCTGAATGCCAAGACGGTGCAACGTAGGCGCACGGTTCAGCATGACGGGGTGTTCGCGGATCACTTCGTCGAGGATATCCCAAACTTCGGGACGCTCTTTTTCAACCAGCTTCTTGGCTTGCTTCACAGTGGAAGACAAACCCTTCGCCTCAAGACGCGAATAGATGAACGGCTTGAACAGCTCGAGAGCCATTTTCTTGGGCAAACCACACTGGTGCAGTTTCAATTCCGGACCCGTCACAATGACCGAACGGCCAGAGAAGTCGACGCGCTTACCCAAAAGGTTTTGACGGAAGCGACCCTGCTTACCCTTCAGCATGTCGGACAGCGATTTCAACGGGCGCTTGTTGGCCCCCGTGATCACGCGGCCACGACGGCCGTTATCGAACAATGCATCGACAGATTCCTGCAACATACGCTTTTCGTTACGCACGATGATGTCAGGTGCGCGCAGTTCGATCAGACGCTTGAGACGGTTGTTCCGGTTGATCACGCGGCGATACAGATCGTTCAAATCAGACGTCGCGAAACGGCCACCATCAAGTGGAACCAGCGGGCGCAGTTCTGGCGGGATGACTGGCACAACTGTCAGGATCATCCATTCAGGGCGGTTGCCGGATTCGATGAAGGATTCAACAATCTTAAGACGTTTGATGATCTTCTTTGGCTTCAGCTCACCTGTGGCAACCTTAAGGTCTTCGCGCAGTGTGTCTGCTTCGCCTTCCAGATCGATTGCGGCCAGCATTTCGCGGATCGCTTCGGCGCCGATGTTGGCTGTGAAGGCGTCCATGCCGTAGGCGTCCTGCGCGTCGAGGAATTCTTCCTCGGTCATCAGGGCACCGTATTGCAGGTCGGTCAGACCCGGTTCGATCACGACGTAGTTTTCAAAATACAAGATACGCTCAAGGTCGCGCAGCGTCATGTCCAGCATCAGGCCGATGCGGGATGGCAGGGATTTCAGGAACCAGATGTGCGCAACGGGCGCGGCCAGTTCGATGTGGCCCATACGCTCACGACGGACCTTTTGCAGCGTGACTTCTACACCACATTTTTCGCAGACAACGCCGCGATATTTCATGCGCTTATATTTGCCGCACAGGCATTCGTAGTCTTTGATCGGGCCAAAGATACGTGCGCAGAACAGCCCGTCACGCTCAGGCTTGAACGTACGGTAGTTGATGGTTTCGGGCTTTTTGATCTCACCGAAGGACCACGACAGGATCCGTTCCGGGGAGGCCAAAGAGACCTTGATTTCGTCGAACGTTTTTGCCGGTGTGATCGGGTTAAACGGGTTGTTTGTCAGTTCCTGGTTCATTTTCAATTCCTTGAATAGGGCGCGTTAAGAGGTGGGGGGAGTAGAGCCGCGGGGCCCTACTCCTCATCCTCCGCATCCAGGAGTTCCATGTTGAGGCCGAGGCCCCGTACTTCTTTGACCAAGACGTTGAACGATTCTGGCACGCCAGCTTCGAAGTTGTCCTCACCTTTGACGATGCTTTCATAGACTTTCGTCCGGCCAGCCACGTCATCCGATTTCACCGTCAGCATTTCCTGCAAGGTGTAGGCGGCGCCGTAGGCCTCCAAGGCCCAGACTTCCATCTCACCAAAGCGCTGACCACCGAACTGTGCCTTACCACCCAGCGGCTGCTGCGTGACGAGGGAGTACGGACCCGTGGAACGGGCGTGGATCTTGTCGTCGACAAGGTGGTGCAGTTTCAGCAGGTATTTCACGCCCACCGTAACCTTGCGGGAGAATTGCTCACCCGTGCGGCCGTCAAACAGCACCGATTGACCAGAAGTGTCGAACCCTGCGCGTGTCAGCGCATCGTTGACGTCAGCCTCTTTCGCGCCGTCAAAGACTGGCGTTGCGATTGGAACGCCGCGTGTGACGTTGCCTGCTGCTTCGACCAGTTCATCTTCGGACATGTCAGCCACGCCTTCGGAATAGACATCCTCACCGTAGGCGATTTTCATCGCTTCACGCACAGGTGTCAGATCACCGGAGCGGCGGAATTCACCCAGCGCTTCGTCGATTTCGATACCCAGACCACGTGCGGCCCAACCCATGTGTGTTTCCAGAATCTGACCGACGTTCATGCGCGAAGGCACGCCCAGCGGGTTCAGACAGAAATCAACAGGGGTACCGTCCGCGAGGAACGGCATGTCTTCCATCGGCACAACTTTGGAAATGACACCTTTGTTGCCGTGACGACCCGCCATTTTATCACCGGGCTGAAGCTTGCGCTTCACCGCGACGAACACTTTGACCATCTTCATGACACCTGGTGGCAAATCGTCACCACGGCGTACTTTCTCAACTTTGTCTTCAAAACGCGCGTCCAGCTGACGCTTTTGCGCCTCGTACTGTTCGTTGAGCGCTTCGACGATCTGTGCGTCACCCTCTTCCTTGAGGGCGATCTGCCACCAATGGCTGCGCGGGAATTCATCAAGCATGGCGTCATCGATTGTCGCGCCTGTCTTGATGCCCTTTGGCCCTTTGGCGACTGTCTTGCCCGTCATCATACCGCGCAGACGTGCGTAGATATTGCGGTCAAGGATCGTCAGCTCATCGTCGCGGTCACGTGCAAGGCGTTCGACCTCTTCACGTTCGATCTGAAGCGCACGTTCGTCTTTTTCAACGCCGTGGCGGTTGAACACACGAACTTCGACAACCGTACCGAAATCACCGGGCTTCACGCGCAGGGATGTGTCACGGACGTCAGACGCTTTTTCACCAAAGATGGCGCGGAGGAGTTTTTCCTCGGGCGTCATCGGGCTTTCGCCTTTTGGTGTGATCTTACCGACAAGGATGTCACCGGGTTCAACTTCGGCGCCGATGTACACGATGCCCGCTTCGTCGAGGTTGCGCAGGGCTTCCTCACCGACGTTGGGGATATCGCGTGTGATTTCCTCTGGGCCGAGCTTTGTGTCACGGGCGGCGACTTCGAATTCTTCGATGTGGATCGAGGTGAACACGTCGTCGCGCACGATACGCTCAGAGATCAGGATGGAGTCTTCGTAGTTGTAGCCGTTCCACGGCATAAACGCGACGACCACGTTTTTACCAAGGGCCAGTTCACCGATGTCCGTGGATGGACCGTCGGCAATAACTTCGCCTTTCAGAACCGTGTCACCCACCTTCACCAAGGGGCGCTGGTTGATACATGTATTCTGGTTGGAACGCTGGAACTTGCGCATGCGGTAGATATCAACGCCGGGGTCGCCGACCTCAAGATCAGATGTTGCGCGAACAACGATACGTGTGGCGTCGACTTGGTCGATGATACCGCCACGTTTCGCCATGATCGCAGCACCGGAGTCGCGGGCAACCACTTCTTCGATACCCGTTCCGACCAGCGGAGCCTCAGCCTGAAGCAGTGGAACCGCCTGACGCATCATGTTCGAACCCATCAGGGCACGGTTCGCGTCATCGTTTTCAAGGAACGGGATCAAGGACGCAGCGACCGAGACCAACTGCTTGGGTGAAACGTCAATCAGGTTCACGTTTTCGGACGGCGCAAGTGTGTATTCACCGTTCTGACGTGTGCTGACCAGATCGTTCACGAAAGACATGTCTTCGTTCAGGTTCGCGTTGGCCTGCGCCACTGTGTGACGCATTTCTTCGGTTGCGGACATGTAGTGGACTTCGTCCGTGACCTTGCCTTCTGTGACAACGCGGTACGGTGTTTCGATGAAGCCATACTTGTTGACGCGTGCGAATGTCGCGAGAGAGTTGATCAGACCAATGTTCGGGCCTTCCGGTGTCTCAATCGGGCACATGCGGCCGTAGTGTGTTGGGTGAACGTCGCGGACTTCAAAACCCGCACGTTCACGTGTCAGACCACCTGGCCCAAGCGCGGAAAGACGACGCTTGTGCGTGACTTCGGACAGCGGGTTCGTTTGGTCCATGAATTGCGACAGCTGCGAGGAGCCGAAGAATTCACGCACGGCAGCAGCCGCTGGTTTCGCGTTGATCAGGTCTTGCGGCATCACTGTGTCGATTTCGACGGACGACATACGTTCCTTGATCGCGCGTTCCATCCGCAGCAGACCGACGCGGTACTGGTTTTCCATCAGCTCGCCAACGGAACGCACACGACGGTTACCAAGGTGGTCAATGTCGTCGATGTCGCCTTTGCCATCGCGCAGTTCAACCAGCGCTTTGATGCAGGATACGATGTCTTCCTTGCGCAGGGTGCGCATGGTGTCTTCGGCATCCAGTGCCAGACGCATGTTCATTTTCACACGACCAACAGCGGACAGATCGTAACGTTCGCTATCGAAGAACAGGCTGTCGAACAAGGTCTGTGCGGCGTCCACGGTGGGTGGTTCACCCGGGCGCATGACGCGGTAGATGTCCATAAGCGCGGTTTCGCGACCCATGTTTTTATCTGCCGCCATCGTGTTGCGCATGTACGGACCGACATTGATGTTGTCGATGTCGAGGACCGGAATGGTCTTCACACCTGCATCAACGAGTTCCTTCAGCGTACCGCCGATGACTTCGCCGTCTTTGTCCATCTCCAGCGTCAACTCGTCACCGGCTTCGACGTAGATCGCACCGGTTTCTTCGTTGATGATGTCGTTGGCTGCGAATTTGCCGACGATGTGTTCGTAAGGGACCAAAAGATCAGTCACTTCGCCTGCGTCGATGATCGCCTTAACCGCACGTGGCGTGACTTTCTTGCCGGCTTCGGCAATCACTTCGCCGGTTTTGGCGTCAACCAGATCGAACAATGGGCGGGTGCCGCGCACGCGCTCAGGGAAGAATTTGGTTTTCCAGGCGTTCGCCTTTTTGTCGAAGGTGTAATCAACGTGGTCGTAATACGCGTTCATGATCGTTTCTTGATCAAGGCCCAAAGCGTACAACAAAGTTGTCACCGGAAGCTTACGACGACGGTCGATGCGGCAGAACACGAGGTCTTTTGCGTCGAATTCGAAGTCCAACCAGCTGCCGCGGTATGGGATGATGCGGCAAGCGAACAGCAATTTGCCCGAGCTGTGTGATTTGCCTTTGTCGTGGTCAAAGAACACACCAGGAGAACGGTGCATCTGGGACACGATCACGCGTTCTGTGCCGTTCACGACGAATGTGCCGTTCGGTGTCATCAAAGGCATATCGCCCATGAACACGTCTTGTTCTTTGATGTCCTTAACGGACTTCGCGCCTGTATCCTCATCGATATCAAACACGATCAGACGAAGGGTAACCTTAAGCGGTGCGGCATATGTCATGTCGCGCTGCTGGCATTCTTCGACGTCGTACTTTGGCTTTTCAAGTTCGTACTTCACGAACTCAAGAACCGAAGTTTCATTGAAGTCTTTGATCGGGAAGACCGACTGGAAAACGCCTTTGATGCCTTCGCCGTCAAGCGGCGTGTCGCTGTCGCCGGAGCGCAGGAACAGATCATAGGACGATTTCTGAACCTCGATGAGGTTCGGCATATCGAGGACTTCGCGGATTTTACCGTAGTACTTACGGAGACGTTTCTGACCGAGGAACGTTTGCGCCATGTTGCTGGACACCTTTCAATTCTCAAAGGCCTCCGTACAGTTGGGCGACTGCACGGGCGGCCATACGAGACGGCAGAGCGGAGTCCATTCTCGCCACGCGACCCATTGCGCAGCTCTCGACCCCAGTCCTGCCTTGGAAAACGCCCTATCGGGGCACTTACCAAGTCAGGGTCTCACAACGCTTCGCCTTCCCTTAAAACAAACGGTTTTTAGGGGGTATTCAGGCTCCATGCTGCAAGACAGAAAGAGCGGCCCCGAATCAATCGAAGCCGCGTGAAGTTGCTAAATAGGATGTGAACACGCGAAAGACAAGGGGGGCAAACGCCCACCCGAAACCGCGACCTGCGGCATCATATCGTGGGGGTGATCTTGGGTCAAAGGCCCTGATCCGTCAAGGTTTATGGCGTATGGGCCCGGTATGGGTCGGGTATGGGTCTGGTATGGGTCTGGTATGGGTCCGGTAAGGGCGGGCAACGTTCGCAGGGGTTACGGAATTGTAACCTGCTGAATGCAGTATGTTTTTCCCTGATATAAGGATAGATTCATGCGCAAAGCCGATCCAAAGGAAATGACCAAGACCGACCGCAAGCATTGGGGGTTCGGCGTGGATGCGATGAAGATGATCGAACATGACCTGATGGGGTTTTTGGCGGAAAACCGCGCCCTGCCCCGCGACTGGGACAAGATTTGGGAAGATCAGGACAAACGCGACCCCAAACGGGTGAAGGTGACGATTTCGCTGGATGAGGATGTGGTGCGGTTCTTCAAGGGGCTTGGGCCCGGTTATCAGCCGCGTATCAACCGCGTGCTGCGCGCATTCATGCATTTCCGACTGGCCAAGATCATCGAAGGGCCGGACACGATGGATTATATCCTGCGCCCCGACGATGTACTGGCCCGCGCGCACGGCGAACCCCAATGGGGCGACACCGCGCGGCAGATAGAAGCGTTCGAGACCCACAACGCAGAGATGGAAGAAAAGGCGGACAAACGGCGGGGGCCAAAGAAACGGGTGCTAAAGGGAACCGAGCGGCCCTGGATCGATGACCCGTTGCGCAAAAAGGGGCGCTGATCGGGCACGCATTTGTGAACTGATCCCGACAAGGCCGGTGGCGCGCCGATCCTAGATGACAGCGTTCAATGCGCGATCCAGACAGTCCAACGCGCCGTCCAATTCAGACTCTGAGGCGATGAAAGGTGGCGCGAGAAGCACGTGATCGCCCAGCGCACCATCGCGGGTGCCCTGCATCGGGTAACAGATCAGCCCTTCGGCGAAGGCTGCCTTTTTGATCTTTCCGGCAAGTCCACGGCTGGGATCGAAGGGGGTTTTCGAGGCGCGGTCTTTGACGATCTCAACCCCCCAGAACAATCCACGGCCGCGAATGTCACCCACGTGGGGGTGCTGTCCGAACCGTTTGCGCAGCTGCGTTTCAAAATAGGCACCACGAGCGCGCACTTGCGATATCAAGTCACGTTCGAGGATTTCTGACACAACGGCCAAGGCCGCCGCGGCGGCAACGGGGTGGCCGATATAGGTGTGGCCATGCTGAAAGAACCCCGATCCATCCGCGATGACGTCATAGATTTTCTTGCTGCACAGCATCGCGCCGATGGGCTGGTAACCCGCGCCCAGACCTTTGGCGATGCACAAGATATCAGGCGCGACATCATCCGCAGTACAGGCAAACAGATGACCGGTGCGCCCCATGCCGCACATGACTTCGTCGAGGATCAGCAAGACGCCGTATTGATCGCAAATTTCGCGGATGCGGGTGAAATAGCCGTCCACGGCGGCCACTGCGCCCAGCGTTGCGCCCACCACCGGTTCCGCGAGGAAGGCGATCACTTTGTCTTCACCAAGGCGCAGGATTTCCTGTTCGAGTTCGTTGGCGACGCGTTGGCCGTAGGCCTCTAGCGTTTCGTCGCCGTCGCGTTCTGCGTATTCGTAACACGGTGCGATGTGGCTCATTCCCACAAGGAGCGGTGAGAACTGTTTGCGGCGCATTTCATTGCCGCCCGCCGACAGCGCGCCGAGGGTGTTGCCATGATAGCTTTGGCGGCGCGCAATGACGTGTTGGCGTTGGGGTTCCCCGTTTTCGAGGTGGAACTGGCGGGCAAGTTTGATTGCGGCCTCGACCGCCTCTGATCCGCCGGACACGAAATAGACGCGGTCCAGATCACCGGGCGCGTTGGCGATCAGCAGATCAGCAAGGGCTTCGGCGGGGTCGGAGGTGAAAAACCCGGTGTGGGCAAAGGCCAGTTTGTCGACCTGATCCTTAATCGCCTGCGTGACCCGCGCGTTTGAATGGCCAAGGCACGACACGGCCGCCCCGCCGGAGCCATCAAAGTATCGTTTGCCCGACTGATCGATCAGAAAACAGCCGTCGCCGCCTGTGGCTGTGGGCAGGGCGGACTGGGAATGGCGCGGAAAAACATGGGACATATCAGGTGCCTTTGAGCGGAAGGATGAATTGTTTGCTGAAGCCGGACAAGCCGTGGGTTTCGTAAAAGCGGTGTGCGTCGTGGCGGTTGAGCCCGCTGCACAGGCGGATGTGATCGCAGTGCGCGTCTTGTGCGATGGCTTTGGCCGCGCTTAGCAACGCGCCGCCATGGCCACCGCCGCGCAGGGCGGGATCGACGACCAGATCATCCACATAAAGGGTTTTGCCCCAGCACAGATCAAACGTGATGCGGTAGCCGAGAACGGCCAGCAGGGTGTCGCCGTTTTCCACGCCCAGAACAGTGTAGCCATGGGCGACAGCTTGTTTGAGGCGCGCGCTGTAGGTGTCATCATCAAGCGCGGGGCGCAGGGTCCTGAGTAGGGCTTCGGCGCGGTGCAGATCTGGAATTTCAATGACGTTGGTCATGGGGCGGCCTTCAACGTATCCGCCAGCGCATTCACCGACGCCGCGTTGTCTGTGAATTGCGCGCCGTGTCCATCCAGTAGGTTGTTTTCAAATCCGACGCGCAGATCGCCGCCATGCTGGGCCGCCGCGTGCAGGCAGGCGTGTTCGTTTTGGCCAAAGGCGCAGACCATCCAGGGGCCACGGTTTTCGAATGTTTCCAGAAAAGGGGTGAGGTCGGATGGGTGGGACACCTGCCCTGTCGTGTAGCGCCCGAGCACGAAAATCACGCTGGTCTGGTCGGCGCGCACGATGCCGCGCGAGTGCCAGTCTGCCAACAGCGCCACATCGGCGACGTCATACAGGATATGCTGCACCTTGGTCCCGTTGTCGACGCATGTGCCATAGACGCGGTCCGCCAGCGCGGGGTCACGGGCGATTTCGCGCACGGAGATTGACGCCCAGCGCGGTTTCACACCGTCGAGGCAAGCAAGCTGGGTGGCGACGTCGAAAACTCCCGCGGCTTCGGTGGTGATCTGGACGCCCATATCGGGGAGATGTGTTTCAAGCTCTGCCAGTGTTTCGCGGTAGATGCCGGGATCAAGAGTGTGCTGGCCCGCGTCGTCACGCACGTGCAGGTGCAAACCATGCGCGCCGGCCGCAAAACACGCGGCGGCGGATTGGATAATCTCATCCATCTGGATGGGCAGGTTCGGGTGATCCTGTTTGGTGCGGCGCGCGCCTGTCGGGGCGACGAGGATGTAGGGGGTTTGCATGCCCTACCCTTTCATACGCGAACCGTCCGGGTCAAAGAGAGGCCCGTGGACGGCTGTGGCGGCAAACATTTCCCCGGCGATATCGACACGCAGGGCGGTGCCATCCGCGATCGGGGTGTTGATCATGCCCAAGGCGACGGGCCGTTCGACCCGAAAACCAAATGCGGTGGACGTGGTTTGCCCGATGATCGCATCGCCAAGATAGATTGGTTCATGGCCAAGGGGCACGGCAGCCACATCATCGATCAGCACGGATATGACCCGACTTTGCGCGCCCTGTTCTTTCTGGCGGGCCAAGGCCGCAGCACCAACGAACCCGCCGGATTTGCGCGTGGCGAAATCAAGGCCCGTGTCGATAGGCGTGACATCACCGTCGAGTTCATGGCCCATGGCGCAGAACCCTTTTTCGATCCGCATGGAGGTCTGCGCGAACATTCCAGCGGGCGTTGCACCCGCCGCCGTCAGGGCTGCGTAGATTGCAGACGCGTTTTCTGCCTTGCAGGTGATTTCCCACCCTGCTTCGCCGACATACGACATCCGCGCGGCGCGCACGTGTTTGCCTGCGATATGGGCGGGGCCGACCTTAAAGAACCCCAGATCGTTCAGTTCGGGTGCGCCGCATTCCGTGACGATCCGTGCGGATTCCGGCCCCATGAGGCCGAGGACGGCGTAGGTTTCGGTGGTGTCTTGGAGCGTGACGTCAAAACCGGAGCTGGCGCGCTGGAAATGGGCAAGATCGCGTTTGATGGCGTTTGTGCCCACGAACAGGCGGTAGTGATCGGGTGCGATGCGTTGGGCCGTAATGTCGGATTCAAACGTGCCGCGATCATTGAGCACGGAGGTATAGATAACCGACCCCGGTGCGCGGCCCAGATATCCCGCGCAGGTGTGCAAAAGGAACGCCTCGGCGTCCGGGCCTGTGACGTCGATTTTGCCAAATGGCGAGGCATCAAAAATGGCGGCACTGGTGTGGGCTGCGTTGACTTCGGCGGCGACGTTGTCTTGCCAATCGGGGCGGCCAAAGGTCATCGCGGGTTCAGCGGTTTTGCCAAAATACAGTGGGCGTTCCCAGCCGTAGAACTGGCCCATATAGGCCCCCGCCGCGCGGTATTCGGCATCCAAAGGCAAAGCGCGCAGATCACGCGCTGTTTTCAACTGGCGACCCGGGTAGGCGATTTCGTAATGCGTGCCGAGGATTTCGGGCGCGCGGGCCATCAGGTGTTCAACAGAATTGAAAACGGGCGCAAAGCGTTTTGCGTCTGCTTCGCCCAGATCATAGGCGGTGTGGCCGTGCACGATGGCATGGGCAAGGTTCATGCCAGCCCCGCCGCCCGACGCCATACCGACCGAGTTCATGCCGCAGCCCAGAAACAGCCCCTTGGTTTCGGCGGTTTCACCCAGCATGAAGGTGCCATCGGGTGTGAAGCTTTCGGGTCCGTTGAGCAGCATCTTGACCTCAGCCGTTTCCAGAACCGGCAAACGGTTGAGCGCGAGTTCCATGATCGGTTCGAAGTGATCCCAGTCTTCGCCCAGCAGGCCGAATTCGAAGTCTTCGTTCAGGATCCCCGGCGCGATGGGTTTGCCCATGGGTTCAAAACAGCCGACCAGAAGGCCGCCGCTGTCGTCGCGGATGTAAAGGTGGCTGTCGTGGTCCGACAGGGTGGGCATGTTGCCCGTGATACCGTCGATCGGTTTGGTCAAAAGGTAGAAATGTTCGCAGGCCAATGCGGGCACTTCGGCACCCGCCATCGCGCCGATTTCTTGCGACCACAGGCCGGTGCAGACCGCAATCGCGTCACACATCACGGTGCCTTGCGTGGTTTCGACCCCCGTGACGCAACCATTTTTGGTGAGGATGCCGGTGACGCCCGTTCCCTCGAACAGCTTGGCGCCAAGCCCTTTGGCGGCTTTGACCAGCGCGGCACAGACATCCGACGGGGACACGCGCCCGTCATCGGGTGACCAGACCGCGCCAAGCACATCATCGGCGTTCATCAGCGGCCAGCGTTCCTTGGCCTCATCCACAGACACGGACCGCGCGTCGATACCGTAGGCGTGGGCCAGTGATTCCTGCCGTTTGATGTGGGTCAGACGATCCGGCGTTGTGGCGATGGACAAGGAACCTTTCTGAATCCAGCCGACCGATTGCCCTGTTTCCTGTTCAAGCTGCGCGTACAGATCGACGGAATACTGGATCATCCGGGTGAGGTTATGGGAATGGCGCAGGGCGCGCACTTGGGCTGCGGAATGCCATGTGGTGCCGCTGGTCAGTTTGTTGCGTTCAAGCAGGATCGCGTCGGACACGCCCATCTTTGCGAGGTGATACAGGGTCGAGCACCCCATGATACCGCCACCAATGACGACAACAGAGGCGTGTTCTGGAAGATCGGGCATTCAATTCTCAATCTGATGGGTGTGCTGTTCGGGGATAAAGTGTTCGAATTACAAAATCTGTCAATCGTTTGGAAAAATAACTAATGTTTTTCTAAATGCGGCGCGAAAATGAGTGATTCGAATGGACCCGACCCTAAAAGCTAAAACAATATCAACGCTTAAGACGGAACTGCCGAACCTTTCGCCGCGTCTTCGGGTGGTTGCGAAGTACATCGTGGACCACGCCGCGGACTTCGGGTTGGACCCCATTCGCCAGACGGCGAAGAAGTGCGGCGTGTCTACATATACCCTCGTGCGGATGGCGAAGGTTCTTGGATTCGCGGGCTTTGATGAGCTGCGCGAACCGTTCCGCCATGCCCTGGTTTTTTCCAGCGACATGGTGGACCGTCCGGGCTGGATTGAGGACCTGCGCAACAGTGGTGAATCCGGTCAAGTGCAGGCCGAAGCGGCGGCCAATACCATCGCCGTTGTGCGCAGTTCGCTTTTGCGCCAATCCCCCGACCAAATGGCGCGGGTGGTGGGCATGATGCTGGGGGCACGCAATGTGTACCTGACGGCGGTTCGTGCCAGTTACGGCATTGCCTATTATTTCCACTATGTTGGCCGTATGGCCCTGCCTTCACTGCAATTAATCCCCCGCCACATGAGCAGCGCGATTGACGAATTGAACCAAGCCGGGCCGGATGACGTGCTGATCGCGATCACGTTTACCCCCTATTCGCGCGAAACAATCGAGGCGTGTAAATTTGCGCAAAAGCGCGGAGTGAAGCTGATTATGGTGACCGACAGCGATGTGATTTCCACCGAATTCCAGCCAGACGAAATCCTTGTGACGTCCGTCGTGTCGACCCATCATTTTGGATGTTATGCGGGGCCAACAGCGGTCATTGAAAACCTGCTGGCTTTGCTGGTTCAGGTGGGCGGACAAGAGGCCAAAACGCGCATCAAAACCTACGAAGATATCCGACTTGAAAACAACGCCTACTGGGGTGCGCGAAAAAAACATTAGTTTTCAGGTGACAACAAATTGCGCATTGGTGACGCTGCACTGATTAAGCGCGTGTTTGCGCGTTGTGTAATTCACGCACCAAAAAGGCGGCGTGGCACAAAGGTCAGGGAGACTATAAATGACAATCAAACAAACATTCTTGGGTGCGGTGACGGTCGCGGCATTCGGATTTGCGGGCGCTGCGTCCGCGCAAGATCAGCAATTCATCACGATCGGTACGGGTGGCGTCACGGGCGTTTACTATCCGACGGGTGGTGCGATTTGCCGTTTGGTCAACATCAACCGTTCTGAGCACGGCATTCGCTGTTCCGTCGAATCCACCGGCGGGTCTGTCTACAACACACGTACCATCCGTCAGGGCGAGCTTGATTTCGGTATCGTTCAGTCCGACGTGCAAGCGGCTGGCCTGAACGGCACAGGCGCGTTTGAGGCTGATGGCGCCTATGAAGGCCTGCGCGCGCTGTTTTCTGTGCACCCTGAGCCGATGCACCTGATGGTGCGTGCAGACAGCGGCATTGAAACCGTAGAAGACCTGCGCGGCATGAAAGTGAACATCGCCAACCCCGGTTCCGGTACACGTGTTTTGGCCGAAACTGTGCTGCGGTACTACGGCGTTTCGCCTGACGAATTCGCTGTCGCAGCCGAGCTGAAATCATCCGAGCAGTCTGCTGCGCTGTGTGACGGCAACATCGACGCGACGATCTGGGCCGCTGGTCTGCCCAACGGATCCAGCCAAGAAGCAACGTCCACGTGTGATGTGAACATCATCGCGCTTGAAGGGCCTGCCATCGACACGCTGCTGGCTGAAAACACAGCCTATGCCGCTGCGACGATCCCCGGTGGCATGTATCCGGGCAACGAAGACGATATCGCAAGCTGGGGCCCGAAGGCGACGTTCGTGACGTCTGCTGATACGCCTGATGATGTGGTCTATGCGGTTGTGTCCGGTGTCTTTGACAACTTTGACGACTTCAAGCGTTTGCACCCTGCATTTGCGCGTCTGTCACAGGACGAGATGATCACAGACGGTCTGACGGCTGAACTGCACCCGGGTGCGGCGCAGTATTACCGTGAGCAAGGCTGGATGGAGTAATCCATTGATCGCGGGCGCCTTGCGCGCACTGCATCACTAAAACACGGGCCGTCCCCGCAGAGATGCGGGGGCGGCTTTGGCGCATTGTTGGATCAACCGCAGCGCCGAACGCCAAGGGGGACGACCATGTCAGACAGAACAGCCGACAACAGTGTCAATGTCGATGATATCATAGCCGACAGCGACACAGGAGGCCGCGCACCCAAAGGTGCATTTTCCCGCCGTCTTCTTTGGATTGTCCCGCTGATCTGGGCCATCTTCCAACTTTGGATCGCGTCGCCGTTGCGGTTTGATGTGGTCCTTCTTTGGAACAACAGTTTCTTTGGTGATATCTATAAATTGGTCATCCTGAATGACACGCAGACCCGCGCGATCCATTTATCGTTCGCGGTGTTTCTTGCCTATATCGCCTTTCCGACATTCAAATCATCGCCGCGCCATCACATCCCCATTCAGGACTGGGCGTTGGGCCTGCTGGCGGCCGCGACGTCCGGTTATATCTGGTACGCCTATGCAGGCATTGCCGCGCGCACCGGCGCGCCGTCACAGCTGGACGTAGTCGTTGCAGTTATCGGTATCTTGCTGCTGATGGAGGCCGCGCGCCGGTCTTTGGGCATTCCGTTGATGGCCGTCGCGCTGTTCTTTTTGTCCTACGTGTTCTTTGGAAGCTGGGATGGCCTACCCGATATGATCCGCTGGCAAGGCGCCAGCATGAACAAAGCCATGAGCCACATGTGGCTGACCACCGAGGGCGTTTTCGGTGTGGCTATCGGGGTGTCATCGTCGTTTGTGTTTTTGTTCGTGTTGTTCGGGTCGTTGTTGAACCAAGCAGGCGCGGGCAACTATTTCCTCAAACTCGCGTTTGCCGCCCTTGGGCATTTGCGCGGTGGCCCTGCCAAGGCGGCGGTGATTGCATCCGCTGCGACGGGCCTGATTTCAGGATCATCCATCGCCAATGTTGTGACAACCGGCACATTCACCATTCCGCTGATGAAGCGCGTTGGTTTTCCGGCAACCAAGGCGGGCGCGATTGAGGTGTCATCGTCGATCAACGGGGTTTTGACGCCACCCGTCATGGGCGCTGTGGCGTTCTTGATGACCGAATATGTGGGCGTGTCTTACGTTGAGGTCGTGCGCACGGCGATTGTGCCAGCGGCGATTTCCTACATCGCGCTGGTGTATATCGTTCACCTTGAGGCGCTGAAAATGGGCATGACGGGCACCAGCCGCATGAACCCCGTGAAATTCATGCTGGGCGCAGTGTTCATCATTGCGATTTCCATCGTGATCGCGGGCGGGTCGTTGATGATTGCCAGCTATGTTGTTGGCTTTCTTGGATCCGCGCTTGGTGCGCTGTCGTTCTGGGTGATTTTGCTGATGATGGGTGTGGGGTACGTTGCGGCTGTGCGGTTTGCCGCCATGGGGCCGGACCTTGAGGTAAGCATTGAATCAATGCAGAGCCTGCCGCCCGTGCGTGAAATTCTGAAAACGGGTTTGCATTACCTGATGCCGATTTTCCTGCTGATGTATTTGCTGATGATTGAACGCAAATCGCCGGGATTGTCTGCCTTCTGGTCGAGCATTTTCATGCTGGTGATCCTTGCCACGCAGAACCCGTTGAAATCCTTTTTCCGGGGTCAAAGCGATATTGGTGCGCAGTTCAAGGCGGGGTTTGCCGACATCGCTGAGGGTATGATTGCAGGATCGCGCAACATGATCGGCCTTGCCGCCGCGATGGGTGTTGCGGGTATCATTGTAGGTGCTGTGACGTTGACGGGTATTGGTCAGGTGATGGCCGAATTCGTTGAATATCTGTCTGGCGGGAACCTGCTGGCGATGTTGTTCTTCGTCGCCGTGATTTCGATCATCCTTGGTATGGGCCTGCCGACGACGGCCAATTACATCGTGGTGAGTTCGCTGATGGCAGGCGTGGTCGTTGAACTGGGCGCGCAGAACGGGCTGATTGTGCCGCTGATCGCGGTGCACATGTTCGTGTTCTACTTCGGGATCATGGCGGACGTGACGCCCCCTGTGGGTCTGGCGAGTTTTGCCGCGGCCGCCATTTCAAAGGGTGATCCGCTGAAGACCGGATTTCAGGCGTTCTTCTATTCGATCCGCACCGCGTTGTTGCCGTTCCTGTTCATCTTCAACACCGATTTGTTGTTGATCGATGTCGGGCCGTATCAGGCGATATTCGTGTTCTTGGTCGCGATGGTGGCGATGTTATTGTTTGCCGCCGGCACGATGAATTACTTTATGGTCAAATCGCGATTGTGGGAAAGTGCGGCGTTGCTGTTGATCGCGTTCACGCTGTTCCAACCGGGGTATTTCCTCAACAAGATCGCGCCGGAATTTGAACAGCGCGCGGGGTCTGAATTGTTCACGATGGCCGAGGCCGCCGCGAGCGGTGACACATTGCGCGTTCGCATGGTCGGTGAGGACCTGAGCGGGGAGCCTGTCGATGCGCGCTTCTTGTTGCCTGTGGGCGATGCGGGGGCGGATGGCGCGACGCGACTGGACCAGAACGCAGGGGTCAGTTTCCGCGAAGAAGACGGGAAAATCCTTGTCGATTTCATGCAGTTTGGCGGACCTGCCGAACAGCTTGGCATCGATTTTGATTGGGAGGTCGTCGAATTGGAAGTGCCCGCAGACCGCATGCCCAAGGAACTGTTCTACATTCCGGCGCTGTTGCTGTTGTTGGTCGTGTACCTTTTGCAGATGCGCCGCAAAGAACCTGAACCAGAACTAGAAGAGGTTACGGCCTGATGAAACGTATTCTGTGTGCAATCGATCTGTCCCATGAGGACGAAGCCAAAAAGATCATCGCGGAGGCCGAAAAGCTGGCGGGGCTTTATCAGGCATCGCTCAGCGTGATGACTGTCCTGCCTGACTACGGATCATCCTGGGTCGGGTCGTTTTTCAAGGAAGGCACGTTGAAGAAAGCGACAGAGGCCGCGATGGGTGCTCTTTATGATGTGGCGGGCAGTGCGACGGCGCAGGGTGACCCTATCCAGCACATCGTTGAGGTCGGGGTGACCTACGAAGAAATCCTGGCCACGGCGCAGACCGTTGCGGCGGACATGATTATCGTGGGGGCCCATAAACCGGACCTGACAGAGCGCCTTATCGGGCCCAACGCCGCCCGTGTGGCACGCAATGCCGCTGTTTCGGTACTGGTTGTGCGGTTCTAACAGCTGTGTTCGGTTGTGGCGCGTTTCATCAACGTGATGACATCGCGGCAAACAAAAACGGCGGCCCCGAGGGACCGCCGTTTTCGTAGTCAAAAGATAAACGAGGCTTAGCCCAGTTCGACTTCTGCGCCAGCTGCTTCCAGCTTGGCTTTTACGTCTTCGGCTTCGGCTTTGTCGACGCCTTCTTTGATCTTGCCACCGGCTTCGACCAGGTCTTTGGCTTCTTTCAGGCCAAGACCTGTGATGCCGCGGACTTCTTTGATGACGTTGATTTTGGATGCGCCAGCGTTCTTGAGAACGACGTCGAATTCTGTCTTCTCTTCTTCTGCTGCGCCAGCGTCGCCGCCGCCAGCCATCATAACAGCGCCACCGGCTGCTGGTTCGATGCCGTACTCATCCTTGAGGATGGTTTTCAGTTCTTGTGCTTCGAGCAGTGTCAAACCGACAATGTCTTCAGCCATTTTTTTCAGATCAGCCATTTGCTTTTCCATTTCTAAGTTTGTGTTCCAACGACAGGGGCAGTCCCTACGTCGGCCATTCAAGTTGCTTTAAGCAGCCTTCTCTTCGATGGTCGAAAGAACGCTAGCGATGTTAGAAGCAGGCGCGCCAATTGCGCCGGCGATGTTGGAGGCAGGTGCACCGATGCAGCCAGCGATGGAAGCAATAAGCTCCTCACGGCTAGGCATTTCGGACACTGCTTTAACACCAGCGACGTCAAGTGCCGTCTCACCCATAGCGCCACCGAGGATAACGAGCTTTTCGTTATCTTTGGCGAAACCCTGAGCAACCTTGGCCGCAGCCACAGGATCCTCAGAAAAGGTCAGAACGGTCATGCCTGTCAGGTGATCAGCGATGCTTGCGCATGGCTTACCTTCGAGGGCAATTTTAGCGAGCTTGTTTTTGGCAACGCGTACAGATGCATCGGCCTCACGTGCACGGGCACGCAGGTCTTGCATCTCAGCAACTGTCAGGCCTTCGTAGTGGGCAACCACAACGACGCCAGAGCTTTCAAAGATTTGGCCGAGGTTTTCGACCAATTGTTCTTTTTGTGCTCTATCCACAGTTTCACTCCAAATATGGGGCTTGGGAAGAATTCCGGCCCCGGCTCAAGTTTGCTTGGCCTTTGCGGGCCAAACGTAGAAGTCCTCGATGTACGGGGTTGAGCCGGTCAGAGTGGAACCCGTAGAGAGCGCCAATAAATCTCGGTCTTTCCCGCCTCAGGCAGGATTTATGAACCGAAGTTCACCCACCGTCTCGGACGAATGCACAAAGGCGCGCGACGAATCCCGCAGCTGTGTACGACGGGTGATGTAGCCGCGTCACGGCCTTTTGCCAAGCCCTGATACGTGGGCCATGCCGTTTTCCCCCAGCCTTCGCGTGAAAAGTTCAGAATTTGTCAAGGATTGGCAAATAACAGCGTGGCATGACGGCGCCCACATCAAAACCCATCCGTGATCTGGAAGATTTCGCAGGTATTGCGTCGGACTGGTTTTGGGAAACGGATGCGGATCACCGGTTCACCTATTTTTCCCCCCGCATGGAAGAAGTCACCCATATGCGCATCAAGGACATCCTTGGTCGCAGGCGAGACCAGCAAATGACGCTTGTGGGGGACGGGCAATGTTTCAAGGACCATCTGGATGATCTGAACAACCGCCGCCCGTTCCGGAACCTTGAATACA
This sequence comes from Octadecabacter dasysiphoniae, assembly GCF_021532615.1. Lineage (GTDB taxonomy): Bacteria > Pseudomonadota > Alphaproteobacteria > Rhodobacterales > Rhodobacteraceae > Octadecabacter > Octadecabacter dasysiphoniae. The sequence continues at coordinate 27,265 of NZ_JAKGAQ010000007.1, forward strand.
GGGTCAGTCGGCAAATGGCCGAGGGTCACCTTTGGCTGCGTGTGTCAGGGAATCCGGTGTTTGGGCCGGACGGGGCATTTTTGGGCTATCGCGGCACCGGGCATGACGTCACCGAAGAAAAAGAATCCATCGCGCGGTTGGCGGCGATGAACGGGGCACTGGCGGCGCGCAATCATGAATTGGATGCATTGCGCCGCGAACTGGAACTGGCGGCGTTTGAAGACCCGCTGACAGGGCTGCGCAACAGGCGTGCATTTGATTCCGCCATCGCAGAGGCGCTGTCTGTACGCGAACCTTGCGTTGCGTTGCTTCATATTGATCTGGACCGGTTCAAACAGGTCAACGACACGTTCGGGCACCCTGCTGGCGATATGGTACTGGTGACGGCCGCCGCGCGGATCAACGCGCTGTGCGGTTTTAGCAATGAGGTTTTCAGGATTGGCGGTGACGAGTTTACGCTACTGGCGACGGAGTGCTGTGATGGCAGGCAAGCCATCCAGCACGGGCAAGACATTGTCGACGCGATCGCAGAGCCGATCATGTTTGGCGATGATCCATTGTCGATCGGGGCCAGTGTGGGGGTCGCGCTGTCTGGCGCGGTTCCGACAAGCCCGCATCGCCTGATCGCGCGGGCGGATGTGGCGCTATATACCGCCAAAAAAGAAGGCCGCAGCTGCGTGCGCAAGGCCGTGGCGTAACCGTATCATAGGCAGAAATGGCAAAAGGCGCCCCGTGTGGGACGCCTTTTGTTATCTTTGGTGAAACACCGGACTGCGATTGCGGCCTTAGTTTCCTGTCGCGTTGTCTACATTCAGTGTCACGCTTGGGCCCATTGTGGACGTCAGCGAGATTTTCTTCATGTATGTGCCTTTGGAACCAGCAGGCTTTGCCTTTTGGACCGCACCAACGAACGCCAAAACGTTTTCTTCGAGCTTTGCAGCTGTGAAGGACGCTTTGCCGATGCCAGCGTGAACAACGCCAGCTTTTTCGACTTTGAACTGAACTTCGCCGCCCTTAGCAGCTTCAACGGCGTCTTTGACGTCCATTGTCACTGTGCCGACTTTCGGGTTCGGCATCAGGTTGCGTGGGCCCAGAACCTTACCAAGACGACCAACGATTGGCATCATGTCAGGTGTCGCGATGCAACGATCGAATTCGATCTTGCCGGACTGAACGATTTCCATCAGGTCCTCTGCGCCGACAATGTCTGCGCCAGCGGCTGTTGCTTCGTCAGCTTTGTCGCCACGTGCGAACACTGCGACGCGCATGGTTTTGCCTGTGCCGTTCGGCAGTGCGATCTTGCCGCGGACCATCTGGTCAGCGTGGCGGGGATCAACACCCAGAACAACTGCGATTTCGATTGTTTCATCGAACTTCGCTTTGGCGTTGTCTTTGACCAAGGACACGGCCTCGGACACAGTCACGTCGGCTTTGCCAGCGAATGCTTCGCGGGCGGCGGTTGTGCGTTTTCCGTACTTTGCCATCTTACTTAACCTCGATGCCCATAGACCGAGCAGAGCCCAGAATGATTTTCATTGCGCTTTCGATGTCGTTTGCGTTGAGGTCCTTCATTTTGGCCTCTGCAATCTCACGAACCTGCTTTGTGGTGACTGTACCGACAGTTTCACGGGACGGTGTTTTCGCGCCGGATTTAACCTTGGCGGCCTTTTTGAGGAAGTAGGACGCTGGTGGCGTCTTGATGTCCATCGCAAAGGATTTGTCCTGGTAGTACGTGATCACGGTTGGGCACGGCGCACCGGGCTCAAGGTCAGCTGTTTTAGCGTTAAACGCCTTACAGAATTCCATGATGTTGATACCGCGTTGACCCAGTGCAGGGCCGACGGGTGGGGATGGGTTGGCTTGGCCAGCTGCGACTTGCAGCTTCATTGTGCCAGCGACTTTTTTAGCCATGAGGCTTCTCCTTTTGTCCGGTCACACACCGCGTGTCTGTGACCTATGTGGATGTGGTCTGGTCTGACGCTCGCGTGCGCCGCGCCTCCCACATGGAATACCGGTTTCCGAAACGGACCCCGACAAGGGGCTGCTTTAGCGGGGCTTGGGGATTCTTGCAAGGGGGATTGGCCCGCAGCGCTGTGATGATGCAAATGTGAATAGCTGCGTGATTGAAGTTCGATCTAGGGTGGCCGGATACGTCTTAAAGGAAATGCCATGTCGTCGTCCCCCCGCCCGATTATCGCCGCCGTTTTCACCCTGATCATGGCCGTGTGCGCCAGCGCATCAGCCGCGCAAACCGCCGACCTGCCAGATTATGTGATTGACGAATTCGGCGCACCGCCCGCGATCCCCGATGGGGCGCTGTCCGATGACTTGCAAACGGCCATCGACCGCCTTGTGCGGATCAGTTTGGATCAAAACAGCTGGGACATCGGTGATACGGGCGATCTGGCAACGATTACCGATGCCAAAGACCCGCGCGTTGCGTGGCTATTGGCGGATATGTTGCGGTTTACATGGCGACCTGAATTTTCGAACGCGCTGATGAAGACATCGACCGACCTGTTGGGAATCAATCGGCTGGATGTGTTCCACCCGTCTGAATTGATCGACTACATGATCGCGTGGGATATGCCCGCCTACCCCGGCTACCTTGATAGTAAGCGGGCGATCTACACCAATTATCTTGAGGGCTGGGACGAGATTTTCGTGGAAGGTGACATTGACTGGCATCTTGTTGCGTGGGGCGGCGTGAACATTGATGCGCGCCCCTATGACACGACTGATGATGTCTGCAATTGCATCCCCGCAGCCGACAACCCCGAAGTCAGCACCGCGCAAGACGCGACTTGGCTGGATGACGACGCCATCGTGTTCGGCATTACGATCAACGGGGAATCCCGCGCCTATCCGCGCCGCATCATGGAAGTGCGCGAGATGGTCAACGATACCCTTGGCGGGCGCGACCTTGGCATTCCGTATTGCACCTTGTGCGGTGCAGCGCAGGCCTATTTCACCGATGAATTGCCGGACGGGGTGGAAAGACCCATCCTGCGCACATCCGGCCTGCTGATCCGGTCCAACAAGGTGATGTATGACCTGACGTCTGGGTCGGTGTTTGATACCTTCCTTGGGCGCGCAGTGACGGGTCTTTTGTATGATATCGGGTTTGAGCTGGAACAGGCCACGGTCATCACGACAGATTGGGGCACGTGGAAAGAGGCGCATCCAGATACGACCGTGCTGGTCGAATCCCTCGCGCTTGGTCGTGATTTTGATTTTCGCAACGGGCGGGATGCCAACGGGCCTATCTTTCCGGTAGGGGATGTGGACCCGCGTTTGCCCGTTCAGGAAGACATCATTGGCGTGACCACGGGGTCAGGTACGCCAGTCGCGTTCCAACGTTCCGCTGCGATGATTGCCCTGCGCAACGACCAAGAGATCATCTTCGAAGATGTCCGTCTTGAGATAGATGCAGGTGGGATTCGCGCTGTGGGCCTTGATGGCGCAGACGTTGGAAGCCATCAGGCGTTCTGGTTTGCGTGGTCGCAGTTTCATCCAGATACCGAACTTTGGATGCCTTGAAACGCAAAACGCCGCCCCGGATAAGGGCGGCATTTTCCAAATTCTGACAGGCGGGGTTTAGCCCTGCTTGGACACCTGTGTGAATTCCAGTTCGACCGGTGTGGCGCGGCCAAAGATGGACACGGTAACCTTGAGACGCTGGTTTTCTTCGTCGACTTCTTCGACCATGCCATCGAAATCCTCGAACGGGCCTTCGTTGACTTTGACCTTCTCGCCGATCTCGAAATTGATGAGAGTACGTGGTGCTTCCTGGCCTTCTTCGACGCGGCCAAGGATCTGCTGCACTTCGGCGTCACGCATGGGCATCGGACGCCCCTGTGGCCCCAAGAACCCTGTGACGCGGTTGATGGAGTTGATCAGGTGGTAACCTTCGTCGGACATTTCCATGTGGACCAGAACGTAACCGGGCATGAAGCGTCGCTCTGCCGTGACTTTCTTGCCGCGGCGCACTTCGATGACTTCTTCGGTTGGCACCAGAACTTCGGTGATCTGATCCTCAAGGCCTTGTTCTTCGGCCGTTGCGCGAATGGTTTCTGCGATCTTCTTTTCGAAGTTCGACAACACGGAAACGGAATACCAACGCTGCGCCATGATTTTTGTCCTTCTTGGTCGAAACGGACCCGCACGGGAGTCCCGGAAATAAAAGCGGCGTGCAACTCATCCGTTGCACGCCATCTAAACTGAGTGGTTCTTTACCGCGACGGCCCTGACACTTCAAGGGGGGTCGCGGCGGGTTTCACCTAGAAAGAACTAAGAACGTTTTCGAGACCGAAGCGGATGATCATGTCGACCAGCGTAAAAAACAACGCCATGACGGCGGCCATGATGAACACCATGATGGTGGTCAGCGTGACTTCGCGGCGGGTCGGCCAGACGACTTTGCCGACTTCGGCGCGGACCTGCTGGATGAATTGAACGGGGTTCGTGCGTGCCATGATCTGTCCTTACGGGGTGGATTGGCGTTGAGGTAACTGTGTTGGCAGGGCTTTTCAACCCTGTGGTTGGGTGGCGTCGCCTGTGGGCGGCGATTGCAGCACAGTCACGCCGTCCATTTGGGCAATCCGCGCCATTTGTGCCGCGTAGATGTCACGGGATTTGCGCAGGGTTGAACTGCTGTAAAGTTCAAACAGGGAATGATCTTTGCCGACGGGAAACGCGCGGCGTGCATCCCGTGCAAGGGTGCCTTTTTCCCCTGCGCTGGAAGCTTCGAGGGTGGTTTGAACGGCCGTGACCGACAGCCCCTGATGAACACGTTTGTCGATGAATTTCAGTGGTTCGACGTCGCTGATGCGGGTCAGGTGTTTGACGATAAGTGATTGGGATTGGTGGTAATCTTCTTGGCGCCAGACGTAGATACGGCGCAGCCCGTCAATGGTGCGCAGCCCGTCGATGTAATCGGCCCAATCCACAGCACGCCAATCATTGCGCAGGCGAAACTGGCGCGGGCGGATGTGAAAGCCGCCAAACATGGCCTGCGAATAGGCAGACCCGAGAAAGGACGCAGGATCGCGCACGGCGACGAACAAATCGGTTTCAACGGGCGCCCATTTTGCGACCAGTTCGGCGATGCGATCCCGTCCGGTGGGGTAAATCGGCAAAACTGTCCGCCCCTTGAGGTCTGCCAGATTGCCGACAAAGTTTTCTTCGCTCAGCACGAGGTGACGCCGCCCTTTGACCAGAAATTTCAGCTGGCGTTTGGGTGTGCGGCGCGGTGGGGGGCTTTCGGACCAAGACAGGCCGAACATCGCGGCCAGATTGCGCCCCGGCATGCGCAGATACCGCGGGCCGTAAATACGGATGCCATCATCGGCCAAAAGCCCGCGATTTTTGTACAGAACATTCTGAAGATGGGAGGACGCTGTTTTATGCGCGCCGATGTGCAGGGCAATTGACTGCGGCAAAGGGTGCAATGTCTTCTCCCGTTGAGGCGCGCGCGTGCGCCGCGGAACCGTGTGGCTTGGCAGGGGCTGAGGGACTCGAACCCACGACCCTCGGTTTTGGAGACCGATGCTCTACCAACTGAGCTAAACCCCTAAGCCAAGTGCGGGAATACCCAGCAGTTGGCGACTTGGCAACCGCAAACCTTACTCAGGGATGCGGTTTACCTTGTTCAGCGTGCTGAGTGTGCCGAAGGACTGTTTGATGATCTCGTCTGCGGACTTGAACCGAAAGCCTGAGCCGCCGCCGGGAAAGACGCTTTTGAAGGGTGGCTGAAGGGGGGGCGCATCTGTTGCAGCGGGCGGGGCCGTGCGTTTGCCCTGCGGTTTGGGCAGGGGTTTACCCGGCGTTGCCTTTTGGGCCTTCGGGCGTGTGTTTTGTGTTGGGGTTGGGCGCGCCACGTTGCTGTCCTGGGGGTCAAACGAATCCCAGGGTGACACGTTGTCGGCGGCTGGCAGTGCCTTGCGGCTGGGTGATTTGGCCTGTCGTTGTGCCTGTACGTCGCGGGCGGACATCTGGGACTGGGTCGCAGACGAGCGCCGCCCTGTGCCAAGGCCCAAGCCGTATTTGCCGATGCCCAGAACCACCAGGAGCCCCGCGAGACCGCCAAAAATGATCACCAGATTGAAACTGTCGTCGGCATCGGCAAACAAAGCTTCGGTGCGCGGGCCGAGGAACGGTTCGATCACCATCAGATCATCAGCGGCGGGCAGGTTGCGCATTTGCATCTGGATGCGAATCGCACTGTCCCATGTTGCGTTGCTGTTCAGCGTGCCGCCCACGGTCACTTCAACCGCATCGCCACCGCCCTGCGCGGCCAACTGGCGGGTCAGGCGGGACAATTCGCTTGGCATTACGACAAGCGCTGCCTTTACCTCCCGCCCGAGGTCATCCGCCAACAGGATATAGGCGCGTTCCCCGCCCGTGCGATCAAACGTGCCCTGCGGAAGGGCTGCGAAATACAGGCCTTGAACCGATACTTCGTCATAATCGCCGATGTCGGATTGGGACCATTGCGACAACAGCGTTGTTGCGGGTGCTGCGTCCCGTACGCGCAATTCTGCCTCGGCCACGTTAAGGCGATATTCTTCGTAGACAGTATAGGCAAAGAACCCGACCGCGGCGGCACAGGCGAAATACAGCGTCCAATTGAGATGGAAGAACCAGCGCAGATACCATGGGAAGAATATCGTCCGCAGAATCACGAAAACGGCGATAAACGGCATCAAAATGAGTTTAAGCATGCGGTGCGGCCCGTTCCAAAGCGTCTAGATCAGCGCCACAAATGGCGGCTTCGTTCGACACTACAGTTTCAATCGGCCAATGCCACCATGCGATCTTTGCCAGCGCCGCGATCGTGGCATCATCAAAGCGGCGGCGCACGGGTTTGGCGGGGTTGCCCGCAAGGATCGTGTAGGGCGGATGGGTGCCGGACACGACAGATTTCGCGCCGATGATGCAACCGTCACCGATGTTGGCCCCGGGCAGAATGGTAGCGCCCTGCCCGATCCAGACATCGTGACCAATGGTGGTATCCGGCCCCGCACCCGGCATGGACGGGCGGTTTCGATCCATGTCCAGAAAGATCGAAAACGGGAAACTGGAAAACCCGTCATAGCGGTGATTGGCCGAGGATGTGATGAACGTCACACCGTCCGCGATCTGGCAGAATTTACCAATCGTCAGGGTCTCGGGGCTTTGGGGGAACAGATAGGGTGCGAGGTGGAACGCCCAATCGGCGGGCGGAACATGGGCGCTGGCATAGGTATAATCGCCGACGGTGATGTTGGGGTTATCGATGGCCGCGCGCAAAAAGACGGTGCCTTTGTACTGCGTGCCATCCGGCAGGATCACGGGATAGGTGGTGTCAGGCGTTGGAAAATCACGTGGGGGAAGTGGGGGCATGGCGGGCATCCTTTGCTTGAAGCCAAACCTAAAAGACCCGCGGGGTGGTGACAATATACCCCGAAGGATCAATGTCTTGCCGCTTCTTGACGTTCGGGAAACTTCGCAACATTCTTTATCGCATATTAGCACCTAGAAAGCCTTTATGAAGCAGATCGTCCAGACCCCCGCACCATCGCCGACGTTGATTTATCCGATTAAAATCACGCGGATTCTTGTGGATGTCGCGGGCAGCGTGCGGGGCAATGACACCGTGGTCTATACCGTGATGGGCGCGGACGGCGGCGAGGCTGCGTTCGGAACACGGCAAGACGGGCAGATCACAAAGATGTTCGCGCAGGTCGATCAGATCTACATGGAGGTGGGGGATGTCTTTGAATTTGATACCTCTGTCGCGGTGGCGCCCAAGCCCACGCCGCCTGTGCAAAAACCCCAACCTGTGGAAAAGGTGGCTGCAAAGCCTGCGGGTGGCGCGCAGCGAAAACGCCGTAGCCGTTTGATGAGCGTGGATCTGTGGGTGCTTTTGATAGCAGTCGCCGTGATGGCTGGCGTTTTTCTGCAAAGCAGGTCATCCGACGCACCCGATCAGGTGGTCACGCAGACCCAAACGGTCGCGCCGGAGCCCAATCGCGCGTCCGAGACCAGCCAGGCCGTTGAGCCAGAAGACGACAGTTATTCCATGACGCTTTGTAATCGCACCGACGGGGACGTTTTTGCCGCCTATGTCTGGCGTCAAAATGTGGACGACCCCGAACGCACGTTGCGCGCATGGTACACGATCAAGGCAGGCGATTGTGCGACCACGCCGAGGGGGAGCTTCGGGCGGTTCTCGGACGACTACGTGTATTACCGGGTCGAGAATGAAAACAACGGCCACTGGAGCGGAAATGCGGAGTCGGGATTTTGTATTTCAAACGCCGAAACATTCCGTGTGCTGAGCGATGATTACAATTGCATCGGAGACGAGGACGTTCGCGATTTTGGCGAGGTCCAATTCACGCGGGACGATCCGGAGTATATTTTGAATTTGAATTGAGGTGTGGTGTGGTGTCAGGGCCACGCATGCAAAAGGCCGCCCATTTCTGGACGGCCTTTCGTTTATTACTTCGGGTAACCGAGGTTACGCCAAGATCTTGGAGACCACGCCGGCGCCGACGGTGCGGCCGCCTTCGCGGATCGCAAAGCGCAGGCCGTCTTCCATCGCAA
>NZ_JAKGAQ010000008.1 GCF_021532615.1 Octadecabacter dasysiphoniae
GATGGCGGCCAATTCACCATCGCGTCCTTTAGTGAAGGCGCACTGGACGCTGCGATAACATCCGGTTTGTCGTCAGCCGTCTACGGCACGGATTTTGGTGCGGGGTTCGTTACAGATATCACCGCGTCAACGGTGGGGCTGGCGCTCGCCGACGTTCAAACCGGGATTGGGGATTGGGCCAACCAGTACGGTGGCGAAGGTAGCGCGGGGCACATTGCCTTGCATGCCCTCGCTGGGTGTGTTGCCGCAGAAGCCCAAAGCGCTGATTGTGCCGCCGGGGCCGCAGGCGCAATAGCACAGGCTGTTTATGCGGGCAGCTTGGGCGGGCAAGAACCATCCCCCGCAGGCTACGATACCCCCGAGGCATATCAGGCCGCATACGAAGCATGGTCGGTACGCACGCAAGCACACGTCGAATTGCTTGGCGCCTTTGCCGGTTATGCTCTGTCCGGTGGTGAGGCTGCCAATGTTTCGGTCGCCAGCTCCATTGCTGAATCTGGATTGCAGAACAACTACCTGAACCACACCGAACGCGCTAAAGCCGAAACGTTGTTGGCAGAACTCAGCACGCTTTGCGGTGGATCAATTGGTCCTGGGCCCAATACATGTGATACCCCACGCGCCGACGAATTGCGGGTTGAGCTGACCGAACTGCAATTTTCATCAGTAACAAACACATTGAATTTGTTGGACGCTTGCGGTGCGGATGCAAATAGCCAAACGTGTCAAAGCCATCTTGAACAAGCTCAGGAATATACGGATTGGGCGAGCGGCCTCACAAACAGATCCCGCGCGGAGCGGTTTAACGTCAGTGCTGCGGCGACCGGCACCGATCTCGACTGGGGCGGAAACCTCGACACGCTTGCACTTGATGTCTTTGCTCAGGTCCAAGACGGGACGCTTGATCAGGATGCGGCCCATGCCGAGATCATCGACAGAGCGATCAGCTACGACGGACGTATGAACCTGACCGTCGGCTTGGGTTCTATTGTGATAGGTGTTGGGGGTTGCGCCCTGGCAGGCGGAGGCACCGCCTGCATGCTTGTCGCCGGTGGTTCGGCTGCACTGACGGAATCAAATACGATCTACGACGGGGCCGTGACGGTCATTACTGGCACTGAAACCGACGGCTATATCCAGAACGCTTTTGAGGTGGCGGGTTATTCCCCCGAAGACGCCCGTCAGTATGAACGCTGGGTTGAAATGGGTCTGGCTGTTGCCACGTTCTCGATTGAAACAGGCGCGATTGTTCTGACGTCAAAATCAGGACAGGTTCTGAGGACAATCGACGACGCGGTGCCGCCGCCGGCGACGAATAGACTACCGGACTTCCAGCAGGGTACAGTTAATGGTCAGTATACAGCTATAAATCCAGGCCCACTGGACGATGGCTTAGCTGGAACATTTTCTGGTGGAAGATACACTGAGGTTGTTCTAGATCAGGATATCATTCTCAATAGAGCAGGTACTCGGGATACACCACTAGGACAGTTTTTCACGCAGAGCGCACCAGATAGTGTGATTTCGACCCGTATTGATAGTGCGGTTTTACCAGAGTGGCCGGGTGGCAGCACATCACCTTTGGACACAGCATTTGAAGTTCGAATTCCAGCCGGTACAAAGGTCTATGTTGGTGAGGTCAGTTCACAAGGTGGTTTTTACGTTGGAGGAACGCAACAGATCGTCGTACCAAAACCTTGGTTAATTGACGGTGTCGAAGTGATAGGGAGCACACCATTACAATGAATAACGTTGATCTTATGCAAGCAGAAGAATGTTTAATTCAGATGGGAGATATTCTCATCAGAAATGGTACATCGTTGCACTGGGCGAAAAAGCTTCATTCCCTAGCCTCCAAAAAAACAATGTGTGCAGACGATTTTAGGCAGCAAGTTAAAGGGCTTTATGGAGGAATGGGTTCATTGAATGATCTGGTGATCTGCGATGCTGATGGCAAAATGGATCGTGATCTAAATGTGCGGTTTGATGAACTAAGGTCAACGCTGTACAATGTAGTCTAATCACCGTTTCACATTCTCCACAACACGTCCGATATCCATCCGAACGCTGATCTGTTCGATGATGCCTTCGAGTTCTTCGTGAGCATGGTTGAGATTGACGGCATATGATCTGCCGAAGTGAGAGTTGCCGATGAAGGTGGTTAGAATGGTCACATCGGTGACGACACGCTAAAATACTTTATGGAATCCCTTCGCCATATCTTGCGTTTGTGCATCGTCATGCTGTTCTCAGTGTTTTGCCTCAACATGGCTTTTGCTGTGCCAGCGCCTACATCTGGCATCAACTATTTTCAAGCTGAGACCACCTACTTTGCACAAACCGGTGATGTTGGCTTTGCAGCCCGCGCACCACCAATAACCGGACCAGATATCGGGGCCACGGGAGGCACCGCCTGCATGCTTGCCGCCGGTGGTTCGGCCGTCCAGACAGAATCAAATACGATCTACAACGGGGCCGTGACGGTCATCACCGGCACTGAAACCGACGGCTACATCCAGAACGCATTCGAGAACGCGGACTATTCCCCCGAAGACGCCCGTCAGTATGAGCGCTGGGTTGAAATGGGATTGGCTGCTGCCACGTTTTCGATTGAAACAGGCGCGATTGTTCTGACGTCAAAATCAGGACAGGTTCTGAGGACAATCGACGACGCGGTGCTGCTGTTTGCTCCAAATAACGGAGGCGACGCCGTATTTCCGCGCGTTGGGGCGGTCAATAATCCTAATGGGGTTCGGCGTAGTACGAATGAACAAGTTGCTGCGGATGCGCCGACAGCTAATGGTTATGATGTTAACGTCTTGCAGCGGGACTTGGGTGTTAGAAGATCAGATCTAACCGTTGATGGCTTTGGGCGCGTAGATGAATATACTCCTACCAACGCCACGAAAAATTCGGCGGTACGTAGCATGATTGACAAAATTGGCGGAGGACAGGCTGACTCAGAAATCGTTAACGTCCCTCCGATTTTTTCGAATGTTGATATGTACAGTTCGGCAATGCGAGTTATTCAATAATCCATGGGTCAGCAATGCAAGTACGTTTTTCTTCTTGCAAAATGGACAACTTAGGCAGTTCGATCGCTCAGTTGTAGACAGTCTTAAAGCCGCGAATTGATGGGACATCTGAATTGTAAATGCGGAGCCGTAATCGAACTGAAAACTGGTGTTGAAGAATATGAGAAAGTCCTTCTGAACAACGATTTCTTAGGTGAAAAACTGCCAGATTTGCTCGCGCAACTGTTTAATATCGAAGCGTCGCCTTTTGTCTCGCAAGATGCGGCGAAACCAGATTTTCTTTTGCAGGAGATCGGCAATGCATCGGCTTCAGTGGTGTTTTGTAATAGCTGTGGTCGTCTTTGGCTTCATGAGAAATCTAAGGGAAAACATGTACCGTATGTAAAGTAAACGGATGCTTAATCACCGTTCCAACTCCCGCGTCACGTTCATCAGATCCAACTGGATAGTCACAATTCAAGGCGTGGCCAGCGACACCTACGGCGCCGGTAAGTTCGTCGTGCGTCAGCTATCCAATGGCGATTGATGGTAGAACTTTGGTCTAGCTGTGGCGCCTGAATGCTGCCGCTAGACATCGAAAGAAAAAGTAACCGCTATCAAGATGAGGGAAGGGGAACGAAATGAATGCTCAAGGCAATATATCGTTGGACAATGACACATCCGGTTGTGCGGACGTTTTGGTCAACCCCGATCAAGGGGCGACCATTGGCTACTACATTGGTGGGTTTCGTTCGGGTCCGCGTCTTTTGGTGATCGCGGGGTAGCCTCGCCCGGATTATCGTTGGACGTGCAGTCGGAAATTGGGATTCTTAGGCAGACGCGACGTTTTCGTCTCTAATTCGATGAAGCTTTTTTGTCAGATCGGCCCTTATCCGATCAAAACGACTTCGTGGAACCGGAACGGATATCGCAGCGATTTCGGCGTTGGGACCGATCACCGCAAAACCCAACGCGCAGACCTCTTCGGAATGCTCCCCCAGGTCGGTTGCAAGCTCTCCTTCGCGGATGCGATGTAACGCATCCATTACAGCACCAACACCCGTTTCAGTGCCGAGTTCAGCGGAAACCAGCGCGCGGGCTGACATCTCGTTTAGATGTGCAAGCGCGGCTTTTCCATTCGCCGTCGTCGTGAGAGGAAATTTATCACCAATCGTGGACACGGTGCGTAGGCGCTGGCTGCCCTCGATCTGGTCGATAAAACGCATGTGCGATCTTTCGAGAATGGCCAGATCAACGGTCTCGGATGTGGCGGCGGCGATCAGCTCAAGAAGTGGGCGAAAATGCTCGCGTAGATTAAAGGCGGGGGCATTGGCCAGCACGCGAATTTCATCACCAAGCCTGATTCCTCCGTTGCTGCCATCGGTCGCCGCAAAGCCCTCGTGGATCAGCGCGGATACGATCCTCTGTACCGTAGAGCGGGGCAGTTCAACCTTTCGAGCGATTTGCCCAAGGCTGAGACCGCCCGAATTTGCCGCCAAGACACGTAGGATGTCAGTGGCCCGTGAAATGACCTGAATGCTTTGTGTTTTAGGGATTTGCTGAATGTTCAAAAGGTCTGCCTTGATGAGCAAAGTGAGATTGCAACTTAGTCATTAGCCTAGGGCGGCAAGAATTAGAAATCAATAGTTGACCACAATGCGGTACGTAGTGCACCATAATGCGAAACATTAGTTGTGACGCTTTTGGGAGGAACCGATGACGATAACGATCCGCGGAATTGAATTTCAGGATAACTTGAAGAATGACATGGGCCTTGAGTTCGTGAACCTGAGCCACAGGTTCGGGTATCAATGCCCCAACTGGCCGTACTTTGACGACGTTGATATCAAGCGTAAGCATTACATGGCGAAGTCCGGCGTGCTGAGCCAAACGATCACGACAACGATGCACGTCACAACGCATATCGACGCGCCTGCGCATGTTGTCCAAGGCACACCTTTTATTGACGAAGTCCCTTTGCCACACTTTTTCGGCAGCGGTATCGTTGTGTCGATCCCGAAGAAGAAGTGGGAAAAGATCACTGGTGACGATCTGGAAAAGGCCTGCGGCAAAGCGATCCGCAAAGGCGACGTCTTGATCATCAATACTGGATGGCACAAGCAATACGAAGACGGCGACTACTTTGCGTATTGCCCCGGCCTTGTTCAATCCGCCGCTGATTGGATGGTTGAAAAGGGTGTCAAAGTTGTTGGCCATGACACGCAGGCCAATGATCACCCATTGGCCACTGCGATTGGCCCACAGCGCAACGGCCCGATCCATCCCCACCTTGAGCAAGAGTATTTTGAATGGTCCGGTGGAGTAGATTGGAAAGACGACTTTCCCGAGTGGGAGCCTGTCCACAACACGCTGTTCAAGAACGGTATCCTTGGCATTGAAAATGTCGGTGGCGACCTTGATGCCGTCACTGGCAAGCGCGTGACCTTTGCCTTCTTCCCGTGGAACTGGGACCGCGGTGATGGCTGCATCATTCGCCTTGTGGCGATCACCGACAAGAAACAGGCCTACCGTATTGAGGCAGGGGAAACCTTCTGATGCACCTCAAGCGATTTGCAGACGCACAGACCTACGACGCCCCCAATCATTGGGGCGTCACGGGGCTGCGGTTGCAGGGGTTTGAAGACGGCGGGCCCGAAAACCAGTGGATCGGTTTTTCACAGTTCCTGCCCGGTGGCGGTGCTGGCCCTGACAGCACCCCGTTTGAAAAAGTCTATGTCGTGCTGGACGGCGAAATGACCGTCGAGGTGGACGGCGTCGAAACCGTCCTTGGCCCCATGGACAGTTGCACCATCCCCGTGGGCGAGGTCCGCCGGATAGAAAACAAGACCAACCACATTTGCAAAATGCTCGTCGTGATCCCGTATCCGAACGGCAAAAGACCGGAGTAGGCGCATGTCGCTCAACAATCCACTTTCCATGTTCGACGTGAAGGGCAAGGTCGCCTTGATCACCGGCGCATCTGGCGCGTTCGGCGCGGTGGCTGCGCAGTGCCTGTCGGGTGCTGGTTGTAAGGTTGTGCTCGCCGCAGGCAATGCCGATGCGATGGCAGAGGTTGCGGGCAAATGCAGCGGCGACGTCCATCAGGTCAACGCCCGCCCCGACAGTGAGGCCGCATGTGCTGCCATGGTGGCCGACACGGTCAAGGCCTTTGGGCGGCTCGATATTCTGGTCGTGGCCTCTGGTATGAACAAGGTGGCCAAGATCGAAGACATGGCCCCCGAAACCTTTGACGGGGTGATCGACGCAAATGTCACGCAAAGCTGGCTGATTGCGCGTGCGGCAACCGTGCAGATGAAAGCGCAAGGGGACGGCGGCAAGATCGTGTTCGTCTCGTCGGCCCGTGGTTTGCTCGGCCATCCGGCAGGCTACACCGCTTACTGCGCCTCTAAGGCCGCAGTGGATGGCATGACAAAATCGCTCGGTTGCGAATTGGGGCCAACTGGGATCACCGTGAACGCGATAGCGCCGACCGTCTTCCGCTCACCCCTGACGGCGTGGATGTTTGAGGAAACGGACGACGCGACTGCGGTGCGTAATGGCTTTCTTGCACGCGTGCCCAAAGGGCGTTTGGGCGAACCGGAAGACCTCGCTGGACCACTGCTGTTCCTGTCATCGGCGGCGTCCGATTTCTACACTGGGCATATCCTCTATGCTGATGGCGGTTACACCGCAGGATGACACAACAGGGACAACATATTGCAGTCATCGGGGCCGGGTTGATGGGGCATGGCATTGCCCTGACCTTCGCGCGTGCCGGGCACCAAGTGAGTGTGTCGGACCCTATGGCTGATATGCTGGCCTCTTGCCCTGCGCGAATTGCAGAAAGCCTGACCTTGCTGGGCGCGGATGCAAAAGAAGTTTCGAACGCGCTGGGCCGTGTGCGCCTTGCCAAAGATATGGCCGATGCCGTCAGCGACGCCGATGTCGTGTTCGAAGCAGCGCCTGAAAAACTGGAGCTCAAGCAAAAGATATTTGCCAACATCGAAACCCACGCTCCCGACGATGCGATCCTCGCGTCCAACACCTCTGTCATTCAGATTTCTAAGATTATGGGCGGCCTGAAAGGACGCCACCGCGCGCTCGGCACCCATTGGTGGAACCCGCCGCATATGATCCCGCTCGTGGAGGTCGTGAAAACTGAATGGACTGACCCCGCACTGGCGCAGCGCATGTTTGATCTACTCGCCAAAGCAGGCAAAACGCCAGCGATGGTCGAAAAAGATGTCCCCGGTTTCATCGGTAACCGTTTGCAACATGCGCTTTGGCGCGAGGCGATTTCATTGGTTGAGAACGGGATTTGTGACGCCGAAACCGTTGATAATGTGGTCAAGGCCAGCTTTGGCCGCAGGCTGGCTGTGCTTGGCCCGCTGGAAAACGCAGACCTTGTCGGGCTGGAGCTGACCCAAGACATCCACAAGCAGGTTTTATTCGATCTCGAGGATTCAGGCGCACCCTCGCCGTACCTCCAGCAGATGCGTGACGCAGGCCGCGGCGGCATGTCCGAAGGCGCGGGATTGCGTGATTGGTCGCAGGGCGATCTGGAAAAGACCAAGGCCCGCGTGGCCGAACACCTCAGGAAACTTGAGGATATTTTACCAAATCAATCAAAGCTTTGGGAGGAGCAAAGATGAAGATGACACCTAACAGACGCCACGTGCTCGGGGGGCTTGCCGCATCCGTTGCCGCACCCGCGATCCTGACATCAGGCCGCGCCTATGCGCAAACACCGACCATCAAAGTAGGCCATGTCAGCCCACGCACCGGCCCTTTGGCAGGCTTTGCCGAGGCCGACGATTTCGTGCTGGAAGGCATTCAAGCGGCCCTATCGGGTGGCGTGGAAAACAACGGCAAGTCCTACAACATCGAAATCATTTCAAAGGACAGCCAGTCCAACCCGAACCGCGCCGCAGAAGTCGCAGCCGATCTGATCTTGGGCGACGAAGTGGATATCATGGTCGCGGCCTCAACGCCCGACACCACAAACCCCGTGTCTGATCAGGCCGAAATCAACGAAGTGCCCTGCATCACCACGGATTGCCCATGGCAGCCCTATTTCTTTGGCCGCAACGGAAATCCTGCGGAAGGGTTCGATTTCACCTACCACTTCTTCTGGGGCCTCGAAGACGTCATCGGCAACTTCCTTGATCTGTGGGGCAGTTCTGGTGCGGCCCAAAACATCGGCGGGTTGTTCCCCAACGATGCAGACGGCAACGCATGGGGCGATCCAGAACTGGGCTTCCCCAAGCCCCTGTCAGAGGCAGGTTACACCCTGACCGATCCGGGTCGGTATCAGCCGCTGAACGATGATTTTTCAAACTACATTGCAGCCTTCAAAGACGCCGGCTGCGAGATCATCACCGGCAACATGATCCCACCAGACTTTGCGACCTTCTGGGCGCAGGCCGCACAACAAAATTTCCGCCCCAAGGTTGTGACGATCGGCAAGGCTCTGTTGTTCCCATCGGTCATTGAAAGCCTTGGCGATCGCGGCGATGGCCTGACGTCGGAAGTATGGTGGAGCCCGAACCACCCGTTCAACTCGTCCCTTACAGGCGACAGTGCCGGTGATCTGGCCAACGGCTACACGGCCGCGACAGGCCGTCCATGGACCCAGCCCATCGGCTTTAAGCATGCGCTGTTCGAAGTGGTGCGCGATGTTGTTTCCCGTGCGGCTGATCTAGATGACCCGATGGCGATTGTCGATGCGATCAAGTCAACGAACATGTCGACGATTGTGGGCGATGTGAACTTTGGCGCGGGCCCTGTGCCCAATGTCACTAAGACACCACTCGTCGCGGGCCAGTGGCAGAAGACTGGCGACGCGATGGAGCTTGTCATCACCAACAACGCAGCCGCGCCCAACATCCCTGTGGGTGGTGAGCTAAAGTTGCTGAGCTGAGGAAAACTGTCTTGTCCGCACTTCTTTCCATCAAGGACCTGCAAAAATCGTTTGGCGCGGTCATCGTGGCCGACGCCAGCAGTTTTGATGTGGCCCAAGGCGAAGCGGTTGGCATTCTTGGGCCTAACGGTGCGGGCAAGACATCCCTTTTTAACCTTATCACCGGCGCGCTGCGTGCCGATGCTGGCACGATCCATTTTGACGATCAGGACATAACCAAGATCTCTGCCGCTGCACGCTGCAAACTGGGTGTGGCGCGATCATTTCAAATCCCGCAGCCCTTCGCGGGGATGACTGTTTTTGAAAACGCCCTTGTCGGCGCAACCCAAGGCGGCGGCCTGCGCGGGCGCGAAGCTGAGGTTCACGCGCTGGACGTCTTGGATGAAACGGGTCTCGCCGACAAAGCCAATATGCGCGCCGGATCCCTGTCCTTGCTCGAACGCAAAAGGCTGGAACTGGCCCGTGCCTTGTCGGCTAAACCAAAACTCTTGCTGCTCGATGAGATCGCGGGCGGGCTGACGGACGCGGAATGTGGGGCGCTGATAGACACCATCAAACGCATCCATGCGAATGGTACCACGATCATCTGGATCGAACATGTGGTGCATGCGCTCATGGCTGTGGCCGAACGCCTGATCGTCATAGATTTCGGGCGCAAAATTGCAGAAGGCGAACCAAAGGCCGTCATGGACAGCCCAGAAGTGAAAGAAATTTATCTGGGGATCGCTGCGGATGCCTAAGCCCGTTCTTTCGCTGCACAAGCTTGATGCGCATTATGGTGATTTCCAAGCCCTGTTCGGCGTCGACATGGACATCGCCGCAGGCGAAGTCGTTGCGATCATTGGTGCCAATGGCGCAGGCAAGACGACTTTGCTTCGCTCTATCGCTGGCCTGTTGAAAAACCAAGCCGCGCAAGTGACCTATCAAGGCGACGCCATAGGGGCCTTGCGGGCTGATCTGGTCGCCCACAAAGGCATCGCGCTTGTCCCCGAAGGCCGCCAATTGTTCCCGTCGCTGTCAGTCGAGGAAAACCTCCAGATCGGCGCACACACGGGCCGCGCGGGGCCTTGGTCCCTCGACAAAGTTTATGGGTTGTTCCCGATCCTGAAGGAACGCAAAGATCAGGCCTCAACCACGTTATCGGGCGGTCAACAACAGATGGTCGCCATCGGGCGCGCACTTATGGCCAACCCCGATGTAATCCTGTTTGACGAAATCAGCCTTGGCCTCGCGCCAGTCATCATCAAATCAATTTACGACGTACTGCCTAACATCGTAGGCGACGGCATGACCGCGCTGATCGTCGAACAAGACATCTCCAAAGCGTTGTCGGTGTCTTCGCGGGTCTATTGCCTGCAAGAAGGCCGCGTGTCGCTGACGGGCGCAACCAACACAATCTCGCGCGACGACATCACCCGCGCCTATTTCGGAGTAGGGGCCTAATGGATTGGATTTCTGCCATTGTGCAAGGGACGCTGCTTGGTGGGCTGTACGCCCTATTTGCCGCGGGCTTGTCGCTTATCTTCGGGGTCATGCGGTTGGTGAATATCGCCCATGGCGATCTGATTGTCTTGGCCGCTTACATGGGGCTTTCGACGACGGTCATGTTGGGCATTCATCCGTTTGTGGCACTACTGATCGTCGCGCCTGCCATGGCGGGGATCGGCTATGTTCTGCAACGCGGTATCCTGAACCGCACATTGGGCGATGATATTTTGCCGCCGCTTTTGGTCACGTTCGGGTTGTCCGTGATCCTGCAAAACGCGCTGCTTGAGGCCTATTCCGCCGATCCGCAAAAGATGAACGCAGGGGTGATCGAAACCGCGAGCGTGCCCGTGGGCGGGCTGACGCTTGGGGTTTTGCCGCTGCTGACCTTTGCGATTGCCGTGGCGGTCATCGCGGGGCTGCAATTCATCTTTTACCGCACGTCGCTGGGCCGTGCGTTTCGCGCTACATCCGA
This sequence comes from Octadecabacter dasysiphoniae, assembly GCF_021532615.1. Lineage (GTDB taxonomy): Bacteria > Pseudomonadota > Alphaproteobacteria > Rhodobacterales > Rhodobacteraceae > Octadecabacter > Octadecabacter dasysiphoniae. Next base: position 10,895 of record NZ_JAKGAQ010000008.1, read on the forward strand.
CAATTCCGACATCGCGCAGCTGATGGGCCTGAACAAGGCGCATGTTTTTGGCATGGCCATGGCGCTGGCTCTCGCTGTTACAGCAATCGCGGGCATCCTATTGGGCGTGCGCACAAGCTTTGATCCGTCTGTCGGCGGCGCGCGTCTGATCTTTGGGTTTGAGGCCGTGATTATTGGCGGTCTTGGCAACCTCTGGGGCACACTTGCCGGTGGTGTCATTCTGGGTGTTGCACAAACATTGGGGGCCAAGATTGATCCCGGCTGGCAATTGCTCGCAGGGCATATCGCGTTTCTGGTGGTTTTGGCCGTTCGCCCGCAGGGCCTGTTCCCGAGGGTGGCCCATTGACCGCCCGCATCAGCAGAACCAGCCGTTCGGCCCAAGTTGCGATGGTGATCGCGGCACTTGGTCTGATCGTGCTTGCCGCCGCCCCTTGGTGGGCAGGGCGCGCTGATCTGCGGCTGTTGGGGGAGATTTATCTGTACCTGTCGCTGGCGATGCTTTGGAATCTGATGGCGGGTTACGCGGGGCTCGTTTCCGTTGGACAACAGGCCTATGTCGGGTTCGGGGGCTATATGCTGTTTGCGCTGACAATGTTCGCAGGGCTGCACCCAATCCTGGCCATCCTCGCAGGTGGTGTGCTGGCGGCCTTGCTGTCAGTGCCAATCGCCGCCCTCATCTTTCGCCTGAAGGGTGCCTATTTCGCCATCGGCACATGGGTCATGGCCGAGGTCTTCCGTCTCAGCTTTGCGCAAGCCTCTTCACTTGGGGGCGGCTCTGGTTCTTCCTTGCCCGTTGATGTGGTCAAATCTTTTGCGGCTTCCCGGTCAGGACGCGAAGCGCTTAGTTATTGGTTGGCTCTCGGCGCGGCTGTGGTTGTCATTGCTTGCGTCTACCTGTTCCTGCGATCAAATCGTGGCCTAGCCCTCACCGCGATCCGCGACAGCGAAGTCGCCGCCGCAGGCCTTGGCATCAACATCTGGCGCACAAAACTTGAAGTCTACGTCGTGACCTCTGCTTTTACAGCCATCATCGGCGGGCTGATCTTTTTACAAAAGCTGCGGATTTCACCGGACGCGGCGTTTTCCGTGAACGACTGGACCGCCTTCGTGATCTTCATCGTTGTGATCGGTGGCATCGGTACCCTTGAAGGGCCGATCATCGGGACGATCCTCTTCTTCCTGTTGCGCGAAACGTTGGCTGATCTTGGCACAACATATCTGATCGTTCTGGGGCTGGTCGCCATCGGTATCATGCTCAAGGCGCCCAAAGGCGTCTGGGGCCTAATCCGCAGCCGCTTTGATCTTGAACTTTTCCCCCTCAGCTATCGCGTGAAATCGGACAACTCAGACAAAGGAGCCTAGGCAATGGCAAAACAACAGCGCACCATCATCACCTGCGCGGTCACCGGCGCGATCCACACGCCAACCATGTCGGACGCCTTGCCCTACACCTACGATGATATCGCCGCCCAAGCGATCGCGGCAGCAGAGGCGGGCGCATCGATCCTGCACTTGCATGCGCGGGACAATGAAACCGGCGCGCCGTCGGTCAACACTGACGATTTCAGCCCGTTTCTGGGGCGCATCAAACAGGCCACCGATGCCGTAGTGAATATCTCAACCGGCGGGTCGCTTACCTTGTCGATACAGGATCGGATCAAACCCGCGGCCACCTTCAGTGCTGAAATGTGCAGCATGAACATGGGGTCAATGAATTTCAGCTTTCACCCGCTGGCCAAACGCTATGGGGACGACGATTGGAAGTTCGATTGGGAAAAGGATTATGTCGCAAACTCGGATGGTAATATCTTTCGCAACACCTTCCGCGATATCCGCGAAGCCGCAGAGACACTTGCGCCTCACGATATTAAGTTTGAACACGAATGTTATGATGTAGGGCATCTCTATAATCTGAAATTCTGCATGGACGCGGGGCTGTTCAAAGCACCAGTGTTCATCCAGTTCGTCATGGGGATCTTGGGCGGCATCGGTGCTGATATCGACAATCTGGTGTTCATGAAAAAGACCGCCGACAAACTGTTCGGCGAAGACTACCGTTGGTCTATCCTTGCCGCGGGTGCATCACAAATCCCGATGGCCACGACCGCAAGCCAGATGGGCGGCCACGTGCGTGTGGGTCTCGAAGACAGTCTGTTCATTTCGCGGGGGGAGCTAGCCGAAAGCAACGCCCAACAAGTTGCGAAAGTCAGACGTGTTGTCGAAGAACTAGGGTGTCAGGTCGCCTCCCCAGACGAGGCCCGGGAGATACTTGATCTAAAAGGTGGTGATCGAGTGAATTTTTAACGGACGCGCCGCCACTGGTTGAAGTCTCTGATCAACCCTCAAGGCCTGAAACGTGAAACGAAGGATCGGCCTTGTGGCTCGCTCTTTGGCGTTGGGGGCCGGGTGCGGTCCTGTTAGCAGTCTACCTGATTTTAGTTGGGGCCAGCATGGGGCAATCATCAGATCAAACCTGCTACGCCTGACACTGACTTCTGCATTGGGCGTCGTCATTTATCCAGCGACGTTATCTATGGCCGTTGCCCAACCCACGGCACTTAACGCATCCCTTTTTCTGTCCGTCGCCCCGTCCTGATCGTGTCGGTCTCATCCCTGGTCTGGATTGAACGATTGGGTCCGTAAAATGTGAATCATGGTCAGTGCGTGAGGCTGGAAATGAGGTTGGATTGCCGCGTTAGAAAGACTGATCTGACCGTCCATAGTTGTGACGGCGTTACCCCGCAGCAGCACGTCTATCTGCCTTAACAAGCGCGCTGACCAAATACGCGTCGCCGCGTTGCGGGTGATATGCGTTTGGAGATCAATGGCGCGGATAAAGGCATCATTGAATGTCTCAAATCGCTCGGCCACGCTTTATGATCGGTACTGCAGGCCCTTATCTGACAATGGGCAGAACGCATCACGCAGCGTGGTCACCATGGCCTCAATCGCGGTTGAAGAACCCGCTGGATTGCGGCGCAACACGACGCGGGCGTTGTCGATCGGGATAAACCCGTCCTCATCTGTCAATTCGCGGCAACCGGGCGGAATGGAACTTCGGGCCAACGGCGCCACGGCAATTCCATTCATGACCGCGCTGCGCATATTGGCCGACGTGTCGCACTCGAATGCGGGATGGTAGGAAACGCCGATCTGCTCAAGTGAATGCAACGCATAGTCGCGACACCAATCCGAACTGAAATATATCGAAACCGGCAGCGGTTCACGCAAATGCTGGGCATGGGCAATCGACGTCACCCAAACGGTTGGATCGACCGCGAGAACCTCTACCTCATCGCCGCTGTAGCCTTCGTATATCACCGCAAGATCGATCTTGTCTGCGTTCAATGCGGCAATCTGTGGCGCACTGAAATCGCAGCGTATGGTTACCTGGGTTTCGGGATGGCGTTGCGAAAATGATGCCAGCACCGCGGGCAATATGCTTTGCACATATTCATCCGGAATTCCGACCCGCACCGGGCCAGACAAAGGTTTTTCGCGCAAGGTGGTTGCCGCTTCATCAAGCAAACCAACGACACGTTGCGCATACGGCAACAGTTGCTTGCCGCGTTCTGTCAGGCTGACACCGCGTGGTTCGCGCACAAATATACTCTGGCCCAGGCTGTCCTCAAGCTTGCGAATTTGCATCGAGATCGCCGATTGGGTGCGTCCCAGTTGATCGGCGGCGCGGGTCACAGACCCTGTCTCAACGACGGCGAGAAAACCGCGCATCAGATCACTGTCGAGTGGCGGGAGCATGATCGTTACCTATCAGTTTTATGTATGCCTACCATCATTGTTATGTGTTTGATTGATGTCAATCAATAGCCGATGCCTGTCTTAGAAAATGGAAAGGCAGAGGAACATGGTTTGGAAATTTTGGAAGCGCTGGCGCGTATTGCAGAGCAACCGTCAATCGATGGGCTGGATGCTTTTGCGCAAGGATGACAAATGGCTGAAAGACATCGGGCTCACACGCCACGATCTTCGCAAGCTACTGGATGAGTGGGACGACTAAATGGGCGTACCGGCTGTCATTTCGATGATTTCCGTCGGCAAAATGAGCAGTGAAATTTGCCTCTTTCTGGCAGTTTCGCCCGCGAAGCGCGAATTCGCCATTTCAGTAGTGCAGCGAATGTCCCCTTTCAAAGGCCGTGTTCGTGTGGCTCCCAAGCGTCGCGCAGCCGGGTCACCGGCAACTGAATTTCGTCTGATTGAAAGGGCAACATGGTGACGGTCATACGTCCGTCCAGAATAATCTTGAAGATGTGCACGTCCGCCGTGTTTGGCTGCAGTCCCAGCGTGGTGGAGATCGTTAACAAATCCACCGCATCGCACCGCACAACGCTCGTCCCGATAAGGTCGTGATTATATGCAACTTCAATTTGCTCAACCTCGGTGCAAGTCCCACTGGCGTTTTCAATCACGAATTTCTGCATGAAAAGGTGCATTAACTCGCTTGGCGTTGCTTGGTCTTCGCCCAGTAAACGCACCAACGCGGCCTCTGATGTCTTGATGCTCAAAGACAACTCCTGACCGTCAATGGTCAGCGTCGTTTCCGTTCCATCAAGCTGATGCGCAACGGCGCCTGAACCGAACCCGAGCGCCACAAGGATCGACAGTGCGATGACCCGTGAAGTCTTAATCAGTCGGCAATCAAGACCGTCCATTGCGCGTCCCCTAAATCTATCGATTGATTGGATGCTTCGCTGATCGGGCCAGCGGGGAATTCCATTGCAGTCGCACCACAAGACGTAATCGCGTTGTCATGCAATCGCCCGCGATACATCGGCCCGAACGAATAGGGGAACACCGGGTTCATCGAAGCGTCCGTCGTAATATGGTAATGATATCCCAATCCATCGTGGTCATGGCCATTGTACGCATCAAGCGACGCGGGCGTTGTTTGCAGGGCCGCATCAAATACATAGTCTTCGAAGAAGGCCCCATTTTCCAAAACGATATCATTTTGCGAGAACATGGATTTACCGAATTCCCCGACCGCAGGGCCTTGCGAAACCGGACGCGTGCCAGACATCGGGTTTAGCAGATCATTCATGATACAACTGCGGTCTCCGTCTTCTCCGCAGCCCTCGGCCTCGGACGCGTAATCGCGCACGCGCCAGCTGGATTGGGCCAGAACACCGGCATCGTGCCACGGGCCATGGATCGCAAATCCGTCTGCGGCGTACCCCCATATTGGGGAATGTCCATCGCCCGTATCGCCAATCGCGTCATTTAAACACTGGGAATAGCCGTGGTGGTGGTACATCCCTTCGACCGCATGCCCTTGGCAGATATCAAAATCATAGGCCTCATAGATGTGGGCCATGTTGTGCCAGTCGCCCTGTGCCCCATAGCTTTGTCCATCAGACCAGTTGAACAACACGGTGCCGTTCATGAAAATGCCAACGTCCGCGAGTGTGGTGTAACAGATGTCTTCGGTCGGTTCGGGGGTGTTCGGAATGAAATTGTCGATCGAAATACCCGTCGCGCAGAACGTGGCGGGAGGCCAAAACCCAAGCCCCGCGCCCTCTGTGCAGGTATCGCCGGAATATCCGATGTCCTGACCAAATCGAACGGTGTCGCCGACAGACACCAACACGCCATCGGGGAAATCGGTTTCAAATTTTGGCCGCGCCAACAGCTGATCCATCATGTCTTGCGTCACCAGCACTTCGTACTCTGGCACATAGGCGGTTTTGATGCGGGTGTAGTCACCGGTATTTTCGACTTCGAGGACGTTTACGCGGGCGAACGCACCCAAAATATCGTCTTCGTCCATGACTTGCGGTGGTGGCGGCACCACGCCTTCCGGTAGATCAAGCCCGGGGGGTGGTCCTTGCGGTTCGCGCACAACCAGCAACGACGTTGATCCATCGTTCATTATCCAGTTGGCGTCTGCGGGCGGATGATTTTCGGCCTGCGCCATGCTTGCCCCAAGTAAACTGCCTAGAACCCAAAATGACTTTGCCCAAATTTCCATATCCAAACATCCCCCAAGAGTGATTGATTTGATTTAGATTTCCACATGGCTGTGCAAATTATCGTAATTCAGATTCTCAACCCGCCAAGAATTTTGCTTGAAAGAGTGGCGCTTTGGGCAGTTTATCGCGCATGGCGGCCGACCTCAGCATCTGTGCTAATGTCGCCATCGACAGCACGTTGTGCGGCTGCAACATCGTAAAACCCTGCCCCGCGGCGTCGTTCGAAAACCGGCCATTCATGGGGACCGGCGCGATGGCGATTTCAAGAAAGATCTGCTGGCCCGCAGCGACGCCCTAAAACAGGTGATCGACCAAGCGGATCACGTGGCCGCCATTCAGGCCGAACTTGATTTACACGGGCTTGTTTATGAACACGCCAACAATCGCATCTTGTTGAACTCATGGACCGGATTGCGCGGGCATCTACAATTGTATTGGGCCGCGCGCACGGGACCACTGTGCCCAAACGGGACAGCCATGACGACTATATACGGTTTGCCCTCGGCGACAGTCTGAGCGCGATGAAAGACGAGCGACGCGATCATATGCGTCTCGGGCTTGAGACGACGAAAGCATCTGTAGAAGCGCGAAGCGCCGCTATTGATCCAAAAACATAACCAAGACCAGCATAGGAGAGAGTGACGAAAAGACGTTTAGTATTGGCGGCCGCTATTGCCGTGATTGGGATTGGGGCACCGCAGTGGCGGCCCGTCAGGCAGACCGTATTGATTTGATGTTTGTATTGGACGCCACGGATACGCGGAAAGAAGCGGTGAATTTCCCTGAAACACCGCTGCTGTAGTATTCGCCCGCTGTCCTGGCGCGCGATGATCTTGAGGTCACGGGTAGGGCCGATTTGAATTCGCCCGATGTCAGCGTTTCCGTCCCTCAGGCGACCAGCATTGATGCCTTCCTGACGGAAAACGCACCGAATGCGGATATTCAACGGTTTCCTGGAAATGCCGAAGCGATTGCCGCCTTCCAGGCCGGTCGTGTGGATGCCGTGACATTGTTCGACCGGTCGTCGATTGCGGCGCGTCAGAAATTGGGCTCGGGCCAGATCATCGTGCCTCCGCTTGTTGAACCGCGCCCCTCATCCGTGGTGATGCGTCAAGAAAGCGACCTCGCGTTCGTGAACTGGGTGGATGAGCAGATCGACGGTTACTACAAATCCGGCCAGACACAGCTGTGGTACGAAGAATTCCTAAGCGACTTCGGGCTTGATCCGTCCACGGTGCCCGCGATCATCCGCGAACGCCTGTAAGCCAAGCGGTAGGGTGGACAAGCAATGTATCAATGGGATTTCACCTCCGTCATCGAGAACTCCGGCCTGTTATGGCAGGGGCTTCTCGGGACTCTGGCGATCACCGGCACAGCACTGGCCTTGTCACGACTATCGCCGCGCAAAGTGCTGGCGTGGCCTGCGGGGTTCATCATTGAATTCTTCAGAACCACGCCACCGCTCGTACAGCTTTTTTGGTTCTTTTTCGCCCTGCCAATCCTGATGGACATCCAGATGACGCCCTACCTCGCGGCGGCCATCACGTTTTCCATCCAGTCTTCGGCGTTCTTTGCCGAAGTGTTCCGCGCTGACCTCGTATCGATCGAACGCGGCCAATGGGAAGCCGGACGCGCCATCGGCATGCGCTACCGCGAGATTATGACGCGTATCATCCTGCCCCAAGCCGTGCGGCGGATGATGCCAGCCCTAACCATTCGTGGTTTGCGTAAGTCATTTTGGGAACAATCACGTGTTGCGTGGCATTGATCTGGATGTCCAACAAGGCGATTGCATTGCCATTCTGGGCGCGTCCGGGTCTGGCAAAAGCACGTTTCTGCGCTACCTCAACTTCATGGAAATCCCGTCGGATGGTGAAATTACCCATGCGGGCTAGACGATTGGCACCGAACGCCCCGACAAACCGCGCGCCTATCCAGAAAACGAACTGACAAAGGTGCGCCAGAAGGTCGGTATGGTGTTTCAACAGTTCAATCTGTTTCCGCACAAAACTGTGTTGGACAACATCACCGAAGGTCTGCGGATCGTTCAAGGAATGGACAAAGCCAGCAGCGAAGCCCGCGCCCATGAAGAACTGGCGCGCGTCGGTTGGCGGAAAAGGCCGACGAATACCCATCGCGCCTGTCAGGCGGGCAAAAGCAGCGCGTCGCCATCGCACGCGCTTTGGCGCTTGCGCCCGAGTTGATGTTGTTTGATGAACCGACCTCGGCGCTGGACCCAGAATTGGCGGGCGAGGTTCTGAACGTCATTCGCGGCCTTAAGCTGATGACCTCGACCATTAGGTGCTCCACCCCCGATGTGTTCGATCTGCGGCTCAATTCCCATTCGCGCCGACGAGGCCCTGATGCTGGATGATCGCGGCTTTGTCGCGAGCTGTAATTTCACCAATGTCTTCATCATTCGCGGGGAAGAATTGTGGACCTCAACAGGGACGACCTGTTTCAACGGGATCACCCGCGCCAACGTCACCAAGCTGTGGCGCGATGCGGGAAAACCCGTGTTCGAAAAGGACTACACGCTCGCGGAAACCTATGGTGCCGACGAGGCATTCGTCACCGGCACTTTGGGCGGTATCACCCCCGTGACAATGATTGATGGGCGCAAAGTACGCGCGGGAAAACTGGGGCCAGTGACGTCTTTGATGTCGGATTTATATCGTACCTATATTGGTGAATGAACCTACGGTTCGATTGTTGGGCTAGTATACGGCGAACGGGTGGCTTCGCGTTCTCGCCCGCTTCAAGCGCTCGCAACGATGCAAATTGATCTGCCAATGACTTCGCCTCATCGGCCCAGAACAGATCGATCTCGTCCATTTTGGCATGGTTGCGGCGTTCTTTGCCGGCTGCAACTTTGATGCCGTGGGGCGCGCGCGTGTCGCCCCTTGCAGACTCCGCGCCACTTTTTCGGGCGTATCTGAACGCTGCACCTGTGCCAATTTTGCAAAGTGCAACGTCACCGCAAACTGCTCCAAACGCACCGAAGGGTAAAACAGGCTGGTTCTTGGCTATGCGCCGTGCCAAAGCTTTCGCATGACCCTTTCAGACAACATGCGCGCGTCGTTTTTGATTATGCTGTCCATGGCGGCGTTTACGGTCAACGACGCGCTGATGAAACTGGCGTCATCGAACCTGCCGTTCTTTCAACAGATCTTTATGCGCGGCGTGTTGATCACCATCGGCCTGACGATCCTCGCCCACTTTTGGGGCCATCTTCGGTTTCGGCCCAGCCGCAAAGACCGCGCCTTGACCGCCCTGCGCACCGCGGCCGAGGCGATCGGCACCATCTTTTTCCTCACCGCGCTGTTCAGCATTCCCATCGCAAACCTGTCGGCGATCCTTCAGGCGCTGCCCCTGACCGTGACCCTCGCCGCGGCGATATTCCTTGGCGAACCCGTGGGCTGGCGGCGCATTGCTGCGATCCTTGTGGGGTTCATCGGCGTGGCAATCATCATCCGCCCGGGGCTCGACGGGTTCACGATCTTTTCGATCTACGGCGTCGGCGCTGTCATCGCCGTGACATTTCGCGATCTGGCGGCACGCAAATTGTCCAAATCCATCCCGTCCAGCCGCGTGGCATTGTCGGCGGCAATCGGCGTCACGATCATGGCCCTGTTCGGATCACTGTACCGCGCCGAAGGCTGGGTGACCCCTACAGTTTCCGAAGCTGCCTTACTTGTCGGCGCGGCCCTGTGCCTGATGGCGGGATATATCGCTGCAGTGGCGGGGATGCGGTTGGGCGACCTCGGGGCGGTTGCGCCGTTTCGCTATACATCGCTGTTGGTCGCGCTGATCCTCGGCTTCTTTCTATTCGATGAATGGCCCGATTTCTGGACGATGTTTGGCGCTGCAATCGTGGTTGCGACGGGCCTGTTCACACTATGCCGCGAACGGGCGACAGCCCGCAAAACCCCGACAGGTCTGCGCATCCGCTAGGCGCTGTTGACAGCATTCCCGAGTCGACCTATGTAGCGCGCATCTGGCTGGGGTTTGTCCCACGTCAGGCATCATAATCGTCGTGGTCAAGATCCGGCCTACTATTGGTCCGATCCTCTGTAACCCAACCGCTCCGTTGCTCCGGTAAGGCAACGCCAGCGGGTTTGTTGTGCTTTTTGGACGCAAGAGGCGCTTGAGAATTGAAATCGGCGGACCAATGATGGGCCGCTACACATGTGTAGGAAGTAGGGAAACCAACCCAATGCCAACAATCCAGCAGCTGATCCGGAAACCCCGGCAGCCCAAAGTCAAACGATCCAAATCGCTTCACCTTGAGGGCAACCCGCAAAAGCGCGGCGTTTGCACACGTGTCTATACAACGACACCAAAGAAGCCGAACTCCGCGATGCGTAAGGTTGCCAAAGTGCGCCTGACCAACGGTTTTGAGGTCATTTCTTATATCGGCGGTGAAAGCCACAACCTTCAGGAACACTCTGTGGTTCTGATCCGTGGCGGTCGTGTAAAAGACCTTCCCGGCGTTCGCTACCACATCCTGCGCGGCGTACTCGATACGCAGGGCGTCAAGGATCGTAAGCAGCGCCGTTCGAAATACGGCGCCAAGAAGCCGAAGTAAGGGAAACATCACATGTCACGTCGTCACGCCGCTGAAAAGCGCCAGATCCTTCCCGATGCAAAATTCGGTGACAAGGTTCTTTCAAAGTTCATGAACAACCTCATGATCGACGGTAAGAAATCCGTCGCAGAACGCATCGTCTACAACGCCTTTGACCGCGTTGAAGACAAGCTCAAGAAATCCCCGTTGGAAGTCTTCCACGAGAGCCTTGAGAACATCAAACCAAACCTCGAAGTGCGCTCGCGTCGCGTCGGTGGTGCCACCTACCAGGTGCCCGTCGAAGTCCGCCCTGAGCGCCGTGAGGCACTGGCAATCCGTTGGTTGATCGCAGCTGCGAAAAACCGCAACGAGAAAACCATGGAAGAGCGCCTTGCAGGCGAGCTCGTGGATGCGGTTCAAGGCCGTGGCACAGCCGTCAAAAAGCGCGAAGACACGCACAAGATGGCCGACGCAAACAAAGCGTTCAGCCACTACCGCTGGTAATAGGAAGCACCTGATATGGCACGCGACTATCCACTCGAACTGTACCGCAACTTCGGTATCATTGCGCACATCGATGCAGGTAAAACCACCTGTTCCGAGCGCATCCTGTATTACACAGGCAAATCCCACAACATTGGCGAAGTGCACGACGGCGCTGCGACAATGGACTGGATGGAGCAGGAGCAGGAACGGGGTATTACAATTACTTCCGCTGCGACGACGACATTCTGGGAACGCACTGAGAACGGCACAGAGGCCGACTCTCCCAAGCACCGCATGAACATCATCGACACACCGGGCCACGTTGACTTCACAATCGAAGTTGAACGTTCCTTGGCTGTGCTTGACGGTGCGGTTTGTGTTCTCGACGCCAACGCTGGTGTTGAACCACAGACCGAAACAGTGTGGCGTCAGGCTGACCGCTACAAAGTTCCGCGTATGGTTTTCGTCAACAAGATGGACAAAATCGGCGCTGACTTCTTCAAGTGCGTTGCAATGATCGAAGACCGGACAGGCGCACGCGCTTTGCCGATCTCTTTCCCGATCGGTGCCGAAACTGAGCTCGAAGGCCTCGTTGACCTCGTGACCATGGAAGAATGGTTATGGCAGGGCGAAGACCTTGGTGCGTCCTGGATCAAAGCTCCTATTCGCGACAGCTTGGCTGATCAGGCCGCTGAATGGCGTGAAAAGCTTGTCGAAGCTGCTGTTGAGCAGGACGACGATGCAATGGAAGCCTACCTCGACGGCAATGAGCCCGATGTCGCATCCCTGCGCGTCATGATCCGCAAGGCATGTTTGTCCTTGTCGTTCGTTCCTGTGCTTGGCGGTTCCGCGTTCAAGAACAAAGGCGTTCAGCCGCTTCTCAACGCTGTTGTCGACTACCTGCCGAGCCCGCTCGACGTGGTTGACTACATGGGCTTCAAACCCGGCGACGAGACAGAAACACGCGACATCCCGCGCCGTGCGGACGATGACATGGCGTTCTCTGGCCTTGCGTTCAAAATCATGAACGACCCCTTCGTGGGCACCCTGACGTTTACACGGATCTATTCCGGTCAACTCAACAAGGGTGACAACTTGCTCAACTCTACCAAGGGTAACAAAGAGCGCGTTGGCCGTATGATGATGATGCACTCCAATGATCGTGAAGAAATCGCAGAAGCGTTTTCCGGCGACATCATTGCGCTTGGTGGTCTGAAGAACACGACAACAGGTGACACCCTGTGTTCCCCACAAGAACCAGTTGTTCTCGAAACAATGACGTTCCCCGATCCTGTGATCGAGATCGCCGTTGAGCCGAAGACAAAAGCAGACCAAGAGAAAATGGGCATCGCGCTCCAGCGTCTCTCTGCCGAGGATCCATCCTTCCGCGTGGAAACTGACATCGAATCCGGTCAGACCATCATGAAGGGTATGGGCGAACTTCACCTCGACATTCTTGTTGATCGCATGAAGCGTGAATTCAAAGTCGAAGCCAACATCGGTGCCCCACAAGTGGCCTACCGCGAGACCATCGGTCACGAAGTAGAACACACGTACACGCACAAGAAACAATCTGGTGGTTCTGGTCAGTACGGCGAAGTGAAAATGCTCATTTCCCCAACTGAAGCAGGCGAAGGCTACTCGTTTGAATCGAAAATCGTTGGTGGTGCTGTTCCAAAGGAATACATCCCGGGCGTCGAAAAAGGCATCCTGTCCGTTATGGACAACGGTCCTTTGGCTGGCTTCCCCGTGATCGACTTCAAGGTGCAGCTGCTTGACGGTAAGTTCCACGATGTTGACTCCTCCATCATGGCATTCGAAATCGCTGCACGTATGTGTATGCGTGAAGGTATGCGCAAAGCTGGGGCAAAACTGCTCGAGCCGATCATGAAGGTCGAAGTGATCACACCCGAAGAATACACCGGTGGTATCATCGGTGACCTGACATCGCGTCGCGGTCAGGTTCAGGGTCAGGACACACGCGGAAACGCCATCGCAATCGACGCGATGGTGCCACTGGCGAACATGTTCGGCTACATCAACACACTGCGCTCCATGTCCTCGGGCCGCGCGCAGTTCTCGATGCAGTTTGACCACTATGATCCGGTTCCAAGCAACATCTCCGAAGAGATTCAGGCAAAATTCGCTTAATCGCGGAATTCGAATAAACGGCGGGGCGGTTCAGGCCGCCCGCCGCAACACACTCGGCAGGGATATCCTGCCAACATATCAAGGAGGCCATCATGGCTAAGGAAAAGTTTGAACGTAATAAACCGCACGTAAACATCGGCACGATTGGTCACGTTGACCATGGTAA
>NZ_JAKGAQ010000009.1 GCF_021532615.1 Octadecabacter dasysiphoniae
GGAACGAACTTTCAGACAGACATCACCACTGGAAACAAGCGGGAGACAAGGATTTTCGGCCTGATAGACGAAGGCGGTTTTGTGATGAAAGACGAAGGGGAATGGCGACTCGATTATTGTGAAGTTGTCTTATCCGATTGGGTCATGCGAGCCATTGAAGGTGACGAAGTGGTCACCATCTCAAACGACTATTTCCGCCTCCGTAGACCGCTTGAACGCCGCATCTATGAGATTGCCCGCAAGCATTGCGGCAGCCAGAAACGTTGGCATATCAACCTCGCAAAACTCCAAGACAAGACGGGTAGTAACGCGCCCCTCAAGAAGTTCCGCCTCAATATCCGGCAGATCATCGAAGGCGACCACCTGCCCTTCTACACGCTGGAACTGAACTCTGACGATCTGGTGATCTTCCGACCACGCCAGAACCGCGTGATCATCGCGGCTGACATTGTTCTGCCGGAATGGGCCGAAGAAAAGGCTCGTGAGATCGCACGGGGTAAGGGCTGGGACTACCACGCCCTGCGCGCAAACTGGATGAACTTTGCACACTCCGAAACGGCTAAAGGAAACCCGCCAAAAAATGCTGGCGCTGCATTCGTTTCATACTGCAAAAAACAAGAGAAACTAAGGTAAATAGCTATACCCATTGTAAAAAATCTCCACCTCATTATTGAAGTACTCAAAAGGAAATTTCTATGGCCAAACCCACAATAATTGAATGCCCAACCTGTCAACACAAGGTCAGCACCAGCGCAACATCATGCCCATCGTGTGGCGCTGTGCTGAGGAAAGCAAAGCGCGGTATTTTCGGTAAACTTGTTATATTCGCGTTCTGGGGCTTCAATATTTTGATGGTGCTTTGGATTTGGGCTGGCACTCAAGGTGCCGTTGAAAGCCAAGCAGGCATGTCAGGGGCCGAGGCTGCAGGAGCGGCTATCGGAACGGGTATCGGTGTCACGCTCCTTATTTTTGTCTGGCTGATTGGAGCAATCATTCTAGGCATTATGGCGCTCCTTACACGCCCCAAATAAATGGCTGAAAGTGTATCTTACTGGATTTGCTCATGTGGAAAATCCAACCTTAAAAGCAGCAAAAAATGCGCCGAATGTGAGAAACGTCGCCCACGGCGCTGGCTAATCTATGGGGCAGTTCTGGTTGCAGCAGTCGTGGGTATCGCTATGCTGTCACCAGCCCCGCCTCAGCCAAAAACGGCACTGAACCTCCCTGCGGCACAACAAGATTTCTTATCTGAAATTGAGGCTTTTCAATCTCAAGTAAGCTTGTCGCCAAATTCTCTGGCGTTGCGAGAACTCATACAGACTAGAGACACACAAATAGCCAATATAGCCTCCCCAGAGGGATGGTCTGGCATAGTCCTTGGTATTCAAAGCGTCCAAGGTAAGGGCGGCATTAGCATTGATATCGGTGGTGTAAACCTACTCGCTGGAGTTCATCTTTCATACGGTCTGGACACTCTGATCCCATCGTCACAGTCCACTGTATACGATATGCTGTTGAGCTTACGGCGCGGCGATAAAGTGACGTTCTCTGGAGACTTTGAAAGTCATAATGGGTCTGCAGTGGAAATGAGCTATACTGGTCAGGCAGCGGTATCAAACCCAGAATTTTTATTCACTTTCAGATCACTGGAACCTGCACCGTCTTTGAAAGACTGAGTGTTAGATCACATTTACGGAGACCATTATGTACAGAACATACTTGCCCATTTTAGCTCTATTTTGGGCTGGAGCTGCGTCCGCACAAGAACTTTCACTTGGAAGCTATCTTACTAGTATGGACCGGACAGCCGTGACCTTCTCTGGACGGATAAAATACAATAGCTCAGAGGGTGATTTCACATTTTATGATGAAAACCGTGAACCTTTTGGTGTGACCGTTGACGCGGGCAGAGACGCCCGTGAAAGAATCGAAACAGAGTGTAACAACACAAGCTTCATGGTCTCATATGACGATCTTTGTACGATAGCTGGCAGTGGCACCGTAGAGATCCGAGGATCTCGCGTTTACATCAGCGTTGAGCAGGTGGATCAGTTAAACAACTGACTTCCCCTACCCTCTTAAACGAGCCCAGAAGCCTCTACGCTGTGGTTCTGTCCCCTTCTCGCGCTGATCAGACAACAGTCCGGTAAGTTGGCGGCGTTCTGACTTCTCGTCGGCCAGCATTTGCTGCAAACTCTCTATGCGGTCGGTCAGTTGTTCACGCTCACGGGTCCGCTCAAGCTCTGCTATGGCAATTTGCTGCCGCAACGCATTAACTTCGGTGGATACGGCGCTGTTTACACTATGTTTCTCAGATGTTTCTAATTGTTCATTTAGGGATGTTTCCGTTTTCTTTGGAAACACACGCAGAACCTCGGCAGGGTCTAACTGAAAACCCGCCTTCGTTTTCTCATGAACGCTCATCTTTCCTGATTTTATAGCCTTAGAGATAGCCCCTTTAGACCAGCCACACATTTCTGCCGCCTGCCCTAGTGTAAGATATGTGCTGTTTCCCATAATGTTTCCAATTGTTCATTACTGCTGTTTTTATAGTGTTTACGATACACCATGATAGGGCAGGGGGGAAGGTAGTTGAAATCGTATCTCAATTGAGATACACTCTTGTTCAGGAGGATATTTTCATGCCCGCACAAACTTCAATGCTCCACGTCCGCGTGGACGATCAACTTAAAGCCCAAGCCACTGACGCCCTCGCGGGTGTCGGCCTGACACTCTCAGATGCAGTGCGCATCCTGTTGACGCGTGTTGCAACGGAAGGTGGATTGCCTGCGGGTCTGACCGCTGATCCTGATGCTTATGACGCATGGTTCCGCGCCAAGGTGCAGGAAGCGCTGGATGATCCGCGCCCCGCGGTCCCACATGCCCAAGTGATGCAGGAAGCGCAGGCGCTGATCGATGAGAAACGCCGTGCTCAAACTTGAATGGAAAGCGACGGCCATTGCCGACCTGCTGGCGATTGTCGATTATATTTCCGACGACAATCCAGACGCGGCCCAAGCTCTCAAAGATGAGATCGAGGCCAAAATCTCACGCCTGCCTGATAACCCGCAACTTTACCGCGTGGGACGTGTGGATGGCACCCGCGAGATGGTGGTGCGCCCCAATTACATCGTGATCTATGCAGAGGACGCCATTGCCGTGACGATCCTGCGCGTACTTCACGCGGCCCAACAATGGCCCGAAGCATAACCACTCCACTAGCTTCATATTTCAGCACCCTATGGGAAGGTCACGGGCCTCGCGCCATAGATCGCCAGCGGCTGTCTGGATGCCGCGCCGCTCCATGCTCCACGCCTTCCAGCCAATGTCAGGCAGCGGATCGCGGTCCAACTCCACCGCCTCGATCTCCAGCTCATGCGCGGCCTTGTCGTCGCCGCGCTCCAGCGCCCGCTCTTTGAGGTCCAGCTTTTCGTCGCGCTGCGCCTCAAGGCTGCGGTGGTCGATCTCACGCGTGGCCTCAATCTCGCGCAGATAGCTGTTCGCATGATCGGCCCAGCTTTCGCGCCAATCCTCCAGCAGCTCCTTGCTGTTCCAAGAACGGTCTTTGCCCTCAAAACCGTTCTCTCCAACGGAACGGGTGGTCAGCATGATATGGGCATGGTGGTTGCGCTGGTCGCCCTCCTTGCCGGGAGCATGAAGTGCCACGTCCGCAATCATGCCCCGATCGACAAAGGCGGCCTGCACAAAGGACCGCACCAGCTCGCCCCGCTGTGCGTCGTCCAGTTCGTGCGGCAGGGCCACCGTCACCTCACGGGCAAGCTGGGCGTCCTTGCGCCGTTCCGCAGCCTCGACGGCGTTCCACAAGGTCGCCCGATCTTTCATTGAATCGGGCGTACCTTCAGGAACGAGGATTTCAGAGGACAGGACGCCCGTGCGGTTGGAGTAATCATGCTCTAACCCTTGGCGACGGTCCTCGATGCGCTCGGCCGTCCGGTAGGCGGCGGCGGCAACGGCACTGCGCCCTGTGCTGCGGGAGATCATCTTTGCGGAGAAATGATAGATCGCCATCGCAGCAATCGGCCTCGTGCGGTTGGTCCAGGGCAACGCGCCCTGGTCTGGTGGGGTTTGGGGCGGGCGAAGCGCCGCCCCATGTTGCCGCCTGCGGCAAAGGGGAATGGCGTCGCCTTGGGGTTTACCCCGTTGAAGACCTCACACATTGCTTGCAATGTATAAGTGAGCACTTAAAGTGTTTCTACCGTAGCATCCAGAACAGGACCTCGCAATCCTCATGCCCCGATCTGAACCTCGCACCATCGACCAGAAAATCGCAGAGGCCGAGAACAGGGTCCAACGGCTCAAGACCAAAAAGCGCACCAAAGACACGCGGCGAAAAATCATCGTTGGCGCAACCGTCATTCCGGCAGCGTTCAAAGACAAAGCCCTCGCCCGCCAGCTCGTCACGTTGTTGGAAACCTCCCTGACGCGGGCGGTGGACATTCAAGACGCGGAACCCCTTCTCAACGATCTGCGCAAATTCATAGGAGAGACCCAGCCATGAGCGACGGCCCCGTACAGGACCTAATCGACCAGTTGAAACTAATGCGGGTCGAGCTGGGTGACGTGAAGAAACGCCAGTTGACCGAGGAACGGCTGAAACACCTGCAAGCCGCACTGGAGGACAACGCTAAACAGATCGAGGGCGTCCGCCACGCTGCCGCACACGGTGGCAAGGAAGGCGCAGAGCGCCTCAGCTACGATCTCAGCAACAAAGCAGCTCAGATTGAGAGAAAGGTCGATGATGCCGTGCGCGGCCTCTCAGAAGCTCGTAGAGACGCCTCAGGCACCATTCTAGCCCGTAGGCGCAACGTTGGCCTTCTTGCTCTATTCTCAGCCCTTACAGGGCTTGCCACAGGCGCTTTGCTCACGTTGGTCGTGTTTGATCATTATCTGGAGCGAAATTTCAAGGATAGCATCCAGCTCATGGGCTGGGATTGGTCTTGTACTCGAACTGATGGGTTCATCTCCGATCAGGATAACGGCAGGTTTTGTGTCTTCCAGATCAGCGAGTAATTCACAACTTGGCCTAGTGTTAAAGATGTTACCTACGGAGTAGTGTTACGGATTCCGTAGGGGCCTTTTCTATATAACTCAAATGCTCGTGTCGGTTCCGAAAGGTGCGAATCTTGGTTCCGAAAGGTGCGAATCTCGGTTCCGAAAGGTGCGAACGCTAATCGCTTAAAACATGGTTCCTGATAGTGCGAATTTTTTGGTTCCCGATAGTGCGAAGTTCCGCTAGGGTCCCGACATGGCCTTACTTCCAGATCGACACCCTCAAAAAGACTTCTTCATCCTCGATATCGCCGATGTCGTACTCAAAGATGACATGGCTTCAATGGAACATCCGCTGTTCTCATTGGCGACAAAGCCAGACCATAGGCATCTGGAATATCGTGGCGGAGGGAATCGGCTTAAAATCATCCCTTCGGGTGTTGGACTACCAACCATCTTCGACAAAGACATTCTGATTTTTTGCATCAGCCAATTGATGCACAAGAAAAACCGTGGGGAACCCATTGGAAGTCGCGTGCGGTTTAGTGGGCGAGAGCTGCTAATGGCGACAAACCGACCCACAAATAATCTTGGTTATCAACGCCTCGAACAAGCATTCCATCGCCTCAGAGGAACGAACTTTCAGACAGACATCACCACTGGAAACAAGCGGGAGACAAGGATTTTCGGCCTGATAGACGAAGGCGG